>NZ_BCBA01000001.1 GCF_001320245.1 Pseudomonas sp. NBRC 111124
GGACATCGCCGAAGATGATGGGTTTGCGCGCTTCAAAGCGGCTAACAACGCCCGGCCATCGATTCAAAAACGACCTGACGTCATATGGAATCCTCAGAAAACGGAAATGATCCTCAAGGAAGTGAATTACGAGGCACGCGCCAAGGTGCTGGCTGATTCGTTGCCCGAGCTTGATGCCCAGATTGCCAAACTGGAGCGTGAGATTCGTCACCTCAAAGCGGTACCTTTCAGGGTTGCTGTCAGAAAAGCCTATGGTGGTGTGGTCAGGGAGAGGCTAACTGACTTCAAGATGGTGATCTTCCTGGTGCTCAAGGGCTATCTCGACACCGATTTTGTCGATTACCTCGGCTATTTCTACGAAGGCTCGCTGACCCAATCGGATAAGAACCTCATTCTTGCGCTCGGTCGTGATGAAATGGCTGGTTTTAATACCAAGGTTGAAAAACCAGAACGCGTGATTAGAGCGCTCGATCATGAGTCCTTGAGCCAGGGGCGCGGGATCTTGCTCGGCCTGATGAACGAACTGCTCAAGCCAAGGCTTCTGGAGCGAGAGGAGAGTGAAGAACGGGCAGAGAAGTTGGCGGTAATACTCAAGGGGGGGCATCAGGAGCCTGAGCTGCTGGGAGAAGCAACTGAGTACTTCGTCGAATTTGAAAAAGGTAACGAGCTGGTGCGAGCGTTGCACAGCGCTGATTCCGACCTGATTTTCAGCGTATTGAGCACTCGGCGTTTTCAAACAGATGCGTCACGAGCCCGGTGGATCTACCACGTTCTGGATACCCTGACAGCGGATGAGACGGCCAGATTGGACGAGGACGGTACACTCTCAACATGGGTTGAACAGCTCGAGGACGTGTCAGCCTGGATCCCGCGCATGAGCGCGAGTGAGAGAGGTTGGCAATGGTTGCGCAGCAAACCCATCAAGTTTTCGAATATTAGCAAGCAGATCAGCCCGGACGACCTCAAGGCCGTGGTCACGTGGCGCTGCTTGAAACTGGATCTTCGCATGCTACGGCTGCTTTGCCAGGTGGCTGATGGGAATGTTGAGGACGACGCTGTCAGTTACGAAAGGCTCGTTCAGCTGGACGTTCCGAATCTCAAAGAGCAACTCGACGAGGACATCGTTGCTGTCGTCGAGCAGCTCCTGCAACAGGAAGGGATGTTGGATGAGTCGTCCGATACATTACGGGCTCTGTTAGAGCTGCTCAGTACACAGCCAGACAAGATGCGCGAGTTGTTCAGCCGCACCCAGTGTTCATTGCCCAGCCTCGATGAACCTCTGCGGGAGGTTTGGCTGCTGGCAATGGATGAGGATCGTATCGATGCCAACGGTATGCCCGGTGCAGTTTGGATGGTATTCAGGGAGGTCTTGAATGACGGTGAGGGGGTATCAGCCGCCGTCCAAGACCGCAATGCAGAGGCTGTATTCCTGGACTACATCCAGAGCAAGGCCGAAGTCCTGGCTCATGAGCTATGGAGCGAATCCGACCAGCAAATCAAGCTGCAACGGTACCTTCTTTGCAATGAGCGTGTGCAGGACGAAACTCTGGCGCATCTGTTTGCCCCGATAAAGATAGATTTCGCCCTCCTGGATTCGTCGATACCTGCTTCGAGGTGGGCATTCATCTCTGAAGCTGATTGCGTGCCTTATAGCCAAGTGGGGCTGGACATCTTCAGGGTTCATGCACCCCATCTGGAGTTGGCTTACCTGCTCAACCGCTGGGAAGAGGCGAGGCTGAAGCTCAACTTTAGTGCTCTGCCGATCTCCATGACTGTCGCACTGAGCAATTCTCAAGTGCCCTCCATGGGAGAGGTCATGCAGCTATGGTCGACGGTGCCAGCTGATGTCTTTATGAAAAATTCCGAAGCAGCTGTTGGGCTCGCAAACGCGTGTGCACGAGGAAATCAGGAATGGATGCCGTTTTCTGAGAGCTACCTCCCGGTGTTGTTTGAGTTGACCAAGAGCCCATTCCTCAGCCAGGGAAACCGTGCCGACATCATGATCCACTTGTTGATCATGGGCTGCGACTGGCTGAGCGTTGCAGCCGTATTGCCACATTTGGGGGATGAGTTCTCAGCCCTTGCTGGGCAGCGGCGCCCGATCAGACTGGCCGCGGAGGTTGAGAACGTGCGATTGATCAAAGCCCTTCAGCGACGTGGTTTCGTTCGTGCCAAAATCTTCGATGCATTAATTATCGCCTGCCGAAAGAAAAGCACCTACTCAGGTGAGAGGGCCTCTAGCCCGTCTCAGGCAGGATGGTTGTGAACCCTGACTCTACTCACATCTACACAAAGGATGAGATCAACATGGTGGTAAAGGAAAGCATCGGCCCACACAGCGGGGCGGTTGTTAATGCCCTGACGTTTGATCAGGCCTACGACCTGGCTACTCAAGAGCCTGACCGCCAGTATCATACTGGCGGGAACTCCACGCCCTTTACGGTTCAGGCACGCATCACCACAAAAGGCGAGCATCGTGGCAGCCGCGTGATTGTTTTCCGCTCCGATGACCAGGAGCGCGCTCGGGCCTATCCTTGCTGCTGGGGTGCCAGAACTAACTGCAACAGCACGCATATTGAGCCTTACACGCCCCAAATGAAGCGCTGAGTAGTATATGCGCTGGGTCACTTGCGGCCCCTTTCTGGGCCGCCTATCAAAACCTTCCTTTCCTTAGCTTTTCCGCAACCGGGTGATCCTCTGCAATCTGACGCGCTGCATGAAGCGGGGAGGGAAGGCGCAAGAAGCCATCCCACAGTGGAGCATTCTTGCACCAGTAACCTGTCTGCAGTGCCAGCTGATCGTTGCAGGCAAAGTCGCCTTTCTGGATCATCACGAATTCCGTCACGCCCAGTTGCTGCCATGAATCCTTCAGCTCGGATTGCCTCACGTCATAGCGCGTGTGGTAGCGGTGTGAGCGCGTCCTGTTGAAGGTTTTGGAGTATGAGGTGAAGTAGTAAACGAGCTCCTGGTGCTCGGCCTGATGAACACCGATCCGGTTGCCGATGTACATGGGAGCCAGAGGCGAAAGTGAGTGCACGCCGGTCATTTGGGCCGTCTGAGAGTCAGACCGGGTACGAATCAGCCAGGCATTTTCCGGTACTGGTGGTAGCCCGCTCCCCGCGCCATCGTTCATGCCGGGGTATAGACGCTTGCCGCCGGCATTGATCAGTACGATCAGAGGAGTATTCGCAACGGGTGTGGGTGCCAGAAGTGCTTGCCTGATCATCAGCTTCGCATCGTCTTCATTCAGCAATCCAGGGGAAGCATGGATAGCACATAAGCCTTCGCTGTAGCTTTTCCATTGGCCAGGGTGGCCATCCGCGCCTTGGACGTACACCTGCAAATCTCGTGTGTTGACCACTGTACGCGTGATGACGGGCAAATAGACGTTCAGTTTGCTGAGGTGGTCAACGTACACCGATACCACTGTCGTATTTGCGGGAATCCCGGCAGTACGATCCAGTGGAAGGGGGAGGTAGCCGGTACCGCGCAATCCATCGATGAGGCTGTTGATGGCAGGCCAATCCTCGGGAGGATCGGATTCTATCGATTTGGTTTTGCGCATCCGACTTTTTACCCCCGCTGGCATCGCTTTCTTTGTATCGGCTCCTTCTCCTGGTGGTGCGAGATGAAAGATGAACTGGGTCGAGATGCCGTGTTTGGCGCATAGTGCTCGTAACAGATGCTTTGGGTCATGGTCGTCCTTGGTGGCTACCTCAGGCGCCGTTTCAATGATCGCGGCGTCAGGTGCGAATGCACTTAACCGTGGAAGCAACTCGTTGGTGAGTAACCGTCTGGCCAACTCACCCCTCAGCACACAGACCAGCTCGGACAAGAACGGGTGGAAAACAAAGCCTTGCCCGCAGGTATACCCATTGAATAAGCCTGTATCTGACGTAGGTCATGCAGAGCCTGCCAGCGGGTCGCAATCGACGATGGCTTCATTGTATACTTCGGCTCCGCATACCCCTTGAGCTACAGGAACATCAGCATGACTGTACTCCAAACGATCTACTGGCAGCCTACGCCGCCTTAGCGCTACGCCCCCTCGCAACAACCTGCTTCCGCTAGCCTCGCTCGCGGGTGCTCACTGCTGTACGCCTGGTTTTACACCTTAAGCACACAGCAAAAAATCCTCAAAATTTGAATTTGTATCGATTCGCTCGCCACTCCCTTGGCGTGCGCGATGCTTTGCCTTGGATATTTATATGCTGCAAAAACTTAGACAAACGTGGTTTTCCAACGTCCGTGCCGACGTGCTCGCGGGGCTGGTGGTCGCACTCGCGCTGATCCCGGAAGCCATCGCCTTTTCCATCATCGCCGGGGTAGATCCCAAAGTCGGTCTCTACGCCTCCTTCTGTATCTGTGCTGTCATCGCCTTTGTCGGCGGGCGCCCCGGAATGATCTCGGCGGCGACAGGCGCCATGGCACTGCTGATGGTTACGCTGGTAAAAGAGCATGGACTCCAGTACCTGCTGGCCGCGACGCTACTATGTGGCGTACTTCAAATCCTTGCCGGCTACCTGAAGCTCGGCTCGTTGATGCGCTTTGTTTCACGCTCGGTAGTCACCGGCTTCGTAAACGCATTAGCGATTCTGATTTTTATGGCGCAATTGCCTGAGCTGACCAATGTCACCTGGCATGTCTATGCCATGACCGCTGCGGGCCTGGGAATCATCTACCTGTTCCCGTATGTACCGAAAATCGGCAAGGTGATTCCCTCTCCATTGGTGTGCATTCTGACGCTGACTGCCATCGCCATTTACCTCGGTTTGGATATCCGCACCGTCGGTGACATGGGCCAACTGCCTGATACGCTCCCGATCTTCCTCTGGCCTGAAGTTCCGCTGAATTTTGAAACCCTGCGCATCATTTTCCCGTACTCGGCTGCGTTGGCAGTAGTGGGTCTACTCGAATCAATGATGACCGCGACCATCGTCGACGACCTTACCGACACCACCAGCAACAAAAACCGCGAGTGCAAAGGCCAGGGTGTGGCCAACATCGCTGCCGGCATGCTTGGCGGCATGGCAGGTTGCGCCATGATCGGCCAGTCGATCATCAACGTGAAATCTGGTGGCCGCACCCGTCTCTCGACATTGTGTGCCGGCGTTTTCCTGCTGCTGATGGTGGTATTTCTTGGCGAGTGGCTCTCCAAAATCCCTATGGCGGCACTCGTGGCTGTGATGATCATGGTGTCCATCGGCACCTTTAGCTGGGATTCCTTGCGTAATCTGAAAGAGCATCCGCTGTCGACCAACCTCGTCATGGTGGCGACCGTCGTGGTCGTCGTGGCCACTCACAATCTGGCTTACGGCGTACTGGTAGGTGTGCTGCTGGCCTCCCTGTTCTTCGCAAACAAGGTCGGGCACTACCTGGATATCAAGAGCACTCTTGAAGAGACGAAATCGCATCGGACTTACCGCGTCGTGGGCCAGGTGTTCTTTAGCTCTGCGGACAAGTTCACTGAGGTTTTTGACTTCAAGGAGGCGCTCAACAAGGTCACCATCGATCTCACACAGGCGCATTTCTGGGATATCACCGCCGTCGCAGCGCTGGATAAGGTCGTGATCAAGTTCCGACGCGAAGGCGCTGAGGTTGAAGTGCTCGGTCTCAATGAAGCCAGCGCGACAATCGTTGACCGCTTCGGCGTGCATGACAAACCCGGTGCCATCGACAAGCTCATGAGCCACTAAGGAGAACGACAATGACCCGCGTAATGGCATGCATTGATAACTCACAATCCTCATTGGCGGTCTGCGATTACGCAGCATGGGCCTCGCAACGACTCAGCGCTCCCCTGACCTTGCTTCATGTGCTGGATAAGGAGAAATATCCTGCATCCGCTGACCTCAGCGGCAATATCGGTCTCGGTAGCAGAGAACATCTGCTGGAAGAGTTGGCCATGCTGGATGCGCAGCGGGCAAAACTGGCGTTGGAGCATGGGCAGCACATGCTTGAAAAAGCTCGCGAGCGAACAGTTCACTCTGGCGCCATGTCACCTGATATGAAGCAGCGCCATGGCCATCTCGTCGAGAGCCTGAGCGATCTCCAAGACGATATTCGGTTACTGGTGATTGGAAGAGTCGGTGAGGACAGCACGCGCAGTGCCCAAAGTCTTGGCAGCCAGATTGAAGCGATAGTCCGAACTATCCACCGCCCCACCCTGATTACAACCAGCCATTTCAGGAAACCTGAAACGGTCATGGTGGCATTTGACGGCAGCGCAACAGGCCACAAGACCTTACAGATGCTTGCTTCAAGCCCGCTGTGCGAAGGCCTGCCAATTCATATCGTCATGGTTGGAACGGATTCTGAAGACAACCAGAACGCGCTGGAGAAGGCACGAACCACGCTTGCGTCTTCCGGCTCGCTGGTGCATTCCGAGATCCGCCCAGGCGAAGTAGAGTCCACACTGCATGCGTATCAGGCAGAGCACGGCATTGACCTCTTGGTCATGGGGGCGTACGGGCACTCACGCATCAGGCAGTTTCTGATAGGCAGCACGACCACGACGATGCTGCGTACATCCACTGTACCCTTATTGCTGCTTCGCTGAGCCAGTTCCACTGGCCACAGTATTTCCAGAACTGAGGAAATACCGTGGCCACCCTGGACGATGACTAACTGATCTTGCCGCTACGAGACCACATGCAACTCATAACTGAAATTGTTCACCCCGAGCTGAAATCCAAGCAGGGCAGAGTATTCCGTCGACATGCAGCTCGCGGCATCGTGATGCGGGGTGAACAGATCCTGTTGCTGTTCACCGAGCGCTATAACGATTTCAGCTTTCCTGGAGGCGGCCTTGATGGTGACGAGGACATTGTCGCAGGCCTGAAGCGTGAGCTTGAGGAAGAGACTGGTGCTCGTGAAATACAGGTGCTCCAGCACTACGGTTACATCGAGGAGTACCGGCCCTACCAAAAGCCACAGTACGATCTGATGCACATGACCTCGCATTTTTATCAATGCGAAGTAGCGCCCCAGCTAGAGCCGGTGAGAATGGAAAGCCACGAAATCGCTAATGGTATGCGGCCTGTCTGGATCAACCTGCATGAAGCCATCGCACACAATGAAGCCGTCATGCAGCGTCACGAGTCTTCGATGGGGCAGTCAATTCTGCGCGAAACCTACATGCTGAGAAAAGTCGCTTCCGAATTGTTGATGCCAATCAGCCTTTGAGCTGACTATTTGGCGAAGTCCACTTAGCCTGCCTCAGGCAAGCATCCAATGCTGCGGGAGTAATTGCGTGATTTCGCTCGCCCGCTGTGTCGGAAGCCGCATCAGTACATCCTTGAGATAGGCATACGGATCGTGCCCATTCATACGCGCCGACTGGATCAGGCTCATGATTGCCGCCGCCCTTTTTCCACTGCGCAGCGACCCGGCAAATAACCAGTTCGAGCGCCCAAGCGCCCACGGCCGGATCAAATTCTCGATCTGGTTATTGTCGATGGGCACAGCACCATCTTCCAGGTAGCGCGTCAGCGCTACCCAGCGTTTAAGGCTGTAATCCAGGGCCTTGGCCGTGGCCGAACCCTCGGGCACAAGTTCGCGTTGGGCCAACATCCACTCATGCAGTTTTTCAGCGATGGGCACCGCTGTTTCCTGACGTAATCGCCAGCGGGCTTCGTCGCTCATTTCCTTGGCGTGTCGCTCGACTTCATACAACCCGCCAATCGAGTGAAGCGCCTGCTCCGCCAACTGGCTTTTATTGGCTGCATGCAGGTCGAAGAATTTGCGGCGTGCATGGGCCATGCAGCCGATTTCGGTGATGCCCAGCTCGAAGCTGGCCTTGTAGCCGGCGAAGTCATCGCAGACCAGCTTACCGTTCCACGTGCCCAGGAAGTTACGCGCATGTTCGCCGGCACGGCTGGGGCTGAAGTCGTAGACCACGGCCTTTAGGGCCGAGAAAGGCGTGGTGCTATAGGCCCACACGTAAGCGCGGTGGGTTTTCTTTTCGCCTGGTGCGAGCATCTGAACCGGGGTCTCATCGGCGTGGATCACGCCCTGGGCCAACACATGCTCACGCAGCGCATCGACCAGAGGCTGGAGCTGCACACCGGTCTGTCCGATCCATTGCGCCAGTGTCGAACGGGCGATGGGCAGTCCGGCCCGACCAAAAATCTTCTCCTGCCGGTACAGCGGTAAATGGTCGGCGAACTTCGCCACCATCACGTGGGCCAAAAGGCCTGCGGTCGGGATGCCCTTGTCGATCACTTGGGCCGGTACAGGCGCCTGGATCAGTGTTTCACACTGACGGCACGTCCATTTTCCACGCACATGCCGCTCAACTGTGAACACGCCCGGAGTGTAATCGAGCTTCTCGCTGACGTCTTCGCCGATTCGCTGAAGCTGGCAGCCGCACACGCACTGAGTATTCTCTGGTTCGTGACGGATCACGGTTCGCGGAAACTGCGGCGGCAGTGGTGCACGCTTGGGCTTATGACGTGGCTCGGCCGGTGCGGCCGGCGGATTGGCTGCCTTCAGCTCGGCTTCGATAGCTGCGATATCGGTATCGAGCAGATCATCAAGCAGACTGCCTTGGTCGGGGCTCAGTTGCTCGCTGCGCTTGGCGAACTTGTGTCGCTTGAGGATGGCGATTTCATGAGCCAGTTGCTCGTTGACCGTTTCGAGGCGTTGGATTTTCTGGCTCATGGAGTCGACCTGGGACAGCAACTGCATAGCCTGTTCGGCCAAGCCGCGCAGCTGTTCCGGTGTCATCTGGTCGAGATTGGGCGAGGAAGTCATGCCGCTGATTGTGTCAGAGCAGGTCGTCAACAGCGATAAACCGATGGGCTAATGGCAGGGGCTAAAGCACTGTGATCGCGCTGCCTGCGCCGACCCGCTGCCACGGCAAACCCAGTACCAAGGCTTGAAGTTGCTCGTTATCGAGTTCGACTTCCGATCCGTGACGGATGCCGGGCCAATGAAACTTGCCTTGGTTCAATCGTCGCGCTGCCAGCCAAATGCCCACACCGTCATGCACCAAGACTTTCATTCGGTTGGCACGGCGATTAGCGAAGAGGTATGCGCAGTGCGGCTTCGCCACACCGAACACCGCGATCACCCTGGCCAGCGCGGTCTCGGTACCGGCGCGCATGTCCATAGGCTCGGTGGCAAGCCAGATGGCATCGATCCGAATCATTCCAACAGGTCTCGCAGAAAGGTGGCACAGGCGACAGCGCTTTCGGTCGGCCAGTTCACTTTGACGGTGCCACGCGGGTGCTGGATTTCAATGCAGATACTTGATGAAGCTGCCTGCGAATGTCCTCCGGCTAGCGGCAAGGGCACTGGAATGAAAGCAGGTTGCAGCGCCATAGTTTTGTTCGTGAGTACCCTAATCCATTTATGTACGAGGTTCGCGTTAAGGCTGTGCTTCTGCGCGACGCTGGCAATCGATGCGCCGGGCTGGGCGCACTCTTGGACAACTTGGGCCTTGAAGGATTTTGAATAGGAACGGCGTTGTGACTGCATGGAAAGACCCGCTTAAAAGGCTAGAAATGGTGTCCACTTAAATTAGGTGGACACCATCGCCTTTGGCGTCGGGGTCAGGAAGGTGAGTTGGCCGGACGGTTACGTTGGTGAACCACTGTTGGATATCAGTTGACGTTGTCTTGGTGGTGAGCACCCGTTGGGCGTCCTTGCATTGAATCTGTTGAAAGGTGACCTGGGGCTTGGGCTTGCCTTTGAAGACCGGGGAGAGCGCACTCAGGTGTTCATAGGCATGGTTGATACGCATCATGATGTCCGTGTGCGCAGTTACTACAGCGATGCGGATGGGTCGCACCGAATCATTCCCCGTCTTGTCACGCTGGGCTATCAGCCGTCCTACATAACGGGTCAGCATGGGTTTGGCAGAGGTAAGCGTCTTCTGCAGGTGGAAGCTCGCCTGGTCGAGAATCACCGTACCCACGCCGCTGCCGATAGGAGAGCCAATCGGTGTGTGCGCATGGATTGGACGCAGTGCACCGGTCAGTGAGATTTCATTCCCGCCTAGCGCCGGCAGCGTCCCTTCCCCCATGAGCTCCAGGAGCTCCGCCGAAGGGCTGGTATAGATCGTCCGGAATTGACCATCGACCAGGGGCAATGTGCGAATCTGGAATTTGGAGATCCCGCGCTCGGTCTTTAGCCAGGTGGAATGCGTGGTGTGACGCCATTCGGGCAAGATATGGCTCAGATGCACTGTGACTGACGCGTACTGGCTGGGAACTTTGTGCAACAGTAACAAACTGGTTGAGACCGAGTGCATTGCCACTGCCCGACGCTCACCGTAGCTGTAGAGCAGCGGGCTGTCCCAGGCAAGTAGGTTTCCATCACTGGACACTTCGAGGTTTAACGGGACGGATGATTCCATGGGTTGGCTGGCCAGCTGCTGGGCGAGCATCCAAGGGACAACCTTGTAGGCCGACGCAGACTGGCGGGGGTCGTTCATCACATCGCGTGCATACAGCGGGGCTGCACGTTCAGGTATCAGTAGCTTGATGAATTCCTGCGCCTCAAGTGGTGCTTTGCGCATTATGTGCTGGGCCCAGACGTTGACGGCCCGGTTCAGCTTATCGGTCTGGATCTCTTTCAGCGAAGCAATGGCAGGCCCGCCCTTCAACAGCTGGGCATTTATCCAAACAGGGCCACCCGTGATGTAACTGAGCATCTCCTCAAGCGCTTCTGTGGGCAGGTAAGGTCTACCAAAGTGATTGGTGAGCAGTTGCCAGCCGTTCTTGAACGCCGGCGATGCTGCATATTGCACGGCAGCTGGTAGCTCGTCTGGATCGAACCTGAACAGGTTAGTCCTCAGGGAAATCGTCATCAGGTAGTCCCTCATCCTCGGTGCCTGCAGATCCGATGTACAGCATCATGGCCTCCACCAAGCCTGCATGGTGGGTGGAGAATTCGTTCCAGTGGCCATCATTCCTGAGCTTTTCTATGGTTCGGTTCAAAAGCTTCGCCCACGTGTTCTGTCCGTCAAAGAACGCCGCGTCGGCCAAGTAGCAGGTGACAGGCGTTCCTCCGCGCCTTGCCCGCCCTACCAACTGAGTCAGCGTGACCAGGACGTTCATCACGGTGTAAAAACGTATGTCCTCGGGTTGGCTGCAAAAGTAGGGGGGCGCCAGGCGTATGCCATTGAGGATACGGTTGGCCTTGGCACGCTCTTGCAGCAATGCCAGGCCTGGCGTCGCCGACGCATGCACCTGCTCGCCCACGCTGTAGCACAGGTGGGCCAGGTTGTTGCCGGGCTGATCGGAGGAGGGCAATGGCCGCACGCAAACCACAACGCCGCCCAAGGCTGACTTGGCGTCTTTGGTGACGATGTTATGGCCCCGCGCCATAGGGTAGATGGAACTCACCAGCAGCTCGACATCCGCATGAGGGCTGTCGGCGAACTCAACCAGATCGTCATAGGTCAAGCGATTGGGCATGGGTAGGCGGTGTTGGCGATCGGCCTTCTTTCCACCCCGGATCCAAGCGACTTTCCGTTGGCCGGCAGCAATTTCGTAAAGTGTTGACGCCAGCTGCTCTGCTTCAGCATCGCTGCCAGTGACGAGAAGTAAACGAGCGCGATGTCGCGTGACTGGATCCTGCTCAAGCGCTGCCAAGCGGCCCGATAACCACGGCCACAGCTCGAAGGCCAGATCTCTGACATGCAGCAGACGGCCATCGATCGGCGTACCCGAAACGTGAACGGACACATTTACGTTCTCAAAGCGGATGTTGCCTTTGGCGTCGGGCACGTCGATCAAGGTTTTCGCATTCAGATCGAAGCAACTGGCCCCTGGAAAATAGGCTGTGGCACTGAAGCCGATAAATGTCCTGTTTACGCCAGCGTGAATCTTGGAGGTAAGGTTGGGCAGAAACTGCAGGGTACGGTGGGGATCGCCAGACATGGCCACGACCTGAAGAGCCCATGTGTCGTGACCCGCTTGTTTGCGTTTGAATCCGTAAACGACGCGCTGCAGAGGGCCGAGAGGGGTTGGGCTGAAGGGCGCGGATCCTGATAGATCCTGCTGCACCCTGAGTGCTGCTGCGACCTTGGCACGTGCCAGGACAGGAACATCGGCATACAGCGTGCGAAGTCTGGTTTCGATGTAGTGCAAACTCGTCCGTATGACCAGCGACGACTTCAGCTTTTCGAGTTTCTTCTCCGTGAAGCGACCGCTTAGTTTCCGTTGCTTGGCAAGCGTAAGGAGAAGCCTGCCGATCTCGACGACTACGTCGCTTGGACTGGGTATCGGGTCATTGTGTGCAAAGGATTGGAGAAGCTTGCGCAACGGATCAAGGTGAGGCGGTATGGCCTGTACACCGTAGCCGCACACCCCATCGAGAATACTGGCTTCGACGCCCAGGTCGTCGCTGATTTTTTTGTCGTCGGCACGCTCCCACACCGTTTCGCGGTCTGGCCAGACGATGTGCTCAAGGGCAAGCTGCAGTAAGCGAGTGGTGTGATGAATGACAGCGGTACAGGCGCGCTGCGCGCGATAGAGGGTAGAAGAATCGACATCGGGGATTCTGTCACGCTGGAAAATTTCGATATGCAATTCGGCGAGGCTGCTGTGCTCAATGTGGTTGCTCAGAGGAAGTTCGAAGACACTGGTATCGATTGCGCTCAGCAGCAGCCCGTCAATTTCGTCGACCATGAACAACGAAGCCGATCGCAGCAGCAACTCAAGCAGGCTGCGCGACTCGCCACCACCTCCTTCGACTGCGATGCGAGAAGTGCCTGAGATGAGTGCATGGTGGTTTACCACGACAATGTCAGCGGCCAATGCCTGCTCGAGCATGGTGCGCTTGCCACACTGATTCATGAAGGGACAGCTGCGTATGCGCTTGAAGACCTCTTGCCCCTTGCGCTCGCCTGGAAGCTGCAAGTTAAAGCAGGGCTCTGCATCACTGGGGCTCACGCTGCCGTCGGTGGCACAAGCATCCAAAAGGCATCGATAGTCGTATGGATGATCCTCTCTACCGCGAGCGACGTAGTAGTCGGCTGCCTTGGCAATTCGTCGCTGAGAGTGCAAGGGTGCGATCCTAAGGTGCGGTGCAACGACCTTGCTCGCTCGCTTTAGCTGCTCCACCATATTGCGCACATCGGTCAGATTCGGCACCGCAATCACAACGCGGTGGCCCTCCAGGGCGGAGCTGATTCCCATCATTCCCATGACGACTGTCTTCCCGACGCCCGTCGGTGCGTTCACCCGATAAAAATTACCCGCGTCAGCCTTTACGCATCCATCGTTGCGCAAGACAGCATTCAGGCAGTCTCGATGACTCCGGTGCAAATGGTTGGCCGGATCGGCACCTGCTTCATCCAGCGTTCTGGCGATGTCGAAAAGGATGGCTTTATCCCAGCAAAAGGTCGTGACATCAGGGGCCACCTGCAGAGGTAACGGATCGTCTTCCAACTGCAGGCGTGAGCGATGCTCCTCCGGTATCACGAACGTGCGGTAGCCTTCAGAGAGCGTTTCGCGAAGGATGATCGGGCCTTGGGCAGGCCACTTGGTTTGTGAAGCTTCAGCGGGATCGGACTTGATAGCCAGGAGTTTCTCTTCGATCAAACCTTCGAGGTCAAAGCCCTTTTTGAAAAAGTAAAAGTCGGTTTCCTTAAGGCGAGGCGGGGACTCCAGTTCACCCCAGAGGTCAGCACCGGCCACGCGAAATGGCGCATTGTCTGACAGCAGGATTCGTACTGCTTCCTCCATGAAACGACCCGTCTGATTCAGGTCACCTGGGCGATACTTGATGAGCGTGATGATCTGGTCGCGATGTTCCTGCGGGGCATCATTCCAGCCATTCCACAGGTGTGGTCGCCCCACCAGAAAAATCTCGGCATCGGCCAGCATAGGTTCCTTGCTGATATTCTTGATGGCTAAAGCCAATGCAAGCGTGGTGGCATTTTCAGTTAGGGTTGGCATGGATCTTCACCCAGCGCAGGCACTGTGTCTCAGACATGATCTGCCTGGGGTAGCACTGCTCATTCAGCATGGATACGTACTGCACCTGGTAATCGGGAATTACGATCATGGCATCGGCGTGTGCGGTGTTCTGCAGGTGGTGCCCAAGATGGCCGGGGGAGTGCCATACCTTGGCATCCAGCGAGTAGCTTTCACCGGCAACGCTAAATCGCAGGTCGGCGTCATCCACATCCGGCCACAGTTCGACCGGCACGCCTAGGCGCGTAATACCGTCACGCAGACGCCGCTCCAGTAAGCCCGGAATCAACGTGAATTTCCACAGTGCAGGCGTGAGTCTGTATTTGTTCTGCGCGGGCTGCGGGGGTATGACCTTCGAGGTTTTGACGCTTACCAGTTCCTCTCCCATCCACTGCGCGATCCCGAATGTTTGTTCGCACCAGTGAGCACCACATGACACGGCATGGCGGTGTATCTCCATCGGCCACCCACAGCTGGGACATAGGTAAACCTGACCCGCCCGGATCAGATGCTCAGGGATGGGTTCGTACAGGGAGTTGAAGCTGACTTGAAGGGGTATCAGGAAGTCGAGGCTTCGGTCAGCGTCGACTACCCCGTGGTCGATCAGAAACATGCGAAACAGACGGTACTCATCAGCCCCGTGAGGACGCGTCCTGCACAGGTCACGAACGTTCTTAACGATCTGCTGAATACGTTCCCAGCCCACCCGGGGGTTGGACTCCAGGGCAATGGCGTTGCACAGCATGCTGGGCTCGTCAGCGAACTTCAGCGCACCTTCATACCCTTGTCTGAGGCGACTATCGAGCCACTGCTCAAGCGGCAAGCTCAAGCATGCGAGCAGGTTGGCGATCGTGCGAGGCGGGGCGTCAGGCTCCAGCCACCAGAGTAAAGCGCTGACCTGTCGAAGAAGATCGTGGCGTGCCCCATGTTGACTGGCGTCCAGCTGTGCAGCTCTTACAATCAAGCTGAGCAAGCGTTGGGCGTCGCTATCCACTGAGTTCATAAGCCCCCCTTGATCTGGAAGCATCTGGCTCTGCGGAGCATCGTGCTCTGCACGTTATTACTGCTGGGTTATGAAGGCTGGATCAATATAGGCATAACCGCAAGGCAACAGATCGGGCGGTTCGCCTGATCCAATCACGTGAACTGCAAAAAGCGCCTAGCAGAAAGCTCCCAGTGGGTACTGTCGTCCTCGAGGTGAGGACTTCCTGACAGGTGGTAATTGTGTAACGACCTTGCAGCGCTATGTTTCGCTGACCGGAGCCCACTCGATAGCGTGGTCATCACTGCACTGCTGGAGGCAGGCATGAAAAAGGATTTTGTCAAAATCTACGAAGACAGCCTGCCGCTTATCAACCAGGCGATCGAAGCATTGCGACGTCTGCATGAGGCTGAAGCGGCAGGCCACCCGGCTGAGTAGATCAGGGTGCTACGAGTGCACGCAGAAAGCCTGTTTCAAGCGGTATCCGCATATCAGCTGCGTGCGATGGGTGTGGCTTCTGCACCCCTCCAGTAATCAGCCTGCTAGCGCCTTCATCACGCTCCTTAAAGCACTGATGGTTGAGTTGGGCTTCTTTGTTTTCATTCTGCCCTACACGATATTATTTACAATTGGGTATTCGATAAAGTGAGTGCGCGCGTCTTTAGCAACAGACGCTTGGCGAATGTCAACGCAAATTCCTGACCCATCCTCAACTGAGGAACGCTTCTCGAAGCTTGGCAGAGCCACCGCCTCACAGCGCGGTGGCTTCATACGGGTTTTTTAGCGCAGGGCCGTTGAACTAATCGCCTGAGTGTTCAGCGATCAAATTTTTGCCGGCCCGTACGGAAGAGTTCACCGTGCAGCTTGACGATTTTTCCGGCGGTCTCGTGAAGGCCTTTGACGACTGAAGCGAATAGCTCTGGCTTATCGATTTCCCATTCTGGAGGGACGGTTTGTCTGTCCGGATTATGAGTGGGGAAGGTGTAGGTGGCGATCTGCTCCAGGTAGTCGCCGACCAACTGATGCAGCTGCGCGCGCATTGTTTCCATTTGCGCATCGATGAATTCGTGCTCGACGTTATCCCACTCATAGTAGAAATGCCTGAGCTGGTCGAGCTGGGAGAGGCGCCAGGAAAAACCGGCCATATTTTGTTCGTTTATGAAACTGATGCTGCCCTTGGTAGGTAACTCGGTTCTGAAGCGCTCGAACAGCTCGGTATCCGCTGCGCGGGGTTGAGCCTCATTGCCTCTAGCGTCGCTGGTTTCAGTCGCGTGCGTCCGTGACCCATGGGATTCAAAGATCGTGTTCAGTGCCACCACAAACGTACTTGCCAGCGCTCTTCTCGTGGGCGCTTTTTCTGCCGCGTCGCTTGCAATAGCGTATGTCGTAATGCGCTTGGATCTGAGGTCGAAGGGCAGCTTCTCTGGGAGGCCGAATGTGGTGTTCATCACCATGATGATGCGGTTCCAGCCCAGAGCCTTGATCGCGTACCCCAGTTCGATTAGCACATTAGGATTCGGTGTCGGCCTTGCTGCCGAGGGGTCGATGATTGAGACATCGCACACGAACACCGAGGCGGCATCGATCTTGTCGAAAATGGAGTGGCTGATGTCCGGTGAGCCAGCCAGGCCAAGTGTGTCTCGGTCGATGACCGGCTCAACGTCGGTCGTGTCGTCTTTGTGTATGTCGGCAATCGCCGTTTCCAGTGCCTGCTGAATGAAATTTCGATTGATGTTGCCGGGGCTGTCAGATTGCCAAGAGTAAAATACGCGATCGTTCATCTCATCACCAAAGTAGTATTCAGCGTTGCCCCTTCCTTCAAGTATCACCTCGTCCAGAGTCGAGATGGCTTGTTCCCTAGGGGCGGCGCGATCGTCGCACGTATGCCCGCCAGCAAGCCAGCGGATCGGTGTCGACGAAGAAGTCCAAGTGCCCTGGGTTCCGTGGGGCGAGCAGCGCAGACATCTTGCGAGCATAAAAAAGCCACCACCCGCGTGGGGGTGGTGGCTTCAAGGTGCTGAAAGCCGTCAGAACAGCACCTGTCCGATCAGTGGCGAGGAGTTGGCCTCGTGAGCCTCAGCCTCACCCGCCGATCAAATCCCAGAAATGCGTTGAACGCACGCCTGGGCTGGACTCTGTAGCCCTTAGGCTCTGATACACGCTTACAGGAAGCGCATTATCGTTGCCCAAGAGAAGAAATATCAGTCGACGGAGTCTGTCTTCCAAACCAGCTTACTGGTAGGCGCCCAATGGATGGGCCCCGTAGTGTGGACAGACTCGCCTTGGGAAGAAACCGCTACCGTGGTCGGCATGTCTTTAAGTTCAAACTCATAGATTGCTTCCATCCCCAGGTCTGCAAATGCGACCACGCGGGCATTCGTAATTGCCTGGGATACCAGGTAAGCCGCGCCGCCGACAGCCATCAGGTAGACTGCACCGTGTTGGCTGATTGCCTCGATAGCGATGGGGCCACGTTCCGATTTACCAATCATGCCGAGCAGACCCGTCTCGCTCAGAAGGCGCGGCGTGAACTTGTCCATCCGAGTCGACGTAGTAGGCCCTGCAGGGCCTACCACTTCCTCACGGACGGGATCGACAGGCCCAACGTAGTAAGTGCCGCCGAAACACATGCAGTGTTGCGTTTGCGGGATGGATTCAGCCTTGACCAAATGGTCTCCGAATACCGAGCCCTACGCTCCAGTGTATTGAGGCTGTGGCTGGCACAGGAGACTTCGGTTGAGCATCCCGAGCGCGTTGCTGAGATCATTCGCTTCAACGAGGCCATTGACCAGGCGTTGATGGAGTCTATTGCCGCGTATGGCAAAGCTGTCGAAACCACGCGTAAGCTCGTCCTGGGTGTTCTCGGCCATGATATGCGGGCGCCCCTGACGGCTATAACCATGGGGGCTGGTCTGCTCGCCAACGCCCATCAGATGGGGGTGAGGGAACAGAAAGTGGTCGGCCAGATTTCCGTAAGCGTCGAGCGGGCCAACGACATGGTCAACGACCTGCTCGATCTTGCCCGATGCAACCTCAGCACAGGGATACCCATACAGCGACAAACTTTTGAGCTGAGGGAATTGTGTACTTCGTTCGTAAAGGAGGTCAGCCTGGCTCACCCAGAGGCGACCATCGTCTTCGAAGGCATCTCTTCTCTGTCTGCCAGCTTCGATCCGCAACGTATGGGGCAGGTGATTTCCAACCTAGTCATCAATGCTATACGACATGGGGATGTGAAAAAGCCTATTCAGCTGCGGCTTACTGGATCCCACGGCGTAGCGCAGATTGACGTTCACAACTGGGGGAGCCCAATTTCGCCCGATGAGTTGCCCTACCTATTCAACCCCGAGGCTCGCTTGGCGCGGGCCACGGATGACTCAGAAAACACCCATGGATTGGGGCTGGGGTTGTTCATCGCCAATGAAATTGTCACGAGCCATGGAGGCACGATAGACGTGATGTCAAGCGATGAAGACGGCACAACCTTCAAGGTCGCTTTCCCTCAAGGAAGCTAAGATATTTTTCGAGCTTGGCGGCGGTTTCTACCGAAAATGAACATCCTATATACCCCACTTTCGCAATCTGCTGTTACAGCTTGACCGGCATGTATCGTTCTTGGTTCATGAGGTGGTGTCAGCGAGACAAGCTCATGCTCAGGAACGGAAAATATCCCCCATGGGCAAAGAAGCCCTGACTGTCGAGACGAATTTCCATATCTCGCATCAGGCAAAGACCCCCTTCCAGCATGCGTAAAGGCTGCTCGCGCAAGCGACGCGCGCGCCCATTGACCGGTGACCATCATGGGCTGAATGAAAAGGGCTGGATCCAATCTTGTATTTTTTCATGGTCAAACGTACAGTGATGGCCTCTTGAAGGCATCGTCAATGCTTCGCATGTCGCTGGCTGACAGGAACTGAGTGATTGCTGTTGTACCGGGCCAAGCACGCAGCAACCTGCCGTGCAAGAGGAGCGTTTGATCATGCAGGCATTGCTGTCTTACCTGATGGGGATCGGCACTAAACTCGTCAATTTCCTAACCCGAAAGCGCAACATTGGCTTGGGCATTGCGGCGGTTGGTGTCGGCATCATCGCCATCGTGGGGGCGGGCAGCTTCACCCTGGAATTCCATCAGTTCTTCGGGGTCATCGAAGCGTTCAAGTTTTCAAACGAGGGCGGACTGAGCGACTTCCTCAGCACCCTCTGTGCGTACTTTGGACTTCTGATCATCGCCATCGGTGTCTCCATGGCGTATAGCGACTGGCGCAATGAGCGCAAGGAGCGCGAAAGAAAGCGCGTAGTGGTAGTAGAACTGCGAGGCCTGGTGGATACCTCTGATCATCCATTGCTGGAAGCAGTCCCCGAAAGTCTTGTCGGTCAGCGTCGCAGTCTACTGCTGGATGTCAGGCAGAAGCTCTCATCAAACCCGCCTCAGGTTGCCCAGGTGCTGGATGAGATCTATCTGATGCCTCGCTTCCTAAGAAGCATCCGGGAAGAAAACGCCCGGGGGGATGTCCAAGTAGTCGCCGGCGGCATCATGCAGGTACCGCTGCTGTTCTTCACAGGCGTTGTGCTCGAAGACGAGGGTAATATCCTGGTCATGGAGTGGGATCGCATCAACTCTCGGTGGGGCGAACTTGCCGAAGCTGACTCCGGCGATCGCTTCGCCATCACCGGCCTGGAAAACGTTCAGCCGGGCGGTGAAGTGGTGGTGGCAGTGTCTGCGAGCTACGTGGCATCGCTCCCCGATATCGAAAAAGCATTTCCTGGCGTTCCACTGGTGCACCTGCGCCATCCCAAGGCACTGCCGAATCAGCTGTGGTACGCGGGCGAGAACGCCGCGTTGCAGAATCAATTCCTGCAGACCCTTGGCCAATTGGAAGGCCTGAAGGTTTCCATGGTGCACCTTATCCTGGCGGCGCCAGCCAGCATCTGTATCAACTTTGGCCGCCGATATGACCCGCACAACATGCCCCCGCTTCGTTGCTATCAATGGCAGCGTGCCGAAGAAAATCCATACCCCTGGGCCGTAGAGATGCCATCCGCACCTGAGCAGCCTGGCAAGTACGTCCAACACTTCCTTCCCGAATTTGATGCCACCAAGTGAGGTGAACATGGCTGTCCAGTCGCAACGGCGTTCCAAAGTGCTCCCAGGCTTGCGGGAAAAAAGCGAGGCCAGGCAGTGGGAGAGCTTCATCGTATCGATGCTGAAGAAGCTGGAGCTTCCTGAAGCCAAGCGGCAGGCGGCGGAACGCAGCTACAAGCGATTCGGCCTTCACATTGCGCACAAGCTCGGCATGTCCACCGATGATGTCCACGTCGTGGTGCAAGGCTCGATGCGCACCCAGACCACCATCGCTGGCGATGGGCGTGAAAATTTTGACCTCGACGTGGTCGTGAAGCTCAGCGGTTCCCGGTTCACGAACCTGACGCAGTCAGAAGGGTTCTTCCAGCTGTTCGGGGCAGCACTGGAAGGCATTGATGGAGCAGGGGAGCCAGAGCCAAAAAATCGTTGCTGGCGCCTCCCGTACCCGGGGGAGCCGTTCTACTTCGACGTGACACCAGCCATTCCTCTGTCAGCACATATCACGGGTACAGACCTACGCGTGCGCGATAAAACAAGCGTATGGAGCCCGTCCAACCCCGAAGATTTCGCCAACTGGTTCTGTGCAATCGCGGCGAAGCGCTTCCCGTTCCAGATGATCGCAATGGATGAAGCGATCAACATGCGTACCCAGGTGGATCCGATACCCAACGCGCCAGTGGCACTTGATGACATTTTGCGCCGGCTTGTTCAACTGATGAAGCTGCACCGCGATTACCATTTCAAGCGTCAGCCGGATCACATCCGCGAAACCAGTCCAATCTCGATCATCTTGGTGACACTGGCGGGCCAGGCTTACGACGATCTCCTGCAAAACCACCCTTATGGCCTGCATTCCTCGATTGAGGTGGTGATGGAAATCATTGCCCGGATGCCTGACTTCATTGATCGCAGCCATGGGATACGAGTTAACAACCCGGCTATGCCCGGCTTCGTGAAAGAGAACTTCGCGGATCGGTGGAATACCGACGGAGGGGCTCGCAACAAGAGTTTCAACGAGTGGCATGAGCGTCTGACCCAAGACCTTGAAGCGCTGTTCTCCGTTGGGCAAAGCAAAGCTGCAGAAGAGCGGGTAAGGGCGATCTTCGGTGAGACTGGGGTTCGTGCATGGAAAGGCAGCCAAGCGGCAGCAGCTCCCGCGGTCACTGCCCCTGCGATTCTGGCCGGCCTAAAGGCGTCGTCCCCGACATCCAGCTCTGGCCAGCCAGTGCAGCCGCGGAAAACTGGATCGAGGGATACCCTTGCCTGACGGGACTGTAGCGGTGACGCCCTTTGAAGCCGCTGCCGCGATTGTCAGGCAGTGGCTGGATGGAAACGGCGCCGTGTTTGCCAAGCGCTCAACTAAACCCCAGCGCGTCAAAATGGACGCTTGGGTGATCGAACTGGATCATCCAGCAGTGGGGAAACAATCGGTGCAACTGTCGATCCTATCGGACTTCCCGGTTACTCCTCCCTTGATTCATGTCGATCCATCACTCTGCTTGGTGTGGCCACATATTGAGGAGGATGGGAAGTTCTGTCACGGCGTTGAACCTGCTCCCGGGGACTTCGCATCACCGATTCAAGTGGTTGAAGATGTCCTCGACAGGCTAGCGCAGTTCTGGGTTAACACGCAGAATCAGGCTTGGCTTGAAAGCGAATTTCAAGCAGAGCGTCTGTCTTACTGGCTGCGTTTTTGCTCAATACGCCAAAAAGTATTGGGTTATCAGCCGCCGGCGACGACCCGAGTAATGATGCACCCGCTGTCACAGGTGACTGAAGGCACAGTGGCTGGCTACTTCCCTAAGGGGCAGAACGCTGGGACATCCGCTTTGGTGGTCACCCAGGGCAGTGAAGACCCTCATCAGCTGGCCCAACGGCACAGATGGGACTTCGGCACGTTAGCGCGTGGTTGCGCGCTATTCGTACCTCTCCCAGATGGTAGTCTCTGGACGCCTGTAGTCTGGCCCACCGACTTCGTGGGCCTTTCGGCCTTGGTCGACTACCTCGCAGATGAGCCGGGGCGGTTCACCAAATGGATCACCAAAGTCCGTGATGGCAAGAACAGGCAGCAATCACTGACCGTCATCTTCGCCGAAGCCACAGTCTGCTACGGCTATCTGATTTCGCCGTCCATGATTGATCGACTCATGCCACCCAGGGTCACTCCCTTCAGGGCAGAGCGTGTCGACGCAGACTGGGCATTGGCTCGAGATACTGGATTGGCGATTGTGCACAAACGACGAAGCTCGCGGGCCTTGCTATTGGGTTGTGGGTCGCTGGGTTCCCCTGTAGCCGAGCTACTGGCGCGGGCGGGGGTCGGCACGATCGATATCGTCGACAAGGAAGTTTTCGAGGCAGCTAATTGCGCTCGCCACGTATTAGGGGCCAATGCCATTGGCCAGGCCAAAGCTGACTCGGTCAGCCAGAGGCTTACCGCACTCATACCTCAAGTGAAGATCAATCCCTTCCATGAGACTGTCACCCAATGGCTAGCTGAGCACTGTGAGACAGACGCCTATGACCTCGTGATTGACTGCACGGGTGAAAGCACGACTAGAACCGTCCTATCTCTTCTTCGCGAAACGCTGCTGGGGGAATGCGCAACGGTGTATGCGTGGATGGAACCCTTCTGCGCTGCAGCCCATGTCGTCCACGTTTCAGCCAAGGATACATGGCCCGCTGATGACCCAGTTGAACGGGTGAATGTAGCGAGCTGGGGGGCTAACGGGGTGATAAAGCTTCCTGCATGTAGCACCAGTTTCAGCACCTATGGCGCTGCCGATGCCTGGCAAGCTGCTGGGTTCGTCACTGAGCGCGCGTTGTCGATTCTGGATGCGCCGGATTCACCCTCTCAGATTTGGAGCTGGGTGAGGGCCTCGAGCTTTTTTGAGCGTACTGGCGCCGCCACCAGGCTGAGTGATCTCGTGCCTCACTCTGATGATCCGTTTCATGCGGTTCAGATCATCAGGGACTTTCCGGAGACACTCAGCCATGCATGAGCACAGCCTGCGGTACCGAATTCCAGGCGCTCAATGGCAGATCGAGTTCCCCGCTGAATCTGTACTGATACTGAAGCAGCATGTCCAACACGATTTTAAAACCGCTGAGGCAGCAGGGCAGCTCTACACCAGGGACGTCAATGGCCCAGTGATACGCGTCGAGAGGGTTACCAATCCCGTTTCACGATGGGCTCGCTATGCCGGGGTGAAACTGGATCTCAAGGTTGTGAAGAAGGAGCGCGAGCGCTTGTTTCAAGAGGGGCTGCACTGCCTGGGTTTCTGGCATTCCCATCCCGAGGCCCAGCCACGCCCGTCGCAACCAGACCTTGCCATGGCTGCGGATCAGGCCCGTGCCGGCATTGATGACTTCGCGGGATTGCTTTTCGTGATCATAGGTAACGCTCCTTTTCCCCAGGGGCTTGCTGTCTGGGTGCATGACGGCTCCACGCTCTGGAGGGCCGAGCACGTCGTGGACTGAAGATAGGCTCACACACCAAGTGCGCGGTCGGCTAGGACGTCCTGCGCTGTAACCGTTATCCAGGATGACCCCCATGTCTCGCTTTGAAAGCATACTGACCAACATCGTCGCCCACTCAGCCCTGCCGCTGGATGCATATGAAACCGCAGTGGATCGCTACCAGGGGTTTGGAAAGTGGCTCGAGCGGGACGATTCCCCTCTTAAGGACAATGATATACACGCGTTCCCTCAGGGATCATTTGCTTTGGGAACCGCAGTTTCACCGGTAAATCCTGCAGATAGCTACGATCTCGACTTTGCGTTCAAATTCCGCAAGGACGTTTCGATCGACACGCATACCCAGAAGCAGATCAAGCTGATGCTTGAGCGCGAGTTGGAGCTCTATCGCCTCCACACCGGTATAGCAGAGCCCCTTGAGGAGAAGCATCGCTGCTGGCGACTTCTATACCCAAGCTTTCATTTGGATATCGTGCCTTGCATTCCCGCTCACGAAAAGCAGCGAAGCCTGTTGGTCGCCTCGATGGAGAGCATTGGTACCGCAACCGAGGAGGCTCAAAGCATTGCGTCGTTGGCCGTTCTGATCACGGACAATGAAAGTGCCACGTTTGAGCAGATTGATAGGAACTGGCTGGTGAGTAACCCTGATGGGTACGCTCGATGGTTTGCGGCCCGGTCACAGAACCTCAACTCAGTGTATTCGGCTGAGGCGTTTGTCGAAGCTGTTCCCTATTTCAGTCAATCCACCAACCTGCAGCGTGTTATCCAGCTACTCAAGCGACATCGCGACGTAATGTTCAAACTCGAACCCGACAGCAAGCCCATTTCTGTGATCATTACAACGATCGCTGCACAGGCATACCAACCTGCACAATCTCTGGAGCAGACGTTGGAAATGGCAATGGCGGGGCTACGCAGCTTCATTGGGAGCAATGTGCATGTCCTGAGGAATCCAGTCGACCCCAATGAGAACTTCGCCGACCGCTGGGATGATCCTCGCTACGCTGACCTTCAACTCAAGCAGAATTTCCACAATTGGGTCATACAGCTGGGAAAGGACATCGACTGGGCCTGCCCCGTGACAACGGACGCCAAGAAGCGATACTTACATCGCTATCTTGGAGGTTGTCATGTACCCAACCACTCGCCGCAATTACACCGATGAGTTCAAGATTCAGGCCGTTGCGCTGGCTGAAACGCTTGGCAGGACGGAAGCTGCTCGCCAGCTGGAGATGTCTGTGAAGACGTTGGACAACTGGGTCAACGCTTCCCGCAACGGCCAGCCGTTGAGCTCTCCTGACCGTCGCGCAATCACCAGAGAGGACAGCGAGTTAGCACGATTGCGAGCCGAGAACGCCGAGCTGAAACTGGAGCGTGAAATCCTAAAAAAGGCGGCGGTATTCTTTGCCAAAGAGTCCAGGTGAGATACGCCTTCGTCGCTGAAGAACGGGCTCAGTTCCCGGTGCGTCTGTTGTGCCGGGTAATGGGTGTCTCGGTTTCAGGGTTTTACGACTATCAGCATCGCCAAGGCCGTCCAGATCCGGATGCACAAATACGCATCGATCTACACAAGGTTTACGCGGCTAGCCGCAAGACTTATGGCCGACCACGGCTAGTCGAGGCGCTAAGGCAGCAGGCCTATGCGGTAGGTCATAAGCGCGTTGATCGGCTGATGCATGAAGAGCACATACAAGGCCGATCCAAGGGCGGTTTCAGGCCGTGCACCACCGACAGTCACCATGCGCTGCCAGTGGCGAGCAATTTATTGGGTCGTCAGTTCTCCGTTCAAAGCTCCACCCCAGCCTGGGTCAGTGATATCACTTACATCGCTACGAAAGAGGGCTGGCTTTATCTGGCAGTGGTACTGAGCATCCAAACCCGCCAGGTGCTAGGTTACAGCCTGGCGGACAGGATGCCTGACGACTTGGTCGAGCGCGCTTTTATGAACGCCTGGAACGCATGTTTGGGCGTCTACGGAGTGATTTTCCATTCCGATCAAGGGCGCCAGTACGCGAGCAGCAGGTTTCGTCTCGCTTTGGCCAAGAAGGGCTTCGCGCAAAGCATGAGTCGGAGAGGAAACTGCTGGGATAACGCCGTAGCTGAAAGTTTCTTCGCTACATTGAAGAGAGAGGAAGCCTGCGCGGTCTACCCCACAAAGAAACAGGCTCACCTGGCAATTGCCAGCTACATCCATGGGTTTTACAACAGCTGTCGACTGCATTCAGCACTGGGTTACCGTTCACCTAACGAATACGCAAAAGGCTTAAGGCAGTTGGCTCTGTAGCAAGCTTCTTGGCGTCCGCTGTCACGGGGCAGGCCCAGACTTTATCAAAGCCGCGCAAAGCGAGCAGGAGGCGATGAGTAGGGTCAGAGTAAAATTTGGGGTTGAGCTGAGTGAGTTGTTACCTTTTGAGGGTCTTGGCGGGACGGACGAGCCCTATGCCGCGCTGCCGACCACGTTTGTGACAGCGCCTCCACGGCCATGGGGGATAGGCCGGTGATTGACCCTTCCGTTGAAGATTTTCTCCTGACTAACCCAGGTATGGGATATGGCCCTGTAAGCCGAGGCGTCCAACACATCTCGGGACTTTTCAGATTTCGAGCCCGGTCGAGCCGCCTCTCTTACATTGAAGATGAGTTTTGGCTGCGTATTAGTCTCAGTGCCCCGCTGAAAACGGCGCTTCCAGAGGTTTTCGAGGAGGGCGGACGGATACCCAGGATTGCAGCCAACCATATAAATCCGGACGACTCGCTGTGCCTGGGTTCTCCACTGCGCCAACGTCTTGCTATGTGCGGTAGTACGACACTGCAATCCTTCGCAGAAAGCTGTGTGGTGCCTTTTCTCTACACACGAGTTCTGCGCGAGCAAGGCATGCACGTCTTTCCATTTGGAGAGCTTGAGCATGGGGCAGCTGGGCTGGCTGAGGACTATCAGGATATTTTCCAACTTGAAGAGCGGGCACAACTCGAGCCCCTGCTGAAGCTACTCCTCATGGATGCTGCAGCGGCTGACACAAAGATGTGCCCGTGCTGCGGTTCCAGGCCATTTGGCTCATGCCTCACAGGCATCAAAGCCCGCCTCATTGCAAGTGACTTCAGCCAGCAAGAACTCAGCACTGCGTACAGCCAGCTTTTTGATGAGTGATGGAAAGGGCCCTTTAGCCACGATAAGGATGCGGCACCTACCTGCGATGTGGTCAGACACCACGTCGACCCGATCAGGTGTTGCGGGCTCTGTATTTCGTTAATCCACAAACGCCAACTCGGTTTGCATGCCCGAGGAGCCGGTCGATCGGTGAGTGGCGGGGCGCGCTGGCATATTTCTCTGGCTGATCGTAGGGCTTTCCATTCCAGATACCCGCAATCCGGTAAGACCGTCACCCTGGTGGAGCGATGACAGCTCAGACTCCAATTTTCTGATCAGCTCCCCTACCGACTCACCCGAACTCTCACTCAATGTCAGCGTGAGCAATGTGAGGGGACTTAAGTCCAGGTGCTGGCTCAATTGCTCGAGCTTGTCCAACGTGATGCTGGATTTACCGGTTTCGAGCTTGGACAAGTAGGTGCGGCTGCTGACTTCAGCGAATCCCCGCTGACTCATATTGCGCGTCGTACGCAACGCTCGAAGCACGCTTGCAAACGCAGATTTCAGTGACATCCATCTTTCCCAAAATGAGATTACTGGTCAGATCATCATGCTGTTACGCGTTCATCATACCTTTTACGCCTGGAGGAGTACATTTGTACTCTTAACGAGTTCGCACGACGCCGCTGTGAGCGCCGTGGCAGAATGCTCGAGCCTGAGCAGCGGTCTCGCACCCTTTGACCGGAGGCTAAAGATGAAAGTGAGCAAAGGATCGCAGTCATGGAGCAGCTGAACAGAGCCAAGCGCTACCTGGGAAAAATAGAGCGCTTTTACAGTGGGGTGATCTCATCGGCCTGTCATGACGAGGACGCCTACCTTGACGATATGCTCTCCTTTTTCATCCACTGCTACCACGTTCGAGACTGGG
This sequence comes from Pseudomonas sp. NBRC 111124, assembly GCF_001320245.1. GTDB lineage: Bacteria > Pseudomonadota > Gammaproteobacteria > Pseudomonadales > Pseudomonadaceae > Aquipseudomonas. The sequence goes on from NZ_BCBA01000001.1 coordinate 27,481, forward strand.
CTATTCACGGCGCAGCACTGCACAGCCGATAGATCGACGCATTCATCAACAGTCATGAATCCTTGAAGATTTGCACGGATCTGGCCAACGGCTCAAAGCACTGCAAGCTTACGCGCGCACCACGGACTGGCTGTCAGCCGTCAATTGCCAACGGTGGAGTGGAGTACTCCACCTGGTACGCAAGGGATGGTGGTGGCGAGGGTCTGAAGTGCAGCTACGTCGTCATGAGCAACGGCGTCGCAATGGATGCCCTGCAGCTGGGGCGTGACTGCATAGCGCTCTGGGATCAATTCCTCGAAGGATCAGGCGCCCGGTAGACGAGCCTGTTTTTTCCCCCACACAACCATCGAATGATCTATCAACCCTCAACCACCGGGAATTGCCATGATCCCTTCGTCCCGCTTCGCAGAACACGCAACCAGTAGTATGAAGCTGATGAGCTTCTACCTCAGTCGTGATCGGGTGCTAGCGTTGCTCCACAATCAACAACTGCCCTCATACGTGAGGATGGCGCTTCAGGGGCAGAATGTCTCGATGGCCTCTGCCATCTTGTCTAATGAGCTTGGCGCCTACGTTCTGGATGCGATAACCACGAGCTCGATCAAGACGCTTGACCAGTTAGAGCGAGATGGCCAGCTCGCAGAAGGATCGTTGTTCATGCACTACGGCCAAGTGTCGGGTAAAGGATTTTCCTGGGCCAACAAGACGCCCGCTCTGTGTCTCACGGGCAGACTTGAGTATGCCTTGGCGGGTAAAAAGCTGATCGTCGATTTCACGAAAAATGGACTCATCAACGACACCGCCTACACACGCATGCAAGGTCTGACCCGCCTATTCATCTTTGGATATGTCACTCAAATTGACGACTACACCATCCGTGCTGTTCCGTACGTCATAGGGGATCTGGTCAAGGCAGCACCTGCATTTCCCGCCCCCATCATCACCACCTTGGAGTTGCGCCCTCAGGAAATCCAGCAGTTCGCGAGCATTAATGGCTCCGGGATGCCAAGAGGAGCGGAATTTCAGAGAATGAAGGAAGTGCCCGAACGCACCGTGAAGGCGCTGTTGTGCAGCCTGTTAGAGGAGCCCGACGTGCCGGCTGACTGGGGAGGGGAAGAATGTGATCTTCTCTCCAATAACCTTCTCGTTGGAGGCCAGCGCCAGCTCGGAGCGTTCCTTCTGAAGGGGCCGGCCAGGTTTCATGAAATGAAGCCCTCTGATCTGGGAAAAAATGCTGATCAGCTCTACCGGCTCTTCAATATTCCCGCTCAGATCTATGTAATTCAACACTGCCACAAGATCGGCGCTGCGGTGCGCAAACAGGCCTTGGCACTGGCGTTCACCCAAAATCTCGTTGCGCCCTGCCGTATCTGTTTTCTCGATGGCGTATCGACAGCACAACTGCTGCAGGCTAACGGATTATGGCCCTCCCGTAGCTAGCGAACTCGCCTGGGCAAATCCTCAGCAATAAATCAGAAAATCGAGGGTTTAGAGGTCTGACTTTTTCCAAATGTCATTAACAGTTGACCGCGCAATCCCCAGGCTCTCGGAAATTTCTCGCTTGGATTTTCCAGCAGCTTTTGCCTCTAGAACAGCTTGAACCTTGGCAGGATCGGTGCGACGCCCAGGGGTTTGGATGACGACATCGCCGTCTCGATAATGGTCAGCTATTTGGGCATCGATCCCCAGATCTGAGATTTTCTGTAGCTCCGAATTCAAGTAATCAACATATTGAGCAGGCGTCACGCCTTGCTCCAAGCGCGAGGCGTACGCCAGCAGTGCAACCGGGTCGATCCCGAGTCGACCAGCCAAAGTTTCCAGCGTGACGAGCGTCGCGCTTGCCTTCGCATTTTCCAGGTTATGGATGTGTCTGGCCTCGACTGCGCCGGAAAACTGCTCTTGAGACAGGCCTCGCGCGACACGAACGAGCCGAAGCACGGCAGCCAACGGGCGCATGAGCGACATGGGTAATCCTCGAAAACTGAGGATGTAGCCACATTGCCACCTACGGAACTATGCAATATAGTTCCTGTTAGCGTATGGCGAAGCGCCATATGCCATGTGCCTTCCAGATTAAAGGGCTGTCGTCTGGTCGGTAACAGCGCCCCCCTAATGTCTGGCGCTGACCGCATGATCAATAGACCCCTTCAAAAGCCCCTAGCAGATCGTGCGTAACAGCTACCACGGCACGCTGGGGCTCGCCTGGGCGTGATTGAACATGCCAGATCAGGCCGCTTTCCAATGGAGTGAAGCATGTCCGACGTCAGCATCGTCACCGGGAAACTCGAGGTTGTAGGCCCTTCAAGCGACAAACCTGACGGCTCCGAGTACACCTATCTCCGGTTCAGTCAAAAGAACGGGGCTACTAAACTGATGAAGAAGGTCGGGGTAGGGCAGTTGGTTGAGTCCTACCTGCGTCCGGGCATCGAAGGGCAATTTTTCTTCGTCAAACTGGGACGCCTCGGGCACATCCTCTTCGCGGTGAAAACTACAGACGGGCAGAAGATCTATGAGGAAAATGGATTCTCAAGCTGGATCAGAAAGATGCGCCTGAGTGCCTTCGTACTCCTTTTACTGTTCTTACCGCTTAGCTTCGTGGGGCTGCTGATGGGAGGGTATCTCGGGGTCATCGTGCCAATCGGCTTCGTCTACGTCATGTGGAAGCTCGCAGTGTCGTTCCCTAAAGTGCTCAACGAGAAGTTCCTGCGTGAGCACCTCGATCAGCAAGGCTTCGCGAGCTGACTAGGGACTCTTGTTCCGCGCTGGCACAATCCCAGCGCGGCCATCACTTACAGTCTCAGGGAAAAGATCTGGTGGCGCGTTCAGCGGACAGACTTTTCGATCAAATGAAGAACGATCGCCGCTACGTTTCTCGCATCATCGATTCCGCGATGGTACGTTCCTGACCAAGGCAACCCCAACTGCTCCACGCTGGGCTTCAAGCCACCTGGCCGCTTCGCATAGACCTGCTCAAACCAGTCCTTGACGTTGTAATGCGCGAGAGCCTCCAGAATGCTGGAGCTCTGATTGATTCTCCCATCGCGCCGAATCTGGGTAGCGTCGTATTTACCCCAGGATACCCAGGCAGCGTTTTCGTAGCTCCTCGAGAAATCATCAACCTGCTGCATGACCTCGACAAACCCTGGCGCTGTATCAATATCGCGTTGGTTGATCGTGGTGAGTGCTTTGCAAAATGATGTGAGGAGGGGGTGCAGGCGTGGTCGGATGAAGCTCTGAAAGCTGTCCACCACACGGTGTTCTCGCTGATCCACTACCACTAGACCAAGCTCAATTGTCTCCATTTCATCAGGCGTTACGATCAGCGGCCTGGCAGGCTCGTCCTGCCCCACATCATCGCAGGTGGCTTCGAGGTCTACGCAGAAGAGGTACCGATAGCGGCTGATGCATTGCTGAATATTCTCTTGAGGATAATGGTGGGGCATGGAATTGCGCTCGATCAGTCGGTTTCATCAGGCTATCCAGTTCTCGGCAACGCTGGCAATGCCTGAACCAATGCGCCACCGAGGCGTCTTGTGAACGAACAATCGCTCACGAAGCGAGAAGCTCAGTTTTCGAAAGCCCCCACTTACCTTAGGCACCAGCGCCTTCTTTGTGAGTCGGCGCGGGAGCCAGCATCACGCCCGCGGATCAATCCGCGGTTTCTTTAAGCACCAAGGCAGCCCCTTTGGCCAGCCCCCCTATAGCCACCTGACCTTTAGGTGTCCAGGGAAGGTTTTTGGTTGGATTGATATAGATGCGAAGCTCAGTCTCATATCCTTCCTCCAGGCCAGAGACGATGACCAGGTAGAAGTTGGTTTTGCTTTCTTCAGCGCGGCGGAACTCGGCTTCGGTGAGGGTGATTTCACCAGGCGCTCCGCGAGCGAACGACTTCATCTCGATGAATGTGCTCTTATCCAAAGCTCCGTCAGCACCGATTCCTCTGCAGGACTGTAAATCAACCAGCACAGCATCGTCCCGCTGCAACGAAGCTTCCAGATAAGCCCACGCTTTGGTCTGCAATTCTGCGGAGGAGTACTGCTTGTAGGCGCTTTCTGGCACCGACGTAGAAGGTGCTCTTTTGGGTGTAACGGGCGGCTTTGACAAAGGGTCAGTTTTGCGCGGCTGCGGCCCCTTATGTGCAAGGCTGCTCCCATCTACGGTTTCGACAGTAAATTGGAAGTCGTGAGGCAGCGCCTTCAGCTTACGTGTCTGGATGGGGCGCTCAGCACTGTCCGTGATAGACGTAGCGCCGGCATCCCGCTTGATGATGCGTTTACGATTACTGCCTTTCAAACGCTCCTGTTCGGCAATCAACATGTCAAGACTGGTCTCCTCAGCATCAGTCGCCAGATTGATGTCGGGGAAGTATTCCCGGTCTTGGCTGGTAGCCCAGGCGGAAACCCACGCGAGCGCAATTTCACGCATGCACGTACCATCGCCCAGACCCGCGATCGCGACGCCCCCATACTCGCTCCTGCCGATGAATTTCTCGTCATCGAAATGCACCGCGAGATCGGATAAGTGGGAGTAGGCATGTAGCTGAATAGAAATTTGCCGCGCCCCCTGGGGGGCTGCGTTAACGATCAGCTGTCCTGGCAGATGCATATTGAGTGTCGCGTTTTCAAACCGATTCCAAGGCTCCATCGCTTTGTAAGAGCGCTCATCATCTCTCGCAAGATCAGCTTTCAGTATGCGAAGTGCAGCTTGGAAACGGAATTCGAGCTCGTCATTGGTCACATTCGTTTTCGCCGGGGCAGCTGCAGCGAATGGGAGTCGCTCCAGGCCCGCAGCGTTCACGAATCGAGAAATGGTGTCAGCCGCACAGGGTGGCGTCCACAAGGCGATCTTTTCGGATCGAAGATTTGAGTAGTGTGAGTAATACAGAGGACGCTTGGTTGTCCAGGTATCGCCTGACCGTAATGGCAGCAGGCTCAGGCTTCGACGATCTGCGGCAGTCGCTTTGTCCAGCTGCCTGTCCATGTGCCGATAGATGTCCAGCAACAATGCGTCGTGCTTCGGGTCGTACGCGGTTTTCGCTAGGGATTCCAGCTCACGAATACAGCTTTTCAAGTCAGGATGACTGATGCCCAACGCGTTCCACAAAGGGGTAAGGCTGCGGTCATACAGAACGAAAGGTTGTCTGCCATGGAAGATGTCTTTGCCGGCAAAGACCGCTCGCATGCTGAACCATTCCTTGCTGCCCCTGGAGGTTGTGACGCAGGGCGCAATCAGCCCTTTTTGAGAGCGCTGAATGCCAAATTTGCCACGTAGGCTTCCCGCCTGCATGTCGCCGATCATCGCTTCATGCGCGACGGTAGAACCGCCCTGTGGGCAATGACCAGCCAGAGCCTTGTACAACCTCATCAGGCTGACGTCATCAGATGACGACGTGCTCCTGGCACGCTCAAGAGCCGCTACCAGCTGTGAAACGGGCGGATTGACGCGCATTCCCAGCGCGCGCGCAAATTCGCTATTGGCGTCGGTTTCTGTCAAGCCACTGGCAAAATCCGTGTGATGCTCGTACATCGCGAGTGTGACCTTCGTCTCGACGATGAGGGTGCCAGGTTTACACGGTGTACCTGCGTAGTTGGGGTACCACGCATTGTCAATCAACCTTCCGAGCCACGTGGTGGGCACCGGCGAGCTATCGCTCCTGCCGCTTTCTCGGTAAGCGAAGGTTCTGCTATACGGCTCGAAGGAGAGCCAGTTGCTGTCGATACAGCGAAACAGGGCTATCGCTCTTTCAACGGCGGTGGGGGCGGCCACTGGCGCCGAAGCACGAGATTTTCCGCCTCTGCGCGATACAGGTTGGGCTGGGCTCTGGCGAATGTGGCGTATGACGGCATCAAGATCAGGCGAGGCGAAATCACGCCGCAGGCCGCCGCGTGCTCGGCCCAGGAAACGGCGTGCTGCATATTGGGACGGGAGCACGATGTGTGCGGAGTCCGTCGTGGCTTCAACAAGGCGAGGAGAAACCTCGGCGCCCAGCAGTGACAGAAAGCGCTTTACACCTCGCTTTCGACTGGTAGCAACTGAATCGCCCTGGATGCCCCGTTGTTCTGCTCTGCTGATTTTGAACACCTCGGCATAGCTGGGGGACGCCCATAGCAGCTCAGGGGTGGTTCCAGCTGCCTTCGACCACGTATCTTGCGAATCAGCGATGGAGGCTGGCAGGTATACGCTGGTCGGCGAGGCGAGCACCTTCGAAACTGTTGATCGACCATCCTCGAGTGCAACATAGCTGAACGCGTCAATCAGCAGTGCCGCGCCTACCTCCGAGCCCAAGTCACTGTTCTTGGTATCAACGTGCTCAAACAGGTCTCGCAGATCGAGTAGGTCTTGTTTATCGGCTGTGATGGGATCTTGCGCGAATCGCCTGGCAAACGCTTCAAGCACGTCCTGGGCGGCTACGGCTGTCTTGTAATTGGCGTTCTCTGATAGCCACTCGATGAGGGAGGCGTACGGTGTAGCAAGCAGAAGAGGGTGAACTACATTCGTCAGATGATGGCGAGCTGCAAAGCCAATTGCGGGTGGCTGCCCCGTTAGCCACGAGTCGGCTTCGTCTTCGGCTTTGGCTTGTGTACGCCGCCCGCTTGCAAGCGGCACCCATTGAGCGCCCAGCAGCAGATAGTCTTCGTCCAGTTCGAGGCATTTTATAGCCATGTCCAGGAACCACGCCGGCGATTTTTGCTCGAATCCGTCCTGGTCACAGTGTTCGAATACATCCGCAAGCGCGAGAGCGTGTGAAATGGAGAGCGCTTTCAGGACGACACGCCAACGTCCATCTCTGTCCCGCATCCACTCGGGCAGCATCGGCAACCCGCTCACCGCGAGGTGGTCAGCTTCCGTCAGCATCCCGTCGATCGACTCATCGCAGTACGAAATCTGACTCAGCGCATAGCGGCCATCAATGAGGGTGGGACACGCTTTGAAAGCCTCAATCGCTTTGCTCCATTGTTCATGGAACAATTTGTTGAGCCAGTCCGAACTGCTGTCCGTCTTCGCGCCGACAGGGATGGCCAGCCAAGCAAGCGTATTGCGTTGCTGGGCTAGATAGATGGCCAGCTCACCTAAAAACTGCCCGGATGCCTCAGTCAACCACTGGTTCCAGGCGCCGTGAATCATGTCCTCTCGGGAGGTGGACGGGTCAAACTGTGCGTCCAGAGAAAACGCCGCATTGGTGTGAATCTTGGTGGGCAGCGCGATGTGGATTCGTCCATGAGCCCTACCATCTACCGGTATCGCAACACCAATGGGCGTGAAATCGCCGGTCGCCTTGGCAGCGCGTGCCTTACCGGCTGGAACCTTCACGTCACAAACGAAGCGCTCCCAAAGGTTGTCGTCCACCAGGAAGGTTGAGTGAGTGACACGGCTCTGCTGCTTACCAAGTGCGAGTTTGAAATGGCGATCGGGTTGAGTCTGCTGGATTGCAAGATGCTTGAGCGAAATGCCCTCATCCAGATCGAATAAGGTGATCGCGCGGACGTTATCCAGGAAAACCAAGTCACTGGGGGCCCAATCATCGAACCAGGCTTCCAGAGAATCGATGTCATAGTCTGGAGAGAGATCGACGCTCACCATGGTATGACCGGCGTTGGGGTCGTAAAAACCCCTGATCGCCTCGGCTTCCTCCACCATGGCCACGTGGTCATCGCGTGAGCCGAAATGGAAGGGGGCGCTGTGGACTGTCAGGTTGTCGCCGAGCTGGGTGAGGGTTTTGAGGCCGATCCCGAACCGCCCTTTAAGCACCGCTGACTGCTGCTTGGTGGAATAGAACGGGTAGATCATCGGTAGCACGTGGGGCAGTTCAACGGGCAGACCGTTATGGACGATCACCAGCTGCTTATTGCCTTGAACCGTTTGCACCCCGAACTGCACGGCAGTGGCATCAAGGTCATCAGCATTCTGGATAACCTCGCGAAGCCCTTGGTAGGGGTCGGTATTCAACCGTTTGGCGCCCTGATTGCCGCCCTTGAGGAGGGTGGTCAGGATCTCGGGCTGCTCGCGCTGAAGCTTAACAAACTCAGTTAACGCGGCATTCGCATACGCTTTGCTGCGCAGCGTCGTTTCCTTGAAGGTAGAAGCTGAGTTGAAGCAGGCTGTAGCGTGCAAGCGTCCGAGTTGCTCGTCCATAATGGACTACTCCATGAAGGCATTTTGAGATCGGTCGAGCATAGACCGGCTTTGGGGCGAGTTCCATGGATGCAGTACGCTTCAAATGAGTGCCGCCACTGATGTCTGAGGGCGACCAGAGGATTGCTCTGTTCGTATTTGCATACCTTGCCAAAAAAGCCAGAGTCCAGGCCTTCGCCCGCATCCATTGGCCTTCGCAATGACGCGCGCCTATCGGCACTACTAGCGATTGAGTGCCTCCGTCGCCGGCGGCTCCTGGCTGACCTCGCACGCTGGCGGAGCAGGTGTTTTTTGCTAATGCACTTGCCTACACGTGGACGGGTAGCTGTTGCGGGGAAACTCATCAACGGCTTTATCCATAGCCTTTTTCGTGGGGCGTCAATCAGCCACTGAACTCATATCTGGATCCGGCGCGGCGTCAAACGCTGCAAGGTATCGCACTGGGCAACCGTGACTGATTGCGTTCTCTCGGAGCCTGTGCGAAAAATGCTGGCCTGTAGCCACCGATGGTGACCCAGGGCGCGCCTCATATTGCACTCAAGGCCGGTAGTGGCGCACGGAACCAATCCAGGACAAGCGAGGCAAGGATGCGTAGGTTGATTTCACTGCTGGTGATGTACTGCCTCTTCAGCATGCTGCTTATCGCGGCGATCGGGATGGCGACGACGAGCCTGTTGGCAGGCTTGGCCATGTTGATAGCTGCGCTGCTGTTCCTGCCGCCAGTCAACGATTGGTTTACCGCCAAGACAGGCAAACCACTAACGCCAGCCTTTCGATTTCTGGGCCTCATAGGACTTATCGTTCTGTCGAACGCCGCGCTCAACGCACAGTTGAAGCAGGACAACATAGACCGAGAAGTGAGGGCCGCTGCTGATCAGAAGCAACAAGCGGAGAAGGAAGCCCAGGAGCAGCGTGAGTATTTGGCAGCTCATCGCCCGCAAATTCTGCAAGAGATGCAGGGCAAGGTGGCGAACAAGGATTATCAAGCAGCGGCGGTGCTGGCCCGAAAGTACCAGGGGCTGGGAGATGCGGAAGTGGATGCAATCGCAAAAACTGCATTGGAGGGCGAAAAATCACTCCTGGATCAACAGCGCAAAGCTTCCCTTGTAGCCACGCTGAAAACGTTGAAACCACAGCAATACCAAGAGCTCGCCAGCACCTATCGCCAACTGGCCGCCCTGGAGCCTGACAACGCTCGCTATATTTCAGAGGCTAAACGCCTCGCCCAGCTCGTTACCGATCAGGAAGCTATTGCCAAGCAAAAGGCTGCCGAGCATGAGGCCCGAGAGACGCAGCGCAATGCCGGCCTGCTATGGAACTACGTGGAGTCGGATGACTCAATGACGGGCAAAAAGATCAAATTCGCGGTGGTCGATTCGACGAATTCCGTGGATTTTGGTTTCCCGTACAACGGCTCTCAGCGCGGCAAGCTCAGCCTGCGTAAGCATCCCCGCTGGGGCGAGTCGGCATACGTCTCGCTGGAGAAAGGACAGTTCGTCTGCGGTTACGACAACTGCAACCTTCGAGTGCGCTATGGAGAGGGTGCACCTCAGCGGCTCAGCGCTTCGGAGCCTAGCGATCACAGCACGAATCTCCTGTTCATTACCAATCACAAGCAGTTCATAGCGCAGGTCAGGAAAGTCAACAAAGTCTACATAGAGGCGGAGTTCTACCAAGAAGGCAATCGGGTGTTCGAATTCAACGTCAGCGAGCTCAACTGGTGACAGATCTGCCAGTGAGCAATACCTTCCAGCCTGCCTGCACATCGGAGTGCATACGGTGGACTACTTTCACGTGACGGGCGATGGCTGGATCTTAGGCCTGGCTGGCGCTCAGCAATCATCAGACAGCAAGAGAGAGCGCTCCGATGAGGTTACTTTCGTGGTTGTTCGGCAAGCGTGATAAGCCCAATCCCCCAGCAGTGATGATCAAGGATGCTCCTCAACCAATTGTCGAGCTGTCGAAAACCTTCTTATGCATCGATGCAATCGAATGGCACGGCTTGTTCAAGAAATCTCCAAACCGCAAGTGGGCTGTGTCGTGGCGCGACAGTACCCCGGATGGCTCCAGGGGAGGCCACCGGGAGAGCGGGGAGGGTCGATATCTACTGGTCAACCTTTCCACTGGCGCCGTTGCTGCTCAGGGATCCCTGCCTAGGCCAAACCAGGGTCAGGTTGCCGACAACGGCACCTTCTCCATAGAGGACTGGCATTTTGGAAGCAACCTGTCCGGCACTTTCCATGTCTTTTCCGCCGATGGGACGCCCATCGTCCTGCGCACCTTCACAGCCAACATCCTGGAAAGTGGACTCTCCAAAAACGGGAAGCTGGCTTACTGCATAACGGCAAATAGCCCGACAGAGGATGCCGGAAAACTGACCCTGTTCGACCTGACGACCGGGCATGTGCTTTTCTCTGTAAGGCCGCGACGCTTTGGCGCTGACAAGATCGAGTTTGACGAGAAGCACTGCCAGCTGGTCTTCAAGGTTTCCGGCGGTGGCGAGTACCGCTACGGTGCTGATGGCACCATCCTGGATGAACACACGGCTGATGATGCGTTCCTGAATTCGAGCGACTACTCCGCCGTGATCCTTTCTGCAGAATCCATGTTGAAAGGCGACTCGACGTTGCTAACCCCCGAAAAGGGACAGGAAATTCTAGAAGCTCTGATTCGCGCCCGGCGCATTGGCGCGGATATGAATCCTGCATGGAAACCCACAGCGCTCAAAGTCCAAGGCCTGGCGCACGAAGCCTTATCACAGGTCACAGAGGCGATCGCATGCTACGAGGAGGCGCTCAGCCTGAATCCCAAGATCGGGGTAAAAAGAAAGCTCGATTTGCTTCGTAAACGAGCCGGTATGGACACCCGTAAGACGGCTGAATGAGCCTTTTTATAGGAGTACAGATGTACTCCTATCATTGAGCGCCATGACGAAGCCGCCTCACAGCAAGCCTCAGTCTCAACGTTTCCCAGGCTGATTATCGGTTCGTGGCATGGAGTACCTCAGGCGCGCTCCGTGGTTGATCGTGCTGGCTTGAGCTCCGCTGGCCCTTATTCAACGCCAGAAGGATCGATGCTGCTGACTACGCTCGGGGTTACCCTCGCCATAGCGGCTAGACATTCGGGATCGCCCTGTTTTTATGGTAATTCTGCACAGCCTCCTCCATCTCTCGAACATACCTTTCAAACTCATCGACGGCATATGTCAGGAATGTTTGACCCATGATGACGCCATCGAACATGTTGACCGACACTCCCGTTGCTCTACGAATGGCTGACAAGACCCTTTTTTCTGCGTGGGTCTTTTTTGTTTTACGGGTGCTCATCTCTTCATATCCCTCAGCAACGCCGTCGCTGTGGATCATGATGTTTCTAAGGACTGTGAGGTGATCTAAATCCTTTATTTCGTTGCCACCCACCACATTGAGCAGCATGTACTGAGCCTTTTCTACAGGGCCCTTACCTTTGACCTCTCCATCGTGTCCAGTGAGCTCAATCATGAATTCCAGGCATTGGCTCACACGATGCTCGAACAAGCCGAAGATGGTGAGATACGCTGAGCGTCGCGTGAGCTGAGTGATCAAGAATTGGTGCATGGCCAAAGCCTCTTCAGGGTCATAAGCCACAGAAGAGCCGCACGAATAGCACGTTCGGATCCTGACGTAGCTTTCACCATACTGGTCGCATGCTTCCTCTTCGAATTCATGCGCCTTTACTGACCCTGACTCATTAGCCTCTTTGATCGCGAGCGCCACATTTTTTTCTGCCTGCTCAGCGAGCATTCGCATAATCGAAATGGACTGACTCATCGCACACATGTGAACGCTAAAAATGAAATCCAGCTTAGCCACGTTGCCTCCTTGCAAACCCAGTTGAGCGAGCAAAGCTCAGCTTTGATTCTTTTGAAACGGCTGCCTCATGAACCCGCACTGACATCCACATCGATGATCTGTGAGTTTCTTTGCATTTGAATGCCAAGCTACGAGCTTCCCTCAAGCGTTCGTACCAATCCCCCAAACTGCTGTGCCGGCTCGACGTAGCGCAGGGCCGACTTCAGGTCACTCCAGCCAATGTACTCCATCAGTGTCTTGATGTCCCAGCCAGAGCTGGCCGCCCAGGTAGCAAAGCCCCTGCGCATCGAGTGAGCGCTGTAGATCTCAGAAGGTAGCCCGCATCGTTCCAGCGTACCCCTGAGCAGGGGAATCAAACTGTGGGCCGCAAGCGCCTGGCCGCTGACATTACCCCAACGATCAATCCCCCTGAACACCGGGCCACGAGCAATGCCAGCAGCCTCGATCCAGTTCAGGTAAGCCTCAACAGGGCAGAGCTTATTGAGCGATGGCGTCCTGTATTCGCGACCAACATGCTGGCGATCACCCTTGCTGTGAGCCAGGTAGAACCTGATACCCACATAGCGCTCCGCCTGGGTGTTCTCGACTGTCAATCGAGACAACTCATCGCCGCGAAATCCTCGCCAGAACCCGATCGTGAGCAGCGCGATATCCCGGGTCGACTTCAACACACCTTGCATGTTGCCAGCGATGCGCGCATCGCTCGCTTCCTGCTGCAGAAACGCAACCGCCTTCTCAAGCTGCATTAAGGGCAGGGGAGCAGCCTGCTTCTGCTGGACGGGATGGAGCACCCGAATGCCCTTCAGGAGCTGGCGCACCTTTGGCGCCTTGGTGGGATCAGGAAAGCCATGGGTCTGGTGCCAGTTTGCAAGTGCCGCAAGACGCTGCTTCAGCGTGCTGATGGCCAACTGATCGGCGTACTCGGCGATGTAACGAACAACGGCTTCAGTCGTGGTGGGCAGGAAACCGCCCCAGGTGGTTTCGAAGTGACTGATGGCAGCTGCATAGCTTTTGGAGGTATTGACCCGAACGCTGGCATCTAGATATCGATCCGCCTTGCTCATATTCAGCCCTTTTTGCTTCTTGGCCCGGCGGGGGCGCCGTCGCTCTCGCGTCCCCTCAATACCGCATTTCGAGGCATTTTACCTGCGCAGGAGCGCCTGACAAGAGATAACACTCGATTATATCTTTTCAAGATTACTGAATAGGAAGGCATTTCTAAGTGATAGGATAGTACGTAATTACATGACACGTAACACAGTACGAAATTGTAGGAGCTGACATGGCTAGAGGCGGCGTTAACCTGGTTCTTGTGCGAAAAGCCCGCGAGGCACTGCTGGCAAGAGGTCAAAACCCCAGTATCGATGCAGTACGCATTGAGCTGGGAAATACCGGCTCGAAAACGACCATTCAGCGATATTTGAAGGAGATCGAGAATCACGATACGCAGCCAAATGCCTCGCCCTCGCGACTGAGCGATGAGCTGAGCGGACTGGTTGAGAAGCTGCTGGAGCGGCTATTGGAGGAGGGTAACGAAGCATTGCTACATGAACGCGCCTCCTTCGAGCGAGAGCAAAAAGGTATGCGAGAAGCGCACAGTACGATCGAAGCAGAGCTCAATGCTGTGAGACAGGAAGTCGCTACGCTGCGCCAGGCGCTGGAGTCCCAAGACCAAGCGCTGCAAACGAGCCAATCTTCGCTTCAGGCCGAGCAGACTCGCAACGCACGCATCAGCCAGAGCTGCGCAGACCTGGAAGTACGCGTTCGTGAGAAGGACGAGCAGATAAAGTCGCTTGAGGACAAACACCAGCATGCGCGGGATGCACTCGAACACTACCGAACAGCATCCCGGGAGCAGCGCGATCAGGATCAGGCCCGCCACGAGTCTCAGCTTCACCAAAAGCAGCAGGAGCTTACGCTGCTCCAGCAGACGCTTATGGTCAAACAGGATGAAGTGACGCGCCTGATCCGGGACAACGAGCGCCTCATTGGTGAAAATCGCCAGCAGCTTAAGGAAAGGGCGCAGCACAGGGATCAGATTGAGCGCCTGAGCACAGATATTGGCATCGCCAATGCAGCAACCGCTCGCGCCGAGGGCGCGCGGGAATTGCTTCAACAGCAGGTAGCTTCGCTTGCCGCTGCCTCAGATGAATTGCGCACCAGCCTCACCGCTCTGAAGATCCGCGACAAGCAGACGGAGCAGTTGTTAGATCAGGCCAAGGCTGAAAATGAAGCGTTGCGCTCCAGACTTGCAGCAGGGGAAGCACCCCATTGAAGCCGCTCTACGCTAGTGTGACCGCCCGGCGCGCTGGCGCCGCTATCTTGCAAAATGCCGCCTTTGAAAACTTTAGAGTGGCTTGACTGAGTGACCTGATACAAGGTGCGAGCACGAAAGGATGGAGTACAAATGTACTCGTTGCGCTTCGTGCCCATACCGCGTAATTGAAAGCCCTGGGTTAAGGCGTAGGGTCTGCCTCCACTTGAACGGACAGGGGAGTGGTATGTACTGGCTAGGGCCATTTGAGTACCGTAGTAAGAAAGCCTTGCTAGAGGGCTTAAAGACCTTCCTGCGCACCGCGCCAATGGGAAGGGTGAGCCATCCTGTAGCGATTCAGAAGCTTCATTTGTTGCTGGCGCTGCACCCCGACGCCAAGCGCAAGATCGGCGCCGGCGTCGACCACTTCATGGTGGCTAGAAATGAGCTATCAGGTCGAGGGTTTCACTTGGTGCGCCTGGATGGGACTGAAGAAAGCTTCTCCTACAGGAAGTGCATTACCGGCGTCGCACAGTCGCCGCACGGCAAGGTGTGTGAAGCACTTAGATTCGCTGTCCGACCTCAACTCGACGCATTCCGGGCGCAGCTGACCTATCCAATCGACTGCGCCATCAGCGGCGAGCCAATCGTTCATCCCAACGATCTGCATGTGGATCACGAAACGCCATTCTGGAAGCTGCTCGCCCATTTCTGCAAAGACCACCAGGTCGATCTGACACAGCTACAGACGACCGGCAGCGGCATGAAGCTGGCGCTGGTAGATTGCAGCGTTACAGATGCATTCGTGTCGTATCACTTAAAGCATGCGAAGCTCCAAGCCAGCCGCAAGGCCGCCAACCTGCTCAAAGGTGGCTCGCTTGCCGCGTCGCGCGACGCGCTCAGCAATAAAACACCTTGAAGCACCTAATCAAGAGCGCTTACCGCCAGTAGAACAGCGTCCTTGGCGAGAACGTAACCTGCGCCTCCAGGGAGGCCGGCATGCAAGGGCCCTGAGCATTGTCCTTGGCAACAGCAACGCTGCGCCTTATGAAAGTAAAATAGCTCTCAGTGACGCCCTGGTGCTGCAGTTGACGAAACGCTTGAAGCGCTTTTGTTTCCCACTCCCCAGGACAGTGCACATGCCTGAATAGCGGTTCCAGCAGAAGCTCGATCAGCTTCAAAAGTACGCTGAACGTACAGCGAACGCTGGTGAACATTTTGCAAATGAAGTCGATGACCGTCGACGCTGCGGAGTCAAAGATTAAATTCGGATCTGCGAGGTAGCGCCTAAGGCTGTTGATGCCCACATTCGCGAAAGGCAACCCTTGATCCATCATCGCGACAAGGTCGTCAGGGCGGATCGCAATGAAGCTGCGCCGCGCAATAACCATCTTGACGAGTGCACATGACGCCTCAACGGGCCTCAGGCCACCCTTATTTGTGACTGCCGTAAGAAGCATCTGCACAGTGGCGGATGGTATGTCGTGCATTTGAGCGATCTGAAGCAGGCGCCCATCAAGAGAGATGAGGCTGGCCTGATACTCTAGGCACAGCGACAGAGCCGCACGACCCTCAGCACTTAGAATTTTGTTGAATCGCTGAAGCGGAAGGCCGGGGTCGTGTGACCCGTACGCCGGGACAACGGTGCAGTAGTTCGAAATCGCCATATCAATGGCGCCCAGGAAACCCTCACTCTGGTCGATCGGCGGCTCATCTTCATACACCACATTCTCCTGGCCAACCTCCAAGAGCCCCACGCCGCCGCCTAAGAACGCAGAGACCTCGATTTTGGCATCCAGTGCCTGCCGCGATACGGCGCTGATATAGACCTTGGGCAAATGCTCAAGAATGTCCAACAACCCAAGGGTTGCGAGCTCAGCCAGTATCGAGAGATCGACCACCCAGATCCGGTCATCGAGCGAGAACGTTGGTTTGTTATCGGCGTCGTCATCTTCAATCGACACGTCCAGGCAAGGAGCATCACTGGGCCAATCGCGAACCATGTCGATGATATCTCGCCCCATCTGCTTCGCCAGTAGGGCCAAAGGTACCGGTTTCTGTGCATACAGCGCGTAAAGCGCTGCCGTGCGAGCCTGATACAGATTGTGTTGCTCTTGAAGACGCGTGAAATCCATCTCGCCATTGGCATCTAGCGGGAATTTCAACGAAACGAGCGTTTTGCCCGGGACAATGGATTCCGAAAGCAGCGCTTTTGAGAGGTCGAACAAGCGGCGGTGCAGGGTGATGATCCGCTTCACTTCGAACACCTGAGCATTAAAGATGTCGTGCACAGTGATGCTTTCGCCGACGGCTAGCCCCATCAACGTCTGAGCAAAATCATCTTGAGGAGATAGGAACTCCGCAGCGCCAGGCGCAAAGGCACCTGCCTCAGCATCGATCGAGATGTATCGGATCACTCCCTGCGCATCGGCAAGCTCTACTGAGGTGCCAGGTGCGACGACTGCAGGCTCCTGCTGAAAGACGTCGGATCCCTCGCGCAACATCAGCACCATTTTTACGTGCGTCTCAGCTGCCTGCGAATTGCCTGGATTGGCGCGAATCGCAGCGCAAACCCGATTCAATCCACGCTCGATATGACCGTACCGCAGTTCAATGTTGGCCAGGAGCAGCAAGTCTTCCACTGCGCCCTCGAGGCAGGCGGGCATCGAGGAGATGATCACATTCAGATCTGCGGCGCCCTCACACGCGACCACCCGGATAACCTTGATCCATTCGCTGGCGCTTTGCGGAGACAGGGATAGCTGGTGCTCAACAATAGGGCGCATTCGCCCCCAGTCTCCAGCGTTGCCGTAGAGGAAAAGCGCCAATTCACGTGCCTTGGCGGAGTCACACCAGGCGATGGGCATGGCATCGAGCAGATCACGGGCCTTTGCATGTCGACTTGTTCGAATGTAGCAGTACAGCAATTCATCATGCAGCTCCGTGTATATATCGAACGGCAGCAGCCTTTCTAGAAGCTGAGCGCCAATGTCGAAACGTTCGGCATGCAGCATCACGCGCGCGCCCATCGCGATTTCGTGGGGATCAGTACTGTCAGGAGCAAGCTTGGCCACCTGATCTTCTACAGCCTTCGCTACGACCTTATCCTGCGCATACGCTCGTGCAACAAACTGCAGGTCGACAAGTGATGATGTGCTGCGCACTGATAGTCCTGCGTCTTCCAACTCTTTTTGCACAATGACCAGCTCACCCTTATCGAGCAATTGATCCCAGTGGAGGTGCTGAAGCCTTCTGGACACATGGCAAATGACATCGGACTCCGGACGCCGTGCTGCTTCATCACGAACTCGCTGCAGTAGATCTGCCCGTGACAGTAGGACGCATGCATGCCCGAAGCGAAGTAGTGAGTCGTCTGGCAAGGTACCGATCGACTCCCCGAAGCGGGCAATCAAGTCGCTCCATCTGTTCAAGTCGCAGAGTGCTTCGACTTCAAAGCGGATCAGGCCTGCCTTTTCGTAGACGCCCTTCAGCTTGGCTTGGTGCAGCAGCTCTAATGCGGCCTCCGTGCGCTCCAGCAAAATCATCCCGTAAGCCAGGTGTGCGATGATCTCCCCCAACGTTTTCGGGCTCTGGCACGTCCAAAACGAACCCGTTCGAATCTCGTCGCGGGCCATTGTTTCCGTCAAAAGCTGCACATGTTCCGCTTCTAATGCCCTGCAATTCACCCGAACCGCGTTCAGCGTCACCAATCGCAACACGAAGCGCAGATAGCTTTCGAAGATGAAAATTGAACTGTCTTCTTGCTCTAGCGCAATGCGGTTGACTCGAACCGCGCTCTCGTCGTCGTCGAAGGCCGCATGCGAGCTGGCCACGAGTTGCCAGGCGAGCGCCTTATCTGCGAATGCATCAGGGATCTCGTCTTCACCCACGCGCTCGCCGGCGATGATTCTGGCGTTCGTGAGAGCTACCCACACCGCGAAAGACTCGGGGAATCGAACCATCAGCGCTTGACCGGCCTCAACAGCGGCCTTTATGTCGCCCCGGATGATGCGGCTACGCACCGACGCCACTGCGATCCGATCATCAGAGTCGCAAAGACTGGCTGCGGTATCAAAGTCCTTCGCGGCCAGCTCATCATCATCCCTATGCCACAGCGATAAGCCATGAAGCAGGTACCAGCGAGCCTTTTGGTGGTCGTCGAAATCCTCCAACTCAGGCTGCAGGAGATCCAACTGATTCAGGCACTCCTGATAGCGATGCTCCTTTTGCATCTGAGTGATGCGGTCGAGCTGGCGAGTTACCAACGAGTTGGTAGAGGTCGAATGAGCGCCGGGGAGGGCCTCAGTCATCGAGGCTCCCTGTGGTGTCACTGCCGAGGCGAAAAACGGTTGCAGTAGCTGCGCCAGAGGCAGCAGATGGCCGTGAGCTTCAGGACTCAAGGGCAGGGCGCTGTTCGGCTGAGCAGACACGTGGTGGTTCACGCCACCAGGCCTGGCACTCTGTAGATCGTGCAGCGCCCGCATGAGCTCACGCGTTTCCTTGAACTCTGCACCAAGCTCGCCCAAGTGACGCTCAGCGCTCTCCTGGGTGATCTGGCCGGCAGTGCTATTGAGCTCCACGCACGCTGCCTGCAGTAATGCCCATACCTCAGCGCTCTTGCGATTAGGCAAGCGTTGACTGATCAGCTGTTTCTGGGTCGCGACTGCCTGGGTATGGTCGGAATCGAGGTCGTGCGACATGAACCTGAGATGCAAGAGAAACAGATGGAGCTCCTCAGCGTCCACTGGCGATCCTTTTTGGAGCTCGACAGCATTTCGCAGCGCTCCGTAGGCTTTACGGTTGCTGTCGTTACTAAACCCCTCCTCAAAAACCCGGACGATCCAGTCTGCCGCGGCTTCCGAGGCCATTGCGAACCGAACGACCTCGACTACACCTTGCATCTGTGAATGGCACGAGCTGTTGAAGACAATCTGGCACTCATCCAGTCCGCGCTGGAAATCAGGCTTGCTGAAATCCTCCCAGGCTAGGCCAACGGATTCATTGAATTGCGCGTTATCACCAGGTTTGAGTGACCGCTTCATCTGCAAGCGATGCTTGGCTGTCTGGCCGGTTTTCGGGTTCATCAGGTCGATGATGAGGTCATCGGTGTTGTGGCCGAATACTCGCCCTTGAAAGACCATGCGCGTGATGTAGAAGCCGGCGGGGGCACCTGGGCACTCGAGGCCCAGACACATCGATAGAAGGCGAACCGCCTGTACACGTAACTGGAACGCATCGCCTCTGCCACCCGAGGAGACCGGGCTCGACACGTTTTTACGGCGCCCCTTGGCTTGTGTCTTCTGTGCACTGGCAGCTTCCCTTGCGGGCTGTTTCCTTGGAGCCTTGGCCATACCTGGTTCGCGACAATGAGGGTGGTGGCATTTTAACGGCCCGCGCGCGGGTTGCGTAGCTTGGTTGCAGTGTTGCGTAGCTTGATTGCATTGTTGGGTAGCTTGGCTGCTGTGCTGGGTAGGTAGGTTGCAGTTTTGACAGGGGATGTTCACCACGTTTCGTACTGACGCTCCGTTCACCGAACAGCAGCCTGATCCATACCTAGGGTTACTGGCGAGCGCGAATCTACATAGCGATGAGCGCTACGCTGAATGTGGATACGCGCTCAACCACTCAACCACTCTAGGCCAGGTTTGCGAGGTTCCAAACGATATCGTATAGTCAAATGAGTGGAACTTATAGGGATGGCGTGGTTGGATGGAACCGGTTCGTTGCGCAGACTAGGGCGCTCACGATCTAGCGACTGTTTGCCTGCACGCGCCCTTGGAGCAGCAATGAATTTTGAGGAGATGATTCGACACCAAGCCGAGCAGGTGCTTGGTAGCAAAGCCAAAGCCGACGTTTGGTTGACTCACCCACGGGTCGAATTCGGTGGTTTAACAGCTCTGAAGTATGTACGCAATGAGGCTGAATATCTGAAGGTGAAGGCTTTGCTCGACCGGATTGATCACGGGTATGGCTGCTGATGGAAACGATGCTTTCGGGCTATTTGATCCGCTGGGCTCAGAGCCACGCGATGATCCACCATGAGGTAACACTTCCACGGATTGAAAAATTCGCAGACGAGGCCAGCCGACGTGCCTAATGATCCAATTATTGAGTCTGCCCTTGTTACGCTTTCTCACGAGCAAGACAGGGCTAGAAGCCATGACTGGGCCCGATTTTGCTTGCGGCATCGGGGAATCGAAGAAGCCTTCGATATTGGCTGCACCCATGCTGAGCTTCCCCAAGTTGATGGGGTTACGCAAATTCGAGTAGCGGTCAGTTTCACTGGCGGCAAGCAAATGCGTTGTACGCTGTTTTTCGTACGTCCGGGCGTGGCCGATCCTCTCCCTGTAACATTTTCCCAGAGCAAGACTATCGCGGATTTGAGGGGAGGGCATTGCTTGCTGGTGCCTATATCTGAGGATATGGAATGGACTGACAATGTGTGGCCCAGGTCACTGCAGGAGCTAGAAGGGCTCATTTCTGATTCCACCGGGTGCCCCCGCTTCTTTGAGAATTGGGTTGATGAGAAAAGCCGCGAATCCAATAAATTGCTGATGGTAGTGGCCGTTAGAAGCGATTGTTGCTATGGGTACCTGTTAGGTTCACCAAAAATTGCAGGGTACACTGAGACTCGGGTAGTCCCTGTTTTCTTTGATCGTATTGGTGTGCTGGCACTAGACTTCCCCGTGCCGTTTGAGCTGGCAGTCAGTAGCAAAAATCTCGAGGCGCTTCTCAAGCATGCGCGTAGCTTCCTGCCTCATTCTGGAGACGCCCAGGAAGATATCCGTTTGCGCCAAGCCCTTAATGAGCTGGCTGATGCCTTGGAAAAGGGTGCTAGCCAATCTCGGCAGGTTTGAGATCTGCGCGGTTTATTCGTGTTGCCGAGAAGATAGCCTCTAACGCACTTGGAGACACAACGAGGCGCGATTGTGTTGTCCGAGCCCGGTAAATGTTTCTAACCTGTAATGGGTCAATATCAATCGTCATGCGGTTGTACAGGCGCAAGCTCCACAGTATCCTGAAATAGAATAATAATAAAAAGGAGCGCCCAAATGCCCGAGTTTAAAATCCTCATCGAAGTTATCGGTGACAGGCTGAATGTTCGGCATACCATAGAGAAACGCGACACTGAAGAGCTCTCCAAATTTCAGGCCTTAGGTCTTCTTTATCACATGATTGATTCAGTCACTCAGCTCGATGCGGGGCTCGAACATTCAGCCGTAGTGGTTGCCCGAGAAATTTTTAGCAGGGAAGGGTGGGAGGACGATGTCATAGACCTGGTGCTCGGAGCTCAGACCTGGGAAGACCGGATGATCGCGGCATGGAACGCTGTGGACGAGGATGCCAGGAAGGCGGCGCTCTCGTTGGATTACCAGTCCTTCCAGAACTATTGGCCTAGTCTGGATTTCTGCCAACCGGGGTGGGACGTTGCGGTAAATTCAAGCTCTGTCTCGGCGGCCCGCCGGGAAAGCCAGAAAGCCACCGGAACTACATTACACTAGTGAACCTTGAGCCTGTGTCGTTAAATGAGGCGGTTGGCCACCATTGGAGGCTTGGGTAAGCAAACCGGGAGCCGCCCGGGATGAGCGCATCGATCAATCCCCGGGCAGCCTATAGGGACTATGAGCCCATATCGCAGGAGATGAAGGCTGATGGATATGATGCGTTTTCACGACCTTTATCTGCGTCTGTACACCGAAGACCTTCAGGCTAACGGCAAAGAATTGCTCGACCAGTTCTTTGCGCTTTGGAGCGAGGCAGAGGAGAGCGGGATTGACCTGGACAGCCTCAATGAAGAGGCCGACGACTGCTTCCATCGTATCGCCGAAACCCGGCTATTTCCGTTAGCTGTTTGTAAGTGGGTCGGAGAGCTGGGGCATAAGGGCATCAGCAGGCCGTTGCTTCATCATGTGAGCGTGCGCTACCTGCAGCACTCAGAATTGCTCAGGTTTCTGTTGCCTGAGGAGGCGGAGCAATCTGCCCTGAAGGCGGCCAGCCGCATGTGCGTAATGAGTGTGCCGGTACCTGTATCCCTCGGTTGGATTCTCAGCCTTAATGAAGAACTACCCGCCAGTTCGCGGCTCACCAGCATTACCAGAATGGTTGTGGGGCTCCTGACTTCTGAGTATCCGGGCACATGCATGCGCCTTCTTAAGTCGGAAAAATCACCGTTCGCGCAGTCACGGGTGGCGCAGGAAGCCTTGCAGCGGCTTGTCGCTGCAGATGCCACCCTGGATAACCTTCCTTATCTGACCGAGCTTGAGATGCCACCTGCGATGGAGCGCAGTTTCCGATATTTACGCCGCGACGAGAGCCGATCGGTGACAGACCAGGCGCATGAGCATGCATTGTTCGGCACGGTCACAGCAAAACACTTCAAATACGCAACCAGGATCGCCATGGAGTACGTAGGGAATGACGAAGCTGGCGACATGACCATTCCAATGTTCACGCACGAAATGAGTTTCGAGTTGCCGCAGACATGGGTCGCCGACCCACTGCGCTACGCGCTGATGATGAACGCTCTCTGGAACGGATCTGACGAATGAGTATCCAGCTCGTGCTCTCTCATTACCTCTCTGGACTTCGCGAGCGAGAAGAGCTGGACGCGCTTCTGCCCGATCTACTGATGGCCATGGGGCACTGGGTCGAAAGCAGCCCTCAGGTTGGCGTCAATCAGGGCGGGGTCGATGTTCTGTCTACCCTTACCGACGCTGACGGAGCTGTGGAAGCATTCCTGTACGTGATCAAATTTGGCAACGTAAGCCGCAGTGACTTCTACAGCGGTCAACAGGCGATCCAGCCCAGCGTGCGCCAGGCTGCCTCGGAATACATCCAGAATCGATTGCCGGCGAAACTGCGACGGTGCAAGAAAACGATCGTCATTGTGTCCAATGGTGAGCTTAAGCAAGACGCACAGTCAGACTACGCCGCGCTCACCAAAGAAGTCGCCGAGATCAACCCGCTGTGCTCGCTGGATTTTTGGGGCATCAATCGACTCAGTCCGCTCATTGAGCAGCATCTGTTTGATGATGCCTTGCTTCTAGACAGGGGCAAATCCGATCTCAGAGCCGCCCTGGCTGGTCTGGAAGACACGCAAGCGTCCTTCAGTCGCTTCATCAGGTTTGTTGAGGACTGTGTAGCAGCGCCTGAGGGGGCCGCTGAGGGCTCAGCGAACACACGAAAAAAACGGTTTCTGAAACGCGCTGCCGCTGCGGCCATGGGCTGGGCTGTGCTTCTGGTGTGGGGCCAGACTGAAAATAATCAGAAGCCTGGTGTGCTCGCCGGCGAATATCTTCTGCTACGGCTGTGGAGCGAGGCGATAACGCTCGATGTCCAGCAGGACAAACAGTTCCTCAAGCGCTTTGAGACCCTTGCGAGGCTTCACCTGAGCGCGCTGAATCGGTATTACGATCGCATATTCCCCTCGCTTCTCAACCTTCGCAGGGTTCTTCGGTACCGCCCAGATCACGTGCTGTACATGGATTTGGCGTGCGAGGAGCTCGGGCGCTTGGGTACGGCCTCACTCTTGGCCCAGGCGATTAATGCCGGCGAGTCGGAGCGCGCCCTGCTTCATGCGCAACTGATCAGCTTCATAAGCGTACATCAAGGCTGTCGGATGCCGGTCTACGATGGTCAGGCGATCGACATGTCACTGGCAATGGCTGCTCTGTTCGCTAAAGGCGATACAGCAAACATCAGAGCGGTCTTGGGCGAATGCGTCGACCGCTTCAGTGCGGCGCTCCGAGAGAGGCACTTTATGCCGGTCGACACTGATGACCTGGAAGACGCTATGGCGCTTCACAATGGTAAGGAAGGACATCACGGTCGCTTCTTCAAAACCACGACTTGGATACCGCTTCTGGGTACCGTTGCAGCAATGCTGGACGACCAGAAAAGCCTTCACAAGCTGTCGACCCGAATTGTTCCCCAACTGAAGGGGGTGACCATGGAGCGCTGGTACCCAAGCATTGGATTGCAAACACTCACAGGCTCAAGAACGGCACTAAATACGGTTGGCGTTTCCCGGGCCATTTCAGAGTTTCGCAATACGCCGGAGGAGGAGGTCAGCGCGTCATTGCACCTGCCGCCACACAGCGCGGCGCCCAATGAGTTCGAGTGGCACAACACGCCGTGGGATGTGCTGATCGCTATCTCCGCCAGAATCCATCGTCATCCGTTGCCAACCTGGTACCTGCAGAAATGTACTGCCAGCCAGGCTACTGCCTGAACCGAGCCGTAAACCCTTGCGAGTGGAAGGGGGATCCAGCGGCTTGCGAGAGGGCGGGGACGTCAAAGGAGTACAAATGTTGCCTCTGCGCGCTTCTAAGATGAGGGGGTGCGCAGGGCCAACTCCTACTATTTGGTTAACCTTAGAAGCACCTTGGAAGCACCTCTTCCACGGACGTGCCAGCGTTGTGAAAATCTCGGCCCGCAACCGTTTTCCAGGAGCTGTTCGAATGGGGTCGGGCTGGTCACCGAGAGCGAGGCTGATAATTTGCCGAGGACTTGATGGTCTCCCTGCGTGATTCTCGCCAGAAAGCTCGACTCCAGTAGGGCTGCAGCCCCCGACCCGAGGCGCTGTAGCCGTCGTGTAGCTCGACACAACAGCAGTACTCGCAGCCCTATGCCTTATCTACTGCCGATGCACCACCAGGAAATGCGATGCTTGATCAATTTATTTCGGCGCATCCGCAGAAGATATATTAATTATTCGCACGCATCCTAGCCCTCTAGCTCTCTAGCTCTCTAGCCCAGCATTTAAAATAATACGAGCAAGCAATCTAAGGTTTTTAACAATATATATGTAAAGCGAGCCGACCGTTCGTCGCTTGCTGCGAGCAAAATTAATGAGGATGACTACGCTCGAAAAAAACACAGGAGATGGATTATGAAAATGATGACGCGGAAAGAGTTTCTAGAGTGGTTCTCCGGCCAGGTAGATTGTTACGAGCATGCAAACGATCCGACCACTTCGGGGTGCCATTCACTACAGTCCTCGAGCGTTGGAGGGTGGCAAAAGCGATGCACCAGCCGAATAAAGTTAATGGGCGTCATTCTGTCAAGCCGAGAAGAGGAGTTCTTTGATGTTGAAAACTATCGCTTCTTCATTACAGGTTAAAGGTTTAGTCATAGATGAATGTGAAACCGTAGCACTACGACCGACCTTTATATCGCTTTTGGATACTGCGAACGTTAGCAGTGCCGTGTTCAATGCTGCTTATCAGAGAGGGGTTTCGCTTGAGCAGATCGACCGTATTTGGCGATTGGCTGATGACCAACTTGAAAATGTCAAGCTTTTCGAGCTTTTTAGTTCCATGGCCATACGCACTGACATACGTTGGTTAGAATGGGCCGGTCGTAGCATGGTGGGTCAGCGTGATACGATGAACGGTGGAGAAAAGTGCATCCCCTTTAGGATTTTAGGCGAAATTTTGCACAAGACGTTGCTGGCCCAGCGCGAGGGCACCTTGCCTATCCCCGACTTTACTCAAGGCGTAAGTTGGTCGAGTTTTACTTTTGAATTGCTGGCTTTGATCACTTCCCGCGGACTTACGGATGAGGCGCTGACGGCAACATCGCTCGAGTTCGAACTTGGGCTTTGATTTCTTTCTCAACGACTTAGAGAGCGATCAATGAAAAAAACCACTATAGAATGTGAAGAATTTCGTTTTGCCAGCACAACACCAAAGCGGATTGTACTTCAGCTTTCACTGCAGTACTATCGCCGACGCACCGTTGCGGCATATGGACTGCATGACAGCACGGAAGTCGCAGGGGGCACTTGGTCTATCCGCTTCTTTAAACTGCCTGACATTTACTTCTATTTTGACAAGTACACCAAGACCATCCTTGAGTATCACCTCAAGCCACTCGACGAAGGGCAAAAACACGTGCGCACGCGCTTTATTTAGTGATCATTGAAAACATTAAGAAGCTTATGATTATTCTCAATCAATTTTCTGTAAGCTGATTTACACCAGCCCCTTATTCTAGCTGTTCGTAAGATTGACTTTTCCCAAGAATCCTCAAACACATGAAAGGGAGTCCAATAACTATTGATCGCCAATCGTGAGATCGAGTTAAACCTGGGTTGGGCACTCCCGCCGCGCCATGATGCTGGTGGACTCATACAGAACCTCAAAAAGTCTTTGGCATCATTCTTGGTGAGAGCGCTAATAGGTTTGTCAGTGAAGTAAATCGCCCAAAGTAGCCACTTCTCCAGAGCGGCTAGCTTCAATCGCTCCTTATTCAATCGAGCGTACGAGCGGATCATATCTAAGGCCTCCAGTGCCCGCCCCCTCAAGTGAGATGGAAAGTTTTTGTCCACATAGCTGTCCGCGAGTTCCGACGATATTATCAGGGTTTCACGTATGTCCAAGGCGAACAGGGGAGGAGGTGAGGGCGCATTTTCAGGATATGCACGGGCTCCTGAGTATTCAGGCAGCAACTTTGCTTGAGCAATCGACTTTCTTTCCCAGTGCACTCTACCCAAGCGATTCGCCTCGACTCTATTACGATTACGCCGAGCCTCATGCGGGTTGGTATTTGTCCGATATCTAATAGCTCTTTTAAGGATAATCGCTGGCGAGTAAGGTAACTCTTGCATCCAAGGCAATCTTGTAATGAAGCGCTTAAAATTATTAGTTGACCACAGCGGCTCGACCTCGCTGCATGATGGAATTAGTGGAAGTCGCATATAGGTGCGATATCGTTTTATATAGAATATTAGCGGTGACGGCACTTCCAGGCTGTAAGAGCTTTGAACGCCTCGCATTAAGAATTTTGCTTTATCAGTATCCGAAAACCTGAAGCAGGCCATACAAAAAATCTCGCAATTCGAAATAAGCTCCAGCGCGGGAATATTCAAATAGAAGCATGTCGCATAAAGGAACAGGCTTCGTTCCATTCGCTCGTTAGACCTATGAAAGGTGGCCACATATTCTAAATACCGCTCCGCATTTATCTCATCCTGCTCAACATATGGATCCTGTAACTCTACCCAGTGTTCGGAAGGACTAATTCTCAGCTGAAACTCTAGCTGTGGTGAAATTTCACTCATGAATCTATTCAACCTGTAAACATAACTGCTTAACGCGATGTTTATCGGTCGAACAAATGGCCTCCAATCAGGGTTGTGCTCTAATGCTGATTGCCTTTCCGTAAACCTGGGGGCGCGCGCTCCACACCAACCGTGAGGTGGGGAATTGCAAAATTCAGAAAACTCTCTCAAATCGGATAGGCTTAACTCTTTTAGGGATTTCTGCGCTACGCATAATATCCACAATACGTATTTTTCAAGGAACCTACCAGCTACATCACCGGCGCTGTTATGGAGTGAGAAACGATTGATGTGCTGGGCAAACAGCCTATAGGTCTCGAATGCATCAATTTCTTCGGGAAAAGTGCCAAGATACGCCCACACAAGCCGCTCCTCATCCAGGACACTAGCAGGATCGCTAGCATTTATAGAAGCGAACTGAAACGGAACTCCAGACTCGCTGAGGATCGATCTAGGTGACTGGTTCATAAGAATAGATGCGTAGGCGGAATAGTGATGGAGACTTGAATTAATAGCTCAGCAATCAAGTCCGCGCAAGAGCCATATCCAAACGAAATCGGCACCGCCTTGCAAATAGTGCGTAAGCACCGCCTGGCGCGAAGAACGTTCGATGATTTTTCCGATTTTATTCCGACAGGTGATTTTTTTGAATTGAATGGCTACGTCTAAGAATTCCGCAAACTCAGCAGTTTAGATGGCCGTAGGCTGACGCCACGAATCTTTCTTCTGTTTTTATTCCGAATGGTAGGTTAAGGCGCTCACAGGATCCGGCAATTTCGACGGAATCAGCAAAAGCGTCCTCAGTTCAACGAGTTAGCGAAATCTGCCGTCCGATCTGATTTCAACGGCTGACCTGGCCTCAAGGAGAATTGACCTTAAGCGCGGGACGTAAGGGTGCACGGGAACTGAGATTCCGGTCACTTCAGCGGATTCCACTTTGATTTCAACGGTTACAGGACGTCAGAGGCTGGTTCGTCGAATCAGAGCCTTACAAGGTCAATGAACATTTCTGACATAGCACCTCGTTTAACATAATATGCATTATGCGCAGATTCGTATGCGGCTACCGTGCCGTGGGTTGGGCAGATTTCAAATCAGCCCAGCCCCCATTCCTCGATCCTTGTTCACCTTGGTCGGTCACGTTATCTTCATGCCGACATCCAAGCGCACCGCCGAGGACGATCTATTTCCAGATTCAAGGACGCACCATGGCTTACCATCCTTCGGCCGACCAGATCATCGATCTCTACAGCCGACACGCCCACACGTGGAATGAATTACGCGGCAATCGCCTGACCGAACGTAAATGGATCGAACGCTTCCATTCATTACTGTCGCCAGCTGCGACTGTACTTGACCTGGGCTGTGGCTCTGGCCAGCCCGTGGCGCGCTATTTGATCGAGGCTGGCCTGGCGGTCACCGGTGTGGATTCTTCTGAGCAGATGCTTTCCTTGTGCCGTAGCCGTTTTTCTGAGCACGCATGGATTCATGCAGATATGCGTGTGCTGTCGCTTGATCGCCAGTACGCCGGCATCCTCGCCTGGAACAGTTTCTTTCATCTCAAGCCTGATGATCAGCGCAGGATGTTCGCCGTATTCCAGCTGCATGCTGCGCCCGGCGCGCTGCTGATGTTCACCAGCGGCCCGTCGTTGGGTGAAGCCTTGGGAACATTCCAGGGCGAGACTTTGTATCACGCCAGCCTGGATTCAGACGAATACACTGCACAGTTGCACAAACACGGTTTCGAGGTATTGGACCACATCATTGAAGACCCAGACTGCGGTAACCAGACAGTATGGATCGCCCGCCGCCACTGCTGACATATATGCTTTGATTTTATAACTACACTAAATGACTATTTAGTTTAGTTATATGCTCGCAGGGCTTGAATGTACCTACTTCCGACAATTTCAAGTGCCCGGACACTGCCAACTGAGGAAGGCACCGAGGCCCCGCCTCCTCTACCCAAGTCTGTGACGGCAACTGTCTCGCAACTTTTTCACCCATTCTTCACGCCTCCCACACTTTTCCCTGCCTAGGATTCGCCGACAATTAGCCTGCCCCTAGAGCCCGTCATGAATCTGAAAAGAACCGATCAACGCGCCTTGCTGTTGCTGCTGGCCGTCACCGCCTTGTTATTGGTGCTGGGCCTGGGCAGTCGCGAGTTGTGGGGGGCAGAAACCCGGTGGGCCAACATCTCCCTGCAGATGCTGCAAAGCGGAGACTACTTCGACCCCTATCTCAAGGGTGGGCCCTATTATGACAAGCCACTGCTGTCCTACTGGCTGATCACGGCCAGCGCCTGGCTGACCGGTAGCCTGGGGCCTTGGTCGCTGCGCCTGTCCTCCGTGGTCGCCGCGTGGCTGAGCGTCTGGCTGACCTACCTGCTCGGCGAGCGCCTGCTGCGCAAGGGTACCGGGCTGGTGGCTGGCTGGATGCTGGCCACCACCTTCTACTTCGTATTCTGGGCTCGGGTCGCAACCGCCGACATCCTGACCGTGTGCGGCGTGCTGGCCGCGGTCTGGTGGTACTTCCGCGGGCCGGACGATACGCGCTTCTGGCGCTACGTCGGGTTCTTCGGGCTGCTGGCGCTGACCTCGCTATGCAAGGGCCTGATCGGCTTCATCCTGCCAGGCCTGGTATTGCTGCCGCATTTGCTGCGTGAGGGCCGCTGGCGTCGTCACCTGAACCTGCGTCTGATGGCTGCGCTGCTGTTGGCCGGTGCACTCTATATGCTGCCATTTGTGCTCTCGCATCTATACGGCGAGCCAAACTATGGCGAAAGCGGACTCGGGCTGGTGCTGCGCGAGAACGTGGTGCGGTTCTTCCAGCCATTCGACAACCTTGGGCCGATCTACACCTACCTGGTGTACCTGCCGGTCTACACCCTGCCCTGGGCGCCCTGCTGGATCATTGCCTTGTGGGTCGCCCTGCGCCGCTGGCGGCACATCGAGCCGGATACCCGTTGGCTGATCCAGGCGCTTGGTCTGCTGATGCTGTTCTTCACCGCCAGCGGTAGCCGGCGCAGCTACTATGTGCTGCCACTGGTGCCGTTCGCGCAGTTGTTGGGTGCCTGGTGGGTCACCCAGCGAATGGCGGTGCGCAGAACCTCCGTTCGCAACCTTCGGGCCGGTTTCGCGGTGACTGCCGTGTTGCTCCTGGCGGTGCTGGGCATTCTGGTGCCCTGGAGCAATGGCGGCGGTGGCGTGATCCGCTTCGGCGAAGCTGTGCGTGAGCAGGCGAGCCGGCAGGCCCCTCTGGCGCAATGGCAGCTGGTTATGGTCGAGGTGGATAACAAGGTGCCGATGTACCTCCAAACGGGTGGTGCCCCCTTCTACTATGTAGCGCAGACCGACGATTACCCCCGCAGTGGCGACACCGCCACCTTGATGGCCTGGCTGGAACGCACCAGCGGCAAGCACTGGGACCCGCAGCGCACGATCATCGTCGCGCATTATCTGCATGGCGAGGCGCCGCCCTTCGGCTACCTGGAAAGCGATCACCAGGTCGTAACCACCCAACCCAGCCGTGGCGAACAGTGGCTGCACACCCATGCTGATCAAAGCGTGGCTTACATTCCAAAAGCCTAGGCCAGCGCCTCGACTCGGCTGTAATCCTGTAACTAAGGGCGACTTTTCGGTCAACTACCCGCACCGTTTTACAGCCATCCGAATGGATGTTTATGCGTATCGAATTTATGGGTATGTTCACACTTGGTCAGTAACCTGAACCTCAGCTGTCTGTGATAGCAATGTAATGATAAGGCGACCCTTTTTTTATACTTCTTTCACAAATTCGAGCATAACCTTGGCTGGATAAGCCACTGACGATCACTACGGCACGGATGACTGAGCCCCGCACAAAAACCTGATTTAGCGCAATACAGCAACTTTTAGCCTGTGGCCTGGATGCAAAAAAAAACTTTGCGTCTACGCTGGCAATTGAACCAATTAAATCAATGGGTTCTGTCATTTTCCTGTATCACCGAGGTGCTCATGAGTGAGGCGTTTCTCCCTTTCTCTCGTCCAAGTATGGGCGAAGAAGAAATTGCGGCTGTCGAAAAAGTCCTGCGTTCGGGCTGGATCACGACCGGGCCACAGAACCAGGCACTTGAAGAGCAGTTCGCACAGTACGTCGGTTGCCGGCATGCGGTAGCCCTGTCATCGGCCACGGGCGGTATGCATATCGCCCTGCTGGCATTGGGTATCGGCCCGGGGGATGAAGTCATCACCCCGTCGCAGACCTGGGTGTCCACGGCCAACATGATTGCCCTGCTCGGGGCCACACCGGTGTTTGTCGATATCGATCGCGACACCCTGATGACCGACGCGGCACGCATCGAAGCGGCCATTACCCCGCGGACCAAGGCCATCATTCCGGTGCATTACGCCGGTGCAGCCTTTGACCTGGACCCGCTCTACGCACTCGCCGACAAACACGGCATCGCCGTCATCGAGGACGCCGCCCACGCCGCCGGCACCCGCTACAAGGGCCGCCATGTCGGTGCCCGTGGCACGGCGATCTTCTCGTTCCATGCGATCAAGAACATGACCTGCGCCGAAGGCGCGATGTTCGTCAGCGACGACGAAGCCCTGGCCAGCCGCGTGCGCATGCTCAAGTTCCATGGTTTGGGTGTCGACGCCTATGACCGCATGACCCACGGCCGCAAGCCACAGGCCCAGGTCATGGAGCCAGGCTTCAAGTACAACCTCGCTGACATCAACGCTGCCATCGCCCTGGTGCAGCTCAAGCGCCTGGATGCGATCAATGCCCGCCGCACCGAGCTGGCCGCGCGCTACCAGCAACGCTTCGAAGGCCTGCCCGTGCAGCCCCTGGCCGTGCCGACTGCCTATGCACAGCAGCACGCCTGGCACCTGTACATCCTGCGTATCGACAGCGAACGCTGCGGCCTGGACCGCGAAGCTTTCATGAAAGGCTTGCAAGAGCGCGGCATTGGTACCGGCATCCACTTCATCGCCACCCACCTGCACACCTGGTACCGCCAGCGTGATCCGCAGCTGTCGCTGCCGAACACCGAATGGAACTCGGCGCGGTTGTGCTCCATTCCGTTGTTCCCCGACATGACCGACCTGGACCAGGACCGGGTCGTCACCGCCATCGAACAGCTTGTGGGAAATCGCTCGTGAGACCTTACCCGATCCATTGCGTGTCCATCGTCATCCCGGTCTACAACGAGCAGGAAAGCTTGCCCGAGCTGCTGCGTCGCACTGGCGCAGCCTGCCAGCAGCTGCGTCACCCCTATGAAATCGTGCTGGTCGACGACGGCAGCCGCGACGATTCTGCGCAAATCCTCGAAGACGCCGCCCAGGCCGAGAACAGCCCGTTCGTGGCGGTCATCCTCAACCGCAACTACGGCCAGCATGCGGCGATCATGGCCGGTTTCGAGCAGTGCAAGGGTGACGTGGTGATTACCCTCGACGCCGACCTGCAGAACCCACCGGAAGAAATCCCGCGCCTTGTAGCCGAGGCCGAACGCGGCTTCGACGTGGTCGGCACAGTGCGCAGCAACCGCCAGGACTCGGCCCTGCGCCGCTGGCCATCGAAGGTGATCAACTACGCGGTCAAGCGCTCCACCGGCGTTGCCATGAGCGACTACGGCTGCATGCTGCGTGCCTACCGGCGCACGGTAATCGACGCCATGCTCGCCTGCCGCGAGCGCAGCACCTTCATCCCGATCCTGGCCAACAGCTTCGCCCGCCACACCACCGAGATCACCGTGCACCACGCCGAGCGCGAACATGGCGATTCGAAGTACAGCCCGATGCGCCTGATCAGCCTGATGTTCGACCTGATCACCTGCATGACCACCACACCGTTGCGCCTGCTGAGCATTGTCGGTTTCAGCATGGCCGCACTCGGCGTGCTGTTCGCCCTGGCGCTGATCGTGTTGCGTCTGGCCTTCGGTGCGGGCTGGGCGGGTAACGGCCTGTTCGTGCTGTTCGCCGTCCTGTTCGTGTTTACCGGTGGCCAGTTCATCGGCATGGGCCTTCTCGGCGAGTACTTGGGGCGTATGTACAGCGACGTGCGCGCCCGCCCACGGTTCTTCATCGAAAAAGTACTGCGCAGCGGCCCCGCGCCCGTTCCGGCCCATAACGTCACCGTTGACGGTTTCAATTCCTCTACTTCTGGTCAGGTTCACTCATGAGTGCAAAAACAGTTGTCTTCGCATACCACGACATCGGCTGCGCCGGCATTGAAGCCCTGCTCGACAGCGGCTATGACATCGCAGCGGTGTTCACTCATGCCGACGATCCCAAGGAAAACACCTTCTACGGCTCGGTTGCGCAGCTGTGCGCACGCAAGGGCATCCCGGTGCATGCGCCAGAGGACGTCAACCACCCGCTGTGGGTGGAGCGCATCAGCCAGATCGACCCGGACTACCTGTTCTCGTTCTACTACCGCAACCTGCTGAGCGAACCGCTGCTGGCCACCGGCCGCAAGGGCGCGTTCAACCTGCATGGCTCGCTGCTGCCGCGCTACCGCGGCCGCGCCCCGGCCAACTGGGTGCTGGTCAATGGCGAAACGGAAACCGGCGTGACCCTGCACCGCATGGTCAAGCGCGCCGATGCCGGCGCCATCGTCGCCCAGCTGCGCGTGGCCATCGAGCGCAGCGACACCGCGCTCAGCCTGCATGGCAAACTGCGTACCGCCGCTGCCGACCTGCTGCATGACACCTTGCCGGGCCTGCGCCAGGGCAAAATAAGCGAAACCCCACAGGATGAGTCGAAAGCCACTGTGTTCGGCCGTCGCACCGCCGCCGATGGCCGGCTGAGCTGGCAACAACCCGCCGAAACCCTGTTCAACCTGGTGCGTGCGGTGACCCAGCCCTACCCTGGCGCGTTCTGCCAGGTCGGCGAGCACAAGCTGATCGTCTGGAGCGCCGACGTGGTCAAGGGCAACGATGGCCTGGCCCCTGGCCGCGTAATCAGCACCGACCCGCTGCGCATCGCCTGTGGCGAGGACTCGCTGGTGATCATCGCTGGCCAGCGCAATGACAACGGCCTGTACCTGAGCGGCCCGCAACTGGCCAACGAACTGGGCCTGGTTGAAGGCTCGCTGCTGCGTGGCACCGACTCGCGCAGTGCCACCCGCCGCACCCGGGTGTTGATCCTGGGCGTCAACGGCTTCATCGGCAACCACCTGTCCGAGCGCCTGCTCAACGACGAGCGCTACGAAGTCTACGGCCTGGACATCGGCTCCGACGCCATCGAGCGCCTGCGCAACCACCCACGCTTCCACTTCGTCGAAGGCGACATCAGCATTCACTCCGAGTGGATCGAGTACCACATCAAGAAGTGCGACGTGGTGCTGCCACTGGTGGCCATCGCTACGCCGATCGAATACACCCGCAACCCGCTGCGCGTGTTCGAACTGGACTTCGAAGAGAACCTGCGCCTGGTGCGCTACTGCGTCAAATACAACAAGCGCGTGATCTTCCCGTCGACCTCGGAAGTCTACGGCATGTGCCAGGATACGAACTTCGACGAAGACACCTCCAACCTGGTGGTCGGGCCGATCAACAAGCAGCGCTGGATCTACTCGGTGTCAAAGCAGCTGCTCGACCGCGTCATCTGGGCCTATGGCCAGAAAGGCCTGAACTTCACCCTGTTCCGCCCGTTCAACTGGATGGGCCCCCGCCTGGACCGCCTGGACTCCGCGCGTATCGGCAGCTCCCGTGCCATCACCCAGCTGATCCTCAACTTGGTGGAAGGCACCCCGATCCGCCTGTTCGACGGCGGTGCGCAAAAGCGTTGCTTCACCGACATCGCCGACGGCGTCGAGGCCCTGGCGCGGATCATCGACAACGACAACGATGCCTGTAACGGTCAGATCATCAACATCGGCAACCCGGACAACGAAGCCAGCATCCGCCAGCTCGGCGAAGAGCTGCTGCGCCAGTTTGAAGCCCACCCGCTGCGCAGCCACTTCCCGCCGTTCGCCGGTTTCCGCGATGTCGAGAGCAAGGCGTTCTACGGCGGCGGCTATCAGGATGTGTCCCACCGCAAGCCGAGCATCGCCAACGCCAAGCGCCTGCTGAATTGGGAACCGACCGTGGAGATGCGCGAAACCATCGGCAATACCCTGGACTTCTTCCTGCGTGAAGCGATGCGCGAGATCGAGGCCCGTCCGGCAGAAGAAGCCCGGTGATGCAAGCTGGGTTGCGCATCGATGTCGATACCTACCGCGGCACCCGTGAAGGTGTGCCGCGCCTGCTGGAGCTGCTCGACGAGGCGCAGGTCAAGGCGACGTTTTTCTTCAGTGTCGGGCCGGACAACATGGGGCGCCACTTGTGGCGCCTGATCCGCCCCCAGTTCCTGTGGAAGATGCTGCGCTCCAATGCCGCTGGGCTGTACGGCTGGGACATTCTCCTGGCTGGCACCGCCTGGCCCGGCAAACCGATTGGCCGCGACCTCGGGCACCTGATGCGTCAGGCCCGGGACGCCGGCCACGAGGTCGGCCTGCACGCCTGGGACCACCATGGCTGGCAGGCCAATGCCGGGCGCTGGAGCATGGCGCAACTGACCGAGCACATCCGTCAAGGCGTCGACACCCTCAGTGACATCCTTGGCGCTCCGGTCGACTGCTCGGCCGTCGCCGGTTGGCGTGCGGACGAACGGGTGGTCGAGGCCAAGCAGGCTTTCGGTTTTCGCTACAACAGCGATTGCCGAGGTACCCACCTGTTCCGTCCCCGGCTGGCCGACGGCTCACCTGGGGCGCCGCAGATTCCGGTGGACATGCCTACCTTCGACGAGGTTGTGGGCCCGCAGGTGTCTGCCGCGCACTTCAACGCATTCATCCTGGGGCAATTTCGCCCACAGGCACTCAACGTCTACACCATCCATGCAGAGGTAGAAGGGATTCTGATGGCCCAGGACTTTCGCCAATTGCTGGCCGATGCACGCCAGCGCGAGATTGCGTTCAAACCGTTGGGCGAGCTGCTCCCCGCCTCGCTCGACACCTTGCCCGTTGCCAGCGTGCAACGCGGCACCCTGCAAGGCCGTGAAGGCTGGCTGGGAGTGCAAGGCTCATGAGCAGACGCTGGACGCTACCGCTGCTACTCGGCCTGTTCGTGCTGGCCTTCCTGCTGCCACTGGGCGGCCATGGCTTGTGGATCCCTGACGAAACCCGCTACGCGCAGGTCAGCCAGGAAATGCTGCTGACCGGCAACTGGGTCTCGCCCCATTTCATGGGGCTTCGCTACTTCGAAAAACCCGCTGCCGGCTACTGGATGATCGCCCTCAGCCAGGGGTTGTTCGGCCAGAACCTGTTCGGCGTGCGCTTTGCCTCGGCACTGAGTGTCGGGCTGAGCCTGGTCCTGTGCTACATAGTGGCGCGTCGCCTGTGGAACGACCCGCGCAAGAGCCTGGTCTGCACCCTGATCTACATGAGCTTCTGCGTCCTGGTGGGCCAGGCCGTCTATGCCAACCTCGACCCGCAGTTCACCTTGTGGGTCAACCTCAGCCTGGTGGCCCTGTGGTTCGCCGTGGACAGCCGCAGCAAAGGCCAGCGTCTTGCAGCCTGGGCGGTGCTGGGCCTGGCCTGTGCGATGGGCTTCATGACCAAGGGCTTTCTCGCCTGGCTGCTGCCGGTGCTGATCGCACTGCCGTGGATGCTCTGGCAGAAGCGCTGGCGCGAACTGTTGGTGTATGGGCCGGTGGCCGTGGTGGTGGCGATCGTCGTCAGCCTGCCTTGGGTGCTCGCGGTGCATGTTCAGGAACCGGACTACTGGCGGTTCTTCTTCTGGCATGAGCACATCCGCCGGTTTGCCGGTGACGATGCCCAGCACAGCGCGCCCTTCTGGTACTACCTGCCGCTGCTGGTGGCCTACAGCCTGCCCTGGATCGCCCTGCTGCCGCCGGCCCTGAAACAGGCTTGGCAGAGCCGTTCACAGGCCAAGGTTGTGTTCCTGCTGCTGTGGCTACTGATGCCGTTGCTGTTCTTCAGCCTGAGCAAGGGCAAGTTGCCAACCTACATCTTCCCGTGCCTGCTGCCATTGGCCCTGCTGATCGGCCACGCAGTCGAAGAACGGCTGCGCCTGCATCAAGGCCGCGCGCTGGGTATCAACGGCTGGCTCAACGTGGTGCTGGGCGCGGTAGCCTTGATTGCACTGGCCTGGCTGCAGTTGAAAAAACCCGTGTACGACCACGAGCTGACCGGCTTGCTGCTGATGTGCGTTGCGCTGGCGGGTTGGACTGTCGCCAGCCTGGCCCAGGCCCTGTCGCCCCTGCGCTGCTGGGCGGCTCCCGTGCTGGGCAGCCTGGTGCTGATGGCCCTGCTGCCGGCGGCACTGCCCAAGTCGATAGAGGGCAACAAGATGCCCGACCAGTTCATCCTCAAGCACCTCGACGAACTGGCTGACGCCACTCACCTGATGAGCAACGACCTGGGAGCGGCATCGGCACTGGCCTGGCGCCTGCAACAGCCGAACGTTGCGTTCTACAACACGGTTGGCGAACTGAAGTACGGCCTGGCGACCCCGGAAGGTCAGGGACGCACGTTGAACGACAAGAACGTTCGCCAATGGGTCGATGACGCCCGCCGCAGTGGCACGGTCGCGGTGGTGATGCGGGTCAAGGGTGAGGATGAGCAACGTGAACTTGCCCTGCTGCCCGACGACGGCACCCGCTATCAGCAAGGCAAGATGGTGATCCTCATTCTGCCCAGAGTATCGCCATGAGCTGGCTGCTGCTGTTGATGGCCTGCCTGCTGACCTGCCTGGGCCAGGTGGCGCAGAAGTTCGCCGTGGAAAGTTGGCGTGGTCAAGCAGGGCCATGGACGGACAAGTTGCGTTCGCCCTGGCTGTGGCTGGCACTGCTCGCCCTCGGCAGCGGTTTGCTGGTCTGGCTGCTGGTACTGCAACGCATGGAGGTGGGCATCGCTTATCCGATGCTCAGCCTGAACTTTGTGCTGATCACACTGATCGCCCGCTTCGGTTTCCATGAGCCGGTCGATCGCCGTCACTGGCTGGGGGTGGCCCTGGTCATCGCCGGCGTGGCGCTGCTGGGGCAGCAATCATGAACCAGCGGCTTGGTATTGCCTTCGCCCTGAGCAGCGTGCTGCTGGTGAGCAGCGCCCAGCTGGCCATGCGCTGGAGCATGTCCCGCCTGCCGCTGCCCGACCAGTGGCTGTCGGCGCTGACTGGCCAAGGCGTGGATGCCGTCGCCTTGGCCGTGGTGCTGGCGGCGATCGCTGCCTATGGCCTGTCCATGCTCTGCTGGCTGCTGGCTTTGCGCGACCTGCCGTTAGGCCGGGCCTACTCGCTGCTGAGCCTGAGTTACGCCCTGGTCTACCTGCTGGCGGCCAGCCTGCCGCTGTTCGACGAATCATTCAGCTTGAACAAATCACTGGGCGTGGCACTGGTCATGCTCGGGGTCATTACCATCAATACGCGTCCGGCCCGTTCGCCCGCCTTAAGGAGTGCTCCATGAAAATTACAGTGTTTGGTAGCGGGTACGTCGGCCTGGTGCAAGCCGCAGTACTGGCCGAAGTCGGCCATGATGTGGTGTGCATGGACATCGATGAGAAGAAGGTCGAGTTGTTGCGCCAAGGTCATGTCAGCATCTTCGAGCCCGGTCTCTCGAGCCTGGTGCGCGAAGGCCTCGACGGCGGTCGGCTGCAGTTCACCACCGATGAAAAGTTTGCCGTCGATCATGGTCGCGTTGCTTTCATTGCCGTCGGCACCCCCTCCTGCCCTGATGGCTCGGCAGACCTCAAGTATGTGCTGTCGGTCGGCGACGCGGTCGCTCGCCACCGCCAGCAACCCTTGATTCTGGTCGAGAAGTCCACCGTGCCGGTCGGTACCGGTGACACCCTGCGCGCCCACATCAATACGGCGCTCAATGGGCGTGAACTGCGCATTGATATCGTGTCCAACCCGGAGTTCCTCAAGGAAGGCTCGGCCGTCGCCGATTGCCGCCGGCCGGACCGTATCGTCATCGGTTGCGAGGGTGAAGACGTGCGCGATGTGATGCGCGACCTCTATTCACCGTTCAACCGCAACCACGACCGCATCATGTTCATGGACCTGCGCAGTGCCGAGCTGACCAAGTATGCCGCCAACTGCATGCTCGCCACCAAGATCAGCTTCATCA
Source organism: Pseudomonas sp. NBRC 111124 (assembly GCF_001320245.1). Lineage (GTDB taxonomy): Bacteria > Pseudomonadota > Gammaproteobacteria > Pseudomonadales > Pseudomonadaceae > Aquipseudomonas. Next base: position 66,895 of record NZ_BCBA01000001.1, read on the forward strand.
ACCAGATCGCCGAGCTGGCCGAACACCTCGGAGCCGATATCGAGGCGGTGCGCCAGGGCATTGGCGCCGACACACGCATTGGTTATCACTTCATCTACCCCGGCTGCGGCTATGGCGGCTCGTGCTTCCCCAAGGACATGCGCGCGCTGATCCACAGTGCCGAGCAGGTGCATTGCTCCAGCGACCTGCTGCAGGCCGTCGAGGCGATCAACGAGCGCCAGAAGCACAAGCTGTTCGAGCGCATCCATGCGTTCTACAACGGCGACCTGGCCGGCAAGACCTTTGCCGTGTGGGGCTTGGCATTCAAGCCCAACACCGACGACATGCGCGACGCCCCCAGCCGCGTGCTGCTCGAGTCGCTGTTTGCTGCCGGCGCCAACGTGCGTGCCTTCGACCCCGAGGCCATGCAGGAAACCCAGCACCTGTATCCTGATGAAGAGAAACTGATGCTGATGGGGACGCCGGAATCGGTGCTGTCCGGCGCCGACGCTCTGATCATCTGCACCGAATGGCAACAATTCAAGGCGCCGGATTTCGACCTGATCCAGCAACGCCTGAAAGCACCGGTGATCTTCGATGGGCGCAACCTGTACGATGCCGAGCGGCTGTCACGCAAAGGCTTCAAGTACTTCCCTATCGGCCGCGGCGATTCCTGCCAGTTGCCGGTGGCCCCGCAACTGCCCCGCCGGGATTCGAAAGCGGCGTGAATACCCTGTCACTCACCGTTCGCCGGCAGTCACTGCTTGCAGGGCTGCTGGCACTGCTGCTGTTCTGCGCCGGGGTGTATGGGCAGGCGCCGATCGGTTTCGACTCACGCTTCGTGCTGTTCGCTCAGGAGATGCTGCGCCATGGGCCAACGGTATTCCCGACCACCTATGGGCAACCCTACGCCGACTACACCTCGCTCTCGACGCTGTTCATCTGGCTGCTGTCACTGCCGTTCGGCGCGGTCAACGGGCTGACGGCATGGCTGCCCAGCGCCATCGCCGGCGCGGTGATCGTGACCCTCATGTACCGGCTGCTGGCGCCTTTTTCGCTGCGTTGGGCGTGGAGCAGCATTGCCTTGCTGCTGCTAACCGTCACCTTCGTCAGCGAAGTTCGGGCCGTGTCGCAAGACCTCATGCTGGCGGCCGTCGCCTTCAGCGTGTTCTACCTGGGTTACGCCCACGACCAGGGCGCCGCCGGGCGTCGCTGGCCGTTGGTGTTCGCCCTGTTGCTGTTGGGCTTCGGCATTCGCGGACCAATCGGCCTGGTGGTGCCGACCGGGATGCTGTGCAGCTACTACCTGCTGACCGGCCAATGGCGGCGGATGTTGCTATTTGGCGTGCTGGCCAGTCTGCTGCTGGTCGCCAGTGTCGCCCTGCTGCTGTGGATGGCCAAGGCCAGCGGTGGCCAGGCGTTCCTGGATGATGTGATTCGCATGCAGTTCATGGGGCGCATGGATGGCAGCGAGGGCGCCAGCAGCGCGCTGTACTACTTCACCAGTTCGCTGGGCAACTACGCGCTGGCCTATCCACTGGCAATCCTGGCTTTGCTTGCTGCATGGCTGGGCCGGGCGCATCTGCAAGGGCCGGCGCTGCGCCTGGTCGGTTATTGCGCAGCGGCCGCACTGTTGGTGATGGTCGGGCTGTCTATCCCCTTGGCGAAAAAGGCCCGTTACCTGCTGCCGATGCTGCCGATGGCAGCGATCATCGCCGCCTACCCGTTCCAGGTGGCACAGGGGCGGTTGTTCGCGGGGCTACGCGGTGCCATACAGGGGGTATGGCTGCTGATGCCGGGGCTGATGATGATCGCCTTGCTGGTGGCTCAGCGCCGTTACCCCGAGGAAACCGGCTCCATCACCGTGCTGATGGTGCTGCTGGCGGCATTGCAACTCTGGGCGTTGTCGCGCCTGGTGCAGGCACGCTGGCGTGTCGAGGTCACTGCCGCTTGCGCAGTCATGGCGTTGTGGCTGGTCTATGTCGCCGTGGTCGAGCCTGTGGAGCGTCGCCTGTATGACACCCGAAGCTTCACCCTGGCAGTGCTCGAACAGGTTTCACGGCAACCTGCCCCGCTGGTGCTGCACCGTCTGGGCCAGGATGCCAAGGCCATCAAGTTCATGGTCAACCTCGACCAGGATCTGCTGCCTCAATTCACCGAAACCCCCTCGCAACTGCAGGCCGTGCAGGGGCCAGCGTGGCTGATGATGGACCGGCACGACTTTCAGGCGCTGCAAGGCACCCCGATGCATTCGCTGCAGCCGCAGCTGAGCGGGCGCTTCGACAATAACGACTATGTGCTGGTGTATCTCGGGCATTGACGATCAGGGCTTGCGAGCGCGCAAGCGCTCGTGAAACCGGCCGCCCAGTGCGCCGCCCCAAGGCATGATGAGGCCGATCACCAGCAGCAGGATCAACAACGTGACCCCTTCGAACGGGCTGAAGAATTCAAGCACGGCGCAGCCCAGGGTCAACAGCAGCCCCAGGATGGTCAAGGCGTCTGGTTTGAGCACCGGGCAATCGCTACTCGCTACCGATGAATGCAGGAAACCGACCAGCCACAGGTAAAGCCAGCTGACTACGGATGCAATGAACAGCATCAGGAACCACAAATGATGGCTAAACATAGAAGTGTGCATGGTGGGCAGCCCTGCTCAAGTAGCGTGTCGCGTTAGCGCTGGTTTAAGCCATTGGAAGTGAAAGTTCCGTCAAAAAAACCTGACCTCGTGACTGGACTGCTTAAAATGTCGCTTCCCCATTTGGCGTCAAGGAACCCGACCATTGAAAGGCCCGCAGAACTCTCATGCCGAAGCGGTCTTGCTCGAGGCCAGGCAACTGGGCCGCGTCGATCTGCAGACTCAGGCCACCTTGCTGTCACCCACCGATTTTTCGCTGCGCGCGGGCGAACGCCTGGCGCTCATTGGTGCGTCGGGCTCGGGCAAGAGTGTCTTGCTGCGCACCCTCGCGTTGCTGGATGCGCCCAGCTCAGGTGAAGTGCTGTGGCGGGGCGAGGCGGTAGCAGCGCCGCTGATACCGCATTTTCGCTCCCGCGTTTGCTACCTGGCCCAACGTGCCGCATTGGTGGAGGGCAGTGTGATGGTCAACGTGCAACTGCCCTTCACGCTCAAGCACAACCGCCAGTACCGTTTCGATGCCGACACGGCGACGCGCCTCCTTACGCTGGCTGGCAAGCCGCGCAGCTTTCTCGACAAGGCCGGCACCGACCTGTCGGGTGGCGAGGCGCAGTTGGTCGCGCTGGTGCGGGCCCTGCTGCTGGCGCCACAGGTGATGCTACTCGACGAACCAACCTCGGCGCTCGACCCACAATCGGTGGCCGCCGTAGAGACGCTGGTCATGAACTGGCTCGACGAATCCCCCAACGATCGTGCATTCCTGTGGATCACCCACGACCATGCCCAAGCCCAGCGCACCAGTACGCGCACCTTGACGATGCACCAAGGCGCCTTGCAGCAATGAACTACCACAATCTTGCTTACACCGACGTAGCGATTGCCGCTGCGCTGATCCTGGTCAACGGCCTGGTGTCACTGCTACTGAAACTCCAGCTGGAACGCCAGTTGCTCTGGGCGTCGCTGCGCACCATCACCCAACTGTTGGCCATCGGCTACCTGCTTGGCTGGGTGTTCCAGCATGCCCAGTGGTACATCGTGCTGCCGCTGATGCTGAGCATGACGCTGATTGCCGGGTTCTCAGCAGCCGGCCGTGGCCAGCTTCGCCACCGTGGGCAGTTGGCTGACAGCGTGTTGTCGGTTGGGTTAAGTGCTTGGCTGGTCACGGCCATCGGCCTGTTCGTGGTGTTGCGCGTGCGCCCCTGGTACGAGCCGCAATACGCCATTCCCATTCTTGGCATGATCCTCGGCAATACCCTGACCGCCGTAGCCTTGGGCATCGACCGCATGACCCGTGAGCTGAGCGCCCAGCGGCCGGTGGTGGACATGATCCTGTCGCTCGGCGGCACGCGCTGGGAGGCGGCCCGTGCGGCGGCGAGCCAGGCACTGAAGGCCGGCATGATGCCGACGCTGAACCAGATGTCGGTGGTGGGCATCGTCAGCCTGCCGGGCATGATGACCGGCCAGATATTGGCCGGGCAGCAGCCTGGGGACGCGGTGCGTTACCAGATCGTCATCATGTTCCTGATCGCTGCAGCCTCGGCGCTGGGTACGGTCTGCGCCGTGTTGATGACCTTCAACCGGCTGTTTTCACCCGGCCACCAGTTCATGGCGCACAAGCTCGCTCGGCGCAGGCATCACTAAAGGCACATGGCCACCTCGTACATCCGCCCTAATGCCCTGCCCGCTCCTCGGCGCTATAGTCCGGCCATCCGCCACACCCCCAACGCCAAGGAAGCCCCCATGAAACCCGCCAAGCTCCTGCTGAGCGCCGCTGTATTGTTCGCCGTCGCCGGCTGCCAGACCATCAAGCCTTCCGAGCAGACCCTCAAGGAACGTGCCGAGTTCGCGCTCAATACCCCGGTCACCAAGGTCGCCAACGTGCGCAGCGACAGCACCCTCACCTACTACACCGCCACCACCGCCAAGGGCGAGTACAACTGCCAGATGCCCAGCGGGGCCATTGTCGCGGTGGGCAGCATGGGCCTCTATGAGCCGACCCCATCCTGCCTCAAGGAAGGCCAGGCGATCATCTTGCAGTGATGCCGCCTCTGCCCCCGGCGCCGCGTTGCATTTCCGGCGCCGCCGGCACCTCGCGCAATGCCCGCAGGGCCGTGCGCAACTCTGCCGGGCGCACCGGCTTGGACAAGATCGCGATATTGCGCCCATGCACGATTGCCTGAATCTTCTCAAGGTCATGCCCGGTCATGATCAGTGCCGGGACTTCATAGCCCCGTTGCGCCCGCAAGCTGTCGATGCAATCGACCCCGGTGGCCTCTTGGCCCAGGTCGTAGTCGGCGACGATCACGTCACATTCGCTGACCAGTCCCACGGGTGATCCATGCGCTTCGACTTCGCAGCCCCAGCGCTGCAGCAGCGCCGAGGTCGCACGCAGAACGTTGTGATCATCCTCGACCAGGCACACCTTCAGGCCACCGAGCATCGCGCCTTGCAGAACCTGCTGTTCGTTGCTGGCGGCCACTGGCTGTGCAGCCAGGCGCGGCAAGCCTTGCAGGCTGACTGCAGTGCCATGCCCGACGTGCGAACGCAGCTGTACCTGCAAGCCCATCAGATGGCCCAGACGCTTGACGATCGAAAGGCCCAGGCCAACCCCTTCGACATCCTTGTCACGTACCTGGCGCACCCGGTAGAACTCTTCAAAGACCAAGCCCTGATGCACCTCATCGATCCCGCGCCCCTGGTCATAGACGACGATCGCCAATGCTTCACCCACACGTCGCACGCCGATCAGCAGCGGCCGCTGGGCTGCGTACTTGAAGCTGTTGGAGAGCACGTTCTGCACCATGGTCGCGAGCATGCCACGGTCGGCACGCGTCCAGTAATCGCAAGGGCGCAAGCGCATCTCGACGCCCGCCCAGCGCGCCGCCTCGGCGTTCTGGCGCAGCAGTTCGGCGAGAAACTCATGCACCGAAAAAGTCTCGTACTTCGGTTGCACCCGGCCATTGTCCAGCGTGTACAGGTCGAGGATCGAGCGGAACAGCTGCGACACGTTGAGCAGCGAGCGGTCGATGCTGTCCACCAGGCGCCGCTCCTGTTCGGCCAGCGGCGCTTCACGCAGGCAGGCGGTGAACAGACCAATGGAGTGGATCGGTTGGCGCAGGTCATGGCTGGCCTGGGCCAGGAAGCGCGATTTTTCTTGGGTGGCGGCCATCACCAGTTCCGAGGCCTTGCGTGTGCGCTCCAGCAGCATATGGGCGTAGAGCGGGATGACCGTACTGGTGGTGAGCAGCATCAGCACCATGAACGGGTTGGCCTGCCAGTACGGGTTGAGCTGGTACACCGCGACCAGCGCGGTCAATGCCAGCACGGTCGCGATGGCCAGGTAGCGGGTACCGAAACGCATGCCGTTGCCGAGGTTGACCCAGACCATCACCGCATACAGCGGCAGCGCCGCTTCACCACCGAGCACCAGGCCGAAGCAGGTGCCGGTGTAATCATGCACGATGCCCAGCACCCGCCGCCACGGGTAGTGCCCTGGCCAGCGGGCAATGGCCTGGCGCAGGCCGATCGACAGCGCGATGAAACTGATGATGTAGTAGATCACCGGCAGGTAGCTTTCGATCGATTCACCCGGCAGGAAACCCAGCACGGTGATGTACACCAGCGCGAAACTGGCGACGATGACGCGCAGGTTGGCCTGGTCGAGTTCGTTGTTCTTGTTGTAGTCCATGGTCGACGTCCTTGTGCACGGGGTCGCATAAACGCCTTCGTGGCGCAGCGCTTGCCGTTCTCGCCTGCTAAGTTAGCATGGTCAGCAAAAGCGTCATTCACAGGGAGTGCCAGGACGTGACGTGCCGCATCATCGTGGCGGACGACCATCCACTGTTCAGGGAAGCGATGGTCAGGACCGTACAAAGGGTATTGCCCCAGGCGCAGCTCGAAGAAGCCGGCGACCTGCAGCAGGTGCTTTCGCTCGCCTGCCAAGGCGAGGCGCCGGACACCTTGATTCTCGACCTGCGCTTCCCGGGGCTGGACAGCCTCGAACAACTGGTCGAACTGCGCCAGCAATTGCGGCGCACCACCTTGATCATTGTGTCGATGGTCGACGACCCGACACTGATCGAACATGTCATGGCCGCCGGCGCGGATGGCTTCATCGGCAAAAGCATCGCCCCCGACGAGCTTGGCGCGGCGCTCCTGGCCATCCGGGAGGGTGAGGTGCTGGTGAAGTACAGCCCTTCGGGGTTATTGCCGAGCCTGGGCAGCGCCAGCGAGCTGGAACAGCTCACCCATCGCCAGCACGAGGTGCTGCGCCTGATCGCCCAAGGCAAGACCAACAAGGAAATTGCCCGCGCGCTGGACATCTCGCCGTTCACAGTGCGCATTCACGTGTCATCGTTGCTCAAGGCGCTCAATGTCACCTCGCGCACGGCGGCCGCAGTGAAGTACAGCGGCACTTGATACCGTTGGTCGCTGCCAGCCTGGTTTGAAGTGATCATGCGAGGGCGACCGGCACTCTCAATCCACGAGAGGTGGTCAATGGCATTGCCTCTCACTCCTGTGATTGGCCCATCCCTGGGGTGGGCCTTTTTTCCACCGAGCTGAGGGTAAAGTCATGAACAGAGGACTGCAGATGGGTGGGGGTAATGCCCAGGATGACTGGCCGGAACTGGACCCGGACCCACGCAATGATCAGGCGGATGACCCGGACGTGGATCCGGACCTGACGGATGATGATCAGAATCGACCCGGGGTGCCAGCCAGCGACCCCGAGTCAGGTGCATGAGGGATCAGCTGGTTACGCTGGAATCACTGACCGTGTGGCTGGGCCTGCTGCCCGATAGCCGCCAACTCACCGCGGTTATCCCGTAGCGCTCAGCCATCGGCCTGCTTACCTTCCTGATCTTTTCTCGCCCGAACTTGGGGATGATACCGATTCCCGCATCACAGCTTGCCCAGTGCCATGCCTCGGCGTTATCGATTTTATCGAGCCGAATAATGAAGCTGCGTGGCTGACCGTGCAGCAGGTAATCGATAATGTACAGCTCGGGACTAGGCATCACGCGGCCCTCCTCTTCTCCATGGATGACTATTCATTGAGTGATACCGTCCGGGAAAGATTCAAAAAAATTGTCGAACAATTCAAGGTACTGGCCCGGGCGCCATGGATGCGTCGCAGTTCTGCCAGGAGGTAGGCCCGCCAGCCACGCCGGCGGGCCTCAGCGAACGCGGCTACTGCTGCTGGCGGCCTCCGCCGTGGCTGTTCTGCCCGCCCTTGCGGCCGGCTTCCGAGGCCCGTTGGCGGTCATTGGCAAAATTGCCGCCTGAAGCCTGGCCGCCTTTGTGGCCGGCGCGGGACGCCCGCTCGCGGTCATTGGCGAAGTTGCCTGGGTTAGTTTCCTTGGTGCCGCCACGTTGTCCGGTCCGTTGTTGATCACCAGCCATGTCGTTTCTCCTTGCGATGCACAGGGGTTGGGCGCATGAAACGGTGCCATGCTTTGTTTCCGAACCGGCAATGGGCGGGTCTACTCACTTGAATTACGATCGGCTGACCGGCGGCGCGAAAGACTCGCTGTACAAATGCTTGTGCAGCGGGTGTTGGCCAGGCAATTTTTCGCGTGGGCAACGGTCACAATTGCAAGCAGCCCTATGTTGCAATGCCTCGCGGTAGAGCCGATGAACGGCCTATAATGCGCGTCCCGCGCCCGGCGATGCTTCAAAGGGTGAACTTCCAGGTCTGCACAAGGCATTTCAATGAAGTCGACCCCTGAGCAACCCGCATCGCCGCAAAATCCAGCCTTGAGCCCGAGCCATCTGGATTTCCCGGTGGTCGGCATAGGCGCCTCGGCTGGCGGGCTTGAAGCCATTCGCACGCTCTTCCAGCAAATGCCTGGCGACAGCGGCATGGCCTTCGTGGTGGTGCTGCACCTGTCGCCTGACCACCAGAGCGTGGCCGACCGGATCATCCAGGAAGCCACGCCAATGCCGGTGCGCCAGGTCACCGAGCCGGTGCCGATCGAGCGCAACCACGTCTATGTGATTTCCCCGGCCAACCGCCTGTCCACCAACGACGGTTACCTGCGCGTTACGCCGGCCAACCGCCGGCGCGGTGACCATGTGGCCATCGACCTGTTCTTCCGCGACCTGGCCGATGTGCACAAGGACCACGCGTTCTGTGTAGTGCTGTCGGGCACGGGCGCCGATGGCGCCGTCGGGCTTTCGCGCATCAAGGAACAGGGCGGTGTGACCCTGGTGCAGACGCCGGATGACGCCCAGTACGACAGCATGCCGCGGGCTGCCATTGAAACCGGCATGGTCGACCTGGTGCTGCCAGCAGCGGAGATACCGCAAAAGCTTCTGGAGTTGTGGCGCACGGCGCGGCAGGTGAAGCTGCCGGAGATCGAGGACGATACCCTGCCACCGGCGCTGGGCACCCGCGCCGGCGATGCCCAGGCCGCAGAGCCTCTGCTCGAAGAGATCTTGCTGCAGCTGCGCAGCGCCACCGGCCACGATTTCCAGCATTACAAGCGCGCGACCGTGCTGCGCCGCATCGAGCGCCGCCTGCATGTCACCGGGCAGACCGACCTCGGCGGTTACCTGCGTTATCTGGAGCAACACCGGGATGAAGCGACTGCGCTGCTGGGCGACATGCTGATTGGCGTGACCAATTTCTTCCGCGACCGCGAGGCCTTCGAAGCGCTGGAGCGCCATGTGCTGCCACCCCTGGTCAGCCAGGGCGAGGACAACGGCGAGATCCGCGTGTGGTCGGCGGGCTGTTCCACCGGCGAAGAAGCGTACAGCCTGGCCATGTTGGTCAGCGAGCAACTGGCGCTGGAGCAACGCGCCACACGGGTGCAGGTGTTCGCCACCGACCTGGACGAGCGCGCCATCGGCATCGCCCGCAGCGGCACGTATTCCGAGGCGATCGTCACCGATGTGCCGCCCAGCCGCCTGCGCCAGTTCTTCGTCAAGGAAGACCAGCATTACCGGGTGCGCAAGGAGGTCCGGGAGAAGGTCCTGTTTGCGCGCCACAACCTGCTTTCCGATCCGCCGTTCTCGCAGATCGACCTGATCGTCTGCCGCAACCTGCTGATCTACCTGGACCGCGAGGTACAGCAGGACATCCTGCAGATGTTCCATTTCGCCCTGCGCAGTGGCGGTTTTCTGTTTCTTGGCACCTCAGAATCGGCTGATGTGGCCAGTGAGCTGTTTGCACCGGTGGACAAGCGCAACCGGATCTTCCGTGCCCGCGATGTCAGCCCGGTCGCCCGCAGTTCAGGCCGGCAGCTGCCCGGCGCAGAGCTGCCCAGCCTGACCCAGGACCCGCAAGCGAAGGCCAAGTCCGGTCGCAAACCGTCCTATGCCGAAGTCCACTACCGCGCCTTGGCCCGGCGCACACCGCCGAGCCTGATCATCGACGGCGACGGCAATATCCTGCACATGAGCGAAGGTGTCGGCCGTTACCTGCAGCTGGCCGGTGGTGAGCCCAGCCGCAACCTGCTCAACCTGGTGCTGCCAAGCCTGCGCCTGGCCTTGCGCAGCACGCTGTTCCAGGCCCGACAGGGCAGCGAGGCAGTCACTTCGCGGCCGGTCGACCTCGGTGAAGGTGAGCACAACCATCAGGTCGAGATCACCGTGCAGCCTTACAAGGACGAGCTCAGCACCAGCGAATGCCTGCTGGTGGTCTTCGAAGAGCGGGCGCCCGACCCGTCGCTACCGCTGCCTGGGGTCATCCGCCAGACCGACAGCATGGTGCTGAACAACCTCGAGCGTGAGCTGCAGCGCACCCGCCTGCAATTGCAGGAAACCATCGAGCAATCGGAGGTCTCCAGCGAAGAGCTGACCGCCTCCAACGAAGAAATGCAGGCCATCAACGAAGAATTGCGCTCGGCCAGCGAAGAGTTGGAAACCAGCAAGGAAGAGCTGCAGTCGATCAACGAAGAGCTGCTCACCGTCAACTACGAGCTCAAGAACAAGGTCGAGGAGACTGACAAGGTCAACGACTACCTGAGCAACCTGATCGCCTCGACCGACATCGCCACGGTGTTCGTCGACCGCAACCTGCACATTCGCTGGTTCACCCCACGCGCCACCGACCTGTTCAACATGCTGCCGGTGGACACCGGCCGCTCGCTGCTGGACATCACCCACCGCCTCGATTACCCCCGCCTGGCCGATGACGCCCGCGCCGTGGCCAAAGGTGAAACCATCATCGAGCGCGAGATCGGCGGCGAGGCGGGCCACTGGTACCTGGCGCGCCTGCTGCCCTACCGCTCCAGCGAGCAGAAGATCGACGGCACGGTGCTGACGTTCATCGACATCAGCAAGAACCACGCCGCCGAAGAACGCGTACGCCTGGGCGAAGAGCGCCTGAGCAAGCAACTGGCCGAATCGCAGAGCTCAAGCCATATGAAGGACGAGTTCTTCGCGGTCATGTCCCACGAGCTCAAGCACCCGCTCAACCTGATTCAGCTCAATGCCGAGATTCTGCGTCGGCTGCCCACCCTCAAGGGCATCGGCGCTGCCAGCAAGGCCGTCGGTACCATCTGCGATGCCGTGTCCAGCCAGGCACGGATCATCGATGATTTACTGGATGTGGCGCGCATCCGCACCGGCAAGCTCAAGCTCAAGACCGAACCACTGGACCTCAGCGCCATCCTGCGGGGTATTCATGCCGTGGTGCTGGGCGAGCAGCACCCTTGCTCGGTGCGCTTGGAACTGCCTGCCGACGACCTGCCGCTGATGATCGAGGGCGACGCGACGCGCCTGGAGCAGATCATCTGGAATCTGCTGAACAATGCGCTGAAATTCAGCCCGTCAGGCGGCGACATTCGTTTGGTGCTGAGCCACGACGAGGCGCACGCACGGCTGCAGGTGATCGACCAGGGCGTGGGGCTGAGCCACGACAACCTGGAGCACATCTTCGACCTGTTCAGCCAGGCGGCGCCGCAGCTGGCCAGCCATGGCCGTGAAGGCCTCGGTATCGGCCTGTCACTGGTGCGTCAACTCGCCGAAGCCCATGGTGGCAGCGTCCAGGCAAGCTCACCCGGGCTCGGCAAGGGCTGCACCTTCACCGTCCGCCTGCCGTTGTGCGACCCCGGCCTGCAACTGCGTTCAGACGCCCCCGAGGCTTTCAGTGAGGGGCGGTTGCAAGGCACGACGATTTTGCTGGTCGACGACTCGGTCGAAGTCTTGGAGGTCATGCAGGAGTTGCTGGAGATGGAGAGCGCCGAAGTGGCAGCCTACAACGACCCGCTGAAGGCGTTGGACGCTGCAGCCAGCGGCCAGTACGACGTGATCATCTCTGACATCGGCATGCCGGTCATGGACGGCCACGCCCTGATCAGGGCGCTGCGCGGCCTCGCCCACCTGCGGCACACGCCAGCGATTGCCCTTACCGGCTATGGCGCCAGTGCCGACCAGTACAAGTCGCGGCAGGCCGGTTTCGATCGCCATCTGAACAAGCCAGTGGGATATGACGAACTGGTCGAGGCCATCGAGGCACTTATCGGCACGGTGCCCTACTGAGCCGCCCGTAAACAGGCTCAGCGCTCAGGCATGCACACTCCACTGGGTGGCGTCGGCCTCGATCGGCATCTCATCGATGGCATGAATGATGCCGCTGTCCAGCGCTTCCTTGGGCCCGAGTATTCGCGGGTAAGCCATCAGGTAGCGCGGCACATCCAGCACTTCGCTGCTGCCCTCGGTGCGCTCGGCGACGATTTGCGCATAGAGACGCAGGTCGTAATCCAGGCTCATGGCGTATTCGGCCATGCGCGAGTGGTCCACCGAGCCGTGCAGCGTCCAGTGGAACGGGTGGAACAGGAACTTGCTGTAGCTGCACGCCGTGCGATGCTCGCCCGCCAGGAACAGGATATTGCCCATCGACTCCACGGTGCCCAGGTTGTGCGTGTGCACGCTGATCGGCAGGGCGCGCAGGAAGTTGTACAGGGTAAAGCCGTAGCTGCACTCGCCGCCCATGGTGGCAATGTTCAACTGCAACACCTCGGCGCCTTGCTGCATGGCGCGCGAGCAGGTGTTGATCAGGTTGCCGCAGGTAGACGAATTGATCGGCCCGGTAAAGTGAATGATATGTCTGGCCATGTTTATCTCCGGTTGTGGCAGGTCAGGCACCGCCGAACGTCAGCGGCCGCCCGGTCCGGTTGGCCAGCCACTGACTGAAACGTTCGAATTTCTTGCCAACGGTCTCCTGCGCTGCATATCCGCTATGCGGTGGAATCGCTGGCGCCGGCAAAGTTCAACTCGGCGCCGCGATGTTGCCTTCGATCAACTGCGCTGAACCCTTGCCGCCCCACCCCGGTCGCAACTTCAAAGCGACATTCAACAGATCAGGCTATGAGGACGACAGCGTGAGCGATATCCGCATCGGCATTTCCGGATGGCGCTATGGGCCCTGGCGCAAGGACTTCTACCCCGAGGGCCTGCGCCAGAACAGCGAGTTGGCGTTCGCCTCGCGGGCGGTCAACAGCATCGAGATCAATGGCTCGTTCTACGCCCTGCAGACACCCGAACGCTATATGAACTGGCGCGACGAAACGCCCGACGACTTCATCTTTTCGGTAAAGGGCCCCCGTTTCATCACCCATGTGCGGCGCCTCAAGGACGTCGAAGAGCCTATCGCCAATTTCTTCGCTTCCGGGCCACTGCTGCTGGGTGACAAACTGGGCCCGTTCCTGTGGCAGTTTCCACCGAACATGAAGTTCGACGAAGAGCGCTTTCAACGTTTCTTCGAATTGCTGCCCAAGGACCGCAAGGCCGCACGCGACTGCGCCCAAGGTTGCTCGGAACGCCTCAAGGACAGCGGTGGTACCGCCATCAAAGGCAACGCACGGTTGCGCCATGCCGTTGAAGTCCGCCACGAAAGCTTCCTCTGCGAACGCTTCGTCAAACTGCTGCGCAAGCACCGCGTGGCCTTGGTGGTGGCAGACAGCGCTGGCAAGTGGCCCTATGTCGAGGATGTCACGGCCGATTTCGTCTACATGCGCCTGCACGGTGACGTCGAGCTCTACAGCAGCGGCTACACCGCCCGTGCCCTGCGCCGCTGGAAGCAGCGCATTCAGGCCTGGGCGGTGGGTAGCCAGGCCGACGATGCACAATTGATCGTGCCAGGGGCGCCGCCCCGGCGGGCGTCGCGCGATATCTATTGCTACTTCGACAATGATCAGAAAGTGCATGCGCCCTACGATGCGCGGCGGCTGCTGGAAAAGCTCAAGCTCGATTACCACCTGCTCACCGAACCGGGCGTGACACCTGAGGTGCAGTTGTGAACAAGACCCTGCCCTCGCCGCGCTGCATCATCGACAAGGTGACCGCGGTGCACCGTCTGAACGTACTGACCATCAACGTGCACAAGGGCTTTACCCTGTTCAACCGGCGCTTCATCCTCCCTGAACTGCGCGAAGCGGTACGCGCCACCAACGCCGACCTGGTATTCCTCCAGGAAGTGCACGGCAGCCACCAGCAGCACGCCTTGCGCCATCCGGCATGGCCGGAGGCGCCGCAATATGAGTTCCTCGCCGACAGCATGTGGCCGCAGTTCGCCTATGGCCGTAACGCGGTGTACCCCCACGGTGACCACGGTAATGCCTTGCTATCGAAATTCCCGATCGCCCAGCACGACAACCTGGATGTGTCGATCCACGGCAATGAACAGCGCGGCCTGTTGCACTGCCGCCTGGAAGTGCCGGGCCATGAGCAGGTTCACGCAGTCTGCGTGCACCTAGGGCTGCGTGAAGCGCACCGGCAGAGCCAGGTCCAGCTGCTGCTAGAACTGCTCGACAGCCTTCCGGCACACGCACCGGTGATTATCGCCGGCGACTTCAATGACTGGCGGCTGAAGGCCGATGCCGTGCTCTCCCGGCGCCTGGTCGAGGCCTTCGGCGAGCATTTCGGCAGCCCCGCGCGCAGCTTCCCAGCGCGCTTGCCGCTGCTGCGTCTGGACCGTATCTACCTGCGCAATGCCATGCCCGCCAAGGCTCAGGTGTTGTCCATGTACCCGTGGTCGCATCTGTCCGACCATGCCCCCCTTGCTGCGGAGATTAACCTGTGAAGCGACCCTGGGTAGACGGCAACCGTGTCGAACTGCTGATTAATGGCGAGCAGTATTACCCCCGGGTATTCGAGGCAATGGCCCAGGCCCGGGAAGAGATCCTGCTGGAAACCTTCATCATCTACGACGACAAGGTCGGTCAGCAGCTGCAGCGCGCGCTCATCGATGCCGCCCGGCGTGGCGTGCGGGTGGAAGTGGCAGTGGATGGCTACGGGACTGCCGACCTGCCCGACGGCTTTGTCTCGGCGCTGACCGATGCCGGGGTCAGTTTCCATGCTTTCGACCCGCAACCCAGGCTGGCCGGGATGCGCACCAACCTGTTCCGGCGCCTGCACCGCAAGATCGTGGTCATCGATGGCGAACGGGCTTTTATCGGCGGGATCAACTACAGCGCCGACCACCTGGGTGATTTCGGCCCCATGGCCAAGCAGGACTATGCCGTCGAGGTGACCGGGCCGGTGGTGGCACAGGTGCATGCTGCCAGCCGCCGGCTGATGGCCCCGGTGCTGGAACCGCCCAGCGAGATACGGCCTGTGACCGCCGCCACAGGCACCAGCAGCGCAGTGCTCGTGGAGCGTGACAACCGGTTGCGCCGCACTGATATCGAAGCCCATTACCTGCAGGCTCTGCGCACCGCGCAACAGCGGGTGGTGGTGGCCAACGCCTATTTCTTCCCGGGATACCGCCTGCTGCGTGAACTGCGCAACGCCGCGCGCCGCGGGGTTGAAGTCACCCTGATTCTCCAGGGCCAGCCAGACATGCGTTGGGTTCGTGCCCTGTCGCGTCTGCTCTATAACTACCTGCTGCGCGATGGCGTGCGCATTCTCGAGTATTGCCAACGGCCGTTGCACGGCAAGGTGGCACTGGTGGACGACGCGTGGGCCACGGTCGGCTCCAGCAACCTCGACCCCCTGAGCCTGTCGTTCAACCTGGAGGCCAACCTGTTCATACGTGACCCGGCGTTCAACAAACACCTGTACGAACACCTGCAAGCATTGGCAGACGAGCAATGCAAACCTGTAACGCTGGAACGCATGATCCGCGGCTATTGGTGGCGTGCACCCCTGATCTTCGCGTGCTTTCACGTGATACGGCATGTTCCGCAGATCGCCGGCTGGTTCCCCGCGCACCGGCAGCGCCTGCGTTCGGTGCAACCGGAGGTCGAGGCCCAGGGCGATCTACATGAGGGCAAGACCTGATGGCGCAAAAAACCTGGCAAGTCTGGGGCAAACGGCTGTTCACCGTGGCGTTCCTTATCCTCATCCCGCTGTTGCTGTATTTTCTGGCGCGCAATCTGGACTGGAATGAGGTGCGCCAGTCGCTATTGGCCTACAAACCAAGCACCCTAGCCATCGGTCTTGGCCTGGCACTGTGCAGCTACCTGATCTTCGCCAGCTACGACTTGCTGGCCCGCACCTATACGGGCCACCGCTTGCCCGCCCGGCAGGTCTTGCCAGTGGCATTCGTCTGTTATGCCTTCAACCTCAACTTCACCACCTGGGTGGGCGGCGTGGCCCTGCGTTACCGCCTGTACAGCCGCCTGGGCCTGGATACACCGACCATTACCCGCATTCTGACCCTGGGTCTGCTGACCAACTGGATGGGTTACATGCTGCTGGCCGGCAGTGTGTTCGCCCTGGGGCTGGTCGATCTGCCGCCGAACTGGGCGGTCGGGGCCACTGGCCTGCGGCTGATCGGCGTGCTGTTGCTGGCCATTGCGCTCGCTTACCTGCTGGCTTGCGGCCTGGCGAAAAAACGCACCTGGCGCTGGCGCGAGCATGAAGTCACCCTGCCCTCGCTGAGCCTGGCGCTGTGCCAAGTGGCATTGGGGGCAAGCAACTGGGCAGTAATGGCCTTGCTGATCTTCTGGCTGCTGCCTGGCGAGGCGTTCTACCCATCAATTCTCGGCATCTTGCTGATCAGCTGTGTGGCGGGGGTTGTTGCCCACATTCCGGCTGGCCTCGGGGTACTGGAAACGGTGTTTCTCGCCCTGCTTCACGGGCAGCTCGGCCAAGGCACGCTGGTGGCGGCGCTGCTGGGCTACCGGACGCTGTACTACTTGGTACCGCTGGTGGTCGCGGTACTCACCTACCTGATCCTGGAAAAACGCGCCCGGGCCATGCGCCGGCGCGACAAGCCGGCCTAGTTGGCCCGGGAGGTCATCATGCGCGTTCCTGCAATGATCATGTTGCTCGCTAGCCTGGCCAGTGGCGAAGCCTTGGCAGAGGCCTGCGATGTGATGACACGCTCATCCAGCGAGGCGGTAAAGCCGGTGGAGCAACGCACCTGCTATAGCTTCAGCAACATGCCCGCCGAAGCGATCAACTGGTCGTGCAGCAACGAGAGCAAGGACATGCTCAGCACTGAAAAACACAAAGTGGCGCGCTGCGCCGACGGCAGCGTGGGCAGCTGCATTGCTCCTTTAACGCAGGAAACGTTGGCCAATCCCAAGGCGGCCGGGCGGGACCAGCCTTCATCGAAGGCGGCCCTGCCCAAGGATGCCAGGGTAATCACCTACTACTACGACACCCCCAGCCTCGGCCAGGCCAGGGCCGATTGTGAACGCAACGAAGGCATTTGGCAGACGCATTGAATCAAGGCGAAATCGGGTCGCTGGCCGGGAAGGTCTCGTCCAGCGCGTTGTCCACCGCGCTTTCATTCGGTTGCACGGTGTCGCCACATTTGCAATCGGCCATGCGGCAGGGTTCGCCGTTGCGGTGCCCACTGGCGCAGGCTTCGCAGCAATAGGCCTTGCCGCCCTGCTGCACGGCGTTGGCATCGACTGTACAACTGCAATGGTTACAGGCACAACGTTGCTCGTTCATGGTGCACTCCCCTCGTCATCCTCGATGACGTCATCGGTCCACGGTTTACCGTCCAGCGGTGCTGAACGTGCCAGTTCTGCCTCGTCCAGGCCGTTGCCGCCGCCAATCTCGTCGGCGTCGACGTGGCGCAGGGTCTTGTCCGCTGGCCCGCCGTTGCCGCCAGGTTCATGCGGGTCGCGGGCGCCGGTTTCGTCCAGCAGGGTGTCGGGGCTTAGGTCATCGTAGGTCACGTTGTCTTCGTGCAGGCTGTCGCTCAGGGCCTCGCCGCCAGTCATGCCGCTCTCGGCAACCCGGCGCGCAGGAAATTCCTGTTCAACCTCTGCGGTCGGCCGCTCATCACCGGCGCGGCCTTCGCGGTCATCGTTGCGGTCGCTGAAATCCAGTTCACGGACACTGCCCATGCGGTCTTCGGTGTCGTCGATTTCAGTCGGTGTGTAGGGCTTGGGATCATCGGCTCGGCTCATTGGTGCTCTCCAACAGTGAAGTTACAGACGGTCGACTGCGCCAAGCTGCGGATGATTCAGAGTTTTTTTGAACTACCGTGCGGGCGGCCCCCTCCCAATTTACAGACAGTGAACCTCCGCGGAGCCCGCCATGGCCAAGCCCCTTGCAGAATACGAGCGCAAGCGCGACTTCAACGCCACACCCGAACCCAGTGGCAAGCGCGGCCGGGGCAAGGGCGCCCACGCCCTGCAATTCTGCATTCAGAAGCACGACGCCAGCCACCTGCATTACGACTTCCGCCTGGAACTCGATGGCACGCTGAAAAGCTGGGCGATCCCCAAAGGCCCCTCGCTTGACCCCAAGGTGAGGCGCCTGGCCGTTCATGTTGAAGACCACCCACTGGACTATGCCGACTTCGAGGGGCATATCCCCGAGGGCCACTATGGTGCCGGTGACGTGATCGTCTGGGACCGGGGTATCTGGGAGCCGGAGGGCGATGCCCATCAGGCTTACGCCAAGGGCAAATTGCGCTTTCGCCTGCAAGGCGAAAAGCTCAACGGCGTTTGGAACCTGTTTCGCACCCACCTGGCCGGCAAGAAAGAACAATGGATGCTGGTCAAGTCCCATGACGGCGAAGCGCGCAGCGAAGCCGAGTACAGCATCGTCGAAGCCCAGCCCGACAGCGTGCTCAGTGACCGCACGCTGCTGCCGCGCCAGGCGCCAGAAGCCAAGCGTTCACCTGCACGTCGCCGAGCCGTGAAAGCCGCGCTGCCTGAACAGCTGCAGCCGCAACTGGCCACACTGGTCGACTCCGCACCTAGCGGTGACTGGCGCTACGAAGTGAAATTCGATGGCTACCGCATTCTCGCCCGCCTCGAAGGTGACGATGTTCGTCTGTTTACCCGCAACGGCCATGACTGGAGCGCCAGAATGCCGGGGCAAGTCGCGGCGTTGCGGGCACTGGGCGTCGACTCGGCGTGGCTCGATGGCGAGATGGTGGTCAACGACGAAAGCGGCAAGGCCGACTTCCAGGCGCTGCAGAACGCCTTCGACACCGACCATGACGAACAGATTCGCTACTACCTCTTCGACCTCCCGTATCTGGGCGGCCGGGACCTGCGTCAGTTGCCGCTCCAGGAGCGCCGCGCTGCCTTGCGCCAACTGCTTGAACACAGCGAGTCGGAGGTACTCAGGTATTCCGAGGATTTCGACCAGCCCGTCGACTCGCTGCTCGACAGCGCCTGCCGCCTTGAGCTGGAAGGCCTGATCGGCAAACGGGCCGACAGCCCTTACGTGGGTCGACGCAGCGCAGACTGGGTAAAGCTCAAGTGCAAGCAACGCCAGGAGTTCGTGATCGTCGGTTTCACTGACCCCAAAGGCAGCCGCACCGGGTTCGGCGCCCTGCTGCTGGCTCTGCACGACCCTGACAGCGGCGCGTTACGTTATGCCGGCAAGGTCGGCACAGGCTTCAGCGCGGCCACGCTGGAAGGCATCCACGCCCGGCTCAAACCCCTGGAAATCGCCAAGCCCGCCCTGCCCAAGCCGCCCACCGGTGCCGAGGCCCGTGGCGTGCATTGGCTCAAGCCGCAGCTGCTGGCCGAGGTGGCCTACGCGCAGATGACCCGCGACGGCGTGGTGCGCCATTCGGTATTCCATGGGCTGCGCGACGACAAACCGGCCACCGCCATCGACCTGGAGCGCGCCATGCCCGGCAAATCCGTACCCAAAAACAAGCAAGCCGCCCTGCCGGACGACCTCGGCGAGCTGCGCCTGACCCACCCCGAGCGGGTGATCGATGCCAGTATCGGCGCCACCAAACGGCAAATCGCCGAGTACTACGCCGAAGTCAGCGAGTGGCTACTGCCGCAGCTCAAGGACCGCCCCGTGGCGCTGGTGCGCGCGCCTGACGGTTTGGCGGGTGAGCTGTTCTTCCAGAAGAACGCGGGGCAATTGCACATCCCCCATGTGCTCAGCTACGACAAGGCCGAAGCTGGCCAGGCCGCCATGGTCATCAACCGCCCCGATACGCTGCTGGGCGCCGTGCAGATGAACATGCTCGAGCTTCACACCTGGAACGCGACCGACAAGGACTTCGACAAGCCCGACCGCTTCGTCCTCGACCTTGACCCGGACCCCGCGCTGCCGTGGAAAGCCATGCTGGAAGCTACGCAGCTGGCCCTTACCCTGCTGGACGAACTGGGCCTGAAGGTGTTTCTCAAGACCAGCGGTGGCAAGGGCATGCACTTGGTCGTGCCGCTTACCCGGCGCGCCGGCTGGGACGAAGTGAAGGATTTCAGCCACGCCATCGTCGACTACCTGGCCAGGCTGTTCCCCGACCGCCTCAGCGCGGTATCCGGGCCCAAGAACCGGGTCGGCAAGATCTTCATCGACTACCTGCGCAACGGCAAAGGCGCCACTACGGTCTGTGCCTATTCCCTGCGCGCCCGCGAAGGCCTGCCGGTGTCGGTGCCGATCTGGCGCGAAGAACTGGCCCAGCTCAAAGGCGCCAACCAGTGGCATATCGGCAACGTGCGTGAGCGCCTGGCGGAAGTTGACGATCCCTGGGCCGAAATGGCCAAGACCCGCCAATCGATCACTGCAGGCATGCGCAAACAGATGGGGATGGCATGAGCATCATCCAGGATTTCGACCTCAACAACCTCGACCGGCTGCTGCGCACCTTTGGCGAGCGGCCGCAACCGTTGAACCTCGACACCCAGCTGCCACAGCTGATCCAGGCGCTCAAGGCAGACCACCTGGACCTGCTGCCACTGCCCGGGCAAGGCAACACTTTGCGCCGCTGGCAGACCCTGGCGCGGGTAGCGGGCTGCGACCTGGCGCTGGCCAAGCTGTACGAAGGCCATACCGACGCACTGGCGATCCTCGCAGAGTGCGGCGCGGCGCATCAGGTGGGTGACGGCACCTGGGGCGTCTGGGCCGCGGAACCGCCAGACGCCAGGGCGCGCATCGTCACCCGCGATGGTGACCAGGTGCAGCTGGCCGGGCGCAAGGCCTGGTGCTCCGGCGCATTGCAGATCGACCGGGCACTGATTACCGCCTGGACCGAAGATGACCAGCCGCAACTGGTGGCGATCGAGCTGGCACAGCCCAGCCAGGGTTTGAGCATCGACCGCTGGCAGGCCGTGGGCATGGCAACCACCGCGAGCATCGAGGTGCTGTTCGACAACACGCCCGGCATCGCCATCGGCCAGCCTGGCCAGTACCTGTCGCGCCCCGGCTTCTGGCACGGCGGCGCAGGCGTTGCCGCCTGCTGGTACGGCGCCGCCGAGGCCTTGGCCGATTATCTGCGGGCGCATTGTCGCAAGCCGCACCCGGATGCCCACGCCCAAGCCCACCTCGGCGCGGTGGACGCCGCCCTGTATGGCGCCCGCGCAGCCTTGCGCGAATGCGCGGCCTGGATAGACAGGCAGCCCGAAGCAGACGCCAGCTTCGAAGTGCGGCGTACCCGCGCCCAGGTCGAGCAGGCCGTGGAGCAGGTGATCAGCCACGTCGGCCGCGCGCTGGGCGCGACGCCGTTCTGCTGTAACAGCCACTTCGCCAGGCTCAGCGCCGACCTGCCGGTGTTCCTTCGCCAGAGCCATGCCGAGCGCGACCTGGCTGCACTGGGCGAACAACTGACACATGTGCCGGCAGGAGCCTGGACGCTATGAATGCAAACCTGATCGAGTCGAGCGAAGGCACCCCATGGGCCGAGTGGCAGCAGGCCGCGCATCTGGCCCGCGCCACCTGGATAACCCCGCAGCAGCTGTGCCCTCCCGGGCGCAGGCTGGTACTGGTCGCACCGCACCCGGATGATGAAATCCTCATGGCCGGCGGCTTGCTGACGCATTTTCGCGGTCGCGAACAAGACTTGGTGTTGATTTCCGCTACCGACGGCGAGGGTAGCCACCCAGGCTCCGAGCACTGGACCGAACATCGCCTGCGCCGGCAGCGCCCCTTGGAAAGCCGCCAGGCCCTGCAACAGCTCGATCTGGACCTCAACCGCCTGGACTGGCGCCGGCTGAACCTCAAGGACAGCACCTTGCCCCGCGAGGAAGCGTTCCTGGTCAATCACCTGACCCAGACGCTGCGCCCCGATGATGTGCTGATGGCCACCTGGCGCGGCGACGGCCACTGCGACCACGAAGCCGTCGGCAGGGCGGCTGCCCAGGCAGCCCTGGCGCGCAAGGCACAATTGATCGAAGTGCCGGTGTGGGCCTGGTATTGGGCGCAGCCAGACGACCCGCGCCTGCCCTGGCCTCGCGCCCACCGCATCGAACTGGACGAAGCGACCCTGGCGCGCAAGCGCAAGGCCCTGTCAGCCCATGCCAGCCAGCTGGCACCGGACGGCCCGCGCCCGCCGGTGCTGCCTGCCCGGTTGCTGGATTGCCTGATGCAACCTTTTGAACTGGTGTTCCTGTAAACGGAGTTGTCATGAGCCTTGATGCACAGTATTTCGCCAACCTTTATGCCAACAATGACGACCCATGGGCCTTTCGTACCCGCTGGTACGAAAAGCGCAAGCGAGAACTGGTCATGGCCAGCCTGCCACGCCAGTGCTACCAGCGGGTGTTCGAGCCTGCCTGCGCCAATGGTGAACTGAGCCTCCTGCTGGCGGATCGCTGCGCCGAGCTCCTATGCCAGGATCTCGACCCGACCGCCGTGGGCCTTGCTCGTGAGCGCCTGGCCGATGTGCCGAATGCTTCGATCGAGTTGGCCAAGTTGCCAGGTGATTGGCCGGGTGGGCGCTTCGACCTGATCGTGCTCAGTGAAGTGGGCTACTACCTCGACCCCACCGATTGGCTGCAGGTCATCGAACAGTCGGCCGCCAGCCTCACCTATGACGGCGGTCTGCTGGCCTGCCACTGGAAGCATCCGATTGCCGGCTGCCCACAGGATGGCCGTGAAGTGCACCAGTTGCTCGCCAAGCATCTGCCGCTGTTCGCGGTGTACCGGCACGAGGAAGCGGATTTTCTGCTCGAATACTGGTCCTGCCAGCCCAGCGTGGTCGACCTGGATGACACCTGCCTATGATCGGCGTGGTAATTCCCGCACACAACGAGGCCCGGCGCCTGGGGCGTTGCCTGAAAGCGATGGCAAGGGCCGTGGCGCTGGCCGAAGAGGCAGGGCACCGGGTCAAGGTGCTGGTTGTACTCGACCGCTGTGTCGACGGCAGCGCCCGGGTGACGGCGCGTTATGCTGTTGATGCATTGGTGGTAGACGCCGGTAGTGTCGGCATGGCGCGCCGCCTGGGAGCCGAATGGATGCTCGAGCGCGGCGCCAGCTGGCTGGCCTGCACCGACGCCGACAGCCAGGTGCCGGCGAACTGGCTGCTCTCGCAACTGGCGTGCACTGCGGAGGTGGTGTGCGGCACGGTGCATATCTCCCGCTGGCAGCCCTGGCAGCGGGCGGCGCTGCGCAAGCTGTACCTGAGCCGCTACGAAGCGCGCGAGGGTCATCGGCATATCCACGGGGCCAACCTGGGCGTGTGTGCCCGCGCCTATGAGCGGGTTGGCGGGTTCCAGCCGCTGGCAGCCCATGAAGATGTGCAGCTGGTGCGCGACCTTGAGGCCGATGGTGCACAGATCGTCTGGACTGCGAGGCACAGTGTGGCGACCAGCAGCAGGACGGACAGCCGGGCCCGGGAAGGGTTTGGCGACTACTTGGCGAGCCTGTAGCTGCCTGCTCTGGCCCTTTCACAGGCCCTTTCACAGGCCCTTACACAGGCCCTTACACAGACAGACCTGCGAAGGGCCGGAGCAGGATTCAAGATGCCTTGCGAGTACGCTTGGCCGGTTTCTTCTCGGGTGCGGCTTTCTTCGTTGCCTTGCCACCCAGGCTGCGCTTGAGCAGCTCGGTAAGGTCGATGATGTCTGCGCCCTTCTCGCTCGCACCGCCCTCGCCCTTCTCCACCACTGCAATCTTGCCCTTGCTGGCCTTCTCCTCTACCAGGTCCATGATGGTCTGGCGGAAGGCATCGTGATAGTCATCAGGCGTCCAAGGGCCGCTCATGTCTTCCACCAGCCGCTTGGCCATGTCCAGCTCACGCTTGTCGAGCTTGGTGTCGGTCACGCTCTTGTCCAGCTCCAATGTTTCCAACCCGCGAACCTCTTCAGGCCAGCGCAGGGTAATCATCACCAGCGCGTCATCAAGCGGTCGAAGCAGTGCCAGGTGTTGGCGTGTGTGGAGCACGACGGTGGCCAGCGCGACCTTGCCGGTGCTCTCCAACGTCTCTCGCAGTAGCGCGTAGACCTTGCCGCCGCGTTTGTCCGGGCTGAGGTAGTACGGGGTGTCGAAGTGTTGAAGGGGGATATCGCTTGCTTCAACGAACGAGAAGATATCGATGGTCTGCGTGGCTTCAGGGCGCGCTTTGCGAATCTCGT
This sequence comes from Pseudomonas sp. NBRC 111124, assembly GCF_001320245.1. GTDB lineage: Bacteria > Pseudomonadota > Gammaproteobacteria > Pseudomonadales > Pseudomonadaceae > Aquipseudomonas. The sequence goes on from NZ_BCBA01000001.1 coordinate 91,186, forward strand.
CCTCGCTGATCACGACGTAACGACCCTTTTCATACTCCACACCCTTGACGATGTTTTCCTTGTCGATGTCCTTGCCGGTCACCTTGTTCACCCGTTTATAGCCCACCGGTTCCATACTGCGTTTGTCGAGCCAGTCGAAATCGACACGCTCCGTACGCACTGCGGTGTTGAGGGAAACAGGGATGTGCACCAAGCCGAAGCTGATTGCACCTTTCCAGATAGCCCTGGCCATGAGTGACTCCTATCGTTGGCCACGCTGGCTGTAGCGCAGCGTGCCGCAGCGCTCGCAGCAATGGCATTGCAATTCATTGATTTCGACGTTTGGCATGGGGCGCCAGTGGCAACCACGCAGCAAGCAGATAAAGCTCATTTGTCACCTCCCTGCCCGAAATGCTGGGCCCTTATCTGAACTGACTGTGCAGTGCGCTGAAGGTTTACTTCAGCTGCGCCAAGGGAAAGGGTTGCTTACGGTGACGACAAAGATCTCACCTGTACTATGGGCTTAAAAAAGTACGCGCTTGAAGGCTTCGGCCGCCAGATGAACCTGCACTGCCCAATCACCGGCAGCATCGTTGCCTGCGTCATCGGAGATGTACTTCAGGCACAGCAGCGGGATGCCCTCATCAAGGGCGATCCGGGCCAGTACGTAGGCCTCCATGTCGACCACGTCGTACGGGGCTTCGACATGCCCAGTCTCAAAACTGTCGCCGCTGCCGCATATGCCCAACGGCACGCCGGACTGTACCAGCCCGTGCTCAAGCACGACCGGTATGTGCGAAAGGGGTGTCTCGTAGCGGGCAAAACCCAGTGGTGTCACGTCCATGTCGCGCTGCACAAAGCGGTTGCAGCACACCACCTCGCCCTTGCCGTAGCGTTGGCTGCCTGCCGACCCGAGGTTAACGATCAAGCGCGGGCGCTGGCGCTGCAGCGCCCTGGTCAGCGCAATAGCAGCGTTTACCTTGCCAATGCCCGTGAACACCAGATTGCAGCCAATGAAGGCGCTCCCCGCCTCGGCTTCCAGGGCGAAAACAAAGAGTATGTCGGTCAGAGGGATGTCATGCAGCGTGATGGGCGTGATCATGGCGCGGGTCCGGGCTGGCTGGCGAAATGCGCAGCCATTTTCAGCGAAACCCGAAGGAATGCAAGTCGATGATTTCAGGCGGCGCTGCTGGCAGCTGTGCATGACCCTTGGCGCAATACCTGGTCGATCACCTGGCGCTGCGCCTGCGCAGGGCTCAAGCCATTGTCACGGGCTTCGCGCAGGCAGGCCAGCTGCTTGTCGGCACTGTTACCCTCCCGCAGGATCTGCCGCGCGTGGCTGAAGGCGCGCTCGGCGTCCATGCTGTCCACTGGATACTGAGCTTCGAGCTGAGCCAACCAGCCCTCAGCCGTGACCGGCAGTTGCCCATCAATGCCGATGAATTCGGCATGTCGGCCATGGCGCTGGGCGCGCCAGTAGTTTTCCTGAGTGACCCAGCGAAGCTCTCGATTGGTCGGGGCCCAAGGCTGACGATGCGCCAGTGCATGCTCCACCAGGTGCCGTAACAATGCGGCGATGCACAACCCGTCCTCAAGGTTGGGGCAGGCATCGCAGATGCGCAACTCCACGGTCGGATAGCGGCGCGAGGGCCTGATCGCCCACCAGAAATCGCCATCCTCTGCCATCGAACCTGTGCGCTGCAACAACGCCCGATAACGCTCGTAGGCTGCCCAGTCGGCCAACGGTTCGGGTAGCCCCATGTGCGGCCACTCGCCACAGATTACCCGCCGGTAACTCATGTAGCCGGTTTCCTGGCCCTCCCACAGCGGCGACGAGGCACTCAATGCCAGAAAAAGCGGTAACCAGTCCACGACTCGGTTGATCAGCTGCATCCGGTCGCACCCCCCAGGCACGCCCACATGTACATGCAGGCCATTGAGCAGCGACCGGCGCGCAACGTGCCGGTAATCGTCAAATACCTGCCGGTAATGCGCCGAAGGCCTGGCTTTCTGCTTCAACCACGGCGCATTAGGGTGACTGGCAGCGCCGTACAGGCCAACGCCCTCTGCTGCCAGGGCTTGCTGCAGGCGTTGACGGCTCAGGGTAAAAAACTCGCGGGCTTCCCAGGTTGAGGTGAACACCGGTGACACCACTTCTACCTGGCTGCGAAACATCTCTTCGGCGAAGTGTTTGCCCAACACTTCGCGGCAGCGCCGCATGACGGTCAATGACGGCGTCACCTGCACCCGGCCACTGGCGAGGTCCACCAGCAAGTACTCTTCTTCGATGCCGAACGTACAGGGCAGCGTCATGGTTTTATCTATTGCGAGTGACGGTCAGCGCGACTGCGGCAATGCGCTCGACCCGCTCATACCCTGCTTCGTCCAATTGTTCACCGAACACGTCGGGATCGATCTCTCGATAGCTCCACGACCAGTGCGGGCCGGCAAGCCGTAACCGAATGGCCTCGAGCAGCGCATCACGGCCGTCGATGATGGCCACGCCGGTATACAACAGCAACGTGCCATGGGCGCTTAGGCGTTCGCGCGCCTGATCAACGATGCGCAGCGACAGTTCGGCACCCAGCGAGCCGCCGCCGTGGCGATAGGTTCTTTGCCCGGCATCGAGCATGTACGGCGGGTTCGCTACGATCAGGTCGAAAGTACCCGTTATCCCGTCGAGCAGGTCGCTGGACTGCGCAGAAAGATTGCTCACGCCAGCCAAGGCGGCGTTGATAGCGGTATAGCGTAGCGCCAAGGGGTTGATGTCGACGGCACTGACCTGCGCATGCCGCACGGCCCGGGCGATCACCAAAGCGCCCACACCACTGCCGCAGCCGATGTCGACCGCATGCTGGACACGCGTATGGCTGCGCTGCAAGTGGTCATGAATGACCTGCGCAAAGCGGTAACTGTCGGGGCCAAAGAACACCGCATCGCTGGCTTCGGTCGGATAAGCGGAATGCACCAGAAGCAGCTCATCCAGGCTGGAAAAGCGTACCTTGCTGCGTAGCAAGCCTTCTGTTTCGCTCAGTAGCTGTGCCTGTCGCAGCTGCTGCAATTCGTCAGCTGATAACAAAGAAGGCGCAAAGGGCCGGCTCCAGCCAAATACGTCGCGCAGTGTCGTAGCCCGCTCAGCACAGCTGCGTGCATTGTTGCGGCTGTGGGTGGCAGGTGTCACGCAGGTAAAGTGGTAGCCGTCGGCGCGCAACCGTTTACCAAGTTGCAGCAGCGCTTCATCAGCGCCCATGTGTTGTGGGGCTGGCATCATCAATCGAACGCCTCCTGAGTGAGGCCAGTGGCGCGCAAATAGGCACGGGTGGCCAGCAGCCCGTCCGGGGACGCATGGCGATTGCCAAGCATGCGCTCGATCAGTGAAGCGATGTTCTGATCGACGGGTAACGGGGCCAGTGGTGTGTCCATGCCTGACTGCGGTTCCCAGCTGCCGGGTTGCACGCGGCGCAGCGGAGCTTGCCAGTCTGCGGCTATCCAGTCATGCCAGAGCTGCTTTTCGTACGCTGTAAATACGCCGAACATCGGCGCGGTGGGCCCTTCGATCACCTTCCACCAGCGACTTTGGGTGGGGTCCTCGCCGCGCTTGATCCAGCCCTGCTCGCACATCGCATCGATAAAGGCTGGCATCGCGCCCGGCTCGGCGAGCCATTGGTTGATCGTGCGCTTTTGCAGGCGGCAACGATCGGCATGCATGAAGCGACCGAACAGGCTTTTTTGTTCCAAAGCGGCAATCAGCTGCGCATGCAGATCGAAGCTGGCGATGAGGCTTGGCGTGTCGATACCCAAATTATTGAGGCGATAGCCTCGGCGCACGCGCGCATAGAATTGTGCTTCATCACCTGCAGGGCACAGTTGATGCACAGCTTGAATCGACTTTTGCGCATGGCCGCTGGCAGCATTGTCGATGGTCACATGCAACTGGAAATAATGGCCATCGATGCCAAGCTCCGCCAGCTCATAGGTAGTGATCAGCAGGTGCAGTGGCGGTTGTTCATAACCCAGGTTGTAGCCGATTACCTCGGGCAGATAACGCTCACTGTGCTGCCCCAAGGCAAGTTGCAACGCACCTTGTAGATAGCGCTCGTCATCCAGCAGAGACGAGTGTGCCCCCAGGCGGCTCAGCAAACGCTGGTAGATCAGCACGTGATTGCATCGGGGGTCGCCGTTACCCAGCTCTTCCAGATAGGTCTGAATCAACCCGTGATAGCGTGGGTCCGCCCAATGCTGCAAGGTGCCCTGCAGCCAGGCGCCATCCACACCTTTTGTTGGCGCAACCTGCTGCAGGAACCACATCGCTTGGGAGCGGTTGTTGAAATAGTAACGCGGTGCACCTTGCTGGCGGGCTCGAAGATACGCCGCGTAGTCACTCGCCACCTGGTCAGTGTGCTGTGCACTCCAGGCATTCAACTGAGCGGGTGTGTCCGGCAAGTCGTCCGGCAATTGGTCGGCGCGTGCGAGCTGCATTTCCAGCCATTGAGCAGCTGAGGGATCATGCCCCTCAATCATGGCCTGATAACGGTTTAGCAGGCAGTCCGCCGTCGCAGAACCGGCAGCTGCGGCAAGGGTGCGGGTCATGACCGTCATGCCATGCTCCTTATGCAATCATTGGCTTTTATTTTCTTGCGGCATCGGCTCAGGATCCGGGGCAGGTTGCGGCGCTGGTTTTTCATCATGCTGCTGCATCTGCACCGAGGCCTTGTTTGACGCGTTGTCCTTGCCAGGGTGGTTATTGTCACGATCAAAGCACCCGCCAAGCAGTGTAAGGCTGCCAAGCAAGGCGATCAGCGGCTTCAGGCGCATGGGACCTCCCAGTTCATCCAACCGCGGTGCCAGGTCGCCCCAGCACCGCGTACACTCACTTACGAACGGCCGCCCTTGCGGCTCGAATCGCTGCTGCTGCGCCCGCTGCCCGAGCTTTGGCCGCCGCCGGAGCTTTGCCCACCTTTGCGCCCGGCTTCGGATGCTTTTTCCCGGTCATTGGCGAAGTTGCCTGGGTTCTTGTTGCCACCCTGGCTGCCGCTGCGGCTGTTTTCTTTGCTGGCCATGGTCTCTAACCTCTTGTGGCTTTCGAAGTGTGCACGGCGCTGCGCCGTACATAAGGTCGGAGTTCGGCAATATCGGAGGATTCGCTTTATTACGAAGGGTTCGGACCGGCGGCATTAAATAAGCAGCGGCGAGATATTTGGTGCGCCAGTGGATGGCGGCCAGCGGCTGTAAAGCCGCACCAGCGCGTAGGACATCGCGACTTTCAAGGCTAGCCGCCCTACCCAGCGCTGGCGGGTGATTCTTTACCTGGATGTGAAGTCTTCAGGCCTGCAGCAGCGCGCTCAGGTCCAGACCCGATGCGGCCATCGGCGGGCACCAGTAATAACCGCCGGTCAGCGGCCGGCTGAAGCGGTACAGACCATCGATGATGCCGTCTTCCAGGCCGCTCATGCGCCGCAGTTGCACCTCGAACGCATCGAGGCTGTGACCCAGGGCGATGAACGCCAGGCCTGCACCACGGCTATCCGTCCATGCAACCGAACGGCGGACCATGAAGGCTTCCGGCTCGAAGCTCTCCTGGGCGGTACGCTTGACGTGGGCCGACGCTGGCGCGTCGTCGAGCTCTTCGTTGTCGCTCAGGCGACGGCCGATGATGTTGTCCTGGTCGGCCTGGGGCAGCGACTTGAAATACTCCAGGTCGTGCTTCCACAGCTGGAAGGCGGCAAAGCTGGAACCGGCCAGGCCCGGCTGCCCACCAGCGACAATGGCTGCGTCCACAGCGTCCTGGTCCACCGGGTTCTCGGTGCCGTCTTCGTAGCCAGTGAGGTCATGGCCACCCCGGTGCAGGAAGCCATCGACGCTATCAGCCAGGCGCATTGCCGGGGCCAGTACTTGCTCCAGTGCCTGGGCCTGGAGCAACAGGTCGCCACGTTCGTTGCCACGCAACCACAGCCACAGGGCGTGCTGGGTGCTAGGGTTTTCCACGGCGGCATCGAGCTGCGGGAACGCGCGCAGGCCAGGTATGTCGCGACCAAGCGCTCTTACCAACGGCGCACCGATACCGACGATGAGGTTCTGGCCATCCACCAGCGGCAGCAGGGCATCCAGTACAGCAGGCAGCGCCTCGGGCAACTGCACGGCGAAGAACAGGTGACGGGCGTGGGCCGGCACGGGGGTGGCAAGCAGACCTTGCTGGAACGGCATGAAAGGCTAATCCTCGGCAAAAAGCGGAATGCTACTGCGCCCAGGCGCCTATCGCAACGCGGCATGCAGGCGCGGTGCGCCAAGGCTTGGCGGTAATCCAGTAACAAACAGTTACCAAGTACTGGCGTATTGCAATTAGCCAGCCCGCAGGGCCTGCCTAGACTGCTTGCATCCTTTGCCCGAGTACCTGCCCATGACCGCCTCCCCCTTGCTCACTGCATTCCTCCCCTTGGCGTTGGGCATCATCATGCTCGGCCTCGGTTTGTCTCTGACGCTGGCCGATTTCGCCCGCGTGGTGAAATACCCGAAACCGGTGGTGATCGGCCTGTGCTGCCAGATCCTGCTGTTGCCGCTGGTGTGCTTCCTGATCGCCAATGGTTTTGGGCTGGAATCGGCGCTGGCGGTCGGCCTGATGCTGCTGGCGGCTTCCCCGGGTGGCACCACCGCCAACCTGTTCAGCCACCTGGCCCACGGTGATGTGGCGCTGAATATCACCCTGACAGCGGTCAACTCGCTGATCGCGATCCTGACCATGCCACTGCTGGTGAACCTGTCCCTGGCCTGGTTCATGGCCTCAGACCAGGCCATCCCGCTGCAATTTGCCAAGGTCATGCAGGTGTTCGCCATCGTCCTGCTGCCCGTGGCTTTGGGCATGCTGATCCGCCATTGGGTACCGCGCTTTGCCGCACGCATGGAGAAGCCGATGAAGCTGGTGGCAGCGCTATTCCTGGCATTCACCATCGTTCTGGCCTTGGCCAAGGACTGGCATACCGTCGTCGAATATGCACCGCTGGTGGGCCTGGCCGCCTTGCTGTTCAACCTGATCAGCCTCGCGCTCGGCTACTGGGTGCCCCGCTTGCTAAGCATCCCCAAGCGCCAGGCGATCGCCATCGGCATGGAAATCGGCATCCACAACGGTACCCTGGCCATCGCCCTGGCGCTGAGCCCATCGCTGCTGAACAACCCCACCATGGCTGTGCCGGCTGCGCTTTACAGCCTGATCATGTTCTTCACGGCGGCAGGGTTCGGTTGGTGGGTCAGCCGCGGTCGCGTGGCAACCGCGCCTGCAACTGGCGTTTGAGCACCTTCAGCGGTGGCGCGTAGAAGAAGCCGAACGAGACGCTGCCCGTGCGCCCCTTCACGGCATGGTGCAGCTGATGAGCACGGTGCAGGCGCTTGAGGTAACGGTTGACCGGCCGCATCTTGCGCGGCCAATGCCGGTGAAAGAAACCGTCATGGGCCAGCACGTACAGCACGCCGTACCCGGCCACGCCTGCGCCCACCCACTGCAGCGGCGCATGGCCGGCCTTGCCCAGGGCGACCAATGCCGTGGCAATCAGGCCCAGCGCCACCAGGTACAGGTCGTTGGTTTCCAGCATGCCCAGCTGCGGCTCATGGTGCGAGCGGTGCAGCCACCAGCCCCAGCCATGCATGATGTACTTGTGAGCCAGCGTGCCGACACCTTCCATGGCCACCAGGGTGCCGAGCAGCACGGCGAGATTGAACAGCATGTAACGGTCCGGGGTGTGGCGGAGAATGGCGCAAGGGTAACGATTACCCAGGTTTTTTTCCATGACGTCGTGACCGGCTGTAGGATGTGATCCAGGTACGCAGCCTGATGCTGCACAGCGAGGACTTGGCCAACCCGGCGTGCCTTGAGATGCATGCTGAACTGCTTGGCAACCCACACGCCCCGGCGCAACTGGAGCGCCTTGAGCAATCCCCGCGTTGCATGCGACCGACTACTGCCCTTACCTGAAAGGAGCACACAATGCGCATTCGCCCTGCTCTGCTGGCTGACATCACTCAGCTGATGGCAATCGAGCAGTCAGCCGCTCAGGCGTTCCTGCAGCTCCCGGAGCTGGCCTGGTTGGCCAGCGCCGAGGGGCTGGATGAAAAAGCCCACGAAGCCTTCATTGCTGCCAATGGCAGCTGGTTGGCCGAGGATAATCAGGGGGAGGCGCTGGGGTTTGTGTGCCTGAGCCTGGAAGGTCAGGCGCTGCATGTTCACGAGCTTTCGGTACGGTCGCAGTCCCAGGGCCAGGGGATCGGCAGGCAGTTGCTGGATCAGGCTTGTGCCGTGGCGGGGCAATGGGGTGCCGTGGAACTGACCTTGACCACCTTTGCCCAAGTGCACTGGAATGGCCCGTTCTATGCCAGGTACGGCTTCGAGGTGCTCGCTGAACCGCAACTGGGGGCAAGGTTGCAGGGCATTCTGGCAACAGAGCGCGCCCATGGCTTGTCAGGGCGCTGCGCCATGCGCCTGCCGCTGGTGTGACCGCTCACTCGGCATTCACCGTCAGTTTGGCTGCCACCGTGTAACCGTCACGGCCCTGCCGCTTGGCCTGGTACAGCGCAGCGTCGGCCGACGCCATCAGGCTTTCCGTTGTGCAGGCATCACGCGTTGGGTGACCAACGGCGATCCCGGCACTGACCGATACCAGCCCCAAAGGGCTACCGGCGTGGGGGATCGCGTGGCGGCGCAGCAACTGCATGATCTCTTCCACGACCAGTTCCGCGCCGGCGGCATCGGTATCGGGCAACAGCACGGTGAACTCTTCACCGCCATAGCGCACGGCCAGGTCCGCCGGCCGCTTCAATGCTTGCTGCATGATCTCGGCAAAGCGGCGCAGGCATTGGTCACCCGCCAGGTGGCCATAGCGGTCGTTGTACAGTTTGAAGTAATCCAGATCGAGCATCACCAGCGCCAGTGGGTAGCCCTGGCGGCGCGCCCGTTTGAGCTCGGCTTCGAACACCGCATCCAGCCGCCGGCGATTGCCCAGCCCGGTCAAGCTGTCGGTCAGAGCCAACGACTTGAGGGTCTGATGCGCCTGGTGCAACGCCCGCTCGATGGCGATACGCTCGCGCAACTGGCGCAACACCACCCAGCCGAACGCAGCCAGACCGACCAACATCAGCAGCAGTACCGTGACCGACTTGATCACATCATGGCGCCACGGGGCGATGATCGACTCGCGTGACAACCCCGCCTCTACCACCAAGGGGTAGCTTGTCAGTGCCCGGTAGGCATAAAGACGCGGAGTACCATCGACAACCGCCACCGCATCGGCCAGGCCTTCGGCGGCGTAAGGCAGGTGATTGCGGAACACCTCGCTGTTGGCCAGGCTGCGTCCGACCACCTGTTCCACGAACGGCCGACGGACAAGGATGGTGCCATCGCGCTTGGCCAATACCAGTGCGCCTCGTTCGTCTATCTTGAAATCGCCGTAATAGCGGACGAACCAGTCCACCTTGATGGTGCCAAGCATGACCCCGGCAAAGCTGCCATCGGGGTTATCCAGCCGGCGCGAGATGGGGATGATCAGGTCGCCGGTGGTTCGGCTGCGCACCACCGAGCCGATTTGCACGCTGCGATCGGTATGTGTGCGGTGGTAGATGAAGTAATCGCGGTCGCCATTGTTGGCCTTTGGCGGTATCGCGGCGCGATCCGTCACGATCCAGCTACCGTCCGGAGCAAAGACGAACAGGCCGTGCAGCTGCGGCATGATGGCCCTCTGCTGAGCCAGTAATGCATGCAGCCGAGGGCGGTTCAGGTGGTCGAAACCGTCACCTTCGATGCGCTCGGTCAGTGCTGCGGTAATCGCGTCTACCTGGCGAATGGCATCTTCGGCGTGCTGGCTGGTGGCCCTGGCGAGGTTGGTGACCATGTTCTCGGCATTGGCGAACGCGTGCCGATAGTCGCGCCAGGTACGCCAGCCCTCGACCAGCACGAATGCCAGCATCGCCACGGCCATGAACGACAGCACCAGGCGGAACAAGGCCACTGCTCGCCCCTCGCCGTTCGCCGTGAACAGCCCGTCCTCGTCCTGCTTTCTGGCTGCAACCATGGAAGTCCTTGCCCTCAAGCGTATGCCACCTATGACTATAGTTCAGCGCCCGGGTGCCTTTCGATGAACGACCGGCGCCTAGAAAAACGAAACCTTTGCCCGTGATCGCTGCTCAACCGTACGCGACACTGAGGTCGCGCCAACGGTTATGAGGAGTCAGGCATGAGCAATCTGTTCATCAAACGCGCTGGGTTGTCCCTGGTACTGGGCATGGCATCGTTGCAGGCAATGGCCGCCACCTCCGACGATTTTGTCGAGGCCGCCACCGAATCCGGCATCGCCGAGGTGGTCACCGGTAATTTGGCCCTTGAAAAAAGCCAGAACGCCGAGATCAAGACATTTGCCCAGCAGATGGTCACCGACCACACCGCGGCTAACCAGAAGCTCGGCGACATTGCCCGCAAACTGGACATCAGCGTGCCGGACGAAGCGGCGCTGACCGATAAAGTGAAGAAGATGATCCTCGAATGGCGCGACGAGTCGTTCGACAAATCCTATGTCAACAACCAGGTTGACGCCCACGAAAAAGCCGTGGAGCTGTTCAAGAAAGAAGCAGCGTCTTCCGACAAGCCGGAGCTGAAAGCCTTTGCCAGCGAAACCCTGCCAAAGCTTGAACACCATCTGGAGCAGGCCAAGGCACTGCAGGCCACCCACGGCAAGTGACCGCCCTATGACACGAGGCCACACATGACTAACGATGCATTGCGAAGCGAAATCCTCACCCGCCTGCTGCACGCTCACCCGCAAGGGTTGGGCAAGGAGCTACTGGACAACTACCGCGGCGAGAAAGCCGTGGCCGGCATGCTCAAGACGCTGCAGGAACACGGCCTGATCCAGGATGGCGCCGTGGCGGTCGATAATGACCACCAGATCAGCCTGAACTACCCGATCAAGCTGTCTTCGGCGGGGGTCGAGGCGGCCAAGCAAGTGGAGGGTTAAGGCTCAACCGCCCCATCGCCCGAAGAGCGGCGATGGGGCGGGTTGAATCATTGGCCCTTGTTGGTTTTTTCAACGTCCCGTGGGGGCTTCGCTGGCCCTTGCGGGTCAACTTGCGGGTCGCTCAGGTCCGGGGAATCGGGGTCAAAACCCAGCTCGCCCTTCTTGTTTGCATGGTCCGACGAGTGTGGGCCCTGCTGATGCTGTTCTGGCTTGTTCATTATTCGCTCTCCCAAGGAATGTCTATGGAAGAACGCGCCTGCATCAGGAAGTTTTATTCAATTGCCAGCTTGCTGCGCCCTGAGTGCCTGTAGCGCTTCATCGCGCTTGATCAGTTCGTCCTGCAAGAGCTGCAACTGCCTGCCTTGCTCCGTACAGATGGCACGGTTTTCTTCCAGGCTCTGAGTTTGTACTTGCAATTGCCGACGCATTTCGTCGCTGGCGCCCTGCGCCTGCGCCAGGATGGTCCGCAATCCCTGGATCTGCGCGTCGCGCTGTTCGAGTAGCTCATCCTTGACCTTGCATTGACTGGTGGCCTGGCGGTGCTCGCCGAGCATACGCTCGTTGTCGCGGTGCAGGCGGGTCAGTTCGTCCTGCTTGACGATCATGCCTTGCTGCAACTGGCGCAGCTCCACCTGCAGCTGCTGGGTCTGTGCCTCATGCCGGCGCTGATCCTGCTCGCGCTGTTCGCGACTGGCAGTGCGGTAATGCTCCAGCGCATCTCGGGCATGGCGGTGCTTGTCTTCCAGCGAGCGCACCTGCTCTTCCTTGTCGGCGAGGCGCACCTGTAATTCACCCAAAGACTGATTGAGGCTTGCGCTGCGCAACTGCTCGGTCTGTAGCGAATTCTGCGTGGTCACCAAGCGCTCCGATTCGGCAGCCAGCGCAGCTGCCTGGATCTCTTGTTGCTGGTGCGCGGCGGCCAGCGCCTGCTGCGCCAATTGCAACTGCGCTTGCAATTGCTCGCGCTGCTCATTGAACGCGGCTTCGGCCTGTTCGACGCGGGCGTCACCTTCCTCCTGCACCTGGGCAGCCAACTGCGATACCAGCCGGGTCAGTGAATCGCTCAATGCAGCCTGCCCCTGCAGTGCTACAGGCTTGGGCCCCTCAAGCTCCTTCAGGTAGCGATGAATGGTGGTCTTCGAGCCTGTATTACCCAGCTCGATACGTACCGCATCGATGCTGGGGTACTCGCCTCGTGCGATCAGCACCTGCCGCGCCTGCTGCACTACCGCCTTGTTGATACCGCCCCGGGCCATGGTTGCTCCTACGATTTCGTAACATGATACGTACCATGTAAATACGTGGGGATTTTGTTCATTGCCAGGCGATATTTCAAGTGAAATCTAAGGCTTAATAATCACGGCTTATCGCATGTGAAGGACGAAAAAGCGCTCTCTGGGTCGTTGAACGATGACGTCAGTACGGTAGTGAGCCTGCTGTGGCACCTGCTCAGCCGGGGTTCTGTAACAGGCCACGTGGCAATTTGAAGCCTTTGAAGGGTTCTTGGGTGATGGGATTGAAAGCCTTCTCCGCATTTAGCCGGTAGCGCATCACGCCATCGCCTGTCGCGAAGCTCAGGTCAACGCTGGTGGGCGTGCGACCATTCAATGCGCCGCGGCTCAGCAACCGGAACATCGACCATGGCCCCCTGTACTCCAGCCTGCTGCTGTTCGAATGCGATCTGCCAGCGCCAATTGTTCTATCACGTCGCTACGGACCAACGACTGCCCGTGCTGGCCGATTTGCAGAGCCTCGGGGTGGAGGAGCCCGCACAACGAACGGGTACCGCCCGGCCAGGCGCTGCTGAAAGAAGCTGTACACCTCGGCATCCCAGCGCCGCTCAAGCTCGCGAAGGGCTTCGACATACAGCACTTGCGCCGTTTGGTCGGCTATTTTCCTGACCTGGTGGTTGATCGGCTCCGGCAAGCCGCTGGTCAAGCCACAACTGGGCCGTGCCGGCCTGGCTCGAACTGGCGCATCTTCCAGCAGAAGACCGTGCGCCTATACGTCTATCGCTTTGCCCACAGTGAAAAGCTGCACAGTCAAACAGGGGTGGCGACCAGCCAAAGCCGTGTTTACGCCGCTTGAGCCGCCAATACAAAACATTGACCCATGTCGCTAGACTTCACCTTTATCCCCTGACAAAGTAAGCAAATTCTCACGGACGAGGCCCACAACCCCGCAAGGCGATTCCATGGCAATCGATTCCGTTCTGTTTCGCATCCTCCGTGCGTTCACCCCCTTCAACCAGCGCCTGTTCCTGCGCCGCCTCACAAAGGAAGAGGTGAACCTGATCAACTACTTCCGCACCCTGCCCGAACGCGACCGGATCGCCGTGCGGTTCATGTGCACGGCGATTCACAAATCCTCCCCCAAAACGCACGATTGAAGGCTGAGCCCGGCCTCAGGCAACGACATCCAGCCCCATCTGCCAGAAATCAGCCTCCAGCCGTGAAGCCTGGCCAAAGATCTGTGCCAGCTCCACAAACCGCTGCTCGGTCATGCTCCGCGCCGCCAGTTCATCCAGGTGCTTGCGGGCCGCCGCTGCCACACCCTGATAAGCCTCCCCGGCATACTCGCCAATCCACTCCCGGTACGGGTGATCGCTCAGGTCGCCAATGCGCTCCGTCAGCGTACGGCCAATCTCGGCGTAACCGATCACGCACGGCGCCAACGCCACATGCAATTCGAGCAGGTCACCGGCCGCGCCGCAGTCGAGCACGTAGCGGGTGTAAGCCACGGTCGCCTGGTGCTCAGGCGCTGCCTGAATATCGGCCTGCGACAACCCCCAGCGCGCGCACAACCGCAGGTGCAGTTCGGTCTCGTCAAGAATCGCCGCCAGGCCCGCCTGGGCAGCGCGGATATCCGCCGGCAGGCGGCTCTTGTAGGCGGCCAGGGCCCAGGCGCGGGCGAACTGGATGAGGAACAGGTAGTCCTGGATCAGGTAGGTGCGGAAGGCTTCTTCCGACAAGGTGCCCTCGCCCATCTGCCGCACGAAGTCGTGGTCGACATAGCTGTTCCACTGCCCGGCCGTAGCGGCCTTCAAACGCTCGAAAATGTCCATGCTCATGCCTCCTCGCTGTAAACGGCGTCGAAGAAGGCAAGCTCCAGCTCAACGGTACGGGCATAGAAATCACTGGCCAACGCGGCCTCCTGAGGGCCGACACGGTCCAGCTCGGCTTTCAGGAATGCCACGAAATCGCAGAACGCCGGGTTGTCGTGCAGGGTGATCCATTCCGCGTAGACGAAGTTGGCCGGCAACGGCTTAGGCGCCTTGAGGGCCCAGTCCAGGTACAGGCCTTCGGCAACGTTCAGCACGGCCAGTGCGGCGGCATAGGAACGGGTGGCCGCCGCCTCGCGCATGATGGCCTTGAAACCTGCGGTTGGTGCAGTGTCGGCGGGCTCGGTGCGTTGCGCCGCGCTGACGTCCAGGGCCTCGAATGCACGCAGGAAGTAGGTGTTTTCGTCGCTGGAGATCATCCCGGCGAAGCGACCGAAACGCAGGCGGGCTTCATAGGTGTCGGCGGTGGCGATGGCGGCGCCGAGCAAGGTCAGGAAGCTGTCGAGAAAGCGGTGATCCTGGACCAGGTAGCGGACCATGATCGGGTCTGCCACGCTGCCGGCGCAGAGTTCGGTGACGAAACGGTGGCCGACGGCGGCCGACCAGGTCGGTTGATTCTGGCGTTGCAGGGTCTCGCTGAAGCGTTCGGTCATGGTGTGGCCTCGCAGTGAGGCCGGCAAAAGGCAGGTCGGCAGCCCCATCCCTTCGCCGGCATTATCCGGATCAGGTTCGAAGGGTCACCGCGCTGCAGGTGCCAGCGGTTTCTCAGCCCGTTGCCGGGCTCCCCTTGGTGGTCAACAGGTATACAGCGCCAATTGCGAATTGTCACCAATTCCATCACCGGAGTTGGGCCCCATCCTGCCCGTTTTCGGGGACTTGTACCCGGTCCTTGATACCCCGTTATTTAGCGTGCCTCAGGCGATATACGGAGTTGTTTAACAAAGTATTACCGCATTGTCTGTTGGCACAGCGGTTGCTCAGGCCATAAAAACCCGGCAATACGCCATTGATGGCCCTTAGCCATTTAGCCGCGAGCGAGGCACCAGGCAATGAAAACACCTGCCGTGATCCACCCCACCAGCCACGCCTTCACATTGTCTGCCGTGACCGCACTGATGCTCAGCCTCGGGCTGATCTCAGCCATGGCCGCCTCGCTGGATGATGTCAGCCAGCCGCCGCCGACGGACCCGTCGCATTACGATGACCAGCCCGCCGACCCCGGTCCAGCGCTGCTTAATCTGTTCAACCTGCCTGAGGCCAATCAAGGCTCACTGGAACTGCAAAACGGGGTCTACGGCGACCGTGCCAGCAACCGCGTCGATAACGTGCTGCCGCCAGCCTTGCAGACCTCACGCAACTACCCTACCAACGGCAAGCCGAGCCCGTTGTTCGGGGCGCAGCCGTTCACCCAACAATTGCTGCTGTTCGAAGAATTCGGCCCGGAAAAACTCGACCCCAACATTCCGCCACCGACGCTGACCTTCCCCGTTCCCACACTGGGCCCAGAACCTGCTCAAGACCCCAACGTGGTCGCGCGCAGCAGCCCCAACGGCAACGCCCTGGAAGCATTCCTCAAGCAACCGGGCCTGTACCCGTACCCAACCCAGTACGCCAACACCCTGGACCGCAACCCGTGGAAAGCGCAGATCGAGATGTTCCTCAACCGCAATTCGGTCGGTTCGCCGGCAGAAGGCCGGCCACCAGGAAAGGGCTGGTCGCACCAGCGCTGGAACGAGTTTTACCCCCAGGCGGCGTTCAAGACTGCGCAGGCAGGTGCGCGCATCAACCAGGGGCTGCGCGACCGCAAGCAGTTGCACAACTATGCCGTGGGCGAGTTCGGCCCGGGCGGGCTGTATTACCAGACCTCGGACATCCCGACTACCCTGGGCACCACCAAGGGCATCGACACCCGTTTCCACCCGAACATGCCGCTGCAGAACCACAAGTCGCTGTGGACCTTCGACGGTACCTTCCCGGCCAAGCTGCTGATGGTCCGCTATGGCCAGCCGGTGCTGATGCGTCATTACAACGCCCTGCCGATCGACCCGGCGGCGAACGCAGGCTTCGGCTTGCACACCATTTCCACCCATGAGCACAACGGCCACTCACCGGCCGAAAGTGACGGTTTCGCCAACGCCTACTTCTTCCCCGGCCAGTATTACGACTATCGCTGGCCGATCCAGCTGGCCGGCTACGACACGATCAACACCCGTGCTGAAGACCCGCGCGCCGCCTTCCCCTGCTCGCCTGGCGAAACCCTGTTCGTCAACGACGCCAACCCGGGGCTCAAGACCTGCGAGAACGGCAGCATCAAGATTCGTGGCGACTGGCACGAAACCATGAGTACCCACTGGTTCCACGACCACATGATGGATTTCACGGCGCAGAACGTCTACAAAGGCAACGCCGTGATGATGAACTACTACAGCGCGCTGGACCGCGGCAACGAAGCGCTGCAGGACGGCGTCAACCTGCGTTTCCCCAGCGGCTCGGGGATGGCGTGGGGCAACCGCGACTACGACGTCAATTTGCTGATCGCCGACAAGGCCTGGGATCAGAACGGCCAGCTGTGGTTCAACCCGTTCAACACCGATGGCTTCCTCGGTGACCAGGTACTGGTCAACTGGCAGTACTTACCCAAACTCAAGGTCCGCGCACGCAGCTACCGTTTCCGCATCCTCAACGGCTCGGTGTCGCGCTACTTCAAGTTCGCCGTGGTCCGTGAAATCGCCGGCAACAGTGGCGAGTTCAAAGGCCCTTCCGGCTCCAACGTGTCGTACGCCCGGGTGCCGTTCCACATGATCGCCAACGACGGCAACATCATGGAACACGCCGTGCCGTTCGACGGCACCCTGGACCTCAACGGTGACGGCAAGACCGACGACAACAACGGCATCCTGCCGCTGCAAGGCATCGCCGAGCGTTACGACATCATCATCAACTTCGCCAAGAACGGGATCAAGGTCGGCGACAAGCTGTACATCGTCAACATCATGGAGCATGAGACCGGCAAGGGCCCGAAACAGCCCATCCCGCTGGCCGACGTGCTGTCCGAGAAGTACAAGGCGGTGATCAAGCAGACCAGCATTGGGCCTCAATGGGACGGCGGCGACCCAGTGGTCGGCAAGGTCATGCAGTTTGTTGTGCAGCCTTACAGCGGCACCGACGTCAGCATGGACCCGAGCGCCTATGAACCGGCCAAACCGGGCAAGGCCGAAGGCCTGAAGATGATCCCGCTGGTGATTGATCGCAATGCCGTGGCAGACCAGGCCAAGATCAAGGCCGCCCGCCACCGCGAGTTCACCTTTGGCCGCTCCGACGGTACCGACACCACCCCCTGGACCATCAAGACCGACGGTGGCTTCGGCTACAGCATGGACCCACGGCGTATCTCCGCCGCAGCGCAACTGGCCAACGAAGCGACCCAGGGCGGCTTCAGTGGCGACGGTACCCTGGAGGTGTGGAAGATCAAGAACGGCGGCAGCGGCTGGAGCCACCCGGTGCATGTGCACTTCGAGGAAGGCGTGGTCCTCAGCCGTGACGGCAAAGCTCCGCCAGAGTGGGAAAAATGGGCACGCAAGGACGTCTACCGCATCGGCCCGGACGCCGACTCCTCCAGCGAAGTGGAAATGGCCATTCACTTCCGTGAGTTCGCCGGCACTTACATGGAGCACTGCCACAACACCCAGCACGAAGACAACTCGATGCTGCTGCGCTGGGACATCGAGCACCCGGGGCAGTTTCAGGTCATGCCCACACCGCTGCCGGGCTGGGATGGTGTGCAATACATGGCATCGGTAGGCCTGCCAACCTTCCGCACCGCCAGCAATAACAACAACGACACTGCCAACAAGCCACCGGTGGCCGTCAACGACAACGCCGCGACCACGGCCGGCAAGCCGATCGTGATCAACGTGCTCGCCAACGACACCGACCCCGAGGGCAACCTGCCGCTGACCGTCAAGGGCCTGAACCAGCCGGATTCCGGCAAGGGTACGGTCAGTACCGATGGCACCACCGTGACCTACACGCCACCGACCACGGTCGACACCCCGTTCACCGCCAGCTTTGCCTACACGGCGCGTGACGCCAAGGGTGCCGATTCGCTGAGCCCGGCCACGGTCAATGTGGCGGTGGGCCCGGCAGTGGTCGCAGACCAGATCCAGGTCACCAGCGCTGTGGTCCAGGTGCGCAGCAACAACCGCTACACCTGGGACATCTCTGGCACCATCTCGGTGGCCAACGGCAACAGCATCAGCGTGACCGCAGCCACCACCAGTGGCCCGCTGAACCTGGGCACGGCGACGCTGACCGCAGCGAGCAGCGGGGCACGCTGGCGGTTGTCGGTGTCCACTACCGGTAACGGCCCGGCTAGCCCGGCAACCATTACCGTGAAGTCGGCACTGGGTCAGAGCGTGACGGCGCCAATAACCATCAAGTGATTGTTCCAATGAAAAGGGGCCGCCTTGCGGCCCCAACTCCATCAACACGGGAGGAATGTGATCATGGCCCAGTCATGGCGTGTTCTGCTTGCCCTCACCCTGTTCGCCGCCGGCACCCATTACTGGCCCATCAAGCCGGCTGAATCGGCACAAACGGCGCCATCGACCGTAGCCACCACCCCATGGGGCGCCAGCTACTTCCCCAATACCCCGCTGGTCACCCAGGACGGCAAGCACGTGCGGTTCTTCGACGACCTGATCAAGGACAAGGTGGTGGCAATCAACTTCATCTTCACCGGCTGCTCCGACTCCTGCCCGGTGGAAACCGCCCGCTTGCGCCAGGTGCAAAAAATCCTCGGTGATCGGATTGGCAAGGACATCTTCCTCTACTCCATCAGCATCGATCCCTACAACGACACCCCCGCCACCCTAAAGCGCTACGCCGAAAAGTTCGGCATTGGCCCCGGCTGGACCCTGCTCACCGGCGAGCCTGAGGATATCGAACAGTTGCGCCGGCGCTTGGGCTTGTACATCGAAGGCCTTGAGAACGGTCGCTCCAAGGACCACAACCTGAGCCTGATCATCGGCAACCAGGCCACTGGCCGCTGGATGAAGGCCTCGCCCTTCGAAAGCCCGTACATCCTCGCCGACCGTCTGGGCAACAGCCTGCACAATTGGAAACAGGCCAGCGACAGGGCTAACGACTACGCCAGCGCACCGCAAATCCGCCCGCCCAGCAGCGGCGAACAGATCTTCCGCACCCGCTGCTCGTCCTGCCACACCGTGGGTAATACCGAGCCCGGCCAACCCGGCATCGGCCCCGACCTGCTCGGCGTGACCCAGCAACGCGACCCAAGCTGGCTGATACGCTGGCTGAAGGAACCGGACCAGATGCTGGCCGAGAAGGAGCCACTGGCCACCCTGCTTTACGAGCAGTACAACCGCCTGGCCATGCCCAACATGCGCCTGGGCGATACCGAGGTCAGCGCGCTGATTACCTACCTGCAGGAAGAAACCTCACGCATACAGGCCCCCCTGGCTGACCGGGGAAAACTTTAAAGGCAATTAGCCACCAGTCATGAGGCTGTCATCTATCTGTCGTATTTTTCGGCCTTCACCCAGGGTCGGGAAAACCAGCAGTGATCCGTCGCTCCCTCTCCTCTGCAGGCCTCCTGCGCCTGATGGTATTGATGCTCTGTGCAGCCACCCTGGCCTTCCTCTGGGGGCTGCACGTCACCCAGAAGGCCGCCGCACGCCAGGATGCACTGGCGGCCAAGGCGGCCGAGCATCTCAACCTGGCCTCTATCGTTGCCGAAAGCCTGCGCCAGCTGGTCGACCGCGCCCAGGCCGTCGGCCGGGTAACCCAGGACGACATGAAGACATTGCGTCAGGGCAGCCTGAGCCTGGCCAGGCTGCTGGCCGAGGACCCGGTGTTCAAGCGCATGAGCCTGTACGACCGCCAGGGTCGGCTGCTGTCTGCCAGCCACAGCGATGAAGCCGCAACTCTGCCCAGCGACTGGCTGAAACAACTGCAGGTGCATGTTGCCCATTACGGCTTCAAACCGTTCATGCCGCAGGTCACTCCAGACACCTCGGCACAGCCCCTGCCCAACTGGCGCCTGCCGTTCCTGCTGCCATTGACCGACCTGCCGGGCCGCGAGATCGACAACATTCTGGTCGTGCAGCTCGACATCGGCTACCTGGCGGTGCTGTTCCAGCACATCGACCTCGGCGACAGCGGCCTGATGCGCCTGATTCAGGAGGATGGCCAGGAGCGCCTACGTATCGATACCAGCGGCGTGGTCGTGACTGGGGGCAGCTTCGAGCCGGACATGGCAAACACTGACGAGGCGTCGGGGCAGCTGACCCAGTACGCGGCAGGGGTCCCCTATCAAAGCCTGTACCGGCGGGTGCCCGAGCGCGGTTTCGGCGTGCTGGTCAGCCAGCGCTATGACGAGATGCTTGCCCCGACGACGCGGGCCTACTCGCGGCAGTTCTGGCTGAACCTGAGCATGACCCTGATGATCCTCGCCAGCCTGGCCTGGACCCTGCGCCTGCTGCACAAGCGCCAGGAGGCGTTCAACGCCCTGGAGCACGCGCAGCAGGTCAACCAGCAACTGATCGACCGCCTGGAAGACGAACACCGGCGCAGCAGCCACGCCGCCGCCACCGACCACCTCAGCGGCCTGCACAACCGCCGCCAGTTCGTCGAAGTCGCCGGGCAAGCGCTGACCCGGCAACGCGGCAAGCGCCGCCTGATGGCGATCCTGTTCATCGACATGGACCGTTTCAAGTCGATCAACGACTCGCTCGGGCACAAGATCGGCGACCTGCTGCTGCAGGCCGTGGCCGGGCGCATTCAGCGCCTGCTGGAAACTGGCGACGAAGCCTCGCGCTTCGGCGGTGACGAATTCGTGGTGCTGCTGGCAGGCGAGCGCAGTGAGGAACAGATCAACAGCTGGGTACGCACGCTGGTACAGAAACTCTCGGCCACCTACGCCCTCGACGGCCAGGAGGTCAACACCAGCCCCAGTGTCGGGGTCAGCATCTGCCCGCGTGATGGCCAGGACATCGACAGCCTGATCCGCTGCGCCGATGCCGCCATGTACTCGGCCAAACAGGCCGGCCGTGCCCAGTACCGTTTCTTCGACCCCTCGCTGAACCTTTCCGACATCCAGGCCTTTACCCTCGAGCAGGCCTTCGGCACGGCCCTGACCGAACGCCAGTTCGTGCTGCACTACCAGCCGCAGATCCGCTTGGATAGCCACCGGGTCCTGGGCTATGAGGCCTTGGTGCGCTGGGACCATCCCGAGTTCGGGTTGCTCTATCCGGACCGCTTCATCAGCCTGGCCGAACGCAGCGGTTTCATCATCGAGCTGGGATGGGAGGTGCTGCGCCTGGCCTGCGAAGAACTGGCCCGCTGGAACGCACAGGGCCGCGAAGCGCGCCTGGCGGTGAATGTCTCGGCCATGCAGTTGCGCCAGGCCGACTTCAGCACCCGCCTGCTGGCCAAGCTGCAGCTGTACGGCATCAACCCGCAGCGCCTGGAGCTGGAGATCACCGAAACCACCATCCTCGACCCCGAAGGCACCGCCGTCGACCACCTGCATCGCCTGCGTGCTGCCGGGCTGGGCATCAGCCTGGACGACTTCGGCCGCGGCTACGCAGGCTTTGCGCACCTGCAGTCGCTGCCGCTGAGCAAGCTGAAAATCGACCGCTCGCTGATCGCGCCGCTGTCCAACAGCTACGACGACAGCCCGATCGTGTCCTCGACCATCATCCTGGCCAAGCGCCTGGGGCTGGAAGTGGTGGCCGAAGGCGTCGAGACCCGCGAGCAGGTGGTGTGCCTGAAGCTTGCCGGTTGCGATATCGCGCAGGGCTACCACTTCAGTCGGCCGCTGTCGCCGGCACAGTTGCTTGAATATCCGCCCTTCAACGGTATCGAGGAAAAGCCATGCGTGTTGTGAACCCTCTGAGGTTGGATTTTTGTCCAACCTCAGGGGCGCAGTTCACCCTGTAGGAGCGGCTTCAGCCGCGAAGAGGCCCGGACAGGCAAACCAATAAGCGTTATGGTGTCGCCAACATGAAGCTGGCATCACCACCATGACCGACATCGAGCGCTACGTCCGCGCCGCCACCCGCGACAACACCCGGCGCAGCTACCAGGCCGCCATCGAACACTTCGAGGCCCATTGGGGCGGGTTCCTGCCGGCCACCGCCGACAGCATCGCGCGCTACCTGGCCGACCACGCCGAACAGCACGCGGTCAGCACCCTGCGGCAACGCCTTGCCGCGCTCAGCCAGTGGCACATCAGCCAGGGCTTCCCCGATCCGACCAAGGCGCCGCTGGTGCGCCAGGTGCTGCGCGGCATTCGTACCTTGCACCCGACGCCTCCCCGGCAGGCCGCCCCGCTGTTGCTGCAGCACCTGCAAGCCGCCGTGGAACGTTTCGAGGCCGACGCCACCCAGGCCCGCGCAGGCCATGACCTACCGGCCCTGCGCCGCGCCCGGCGCGACACTGCCTTGCTGTTGCTGGGCTTCTGGCGCGGCTTTCGCGGTGATGAACTGGCGCGCTTACGCGTCGAGCACATCCAGGCCGAAGCCGGCGTCGGCATCACCCTGTTCCTCCCGCGCAGCAAGGGCGACCGCGAAGCGCTTGGCGTGCAGCACCGCACGCCGGCGCTGAAGACGCTGTGCCCGGTCAATGCCTATCTGCAATGGCTTGAAGTGGCCGGCATCGCCCACGGCCCGGTGTTTCGCAAGCTCGACCGTTGGGGCAACCTCAGCGACACGCCGCTCAACAGCAACAGCCTGGTCGGCCTGCTGCGACGCATGCTGGAGCGTGCCGGTGTGCCCGCCGCCCTGTACACCGGCCATTCCCTGCGCCGCGGCTTTGCCACCTGGGCAACGGCCAATGGCTGGGAGCTGAAGGCACTGATGAGCTACGTGGGCTGGAAAGACGCCAAGTCGGCCTTGCGCTACATCGATGCCGCGCAACGCTTTGGCGAGTTGGCCGTGTTACCAGCCAGCCAGGCGCAGGCGCTCATTCCCTGAAGGTGTACCGATCGGCGCTGGAGGTTGCACGGTATCAGCGGTGCTGCCCGGCGCACTGCCAGACACGGGCAATGTCACTGGCGCGATCCTGCAATAGCTGCGCGGCATTCGCGCAGGCCTGCTCCAGGGTCATCGGCCCGTTGGCCAGGGCAAAGGCCGCGTCGATACCGTGGGCATACAGCTGTTGGTAACCTTCGCCCAAGGTCCCGGCCAGCACCACCACCGGCACCCCGTGACGCTTGGCCACCCGCGCAACGCCCATGGGCGTCTTGCCGCGCAGGGTCTGGGCGTCGAAGCGCCCTTCACCGGTAATCACCAGGTCGGCGCCTTGCACCAGCGCGTCAAGGCCTGCCAGTTCGGCGACCACTTCCACGCCCGGGCGGAAGCGCGCGCCCATGAAGGCCTTGGCCGCAAAGCCCATGCCCCCGGCCGCCCCGCAACCGGGGAAGTCGCGCACGTCTTCACCCAGCAACTGCGCACAATGGTCGGCAAAATGGCCGAGGGCCTGGTCCAGCGCTTGCACCTGCTGCGGGTTAGCGCCCTTCTGCGGGCCGAAAATCGCCGAGGCGCCATTGGCGCCGCACAGCGGGTTGTCGACATCGGCCGCTACTTCCACCTGCACCTCGGCCAGGCGTGGGTCCAGGTCGCTGGCGTCGATACGCGCCAGCCGGGCCAGGGCCAGGCCACCCTCCTCCAGCGCTTGTCCATCGGCATCCAGCAGGCGCAGGCCCAAGGCCCGCAGCATGCCGCTGCCGCCATCGTTGGTGGCACTGCCGCCAATGGCCAGAACAATGCGTTGTGCACCGGCCGCCAGGGCGGCAGCAATGAGTTCGCCGGTGCCCCAGGTGGTGCTGCGGCAGGCATCGCGCTGGCCACTGGGCACCAGCTGGATACCGCTGGCCTGGGCCATCTCGATCACCGCGGTGCGGCTGTCTGCCAGCCAGCCCCAACCGGCTTCCACGCGCTGCCCCAACGGCCCGCGCACCGCCTGCCGGCGCAGTTCGCCATGGCTAGCCGCCACGATCGCCTCCATGGTGCCTTCGCCGCCATCGGCCATCGGGCATTCGACCAGTTCGGCAGCGGGCAGCGCCTGGCCCAGGCCAAGGGCGATAGCACGGGCGACACCGGCAGCGTCGAGGCTGTCCTTGAACGAGTCGGGGGCGATGACGATTTTCATGGGGATTCTCCTGTCCTGATGACTGGCATGCTGACAGTTGCATCGCGCGCCGGCCTCGGTCGGATGCACAAAAGGCCGGCGGCGTTGTTTGGGCAAATGCCTGTGCAAGCGTTCAGTCGGCCGGCAGCAGTTGCAGCCCCAGGTACAGACTGAGCATGCCTTCCAGGCGCAACGGGTCTACTTCGCCCAGTTCTGCGATGCGTTCCAGGCGGTAGCGCAGGCTGTTGCGGTGAATGCCCAGGGCATCGGCGCAGGCCTGGCTCTGGCCATCGTGTGCACACCAGGCGCGCAGCGTGGTCAGCAGCTGGCCGCTGGCATCGCGGGCGCGAATGCGCTGCAGTGGCTCGAGCAGCTCATCCAGCGCATCTTCGTTGCGGTGGCGCCAGAGCAAGGCCGGCAAGCGGTAGCGGCTGAGGCTCAGTAGCTGTTCCTTCGGCAGCACCTCACGGCCATAGGCCAGCAAGTCGCGCACCCGACGGTAACCCCGACGCAGTTGCTCCAGGCTCTGCGCCGCGCTGCCCAGTGCCAGGCGTTCGACCTCCCAGCCGTGGCGCTGCAGGCGTTCGATCAGGCGGGCCTCATCCAGCACCAGCCCCGCCGGCCGGCACCACAGCAACGACTCGCGCGAAGGGCTCACGCACCAGCTTTCGGGGTAGCGGTTCATCAACCAGGCCGACAGCGTTTCGGCAGGAGGCCCGGATTGCAGTTCGAACAGGCACGGCACCCGTGGCAAGTGGGGTTTCAGGCCCAACTGCTGCGCCTCGTCCAGCAGCCGCGGCGAATCACCACTGCTGCCGAGCAGCAACGCCAGCAAGTCGTCGCAACGCTGGCGCCGCCACTGCTGCTCGACCTGCAGGTGGCGTTGCGCCAGGAGCATCTCGGCGGTCATGCGCACCAGCTCGCCGTAGGTGCGCAGTTGCTGAGGGTCACCGGTCAGCCCGAGCACGCCGATCAGGCGCCCGTCGAGCATCAACGGCAGGTTGACCCCCGGCTGCACGCCCTTGAGGCACTTGGCCGCATCGACGTCCAGCTCGACCACCCGGCCATTGGCCAACACCAGCTGCGCGCCCTCGTGGCGGGTATTGATGCGCTCCGGCTCGCCACTGCCGAGGATCAAGCCTTGGCTGTCCATGACATTGACGTTGCAGGGCAGAATGGCCATCGCCCGATCGACGATATCCTGCGCCAGGTCATGGTCCAGTTCGAACATTCAAGAGTCCTTGCAGAAGAAGTTTGCAGCCATCATCCATGGAGGAGCGATAGCTGTACAACTGAGGCTCAGATGATGGCATACGGCGTTGCCCTAGACCAAGGTGGACAAAGACGGGCATTTGGCAGAAGCAAGCCAACTGCAAGCTTCTGAAGCACTACACTCGATAAGGATGAAGTGGACTCATTGGCGTCCCGCAATGCATATGGAAGGTCACCATGGCTGAACCGATACTGAGCAGCACTCCCACCATTGCAGTCTTCGACAACCGTGGCTTAGCCGTACGCAACATCGCCTACCACTGTCATCCGGACGCACCGGTTACAAGGTCTGAGCAAATCAGCCATCACTTCTACGGCGCTCGCGGTTTTTTGGCCTGGCGCGCAGACCCGCGTCTGCATGCTGCCGGGTTGACGAACTTCAACTACAACAATGAACTGCTCGGCAATGTCGTACGCGCACAGGGCGTGGATAACGGGACCGTCCTGTCACTCAGCAGTGTCGGCGGACAGCCGCTGGTAGCCGTTAATAATATCGGCATCGCTGACGATGGTACGGCAGACGATGAGCAGGCCGTGACCCATACTTGGTATTACGAAGATAGCGGTCTGACCGGACGCCTGCTAAGCATCTGCGAACAGGCCAGCGGTGAAACTGCCCGAGATACAGAGCGTTTTATATACGGCGGGAATACGCCAAGCGAACAGGCCTTGAACCTGTGTGGGCGGAAAGTTGGCCATTTTGACCCTGCAGGATTTGTACAGACGGACAGTATCTCCCTGACAGATGTCCCTTTTTCAGTGACCCGCCGCTTGCTTGACGATGCCGAAAACCCTGATCGCATGGTTCTTGGGGATAACGCACTGGGTTCAGCTACGTATACCTCTCTGATCACCACAGATGCCCTCGGCGCTACGCTGATTACTGTCGACGCGGCAGGCAATCGGCAACGCATGACCTATGACCTGGCGGGGCTACCCCGCGGTAGCTCACTGACACTCAATGGCGCTAAAGAGCAAGTTATCGTCCAGGCCGTAACCCATTCAGCCACCGGTGCAACGCTGCGCGAGGTGCACGGCAATGGTGTAATGACTACCTTTGCTTACCAAGCGCAAACGCAACGCCTGGCGGGCAACAGAACGGAGCGCCCTGGCGGGCATGCTGCCGGCGCCTGCGTCCTGCAAGATTTGTCTTATACCTACGACCCTGTAGGCAACGTAACCAACGTGCGCAATGATGCGCAAGAAGTCTATTTCTGGCGTAACCAGAAAGTGGTCGCAGAGAACGTATACACCTATGACAGTCTTTACCAACTGGTCAAGGCTACCGGACGTGAAATGGCAAATTCACGCTGGCATGAATGTCATTCACCCGTTCCAGCCTCTGGCTTCGACAGCAGTACGCATACAAACTATACCCGCACTTATGACTATGACAGCGCTGGCAACTTGTTGCGTATGAGGCACAGTGCAGGCGCAACGGGCAATGGGTACACCACTGATATCACGTTGAGCGACCGAAGCAACCGGGGTGTGCTGAGCACACTGACGGAAGATCCCGCTGCAGTAGACCTGTTGTTCACCCCAGCCGGGCAACAGAGAACCTTGCAACCTGGCCAGCAACTGAATTGGACACTACGTGGTGAATTATCGAGCTTCGAACCTCTTACGCGCGTTGACGCAACCAACGACGGTGAGTATTACCGGTATGATGCGCAAGGCCAGCGCAGCCTGAAGATCACTCGTCAGCAGTTGAAAGACACCCGACAGACGCGGCAGGTCATTTATTTACAAGGACTCGAACTGAGGCACAGGCTCAACGGTGACGACCTTGAGGAAGCCCTGCAAGTCATAGGCATGACCGCTACCGGCGCTGCGCATGTGCGGGCATTGCACTGGAAGAGCGGCAGGCCGGAAAACATTGATAATGATCAACTGCGATACAGCTACCCCCTGCTCAATGGCAGCAGTGGCCTGGAGCTCGATGGCGCCGGCAAAGTGATCAGCTTCGAAGAGTACTATCCCTATGGCGGCACTGCCATGTTCATGGCGCGAAGCCAGGTTGAAGCAGACTACAAGGTGTTTAAATATTCAGGCAAAGAGCGAGATACCACGGGGCTCTATTATTACGGATTCAGGTATTATCAGCCTTGGTTGGGAAGATGGTTGAGTGCTGATCCTGCAGCTAGCATTGATGGGCTCAATTTATTTCGATTCTGTCGTAATAATCCGTCTACGCTGACTGACAACGAAGGGCTACAAGGGGAGGATCCGGCTTATGCATCGCTGCTGGCGCTAACCCAATGGGCTTGGGAACAGCCATCACCGAACACACTAGCAATAATAGCGCGTTACCACAAGTTAAGCTCCAGTGAAGAAACGACACCCGAAATGACCCGCGAAGAGTCAACGGCGCAAGTCTATCACTTGGCAAAATTGGCGAAACAGTACAAAACACTCCTTGACATCTATCCTCAACAGCAACCCGATGTAAAGCTTGGACAGCTCAGCGCACGAAGCCATCAGCTCCAGCAGTTACCGACGCAGAGCGCAGGCTATTTTCGAATGAAGCCTAACGGTGCAGCAAAGCGGCCAAAAACCACTAGATCCCGTTTCAACATCTCAGTGAAAAAAGCCTATATAAATGAGCTCAGCGCAGCAGTAGCAGAAACCACAACAGCACTACCGCAGTATATACGACAAAGCAAAATCGCTGCTCACGACACGATTGGTCACGCATCTGAAAGTGCGGTATTGTACCTTCACACGCAAGACCAACAGTCAGCCAAGCAAGTAATAACCTACCTGAGTTCGAGATACGAAGAAATGTTCGCAGGCACAGACATAAAGGTGCAGGACACCATGGCTGATCATCCGAGTGTCGGGATGATGAGAGTGTTCAAGGGCGTTCATTATAGGGAGTTTTCATCTGTCGAGAATGCTCGAGGGGCGGCCACCATTGCGGAAAGAGTGAGCGATATTATAACTTCCGCGCTTCAGCGTAAGAATCACCCAACATCACCCACACCTGCGGAAGCTCTGGATTTTGCATTATTTTCCTTCGGGCGCAGTCGAGTGAATCCAGCGTTGGTAGTTAAGACCCCTAGCAATCCCTCACAACGGAAAGCGAGCCATGTTCGACAGTAACCTCAGTAAATCGCAGCCATAGCTATCGGGCCGATCCCGTACGTGACTGTAATGCGGCGTTGGGTTGATGGTTACTGGAGCACATGCACCCTCTGCTTTTGTTGCAAGGCACAGCGTCATGAACGTTATGTTGTGCAAAAGCACAAAGACAGGCGCATCGCACTCCCCGAGACTCGTCAGGGCGAGCGCCGGCACAGGCGACGCGGCGACAACCATAACAACAGAGACCACGATCATGGCACACAGCCCCGCCCCTGACCAAGGCACCGATATCACCCGCAACGCGCTGTACCGGCGCATAACCCTGCGGCTGATCCCGTTCATTTTCATCTGCTACCTGTTCAACTACCTGGACCGCGTCAACGTCGGCTTCGCCAAGCTGCAGATGCTCGATGCACTGAAGTTCAGCGAAACCGTGTACGGCCTCGGCGCCGGCATCTTCTTCATCGGCTACGTGCTTTGCGGCCTGCCGAGCAACCTGGCGCTCAACCGCTTCGGCCCGCGGCGCTGGATTGCGGCGATGATGATCGCCTGGGGCAGCCTGTCGACCTGCCTGCTGTTCGTCACCACCCCCACCGAGTTCTACAGCCTGCGCCTGCTGACTGGCGCCGCCGAAGCGGGCTTCTTCCCCGGCGTGGTGCTGTATCTTTCGCGCTGGTTCCCCGCTGACCGCCGCGGCCGCATCATGGCCCTGTTCATGTCGGCGATCCCGGTGTCGGGCCTGCTCGGCGGGCCGTTCTCCGGCTGGATCCTCGAACACTTCGCCGCCGGCCAACATGGCCTGGCCGGCTGGCAGTGGATGTTCCTGATCCAGGGCGTGCCAACCGTGATCCTCGGTGTGCTGGCGGTCAAGCTGCTCAGCGATGGCTACCAGAAAGCCGCCTGGCTGAGCCCAGCGGAACGTCAATTGATCGCCGCCGACCTGGAGGCCGACGCCGCCAGCAAGCCGAACACCACCGGCGACAGCGTCATGGCTGTGCTGACCAACCCGCTGATCTGGACCTTCGGCTTCGTCTACTTCTGCATCCAGAGCGGCGTGTACGCGATCAACTTCTGGCTGCCGTCGATCATCAAGAACATGGGCTTCGACAACCCGCTACTGATCGGCTGGCTGAGCGCCATTCCGTACCTGCTGGCCGGGGTGTTCATGATCCTCTGCGGTCGCTCGGCAGACCTGCGCAACGAACGCCGCTGGCACCTTGTAGTCCCGATGCTGATGGGCGCCGTCGGCCTGCTGATCGCGGTCAACTTCGCCGGCAACCCGACCATCGCCATCCTTGGCCTGTCGATTGCAACCATGGGCGCCCTCACCGGCCTGCCGATGTTCTGGCCGATGCCGACCGCGCTGCTCAGCGCCAGTGCCGCAGTGGCGGGCCTGGCGATCATCAACTCGGTGGGCCAGATGGCCGGCTTCCTCAGCCCGTACCTGGTTGGTTTTATCAAAGACCAGACCGGCTCGACCGATGCCGCGCTGTATTCACTGGCCGCGCTGATCGTACTGGGTAGCCTGGTGGCCCTGCGGGTTACCCGGGCCGGTGCACTGAATACTGCCCGGGCCCATTGAGGCATTCGCGGCCGTTCGACGCGCCCGCTCCCACAGGCCTCAAGGGCCATGCAGTACCTGTGGGAGCGGGTTCACCCGCGAAGAGGCCGGTACAATTCTCCACCGATCGTCAGATCAACGCATCCCCCCCTTACCCCAGGCGTCAAATGGTTCCAAAGGCCCCTTTGGAGAAGCCCCATGACCCAGCACGCCGTGGCCCGCCTCGAACAGCTCGACCCCAAGCGCCCCTTGCGCGTCCAGGCCGGCAACGAAGAAATGATCCTCATCCGCCAGGGCGACCAGGTCCACGCTTACCAAGGCAACTGCCCGCACGAAGGTGCGCCGCTGGAAGAAGGCGTGATCTGCGGTGGCCTGCTGGTCTGCCCCTGGCACAAGGCCGCGTTTGCCGTCGATGAAGGTGCGGTGTGCGAACCACCGGCCCTGACGGACCTGCGCAGGTACCGGGCCTGGGTCAAGGATGGCGAAGTGTGGGTCGACGACCAGCCCTTGCCGAAGAACGAGCCACCACGCCACAGCGATGCCCGCACCTTCGTGGTTGTTGGTGCCGGTGCGGCTGGCTCGGCGGCAGTCGCCACGCTGCTCGACCACGGCTTTGGCGGGCGCCTGATCTGGCTAGATCAGGAGCGCCAACCGGCCTATGACCGCACGGCCCTGAGCAAATTCGTCATCGCCGGTGAAATGGCGCCCGACGAGGTGTCTCCTTTGCTCGAGCCCGACCAGCTGCGCAAAGGCCATCTGGATCGGCGCTTCGGCAAAGTGCGTGCACTGGATGCCAAAAAGCGCCAGATCACCCTCGCCGACGGCCAACATATCGATTACGACGCCGCCCTGCTGGCCACGGGCGGCAAGCCGCTGCGCCCGCAGCTGCCAGGTGTCGACCTGCCCGGCATCATGACCCTGCGCTCGCGCGAAGATGCTGCACGCCTGCTCGATGCTGCCGAACCTGGGCAGAACTTGGTGATTGTCGGAGACGGCTTCATTGGTCTGGAAGCCGCCGCGGCGCTGCGAAAGTATGGCGCGCAGGTGCATGTGGTCACGCGTCATGAGGTGCCTTTGGCCAAACAGCTAGGTGAGCGTATCGGCCGCTGCATTCGCGAGCTGCATGAGCGCAAGGGCGTGGTGTTCCATGGCCCGACCGATGTCGAGCGCTTCCTGGGTGAAGACAAGGTCGAAGCCGTGCTGCTGGCCAATGGCGAAAAGCTGGTTACCTCGCTGGTACTGCTCGGCACCGGTGTAAAGCCGGCCACGGCCTTCGTGCAAGGTGTGCAACTGGCCAAGGACCAGTCGTTGCCGGTCGATGCCGAACTGCACGCGGCAGATGGCCTGTGGGCTGCTGGCGATATCGCCACCTTCCCTCACGCAGGGCGGCCGGTGCGCATCGAGCACTGGCGCCTGGCCCAGCAGCATGGAGTGATAGCGGCGGCCAATATGCTGGGTGAGCAACGCCGCTACAACGATGTGCCGTTTTTCTGGACCTACCAGCACGGGCGCACCTACGAGGTGCTGGGGCATGCACGGGACTGGGACCGCATCGAGTTCGTCGGGGAGCCGGAAAAAGGCGACTTCATTGCCTTGCAATGCGCCGGAAACCTGGTCGAGGCGGTGATTGCCAAAGGTTACTCGGATGCCATGGCGACGCTGTCGCAGCGTATGAAGCGGCCTTTGACCCTGGATGAAGCCTTGGCGTTGATCCGTTAACTTCACCGGCCTTTTTGCGGACCAGGCAGCACAAAACCAGCTAAGGTTTCTCCACATCCAATAACAAGAACCCCTTGGAGCGCCCATGCCCGCTCAGACCCGCGCCAGGGAACTGGCCGCCTTCGTCGACAGCCATTTCGCCAGCCGAGGCCTGGTGCCGGAAACCGTCATCGCCGAGTCCTGGTACCGCAGCATCAATCAGCACCGCCTCGACCCTGGCCTGCGCCACGTCGACAACATCCTCAGTGCTGGCGAGATCCGCCAGCACCAGGCCCAACACGAAGCCTACCTGGCGATCGCCAGCCAAGGTGTCAGCGGCCTCGCCCGGCGTGTGGTGGACGCCGGCTTCGCCGTGCTGCTCAGCGACGCCGACGGTATCACCTTGGATGCCCGCCTGCCTGTCGATCACCAGCGCTACACCCGTTCTGGCCTGATCGTCGGCGCCCGCTGGGACGAGTCCATCGCCGGCACCAATGGCATCGGCACCGCGCTGGCTTCACAACAGGCGCTGACCATCCACCGCCAGGAACACTTTCTGGCCGCCAACGCCCGGCTCAGTTGTTCGGTGTCGCCGATCTTCGACGCCCACAACCAGCTGCTGGGTTGCCTCAATGCCACCTGCCTGTACAACGATGGGCCCAAGCAGGCCCAGCACCTGACCCTGCAACTGGTGACCCTGTATGCCCGGCTGATCGAGAACACCCATTTTCGCCAACGCTACCGCGACCGCCTGACCCTGGCGCTGAAACCGCGCGACGACTTCACCGACCTGGCCGCCGAGCAGCTGCTGGCCTTGGACGAAGGCGGCCGGGTGATCGGCGCTAACCGTGCAGCGTTCCTGGCCCATGACGGCAACCTGCTGGGCCTGTGCATCAACCAGTTGCTGCCCGCCGACATCGACCAGCTGCTCGACCTCACCCGTGGCGGCGCCCAGGGCACCCGACTGCATAGCCATGACCAACAACGGTTGCTCGACGTCGGCCTGCGCGTACCGGGCGGCTACCGCCAAGCTGCAGCCGTTCGCCCGTCGGTATTGTGCGAGGGTCCCCCAGGCCTTGCGCAGCTGGCTGGCAACGACCTGCACTTGCAACAAGGCGTGCGACGGCTGCGCAAGGTGCTCGACAAGGACATCGCCATTCTGCTCTGCGGCGAAACCGGTACCGGCAAGGAGGCCTTCGCCCGCGCCCTGCACCAGGCCAGCCAGCGGCATGGCAAAGCGTTCGTGGCACTCAACTGCGCCGCGATACCCGAATCGCTGATCGAGAGCGAGCTGTTCGGCTACCGCGCTGGCAGCTTCACCGGGGCTAACCGCAAAGGGATGAAAGGCAAGCTTGAGCAGGCCAACGGCGGCACACTGTTCCTCGATGAAATCGGCGACATGCCGACGCACCTGCAAACCCGGTTGCTGCGGGTGCTGGCCGAGCGCGAGCTGGTGCCATTGGGCGCGGAAACACCTGTCGCGCTGGATGTTCAAGTCATTTCAGCGACGCACCAGGACTTGCCGGCAATGATTGCCGACAAGCGTTTCCGGGAAGACCTTTACTACCGTTTGTGCGGCCTGCGCATGCAGCTGCCAGCATTGCGTGAGCGCAGTGACCGGCGCGAATTGATCGAACAGCTGCTCGCCGGGCTGTCCAGTGGTATGCGTTTAAGCGATGAGGCCCGTGACTGTTTGCTCAGCCAAGCCTGGCCCGGCAACGTGCGGCAGTTGCTCAATGCGCTGCGCCAGGCGGTAGCGTTGGCCGAAGGTGACGTGATCGAACTGGCTGACTTGCCGGAGGATCTGCTGGAGCCGGTGTCGGCTGCCAGGGCGACGGCACTGGAGCAGCAGGTCGAGGATCTCGAAGCGCGGCATTTGCTGGCGGTATTGCGGCGCGAACGCTGGCACATGAGCGCGGCGGCGCAGGCAGCAGGGATATCGCGATCCACCTTGTATCGGAAGATGAAACGCTACGGGATCGTTCAGCCGAACCAGCAAGGTTGACTGTACCGGCCCCTTCTCGAAGGGACCGGTACAGGTTTACCCGTTAGCCTTGGATATAGACGACCTGGGTCCGGGTGTACTCATACAACCCATGCTTGCCATCAGCGCCGCCAATCCCCGATTTGCGTGCCCCGGCATGGAACCCTTGCATGGCCTCGAAGTTCTCCCGGTTGATGTAGGTTTCGCCGAAATCGATCTCGCGGCAGGCTTTCAACGCCGCGTTCAGGTCGCGGGTGTAGATCGACGAGGTCAACCCGTACTCGCTGTCGTTGGCCAGCGCAATCGCCTCATCCAGATCGTCCACCACCTGGATCGGCAGCACCGGCCCGAAGATCTCCTTGCGCATGATCTCCATGTCTGCCTTGCAACCCGCGAGCACGGTCGGCTGATAGTGGAACCCTGCGCCCAGGTCGGCCACCTGGCCACCGGTGGCCCGTTGCGCGCCCTGCCCGATCGCCGTGCGCACCATCTGCGCCACCTTGTCCAGCCCGGCCTGGTTGATCAGCGGTCCCATGTCCAGGTCAGCCTGCTGCGAAGGGTCGCCATAGCGGGTAGCGGCCATGGCCTGGGCTACCTTGTCGATGAAGGCATCGGCGACCTTGCGCTCCACATAGACACGTTCGGCACAGTTGCACACTTGCCCGGTATTGATCACCCGCGAGGCGACAATGGCCTTCACCGCCAGCTCAAGGTCGGCATCAGCCAGCACGATGGCCGGTGCCTTGCCGCCCAGCTCCAGGTTGAGCTTGGTGATGTTCGGCGCCGCCGAAGCCATGATGCGTGCGCCGGTGGCCACGCTGCCGGTAAAGCTCACCAGGTCCACCCCGGCGTGGCTCGACAGGCCGTGACCAACGCTTGCACCTTTGCCACCAATGACGTTGAACACCCCCGCCGGCAGGTCGGTTTCAGCCACCAGCTTGGCGAACGCGTAACAGTTGATCGGGGTTTCTTCGCTGGGCTTGATCACGATGGTGTTCCCCGTCAGCAAAGCCGGAGCCATCTTGCGGGCGATCAGGAAGAACGGGAAGTTCCACGGCAGGATGCCAGCCACCACGCCGAGCGGTTTGCGCATCAGGAAAATGTGTTCATTGGCACGGTCGCTGGTCAGCACCTCGCCTTCCAGGCGGCGCGCCCACTCGGCCATGTAATCGAGGTAATCGGCGGTGAAGTTGACTTCGACCTGGGCAAGCCCCGGCACTTTGCCACCTTCCTGAGTGATGATACGCGCCAGGCGGTCTGCATTGGCCCGTACCTTCGCAGCGATCTGGCGCAAATAGCCGGCACGCTCGATAGCGGTTTTTGCAGCCCAGCCTTTCTGCGCCCTGCGCGCTGCGGCAACGGCCCGTTCCACCTGCTCGGCGGGCGATTCGGGCACGCGGCCGAGCAATTGGCCATTGGCCGGGTTGTAGACCTCGAGCAATGACTCGCTGGCAACGAACGCGTTGTCGATGAAGTTCTGGTAAACCGAATCGGTCATGGTCGTATCACTCCTGTGGGGGGTTGTCGGCCAGCGGTGACTGTGCGGCGGGCTTGGCGCTGAATTGCTGCCAGGCATTGCCCTCGCGCTTGAGGTCGTGAGCGCGCTTGATCAGGTACTGGTGCACCTGCTCGACCTGCTCGGGCTTGAGGTTGTCGGCGAACGAAGGCATGCCATCCGGCACCCGGCCGCCATAGAGAATGCCGAGGAACATCTGGTGTTTTTCGGCGGTCAGCTTGCGCAGGTCCGGCAGCACGCCGCCGCTGACGGCGTGGATGCCGTGGCATTGCGAGCAGTTGCCGTCGTACAGCGCGGCACCGGCGGCAACGGTCTGGTCATCGGCGGTCAGTGGTGGTGGCTCCGGTGCGTTGGCCGGTGGCGCCGGTTCGCGCAGCTTGGCAGTGCCCCCGAGCTTGTAGGTCAGTACCTGGGAAAACGGCTGGACCCCGGCACGCAGCGACAACGCCCCGGCAAAGGTGGAAAACGCCCCACCCCACCCGGCCATGAAGGTCACGTACTGTTCGCCATCTACCGAATAGGTGATCGGCGCTGCCATCACGCCGCTGGCCGCTGGCGACTCCCAGAGCTTCTTGCCCGATTCGGCGGCATAGGCGATCACCCGGCCATCGGCGCTGCCCTCGAACACCAGGTTGCCGGCGGTGCTGAGGGTGCCGCCGTTGAAGATGGTGATGTACGGCACCTCCCAGGCCGGAGCCTGCTTGACCGGGTCCCAGGCAATCAGCTTGCCGGACCAGCTCTTGGCCATGTCCAGCAGGCCGTCGGCGCCTTCGGGCATCATGCCGGTGCGCAGGCCCAGTTGATACACACTCTTGAACGGGTTGCGCTTGGGTGCTTCGGGAATGTGCTCGTAATAGGCTGACATGATGTGCGCCGGGATGTACACCAGCCCGGTCTGCGGGTTGTAGGACATCGGGTGCCAGTCATGGGCGCCCCAGAAGGCCGGCGTCACCAGCTTGCGCTTGCCGTCCTTCCAGTAGGCGGCGGCCTCGTCATCGAGGATCGGCCGCCCGGTCTTCATGTCGATGCCCTTGGCCCAGTTCACCGGCACGATGTTTTTCGCCGACAGCAGCTCGCCGGTGGCGCGATCGAGCACGTAGAAAAAGCCGTTCTTCGGCGCTTGCATCAGCACCTTGCGCGGTTTGCCGTCGATCGGCAGCTCGGCGAGGATCATGTGCTGGGTGGCGGTGAAGTCCCAGGCATCGCCGGGGGTGGTCTGGTAGTGCCAGGCGTATTCGCCGGTGTCGGCGTTGACCGCCACGATCGACGACAGGAACAGGTTGTCGCCCTTGGCCTGGCTGCGCCATTTCGGGTCCCACATCGAGCCGTTGCCGACGCCGATGTACAGCAGGTTCAGCTCCGGGTCATAGGCGAACGAGTCCCAGGCGGTACCGCCGCCGCCCCATTCGACGTAGGCGTCGCCGTGCCAGGTCTTGCTGGCAATCTCCATGGCCTTGTCTTCCGGTGGCAGCTTCGGGTCGCCCGGCACGGTGAAGAAACGCCAGGCCTGCTTGCCGGTTTCGGCATCGTAGGCGGTGACGTAGCCGCGCACGCCGAACTCGGCACCGCCATTGCCGATGATGACCTTGCCGTTGACCAGCCGTGGTGCGCCAGTGATGGTGTAGCTGCGCTTGTGGTCGTCGCGGGTATCCACCGACCACACGCGCTGGCCGGTCTTGGCATCGATCGCTTCCAGGCGCCCGTCCAGCACGCCGACATAGACCTTGCCCTGCCACACTGCCACGCCGCGGTTGACCGCATCGCAGCAAGCCTCACCGGCGCGGTTGCGGTCCGATTGCGGGTCGTACTTCCACAGCAGCTTGCCGTTGCGCGCATCCAGGGCATACACCACCGAGAACGGCCCGGTGGTGTACATCACACCGTCAACCACGATCGGCGTGGCCTCCACGCCACGGTCGAGGTCGAGCTTGTAGCTCCAGGCCAGGCCCAGCTGGTTGACGTTGCTTTGGTCGATCGCTTTGAGCGGGCTGTAGCGTTGCTCGTCGTAGGTACGGCCGTGGCTCATCCAGTTGCCGGGTTCCTTGTCGGCATCGATGATGCGCTTGCCATCGACTTCGGCGGCGAAGGCAGGGGTGACAAAGGCCAGGGCCAAGGCCAGGCAGCTGAAGAGGAGGCAGTGTGGGCCGGTTCGGTTCATGCTCGGTTCTCCGTTCTTGTTATGGCGACACCGCGGCAGGCGTCGGCAACAGACAGAGCAACGGCTGTGCCAGCACCAGGCAATCTTGATGAAAGCATTGAGATAGAGCGTTTCGTGTTCAATGCGGGAGAAACCGCTGGGTTGCGAGCAGTGCCGCAGCAACGACACAGCTGGAGCAGTGCTGACACAACTGTGCCAGCCTTTCAAACGCTGCCGGTTGTGTGTAAAACAAGCGGATCATCCTCCGCAAAGGACACTCGGCATGATCTACCGTCCCCTGGGCCAATCTGGCCTGCAAGTCTCCGCCCTGACCCTGGGCAGCATGATGTTCGGCGAGCAGACCAGCACCGAAGATGCGCTGCGTATCATCGACAAGGCCAGGGACCAGGGCATCAACTTCATCGACACCGCCGACGTGTACAACGCCGGCCGCTCCGAGGAGATCGTCGGCGAAGCGGTGGCGCGCCATCGCCAGGACTGGATCGTCGCCTCCAAGGTCGGCATGGGGCCTACCGATGGCCTGCCCAACCGCAGCGGGTTGTCGCGCAAGCACATCTTCAATGGCATCGATGCCACGTTGACGCGCATGCACCTGGATTACCTGGACATCTACTACCTGCACCGCGAAGACCACAAGGTGCCGCTCGAAGAGACCGTACGGGCCATCGGCGACCTGCTGCAGCAAGGCAAGATCCGCTACTGGGGTGTGTCCAACTACCGAGGCTGGCGTATCGCTGAAATCTGCAATGTCGCCGAGCGCCTGGGCGTGGCCAAGCCGGTGGTGAGCCAGCCGTTGTACAACATCGTCAACCGCCAGGCTGAGCCGGAGCAGATGACTGCCGCTGGGTATCACGGGCTGGGCGTAGTGCCGTTCAGCCCACTGGCCCGCGGCGTGCTCAGTGGCAAGTATGCACCGGGGGCAGCGCCTGAAGCCGGCAGCCGTGCGGCGCGCCAGGACAAGCGCATCATGGAAGTGGAATGGCGCCAGGAGTCGCTGGCCATTGCCCGGCAGTTGCAGGATTACGTACAAGCCAAGGGTGTAGGGCTGGTCGAGTTCGCGATCGCCTGGGTGCTCAACAGCCAGCTGGTCAGCTCGGCCATCGTCGGGCCGCGCACCGAGGCGCAGTGGGATACCTATGGTGGCGCGTTGGAGGTGAAGATCACGGCCGAAGACGAGGCATTCATCGATTCGCTGGTCACGCCGGGGCATGCCTCGACGCCAGGGTTCAACGATGTGGCGCACTTTGTGAGTGGGCGGTTGGCGCGAAGCTAAGCGTTCCTTCAGCAGCGGCCTCTTCGCGGTTGTAGGAGCGGCTTTAGCCGCGAAGAGGACGGTGCAGGCACTGTCCATTGGGGAGCTCTACGCCGGGGTCCCGGTCCCCCCTTTCCCCAATCATCCGGGTATCGTTCGCGCCATAGGTTTTCCCACCTCTGGAGCAGCAATGAAACTCTTGCAACCCCTGCAGATCGGTCCCCTGACCCTGCCTAACCGCGTATTCATGGCCCCGCTCACCCGCCTGCGCAGCCTGGAACCTGGCGACGTGCCAACGCCAATGATGGCCGAGTACTACCGCCAGCGCGCCAGCGCCGGCCTGATCATCACCGAAGCCACGCAGATCTCCTTCCAGGCCAAGGGCTACTCCGGCTCGCCAGGCATCCACAGCGCCGAGCAGATCGCCGCCTGGAAAGCCGTGAACGAAGGCATCCACGCCGAGGGCGGTCACAGTGCCGTGCAGGTCTGGCACACTGGACGCGTTTCGCATACCTCGCTGCAACCCGACGGTGAAGCACCGGTCGCACCCTCCGCCCTGCCGGCCAACGCGCGGACTACCCTGCGAGACGAACAAGGCAACCTGATGCGGGTGGAAACCTCCACACCTCGCGCCCTGAGCGAAGATGAAATTGCCGCGATCGTTGCCGACTTCGGCCAGGCCGCAGTCAACGCCCGTGAGGCCGGTTTCGACTTCATCGAGCTGCATGCCGCCCACGGCTACCTGCTGCACCAGTTCCTCACCCCGAGCGCCAATCAGCGCGCAGACCGTTACGGCGGCAGTGTCGAGAATCGTGCGCGCATCGTCCTCGAAGCCGTGGACGCCGCGATCGCCAACTGGAGCGCCGAGCGCATCGGCATCCGCGTGTTCCCGCTGGGTGGTTTCAATGGCGTGGACAACGGTGAAGATCAGGAAGCCGCTGGCCTGTACCTGATCAGAGCGCTGGCCAAGCGCAACCTCGCCTACCTGCACCTGTCCGAGCCGGATTGGGCAGGCGGCAAGCCGCTGCGCGATTCATTCCGTGAGCAGATTCGTGCAGCGTACCCGGGCGTGATCATCGCAGCGGGTGCCTATACCGCCGAGAAAGGCGAAGACCTGATCGGTCGTGGTTTGATCGACGCCGTGGCCTTTGGGCGTAGCTACATCGCCAACCCGGATTTGGTGGAGCGGCTGCGAGTGCAGGCGCCGTTGAACGAACATCGCGCGCAGTTCGACTATGCCAACGGGCCTGAGGGCTATACGGACTATCCGTTCCTCAAGCAGGCCTGATACAGAAAAAGGGAGCCCGAAGGCTCCCTTCTTTCAATCGTCAGTCTGACTAATGCAAAGGGGGTTCGACTTCAATCCGCACATTGAAAGCGTAAAGGCGGCCTTGCTCATCAATGCCCACCTCGTAGGAGACGGACTGGCCTTCACGGAACTGTTTGCCGGGTTCTTGCAGAAAGTACATGCCTTGTTCGGCTGCCTCAATCTCTGGGTCAGCAGATACGGATATGGGAGTAGACTTGCGATCGCTACTGGACATGATCAACACCTCCGTGCGGACAAGCCTTGCGCTCATTCGTGCAATGAACGAACGAGCGCAAGGTTAAGGCTTGCTATACAGCACGCACGTGCGCTGCCTGCATACCTTTCTGGCCCTTTTCAGCGACAAATTTCACCTTTTGACCCTCTTTCAAACTCTTGAAGCCGTCCGCCTCAATGGATTTGAAATGGACGAAAAGATCATCGCCGCCCCCCTCAGGCGTGATGAATCCAAAGCCTTTTTCATCGTTGAACCATTTCACCGTGCCCGTTTGTTCTCCAGACATGTCTTCACCTTTGATCGCTGAATTTTGTTTTACTGGGCAACTGATGTAACAGTGATGTCCAGCGCAGCCTTATCTTCGAACGATCCAACAAGATTATCTACTGGCATTTTTATCAGGTCTGTTCGTTTTTATACGAGAAAACGTAATAGGCATTATCCGAGTTCGGTCAAAGCCCGCGCCGCATAGGCATGCGAGCGCAGCCGCGCCAACGGATCATGGATTCGGCAATCGATCATCAGCTCATCCGCTGCGGTCTGCTCGATCAGCGAACGCAGCCCTTCCCGCACCCGCTCCGGCCCGCCGGCAATGCTGCAGGCCATGACCTGTTCCAGTACCGCCCGCTCGTGAGCCGGCAAGCGCTGCACATACCCTTCCTGCGGTTTGGGCAGCAAACCGAAGCGCCCGACATGCAGGTCGAGCATCCACTTGCGGTGCGAACTGGCCTGGTAATCGGCCTCGGCATCGCTGTCGGCGGCGAACAGGTTCACGCCCACCATCACATAGGGCTTGGCCAGTTGCCCAGAGGGCTGGAAATTCGCCCGGTAATGGGCGATGGCCTGCAGCAGGTAACGCGGCGCAAAGTGCGAGGCGAACGCATACGGCAGCCCCAGTTTCGCCGCCAGGTCGGCACCGAACAAGCTGGAGCCGAGGATCCACACCGGGACCTCGTGCGCGCCCGGCACGCCACGGACCTGGCGCTTGCCGTTGTCGGCCAGATAGTCGCGCAGCTCGGCGATGTCCTGGTTGAAGTCGCGCTCCGGCGCGGCGCCACGCAGGGCCCGCACGGTCGGCCCAGAGGTGCCGGGCGCGCGGCCCAGGCCGAGGTC
Organism: Pseudomonas sp. NBRC 111124; assembly: GCF_001320245.1. Lineage (GTDB taxonomy): Bacteria > Pseudomonadota > Gammaproteobacteria > Pseudomonadales > Pseudomonadaceae > Aquipseudomonas. The sequence goes on from NZ_BCBA01000001.1 coordinate 132,554, forward strand.
GATACGGCCCGGGTGCAGCGTATCGAGGGTGCCGAACTGCTCAGCGATGACCAGCGGTGCATGGTTGGGCAACATGATGCCGCCGGCACCTACGCGGATGTGTCGAGTGGCATTGGCGATTTCGTTGATCACCAGTGAGGTGGCCGCCGAACCGATGCCGGGCATGTCATGGTGCTCGGCAATCCAGTAGCGGCGATAGTCATGCTGCTCGACATGGCGAGCCAGCTGGCGGGATTCTTCGATCGCGTCGGCGAAGGTCTTGCCTTCGCCGATCATGACCAGATCCAGTACGGACAAGGCAGTCATGGGGTCTCCAAAGGGATTATCAGTGACGCCAGTGTCTGCGCTGTGGCGCCAGGGATAAACCCGAAATCAGGCCCCATATACGGGCCTGACAATCCCCAATCAGCCTTCCCAGGGCACGCCCTGCGCCCAGCTCGCGACCAAAAGGTCGATGAAGCCCCGCACCCGAGGAGACAGATGCCGTTTGCTCGGGTAAACGATGCGTATCGGATCGGCCGGGGGCCGGTAGTCGTGCAACACCTCCACCAGCGTGCCTGCGCGCAGGTCGCTGCCAGTGATGTAGGTCGGCAGGTGGATCAGCCCGAAACCCGCCCTGGCACCGTCGAGCATGGCCTCGGAACTGTCGATGTTCAGCCGTCCAGGGTCTTCGCACAGGTGCAGGCCCGCGTCGGTATGAAAGCGCCAGGGCATGGCCTTTTCGCCAGCGAGAAAGGCGATCTTGTCATGGCCATAGAGGTCGGCGGGAACCTGTGGTCTGCCACGTGCTTCGAGGTACGCGGGCGAAGCACAAGTGACGAACTGCTGCCACGCCACTGTGCGGGTCAGCAGTTGCGAATCTTCCTTGGGCGCACCGATGCGTACGGCAACGTCGACGCCCTCCTCGACCAGGTCGACGAAGCGGTCGGTGAAGCGGATATCAGCGCGCAGCTCCGGCCACTGCTTGAGATAAGTATCCAGAATCGGCAGCACATGGCGCTGACCAAGCGACAGCGGTGCAGTCAGGCGCAAGGTGCCGGTGGGCTTGCCACGACGCTGGGCCATGTTGCTTTCCACTTCGTCCAGGTCGTCCAGAATCTGCCGCCAGCGCTCGAACGCCACCAGGCCCTCGTCAGTCAGGCTCAGCTTGCGTGTGGTGCGGTTGAGCAGGCGCACCGCCATGCGCGCTTCCAGCCGGGCGATGCTCTTGCCCACCGCCGAGCGGGTCAGGCCCAGGCTGGCCGCAGCGGCGGTAAAGCTACCAGCCTTCACGGCACTGACGAAGGCGGCGATATCGCCGAAGCGGTTGGGTTCCATGGCAGGTTCCTGCGGATACGAAAGACCCGCTTAGATGGGTGCGATTGGCGCCATTGCAAGGGCTTACACCAACACGTTGATGAGCAACAGGTGCACAGGGTAGAACAGATAGCCCCAGCGCCGCACTGCGGGTACCGGCCAATGCTCGACGCGCAACAGCAGGCAGCCAAGGGGAATCGCCAGGGCCGCAGCGGCCATGGTGAGCAAGGTCACCGGAGCCTCGAGATGCCCACGCAGCCAACTGTTGGTCAGGTTGCCCGCCACGGCCAGCAGGCAAGGCAGCAGCCAGACCAGTGCGCCCTGCCGACGCGCCAGCAGCCAGCCAGCGGGTAGCAACACACCCGGCAGGCCGTACATCAAATACTCACTGTAAAGTGCAGCGAGCAGAGCAGCAGCAAGCCCGCCCAGCCGAACCCAAGCCTGCTGATGCTGCAGACTCCATGCAACCAGCAGCCCCAGGGTCAGCGTAGGCATGATGCTGAAGGTCTGCGAGTCAGGGTCCAGCCAGCGATAAGGCGCTTCGGACACCACGGCGAACGCCAGCATCCAGCCGAGGTAGCGCACGTTGATGTTGCCAGCACGCCCCACGTTGACCGCCATGGCCAGGCAGAACAAGGGAAACGCCAATCGGCCAACGATGAACAAGCCTTGCGCTTCGGGCCAGATGAACCGCACGTGGTCGGCGACCATCGTCACGATCGCCACCCACTTGACCAGGTCCAGCCCCGCCGAGCGCATGCGCTAGCGCCCGGGCTCGCCGGCCGGCCCCAGGTAATTGCGGGTCCAGGCGGCCAGTGGCAACGGTGGTTGCTGGTCAAGGATGCGCCGCCAGATCAACGCCAAGTCATCACGGTTGAACATCGCGCCGGTGCCCTGCCACGGGCTCGGCCGTTCAGCAATCCAGTGGCCCTGGCTATCACGGTGGGCCATGTTGAAGCGGAAGGTGTAATTGCCCGGGATGCCCATGCGCAGATCGGTGACCACCAGCGCGTCACCGATCTGGTCATAGCGCAGCCAGTCATCGGTGAACCAGCGTAAACGCTGGAGCAACGCAGAGCTGCTCAACGCCTTCGCCAAATCCAGGTTCAACGGCAGGCGTTGCATCTCTGGCGGTTCTCGGTCGAATGCGCTGCTGATGCCCTCGTAGTAATAGCCATCCGGAGTCTTCGCCAACACCCGCCAGACCAGGCTGTTGAAGGCCATCGGCACGGCGCGCACTTCGCTCACCACGATGCCCTGTGCGTCTAACGCAGCCTGCAAGCGCTGTTCGGCGGCCATCCGCCCGGCTAGGCCGAAGCCCAAGTAGGCCGTGCTGAACAGCAGTGCCAGGCTCAGCAACCGTACCGCCCTGCCCTGCAGGCCCTTGAATGTCGCGTAGATCACCGCCGCCAACAGCGGCACGGTATACACCGGGTCGATGATGAACACGGCCGCCCAGCTCAGCGGTGTGAACTGCAGCGGCCAGAACAGCTGGGTGCCGTAGACCGTGAAGGCGTCGAGGATCGGGTGGGTCACCAGCACCAGCCAGAACGCCAGGAACAGCCGGGGCAGCGTGTAACCTTTGTTGGGCCATCGTGTTCGGGCGAGCCGGGAGACCAGCCAGGCCAGCAGCAAAGCCAGCCCGCTGAGGACGAAGATCGAATGGGAGAAGCCGCGGTGATAGGTCATCTGCGACACCGGGTCGGCATAGCGGATGACCACGTCGAGGTCCGGCACGGTGCCCAGCGCAGCGCCATAGATGAGCGAACGCCGGCCCTGGATGCGGCCGAGGACCGTGCCTTGCAAGGCGGCGCCAAGTACGGCTTGGGTAATCGAGTCCAAGGGTCAGCTTCCTGAAGTAACAAGGGTGGAAAACTAACCTTGTAAACCCGGCGCTTGCAAATGCTGGAGTGTGACAACAGATAGCAAAAGCGCTTTGTATCAGGCTCCCTGCAACGCCCGCGGCCGGGCACAGCCCGTGCCATTCTGCGCGTCGCCTGCTTCGCGGCTAAAACCGCCCCACAGGGGCGCTGTGTCTTCCAGCTTGTGCGGGCGTCAGCCGAGGTCACCGCCCCCCACCGGCAGGGTCACGCCGGTGATGTAGGAGGCTTCGTCGGAGGCCAGGAAGAGGATCGCGCCGACCTGTTCGTCGATGCTGCCGTAGCGGCGCATCAGGCTGCTGTCGAGGGTCTGGTCGACGATCTGCTGGTACCATGCCTTGTCCTGCTCGCTCTGTTCGCTGCTGTTGCGCGGCACCCGCCGCGGGGGTGCCTCGGTACCGCCGGGCGCGGTGGCGTTGACGCGGATGCCGCGGCCAGCGGTTTCGAAGGCCAGGCACGCAGTGAGTGCGTTGACGCCGCCCTTGGCCGCGCCGTAGGGCACTCGGTTGACCCCGCGGGTAGCGATCGACGAGACGTTGACGATGGCGCCACTGCCACGCTCGAGCATGTACGGCAGTGCCGCATGGCAGCACCACAGGGTCGGGAACAGCGAGCGGCGCACTTCGGCCTCGATCTGCTCGACTTCATAGTGCTCGAAGGGCTTGGCCCAAATGGTGCCGCCGACGTTGTTGACCAGGATGTCGAGGCGGCCGAAGGTCTCCACTGCCGTGGCCATGACCTGGGCGCAATCGGCATGCAGTTCAAGGTCGGCGGTGAGGGTCAGCATGCCCTCCCCGGCCAGTTCGTGCACCAGCTCGGAACGGTCCACCGCCACTACCTGCGCGCCTTCGGCCTTGAGCCGCCAGCACACGCCGCGGCCAATACCCTGGGCGGCGCCGGTGACCAAAGCGACCTTGTTGTGGAATCGGTTGTTCACGTCGATCTCCTTTCAATCCCGCAGTCAATAAAAAAGAGGCCACCGTCACCCGCACGATGCCGGTGACCTCAAGGACACTCAGGCCGCCGCCGCGAATTTCTCGTAGTAGAAGTTCACCGGGTTGATGTCCCGCTCACGCAGGTACTGGCTCACCGCCTCGACCATCGGCGGTGGCCCGCACAGGTACACATCGACGTCGCCGTCATTGAGGTGCTGCGGCGCGATGTGCTGGGTCACGTAGCCCTTCTGCGGGTACTGGCTGTCGGGGCTGGCCACGCAGGCGCTGAAGGTGAAGTTGGGGATGCACGCCGCCAGGTCCTGCAAGCGGTCCAGCTCGACCAGGTCGAAATCGTTGGTCACCCCGTATATGAGGTGCAGCGGGTGTTCGCTGCCCTGCGCGGCGATCTTTTCGAGCATCGCCGTGAACGGTGCCAGGCCCGTGCCACCCGCCAGCAGCAACAGCGGGCGCTGGATTGGCCGCAGGTAGAAGCTGCCCAGCGGACCGGCCAGGGTCATGCTGTCACCGGCCTTGGCCAGGCCGGTGAGGAAGCTGCTCATCAGGCCCCCTGGCACATTGCGTATCAGGAAGCTGACCTCGCCGTCCTTCGGCAGCGAGCTGAAGGAATAGGCACGACGCTGGTCGCTGCCCGGCACGTTGAGGTTGACGTATTGCCCCGGCAGGAACGCCAGGCGACGCAATGCCTCACCCTTGATCGACAAGGCGATGGTGCTGGCCGACAGTTGGCGCACATCGCTGATGGCCGCCTCGAAACTGGCCTGTTCGGTCTTGCACAGCTGCGACGAAGCCGGGATGCGCACCACGCAATCGCTTTCGGCGCGCATCTGGCAGGTCAGCACGTAGCCCTGGGCGATTTCATCCTCGCTCAGGGCGTCTTCGATGAAGTTGTCGCCCAGGTCGTAGCGCCCGGACTCGGCCTTGCACTTGCAGGTGCCGCAGGCGCCGTCGCGGCAGTCCAGCGGGATGTTGATGCCCTGGCGGTAGGCGGCATCGGCCACGGTTTCATGGCCGCTGGCCTCGATGAAGCGGGTGACCCCATCTTCGAAATTAAGCGCGATCTGGAAGCTCATGTTGCACCTCGCGGGCGAGCCTGGCTGCGGCGCGCCAAATGGCACACCGAGCGGCTCGCATTACCTCGGATCAGATGTGGTAGATGTCGATGACCTGACGCACGTAGTCGTTCTTCAGCACCACCTTCTTGGCCTTGATCAGCGGCTGCTCGCCGCGCAGGTCGAGGGTATAGAAGCTGGTGCCGAAGTAGCTGTCGGTGGTCTTGTAGCGGAAGCTCAGGGTGTGCCAGTTGAACCGCACCTGGCAGCTGCCTTCGCCCTGTTCGACGATCTCGATGTTGCTGATGTTGTGCGAGGTGCGGGTGTCCGGCACGGTCGCACTGGAACGCTCGGTCTTGATGCGGAACACCCGGTCTTCAAGGCCGCCACGGTTGCCGTACCAAATCAGCGAGATTTCGCTCTGTGGATCGAGGGTAAGGGTGTCGTCATCGTCCCAGGCCGGCATCCAGAAGGTCGCGTCGCTGGCATACAGTTCCAGCCATTGGTCCCACTGGGCATCGTCCAGGTAGCGCGCTTCTCGGTAGAGGAAGTCGCGCACGGTGTCATGCAGGCTCATTGCACGGCCTCCACGGGGATCAGCTGGGTTTCCATTTCGAGGGCCTTGATCATGGTGTCCTGCCAGTACTTGTGCTGCAGCACGAACAGGCCCTCGTCCTCGGTGCGCACGCCCGACAGCAGCGGTTTGAGTTCGATTTCCTTCGCTGCGTCATCGGCACCTTCGACCCAGTGCTGCGCACCACGGGACATGTCGTTCCAGCCAGTGCCGCCGCCATAGCCGGTCTGGCAGGAGCGGAACTCTTCCAGGTCGTCCGGGGTGGCCATGCCACTCACGTTGAAGAAGTCTTCGTACTGGCGGATGCGCTTGGCGCGGGCATCGGCGCTTTCGCCTTTCGGTGCGATGCAGTAGATGGTGATCTCGGTTTTGTTCACTGAAATCGGCCGGGCGATGCGGATCTGCGAGCTGAACTGGTCCATCAGGTACACATTCGGGTACAGGCACAGGTTGCGCGAGTTCTCGATCATCCAGTCGGCACGGGCCTGGCCGAAATCGGCAGCCAGTTGGTCGCGGCGTTCGAAGGCCGGGCGGTCTTCGGGGTTGGCCCAGCGGGTCCACAGCAGCAGGTGGCCGTGGTCGAAGGAATAGAAGCCACCGCCCTGCTTGGCCCAGGATCCGGCACTCATGGTCTTGATCTCGTCACCCGCTTCGCGCTGCTTGCGCTGGTTCTGGGTGGCGGCGTAGTTCCAGTGCACGGAGCTGACGTGATAGCCGTCGGCGCCGTTCTCGGCGGTGAGCTTCCAGTTGCCCTCGTAGATGTACGAGCTGGCACCGCGCAGTACTTCGAGGCCCTCCGGGGACTGGTCGACGATCATGTCGATGATCCTGGCGGACTCGCCGAGGTGTTCGACCAACGGCTTGACGTCGGCATTCAGGCTGCCGAACAGGAAGCCCCGGTACGACTCGAAGCGGGCGACCCTGGTCAGGTCGTGGGAGCCGTCGCAGTTGAAGCTGTCAGGGTAACCGGCGTTGCTCGGGTCCTTGACCTTGAGCAACTTGCCGCTGTTGTTGAAGGTCCAGCCGTGGAACGGGCAGGTGTAGCTTGCGCGGTTACCGCGCTTGTGCCGGCACAGCATGGCGCCGCGGTGGCTGCAGGCGTTGAGGAAGGCATTGAGCATCCCATCCTTGTTGCGCGCGATGAAGATCGGCTGGCGCCCCATGGTCAGGGAGAGGAAGTCATTCTTTTCGGGGATCTGGCTTTCATGGGCCAGATAGATCCAGTTGCCCTCGAAGATGTGCTTCATCTCCAGGTCGAACAGCCGCGGGTCAGTGAACATCTCGCGTTTGCAGCGATAGACGCCCGTTTCGCGATCGTCCTCGAGCATGGCATTGAGGTAGTCGAATCCCAGGGACATGGCCAGGGTCTCCAATTGTTATTGTTCAGGCCGGGTCAGGTTAGGGTTTGCCCTGGGGCGGCAATATCCACTGAGTGCAGAGTGCTATCCGTTTTGTGCAATTATCGGCGCGATAGCATTTATCCATTGAACAGTGCGCATCGCCTGAAGTAAGCTCGGGCTCATTCACTGGAGAGCAACATGCCGAAACACACCCGCAACCACGCCAACCACACCGGTCGCACCCTGCGCCCTGTGCTGGCCGTTGCCGGCTGCCAGGCTGCTGCCAGCTATTACTTTGGGTATTGGTTTAGCCACTAGGCGCCGATACCCACACGGCGCCCACCTTCGAGGGGCCGCCGAACATGAGAATACTCAAACCCCCGGTCGGCTCCCCGACCGGGGGTTTTGCTTTTCAGGCCATTGCACTTTTACCGATTCGAACTGAGGACAGACTCATGAACTACGCCACTTATTACTACGCAAGCACCTATGCCTGGCGATTTAGCCAATCCCGTTCGGGCCAGCCTGCCGCCTCCGATCGGTCCATCACCGGTGGCAATGCTGCAGACAATCAATCAACGAATAGTCGAACACATCGATAGGGCCGACCGCGCGGGCCAGAACCCGCCGTCCGCCCAGGGAACATACGCCATGCACGCCTCGAACCTCGCTCTGCCCCTGACCCAACCGCACGCTGCCAACACCACCGTCAGCCAGCGCCTGCCCAGCCCGCACCTGCTCAAGCAGCAGATGCCGCTGTCTACCGAACTCGCCCAACAAGTCCACAGCCACCGCCAGGCCATCCGCGCCATCCTCGAAGGCCGCGATGAGCGCCTGCTGGTGATCGTCGGGCCGTGTTCGATCCACGACCCCCGCTCAGCCCTGGAATACGCCGACCGCCTGGCGGCGCTGAGCCGCGAGGTCGATGACAAGCTGCTGCTGGTGATGCGCGCCTATGTGGAAAAACCCCGTACCACGGTGGGCTGGAAAGGCCTGGCCTACGATCCGCACCTGGACGGCAGCGACGACATGCATGCCGGCATCGCCCTGTCCCGTGGTTTGATGCTGAGCATGATCGAACGCGGCCTGCCGGTCGCCACCGAGTTGCTGCAACCGATGGCCGCCGGGTACTTCGACGACCTGCTGGGCTGGGCGGCAATTGGCGCGCGCACCACCGAATCGCAGATCCATCGGGAAATGGTCAGCGGCCTGGAGCTGCCGGTCGGCTTCAAGAACGGCACCGACGGCGGCGTCGGCATCGCCTGTGACGCCATGCGCAGCGCCGCGGCGTCGCACCGTCACTTCGGCATGGATGCCCAGGGCTACCCGGCGATCATCGAGACCCTGGGCAATCCGGACACCCACCTGGTGCTGCGCGGCGGCCACAAGGGCCCGAACTACGATGCCAAGAGCATCGCCCAGGCTCGCCAAGGGCTGGCCAAGGCCGGTTTGGAGGCACGCATCATGGTCGATTGCAGCCATGCCAACAGCGGCAAGGACCCTGCCCGCCAGCCCGCAGTGTTCGAGGATGTCCTGGCCCAACGTCTGGCCGGTGATCGCTCGATTGTCGGCGTAATGCTCGAAGGCCATCTCTTCGATGGCTGCCAGGCCCTGGGCAAGGGCGCGCTGAAATATGGCGTGTCGATCACCGATGGCTGCCTGGGCTGGAGCTCGACCGAAAGCCTGCTGCGCGAGGCCGCAGCGCGTATGTGAAGTGCCTACAGCAAGCCCGGCGAGACACGACCCAATCAAGTGCGCTAGGCTTGCCGTTTTCACCCCCCAAGGAGCAGTATCCATGGCACGCGCCACCGCACGTCACATCCTCGTTGCCTCTGAAGACAAGTGCAACGAACTGAAAGCCCAGATCGAAGCCGGTGCCGACTTCGCTGAAATCGCCAAGGCCAACTCCACCTGCCCGTCCAGCCGCCAAGGCGGTGACCTGGGTTCGTTCGGCCCAGGCCAGATGGTCAAGGAATTCGACACCGTGGTGTTCAGCGCCCCGGTCAACACCGTACAGGGCCCTGTGAAGACCCAGTTCGGCTACCACCTGCTGGAAGTGACCAGCCGCCAGGACTAAGTCATCGCATCCGATGATTATCCCTGTGGGAGCGAGCGTGCTCGCGAACAGGCCTGAGCAGACAACAAGGTTGTCTGGGCGGGCCCATTCGCGGGCATGCCCGCTCCCACAGGTCATTTTTGCGGCCGTGCTTTTGTGTATGGGCTGGATGGCGCAAGCCGCGCCCACCCACGCGCTGACCGTCTACGGCGAAGCCCCCCGCTATAGCGAAAGCTTCCGCCACTTCGACTACGCCAACCCTGATGCCCCAAAGGGTGGCCTGATGCGCCGTTCGGCCATCGAAATCGGCCAGTTCGACCATATCCTGCCCTACATCGACAAAGGCATCGGCGTCAGCGAGGTCGATGGCTGGCTGTATGCACCCCTGGCGCAACGCTCGTTCGACGAGCCCTACACCGTCTACGGTCTGATCGCCCGGCGCATGGAACGCGGCCCGGATGACGCCTGGCTGCGCTTCGAGATCGACCCCAAGGCGACCTTCGCCGATGGCAAGCCGGTGCGCGCCGAAGATGTGCGTTTCAGCTTCGACAAGCTGATGGCCGAAGGCAGCCTCAAATACCGCACGCAGTTCGCCGATGTCGCCGGCGTCACGGTCGAAGGCCCGCAGCAGGTGCGTTTCGACTTCAAGCAACCCCACGGCCGCACCTTGGCCCTGGACCTGGCCAGCCTGCCGGTGTTGCCCGAGCACGATTGGGCCAAGCGCGACTTCGCCAACGGCGCCGGCTTCGACAAACCGGTCGGTAGCGGCCCTTACCGCATCGGGCGCATCGACAACGGCCGCAGCATCACCTTCGAGCGCGACCCGAACTGGTGGGCCAAGGACCTGCCGGTCAATCGCGGGCGCTACAATTTCGAACACATCCGTATCGAGTATTTCGGCGACACCGAAGTGGCGCGCCAGGTGCTCAAGGGCGGCGGCTACGACTACAACCGCGAGTTTTCCGCCACCGCCTACACCCTGGGCTACAACGGCGCGCAGCTGGACGATGGCCGCCTGCAGCGTGCCCACCTGGGCCCGGCCAAGCCACAGGCGGCCCAGGGCTTCGTGTTCAACCTGGACCAGCCACCGTTCAAGGACCGCCGCGTACGTCAGGCACTGGCCATGCTCTGGGACTTCGAGTGGAGCAACCGGCAGATGATGCGCAACCTGTACATCCGCCAGCAGAGTGTGTTCTCCAATACCCCGTTGGCCGCCCGCGCGCTGCCGGATGCAGGTGAGCTCAAGCTGCTCGAACCGCTACGCGGCCGAGTGCCGGACGAAGTCTTCAGCCAGGTGTTCACCGCGCCAGTTACCGACGGCTCAGGGATCATTCGCCCTCAGCAACTGCAGGCGCTGGCGTTGTTGCAGCAAGCGGGCTGGCACCCTGACGGCGATCGCTTGGTCAACGCCCAGGGCGAGCCGCTGGAATTCACCTTCCTTAACGGCCAGTCCGGCCTGGAGCGCCTGCTGCTGCCGTGGAAGCGCAACCTGGCGCAGATCGGCATCACCCTGAATATCCGCAACGTCGACTCGGCGCAGTACGTGAACCGGCTGATGGCCCGCGACTACGACATGATCGTCACCGGCTATTCGGTCACGCTGTCGCCAGGCGCCGAGCTTTACAACTACTTCGGTTCAGCCGCCGCCAACGACCCGGGCTCGAACAACCTGATGGTGCTCAAGGACCCGGTGGTGGACCAACTGATCGACGGCCTGGTACGCGCCGACACCCAGGCCGCCATGCTGCACCACGCCCATGCCCTGGACCGGGTGCTGCAGTGGAACTATTACTGGATCCCCAACTATTACCCGCCGGGCAGCTCAACCGTGTGGTGGAACCGCTTCGGCGTGCCGAAAGTCCAGCCCGCCTATGACGAAGGCCTGGACAGCTGGTGGGAAGTCAGCCCGACCGCGCTGACGAACGCGCAGATGGCCGAACGGCAGAAGGCCAAGCCATGACGCACTACATTCTGCGGCGCCTGCTGCTGATCATCCCGACCTTGCTGGCGATCCTGCTGGTCAATTTCGCCATCGTCCAGGCCGCCCCCGGTGGCCCGGTCGAACAGGCGGTGGCTCGGTTGCAGGGCTTGGGCGGCGGCGCGCCCGGTTCGCGGGTCGAGGTGGTACACGGCGAATCCCGTGCCACCCGCGGCCTGGACCCTAAGCTGATCGAAGAGATCAAGCGCCAGTACGGGTTTGACAAGACCGCCCCGGAACGCCTGTGGCTGATGCTCGGCCAGTACGCCCGGCTGGACTTCGGCCAGAGCTTCTTCCGGGGTGCCAAGGTCACCGACCTGATCCTCGACAAGCTGCCGGTGACCCTGTCGCTAGGCTTCTGGGCCACGTTGATCACCTACCTGGTGTCGATCCCGCTGGGCATCCGCAAGGCGGTGCGCCATGGCAGCCGCTTCGATACCTGGAGCAGCGCGCTGATCGTGGTCGGCTATGCCCTGCCCTCGTTCCTGTTCGCGCTGCTGCTGATCGTGCTGTTCGCCGGCGGCACTTCGCTGAACTGGTTCCCGGTACGTGGCCTGGTCTCGGATGACTTCGACCAGCTCAGCCTGCTGGGCAAGGTCGCCGATTACTTCTGGCACCTGGTGCTGCCGGTCGGCGCCCTGGTGATCGGCGGCTTTGCCACCCTTACCCTGCTGACCAAGAACGCCTTTCTCGATGAAATCTCTCGCCAGTACGTGGTCACCGCCCGCGCCAAGGGCCTCAGCGAACGCCGCGTGCTGTATGGGCACGTGCTGCGCAACGCCATGCTGCTGGTGCTGGCCGGCCTGCCGCAGGCGCTGATCACGGTGTTCTTTGCCGGCTCGTTGCTGATCGAGGTGATTTTCTCCCTCGATGGCCTTGGCCGCATGAGCTACGAAGCGGCCGTGTCCCGCGACTACCCGGTGGTGTTCGGCACGCTGTTCATCTTCACCCTGGCCGGCCTGCTGTTCCGCCTGATCGGTGATCTGGCCTTCACCGTGCTCGACCCGCGCATCGACTTCGACTCGAGGGCGCACTGATGCTGTCGCCGGTCTCGCGTCGCCGCCTGCAGCGCTTTCGCCGCAACCGCCTGGGCTGGGTGTCGCTGTGGCTGTTCGGCGGCTTGCTGATGCTGAGCCTGTGCGCCGAACTGGTGGCAAACGACAAGCCACTGCTGCTGAGCTACAAAGGCAAGTTGTACATGCCGGCGCTCAAGCGCTACAGCGAGCAGCAGTTTGGTGGCCAACTGCCGTTCCAGCCTGATTACCGCAGCGCTTACGTGCGCCAACTGATCGAGGATCAGGGCGGGTGGATGCTGTTCGCGCCTATCCCGTTCAGCGCTGACACGCCCAATTATGATTTGCAGGTGCCGACCCCCAGCCCGCCCAGCGCGAGCAACTGGCTGGGCACCGACGACCAGGGGCGCGACGTGCTGGCACGGGTACTGTATGGCACCCGTACCTCGTTGCTGTTCGCCTTTGCCCTGACGGTGATCAGCGTGCTGATCGGTGTTGGCGCCGGCGCGCTGCAAGGCTACTACGGCGGCTGGGTGGACCTGTTCGGGCAACGCCTGCTGGAGGTGTGGTCAGGGCTACCGGTGCTGTACTTGCTGATCATCCTCAGCGGCTTCGTCGAGCCGGATTTCTGGTGGTTGCTGGGGATCATGGCGCTGTTCTCGTGGCTGGCCCTGGTCGATGTGGTGCGCGCCGAATTCTTGCGTGGGCGCAACCTCGAATACGTCAAGGCGGCGCGCGCCCTGGGGCTGTCCGACACCCGGGTGATGCTGCGTCATGTACTGCCCAACGCGATGAACGCGACGTTTACCTATGTACCCTTCATGCTCACCGGGGCCATCACCACGCTGACGGCGCTGGATTTCCTCGGCTTCGGCATGCCCGCCGGCAGTGCTTCGCTGGGTGAGCTGGTGACCCAAGGCAAGCAGCACCTGGAGGCGCCCTGGCTGGGCTTTACCGCGTTCTTTGCTTTAGCGGTGATCTTGTCGCTTTTGGTATTTATCGGGGATGCCCTGCGCGAGGCGTTCGACCCCAGAGGATAGGTTTCAGGATTTTACCCATGCACGACAGCGATAGCCTCAAGGACTACCCCCAGGTACGGCAACTGGCGATCCGCTCGCTGTTCGAGATCATCGAGCAGTCCAGCGAAGGCACGGTGATCGTTGACCGTGAAGCGCGTATCGTCTGGATGAACGAACGTTACGCCCGCCGCTTCGGCCTGAGCGATGCTGCCAGCGCGATCGGCCAACCCTGCGAGGCGGTCATCCCGGGCAGCCTGATGCGCCAGGTGGTGAGCAATGGCCGCCCGATCCTGCTGGACATGCTCGACACCCCCAACGAGCCGCTGGTGGTGATGCGCCTGCCGATCGTTGATGCCCAGGGCGCGCTGATCGGCGCCATCGGCTTTGCCCTGTTCGAGGAGCTGCGCAGCCTGTCGCCCCTGCTCAAACGCTATTCGAGCATGCAGCAGGAACTGGCCAGCACCCGCTCGCAATTGCGCGCACGCCAGGCCAAGTACAGTTTTGCCCAGTTCGTCGGCAGCAGCCCGGCCAGCCTCGAGGCCAAGCGTCGCGCCCGGCGTGGGGCAGGCAGCGATTCGCCAGTGTTGCTGCTGGGCGAGACCGGTACCGGCAAGGAGCTTTTGGCCCATGCCATCCACGCCACTTCGGCGCGGGCACACAAGGCCTTCGTCAGTGTCAACAGCGCGGCGATCCCCGAAACCTTGCTGGAAGCCGAATTCTTCGGCACCGCGCCCGGTGCCTTTACCGGTGCCGACCGCAAGGGCCGCAGCGGCAAGCTGCAACTGGCCGAGGGCGGTACGTTGTTCCTCGATGAGATCGGCGACATGCCCCTGGCGCTGCAAAGCAAGCTGCTGCGTGTGCTGCAGGAAAAGGAGTACGAACCAGTCGGCTCGAACCAGATGCTGCGTAGCGATGTGCGTATCATTGCCGCCACTTCCATCGACCTGCAGGCGGCCATGGCACGTGGGGCGTTTCGTGCCGACCTGTACTACCGGTTGAATGTGCTGCCGATCGAGGTACCGCCGCTGCGGGAGCGGGTCGAAGACTTGCCGGCGCTGTGCGAGGCGATCCTGGCCGAACTGGGCAGCCAGTACGAACTGGAGCCCGAGGCGCAGGCATTACTGGCGCGCCATGCCTGGCCGGGGAATATTCGCGAGTTACGCAACGTGCTGGAGCGCGCGACGTTGCTGGCTGACCAGCCGCGCCTTGGCCTCGCCGACCTGTCTGCGGCGCTGGGGCCATTGAGCCCGGTCGCGGGTCAGGAAAAAGCGATGAGCTATCGTGAGGCGTGTGAACAGTTTGAACGGCGGCTGATTGCCGGGGCTTTGGCCGAGCATGCGGGGAATGTGCCCGAGGCTGCAAAGGCGCTGGGGTTGGGACGCTCGACCTTGTATAAAAAGATGGTTGTATTTGGTCTCTGATTGGAGACTTGCGTTTCTGATCTGAGATTTCCGCGAGGGCTTCGCCCTCGTTCGCCGGCAAGCACGGCTCCCACAGGGTTCCGTGCCCCCCTGTGGGAGCCGCGCTTGCCGGCGATGGGCTGCAAAGCAGCCCCCTACCGTCTCAAAGCGTAGACATGCCATTAAATTTAAAGATGATTTTCTTTTAATTTCAATAAGTTACAACGTTGGCACGATTCCCGCTATCTCCCGGTCACCCATAACAACAAGACTTACCCAGGAGATCCATCCCGATGACCGTGCTCATCGCCCTCGCCGCTCTGGCCCTGCTGATGTTGGCCGCCTACCGCGGTTACAGCGTGATCCTTTTTGCCCCCATCGCCGCCCTCGGCGCCGTCCTGCTCACCGACCCTGCCGCCGTGGCCCCCGCGTTCACCGGGGTGTTCATGGAGAAAATGGTCGGCTTCATCAAGCTGTACTTCCCGGTATTCCTGCTCGGCGCCGTGTTCGGCAAGCTGATTGAGCTGTCCGGCTTCTCGCGCTCGATCGTCGCCGCCGCCATCCGCCTGCTCGGCACTCGCCAGGCGATGCTGGTGATCGTGCTGGTCTGCGCCCTGCTCACTTACGGCGGCGTGTCGCTGTTCGTGGTGGTGTTCGCGGTATACCCGTTCGCCGCCGAGATGTTCCGCCAGAGCGACATCCCCAAACGCCTGATCCCGGCAACCATCGCCTTGGGCGCGTTCTCATTCACCATGGACGCGTTGCCCGGCACCCCGCAGATCCAGAACATCATCCCCAGCACCTTCTTCAACACCACGGCCTGGGCCGCGCCGTGGCTGGGGCTGATCGGCACGCTGTTCGTGTTTTGCAGCGGCATGCTCTACCTGCAGCGCCAGCGCAACAAGGCCCAGCGTGCGGGCGAAGGCTACGGCAGCAACCTGCGTAACGAACCTGAGACAGCGGCCGACCTGGCCCTGCCCAATCCCTGGCTGGCCCTCTCGCCGCTGGTGCTGGTGGGGGTGATGAACCTGCTGTTCACCCATTGGATCCCGCAGTGGTACGGCCCCAGCCATACCCTGCAACTGCCGGGCATGACCGCGCCGGTCAACAGCGACGTGGCCAAGCTCACGGCGATCTGGGCGGTGCAGGCAGCATTGCTGGTGGGCATCCTGATGGTGCTGGTATGCGCCTTCGGGGTAATCCGCGAACGCCTGGCCGAGGGCACCAAGAGTGCGGTCGGCGGCGCCCTGCTGGCGGCCATGAACACCGCATCCGAATATGGTTTTGGCGCCGTTATCGCCTCGCTGCCGGGCTTTCTGGTGCTCGCCGATGCCTTGCGCGGCATTCCCAACCCGTTGGTCAACGAAGCGATCACCGTCACCCTGCTGGCGGGCATCACCGGCTCCGCCTCGGGTGGCATGAGCATCGCCCTGGCGGCCATGAGCGACAGCTTCATCGCTGCGGCCCATGCCGCCAACATTCCCCTTGAAGTGCTGCACCGGGTGGCCGCGATGGCTAGTGGCGGCATGGACACCCTGCCGCACAACGGCGCGGTGATCACCTTGCTGGCGGTGACCGGGCTGACCCACCGCGAAGCCTACAAGGACATTTTCGGTATTACCCTGATCAAGACCCTGGCGGTCTTCGTGGTCATCGCCACGTTCTACGCCACCGGCATCGTCTAAGGAGTTTCTGCATGACTTTGAAAGGCAAGACTGCACTCGTCACCGGCTCCACCAGCGGCATCGGCCTGGGCATTGCGCAAGTGTTGGCCCGCGCCGGCGCGAACATTGTGCTCAACGGTTTCGGCGACCCGTCGCCGGCCTTGGCAGAGATCGCCAGCCACGGCGTCAAGGTGGCCCACCACCCGGCGGACCTGTCCGATGTCGCGCAAATCGAAGCACTGTTCGCGATGGCCGAGCGCGAATTCGGTGGCGTCGACATCCTGGTCAGCAACGCCGGCATCCAGCACGTGGCGCCGGTGGAACAGTTCCCGGTGGAAAGCTGGGACAAGATCATCGCTCTCAACCTGTCGGCCGTGTTCCATGGCACCCGCCTGGCTCTGCCCGGCATGCGCGCGCGTAACTGGGGGCGGATCATCAATATCGCTTCGGTACACGGGCTGGTCGGCTCCACCGGCAAGGCGGCCTATGTGGCGGCCAAGCATGGCGTGGTCGGGCTGACCAAGGTGGTAGGGCTGGAGACCGCCACCAGCAATGTCACCTGCAATGCCATTTGCCCAGGCTGGGTGCTGACTCCGCTGGTGCAAAAACAGATCGACGATCGTGCCGCCAACGGCGTCAATCCGCAGCAAGCACAGCATGATCTGCTGGCCGAGAAGCAACCGTCGTTGGCCTTCGTCACCCCCGAACACCTCGGTGAGCTGGTACTATTCCTGTGCAGCGAGGCCGGTAGCCAGGTTCGCGGTGCCGCCTGGAACGTCGATGGTGGCTGGTTGGCCCAGTGACGGGCGGCCTGGGCCTGGCAACGGTCTTGCACTCGTTTATCTGCAAGGAGGCCCTATGCGCCCAAACCCAATGACCGCGATCCTGGCCCTTACCCTGGCCGCCGCCGCTCCGGCGATGGCAGCCAGCCTCAAGGACGTCGCGCCCTATCCCGAGGCGGAAAAAGGCTTCACCCGGCAGGTCATCCACCTGCCGGCACAAACCGATGAATCGGCCCACAAGCTGGAGATCCTCGCGGGCAAGACGCTGGAAGTGGACTGCAACCACCAACGCCTGGCCGGCAGCCTGGAAGAGCATACCCTTGAAGGCTGGGGCTACAGCTACTACCGCCTGGACAAGGTCGGTGGCCCGGCCAGCACCCTGATGGCCTGCCCGGATGGCAAGAAGACCCAGGCCTTCGTGCCGGTGGTCGGTGAAGGCTTCATGCTGCGTTACAACAGCAAGCTGCCGGTGGTGGTGTATGTACCCAAAGGTGTCGAAGTGCGTTATCGCGTGTGGTCGGCATCGGCCGACGTGCACACCGCTAAAGTGGAGTAAGTGACTCCGAGGGCCCCTGGATGGGGCCCTCAACCCCAAGCAGCAAGCTACGCGATCAGTCATAATGTCGGCCTTTTTTGCCCGAAGCACAGGTGTCCCATGAAAGCTCAAGCCCGCCACATCCTGGTCAAGACCGCTGACGAAGCCGAAAAGCTCAAGCAGCGCATCGCCAACGGCGAGGCCTTCGACGTGCTGGCAAAAAAGTTCTCCACTTGCCCTTCGGGCAAGCGCGGCGGTGACCTGGGTGAAGTACGCCCGGGCCAGCTGGTGGGCGCGATCGACCAGGTCATCTTCAAGAAACCTTTGCGTGTGGTGCACGGGCCGATCAAGAGCAAGTTCGGCTACCACCTGGTGCAGACCTTCTATCGCGATTGATAGCCACGGGCCACCTAGCATTTTTGCCAGTTGCCCCGTATTTGCCCATTACATACAACTCAGGCAGGGCCGAAGCGGCATCTGAAATGCTGCTTCAGGTAGTGGTCCCTCTAATGGACACGGAGACCTGCCGATGCGTTGCCCTCGCCTGCTGCTGCCTGCTGCCTTTCCCCTCCTCATCCTGCCGCTGATCGTTCATGCGCAAGCCTTGGTGGTTTCGCCTGGCGACAACCTGGGTGCCGTCGTGCAGACCCAGGACGTCGACGATTTCAAGATGACGGGGGGTATCGTCCGGTCGCTGAACCAGGGTCAAGGCTATGACACCTTCGAAATGACGGGCGGGCGGATCGTAGGCGCCTTTGAGGATGGTGACAGCGCCGTGTTCAAAGGTGGCCGGATCGGCCGGGTCGACCTCAAGCTCGCTGACAACGTGTTCATAATGTCCCAGGAGCTCGGCATCGAAACCCTTATCGATGGCAACCTGGTCAGCGGTTTCGGCAACGACACCATCATCCTTCGCGGCGGCACCATTGGCGGAAACATCAGCACCAGCGGCGGCGTGGATAACATCACCATCGACGGCGGTACCTTGATCGGCAACGTGCTGGCCAGTACCGGCAATGATGTCCTGAATTGGTCGGGGGGCACCATCAGAGGGCGGGTCGACATGGGCGTCGATGACGATAAGGTCATCATCAGCAACCTCAACCCGCAAACCCTGACCATCAACATCGATGGCGGTGCCGGCAATGACAACCTGCAGTTCATCAACAGCGAGATCGACGGCGGCGCCCGCTACCTGAACTTCGAGGCTGTCGAGGTGAACCAGAACAGCCGCCTGACCCTGAACGATACGCTGACCCTGGGAGATGCAGGCAGCGGCTCTGGCAGCCTGGGGATCGATGCCAGCAGTACGCTGGTTGCTCGCCAAGGGACGGTTGCGCCCTTCACTGCGGGGCAGCTTGCCAGCGTTCATAACGCCGGCACGATCGACCTGAGCACGGGCAATGACGCCCAGGGCCGCCTGACCATCAATGGCAACTACCAAGGCGACAATGGCCTGTTGCGCGTGAACAGCGTGCTCGCGGACGACGACGCGGCTTCCGATCGGCTGGTGGTCAGCCAGGGCAGCATCAGCGGCAGCACGCGCCTGGAGGTGAACAACCTGGGTGGCGCGGGTGCCGTCACCCGCCAGAACGGTATCCAGGTCGTCGAAGCCCGTGATGGCGCCACCAGCAGCGCCACGGCCGTTGTCCAGACCCAGACGCTGTCGGTCGGTGCTTATGACTACCGGCTGTTCAAAGGCGGTGTGACTGCGGGCAGTGAAAACAGTTTCTACCTGCGCTCGACGCTGGTCGCGCCGCCCGCTCCGGCCCCCGCGCCACAACCCGCAAGCCCTTCACAGCCAACGCAGCCTGGGGAACCCTCACAGCCAACACAGCCAACACAGCCGGGCGAGCCGCCATTGATCGCCCCGGCCGCGACATCGCCTGTCGCCGCGCCTGCCCCCGGCCAGCTCGACCTGCCAGCACCGGTGCAAGGCGAAAGCCTGCCGCTGTATCGCCCGGAAGTGCCTGTTTATGCGGCAGCACCAAGGGGCGCCGCGATCATTGCCCGCCAGGCATTGGGCACCTTCCATCAGCGCCAAGGTGACCAGCAATTGCTGCAGGGCCAAGGCGCCCTGCCCGCCAGCTGGGGGCAAGCCTACGGCGGTGCATTGCGCCAGCAATGGAGCGGCTCCGTCAGCCCGAGCCTGAACGGTGACCTGTATGGTTTCAAGGTGGGTCAGGACCTGTACGCCAAGGTCAGCGATGACGGCTACCGCCAGCAGCTGGGCCTGTATGTCAGCCAGAGCCGGCTGGATGCCGATGTGAAAGGCTTTGCCCTGGCTGTGGAGGACCGCAGCGTCGGTGACCTGAAGCTCGATGGCGACAGTGTCGGCGGCTACTGGACGCTGGTGGGCCCGCAAGGCGGGTACCTCGACAGCGTGCTGCAATACACCAAACTCGATGGCCGCGCCCGCTCCGACCGCGGCGACAAGCTGAACATCGACGGCCACGCCTGGACCGCATCGCTGGAGTCCGGTTACCCGATCAGCCTGTCCGGGCACTGGACCCTGGAGCCGCAAGCCCAGCTGATTGCCCAGAAAGTCTCGCTGGACAGCGCCAATGACAGCGTCTCGCACATCAGCCACGATGCCCAGGTCGAGCTCACCGGCCGGCTCGGCGTGCGCCTTGAAGGCGCCTACAAAACGAGCAGCGTGCGTTCGCTGCAACCCTATGCGCAAGTGAACCTGTGGCACGGCGACGGCGGCCGCGACACGCTAACGTTCGATGGGGTGGACAAGATCAAGACCGACTACCGCTACACCTCGCTGCAACTTGAAACCGGCCTGGTGGCCCAGGTCAGCGAGGCGCTGAGCCTGCACGGCGGCGTGCAGTACTCAAGCAACCTCGACAGCCGCCAGCAGGAAGGCAGTGGCGTGAACCTGGGCGTACGCTGGCAGTTCTAACGGCGCGCCGCCAGCAGGCCGAGGCCGGCGCAACCGAGCAGCGAGGCGCTGACCCGGTTGAACAGCCGGCGTGGCCCAGGCTGGCTGAACCAGCGCTGCATGTAGGCACCCAGGCCCGAGTAGATGGCGATTGCCGCCCACTCCAGCAGCAAGAACAGCACGCCCAGCCAGAGGAACTGCTCGCTCACCGGGGTAGCGCTGCCAACCGACACGAACTGTGGCAGAAAGGCGGTGAAGATCAGGATGGCCTTCGGGTTGCCCGCCGCCACCCAGAATTCCTGGCGCGCCAGGCGCCAAGTACCGCGCGGGTGATCGCTGGCTACCACGGCCTCGCCGACCGGGGCGCGCCACAGCTGCCAGGCGATATAGAACAGGTAGGCCGCGCCCACCACCTTGATCGCCAGGAACAGGTATTCGCTGGTGTGCAGCACCACCGCCAGGCCCATGGCGGCCAGGGCAATCATGCCGCTGAAGGCAAGAATCCGCCCGCCACCGGCCACGCAGGCGGTACGCAAGCCGTAGCGGCTGGCATTGTGCAACGACAACAGGTTGTTCGGCCCCGGCGCCAGGTTCAGGGCGAAACAGGCAGGGATGAATAGCAACAGGCTCGACAGGTCCATTTTGTTCTCCAGGCAATCAACCGTTACTGTCGATGCCGGGCGGGTGCCCGGTCATGGTACAGCCAACTGCAAAAACTGTACGGTCAAGCGCCCGCCGCTGCTAAGCTGCCGAGCTGATCGAGGACCCCATCATGCCCACTGCTCGCTCACAGCTCTGGCGCGACCCGGCACTGCCCTGGGTAGAAAGCCGCCGCGCCTGCCATAGCCGCGCCTGCTACAAGGCGCACAGTCACCCAACCTTCTCCATCGGCGCAGTGGATGCCGGCAGCAGCTGCTTCTCGGGCGCAGGCGAAGGACAGGAGCGCCTGACGCCGGGCACCCTGGTGCTGGTGCCGGCGCAGCGGGTGCATGCCTGCAACCCTGAGCCCGGTAAGGCCTGGAGCTACCAGATGCTGCATGTGGACGCCGGCTGGCTGGCGCAGTTACGCCTGGAATCCGGGCTCGAAGCGGCCAGCCCGGGTGCCCCTGCGCGGATCAGCCGCGAACCGGCGCTGTACCGTGAGTTCTGCGCGCTGAACGACCTGCTGTTCTCGGCAGCCAGCGTTGGCGAGAAGGAAGCGGCACTCGTGGCATTTCTCGGCGATCACGACTTTTCTGCGCAACCGGTTTCGCTGGCAGCGCCCGCACCGGTGCTGGGGATGCCCACCTTGCGCGGGTTGATCGCACACATCCAAGCGCACGACCTGGCGCAACTGAGCCTCGAGCGCCTGGCCGGGCAAGCGGGCCTTGGTCGCTATCAGTTGATACGGGCGTTTCGCGCCGCCACCGGGCTCACACCGCATGCCTACCTGCTGAACGCACGGGTCAACCGTGGCCGGCTACTGCTGCGTGACGGGCTGGCGTTGGCAGAAGTCGCCTACCAACTGGGCTTTGCCGACCAGAGCCATTTCCAGCGGGTGTTCAAAGCCCATGTCGGGGTGACGCCGGGGCAATACCGGCACGCGCAATAATCTTCAATACCTGCACCAGGGCAGCCTCCCAAACTGCGGTTTTCCATCCGAGAAAGCCCACCATGGAGCAGTTCCTGATCGTCGCCCTCGCCCACTTTTTGGCTCTACTGTCACCGGGGCCGGACTTTTTCCTCGTCGCTCGCACGTCTGTATCAGCGGGTTGGCGTGTGGCCAGCGGGGCCTGCCTGGGTATCGCCTTGGCCAATGGCCTGTTCATTGCCCTGGCCTTCGCCGGCCTGGCCATCTTGCGCGAAGGCAGCGTGCTGTTCATCACCTTGCAACTGGCCGGTGCCGGCTACCTGCTGTACATCGGCCTGCTTTTCCTGCGCCATGCGGGTAGAAGCGAGCTGACGGCCGTTGCGGCCCAGGGCGCGATCAAGGGCTGGTGGCGTGGCCTCGGCATGGGTTTGGTGTCCGGCGTGCTGAACCCAAAGAACGCGCTGTTCTACGCCAGCCTTGCCGGCATGGTGGGCAACAGCAGCGCAGGTTGGAAATGGGCCTGCAGCATCTGGATGTTCAGCATGGTGCTGCTGTGGGACCTGCTGGTAGCCGTGGCCATCGGCAACCAGCGCCTGCTGCGGCGATTCGCCCGTGCACTGCCCTGGCTGGAGCGGGCCTCTGGGGTCATGCTGGTGGTGCTGGCCGTGGCGCTGCTGGTGCATCTGCTGCCGGGCTGACCAGGCGCAGGCTGGCCATCTCCATCAGGCTGAAATGGCCACTGGCCCAGCCACCGGTGTCGAGGTGCCAGACGTTGCCCAGCTGCTTGGCCCGCATCACAGGGGTATGGCCGACCAGCAAGGCACGCACCCCCGCCACAACCTCGGTGTTGCCGTCTTTCAGGCGTTGTCGCGACCACTGGCAAACCTCGCGCACGCCAGCGTCGTCATCGAACAGCAGGCTATCGCGTAACGCACTCCAGTCGTTAAAAGGGCTGTCGGCATGCAGCAGGCCGATCAGGCCGGCATCAGTCTGCACCTCCATGGCAATCGGCAGTTGCAGAAACTGTTCGACAAAGACTGCTTGCTGCGGCCTGGGCATGTCGATGAACCAGCCACCCCCTGCAGCACGGTACATCTCAAGATCCAGGCGCCCGCCATGCAGGCAGGTGATCGCCAGCGATTCATGGTTGCCCTGCACCGCGTGGAACCAGGGCTGATCCAGCCACCACAGGCATTCTTCGCTGTGCGGCCCGCGGTCGACCAGGTCGCCGACACTGAACAGCCTGTCCACTTCGGGATCGAAACCGACCGTATCCAGGATTTGCTCAAGTCGCCGAAAATGCCCATGGATATCGCCCACGGCCAGGTCACGCCCCTTGCTGTTGGCGGCTACTCGCCGAAACCGGCTCATTACAATCTTCCTCTGTTGCCGTGCCCGGGCCGGCGTAAAATGGAGCAACACGCAGTCCGCCCCGGAGGTGCATCATGCGTATCGCTCTTGTGTGTGCCGTGCTCATGGCGCTGTCATTCAACAGCATGGCACAAGGCACCCCGCCTGCGCAGGTCGAGGTGCGTTTCGACCATCCGGAAACATTCCGCGACGCCAGCCTCGATGGCCCTGGCTATGAACGCGGCGCCGACCCTTACGTGATGAAGACCCTGACCGAGTACCTGCAGAAGCTCGGCCAGCGCTACCTGCAGCCTGGCCAGCAACTGGTCATCGACATTCGCGACATCGACCTGGCCGGCCGTTACGAGCCGTGGCACAGCCAGGCCTACGATGTGCGCTTCATGCGTGAGATCACTTGGCCGACCATCGAGCTGAGCTACACCCTCACCCAGCCGGGCAAACCTGAGCAGCAGGCTCAGGAGCGGGTCAGCGACAAGATGTACCTGAGCCGGCCGGGCCGGGCCTCCCACAGCAGCGACCGTCTGTATGCGGAAAAGGCCATGCTCGACGACTGGTTCCGCCAGCGTTTCGGCCCGCATTCGACCTCCTGAATGTCACCCTTTGCTGGTACAGGCGAGCGTGCTGAGAGTATGCTCGGCCCTTCGACCTGTACCAGGGAAGGGACGCACCATGAAACTCTGTGCCGTACAACTGGCGTCGCGCAAAGGCGACCTGGCGGGCAACCTGGCCCGCCATCTGCGCTGTATCGAGCAAGCGGCGGCGCTGGGCGCCGAGCTGGTGGTGTTCCCGGAACTGTCGTTGACCGGCTACGAGCCGACCTTGGCGCGCCAGGTGGCGTTGCCGCTCACTTCTGCCCGGCTCGAGCCGTTGCAGGCGCTTTGCGACCAACTCACCATCAGCGTGGCCGTTGGGCTGCCCCTGCCGACAGCCGACGGCATTCGCATCGGCATGCCCATCCTGCGCCCTGGCCTGCCACCGATGGCGTATGCCAAGCAGCGCCTGCATGACGACGAGCTGCCATTCTTCACCCCCGGTGATCAAGCACTGGTGTTCGAAGCGGGGCAGCTGCAGATTGCCCCCGCCATCTGCTACGAATCGATGTTCATCGAACATGCTGCGCAGGCCCAGGCGCTCGGTGCCGAGCTGTACCTGGTCAGCGTGGCCAAGACCGCCAAAGGCATCCGCGAAGGCAACGAACATTACCCGGAGGTGGCGCGCACCCTGGCCATTCCGGTGTTAATGGCCAACTGCGTCGGGCCGGCCGACACCTTCATTGGTGCCGGTGGCTCAGCGGCCTGGGACAGCCAGGGCAACCTGCTGGCAGCGCTGGATGACAAGGCTGAAGGCCTGATTCTGCTGGACACCGCCAGCCATATCGCGCTGGGTCTACCGCTGTCTGCGTGACAACCATCCGAGCAGGTTGCTCAGAGGTCCAGGGCCAGGCTCTGCCGACCTTCCAACGCCAGCAGATACTGCTTGGCCGGCAAACCACCGGCAAACCCGGTCAGGCTGCCGCAGGCGCCGATCACGCGATGACACGGGGCAATGATCGAAATCGGGTTACGCCCGTTGGCCGCGCCCACTGCACGCACGGCACCGGGGTTGCCGATCTGCCGGGCGATATCACTGTAGCTGCGGGTCTGGCCAAAGGGAATGGTCAGCAAGGCCGCCCACACCTGGCGCTGGAATTCGGTGCCGGCAAAGTCCAGTGGCAGTTCGAAGCGCTGACGGGTGCCGTCGAAGTACTCGCCCAGCTGGCGGGCCGTTTCGAACAGCATCGGGTGGTGGTCATCGCGGTGCAACTCGCCAAGCCGCACGCGGTTCTCGCGTTCCGCCTCCCACAGCACGGCGGCGAGGCGATCGCCCCGTGCCACCAGGGTCAAGGTGCCGACCGGAGACGACATGAACGTAAAGGCGCTGGACATCTGAGTTTCCTACGGCAAACCAGTTTCAGCGCACTTTAACGTCGGCCGCCCCTCGCTGCATCCGCTTTCTTGCGCAGTTATTCGGTCAGCAGCGATTGTCGGATCAGCTTCTTGTCGACCTTGCCCACACTGGTTTTCGGGATTTGCTCGACACAGTGTATCTGCCGGGGAATCGCCCACTTGTTCAGTTGGCCGCTGTCGACAAAGGGCTGCAAGTGCTCGGCCAACGCCGCCGCGTCCAGCTGCCGACCGTCGCGACACACCAGCAACGCCAGCGGCTGCTCACCCCATTGCGGATCAGGCACGCCGATCACTGCCACGGCCTCGACGAGCGCGTGCTGGCTGATCAGGCTTTCCAACTCGACCGAGCTGATCCACTCGCCACCGGTCTTGATCACATCCTTGATTCGGTCGCGGATGCGCACCACACCGCCTGCATCGACGCAGGCCAGGTCGCCGGTGTGCAGCCAGCCACTGCGCCACAGCGCGGCGCCTTGCTCCGGCTCCTTGAGGTAACCCTGGGTCAACCACGGTGCACGCACTAGCACTTCACCCAGGCGTTCGCCATCGTGAGGCACGTCATTACCAGCATCATCGACGATGCGCAGGTCCACCAGCACGATCGGCACGCCGGCATTGATGCGCAGCGGCACCTGCTCGGCCACGGGCAGTGCCAGGTCCTGCAGGTTCAAGCGGGTGACACTGAGCAGCGGGCAGCTTTCCGACATGCCATAGCCGCAATGCACGCGAATGCCGCGCTGGCTGGCCCGTTGTGCCAGCCCCACGGTCAGCGCGCTGCCGCCCAGCAGCATCTTCCAGCCGACCAGGTCGGTGCGCCGCCCCTCATCGCAGTCGAGCATCATCTGCAGCACGGTCGGCACGCAGTGCGAGAAGGTCACGCCCTCCTCCCGGTACAGCTGCACCAGGCGGTTGGGCTCGTAGCGCCCCGGGTAGACCTGCTTGATGCCCAGGGCTGTGGCCACATAGGGCACGCCCCAGGCATGCACATGGAACATTGGCGTGATCGGCATGTACACGTCGCCCTCGCGCAACAGCGGTTCAGCGCCGCAGGCTGCCAGGGTCGCCTGTTCGGCCAGGGTGTGCAGCACCAGCTGACGGTGGCTGAAGTACACGCCCTTGGGGAGGCCGGTGGTACCGGTGGTGTAGAACAGCGTCGCCAGGGCGTTTTCGTCGAAGTCGGGGAAGTCGAAGCTGGCGCCCGCCGCGCCCAGCAGCGCCTCGTACTCGCCCAGCGTGGGCAGTGTCGGCTGGTCACAGGCGCCATCGCTTAGGCGGATGTAGCCTTGCACGGTCGGCAGTTCCTCGCGCAGCTGCTCCATCAGCGGCAGGAAGTCGTCATGCACCAGCACCAGCCGGTCTTCGGCATGGTTCATGGTGTAGCGGACCTGCTCGGCGGACAGCCTCACGTTGACGGTGTGCAGCACTGCGCCGAGCATCGGCACGGCGAAGAAGCATTCCAGGGCACGGTGGCTGTCCCAGTCAAGCAAGGCGACGGTGTCGCCAGGCCCGACCCCGGCTTCGCTGAGCACATTGGCCAGGCGCTGGATGCGTTCGATCAGCGTCGTGTAGCTGTAGCGCAACTTGTCGGCGTAGACGATTTCCTGGTTCGGCTGGTAGCGCACGCCTGACAACAGCAGGCGCTTGATCAGCAGCGGGTAGCCATAGGCCTGTTCGGCGGCCGGCATGATACGGGGGGTGGTCATTGCGGTATCCTTCACAGCAGTTCGGCATCGAGCAGGTACAGGCTGTGGCTGCCCGCCTTGACGCTGGCCATCAGTGAGTGGGTGCGCGGCAGCAGGCGCGCAAAGTAGAAGCGCGCGGTGGCCAGCTTGCTCTGGTGGAACGGCTCGGGCTGCGCCGTGTTAAAGGCGACTTCAGCCATACGTGCCCACAGGTAGGCATAGAGCGTGTAACCGAAGGCTTGCAGGTATTCCACCGAGGCGGCACCGACCTCCCGCGGGTCGCCCTGGCCACGGTCGAGCACCCAGGCGGTCAGTTCATCGAGGTTGTGCATGGCCGCCAGCAACGGCGCGCCAAATTCGGCTGGCAACGTTTCGGCGTATGCGCTGATCTCTGCCGACAACAGGCGGTACGCCTGGCCACCGTCGCCGAGCAGCTTGCGCCCTACCAGGTCGAGGGCCTGGATGCCGTTGGCGCCTTCGTAGATCTGGGTGATGCGGCAGTCGCGGATCAGCTGCTCCTGGCCCCATTCACGGATGTAACCGTGGCCACCGAACACCTGCTGGCCATGCACGGTGGTTTCCAGGCCCATGTCGGTGAGGAAGGCCTTGGCCACCGGAGTCAGCAAGGCCACCTTGGACTCGGCCAGGCGGCGGGCACCGGCATCCTCGCTGTACTTGGCCAAGTCCAGTTGTAGCGCCACGTAGGTGGAGAATGCCCGCCCACCTTCGTTCAGCGCTTTCATGGTCAGCAGCATACGCCGCACATCTGGGTGCACGACAATCGGGTCGGCCGCCTGCCCAGGCGCCTCGGCGCCGGTCGGCGCGCGCCCCTGCTGACGGTCGCGGGCATAGGCGATGGCATTCTGGTAGGAGCGTTCGCCCAGGGCCAGGCCCTGGATGCCTACGCCCAGGCGCTCGTAGTTCATCATGGTGAACATGGCGTTGAGGCCCTTGTTCGGTTCGCCTACCAGGTAGCCGATGGCGCCGTCGAAGTTCATCACACAGGTGGCCGAGGCCTTGATGCCCATCTTGTGCTCGATGGAGCCACAGCTGACGGCATTGGCCTCGCCCAGCGCGCCATCGTCGTCGACCAGCACTTTCGGCACCAGAAACAGCGAAATGCCTTTGGCACCGGCAGGTGCGTCGGGCAGGCGCGCCAACGCCAGGTGGATGATGTTCTCGCTCAGGTCCTGCTCACCGCCAGTGATGAAAATCTTGGTGCCGCTGACCCGGTAGCGGCCATCGGCCGACGGTTCGGCGCGGGTGCGCAGCAGGCCCAGGTCAGTGCCGCAGTGCGGCTCGGTCAGGCACATCGAGCCGGTCCAGCGGCCTTCGTACATCGGCGGCAGATAACGGGCTTTGAGCGGCTCGCTGGCGTGGTTGAGCAGTGCCAGGCAGGCGCCTGCGGTGAGCATCGGGTACAGGCCGAACGACAGGTTGGCGGCGTTGAGCATCTCTTCGAGCTGGGCGCCGATCACTTTCGGCATGCCCATGCCGCCGTACTCGGGCGCACCGGCCACACCCACCCAACCATCTTCGGCAAACGCCCGGTAGGCCTCGGCAAAGCCGTCAGGGGTAATCACCCGGCCGTCTTCCCAGCGGCAACCTTGTTCGTCACCCCTGCGGTTGAGCGGCGCCACCACCTCGGCAATCAGCTTGCCGGCCTGTTCGAGCACGGCACGGGCGGTGTCGGCATCGACCTGCTCGGCCAGCGCCGGGGTCTGCGCCCACCAGGCCGGGATATCGAACACTTCGTTGAACAGGAAAGCCATGTCGCGCAGGGGCGGAAGGTAATCAGACATGAGGCGAACACTCGGTTTCTTGGGTTGACGAACGTGACGCGGCGCGAGCCCGGCTGGCCGCCGGGGCACCATGGCCACGCAGAAGGAAATGCGACAGCGCCGGGATCAGCACCAGCGCGCCGAGCATGTTCCACAGGAACATGAAGGTCAGCAGCAGGCCCATGTCAGCCTGGAACTTGATCGGCGACCAGGCCCAGCCGACCACACCGGCGGCCAGGGTGATGCCCACCAGACCGACCACACGCCCGGTAAAGGCCACCGCCTTCTTGTAGGCCTGGGCCAGTGGCAGGCCGGCACGCTGGTGATGCAACTGCACGCTGAGCAGGTACAAGGCATAGTCGACGCCAATGCCCACGCCCAGGGCGATCACCGGCAAGGTGGCGACCTTGACGCCAATGCCCAGGGCCACCATCAGCGCTTCGCACAGCAGCGAAGTGAGCATCAGTGGCAGGACGGCCACCACCGTGGCGCGCCAGCTGCGGAAGGTAAACAGGCAGAACACGGTAACGGCCAGGTACACCAGCAACAGCATGCGGTGGTTGGCCTCGCGCACGACGCTATTGGTGGCGGCCTCGATACCGGCACTACCAGCGGCCAGCAGGAACTGCTGATCCTCGCTGCCGTTGGCCTGGGCGAAGCGCTCGGCGGTGGCGGCGACCTGCGCCAGGGTGTCGGCGCGGTGGTCCTTGAGGTAGGCGATCACCGGCATCAGCGAACAGTCGTTGTTGAACAGCTCTGGGGTGTTGACCGAGGCCTGCTGTGCGGCGTAGTTGAGCACGTCCTGGTTGCGCTGCAGGCTGTTCAGGCGCGGGTTGCCCTCGTAGGTGCCGGCGGTGATCTGGCGCACCGCATTGGCTAGCGACAGGGTGGTCTGCACCCCGGGCAACTGCTGCAGCTCCCAGGCCAGGCGGTCGGCCAGCACCAGTGTCTGGTAGCGCAGGCAGCCTTCCGGGGGTGTCTTGACCATTACTGCGAAGGTATCGCTGCTGAGCGCGTAGTGGCTGGTGATGAACGCGTTGTCGCGGTTGTAGCGCGAATCGGCGCGCAGCTCCGGAGCGCCGCTGTCGAGGTCACCGATCTTCAGCTGCAGGCTGCCCCACACGCCGATAGCGGCCAACACCACGGCTACCAGCAAGGCGCCCGTGGCCCACTTGCGTTCGGTGAAGCGGTCGAGCAGGTCCCACAAGCGGCCAAAGCCTCGGTGCTGGGCCGCACGGCCATCGATGTACAAGGCGCGCTCGGCGGCCTTGCGGCCCACGCCGACATACGACAGCGCCACCGGCATCAGCAGCAACGAGGTGAAGATCAACACCGCCACGCCAATGCTGGCGGTGATGGCCAGGTCCTGGATCACCGGGATATCGATCAGCATCAGCACGGCAAAGCCCACCGCGTCGGCCAGCAGTGCGGTGACCCCGGCCACGAACAGGCGGCGGAAGGTGTACCGCGCGGCGATCTGCCGGTGGGTGCCACGGCCGATGTCCTGAAGGATGCCATTCATCTTCTGCGCGGCGTGGGACACACCGATGGCGAAGATCAGGAACGGCACCAGGATCGAGTACGGGTCGATGGCATAACCCAGCCAGGCGACGATGCCCAGCTGCCAGACCACCGCCGTCAGCGAACACAGCACCACCAGCAAGGTACTGCGCACGCAGCGGGTGTACAGGTAGATGATCACCAGGCTGGTGACCACGGCCAGGGCAAAGAACGCCATCACCTGGATCAGCCCATCGATCAGGTCGCCCATCAGCTTGGCAAAGCCGATCACATGGATCTGGTACTGGCCGCTGGCCTGGTACTGGCTGCGCAGGTGTTCAAGCTTTTGCGAGAAGCCGTGGTAGTCGATGCCCTTGCCGGTGGCCGAATCCTGGTCCAGCAGCGGCACGATCAGCATGCTCGACTTGAAGTCACGGGCCACCAGGCTGCCGACGATGTTGGCGCGCTCGATGTTCTGCCGCAGCTGTTCGGTGTCGGCGGCCCCACCCTGGTAACCATCAGGCATCACCGGGCCGCCCTGGAAGCCCTCTTCGGTGACTTCGGTCCAGCGCACCGCCGGGCTCCACAAGGATTTCATCCAGGCGCGGTCGACGCCGTCACTGAGGAACAGCTCGTCGTTGATCTGGCGCAGGGTCTGCAGGTAGTCGGGGTCGAAGATGTCGCCGCGGGTGTTCTCCACCACCACCCGCACCGAGTTGCCCAGGCCGCGCAGTGATTGGCGGTTTGCCAGGTAGTTCTGGATGTAGGGGTGGCTCTGCGGCAGCATCTTCTCGAAGCTGGGGCGCAGTTCCAGGCGGGTGAGTGCCATGTAGCCCAGCACCAGGGTGGTCAGCAGCATGCACAGCACGAAGGCCAGGCGGTGGTTGAACACCAGGCGCTCGAGGCGATTGCCAGAACGCGGGTCGAAGTCGGCGAGGTTGTGGATCACCGGCAGTGGGTCTTGGCGGATATCGGCCATCAGGGTCTTCTCTCGTCGAAGGTACGCACGCCCCGCTCGCCCACCAGTACCAGGCCGGTACCGGCGTCGTCGGCAAGCGCGGTCACCGGGCCACGTGTGGCCTGTGGCTGCGGGCTGAAGCTGGCGCCGCCGTCGCGGCTGAGCAGCAGGTCGCCGGCCTGGCTGGCCAGCCAGACTTCGCCGCTGGCGCCAAGGCTGGCCGCCGTGAGGCTGGTCTTCACCCCGCTGCTGACCGGTTGCCACTGCTGGCCGCCGTCGGTGCTGCGGTAGGCATTGCCGCGCAAGCCGTAGATCAGCAGCAGGCCGGGTTTGCCCACGGCCCCGAACAAGGTGCCGGCATAGGGTGTCGGCACCTGGCTGAAGCGTTCACCGGCGCCATCGAGCTTGAGCAGCAGGCCCTGCTCACCGGTGATGTACAGCGTGTCACCGACCGGTGCCAGGCGGGTCAGGTGCAGGCCTTGCGGGTTGTCACTGTGGTCCTGCCACGGCAACCAGTGCTGGCCTCCGTCCTCGGTGCGCAGCAACAGGTTGAACAGGCCCACGGCATAGCCGTGCTGGTCGTCGCTGAACCACACATCGAGCAAAGTGCTGTCGGTGCCGTCGGCCAGTGCCCGGCCATCGAGCTGTTTTTCCCAGTGCAGGCCGCCGTCGCGGCTGTGCAACACCACCCCGTCGTTCCCCACCGCCCAGCCATGCTCGGCCGTGGGGAAACTGACGGCATTGAGGTCGGCACTGACCGGCACTTGAGCTTGCAGCCAGTGCGCGCCATGGTCGTCGGTATACACGACGTGCCCACGCGGGCCCACCGCCACCAGGCGCTCGCCGGCCCGGGTCACGTCACGCAGCGCACTGCTGGCGGCCAATGCACTGGGCATCGCCGGCAGGTCGAGCACGTCGGTGAAGGGCGCGGCCTGGGCCGCGCCTTGCAACGCAGCCCAGACCAGCATCGCCACGCTGCATCGTTTGAAGACAGACATTGCGAACCTCTGCGCCATGCGCTCAGCGGATGCCGTTGCCGGCCAGCGATTCAGGCGACCACTGGGCCTTGGACAGCGGGTCGATGTAGCGAATACCGCCATAAGCGCCGACCACGCCGTTGAGGTTGTAGGTGCCGCCGACCAGGTCGTAGATCATGAACGGCGTGGCATCCGGGGTCTGCTTGTCGTAGCTCTGGGTGAGGAAGGCGAACGAGCCACGGTACAGCTGGCCGCGGGCGTCATACTGGTCGGAAGCCAGGGCCACCCAGCTGTCCTCATCGAGGTAGAAACGGCGCTTGTGGTAGATGTGCCGCGCGCCGTCCTTGAGCTTGCCTTCCACGACCCACACGCGGTGTTTTTCCCAGCGCACGAACTGCGGCGCGAGGTGGTTGGGGGTGATCAGCTGCTTGACGTCGGTGTTGTAGGTCAGCTGGTAGGTGTTGTACGGCACGTACATCTCCTGCTTGCCGACCAGGGTCCAGTCGTAGCGGTCGAGGGCGCCGTTGAAGACGAACACGTCATCGTAAGTACCGGAACCCGAAGTGCCCGGGTTGGGCGTGTCGTAGGCCAGGTTCGGCGCCAGCTTGACCCGGCGCTGGCCAGGCAGGTATTGCCAGGCGCTGCGCGGCTGCACCAGCGGGTTGGCGGCATCGCGCAGCATCATCGCTTCGCCGGCGCGACGGGCGGGGCCGGTGTACACCAGTTTCATCTGGTAGTAGGTGTCCTTGGCACCGATCGGCTTGTTCATGTCTTCGTAGATCGGGTAGCTGATGTTGGCCTGGCCGGTGGTCGACAGCGTGGGCTTGCCGGCCGCGTCGACGTTCCACGAGTCGTACTTGGCGGTCATGCTTACGCCCTGGTAGCGCAGCAGGAAGTTCCACATGGCCTCGGCGCCATTCTGCGGGATCGGGAACGGGATGCCTGGCAGCACGTTGTCCACCGCAGTACCACCCTCCTGGCTCTTGGCGCCGGTGGCGTTCTTCAGGGTGTTGTCAAGCACCGCCTGGGGCAGCGCCACGCTGCGGTGGGTCGGGTAGACATCGACACGCATCGTCGGGAAGCGCTTGAGTAGTTCAAGGGTGGTGGCCGTCAGCTGGCCCTTGTACTGCTCGGCGTTCTTGCCATCGATGACCAACAGCGGTTTTTCATTGGCATACGGGTCGGGGCGCATGCTGGCACCGCTCTGGTAGTTGGCCGGCGGCGTCAGCAGGCCGCCCTGGTAGGCCGGGATGGAGTCATCGGCATTGGCGGCCTTGTCCGCGCCCAGGGTGGTCAGGCTCTTGCCCAGCTTGGCAGCCTGGTCAGGGGATACGGCGGCGTGGGCCGCGTTGAGGGCAGCCAGCGACAGGCAGGTGGCCAACAGGGTTTTCACGTAGTTCATGCTTGTTGTTTTCCTGTGAAGTCTGTGGGGGACAGGTCTCAGAACGTGGTCTTGAGGGTCAGGTACAAGGCGCCACGGTCTTCGGTGGTGGCACCACCGCCGGAGAAGGAGGCATAGCCGCCGCCGTAGCAGGTGTAGTCCTGTTCGCCATCGAGGGCGTTCGGCGTGCTGCCGTCGGTCTGGCCATCCTTGCAGGACTGAGTCTTGCCGAAGCTGTCGACGTACTTGAGGTCGACGAAGTACTGGTTGTAGATGGCGGCGCCGACGCCGACCGCATAGTTGCCGGTGTCCTTGGCACCGCCGCCCTGCACAGGCGACACGCCGTCGATGCCGACGTTGACCGACAGCGGCATGCTCAGGTCGACACCTGGCATCACCTGGAACCAGGTGGGGGTGAAGTTGACGGCGATACCCCAGTTGTCACGGGTCGGCTTGTCGATGCCGCGGTAGCTGCTCTTGCCCTTGTACAAGGCCTCGTTGTGGCCATCGAGCTTGAGCAGGTTGCTGTAGAACAGCTCGCCGAGCAGGGTCGCCGAGTCGAACAGCGGCGTGTTGCCGATGGTCATCAGGCCATTGAGGGTCCAGTGCAGGGTTTCGCCGGTGGCGCTCAGGCTGTCGCCATCCTTGGGCACGTCGTAGATCACCCCGCTGCTGGCCAGGCGCGGTGGTAGCAGGCCAAAGCCGCCGCCCAGGCCCGCAGTGCCGGGGGCACTGACGATCGCCGGGATACTCGCCAAGGGCATGTGGTGGCGAATGTTGAGGTCGCTGCCAACGCTGACGCCACCGACGTCCTTGGACAGGCTCAGGCCATAGATGTCGATGTCGTCGGAATAGGCGAACTGGTAGGTGGTGCTCTGCAGCGAGTTGTACAGGTTACCGACGGCGCCCTGGCGGCTGGCCGGCGGCGTGCCGAACGGGCCACGGGCCACGGTCATGCCGCGAGCGTCAAGCCAGGCCTGGGGCAGGATCTCGGAGGTCTTGCGGTAGTAGAAGCCCAGGGTGCCGCCGAGCCATTCGGGCGACCACTTGGCCATGACGCCCCAGTCGCCGCTGTTGCGCGGCGTCAGGTCGTCGCCACGACGGAGGGTGGTGAGCGCACCGCGTACCGGGATCAGCCCGGGGGTGCCCGTGTGGCCGAGCAGGAGGCTCTGGGCACCCTCGCCCACCACATCGGAGCCGCCATAGTAGGTGCCGGCTTCCGGCAGGCGAGCGGCATCCCAATCGAAGAAATACTGTGCGCCCAAGGTCAGTTCGGGGTTGACCATGAACGACGTGGAGAATTGGTTGCGCGGCACGAACAGTTCCTTGGCCTCTGTGCCTGGCGAGGCTGCCAGTTTGGCCAGGTCCAGCCCGGACTGACCGTAGCTCAGCGAGTGCACCGGGTTGAGCAGGGTTTCACCCCAGAACAAGTTGTGCTGGCCGACTTTGGCGCTGACCTGCGACGCCTCGCCCACGTCGCGGCTGAAGAACACGAAGGCATCCAGCACTTCACCGGACGGGCCGCTGTAGTAGCGCTGGGCATAGTTGCTCAGGTGCGGGCTGCCCAGCGGCACACCCGTGCCCGGCAGGCCATTGAGGCTGGGGTTGATGCCGGAGCGGTCACCGTTGCCGTTGACGAACGGGTTGCTGTTGGAGCCTGTGTTGTCATAAGCCTTGTCGTACCAGCTGGCAGTGCTGATGCGAAAACCGGTGTTGCCCTGATACACCACGTCCAGCTCGGTCAGCAGGTCGACCCGGTTGGTGATAGTGGTGCCGGCCTTGCGGAAGTTGTAGTCACCGTCATTGCTGTTGGGCGTGCCGAGCATGCGCTTGTCGGCACTTTCAGTGCGCACGCCATAGTTGTATTTGACCGTGTTGTCGAAGCGTACCGCCCAGTCTTCACTGCCGGTGGTGACCTCGAAGGCCTGTGCGCCGGGCAGGCTGAGCAGGCTGATGGCGCAGGCGAGCAGGCAGCGCTGTGGTTTCACAGCACGGTGAATGCGGTGTTTTGGCATTGCGATGACTCCAGGTGTTTTTCTTGTTGTTTTTGGGCCGCCCGTCATCTGCGGGCTTGGCCTGGGCATCCGTGCGCGGTTGGCAGATCAGTGGTCCAGGCGGCGGATCAGGTTGTCGGCCAGCGGCCAGGGGCCAAAGCCGGCTGCCGGGTTGAGGTGGCCGACCGGCCCAAGGGCGATCAGTTCGCTGCCCCAGGCCTGGGCCATGGCACCGGCGGCGTCGAAGCTGGCCAGGTGGTCATTGCTGCTGGCGGCGACGATGCTGGGGAACGGCAGCCGCGCCATCGGCAAGGGCGACCAACCCTGTTCGGCGAGGCTTTGCGGGCTGGGGTAATGGGCCGGCCACTGGGCGCGCAGGTCAGGCGGTGCTGCCAGCAAGGCGCCTTTGATCGGCCGCTGATAACGGGCGGCCCAGTGGGCCACCATCAGCACGCCAGCACTGTGCGCCACTAGCACCACCTCGCCGTCGATCTGCTCCAGCTCGCGCTGGATGGCTTCGACACGGGCGCTGCAGCTGAGCCCGTCGACCAGCAGCGGCGGCACGCTGCGGACCTTGGCAAGGCGCGCTTCAAGCAGGGTTTGCCAGTGTTCGCTGACATGCTCGCGCAGGCCAGGAATGATCAGCACGGTGGCGGTGGTTTGCAGTCTTTCCACGTCGGGACCTCGGCTTGGATCGGGTACGTGGTTCACAGTAAAGAGGGGGCTCGGCGGGTGCTTCACATTGCGCGTCAGTGACTTTTCATTTGATGACAAGCCAACGTTTCGGCCTTGTGCTTCTCAATTGATGACACGCAGGCTATAACTGACGAACCGCCTGACGGAAAACAATAAAAATGCCCGCCCTAGTCCGTGCCGCCAGCCTCACCAACTACCTCGAAGTGTCTCGCCACGTGGGCCTGAACCCGCATGCCCTGCTCGCCCAGGTCGGCCTCAGCGCTGCACTGCTCGAAGACCCCAACCGGCGTATCCCGGCGGCCAACGTGATCACCCTGCTGGAAGAGTCGGCCCGTATCAGCGGTTGCGAAACCTTCGGCCTGCGCATGGCCGAATCGCGCCAGCTCTCGGACTTCGGCGAGATCAGCCTGCTGCTCAGCCATCAGCGCAACCTGCGCGATGCCCTGGAAGTGATCGTGCAGTACCGCCACTTGCTCAACGACGCGCTGGCCATCCATGTCGAGGAAGCCGGCAAGACGGTGATCATTCGCGAGGAAGTAATCAATGAACGGGCGCCGTGCAGCCGCCAGGCCACGGAGCTGGCCATCGGCGTGATGCTGCGCCTTTGCGCAGCGCTGCTGGGGGGCCAGTGGCATCCGATCAGCGCCAACTTCACCCATGCCGCGCCAGCGGACCAGGCCATCCACCGGCGCATCTTCGGCTGCACGCTGGTGTTCGGCAGCGAGTTCAACGGCATCGTCTGCCCCGCCGCCGACCTCGACAGCGCCAGCCCCCAGGCCAACGAGGCCATGGCGCGCCTGGCGCGGCGCTACCTGGACACCTTGCCGGCCGGCGGCACGCCATCACTCGAACTGGAACTGCGCAAGACCATCTACCTGCTGCTGCCCATGGGCCGCGCCACCATCGAGCAGGTGGCGCAGACCCAGGGCATGAATGTGCGCACGCTGCAACGGCGCCTGGAGGAAGACGGGCTGACGTTCAAGGACATGATCAACAACGTGCGCCGCGACCTGGTGATGCGTTACCTGGAAAACCCCAGCTATTCGCTGGGACGCATCGCCGACATGCTCGGTTATTCGATGCCCAGTTCGTTCACCCGCTGGTTCATCGCCCAGTTCGGCATGCCGCCCGCCACCTGGCGGGCGCAGCATGCCGTGCAGGATTCTTAAAGCCCCCAGTGCATCAGGGCCAGCACCAGCAACACCAGGAACACGCTTTCACCCACCATCAGCGCGATGGGCTTTAGGCCGACGGACGCCAGGGCCTTGAGCTGGGTCTTCATGCCCAGGGCGCTGATGGCCACCACCAGGCAGCCACGGGACAGGTCATTGATGCCCCCCTGTACCGCTGCGGGTACCCAGCCCGTGCTGTTGACGCAGGCCAGCAGCACGAAGCCGACGGCGAACCAGGGCAACAATGGCGGGCGCTGACCACCGGCATCCAGGCCCTGGCGGCGAGTGATCATCGCTGCGCAAACGATCACCGGCAGCAACATGGCCACACGCATCAGCTTGACCACCGTGGCGATGTCGCCGGTCTCGGTGGACATGCTGTAACCGGCACCCACCACCTGGGCCACGTCGTGAATGGTGGCCCCGAGGAATACGCCGGCCTGCCCCGGCGGCAGGTGGAGCCAATTGGCAATCATCGGGTAGAGGATCATCGCCAGGGTCGACAACGCCGACACGCCAATCACCGTGAACAGCGTGGCGTGTTCCTTGCGCGGGTGCTGGGGCAGCGCCGCCGCCAGCGCCAAGGCCGCGGAGGCGCCGCAGATGGCCGTGGCGCCACCGGTCAACAGGCCAAACAGCCGAGAAAAGCCCAGCGCCTTGGCTACAATCACCGACATCACGATGGTCACCACCACCAGGATGACCACCAACGCCACCGGCTTCCAGCCGAGGCTGGCAATCTGGTCCAGGGTAATGCGCATGCCCAGCAGGGCCACGCCCAGGCGCAGCACACCGCGGGCGGTGAACTCGATACCGGCCTTGCACGGCCCGTCGACGGCGAGGAAGTTCAGCGCCATGCCCAGCAACAGGGCAAACAGCATGACCGGGGCCGCATAGTGCTCACTGAGAAAGCTCGCCGCCGCGCCCACGATCAGGCTGACCGCTAGACCCGGAGCCAATGCGCGAATGCGCTGCTGTGTCGCCGTTATCGCCAGCGTGCTCATTGCCCGCCCTCCTCGTCATTCAGCACGATGAACGCCTGCTGGCCCTCGAATTCGACGGGGTAGCAGTTGACCTTCAGCGCCGTGGAGTTGAGCAGATTGCCGCTGGCCAAGTCGAAGCGCAGGCCATGGGCACAGCACTGGATGACCCGGCCCTCCAGGCGCCCGCCACACAGCGAGGCCCCCTGGTGCGGGCAACTGTCGTCGATCACGTAAAGGGTATCGGCCACATTGAACACAGCCAGGCTCTTGCCGTGGCTCTCCACCAGCACACGCCCGTTGCGCTCGGGGAGCTGGCTTGCGGCCAGGGCGATCCGCCGGGTCATGCCGGCACCCGTACGTGCAGAGCCTCGAGCATGGCCGCGAACAGCACGTCGGCAGGTTGTGCCCCGGCAATCAGGCGCCCCTCATTGAAGCGGAAACGCGGCACTGCACTGCCCGCACGCCCGGCACCATCAAGAAACGGTCTGCCATCCTCACGCAGGCAGTCGGCCACTTGCGCCGCCTCCAGCCCACAGGAACGGGCAATGGCGAGCAAAACCCGGCTGTCGCCCAGGTCGCGGCCCTGATGGAAGTAGGCAATGAACAGCTGCGTCAGCAGGGTTTCATGCCGCCTGGCGCCGAGCAGGCCGGACGCCCGTTGCAACAGGCGGTGGGCGTTGGCGGTATTGGGCATGCGGCGAATACGCGTGAAGTCGATATCTTCACCCACAACGCTGGCCGCTGCGCGCACCTGCGCCTGGCGCTCGCGCACGGCTTGCTCGCTGCCCAGTCGCTCTACATAGAAGGCGTGGAATGGCAGGCCATTGGCGGGCAGCCCAGGCAGCAACTGCACGCCCCGCCACTGCAGGGTCACCTCTACCTGCGGCTGCTCGCGCTGCAGCAGCAACAGGGCGGCCTGCAATTGCCGTTGGCCGATCAGGCACCACGGGCAAATGAAATCGAAGAACACTTCGACGGACAACGTCTGTTTCACGAACTCAACTCCTCGTTACGGCTGACCGATGCTTGCAGACGCTCCATGTCGCGGTGGTAATGGCGTTTGGCAATGAAGAACACGGCGGCGGCGGCAATGCTCACCAGCGGCACCAGCTGGAACGCAGCGTGCAGACCGATCAGGTCGGACACCCGACCGGTGATCAGCGGGCCGGTCGCCAGGCCCAGCAGGTTGTTGGCCAGGGTCAGGGTGGCGAATGCAGTGCCATGCACGGCGGCGTGGGTCAGGTTGGCGACCATGGCGCTGGACGGGCCGTTGGTGCCCACGGCGATCATCATGCCCAGGCAGATCAGCACCAGTTGCACAGTGCCCGCCGGCAGCGCAAAGGCCACCGACAGCAGCAGGCAGCTGCCCAGGCAATAGCCGATGGCCAGGCTGATCTTGCGGTCCGGGCGCTGACGGCCCAGGCGGTCGCAGAGCATCGCGCAGAGGATCGTGCCGATGCCGCTGAACAGCACGATGACCGCAGCGATTGCGCCGGCGCGATCGGTGCCCATGGCGTAGTAGCGGTTCAGGTAGCTGGGCATCCAGACGATGACGGTGCCCCCGACGAACAGTTGCAATCCACTGCCGATGTAGGCCCCGATCACCGAACGCGAGCCGTACAAGGTGCGCAATGGATGGCTCGCTTTCACGTGGGCCGGTTTGACACAGTGCGGGCGGATGCGGGCTTCCTTGACGATCAGTGGGTACAGCACCGCCAGCATCAGGCCGAGCAGCGCCATGCCGGCGAATGCCCAGCGCCACCCCAGGTGCTGGGCCAGCACGCCACCCAGGGCCATGCCCAGCACCGAGCCGAACATGCCACCGGCCATGAAGGCGCCAGCCAGGGTCGAGCGCATGTCGCGGGGGAACACTGCCACCACCACGGCAATGCCGACGCTGCCATAGGCGGCCTCGCCGACACCCACCAAAAAGCGTGCGATGAACATCTGCGGGTAGTTTTCCGCCAGGGCGCAGCCCAGGGTCGCCAGGCTCCACAGCACGGCCATCAGTACCAGGCTGCGGACCCGGCCGAAACGGTCGGCAAGCAATGACAACGGGAAGGTCAGCAGGCCGACCATCAGCGCGACGATGCCACTGAGCAGGCCGAGCTGGCTGTCGCTCAGGGCCCACTCGCCCTTGAGCAGCGGGAATACGGCGTTGAGCACCTGGCGCGACATGTAGTCGGAGATCAACAGGCCGAAAGTCAGGGCGAAGACGACCCAGGCATAGCGCCGGGGAACGCTGTGCGTGGGGTCGGCGCCGGGTGCTTCGGCACTGGCGAGATAGGTGGCCATGGTGCCTCCTGGGAGTATCTGGCGTTGGTTGTGTTCTTGTTGTTATGGGTAAAGCCAAAATCTTTACTGCTTGGGCTGGCCTCTTCGCGGGCACGCCCGCTCCCACAGGTCAGGTGCAGCACCTGTGGGAGCGGGCGTGCCCGCGAAGGGCCGGACCTGCTATCAGGCCCGCTGCGGCACACCCTTTTGCCCTGGCTGGCGGTTCGGCGCCATGCCGTTGGCCTTCAGGGTCTGCTCGATGCTGGTGTACTGCTCGCCAATGCGGTAGATGGCCCGGGCCTCTTTGCCGGTGGCCACTTCGCGGCCCAGTTCATGGGCCACGCGCACGGTTTGCTGGATCTGCTGCACCGAGCCAAAGCGCTTGCCATGCTGGTCGATGATGGTGTCTTCGTTGCCGCAACGTGGGTGCAGGCCCATGGCCAGGGCCATGGTGTTGAACGGCAGCACGTTCTTGAGCAGCGATTCGGCGGTCAGCGTGCAGCCATCCGGCGCGCGGTGGATGAAGTTGAAGAAGTTGAACGGGTTGGGGCCGTCGAAACCGCCGCCGATGCCGATCCAGGTCAGGTTCAGCGGGCCCATGTAGTCGCCACGGCGAACGATGCGCTCAAGGGTCTCCAGGGCATGCATGCCGGTCAGCTGGAAGTGCGGCTGGATGCCGCTGGCTTGCAAGCGGCGCAGGTGTTCGCAGACCCAGGCCGGGCCGGCAGGCACGGTCATCTCGCTGTAAGCGGCGTGGATGGCCGGATGGGCAAGGGAAGTGCCTTCCAGGTATTGCGGATACAGCAGCTCCATGATGTTCATCTGCGTGGTGTTGATCGCCACGGTCACCTGGTCAGGGCGTGGGGTCAGCTCGGCGAGCATGTGCCGGGTGTCGTCGGACAGCCACTTGGCCGCCTCGCCTTCACCCTCGGGAGCAAAGGAAATCGAGCCACCGACCTGGATGATCATGTCCGGTACCGCTTCACGCACACCGGCGATCAGTTCGTTGAACTTGGACAGGCGCTTGGAGCCCTTGCCATCCAGTTCGCGCACATGCAGGTGCAGCACGGTGGCACCGGCTTCATAGCAGTCGACGGCCTTTTGCACCTGCTCGTCCATGGTCAGCGGGATGTCTTCGGGAAAATCCTCGGGCATCCATTCCGGGCCATACGGGGCGACGGTGATCACCACCTTTTCCATGTTTTCCGGGTGCAACGAATCATCGAAGAATTGCATGAGTAGTCCTCGCTATTGTTATTGTGCTGTGCGCCGCAGGTGGCGGCGGGTAACTCAGAAGGTGCGGCTGCCCTTGATGCCCGCGCGCTCCATCTTGCGGTGGCACGGCGGGTAATCCATGACCGCGTAATGCTGGGTGCTGCGGTTGTCCCAGATGGCTACGCTGTTGGGCTTCCAGCGCCAGCGCACCTGGTACTCCGGCAAGTAGGCCTGGCTGACCAGGTAGCGCAGCAGGTCGGCGGCGCCGGGGTTGGCGTCCTGGCCGAAACGCACGCGCTGGGGCGTGTGATAGTTGCTGAAGTGGGTGGTGAAGGCGTTGACGAACAGCACCTGTTCGCCGGTGTCCGGGTGGGTGCGCACCACCGGATGCTCGGCATCCGGGAACTGCGCCTTGAGCGCCAGGCGTTTTTCGATCGGCATGGCGGCGCCGAAGCTGGCTTCGATGCTGTGCCGTGCGCGCAGGCCTTCGATCTTGGCTTTCACGTCGGCGGGCAGGTTTTCATAGGCCAGCACCATGTTCGCCCACATCGTGTCGCCGCCCACCGGCGGACACTCGACGCAGCGCAGCACGCAGCCCATGGGCGGTGCTTCGCGCCAGGTGGCGTCGGTGTGCCAGGCGTTTTCATAACGGTCGTTAGGCTGGTCGGGGCGCTTGTAGATCTGCACCAGACCAGGGTGGTCCGGGTCACTGCCGGCCACCGGGTGGTCTTCGAGGTCACCGAAGCGTCGGGCAAAAGCAACGTGCTCGGCACGGCTGAAGTGCTGGTCACGCAGGAACAGCACACGGTGCCTGAGCAACTGCGCGCGCAGCTGCTCGAACAGGTCGTCGTCGTGGATCGCGTCGGCCAGGTTGACGCCGCTGATCTCGGCGCCGATCGCACAGGTCAGTTGTTCGATGTGCATGCTGTTGCCCTCTTCAGATGACGAAGATCGACGAGCCGGTGGTCTTGCGCGCTTCCAGATCACGATGGGCCTGGACGGCGTCCTGCAGGGCATAGTGCTGGTTGATTTCGATGCGGATGCGGCCACTGCTGACATGGTCGAACAGCTCGCCGGCCAAGTCGGCCTTTTCCGCGGGGTCGGCAATAAAGTCGGCCAGCGCCGGACGGGTCAGCTGCAGCGAGCCTTTGATCGCCAGCAACTGCGGGTCGAACGGCGGGATGGTGCCGGAGGCGGTGCCGACGCAAACCATCAGGCCACGGCGCTTGAGCGAATCGAGCGAGCCCATGAAGGTGTTCTTGCCAACGCTGTCGAACACCACGTTGACGCCGACGCCATCGGTGAGCTCACGCACGCGGCTGGCCACGTCCTCGACGCTGTAGTTGATGATCTGGTTGCAACCATGGGCGCGGGCGACCTCGGCCTTGGCCTCGGTGGACACCGTGCCGATCACGTTCAGCCCCAGCAGCCGCGCCCACTGCGCGACGATCAGGCCGACGCCACCGGCGGCAGCGTGCAGCAACACGGTATCGCCGGGCTTGAAGGCGTACAGCCGGCGCATCAGGTAGGCCGCGGTCAGCCCGCGCATGGTCATGGCAGCGGCGGTCTCGAAGGCGATGGTTTCTGGCAGCTTGATCAGCGCGGCTGCGGGGATCAGCCGCTCGGTGCAATAGGCGCCGAGGGTGTTGAGAAAGCCGGTGTACGTCACCCGGTCACCCACCGCCACCTGGGTCACGCCCTCGCCTAGCGCCTGCACTACCCCGGACGCTTCCACGCCGATGCCATTGGGCAGCGGGATCGGGTATGTGCCATTGCGGAAATAGGTGTCGGCATAGTTCAGGCCAACCGCCACCTGGCGCAGGCGCACCTGGCCCGGGCCGGGCTCACCGACCTCGGCATCCTCGTAGCGCAGCACTTCGGGGCCACCGGTCTGATGGAAACGTACGACTTTGGACATGCTTGTCTCTCCAATCATCGATCTGGACGCAAGGCGTCAGCTCTGGGTGATTGGAATGTAAGCGCTCGGGGTACGAAGTGCTTCGCATCGGGCGACAGCGGGTTTTCATTTGATGACACGCCAGCGGACGATCTGTGCCGGTATGACAAAGTCATTAACCGGAAAAGAATTGAGTCGCTGGGTTGCCCGTCAGGTCAAGAATAAGGAATGCCAGCAATCTGACGAGGTGAAAGCATGACCATCGAAGCAGAAACTCTCGCTGAATTGACCCAGGCCCTGAAGGCACAAGGCGCAAAGCGCGTTGCTGATCTGACATTCATTCGAGCGCCCTACCGTTGCGATCACCGCTGGGTATGCAATGTGGTCAACCGCTCCAGAAACCGCTAAGTGGTGATGGCTCCTGGGAAACCTCCAGTCAGCGGTGCCCCTTGTCCGCCTCGCCTTCCTGCCACCCGGCGATCAGCCGCTGGGCATTTTCCTCGCAGTCCATGCCCTGCGGTTTGCCCTCCATGCCTGCGATAACAGCCAGCAATTGCGCGCGGTTCTGCGCCAGGCGCAGTTGCAGCGCTTCGATCTCGGCAACCTTGCGCTTGAGGCTCGCCAGCAACAGGTCATGCCGCGCAGCACCCGCGCCAGATGCGCTGGTCAGCTTGCGCATCTCCTCCAGGCTGAACCCGGCCTGCTGGCCACAGGTGATGATTTCCAGTGCCCTCACCACCTGCTCCGGGTAATCCCGATAGCCGTTGCCCAGGCGTCGGGCCTCGATCAGCCCGCTGGCTTCATAGAAACGGATGCGCGATGCGCTAAGGCCCGTGCGTCGGGCCAGCTCGCCTATTTTCATGGTGCGTGAAATTCTCTATTGACCTTAAGGTTTACTTTAACCTTAGCCTTCTCCAAAACCCAGCCCGCCCGACGCCCGGCGCCAACTTGGAGAACACCGCATGTCCCCGTTCCAGCCCTTGCGCCTGCCCAATGGCAGTGTCATCCCCAACCGCATTGCCAAAGCGGCCATGGAAGAAAACCTCGCCAATCTGGACCAGACCCCTTCCGACCAGCTGCTGCGCCTGTATCAGGCCTGGGCCGAAGGCGGCGCCGGTCTGCTGCTGACCGGCAACGTCATGATCGACCCGAGCGC
Organism: Pseudomonas sp. NBRC 111124; assembly: GCF_001320245.1. GTDB lineage: Bacteria > Pseudomonadota > Gammaproteobacteria > Pseudomonadales > Pseudomonadaceae > Aquipseudomonas. Next base: position 177,536 of record NZ_BCBA01000001.1, read on the forward strand.
CATGACCGGCCCTGGGGGTGTGATGCTCGACGACAGCCAGCAGTTGCAGCGTTTTCGCCAATGGGCGAGCGCCGGTCGTGCCCAAGGGGCGCAGTTCTGGATGCAGATCAATCACCCCGGGCGGCAGATGCAGGCCAACCTTGGCCAGCCTACCGTGGCGCCCTCGGCGGTCGCACTGGACATGGGCGGTTTGTCGAAACTGTTCCCACAGCCCAGGGCACTGGACGAAGCCGAAATCGCCACGCTGATCCAGCGCTTTGCCCGCACTGCGGCGCTGGCAGAACAAGCCGGGTTCAGCGGCGTGCAGATCCACGCGGCCCATGGCTACCTGCTCAGCCAGTTCCTCTCGCCACTGACCAACCGGCGCCAGGATCGCTGGGGCGGCAGCCTGGAAAACCGCGCGCGGTTGCTGCTGGAAGTGGTCAAGGCTGTGCGTGCAGTGGTGTCGCCGGGCTTCAGCGTGGCGGTCAAGCTCAACTCGGCCGACTTCCAGCGGGGCGGCTTCGAGCCTGCCGATGCTCGCCAGGTCGTGCTGTGGCTCAACGAACTGCCGGTTGACCTGGTAGAGCTGTCGGGCGGCAGCTACGAAGCACCGGCCATGCAAGGCGATGCCCGCGACGGCCGTACCCTGGCGCGGGAAGCCTACTTCCTCGAATTCGCCCGCGAGATCGTCGCAATTGCCCGCATGCCGGTGATGGTCACGGGGGGCATCCGCCGCCTGCCGGTGGTCGAGCAAGTGCTCGCCAGTGGCGTGGCCATGGCCGGCATCGCCACCGCACTGGCTGTCGACCCCGCCCTGCCCCGGCGCTGGCAAGCCGGCGAGAGCCAGGCGTTTGCCGAACTGCCACCCATCCGCTGGAAGCGCAAGGCGTTCGCTGCCCTGGCCTACATGGCGTTGGTGAAGTTGCAGATGCGCCGGCTGGCAGCTGGCAGCAAACCCAGGGCCAAGGCCTCGCCCCTGCGCGCCCTGCTGCTGGAGCAGTGGTGCACGCTGCGCCGAGTGAAGCAATACAGGCGTATGATGAATAGCCGACTGGATTGATGTTGTTGCGCTACGGCGTTCTCTGACGGGAGCACTGCCATGAACAAATCAACTTGTGCGCTGATGTTTGTATTGTCAGCGCTCACGGGCTGTTCAAGTAACTCATCCCTCTACCATGACCAGCCGTTGGTAGCCCAAGTGGCTACCGGCATGAGCAAAGAACAAGTACTGCAAATAGGCGGCAAACCGGGCGCCCAGTCCGACCGCACAGCAGTACCCGGTACTTGCTTCGATTACATCCTCACCAACCCGGGGCGAAAGCAACAGCCCTACATGGTCAGCTTCGATCAGGCTGACAAGGTCGACAAGACCAGCTTCATGACCTGCGCCGAATGGAGTAACGCGCAACAAAAGTCCCGGCAAGCATTGCCCAGCATGGGCGGCATGGGGGGTTCAGGCTATTGATGCCTTCGGTAGTCGCTTATTCCAGGCACTCTCTGGCAGCCAGGCGCAGCTTGTCGCTCGACAGGAAACTGCCTTTATAGAAAGTTGCCCGGCTGCCCTCACGGTATTCAACGACTTCCAGCACTTCGTCTGACGTCACGGCGCTGGGCGCAGTCAACCGATACCCGTGGTTGATGGACTTTTGCGTAGTTTGGGGTGACAACGCCTGCCACTTGGGCAGTACGCAGGCGGCGTAATCTTCAGGTGTTTTTGAAGTCAGCTTGCTGGCGGTAGGCTTGCCTGGGTTGGCGCAAGCGGCAAGGCTGGCAATGAGTGCAGTACAGAACAGAATGCGAAAGTTTGGCATTTGCAATTAACCAAGCGAGAACGTGCGCCATTCTAGCCGTGATTGCACTAAAGGAGTAATCCACCAAGGTCGTGAAAGACTTCTGTCGAATGGGCAAGCCGGCTGATTCCCTTAGAATGAAAAACGCTGATGGATCAGCACCCATCGCAAAAAGCCCGCTCTCATGTGCGGGCTTTTTGCTCTTGCGGAACAACGCGTCAGGCTTTTTTGCACATCAGCGCCGCATCGAGCAGCCTGCCATGGTCGTACCAAGCGTCGCGCTGGTAGGCGGTGAACTGGCGCTCAGTTCCCGTGCCCCGTAACTCCACCAGGCCATCGGCTTTAGTAGGGTCGGTACTTTCGACGTACAGCTTGACCGAGTTGTCGCCGTCGACTTCATAGGTTTTCACGTTGCCTTGAAGTTCGCCTTTGACGCACCCCAGATAGGCTGGCGTGCTTCGTTCGGTGATGCCAGACGTATAGTCATGGCCATCCCGTACATCCGGGTCGTGTGCGCACCCGGCCATGAACAGCGTGGCAAATGTGGATAACAGTACTGCGCCTGCAACCGATCTTGAGCTCTTCACGCGACACGCTCCTGCTGCCCCATCCAGAACTTGAAACAGAGTGGCGAAGCACAACGCCCTTTTTTTGCTTTCATGGGCCTATGGTACTGCGCAAGGGGCGCCGCACATTAGGCTTGTTTGCTATATGAGAAATGGCCGATTACCGGCATCTTTTGGACTTTCGGGTTATTTCTTTAGCCGAGCGGAACGATTTCTACTGGCCATGATTCTCATGAGTATCGACCAGGCTCAACGTTCAGGAGAACCCATGGTGTGGTGGCTGGAAATACTCGCCCAGTTCGTGACTTCCGCGGGCCTTGCCGTGTTCAGCATCTTTGTGTTCTGGGCCTACACACTGGCGTTTGGCAGGCCGTACGCCAAGCTGCTATCGGCTGCGCTGGCAGCAGCGTTGCTGGGTATCGCCGCCTTTCCCCACGGGGCGAGCTTCGCTGTCAGTCATCAAGCGCTACTGGGAGATGGCAGCGAGTTTCTGTTGCTGGTCGCGGATGCTATGGGTGTGATCAGTGCCGTGATCATTGCATCGTTCTTCTTCAACCCTGGGCGGTTGCTCGATGAAGCATGACCCGGCCAGCTATTCGCCCAACCCTCGGCCGGTGAGCGAATAGCGGTCTGGTTCAGTGACTATCAGCGTGGGCCGCCACCGTGCCCGCCGCCCATCATGCCCGGGCCGCCATGCCCCCCACCATGCCCCCCACCGCCACCCGGCGGCATGAACATCCAGCAACCTGCCAGGGTGGATACCAAGGCAACCACCACGGCTGCATGGACTACTTGCTTCAACTTCATTAAAACGCTCCAAAAGGCAAAAACCGGTGCCCTGCCTGATGCCAGGCGAGGCAGCGCTGCCAGTGTAAATTCCAGACCGGCCAGCCTGGGCGAGCTTTTCCATTTCTTTACAGTTGCGTGGCGCAGGTCTGGCCGCAAGCGGAAGGGATGACGTCAATGCCGCATTGCGTCAGTAGCGACGATAGTCCTGGTGCCCCCCACGGTCTTCATCGTAATAACGCCGGTGATGATGATCGCCGTCGTGCCAATACGGCCAGCAGCCGCTGAGCAACAACAACCCTGACAACACGACAACCCATGCAGTCTTGCGTTTCATGTGCGTACCTCCAGCCAGGCGAAGCGAGGCCTTGCTTACGTTGGACTGCGCAAAGACGGGAGGTTCGGGCCGGGGCCGGCCACTGATCAAATTTCATCTGGCGAGGTGCTGCTAATCTGTTGCCTGAGCTAAAGGAGAGAGACATGAGCATACGCAGCCTGGCAAGAAACCTGCCTCCGGACCCCGACAATGAAGGTTGGGTGCTTGGGTGGGGTGTTCTACGCGACTTGCATCCATGGCACTTTGTCGACATCTATGCAGACCGGACAACGGCCATGGCCGAGGCGCGGCGCCGTGGTGATGGCTACGTCGTGGAATTCGGCTCGCACCGGCTTGGCTCGGATGAGTTTGTCTGTGGTGTGAATCCGCCGGAGGGGTAACCATGCACGCCGCCGCGCGCATCACGACTTGAAGAATTGTCCCTGTCGCACAATCGATAAAGCTCAACAGAATGCTGGGCTTCAGCACCACTCCTCAACACGTGAAGGAAGGATAAGCCTTTTTGTGTTCCAACCGAGCAAAGGTGGGCTGTGGATCAACGAGCCAAGTGTTACAATCCGCCCCTTCAAATCAGCGCTCAGCGCTGAACATCCGTGAACGCCGTCAGTACGACACCCGCCACACCTGCGCAACCCTGTGCCTGATGCCTGGAATGAACCCCGCGTTCATCGCGAACCAGCTCGGCCACTGCGTCGTGATGTTGCTCTCTACCTACGCGAAATGGATCGGCTCCTCCTCGGACTGGAGGGAGCTTGAGAAGCTGCCGCCCCGAGTCGAATTGGCCCAAAATTGGCCCAAAACTGACGAGAGGGCCTAAATACACCTCTGGAATTCCCGCAGGACAAGCACTTGATCTCTACCGCCAACATCACCATGCAGTATTTTAGGGGTGTTTGGCGGTGCTAAAGGGCTGATTTTACTGGGCGAAACTCCCCTCCACACCCCCTCATTCCCTCCCCGTTGGTATCAAATTTGGTATCACATGGAAGCCGCAGCCAACTGTCCGCTTTCGACCCATAGCTGCCTTTCATGGCGGGTAGCTATGGGCCAGAAATAGTCGATTTCTGGTTCTCCTTGACGCCTCGCCACCACGCTGAAACAGCGATCAGCAAGGACAGTACGGCTTCACACCGCCGCGCTGCGCTCACGGATATCAATGTTCAATATGCGGTCGTTATCGTTGTAGTCGACCGGGCAATCAATCACGTGCACGCCTGGATTGGAGATACAGTGATCAAGTAGCGGAATCAACGAGTCGGCACTTTCTACGCGATACCCAGTGGCGCCATAGGATTCAGCATATTTGACGAAGTCAGGGTTTCCGTAGTCCAGGCCGAAATCGGTGAAGCCCATGTTGGCCTGCTTCCAGCGGATCATGCCGTAGCCGTCGTCACGCAGGATCACCACAGTGATGTGCATGCCCAGACGAACTGCGGTTTCCAGCTCCTGGCTGTTCATCATGAAGCCACCGTCACCGCATACCGAGATCACCGGGCGGTCCGGGTACACCAGGTGCGCGGCCATGGCCGATGGCAGGCCAGCGCCCATGGTCGCCAGGGCATTGTCCAGCAGCACGGTGTTCGGCTTGTGCGCCTTGTAGTTGCGGGCGAACCAGATCTTGTAGATACCGTTGTCCAGGGCAACGATGCCTTCGGACGGCAGCGCGCGGCGGATGTCGGCAACCAAGCGCTGTGGGTAGACCGGGAAGCGGTTGTCATCACCGCCTTCGGCAATCTGCGCTTCGTTCGCTTCACGGATGGTCATGAGGCGGGTGAAGTCCCAGTGCGCGGTGTCGGTCAGCGCTTCGCTGATTT
>NZ_BCBA01000002.1 GCF_001320245.1 Pseudomonas sp. NBRC 111124
TGGGATACCGGTCTTGTCGATCAGCTGCTTGAGGACCTTGGCGGTCATCTTGCGGTTGGCGCCGGCGCCGATCACCAGGATAGGGCTGCGGGCCTTCTGCAGCTTCTCAACGGCCGCTTTGATCGCCTTGTGCTCGGCTAACGGTCGACGGTGGAGGCTCTGAGGGATCGGTAACGCATCGGTTTGCTCGGCGGCGATGTCTTCCGGCAGTTCCAGGTGTACGGCGCCCGGCTTCTCTTCTTCAGCCAGGCGGAAGGCTTCGCGCATGCGGGCTGGAATGTTGTCGGCCGAGGCGAACTGGTGGGTGTACTTGGTGATGGGGGCCATCATGCCGCACACGTCGATGATCTGGAACCGACCCTGCTTGGACTTCTTGATCGGCTTCTGGCCGGTGATCATCATCATCGGCATGCCGCCCAAGTAGGCGTACGCACTGGCTGTCACCAGATTGGTTGCGCCAGGGCCAAGGGTTGACAGGCTGACGCCAGTCTTGCCAGTTAGGCGCCCATAGGTGGCTGCCATGAAACCTGCGGATTGCTCGTGACGGGTCAGTACCAACTTGATCCTGGATTTACGCAGGGACTCGAGCAGATCGAGATTTTCCTCGCCGGGAATGCCGAACACGTACTCGACACCTTCACTTTCCAAACATTGCACAACGAGATCAGCTGCCTTGGCCATCTATTTGCCCTGCCACTATCGAGAGTGAGCCACGCGGGCAAAGGATGAGACTTCTGCCCGGTGCTGAATGAGTTTTATGATAAAGAGAAAACGCTTGGGTTATTCGGCCATCCGAGGAAGTACTAAGGTGGCGTCAATGGCAACCAAGGCATTCAACGCAAGCGCCGACACGCCGACCGTGGCGCGTGCCGGGTAAGGCGCTGCAAAGTAACGGCTCATGATTTCGTTCACGACACCAAAGTGCGAGAGCTCCGTGAGGTAGATAGTGAGTTTTCCTACGTCGACAAAACTACCGCCTGCGGCGTGTGCGACGGCCTGGAGGTTCTCGAGTACCTGAATGGTTTGGGCTTCGATCCCTTGCGGCAATTCCATCTTTTCGGGGTGAAGTGCGATTTGCCCGGTCAGGAAAACCAGATCACCCATGCGGACGGCTTGCGAATACGGGCCGATAGCTTTCGGCGCCTGATCACTGTGGATAGCGATTCTGCTCATCAAATTTGATCCTGTCTTAGGGGGCGATCCAACCCGCCTGCCAATGCTCGTCTTGCAAAATGAAGCGGGCCCGCTGGTGGATATCTTGGGAAAGGTCGAGCCACTCGATTTTTCTCAAGTGGACAGCCACCAATGCGAAATTGTCAAAACCCTCCAGGTGCTTTTCATAGGCTGCGGAAGGTGAAGGTATCGCCTCGCCTGGCAGGCGACCATGGCGAAAAAGCGCCTGAGTGCTGCCTCGTGCCTGCTCCCAATGCTGGGCAAGGTGCGAAACATCCGACACAGCTTCAGCCAGGCCTTCGATTCGAAGCTGCAGCTTGCCAGTCGGATCGACGGAGGTCATAGCGACTCTGGGTTCGCCACGTATCTCTGCGAGCTTCGCCGACCGCTTGTCCGCATAAAAGATGATCGTCCTCGTCGACTCATCGGCATGGCGCAAGATAACCGTGCTTACCTTGGGTTGCCCTTCAGTATTGACGGTGGCCAGTTGCATCAAGCGAAATGGATTTGGCGTACTGCCAACCGGTATGGATAAATCCGACCAGACCTTGGCCAATATCAGATCAAGCATGGCGACCGCCTAGATGAGAAAGGGCCGCGTTCCGTGTGCGGCCCGGAGGTACTCAGACGCTGCGGGTAACGCCGCCGTCGACCTTGATGTTCTGGCCGGTAATGTAGGCAGCCCCGTCACTCGCCAGGAAGGCGATGGTGGCGGCAATTTCTTCACTGGTGCCATAGCGTTTGAGCGGCACACCTTCCCGGCGTTGCTCGGTAGCAGGAAGACTGTCGATCCAGCCCGGCAACACGTTATTGATGCGAATGTTGTCAGCAGCGTACTTGTCAGCAAAGATTTTGCTGAACGAAGCCAGGCCAGCACGGAAAACCGCCGATGTCGGGAAGAGTTCGCTTGGCTCGAACACCCATGCAGTAGAAATGTTGATGATTGCACCGCCGTTCTGGCGCTGCATGTACGGCGTCACCAGTCGCGTAGGGCGAATGACGTTGAGCAGGTAAGTCTCCATCCCCTGGTGCCAGTCTTCGTCGCTGATCTCTAGGATCGGTGCCCGCGGGCCATGGCCGGCGCTGTTGACCAACACATCGATACGGCCCCATTTCTGAATGACGGCGTCGACTAGGCGCTGCAGGTCATCGTTTGACTGGTTACTACCGGTTACGCCAATACCGCCGAGCTCTTGCGCCAGAGCCTCCCCTTTGCCAGAGGAAGAAAGAATACCGACCTTGAAGCCGTCAGCAGCCAGTCTGCGTGCAGCTGCCGCTCCCATACCGCTACCACCGGCCGTAACGATTGCTACTTTTTCTACTGACATACATCCTCCTGAGTGAAGTGTGCATAGGTTGTTGTGAAATAAGACTAGCGCAGCTCGGTTTTTCTCAGAGAGACAGCAAGCCTTTTCAATGACAGTAGAAAATCTATCGACCAGCAGTTTCGAGGTGAAGCGTGTTGATGGCTCGTGACCGCAAACTGGCGATCGGCATTGCACTCAGAATGACGATTGAATCTGCACTGGGCGAAGTGATGGTGAACTAAGCCCGCTTCTCGGACTGTAGTAGGGCTGCGGTTGTCCGCTTTGGGTCGTTAGCTGACGTGCTGTGGCATTCTCCATGCTGCCTCAAAACTTATGAACTTCAGTCATTTGGTTTAGGGAGCTGCGTTTGAATAGCCGGAAGGTACAGCTTCATACACGTACCACTGCCAAGACTACTGTGTACTCGAATTGCTCCCCCGCTCTGCTTAGCGAATCCGTAAGCTTGGCTAAGACCAAGACCGGTACCTTTGTCGAAAGGCTTGGTGGTGAAGAAAGGTTCGAAAAGTCTAGGCAGATGCTTTGGGTCAATGCCCACACCCGTGTCTTCGACCTCAAAACATACGAATTTGCCGTTCAGCTCCTCCACCTCATCAGTAAATTCAACCGCTTTCGCTGTTATGCGTATCTGACCATGATCTGCGATAGCGTCACGTGCGTTGAAAACCAGATTAAGAAGTACCATCTGAAATTGTGAGGCATCAACTGTGATCCAGGGCAGATCTGGCTCGCAGTGATCATCAAGTAGGATGCGAGAGGGTAATGCATACGTGAGTAAACCCAACGTGGACGCAAGAAGAACAACTGGATCTTGAGGTGAAGCGTCCAATTTCTGATTGCGGGCAAAACTGAGGAGTCGATGCGTCAGTTCCGTGCCTCGCTGTCCCGCATCTAGAATCAGGCCGAGCATTCGCTTTATTCGAGCCGGGTCTTGGCTGGCCATCGCCAAGTTCGCTGAGTTGATGATGATGGAAAGCACATTGTTGAAGTCATGGGCCAGCCCCCCTGTGAGCTGGCCAAGCGCTTCCAGTTTTTGAGCATGGAAAAGCTGTGCTCGGATTGAGTCGAGCTGCAACGCAGACTCTCGGCGATCAGTTATGTCCCGAGTCACTTTAGCCAGGCCGATGATCTGTCCCTGTTCATCGCGAATAGCATCCAGGGCTGCCAAAGCCCAGAACTGCGTACCGTCCTTTCTTAACCGCCATCCTTCATTCTGCGCAACGCGCTATTGCAGGGCTCTTTTCACCAATTGATCCGGCAACCCTTCAGCTCGGTCCTGCGGGGTAAAGAAAATGGAAAAATGCTGACCAATCACCTCAGTAGCGCGATAGCCTTTGATCCTCTCAGCCCCCGCGTTCCAAGACACGACATGACCGGTGGGGTCGAGCATGTAGATGGCGTAATCCACTACCGATTGCACTAGCTGTTCATAACGGCTTGCCGGCATGGATGGTTTTTGGGTTTCTGTTTTAGGATTCATACAACCTCATGCGGTATCCCGTAAGCCCCTTACAGGGTAGCCAGCTACCTGTGCTGACTCTAGCGGATTACTGACAATCTACACAGATACCGGTTCGATCATCGCTGCAGTATCGCTCAAACGCCCTCTAAACTTGTACAAAATATTTTTCACGTATAGTTTTTAACGGCCTATGATTAGCTTTTGAATTTTAGACTGGGAGAAAACAACACAGATAAAGATTTTTAATGTCAAGGAACTGAAAATCATTATCAGTCGTGACAACGGCTTGGAAAATAGACTTCAGGTGCCTATATGAAAAATAGTTTCTTACCTGTATCAGGTTCTCACAAACCAAGTCTGCGAGAGGCATTAGAGGCGATTAGGGCACACAGCGATGCGAGGTCAGGAATGGCCCCTAGCGAAGAAATAAAGCGATTACGAGAACTTGCCGATCGGTTATATACAGTCGTAATAGAAAGCTACTGTGGTTATCAAAGCCCAGAGCAGCTTAAATTAAATATCCATCAACGCAATGGCGATAGTTAGTGACGCTATTGGCCAGAGCGTAAAATAGATGGGCAAAAGTATAGATATAGCTTTACCTTGAAGTTGACAGATCGATTCGCTGCCCCAACGCTCTAAGTCCGCAATGGGTCGAAAGCAGTCGTTCGAGGGGGCGCGAGTTCGAGTCATCCAGCAGCTGCCGGCAGAGCGTAGGTTTTGCTTAACGATTTTTAATACCGTCGTATAAGCACCCAATCCATGCGGCATCAGGGGCAAATTTGATTTCTAAACAAAGACGAAACGGCACGGCTACAACCCGCATACTGCAAGGGCCGCCGTTTCGGTTTTGGAATTGATTTTCGCCCTCCTTCGGCCTTCTGCCGACTTACATTCCCTCCCCGACTAACACCTCGCCCAGCGCCTCATGCTCGAGCGCCCATAGCCGGGCCGCCTCGGCAAATTCCAGCATCTCGGCCAGCCCCTCGTCGTCCACCTGGTTGCGGCGATGAGCGGAAAAAGCCATCTCGCAAAGAACCGCAGCGCGCCCATCCGGATCGCTCATCAAAGCGCTTTGGTCATTCAATTCAGCCAGCCAGGCCAGAGGTAGCCCGTCCATCATTCTTTTCTACACCACCAGGACTGCGCGTACCGCACGCCGTCAATGTCCTCGACCCCGTTGATGTTCATTCCAAGCTGGGCCATGCCGTTGACCTTGGCGTCGTGCAGCCGAGGGACGATGTCGGGTCCTCGCGTTGGATTGAACACCCAGGCCTGCGTGGCCACCCTGCCAAGCGGCTCGCTGTGGTGGTCGCCGATGTGGATACCGGCGCGCAGGGACTGGTTCTTCCTGAGTTGATCGGAGGGAACGGCCAGGCCATTCACGCGGCGGCGGACGAGAAGGAAATACATGGGGCACCAATACTGTATATCGATACAGTATCGTATAACCCAGATCGCACCTCCGGCAATAACCGGCCGGCGGCATCAGTGAAGAGGTGGGAGTTTCTGGCCGCGGGCTTTGGCCACCACACGCAGCTGGTAATCGCACACCACTTGGAATAGCGACTCGGCTAGCAGGTGCAGTCGCTCGATTTCTTCAGCGGGTTTCCCTTCATCCTGCGCCTGGTGATAAGCCCGCATGGCGTCCAGGGCCTCTTTCAACAGGGGCTCTCCCGCCTCAATCATCCCGATAAAGGTGCGCTTCTCCATTACCCGCTCCGATCAGTTGATCAGCGCATTATAGGACCTCTCGCACAGCTGGCCCGCTATTCGGGCTCGGTCATACGCTTTTGCCAGCTCTCCCGCTCGTGCATCAGCCCGTGCGAACAGGTCGGAGAGCACCATGGCGGCGCGGGTGGCTGCCTGGCCTCGGGCGACAGCGGCGGTATCCGTGCCGGGGCAACTGACGGCGGCGGCGAAATTGGCGGCTTCCCCGCGCACCCGCTGACCAGCAGGATCAGCGCCAGCGACACCAGCATCAGCAATCGTTCTTTCTTCGTGGGCACGGGTTCTTGCCTCCTCTTGCGCCTGGGCGCGTCGTTGTTCTTCTTGGCGGGCGCCGCGCTCACCGATCACCTCGGCCAGGCGGTCGCCACTATCACGTTCGGCTGAAGCCTGGGCGGCCTCTGCCCGTTCCACTGCCCTGCCGTGCTGGTACACGCCCCAGTAGGACGCGAGCAGAACCAGCAGGATCAACGATCTGATTGCCCACGACTTCATGCCAATGCCCTCCGCACACCTTCATCGATGATCGCCGGCGCGTACGGGTTGCCGCCGTTCTCGTGGATGATGATGCTGACCACCATCCCCTTGAGCGTGGCCGGGTCCTTTATGTTGATCGGGTCGGTGGTGCGCACGCCAATTCGCTTGGCTACGGCCGAGGCGTAGGCTTGGGTATCGTTCTCGTTGCTCGGCGCCCAGCGGCTGATGGTCTCCAGCACCGTGTCGATGCCCTTCCCGCCCACACCGGGCATGCCGTCCTTGCCTCGGTAGTTGATCAGCAGCTTGCCCAGGGCACGAATGCCGTTCTCTGGCGTGTCGAAGATGGCGAAGCGGCCACCAGATTCCTTGCCGATCTGGCCCTGCCAGTCGTTGCGAGGGTTGAAATCGATGTTGCCGGGGTTGCGGTTGCGCACGCCCCGGGGCTGGGATTGAGTCATGAGCTTTCTCCAGGCAAAAAAATACCGCCAGGCGGCGGTCGGTGGATTCGGTGTGGATCAGGCCGGCGGAGCGGGCCAGTCGATATCAGTGGGGTAGCCTTGCTGCTCGGGCAGGCGGTTCAGCGCAACGCGGTACCGCTTCCATTCCTTCAGCAGGGCTGTCTCGTCATCGGTTGCCTCGTCAAGGTCCAATGCATCCTGCAGCGGCGCGATTGCAGCATCAGCCTGGGCGCGAAGCCGGGCGACCTCGGCCTGCACCTGAGCCAAATGGACGGCTTCCGTTTGGGCGGCCTTCATCTCGGCGGTGATCACCATACTCCAGTCGATATTACTCATTGCTGCACCTCCGGCTCTGCCTTGAGTTCGACATCATAGGCCGGCAGGTCGACGATGCCGTTGGCTATCACCGTCGCCTGCGAGGGGAAGCGGGTTGCTTCCGGGGCATTGGCGCCGTGGGGCAGTCTGACAGTCAACGATAATTCGCCATCGACGCGCTCGACATCACCCGGGAACCAGTCGGAAAGAATGGCTTCGCGCGGCAACGTGGCGCCCTCCGGCAACGGTGTAAAGTCAAAAGGTGCTCCGTTGATAACGACGACATCGCCATCTACCTCAAGAGTCAGCCGTTCTTCCATACGGACCGGCGAAAAGCTGATGATCATTCGAACCATCTCCCAAAGGCTATGTAATTGAATTGCACGGGGAAAGAGGTCGCATTCCTGTATGCGTAACTGTTCAGGCTCCAACTGGCAGCACTGACAATTGCGTAGGGGCCGTTCTGCAGAGTGGCGCCGACATCAGCCTGCGAGCCCGTCCCGACCGCAGCAAGAGGACAGAACACCACGCGAGGGGTGCTCGAAAACGGCGAAGCGAATGTCCCGGTAACGCCCACCGCGGTTGACAAAGCCTGAGCCGGTAGCTGCACATAGCCCTCACATATCTGCGTGCCGTCAGAGAACTTCGTATAGCGCCCGTTGGTATTCGCCCCCTTCTCGTTGTAGTTCAGGACCCACGATTCCCAGGTCGTTCCGTTCCACCACCGCGACGCGGTAAGACCATTCCTTGCGATCGATTGGAGCGCATACGACGCGCCGCCAACAACAGTGAGTACTGCCCGCCCCTGCGCCCAGGTCGGGGGCAGGTTTGTCAACCCGCTAGCTGGGGTGACATAGCTGCCGGGGGCAAGATAGCTGTTAAGGTTGGTCTCTGTGGCAACCAGGTTTCGGCCCAGCCCGAAGTCGCCGACTTTTAGGACACGGCCTGCTGTATCGTCGTAGTTGCTGGTTGTCAGCACGCCAGAGGCAGCGGTGCCGACGTCGAGGGTGGATAGCCCTGGACGCCACGCCCCCCAACCACTGACGTTGGCGTTGTAAGAGCGCCAGGCAGGTTTGCCGGTGATCACATCGCGGGCTTCCTGCAGGATGAATCCGTTCGGGTGAGTGGTCACTTGGACCAACGGGTAGGTTATTCCCGGGGGGATGTTAGCCGCCGAGCCCGACAGCGCCGCGTACCACCCAGGTGCCACGGCATCGTTGAGATTCGTCACTGTCCGATTGACCGGGCCGGTAATGGCCCAATCATCCATGGACTTGAAGTTTGCGTTGATACGGCTGAATGCCGTGCGCGCATCGTCGCCATCCTGGCCGCTGGGAGGCGTGCCAAGTCTGATTTGATCAAGAGCCATCCGGCCTCCTGCTTATGGGATCAACATTGAACTGACGTCAACAAGAAACATCTGTTGTCGGTAGAAGAAGGCCACCGGGAAGATATTGGAATTTACCGGTGTACTTGAATAGATCGGGTTTTCCATTAACGATAATGAAGAGCCATTCACGCGAACGCACTTGCCGTCGATCACCTGAAAATACTGATTTCCTCCGTTCGGTCCGCCACCTTCAATGACGTCGTAGCCGTACACCCGCGACAGCTGCCCCTGCACCACCGCAAATTGATTACCTGATGCGGTGAAGTTGAAAGGCCCTGTGCCGTTCAAGTCCTGATCGAAAAACTGCAGATAGCGCAGATACTTCCTCCGAGCGTCGAACGTGATATTGCCGGCAGCGTCATAAAGGATCAGGCTGAAGTCGTTAGCGGGCTCAATTGGTCGATCGAAAATCCAATATTCAAAGCTGAACGTTCCAACTTGAGCCGGATACCGGCTAAATGCACGAAACGTCCAGGTAACAGTAGTCCCTGATCGGGAAGTTGACAGCAAAACGGTGTCTACGGTCGACGTCCTGAACGCAATGACTGGCGTCTCGCAGTTTGCTCGACTGATGGTGAAGTCGTAGGTGAGAATCCCCCCTGCCGAGAACGTCACCCGCTGGGAGTGACGAAGGGAGTAGTTGAAATAGTCATCGCTGATCATCACCGATGATCCTTCCGCATTTACAAACTCAGCGAAACTCATAGGCGTATTCCGTAGACCACCTGCGCAGCCGCCCGCTGACCAGCTCCAAGGGCTTCCCACGCCCAGCTAAGCGTGGTCCCACTGATAGTGAGCTTGGGGGCGCGGAACGACTGGGCGCATTCGGTAACAGCTGCAAACGGTGTGCCGCCGGAAAAAGCCGGTACCGCGATAGCGCTCGGCTCCGTACCGGTATTCACCGTCCCCAGCACACGGGTGATCTTGGTCTCTGGACTGATCTCAAGATTTCCAGCCTCGTCCCAGATATACAAACCGATTGTCATGGTTGCCCCAACAAAATTCGGCGTCTGCCGTTGGTGTCGTAGAAAGCGAGCGAATTCTGGGAAATATTCAACCGGCCTTGGCCGGAGACCACCCCGTTGATCTCAACTTGGCTTGTGACGAAGTTGATCCTGATACCGCTCTGCCCTGGAACGTAGTTCGCGCTTTTCAACTCTCCGGTGATGATCAGGTTGATGATGTCGGCCTGGTTGATGATCGCGCTGTTCATGAACACCTGGCCGTTGTTGATCGCGAACACCGATTTCGGCGTGCCGCCTGGCTGGTTCATCACCGCGAACAGATCGGCGAGGAACAAGACCATGCTCTGCATGCCGCTTGGCGTGTTCTCGACGCCAATGCCCATGCCGGCGCTGTAGTAGCGCCCGTTCACGTCCACCCCGACCTTGATGTTGCGGGTGGCATGGACCTCGTTGCCGAGCCCCACGACTGCCGAAGAGGTGTCCTGAACCAGAGCCTTGGTGCCATTCAGATCAGCGGTGAGCGTCCCAACTTGCTGAGCTCGCGCACCGGCCTCGTCTACCACCGCCTGAGATACACTCTGGATCTCGCTCTCTGCCTCCCCGACCCGGGCTGTCAAAGTGTCAGTGGTGCTGGCGAGTGCAGAAACATTATCCGTGAGCGTTTCCACGCTGCGCACGACTCGCGCTAGGTTGTTGTCCACCTGAGCCTTCACTTCAGTCACCTGCTTGGCGATTGCCATGTCAGCCTGGGCGAACGCTGAGTAGATCGAGAACGCACCGGCATAAGCGCCCTGCTCGCCGGCTCGCCAGCTGGTCGCGCCAGCCATCCGTGGTGCAACAGCAGCCTCGACGCCAAGAATCCGGCTCGCCATCGCGGTCAGCTCGCCGTTGATTTCCTCAACGCTGGTTTCAACGCCATCCACACGCACCGCCAACGCAGACACCAGGTCACCCAGGGACGCATAGTCGCCCAGGTATTCCCAATAGGCTGCGTCGGTGACCGGGGTGCCGGCCGGAACATCCACCTTCGCCCGATACAGCTTGCCGTCGTGCTTGACGAGGGTGCCGGAGAGGTATGGCTTGCCTGACGCCCAGTCCTCCGCCCCGGCCAGATCAGCCAGTTGTGCGGACAGCGAATCGATCTGGTTCTGCAGCGCCTGGTCGCCAGCTTTGAACCGCTCGTTCACAGAGCCCAGGCCGTCGCCACTGATCTTTTCGATTTCTTTGAGCAGATCCTGGCCCAATTGGGTCTCGGTGATCTTGCCGGTGATGTAGTCGAGGATCTCTGAAGCATCGGCGCTGGATTGGCCGTACACCCAGTCCGTCCATGGACCCACGTTTCCGGTGCGGTCGACCAGTCGGCCACGGAAGTACCTGACAACGCCAGCTGCCATGCCGCTGTGAAGGTAGCTGAGGGTCGGGTATGCCTGCTGGCCCAAGCCTTCAGGGTTCTCTCCGCTGAACGTGGACGACATCTGCAACTCGGTGTAGGCCGTGTCCTCCGCGCCTGGTGGGAAGCCCCACTCCAGGCGAATGCCAAAGACCTCCGACTTGGTGCGCAGGTAAGCCAGCGCCGGTGGCGTGCCTTCCTTGCCCTTCAGCTCTGTGAGCGTCGAATCACGCCAGATCGAGGTGATGTCGAAGGAGCTGACTGCCCGCACGCGGGCCAGATAGGAGCCAGCGTAAATACCCACCACGTCCACCGAAGTGGTGCCGGGGCGCTGCAGGCGTATCCAGTTGCCGTTGTCCTTGCGCCACTCCACGTCATAGGCCACCGCGCCCTGCACTGCCGGCCAGGCAATGGTCATGGTGCTGACCGCGATCCCCTGGTCTACGGCGTAGGCCGAGGTCAGCGAAACACTGGCCGGCGGTGGCACAACGGTAATAGGGATGACGCTGATCGGGCGCTCGTCCAGCTTGGCGCCCGTGTCGATCGCCGCGAACTTGCTCGGGTTGAACTCCAGGGCGGTGATCTCATACTCGCCTTCCTGGGTTCGCACCGTTTTCAGCACCCGGAAGAGCTGTACCGCCAGGTCATCGTAGTCGATTGCCCACTGCAGCTCAGGCTCTGGCTGCACGCCGTAGGCAACGGTCACCGTGACGGCTCGGCCGCTGACCGACTCCACCGTGCGCGCCTGGGCTGTGCCGTTCGGCAGATTCAGGATCAGGCGGTCACCGGATTTGATCGGCGTGTCACGGTCCAGTGTCACGACGCGGCCTGCGGCAGCCGAGATACGTCCGCCATTGGGCCTGCCGGCCACCAGTTCATCCGCCACGGGGATGACGTAGCCAGGCAAGGGGATACGGCCCTCCATACCGGTCTTGAAGGTGACGGTTCGGTCCTGGCTGTTGCTCAGCAGCGCCCATTTCCCGCGGCGCTGGGCCTCGGATGCTCGGGTGCAGCCGATGGCCGAGATTTCCACCGGGCGGTCTCGGTATCGGCGCTGCAGCGCCAGGTCGGTCACCGGAATCACGTCGGTGTCGTAGTTGTTGGCCGGGTTGTCGTAGCTGACCAGAGCGCGACTGTAGTGGGTGTTCCGCTCAGCGCCGCCATACACGAAGTCGCCGTCAATGACGTTGGCTCGGGTGAAGACGTAGTCGATGTCCTGGGCGCGCGGCATATCCGCCTGCATGAACAGCGAACCGTGCGCCCAATACACCATGCCCCGGTAGATGGCGGCCAAGTCACGTAGCAGCGTCCAGGCCTCGGCCCGGCCCTGCAGGTTCATGTCGCACAGGTAACGCGGCTCCTGCCCGCCGACACCATCCGGCACCAGCTGGTCGCAGTACTGCGCGATGCGGTACATCTCCCACTTGTCGACCATCCACGACTTGATGCGCTTACCCAAGCCAAAACGGTCCTCGACACATAGGCCGTAGGTCACGAACGCCGGGTTGTTAGTCCAGGCGTGCTTGAACGTGCCATCCCACACGCCGGTATAGGTGCGCGTCTCCGGGTCGTAGTTGCTGGGCACCGGCCAACGCTTTGCCTTGCAATCGACGGTCACCGCGGGGATGTTCTGGAACTGCTGGGCGTCGAACTCGATGTAAAGAAGCGCGGTATTCGGGTACCTCAATTTTTCGTCGATGACTTCGGTGTAGCCAGCGATAGTCATTGTGTCGCCGACGGTACCGCTATTGGCGTTTGGGGTAATGCGACGAACTCGCAGCATCCAGCCGGAAGTGGCCGGGGGCAGGTTCACGCGGACGGAGCGCTGGTAGCCATTGGTTGTTTTGCCATCTACGGCGCCACTGTGGGCCTCCACGTAGGCCCCCCCGTCGGTTGCGATGTCGATGGCGTACTCGATGCGGTAACCATTGGTATTCCCACTGCTATCCTGCTTGACCAGGCGAGGCCAGGACATGCGGACGCGCACCGCCGAGAGTTGCGTATTGCTCAGAGACCTTGTGAAAGGGTTATCGCTGCGCAGCTCGACGTTTACTGCGGTTTCGCTCTCCACGGACGGGATGCCCTGAATGTAGTCCTGTTCAACGGTGCCACGACGCCACTCCCACTTCACCCCTGGAAAGTTGATGTTGCCGCTGGCGTCCATGATCGGCGTATTGTCGAGGTAGATGTCCCGGTCAGTTGGCGTGCCATCGAATTCACCTTCTCCAACCGCCAACAGGATCTTCGCGATGTTCGTCGACTGAAGGCTGTCGGGGGCCTCTACCGGCGTCTTCGGCTTGCTCTCGCCCCCTTTAGCTCCGGTGATTCCCGAGTGATCTGATGGGCCCATACTTTCCTCCGGGCAACAAAAAACCGCCCGGAGGCGGCCTGTTTTCTGAATTGGCTTCAGGCCTTATCTTGCGCTTCGATAGATGCGGAGATAATCGCCCCACCCCAGCGGCGTTTACCGATACAGATCGGGACGGGATTGCCGCTTGCGGTAGTGTTCCTGGCACCGCCAAAGGCATAGGACGGCTTGTTTTCAGCCGCAGCGCTTAGTGACAGGCCTTGGGCCTGGGGACTGAGTAGTTGAATCACGCCTCCCACCGCCATCGAGATGCCAACAGCGCCAGCTATACCCCAGGCGCCGCCCGCACCGATGGCACCAAGGCCTGCCGGCGCAAATATCGCTACAGCTGCGATTAGCGCCACCCCAAGGACGGTCTGAAGAATTCCGCCTCGCTTACTACCCCGAACCACCGGAATTAAGCGAACCTCCCGGGCACCTGCGCGCCCGAAGTCCTCTGGCCCTACATTCTTGCGGTTTCGGAAGATCGCAAAACAAAGGCCCATGCCGTCTAGACGTTTAATCTCTTCTTCAAAGCCAGGGAGTGTGGCCTTTAGCGCTTTGAAGACTTCCCAAGTATCTCCGTTTTCGAGTTGGCGGCGATGGGTCCGGCCAAACCTCCTGGCAAGAGATCCGGATAACTTGATTTCAGTCATTGGTAAGTAGTTGATTGCACTCATTAGCGGGTCCCGTAGAAATGCAAAAACCCGCCGAAGCGGGTTTTCTCAAATCGAAGTCATTAAAACGCTGTTGGATAAACCCCAAAGCCGGAGATACGCCTACGAATAGATTCGCCCTTTGCAAGGGTGACCTCCGCCTCGTAGATCCCACTGCCGCCACATATTCCAACGGGCTCGACGGCAATGATGTGCTTCCCGGCACGTACCCCGAATCGCGCAACCTCGGCGGCATAGAAATCCGCTGCCGCTTTGCCGTCGATGTGGAACCTCAACTTGCAACCGGAGCCTTGCAGGCCAGAATCACGGGTCACAACTAGCTGAGACTCGCCCTCAGCCTGGAATGAATAGATCCGATCAGCAGGCACTGGCTTTGCTTTTTCTGCAGAAATCGGTGAAGTTGCACAACCTGCCAGCAAGGCCAGCCCAAACGCACCGAACAGAATTCGCATGTCACCCCTCCCTGAAAACAGGGAATGTATCACTTGGCGCCGCGGTGACGCAGCACCAGCCGCGTTCGGTCGAGCCATGGCCCGCCGAACACGACGATTTCTGAGGGCCGCCCCAGCAGGTGGTGCAGCATGAACGGGCCAGGCCCGAAGACCTCCGCCGCTTCCTCCGGCAGCCGAGCGTCAGCGCCCAGATAGATGCCGGCGTGGTTAGGGTGAGCGGTGCGGCCGACGGCCATGACGATCATGTCGCCGCGCTGTGGCTGGCTGACCTGGTCGAAGCCGGCTGCCTCATAGGCCTGCTCGTAGAGGCTCGGTCCGTCGGCCTGCTCCCACCATCCCTCCTCCCGGCTATAGGCCGGGAAGGCGAGGCCCCATTCCCGCTGGTACCAGTCCGCGCAGACCTGCCAGCAGTCCCAAGCGCCGTGCACGAATGGCCGCCCGAGGAGCAGAGCGTGACCGGTGGGCGTGACGATGCGCAGGTCACCCTCCGGCCACGACAGGATGTACCAAGGCAGCCCGGTGGCCTCGCACATGGCCAGGTCACGGGGGGACGGCCTGCTGGTGGCATCTGGATGCGAGTGCACGATGCCGATCACCTCGCCCTGGTCTTCAGCCGCGGCGTACTGCTCCGGCGAGATGCGAAATTCCTCTGTAGCGTCGGTAGCTGTGTTCTCACACGGGAAGTACCGCTGGGCCCGCCCCACGGAGATGAGCAGCCCGCAGCACTCCCGCGGGTATTCCGCCGCAGCGTGCGCTTGCACGGCGTCCAAGATGTGTTTGCGCATGGTCAGCTCCGTGCGATGAGGGAAACAGCCGGGAAGCCGCCAAAGGGCAGCTGGTTGCCCTGGCCGAAGCGAACGGTACAGCCTGAGTCGAGACAGCCATTGCACTGGTCTTTGGCCGGGTCGTCAGTGGGATTCCCGTCTAAGTCGAAGTAAGGGCCGGTGTAGCCGCAGTTGGGGCCACGGTAGCCCGCAGTCATTGCCCAGTGGCATAGCTGGGTCATCTGCCGGCCGATCGTCTCTCCGCCCACGTCGCCAGGGCTGGCCAGCTCCCAAGAAACCGTGGTGCCGTTCTCGGAAACCTTCTGGTCGATGTACCAGACCTCGATCGCTTCCTCGGTCGGGTCGGCCTCTGGGTTGCCTGCCGGAAAATTCACCGCATCCAGGTACCGCGCCATCGTGTGGCGCATGGTCAGCTTGAACTCGAGTAGGTTATCGAAGGCCAGGCACAGGGCCGTGATCCGGCCGTTGACGTTGCCTACGGTCAGGGTGGGCCGAACCGCCGTGCCATCCGAGTTCGCTTCGATGCCATCGATCTGCATCGGCCAGGCGCCATATTCGTTGCCCTGCCACCAGATCGACTTGGCTGGCAGCTGATCAGCATCGACGCCGGCTGCGGCCAGCTCCTCTGGCGTGTGGGGAATTGCATGCCCGTGGAACCGCAGAATATCGGCGCCGAAATCTGAGCCATCCAGCTCAAACAGCAGAACTTCGTTGCCTGGCTCCAGGCTCTGAATGTCCTTGATTAGTGACATGCGACTTCCTTACGGGTGGAATGCCCGTGCAAAGGTTGCGGAGACCTTGAAACGGCCGCCGCCGACAGGTGTGGGCTTCGGGTCGGCGCAGGTAAACAGCCCCAGATCACCGAGCGGCGTGGACCACAGAAAGGCCTTGGCGCCGCCGTGCCGGTCAAAGAACTCCATGATCTTTCGGACCTGGGCCTTCGTGCCGATGACGGTGATCGGGTAACTTTCTTCCCTGTTGTTGGGGCCATCACCCACCGTTTGCCGGTAACCACCACCGAAGCGCGACTCGCGAACCCGGTAGGTGATCTCCGGGGTTTCGCCGCGCTGGGTGGGCCAGCTGAATTTCTCGATGGCCATCAGCGCCTCCCTTGTGAATTTCGGTAGCTCACTCCGCCTGGGCGCCAAGAATCAGCGACAGCCTTTTCTGCAGCGATCTGCAGCTGCTTTTGCATGTTCTGCTGAAGCAGTGCTTGGTCGAGTTGCATACCCTCATTGCTACGGTCATCCATCACCAGGCTGACCGGTGCCGATAGGCTGATAGCAGTGCCAGCTCCCCCGCCGATGGCTCTGACACCCAGCTGACCGCCAGCCGTGCGAGTCAGCGGCATTACCGCCTCGTCTCCGGCCTCCCCCATCACCCCCAACTTGCCGCCGGCTATGCCGAAGGCTGTCGGGGTGCTCACGATGGAGTTTGTGAAAGCACCGCCATTGGCGAACAACTGCACGCCGTTCGACCATGCCCCACCCAGAGCTTGAGGGAAGTAGGTGCTGCCGTAGCCGGCCTGCGAAGCGCCAAGGTTGGACGACACCGCGCCTGCAGACCCAGCCTCCATACCGTTACCGGTGCCTCCACCGAAGTAGGCGGAGGCCGCAGTGGCACCCCAGCTCACCAAGCTACCCAGTAGGCCAGATGCAGCCTGCTGTGTTGCGATGCGAGCCATATCGGCCAGCACCGACTTGGTGAAGTCGGCAAACGAAAACTTGCCCGTCATGGCGAAGTTCACGACCGCATCCTCCATCGAGCTGAAGGCGTTCGTGAACAGGGATCGCGTCTGCCCGGCTACATCCCTGGCCTGCTCCAGGTAGTTCTGGAAGGCCGACGACGCACCTTTGCGCCAGTCTCCCTGCGCGGCCGTCATCTGGTCGTAGTTGGCGATGGTGGTTTCCTGCAGGTCCTTCTCAGTCTTGCTCAGGGCCTCCAGCTTCTGGTTGTACTCGTCGAGGCTCATACCGCGGGAGCCGTCGCCGTACTGGTTGGCCAGGTCCAGTCGCTGCTGGTTCATCCGGTCGGTGATGCCGTTTTGCCGATCCTGCAGGCCGCGCTGGCGATCACCAAGCCCAAGGCCATCGGCGGAGCGCTGGCCCTGCAACCTCAGCGCCAGGACCTGCTGGTCAAGGGCATCAGTGTAGGTCTGCACTGCCCTGGCCTGCTTGGCCAGCCGGCCCTGCTCGTTGGTCGCCAGCACCGCCAATTCTGTGTCGGCGTCCTTCTGGGCCTTGACCATGGCGGCACGGGCATCGGCGATCTTCTGGTCCAGCTGGATGCGCTGCTGGGCGCTGGTGGTGCTCTTGCCTTTTGCCTCCTCCAGAGCCTTGATCTCGGCCTCGTAGGCGAAAGTGACGTCGCCCTTCTGCTGCTCGATGATCGCCGCGCGCTGGGAAGCGTAGGACTCTTGGGAGATCAGCCCGGCCGTCTGTGCCGCGTCCAGCTCCTTCTGGTGGTTCTTGTACTCAGCCAGGATGGCGCTCAGCGCGTTCTTCTGGTCGTTGAAGCCGGTGAGGTCGACCGACTTGGTAGGCCCGGCAGCATCCTTGAACTGCTTAGCGATGTCGGCCTGTACCCGGGCGATGTTCTCGGGCTTCAAGCGCTCGTCGTTCGGGCTGACCTTGCGGATCGCGTCCAGCGACCGGTTGTACTCCTTCAGGGCGTCTGCCCGCTTCTCGGCGTTGGTTCTGGCCGACTTCTCCAGCGCATCGATTTTGCCGATTGCAACGACAGCTGCCTGTTGCTGCTGGACATCCAGCTCTCGGGCCCTGGCAATCGCCTGCTGCGTATCTCGCTGCTGGATCAACCCCTTCAGCTCAAGGCTGGCGTTGGTGAGCTTCTTCTGGGCGTCGGTGTCGTCAGCGTCGGCATTCACAGCGCTCTGCGCTGCGGCTACCTGGCGCTGCATGTCAACGATCCGGCTCGTGATGTCCTGATCCCGACCAACGTCATTGAGCGCGTCGACCGTGGCAGCCACCTCGCCCTTCAAAGACTTCCACCCGCGCTCCCACAGCGACAGGTTCTCGGTCACCTCTTTGCTGCGGGACTTGATCGTGTCGACGTAAGTGTCGGTGAGGAGCTTTGTGGCCCCGATGGTGTCGCCCTGCTCCTTCAAGGCAACGATCTGCGAGTAGGTCGCAGCGGTGAGGAAGTTATATTGCTCGTTGAGATCCTTGGCTGCAGCCACCGGGTCCTTGCCGATCGTCAAGAACTCGGCCACGGTCTCCTCGACCGCCTTGCCAGTCGCTGAGCGCCATTCCAGGGCCGCCTCGGTGATCTCGATGAAGCTGTCAGAGGCGATCTTCCCGCTACCGGCCAACTGGGTAAGCACCTCCGCCGCGGCGCCAGTGGTGCCGACGGTCGCCGCGACTTGCCGCGCCATTCCCGACATCTGGTCTGCCGTCGTGCCGGCGGCGTTGCCAGTCTTGATCAGCTCCTTTTGGAAGCCGACAGCTTCCTCGCTGCCCGAGTAGTACGCATAGCCGAGCACGGCCATTGCAGCAGCCGCGGCAGTGAACGGGTTCACCAAGCCAAGGACGTACCCTCCGAGCGCCTGAGCTGCAGGACCAATGCCTCCGAACATGTCCTTCAATTGCCCGCCCTGCTGAAGGGCAACCATCATGATCGGCTGGCCGGCCACTATGGAAGTAAAGATATCGGTGAACTGGGCCGGCACGCCACGCAGCGCTGCAGCCGTGGCCTTGGCCGTCATTCCCGTCTTGTTCAGCGCAACATCTGCGCCGCCCAGAGCCGTGCGCGCCTGGTCGATCTTCGTCTGGTACTCGCCGAATGTCTCCGCATCGAGCGCGCTGCTGGTTCGGAAGCTCTTAAGCCTCTGCTCCATCTGGTCCAAGCGGCTCATGGCCGCGACGGTCGGGTCGATCTTGCCCAGCAGCTCCTCGAGCGCCTGGCCTTCTTCCCGATGCGCTCCGGCAGCCTTCTTCGCCGCCTCCGCCTGGCGCTCTTCCGTAGCGATGAGGGCCTGAGCCCGGCTGTTGATGGATGCCTGACGGCTGGCACTGTCCGATAGAACGGCGTTCGCCTGGGCGGTGACCTCGGCGCTCTGCTCGGTCGCCCGGTTGAGCGACTGCACGTACTGGCTGGCCTCGAGCGAGGCCTTGGCCACAGCCTGAATTCTGGCTTGCTGCTCGTCGGCGGATTCGGCGGCGCGCCGGCCAGCCTGGGCGCCGGCATCCGTGGCGCTGGTGAGCGCTTCCTGCACCTTACCCGCCTGCGCGGCCTCGGTCCGAAACGCCCCCATGTTCGCTGCGGCGCTGCTGAACGCCGTGGAGGCGCTGGTAACAGCGCGCCCCACCGTGGCCATCTGCTGCGCCAGCTCGGTCTGCTTGGCGTTGAGCGCCTGCAGCTCCTGAACAATCTGCCGGGTGTCACCCTGCAGGCTGCCCAGGGCAGTCTCCCAGGCGCGCCCGGTCCGTCCGGCCGAATCCTCACTGCGCTTGCCGGCGTCCGTCAACTTATCGAGGTTGTCCTTGGCCTCGACGGCATCACCGGAGTCGATCTGAAGACCGAGAGAGGCAATGGTGGTCATGATCTACTCCATCGATTCGGCCATGACGGCCAAGGCCTCAACCTCCATGACGCGGAGATCGGGAAAAATGTCGGTTAGGTCGCGGCGATTGATGCCGAGCATTGAGGCAGTTGCGGGGATGGCGGTGTAGTCCAGGCCGGACGGGCCGCCCGAAGCCACCCGCCACTGCGTGCCTAGGGCATCGAACAGGCGGAAGGCTGACCATGCGTCTGGCCAGACCTCCACCACCTCCTCCTCGATGTCATCAGGCGTCAGACCCAGCGCCGCCAACTGCTCGACGGAGGGGCCCCGCTCATAGCAGGCCCGGGCCGCCGCTCTCAGTTTCCCAGGCGGGACGGGCTGTAGGCAGCCTGGAAAGCATCGACGACCGCCTTCGGTGCCCCGGTGCAGGTACGCACCAGGTCAACGATGGCCTCGGCACTAAACTCGTCCTCCAGGTCCCAGCCAGTGACGATCTCGCCCAGTTGATCGGCCTGTAGAGCGATTTCGCCGGTGGTGACCTCCTCCCAGCTTGCCCCTTCCTTCTGGGCCCTCGCCGCCCAAGCGTCCCGCGCCTTGTTCCAGCGATCGAACATCGCGGACAGTGCCACCCGGTCCATGTAGCGGAACTGGAACTCCACAGGGGCCGGCTCGGCGCCAATGCGCGGAACCTGCACCACAGCGGCGAACGTGGGGTTCTGCGCAATCTTGATCTTCGCCATGAGGACTCCTTACGCGCCAGCCAGGATACGAACGGGACGGCCCGACAGCGCGATGCTGATGGTGCGCGTCATGAGGCTGTTCCGGTCCATGGTTGGGGTGGTGGTGATGCTCACGTAGCCTGGGTAGAGGATCTGATCGCCGCCTGGCAGCTTGAGGCGCACCACCACGAGCTCCTTGCTGTCACCGTAGTTCTCGACCAGGCCGACGTAGGCCGCGCTCGGCTGATCCTCGACGGTGATAGACAGGGTGATCGGGTTGCGGTTGGTCGGGAACTGGCGGTCATCGTCATCCTCCAGATAGCCCACGGTCAGATACTGCTGCTCACCGCCGGCCGAAGTGAACGCGGTCACTTTTGAGATCTGCGCCCAGGCAGTCACGGGGAGGACCGAGCCTACGCCAGCGCCAGGGGTGTACTTGTCCACGTTGATGGTGTTGAGGCCTTTCAGGGCGAAGGTGTCGGCGGCCACGTCTGCGGCGCTGATAGCGCGGTCAGCAATGAGCGCCCAGCCGGAGCTGACCAGCAGAACATCGCCATTTTCGATGTCGTGCCCGACGGCGGTGGCCACCGGTGGCGCAGCATTGGTCAGGGTGGTGAAGGCGACGGCAGCGCCGAAAACGCTGGCGATTTCCAGCACAGCGCCGTTCGGCAGCGGGAATTTTGCGGCCATGGAGTGTTTCCTCATTGTTGCCCGCCGGGAGGCGGTTGGTTATGCCCCAGCGGGCGGTTGGTCCGCGACACCGCGGTAGGTGAAGCTGGCCGGAACCGTGTAGGTTGCCGACTCGTGAATAGTTGGGCCCTGGTCAACCGGTTCGGTGACCAGGCCCTCGAAGCCGTTGCGACTGAGCGCCGAATCAACCCGGAAGAGTCTCGAAAGCTCATCGACCAGGGTCTCCGCGATGACCAGTGGCTGGCCCGCAGGGCAGACGATGCTCACCTGGTAGACACCGGTGTATTCGTAGGCCTCGCCGCCCAGGTAGCGGCAGGTGGTGGCCGCCGGCAGTTGGAATGCTTGCAAATAGGTTTCGTCGGCCCCAGCCTCGAACCCTTGCTCGAAATTCGCGACCCGGATCGGCCGCGCTGTGGCCCAGGCCATCAACTTGATCTCGATGGCCTGCCGGGCCTTTGCTTGGCTCATACGCTGTTGTTCCTGATGGCTTCGTCGACGATGCGCTGGAAGTTCGCGAGTGTGATCCGGACCATGCCGGCCGGCGCCTGCGTTGAATGTCCGTACTCGAGCGGAATGGCGTACGGCAGGTTGTTCACGATGTACGCGGTCTGGCCGATCGTCAGGGCCTGCACTTGGGTGATGAGCGCGGTAATAGCCTCGCTACCCGACGGGTCTACTCGGTCGAGCTCCTCAGTCGCCGGCGAATCGATGGAGAACTGCCAGTTGCCGCGGAACCGTCCGCCGACGTAGCCCTGGCCTGCTACTAGGCCACTGGTGGCGAAGTTCTGCTCGCGCTCGGTCTTGGTGAGAGGCTTGGCGTAGTTAACGCCCCTGCGCAGCTTGCCGGCCTTGGTGAAGTTGTCCTGGTTCAGGTTGATCAGGGTGTTGCGTACCGCGACCTTGAAGTCGTAGTCATCAGCGGCCTGGCTCGCCTTGGCCCGGTGGGCCACGTTGGCCGCCCACAGCTCCGGGTTACCGATCGGCGACATGCGGATCACGCTGCTGCCGATCTCGATCACGATCTCGCGGAAGGTGGCGTCCAGGGCTTGCTCCGCTTGCTCTGCGAATGCCCGGATAGCCTCGGCGAAGCCGCCCTGCTTTCCGCCGTATCGCTGGGTCATGTGCGAGCCGCGTGGCATGGTTACTTCCTCAGTTGGACTGTCCAGGTGGCTTGGGCAGGATCTTCGGACACATTCAGAACCCGGTAGCCGCTCACCTGGTCGCCGATCTTGGGCGCCGCCAGGACATCCGTTACAGCACCGGTCTGCCCCTCGAAAAGTTCGTTCTGAAGCACCAGCAGCTTCACGTCTTCGGTCTGGATGCGGGTTCCGTCAATCTCCTTGGCCAGGTAGCTGCCGAACACACCACGCCCGGCGTAATGGATGGTCGAGGCCGGGACGGTACCGCCGATCTCAGGGTCATATCCGCCTTTGACCGTGCGGCTGCCAACGACAGGCTTCACCGCATCGGCCAGGCCATCTGGGTCGTCGAACGCTTCCGCCAGCTCAGCCTGGAGTTCTTCACGCATCCCCATGAGTCAGATCCTCTTGAGCATTACGGTGCCGAAGCGCCGTATCCATGGAGCGATGAGGTCGAGGGCGAAGATCTCGCCTGAAGAGCGATCAACAGACCCCGCAACGTAAGTCTTGCTAGTCGAGGTGCCAGCCTGGGCCGACACGGTCTTGCTCTGCACCTCGCGCTGCGTGTCCTTGTACAGCTTGCCCTCGGCCGCAAGCTTCGCGACCTGAGCGCCGGCGGTGATGATTGCGTCCGGCACCGGCTCTGGCACCGTCCGCTTTATCCTGGCCGTGAGCCAGGCATTGGCCATGGCAACGGCGAGGACTGCATCACCGTCACCTGCCCAGCCCTGCCCCAGCTTCTGGTCGACGTCAGCGACGGTGATGAAGTCGGTCATGGCTTATTCCTTCGACGGGATGAGGGCCTGCAGATCGGGCTTATTGAGGGCTGGGTCGAAGGTGATGCCCTGGGCGGTCAGCCACTCCTTGAGTTCCGGCACCTTCATCTTGTGAGGGTCGGTCTCGTCGCCGCCCTCCTCCTCCTCAATCGCCTTGTCTATCTCGGCCTGGCTGCTGACAGGGGCGTAACCGTTCGGAGGGTAGGCTGACGCCTTGTAGCCCTGCTCCAGCCACTGGGCGATAGTCGGGCCATCCAGGCGCAGCCCTTCCTCGATCTCGCTTACGCTGATGCCCTGGCGCTGGTACGCCTCGCCGATGTGCGGAGCATCGCCCTGCACGGACACTGAGGTCGCGCCGTCGATCACGCCAAAAAACTGGTCCAGCCGGCGATAGCAGGTACCCCGCTCGCTGCCTGGGGTGTTGGTGTAGATGACTTTCATGCTGATCTCCTGCGCAGGGCGCCAGGCCGGCGCCCCGCATCATGGGGTCAAGGGGTGGCGGTGCCGCTGATGACCGCGGCGAACGGAACCTGCTTGCGGTCGAAAACGCGCTCCCAGTTCGCAGCGCTGGCGTACTGGGTGGCAGTCGGGCTGAGGTTCTGGCTGTTGCTGCCTTTCCAGCTGAAGCCGGCCGGCTGCAGGATGTAGGTCTTGCGCTCCCACAACACCTCGGCACCGCCGCCGTTGCCGCCATCCGGTTTGCGCTGCATCTCGACCGGCATGTGCGGGCTACCCTCGCCGTAGCCGAATGCGCCCTGGCCGAAGAACAGCGACAAGTACTGGCCTGGGGCGTAGATCAAGCCGTCATCCATGAACACCGGCTTGCCCAGGTAGGTTGCCAGGATGATCTTGCCTTGCGAGTCGCGTAGGTACTCGATCATGTCCTGCTTCACCATCTGGTTCATCACGACCGAGTGCACGCCGATCGCGGCGAACATATCGGCGGCGTCACCGGCGGTGAACGCAGCGTCCTGGAACGCATTGGCACTGATCGATGCGCCAGCGTCCTTCACCATGTCGCCGCCGTTGTTGGCGATGTTGGAGGCGATAACACCTCGAGCCGCGCCCATCAGGTAGCGCTGCCACTGACGGGTCCAGTAGGTGCCGAAGCGATTGCGGATGTGCTGCATCGGCTCGGAGTTGGCCAGTTCAGCGGTCAGGTCGGAGACGCCGTAGCCTTTGTTGAGGTACAGGGTTCGGGCACGCATGCTGCCCTGCTCGGCTTTGCCAACGGCACCGAGGTCGTCGGGGTCATCGTTGGAGATGTTCGGCGCCTCATCGGCGTCGAGATCCTGCCAGTAGCTGATCTCGGAAGTGCCTTGTCCGTTCTTGGCGATATTGTCCAGGGTCGCCGATCGGGTGATGATGCCCGACTCGTAAACGGCGGTTTTTTCTGGGGAGTTCACCGGCTCCAGAGTGCCGTAGTAGTCGGCAACGAAGATGTCCGACAGTTGGGTAGATGCCATGGGTTAGGTTCCTCGGGTGGCTTGGAGTTTTTTGAACGCGTCGGGGTTGTCACGAGCCATCGCAGCACGCTCGGTCTCGGTGTAATCACCCCATTTCTTCGTGGCCTTGCCACCGTTGTCGCCGGTCTGCCCGGCACCCTGAGCCCTTGGCCACAGGTGGGTAGCGGTTTCGCGCAGCGATTCCGCCCATTCGAGAGGAGACAGCGGGGTCTTGCCGTCCTTCCCGTACACGACTTCGCCGGCACGATCAGTGGCAACGGGCTCGCCGTCTTCGCTCAGCTTGAAGGTGCCGCGAGCGCGGAGAATGATGTCCTCGGCAGCCTCCGGCAGCGCGCCGGCCTTGATGGCGGCAGCGCGAATGGAGTCAGCCAGCACCTTATCGCTGTACTTGGCAGCGAAGGCCTCGGCCTTGTCGGCGCGCTCGTTGGCGGCCTTGACCTGCTTGTCCAGGTCGGTACGCAGGCGCTCGGTGCGGCGGCTGATGACCTCGTCCAGCTTGCCCTCGGCGATCAGCTTGGTCTCTTCGTCCTGGCCGGCTTTGGCCAACAGGCCCTTCACCGCTTCGATGTCCAGACCGTCGAACTGGCCTTTCAGCTTGTCCAGTTCGGTTTTGATGGCCCTATTGGAGCCGATCAGCTCGGTGTTTTTGGACTTGAGGCCCGAGACCTCGCCGTCCAGAAATTTCTGAACCTCGCTGCCCAGCGCTGCCTTCAGCGCGGCGGTTTGGGTTTCATCGAGGGTGAGGCCGTGAGCGGCCGGGTCGAAGTCAAAAGGCATGTGGCTATCCCCTGGGGATTGGATGGACCCGCCTTGCGGGCATGAAAAAACCCGCCGAAGCGGGTCGAAGGAAACACGCGCTGATGTAGGATGCGGCGACCAGAAGCTGGGTTAACCTCGATACCGCGCCGATGAAATGTCCTAAACCACTTTCCGACAAACCCAAAAAGGCTTGGACCAAGCTGGATGTAACGGTTCAAGCGGCCATAGTTGCCGGCTTTTTCACCGCTGGAGGGATTGGCATCCAGGCCTATTCGTCCCATACCTCCATTCAGAAGGAGCTGCGCACCAGTTGCGTAAAAAGGCTCGATGAAAGAGAGGACAAATTACGCTCTAGAGCAGAGGCCATGCTGGTTGCCCTCTCGAAGTCTTTCTCCTACCCGTACCATCCTGACCCTTCGCACGAAGAGCTAGCATTGCGTTACGAGAACGCTATCGCTTCCGCTGAGGCACTTGTGGCTCACTCATCGCCAAAGCTCGCGACGAAAACGATGAATCTCATCGGCGATTACATGCAAGCCATGCAGCTTACTGATGATGAAGGCACTCGTGCCCAGCGGAGCGCAGACCTGGCCAGACAGATCGAGGATTGGCACCACGTCTATTTTCAGGAGCTAACGGAATTCGATCTCGAGCGAAAAGATTGCTGATCTCATAGCCCCGCACGATCAAATGCTAACGGCTCCAGCTCCTTGAGCTGGTCCAGCGTCAGCGGCTTGAAGTTCTTGTCCAGCTGCAGCGCAGCGAAGCGCTCGGCCGTCAGCCCGCCATCGCGGAACAGCTTGCCGCGCACCGGGCCCAAAGCGGCGTCCTGAAACGCTGCCGGCTGAGTTTTGAGCCATTGGTAGTAACTGAGGCTGGCGGAGACCTGCCCGCCACCGTCTGCGCCGACGGCCGCCCTGGTGGCTCCCTGGGCGAATTGCGCCGACAACCTGGTGATCGGGGTGATGGTGGTTCGGCAGTGGATGTGGAATGGTGGCACAGGCCCCTTGCCCATCTCGTACTCGCGGCCATCCAGGCTCCTGCACTGCACGCTGGTCTTCCTGTCCAGTGTGGCGACGATCCGATAGCCAGGCACCACCTCGGCATTCGCCCTGAGCGTTTCCATGCGCGCGGTGGTGGCCACATGCTGGACTGCTGTCTGGACGACTGCCCGGGCGCTTCGGTTCGTGACCGCAAGCACGCCGTCTGTGAAGTTCTGCGCCGCGGTGCCGCGAATGGCCTGGGTAATCTCGGCGTTGGTCTGGCCCTGCACGACCCCCATTCGGATGGCGTTGGTTACTCTGTCCGATTCGGTGCGCGTCCACCCGCTCAGGAAAGGCTTGAGCAGCTTTCCGCCATCGACGCCGGACACCTGCAGGGGCTGCGTGTTGATCGCAGCCCTGAGCAGCGAGTCTGTCGGCATGGCCGCATCGATCAGCAGCGCCTTCTCCAGGCTGCGCCCCTCGAATGCAGCCTCGTACTGCGCGATGTCCACCAGGTCGGACTGCATCCGGTCGCTGAAGGCCTTGTAGATCTCCAGCAGCTTGCCCCCTACCCGCCCCAGGAACTCCTCAAGCCGGCTCCGGCCGTAGGTGGTCAGCTCCTTGCGGGTGAGCTGGTCGCGGACATGGCTGTCAGCCCGGCGCAGGCAGGTTTCGAACTTCTTGACCTCGCCCGCCTTCAGCCGCTCAAGCAGTACCGAGTGGCGGCTTGCCTGCTCCAGCAACTTCTCGTCCGCCGTTTGCTCCGGTTTCATCGCCATCGTCTTTGTCCAGGTTGACGCCGCCCGCGCCGTGGTTGTCGCCGATCAGTTCGGCCTCTTCGTCGTAGGGGCGCTCGGGAAGCTTCCCGGTGGTCAGGTACTGCCAGTAGGTCTCGGCGCTGATGGTGCCGGCCATGACGCTCTTCTGCAGCTCGGCCAGCACCTGGGCGTTGACCTCTGGGATCACGAACTCCGGCTTGACAGTGAAGACGACGTCGTCCGGGTCGTAGCCTGTCCACTCCGCCGCATACCGCAGGGCCTGCTCGATCGCGGCCGCAGCAGTGATGACAATGCTGTGCAGCGTGGCGTGCTGGTCGTTCTGTCGGGTCTTGCGGGCCTCGCCCGACTCGGTGCCCGAAACATCCATGACCTTGGCGCCAGCCTCAAGGGCGGCATTCTTCTGGTCTTCCATCGCCGTGCGGACGGCCTGAATGCCGGCGCCCTGAAACTCCAGGTAACCGCACGCCCCCTTGGGCCCCAGGTCCCAGGCAGCCGATGGCCCAGTGACACTGAGCTCCACGCTCTCATCCAGGCCGGACACCCACGGCTGCGGGTGGCTAGTCTGGTGCAGCGCGGTGAAGTAGTCGGCGCTGAGCTGGTACGACTTCAGCGCAGCCCGGGCCATGGTCAGCAACGGGATCTCGTCTACGTCAGGCGAGTTGTCGGTGGAGCCGCAGTAGATCACCGGGATGTAGCCCAGGCCGCGCACCAGGTTGTTGCTGCCGTCGACAGTGCCCAGTGGGCGATCGTCTTCGATCAGCTCACCAGCCTCGTTACGCACGCCAGTGCGGCAGACCGCGCCGTCCATGTAGAACTCGCGGTAGACCGTTTCGCATTCGTGGCTGTAGCGATCCTGCTCCTTACGCCTGAACTCGCGGAAGACGGACAGCACTAGGTCCTGGCGGCCGCCTTGGTCGGCGGCGTCCCAGTTGATGGCGTTGCGCACTGCGTAGGTGGCGAAGTACGGCTGGCCCGCGTCATCGATGTTGACCACCAGCGGCACCCGGCCGTGGGAAATGGCCTGGCGAACGATCCGCAGGAACAGCTGGGTCAGGCCGAAGCCATCGGCCGTGGCGTTGTCCTCCAAGGCCTTCAAGCCCGCTGGAATCTTCACCTCGGGGATCAGCCGCGAGACCAGGCCCATCATTGAACGCAGCGAGTCCCGCACCCAGTGCTCATACTGGGCCCGGGCGGTGTAGTTCTGGTACAGGTAAGCATTGCCAGCGCCGTCCAGCTTCTCGGCCTCGGTCATGCCGCTGGGCTTGGGTAGGTTGCGCGGGCTGCGCTTGATGGCGCCCTCGCCCTCCAGGGCGTCGTCCATCATCCGCCACTCTTCGATGTGAGCGTCGTAGTCTGGGTTGGTGGATTGAACAGGCATTACGCCAAACCTCCGATGCGGCGGGAGCCGGCGGACTGAGTCTTGATCGGGAACCGCTTGGCGATGAAGTAGCCCGCGGCGTCGTTCATGTGGTCGTGCCCCTTCTTGGGGTCCTTGTCCGGCTCACCCTTGTCGGTGTAGGTCTGCCGCTCCAGGCACTGGGTAAGCTGCGGGCATTGGTCAATGTTGACCTTCAAGCGCCGCTCCCCGTAGGTGTTAAGGAACATGGAGTTGACCGCATTGATGCGGTCCTTGACTCCGGGGTTCTGCGAGTCGACCACCACTGTGAAGCCGGCCTTCTTGAGGAGGGACAGATCCGATTCGCTGGCGTTCTTGCTGCTGGTGTTCTGGCCGCTGGCGTCTGGGTACACAGAGACGCTGTGGCCGGAGAACCGAACCTTGATCTTCTCGATCATCTCGGGTGTATCCCGTACCGAGTGGAACTCATCCAGCGCCAGCGGCAGGCCGTCCCGGACCACGTAGACGACCGCCGCCATCTTCATGACGTTGAAGTCCATGCCGATATGCACGGCCTCGCCGGGCTTGATGCGCTCGCTGGTGCGGCACTCGACCCGGTCGAAGGTGTAGTAGACGACCCCGGCATAGTTCTCGAACCCGGCCTCGTATTCCTGGCGGAATGTGCGCGGATCCATCTTACGCCGGGCGGCGTCCAGCTCATCGGCCGGGACGTTGCCGCCCTGCAGCGAGGTGTACTGCCAACTCTTGTGATCAGGCTCACCGCCCGGTTGCCCGTCGCGATAGGTGTCATAGCAATGGTTGAAGCCCTTCGGCGTGCCGATCCGCAGCGCATGCCCGCCCTTTCTTGACTCCCCGGTCTGGGGGATCGTGTATTGGCAGGTCGAGAGCATTGGCCTGAGCACTTCTTCCCAGGCTGCCCACGGGCAGTCCGCCCATTCGTCCACCAGCACGAAGAACAGGCCGGAGCCCCGCAGGTTGTCGTAATTGTCCAGGCCGACCACGCGCATGATGTGGCCGGACTTGAGGGTAATCGAGCATTCGGTCTCATTCGGCCTGGCCGCGCGCCATGCTTCAGGGATGGCCTGCTTCAGCCGGCGCCAGAAGACCCTCTTGGCCTGCTTGAACGTCGGCGCTCCATACCAGATCTCGTCCTCAACGCTAACGCCCCACTCCGCAGCCAACCGGGCCGCGCGGCGCATCTCGGCCTTGCCGAGGAAGGTCTTGCCGAATCTACGCCCGCACACCGCATCACGGAAGCGCGCCTGAGGCTGAAAGCCCCAGACGTAGATGTTCGCCTGCTTCGGCGTCAGCTTCACCGGCGGGTCATAGGTACGGGGTAGTCGGGACACCTTCGTCTGGCTCCAGCTTGTACTCAGCAACGGCGTGTGGCTGATCCGCCTGGGAGCCCAGGGGCTTGTCGGGTTCGAGCTTACGGTTGATGTACATGTCGCCGCATTCCTTGGCGGCCTGCTCGTACAGCTGGGCAGTCAGCGCCAGGTTGCGCATGTTCTCCGCCTTCACGGCCATCCTTCCCAAGCCACGAAGACGGAACGCCCGATTGGCAATGGGGATCTCTGCCGTCTCTTCGCGGAAGCGCTTGCGGGTATCCTCGAACAGGGTTCGCCACTTCGCTGCCAGATTGGCCCCAGCGCGCTTGGTTGGGTCGTGCTGCTCGACCTGCTGACGGCTCACATCGATATCGAATTCTTGCTTGACGGCTTGTGAGACCTGGGTAGGCGTGTCAAAGCACGCCAAAGCCTGAACGATGAAGGCTTTTACATCGCTTGTCAGGGCTGCCATAGGTTGGATTCCGTCTTATGCCTGTCTCACATCAGGCCGACTTGAGCAGGCAGGTTCCGCAGGCCCTCGAAATGTTTATCTTGGCCACCTCAGGCGGCCTGCTTGCAGCGTCGATCAGCTGCTGTACGTCGTTGCTGGCACCGTAGCGCCTCACCACACCGACGAACTCTTCGACGTCGTGACCGCGCAGGTAGAGCTTGGGCAGCCCTTCCTGGGTGAACTTGGGAGCGCCGTGCTCATCGGTCGCCTGGGCAATGTGGTAGAGCTCATGCTCGACCAGGGCGCAGAACTCAGCGTCGGTGCACTGGGCGCAGTAATCGGCGGCCAGGGTAATCAGGTAGGCCGGCACCTCGCCGAACCACTGACGCATCTGTTGCTCTTGCCGGGCCTTCTGCCATCCGCCAGCTCGAAACATGAGCTGCTCGGTCTGGCCAAGTACCACCCGCCCCTGCTTGCCGAATCCGCTCGATGCCCACAGCACACCGATGTTGGCGTCAATCAGGTGGGCGTGCTCGGGGTTATGGATGCTGCCGGTCTCTGCGAGGATCTCACTCTGCACCCAGTCCCACACACCAGTGGCTGGGCGCAGGGTGAGCCATAGCGATTCAACAAGATCAGCAGGTGGTGTAGGCCTACTCATAGCGTGTTCGCTCACTCAGCCTCACGGACATAGCAACTGCATCGAGTTGAGTCGCAAGCAGCAGCCAAGAATGGTTGAATTGGGTCGCACTCAACAAAGGAGACGTGCATGGAATTTTTCAGGGTTTTCGAAATACTGGCGCTCGGCTTTTACTCGGCAGCGGGCGTCGCTCTTTTTATGGGGCTCTACATGCTCAATTACGGCGCTCGATGCTTGGACGCTTGGAGGAAACGCGAGACGCTCCCTACTGACCGTGTACTTTTCCATCTGATTGTTGCCGCATTGATCGGCCTACTAGCCGGCTGCTTCGCTCAAGGGCTAGTAGACATGAAGTCGGCTTGTGATCTCGCCGGACAACAGCTGGGGCCGTGCCTTTTCAGCAGATGATTTCTACGGTGCTACCCGATTCAGGGCCTCATCAGCCTTGTCAGCGGCCTGGGTAGCGGTGGTCGCTGCCTTTGACGCCTTAGTTACGGCACTCTCGGTCTTGCGGGTCAGGTCGTCCAGACGCTTGTCCCGCTCGGCCATAGCTGCATCGTAGGCGCTGCGGATCTCGTCCACCTGGTGGGCTTGGGTATTGGCCATGGCCCAATAGGCCGACTGCCAGCCGAGTACTGCTCCACCTGCAATCAGCAAGGCTGCAATCACCCACACCTCAGCCCGGCGCCACCAACGACGAGCAATGAATTCCAGTGCGCACTTGTCCATCAGGCTGTACCTCCAAGCTGGGAGCGAAGCCGGGAAATCTCGGCGCTCTGGGTGGTCACCTTCTCGGTGAGCTGGCCCACCTGGCTGGTGAGGGCTTCAATTTTCCCCTCCATCCGCCCTACTGCTGCTGCGAGCTCGTTGCGCTCCTTGGCGAACTGGTCGGCACGAGCCTCGGCCAACTTGCGGGCCTCGCGCTCGGAGTCGAGCAGCTCATTCAGCCGGCGGACAGTGCCGATGTCGGCATTGTCCATGGCGCGGTCGGCGGCGTCCTTGGAAAGGAACTTGCGCAGCCACAAGAAGCCGCCCAGCAATACAGTGCCCGTTCCGCCCAGCCAGGTGGCTGTGCCTGGGCCGAGGTCGGTCGGGTCCATCCGTAATCTCCAGGTGCACCCTACGGAAACACCACAAATATGTTGTATTACCACAAATCTGCTGTATGCTAGACCTATCCAAACAACAGAGACGAGGTGATGAAGTTCAGCGAGTTCAGACGATGGTTGAAGGCCCACGGGGTGACCTTCGAAGCGGCGAAAGGAAGCCACTTCAAGATCACAGCCCCAAACGGCAAACAGACTGTCTTCGCGGACCACGGTGCTAAGGAAATGCCCGAACCGACCCGCAAGGCGATCATCAAGCAACTGGGGCTCTAAGAGCCCCCTTAGCCTATGACCGCTGAACGCATCACCCTGAGGAGTGACCATGTACGACTATGCAATCCGCTTTGAAGAGGACGGCACCGCGCCAGGCGTTGCCGTTTTCTGCCGTGATCTGCCACAACTGAACAGCTATGGCGACAACCGCGAGCATGCGATCAGCGAGGCGATCGACGCCATCGAGTCCACGCTGTCGCTCTATGCGGACCAGCGATGGATGATTCCAGAGGCAACCTCGGCCAAGGAGGGAGAGGTGGTCATCCACCTGCCAGCAGTCACCGTGGCGAAAATCGCGCTGTGGAACGAGATGATGGCGCGAGGTATGCGCAAGGCCGATCTGTGTCGACTGCTGGGTGTATCCCAGACCCAGGGAGATCGCTTGGTCGACTTCCTGCACACTTCGAAGATGGAGCAGCTAGAGAGCGCTTTTGCCGCCATGGGCAAACGATTGTCGATATCGGTTGAGGCTGCCTGAGCGCCATCCACCAACGAGGCTATTGAAGGGCCTGTTTAGGCCCTATTCCAGAAACAAAAAAGCCCGCACTTGGCGGGCAAGGGAGCTACGCAGAAAGAGTTAGATCTGGTGGCTGTAGAACAGCGAGAACGACTCGATGCCGTCGTTCGGCTGCTTGATACCAGCGTTGGAGTAATGAATCGCTCGAATACCAACCTTCTGCGTCTCGCCGATCTTCAGGCCAGCGCCGATGCGGTCTTCAAAGTTGAAGGCCGAACCAAAGTCTTGGTCGCCTGCGGATGTACCAGAGAAGACTGCCACGCCGATACCCGCCTCAACGAATGGCTTCACATTTCCGCTGCCGAATTCGTAAACGAAAACTGGCGCAAAGGACAGCGAGTGAGCGCCGCCGGAAGCATCTCCGGCCTCCCAATAGGTATACCCAGCATCCCAATAACCGGTTAGACGGCCCGCGCTGGACTCAAACCAGCTTCTGTCCCAGTTAAAGCCAACGCCTACGCGCGCTGTAATGCCACCTTGACTTGTCGCACCCAGCGCCCCGGAAAGCTCAGCTGCTCCGGCGGACGCAGCGACAAGGGACAGCGCTGCAGCAGCTAGAACGGTTTTCATAATCACGGTCTTCCATGTTTGTTTAGTTAGCAACCTATCAGAATCATAGTGCTATCAAAACGTTCCGTGTTACAAAAAAAAATCCTATCCGACCTCGCTCGGGGGGGTGACAGGACTCTTGAGGCCCTCTTCGGGCAATAAAAAACCCGGCACGATGGCCGGGTTCTTTTCGTCAATCCTCAACACACGCAGGAATGACAGGATGAGCAAATAATGTTGCATCGTTGCACAGGTGTCAAGCGGCATCTGCCATCAAAACGCCTTCCTCCTGAAGTATCTTGCTAGACGCGGCCAATGCCTCGACCACCATCTCGTCCAGCACCTTCTCGATACCCTTCTTCCAGCGCCAGTACGTGGTCCGGTTCAGGCCCTGGCCATCCCAGGTGTTGATGTCGTAGAACTCGGCCGGCAGCACGATCATGTCGGTAGAGCGCTTCACATACTGCTCCCGGCGCGCCTGGCCGGTGTCCTCCGGCATCTCGCCACCCGCCAGGTGCTTGATCACCCCGGCGTTCAGCGACTCCCACTCCGCCCGCTCACGGGCCGAACGACTCGCGATCTCGTTGCCCGATGACGCCTGCACGCCCTTCACCGGTGGGATGGCCCAGGCGGTGACCGCCTTGTACCGGAACAGGTTCGGCGCCTGGGTAGCGATCAGGGGCACCAGCTTGCCAATGGCCTCGACCTTCTTCGCCTTGTGGGTCGAGTACCTGGCCGTCAGGGCATTCCAGTGCCGCGGGATCAACTTGCTGTGCAAGCGAGCGTGCACCCAGCAGTCCACCAGCATCGCCGCGTCTTTGCCGCTGATCTCCCCCTTGAGCTTCGAGGCCTGGACCTTCGGCTCGAAGTCGCCGCCGCCTACGCCGCTCATGGTCTCAGCCGCCAATGCTCGGACCACTGCTGCCAATACGCTTTGGTATTTCATCGTCCCTGCTCCTTCTTCCGGCGGTTTGCGATCAACTGGCCGCGCACTACGCACCAGGTGGAGGTGATGGTCATGGCCAGCAGGATGGCGCTGGCAGTATCCAGAATTGTCCAGTTCATGCTGCCTCTCCCTTCTGTGCCTCGATACGGACGCGCACAGCGCCACCTTTGATCGTTTCCTTGCTCACCCTGATCTGGGTGGCGAACACGTTGTCGTCGATCCCCAGGGCGTCTGCCAGGCCGTCACGGCCGGCCTTGAACATCGCCAGCAGATTGTCGTCGTCGCGCCGGCGGCGATCGGGCGGCACGAACTCGAGCAGCAGCAATGCATCACCCTCAGGTGCTTTGATGCCGGCCTGCTTCGCCAGCAGGTGGCAGGCTGCCCGGTAGGACTTGGCCGCCTTGCTCTTCCTAGTCCAGTGCACCCGGGCGTTCGGGCTGCACACGGTCGGTGGCCACGGTAGTGTCAAGTCCGTCATGCAGCCCCCTTGATGGTCAGAATGCCGGCCCGGATCAGGGCCTCATGAGTCTCAGCGATTGCCCGGGGCATGTCGGACCAGTCCACCTCGCCTTTCCCCCGACCATCCAGCACGTCGTGGCAGGCGCTGCAGGCGTAGACCGCCACGGTGTCGAAGCCCTTCATGCCCATTCCCTTCTGCCCGCATGGCAGGTGGGCCAGCACAGTGGTGTCCGGGTTGAAGTTGCAGATGCCAGGGATGCGGACGGTGCAGTCCTGGCCACGGGCGCTCTCGCGCACCTTCTTGGATACGACGCGCATCAATACTGCCCTCCCCACCGATCCGGCTCAGTCCAGCGCACCCCGTGCTCGGCGCCGAAGGCGTGCATCACTTCGAACAGGTCGCTGAACCACTTCTGCGACTGCTTACGGGTCGAGACGCCCAGGACGACGAAGCCGCCGTCGATACCCGGGACCGCGTCCTGTTTCTGCACCGCAGCGCTGAAAATGTGCTTCCAGTCCTCGTCAGTGAGCTTGCGGCCGTACCACTCCACCTGCTGGGAGACGTCGCGGAGCATGGCCCACATCTTCCGGTTGCAGACGTCTGGGCGCTTCTCGTCCTTGATGACCACCACCTTGGGGTTCGTCAGGTCGATGGCATGCAGTGCACCGTACAGACGGTTCAGGTCCTGACTGCTGCGAATGGCGAACTCAGTCATGGGCCGCCTCCTTCCATGCGAACGGTTAACTCAGCGATGCAGGCCCCTTGATCAACACTTTTCGGATTTATAAAATCTCGTGCACCGGCCTCAAGCCTGCGGAAACCTTGCGGATAAGTGTCATCGCGGGTGAGA
Source organism: Pseudomonas sp. NBRC 111124 (assembly GCF_001320245.1). Classification (GTDB taxonomy): domain Bacteria; phylum Pseudomonadota; class Gammaproteobacteria; order Pseudomonadales; family Pseudomonadaceae; genus Aquipseudomonas. Next base: position 35,252 of record NZ_BCBA01000002.1, read on the forward strand.
GGCCGATCAGTTTTTCTGCTCAAGACTTCACTCTTCACATCCCCTCCCCAGCCGGCTGCCCGGCGCGCTTGATGTTCAACTTGGCCAGCAGGTGTGCACGGCACGCGGCCGCACCGGATGGGATCTGCTGGATCTCCAGCAGGCGGGCCTGCTTCTGGGTGGCGTACTCGTCGGCCAGTTCGGCGGCGCTCTTCTGGCTGTCGTGGCCGATGCCGGTGGCGATCTTGCCGTCCAGTGGCTCGCCCTCTTGGGCCCGGCGCAGCACAATCTCGTAGGCCCGGTCGAAGCGAGCCTGCAGGCCCTTGTCGTTCTGCTGGGCGGCGCGCAGGTCGAACAGGCCGGTGGCCACGGCAGCAATCTTCACGCCCTCGTGGCTGTACACGCCCAGTAGGGCCTCGACCCAGGCGGCGGCCGGTGCCGGCATCCCGAAGTCCTCCGGCGTCGGCTGGCACATGGCGATGAACTCGCCCACGCTCGGCGCGAATGGCTTTTTGAGCTTGCGGCACTTCTCGATGCCGAACTCGATCTGCTCCAGCGTGCGGATACCCTCGGAGGCGAACTCCTTGATCCACTCCTCCTTGGCGGCGGCCAGGGCTTCGGTGGACGGCCACGCCTGGCGCCAGGCCGGGAAGATCCCGCGCAGGCGACGGAACAGGTCGTTCACCACCTCGGCGGTTTCGATGGAGACAACCACCGGCCCGCCGTGCAGCTCTGGCGGACGGTTCTGCATTGCAGCCATCAGTTGGTTTGCTGATTTCATGTGCGCACCATCAGCCCTTCGGCCCAGGAGGAGTCGTTGAAGTCAGGTTCGTTGGTCTGGCGGCGCTGGCCCTGCTGCGCACCTGGCAGAACCTTCTCCGGGAACAGGCCGGTCCAGCCGTTGCTGATGGACTGGTTGATCACGGCGTCGGGTGCGTGGTGGCCGGCCAGGGTCTTGGCTTGGCGGTCACAGGTGGTCTTGGTCAGGCGCTTTCCGATCTCGCGGCGATGCTGGCACCAGTCGGCCCACACGGAGGGAGTGACATTGGCCGGGCAGGCAGTCAGAGGGTCAAACTTCGAAGTCTTGCGCGAAGCGGACGAGGACGCCTTGGCGGCCCCGCGCTCACCCTCATTTGTACTGTTGCTCTTTGTATTACTCTCCTCCGCGTTTTCCGAATAGGAGTCACCGCCTTTTCCGAATAGGGTCGCCGCGTTTTCCGAATAGGTATTCGACTTTCCGAATAGGTTGGAAAGGCGCACGCGGCGCTCGACAACCTGTCGACCATCACGGATCAGCTCGACCCGCAAAAGGCCCTTGGCCGAGAGAGCACTGATGATCTCGGACACGCGGGAACTCGACAGGCCGAAGAACCTGGCGAAGTGACTGTTGCTGGCGTAGCAGCCGCGCACAGGGTCTTGCAGGCTACCGATCTCTACCATCATCACCTTCTCGGTGATCGACAGGGAGTGATCTAGCCAGACCTCGGCAGGGATCCAGACACCCTTGAATTGACGCGGGATGTCGGTCATTGGTCATGCTCCTGCGCCATGCACGCAAGAAGCTCAGCGTCGTCAGCCATCGCCTCATCAACGGCTTGGTCAGCAGCAGCGTACTGAAGCCAGAAATGGCGGCCATCAGTGATCCCTACCGCCCTGGCGAGGTTGTTGTAGGGGAAGTCGCGCATGTAGCGATACCGTTTAGCGTCACTGCGCAATGCGTCATGCAGGGAAGTCAGGCCATCACCAGCATCGTCGAGCGCGGTGATAAGGTCGCGCACCTTCTGAGCCGCAGCTTCGAGAACTGTGTCACGCGTGAGTGCTCCGTCCTCGATCAGTAACACAAGGTCCTTGGCATCCTCCATCAGTTCGCAATACAACGAGTAGTCACCGATTCCGGCAGCGGTGACGCGTCCGCCCGCCAGCTGCATACCTAGGTGAATCGGCTCGACAGCGGCTTCAACAACAAGAGTCACGACTTTCATGGGCGCCCCTTCCCTGCCAATTCAACTAGTTCAGGGAAGCGATCTACGTACCAGTGCGGCTGTGTTTCGCGAGGCGATTGAGGGCTGGTCAGGTTCTTTCCATAGCTCAGCCCCTTGTCAGTGATGGCCCAGAAGGTGACCGTTTCCTGCTTGGAGTTCTTGCGCTGCATGACCTTGAGCACGCCGGCCTGCTGCAGGGCCTTATTGAACGACGCGGGCGACATGCGGATACCGTTGTCCTTGAGCAAGGCGGTTAGGGCCTTGGTCGGCAACGAACTGCCACCGGCTGCGTCAGCCGGTGCATCCACTGCATAGCTGGGGAGGAACTTCGGATCGAGGCCGTTGTTCTCGGCGATCTTGGCCAGCATCTGCATCTGGCAGGACGCGGCAGGCTTCAGGAGACGCGTGAAGCACTCCATGAGGGCGATCTCGCCGACCACTTTGGTGCCGTTGGCCATCACTGCCTGGCGGGCCTCGGATTGCCCTTCCAGTTCACGCCAGCGGCGGATTACCTTCATGCGCAGCGCAGGGCTGTACCCAGTCAGCAAGCAATCGGTGTGCTCGCGGTCCAGTAGATACTGCACTTGCTCGCGGTTCTGGCCGTCCAGGTAGATGTGCTCAAAACTGAGCGCATCTTCTTTCAGGTCAGCGAGCATGGCGGTGATGTCGCGCTTCACGTTGTTGTGGCGCTTGCCGGTCAGATTCGCGATTTCACGCGAAGACATCGTGCGCGCCACAAAACCGTGGGTCTCATTTTGTGGCGCGACCCTTGAGAGGGCCTGTACACTTTGGGTCTGCATATGCATAATCCTTTCACAAGTTATGTTTTGCAGAGAGCCGGGCCGCGAACCCGGCTTTTTTGTCTCTGCGATTTGTGGTCCCTGATGAGGGACCTGTGCCGCCGGTCCCTAATTAGGGATCTGACGGTTACCTCGGCGCCGCGAACGGCACCACGTTGCTGCTCTTGGGCTTTCCCCGCTGACCGAGGAAATGCGCGGCCTTCTTCAGGATCTGCGCGGCAAGCTCATCGGTGCTCACACCGACCTCCTCCGCCCAGGCCTCCAGATCCGCAAAGTCATTCCGGCGGAACCGGGCGATCTCTACGTCGTGCTGCTGTACTGCTTCGTTTGCAGGCGACATTCGTCCTCCCATGACCCTATTCAGGCCCTGGCCTTCTTCTCGTTGATCAGCGGCAGGTGGCCGTGCTCTTTCTTGAACGCCAGCGCGGCCAGGATGATTTCCCGGGCAAGCACGCTGTGTTGCGCCTTGAGCTCCAGGGCGTAACCCTTCAGCTCGTTGAAGTCCTCGTCATCCAAGCGGACCTTGACCTGGTGGTCGTGGCGGTGAGCTTTGTCGTCATAGGCCATCAGGTGTACCCCTGGTTGCTACGTGGTCCATCGGTTTGGATAACAGGGCCTTCATTGCCCGCTTTTAGGTCCCATCGAGGCCCTTTTTGTGTACTACCAGCCCCAACACGGGGGCCTTGTGTCGCATCTGTCTCAATTGCTCCTGGATGGCTAGCGATCGACTCATCTCCAGGTACTCGTCGGTCGATCTCTCCAGGCTCCAGCCGAGGTCGGCAGCCAGCTGTCGAACCTCAGCCTTAACCTCGATTGGCAGCAATTCGAAGGTGGTTTCAGGCATAGGCCCTCCATAGGGGCTTCAGGCCGTCTTATCCTGCTCACCGGCACCGTTCATTTCGCGGAGCAGATCAGCGGCGCCCAGTCGGCGTCCGAGATTGGCCAGTTCGTGCACGTAGGTAGCCAGCTGCATGCCGGCCATACGGGCCTCCATGCGCAGCTTGCGAACCTCTTCAGGTTTCCAGCGCGACTTGATCACTTCGCTGCGTTTGTTGGCGGGGTCCAGGTGCATTCAGGGATTTCCTTGTGATTGAAAAGTGGTTACGCAGCCGACTTACGAGCTGGGATCGGGCGTATCTCGTTCGCCTCGATGTGTCCGTCGTCGTGCAGGGTGATTCGGATGTCCCGTTTTGCTCGGAACATTTGGGAGACGGCGCTTTGCTGAATCCCCAGAGCCTTGGCGAGGTCGCTCTGGGTTCCATGCCTGGCCAGGTATTCCTCAAGGGAAACAGTGTTCATCTGGTCTGCCTCATAGGGGGTTGATCGGATATTAGCACTGCTGTTTTACAATATTCAAGGACAAAGAGTAGCAGTGCTGTTTGCGAAAGAAGCAGCGGTGCTACTAAATCACGCGCATGAAGAAACCGATCAGAACCCCTCTGTCTGCCGAGCAGCTCGCGGATGCGAAGCGGCTGCACGACATCTACAAAAAGCGCGCCAAGGAATCTAGGGAAGATCCGTCCAAGCCTCCACTCACTCAGACCGAGGTCGGTGAGAGATGCGAGTGGAAGTCTCCTCAGAGCACGGTGAGCCAGTACATGACGGGCAAGGTCGCGCTCAATCTTGAGGCCCTGGTCAAGCTGTCGGAGGCTCTCGACTTTGAGCCTGCCGAGGTGAGTCCCACCCTGGCCGCAGGCATCAGGCGCGCGTCTTCAGCGCAACACTTTGATCACGATACCCAGGCGGCCAACTCCCCTCTGCCCGTCTCCGCCGACGTTCCTAAGTCGGAAGATGATCGCTATGCATTCGTCCCTCAATACGACGCGAAGGCAGCAGCTGGCCTGGGTAGCGAGAACCCGCATGTCGAGATTCGCTCAACTCTCGCGTTCAAGCGGGACTGGCTGAAGGTCAAGGGCGCCAAAGCTGATCAGCTGATAGTGATCTACGCCGAGGGACAAAGCATGTGGCCAACGATCAATGATCGGGACGTCCTGCTGGTCGACCGTTCTCGGATAGACCCTGTTGATCGGCAAGTGTTTGTGCTGGCCGGCGCAGATGGCGCGATCGTGAAGCGCCTGGTTCAAGGTCCATTCGGTAAATGGATCTTGCGCAGCGACAACGACGACAAGGATCAGCATCCAGATCGGTTTTTCTTCCGGAGCGAGGACAACGAGCACCGGATCATCGGCCAGGTGATCTGGCGTGGTGGGGATCTTTAGTCGCTCAAGAAGCATCATGAACCAGCCCTATAGGGATATTCTGTGGCAGACGCAATAAAAATCCGGAATGAAGATGACGCATTCAAGGTAATTCAAGAGTTTCTTGATGGCGCTCGCTTCAAGGGTGGCGTAGAGCTCGAGGGCTGGCCTAAGCTCAAGGTCCGCTTGGTCGGTGACAAATTTGAATCCAGCATCACGCCAAGCGTGATGAAGTCCTTCATTGAGCTGCAAAATGTCATATACAAGTCATATGCCATCGCGCAGTACGATACGGACGACACTCGTCGCCTATCCAAGGAAGAAAGGGACGAGCTTGAAATCGAGGTCAAAGTCGAGGAAGGTTCATCGATTTTCGAGGTCGACTTTCAAGAGGTCTTGATCAAATTCGCCGAGAAGGCCGGAGAGACGATGCCGCCAGAAATGATGGTCGTGACGATACTAGGTCTTGGCGTGCTATGGGCAGGCAAGACCTCGTATGCCGCGTACCTCAACTATCGCAAGGACGTCAGGGCGGCAGAAGCCAAGACTGAGGAGCAGCGAGACTCGCTTTCTACGATTGAGGCTCTCTCGAAGCAGGAGACAGCCAGGCTTGAGGTGCTTAACCGGCTACTGGTTGCCCAGCCTCGCCTCGAGATCGTCAGCCGCCAGGTTTATGATGCTCGCACAGAGATGCTAAAAGGGTTCTCGACCGCAGATGAAGCCACTGTAAGCGGAATCACAGTATCTGGCGATATCGCCCAGGAGCTTGTGACCAACGCTCGCAGGAAGGCAGCTGAAAAGCGGCTAGATGGCTTTTATAGGATCGTGCGGGTGGATTCCTCAAATCCCGACGAGTTCAAGGTCAAGATCAGAAAGCATCGATCCACCGAAGAATTTGAAGCAATAGTTGAAGATACCTCGCTGAACGAGGAGAAAAAGGAAGTGCTGCAATACGCCGAGTGGGAACGAACCACAGTGTTTTTGAGCATCAATGCCAAGATACTCGATGGCGCAATAAAGCAGGCGATTGTGGTTGGCGTGGAGCGGCGAAATCCACCGGATTAAAGAATCCACTCTTCTTTACCCGAATGGCCCGCTTCTGCGGGCTTTTTCATGCCTGCGTGATGGCGGATAGCCAGAGTGGTAGGATGGCTATTTCTCAGGATGAGCACAGATGCGTACATTTCTCTCAGCTTCCCTGCTTCTCGCGACCCTTTGGTCAGGCGTGGCTCTCGCGGAACCTACCTACATCGAAAAGATGACTGGCCTGCCTGCCATTTGTAGCCTTGACGCCATGCACGAAGAAACAAAGGTCTGGGCCGCTGCAAAAAAATTTGGGGAAGGCAGCAAGCGCTGGTCGGAAGCATTCCATCGCCGCCTGGAGGTGGTCAGGACCTGCGTAGAAGATGCCAAAGACAAGGGAAAGGTTTTGTACAAGGCTGAGGTTGATCTGCTTCCATCCCTGAAGACGGAGCTGGCTACCATGTACGTGTCGTGGCTCACGTACCTCGACCATATCATTGACGACGACCGCGAGTCCTATGAGCGCCAGTATGAGCTTTCTGCGAATCAGCTGAAGGCCCAAGTCGACTCGATGTAGCCCCAAGAATTCTAATGGCCCGCCTAGCGCGGGCTTTTTTGTGGGCGCAAGAAAATTATTAGCACTGCTGTTGACTCAACAATAACAGCAGTGCTACTTTTACTTTACGCAGTCACTCACCAGGGACTGCCGAGGCCCCCCCACACAGGCCGCCGCTCTTTAACAGCCAGCGCCATGCCCGACTACCCGGCCCAGCCGGTTAGGTCACTCCCGGCTCCATCGGTGGGAGGTCAGTAAACCGATGAACAAAACCGCACTTGCCTCTACCGGCGACCGGCGATCCGACAGGCCCGAAAGCCTGCCCACGCGCAGCCCACTGCGACGGCGGACGAGGTGTTGACCGAACTGAGTGAATGACCTGGTAAGCGGGTGCGGAGAAACACAGAATGATTCACTGATGCCGCTTCGATGAGGCGGCATTGGGAATCGAACATGCAATACTGCTCACATCGAAAACAGGTAGGAGGTAAACGTGAAAGCCAGCGAATTCATGGAGCGCCTGATCGCCAAGGCGGGCGAGTTTGGCCAGTTGAGTATCCAGAGGATTGTCGAAGAGCATCGCGGCGTTGAGGTCGTTCCAGGCTTTTGCTGGAACGAGGCCCGCACCTCAGAAGATGATCCAGAGATCAAAGCCGGCTGGCTCTACTTCGCCATGGGGAGCGGGAAGTACCTCTTCGTCAGCTACGCGGATATCCCCAGCAGCAGGCGATAAGCCTCAGCAGCTTCAACACAGCCCGATTTGCTCGGGCTTTTTTGTGCCTGCGATTTCACTGGCTGGCCTTGGTGACAGGGCCAGGCGGGAAATCAAACAGGGAGCAGAACCGTGAACAAAGAAGAGATCTACGACAAGCAGATCAGCCCGCTGATGCAGCAGATCATTGCCATCTGCAAGGACAAGGGCATCGCAATGCAGGCCAGCTTCGACATCGCTCACGACGGGGAAGGCCCGAACGGCGAGGATTGCTCGTCTCTGACCTGCACAACTCACCTGCCTGACGGTGAAGGCAAGTTCAACGAGCGCTTCGACAAGGCAAATCAAATCATTCGCCAGGGTCACCGCTCGCACAGCGCTCCGGTGATGCACCTCACCACCGTGAACGCCGATGGCTCAAAGACCCTGACCGCGATCATCTGAACAACCAGCGCCACGTCAGCCTGACGTTAACTGCCCGATGCCCTGCTCCCCATCGCAGGCTGCATTGGTGGCCACTCTGAACGCGAGTTGATCGCCGCGAATTGTGAGCGTGGGTAGCGTCTCTCCGCATGGTGAGGCGTCCCGACACCCGGTTTGCCCCGGAGAGTGGCCACCGATGCATCCCGCATCCCCTTCCCTTCACATACGACCGCATTGGCAGGCGCCAGGCCACCCTTCACGGTGGGTTTGGTCACCCGCGCCTGACTCCTGGCCAATGCGGCCGCTCAACCAATCTGGAGGACGCCATGGGCGCACTTCGAGCAGCACAATGGCGGTATGACCATGCTGAGCCGGAAGACGACTCAGCGCATCAGGAAGCGGCGCAGAACTGGATCGAGAGTAAGGCCGAGGAGCTGGTTGGCGGCTGCGACGTTCTGATCCCGCAGCGCTTTGGCGGACCGGTTGGCGTCCGCCAAGAGCAGTTCGTGGCCGAGCTCGCCGAACACCTTCGTGCCTTACAAGAGGCTGAGAAGGACGACCTGAACGCCCTGGCTCTTCTCCTGCTCCAGGCGCAGGCCGGTGGCCCGGTGAAGAGCATGATCCCTGACATCCTTGGCCCAAGCGACCACGTCGGCGGCAAACTCTTCGAGATCGCCGAGTCGATGCTTGAAGGCTATGCCGAGGAAGGCGTTCAGCACGACTCCGATCAGGCCAACGAGCGATGAGCCCGCACGTCCTGCTCGACAACGAACTGGATGCCCTGGCCGACCCATCCACCCCGGTTAGCTGGTCCGTGATGATCCAGAAGCAGCTCACCGAAATGATGGCCGACCAGCGCATCACCATCGAAGAGTTCAACCACTACTGCGCGCGCCTCAACAAGATCGTTGATGGGCGCAAGGAGGTTGCATGACCACGCCAATCTATAAATCGCTTATCGACGAGCAGGTCGAAGAGGCGAAGGCCGCTCAGGTGCGCGGTACCGTCCAGTTCCCGGTTGGGATGCGTGTCGCAGACCTGCCCTACCCGATCAAGGCTGACTGGCTGAAGCGCCGACCAATCACAGCCAGGCCTCGGCCATGACCAGCTACCAGCGTGCCCGCCGCATGGTCATCTGGCGCGGCTCCTTCTCCATGCTCTTCGCCTGCACCTTCTTCATGCTCGCCAGCGCACTGGCCGGCAGCATCACTTCCTGAATCACGTAGCCGAGCACGGCGGCCCTTCGGGATAACCGTACCCCTTCGGGAGCGTAAGCGGCGAGAGCGCGCAACCATCCACCGCAGCCAGGGCCTGGAGCGTACCTCCGTGCCTGGGTGACCTGGCATTTCCCCTTTCAACTGACGGCGCCGGCCTGGCGCGAGGTTTTCCAATGTCCGCAGAACCGAAACTGATCGCGATCGAAGAGATCAGCGAGGCGAACGCCCCGGCCATCTACGTGGCCGGCGGCCTGCAGCAATTCATCGACCTGGTGAAGGGCGAGATCGACGGCGAAGTGCCCGATCTGACCACCCGCAAGGGCCGCGAGCGTATCGCCAGCCTGGCCGCCAAGGTCAGCAAGTCGAAGACCGCTGTCGAGAAGCCGGGTCGCGACTATCTGCGCCGGCTCAAGGAAATGCCGAAGGTGGTCGAAACCGAGCTGCGCGAGTTTGTGATCCAGATGGACACGCTGCGGGACGAGACGCGCCGGCCACTCACCGAATGGGAGGCCGCCGAGGACGCGCGGATTGATCGCCACAACGACCGTCTGAACTGGCTGAAAACACTGGCCGACGACCTAGGTGACCTGAACTCCCTGCAGCTCAAAGGCCTGATAGCCGAAGCCGAAGGCATGCAGCTTGGCGCCCACTGGGAGGAATTCGAGGCGGAAGCGGCCAACACTAAGGACAAGGTGCTTTCCACCCTGCGGTCAGCACTTCAGAAGCGCGAGCAGTTCGAAGCTGAGCAGGCCGAGCTGGCCCGCCTGCGCCGCGAAGCAGAAGAGCGCGCCGAGCAGGACCGCATTCGGGCAGCCCAGGAGGCCGCTGTCGAGGCTGAGCGTCAGCGCGTGGCCCAGCAGCAAGCAGAACGCGATGCGGCAGCCCGCCGTGAGCAGGAACTGCTTGACCAGGCCGCTGCGCAAGAGCGCGAAGCCGAGAATCAGCGACTACAGCTCAAACTGGAGGCCGAGCAAGCCGAGCGCGCCCGGATTCAGGCCGAGTCCGACCGCGTTGCCGCCGAGCAGCGTGCCGAACAAGAGCGCCAGACCGCCGCCCGCCGAGCTGAAGAAGCCGCCGAGCAGGCGCGCCAGGAAGAACGCCGACGGGCCGATGCAGCTGCCGCCGAGATTGTGCGCCAGCAGGAAGCTCGAGAGCGCGACGTCGCACACCGCCGCAGCATCAACCGCGCCGCCCTGGACGCCTTCGTCGCCGGCGGCATGACCGAGGAATGCGCCAAGCAGGCAATCACCCTGATCGCCGAGCGCAAGATCCCAAACATCACCATCCAGTACTGAGGTCACCATGAGCCAAGTAGCCAGGGTCGATACCCAATCCCAGCCACCGGCCATCGCTGCCGAGTCGCTAACCATCCTGCAGATCATTCAGAAGGTGGCCATGTCCCCAACCGCTGACATCGACAAGATGGAGCGCCTGATGGTGATGCACCAGAACATCCAGGCGCTGCAGGCCAAGCAGCAGTACGACGAGGCGCTGGCCGCGATGCAGGAAGAGCTGCCTGTTATCGGCGAACGAGGCGGCATCAAGGACAAGAACGGCCGCATCCAGAGCACCTACGCACTCTGGGAAGACATCAACGAGATGATCAAGCCGGTTCTGGCCCGTCACGGCTTCGCCCTCTCCTTCCGCACGCCGCGCAACGAACGCGGCATCGAGGTTGAAGGCGTCCTGAGCCATCGGGCGGGGCATCGCGAGACCACTTCTCTGCTCCTACCGGCAGACACCAGCGGCAGCAAAAACGGCGTCCAGGCTGTCGCCTCGAGCGTGAGCTATGGCAAACGCTACACCGCCGGCGCCCTGCTCAACTTCACCACCACAGGCGAGGACGACGACGGCAACGGCGCCGTAGTGACGCCGCGGGTCACCTCAGTACAGGCCGCCCAGCTGGCCATGCTGCTGGAGCGATGCAGCGAAAAGGCCAAGAAGGCATTCGCCAACATTCACGGCACGCCGTCGGCGGTAGAGAAAGCCGCGTTCGACCAGGTGCTGGGCATGCTCAGCAAATCCGTCAAGCAGCACGAGTCTGCGCCTCAGGAGGCCCAAGATGCAGATCATCACTGATGTAGAACAGGGCGCGCCGGAATGGCTCGCCCTTCGCCTAGGCATCATCACCTGCTCCGAACTTGACTGCCTGCTGGTCGCCGGCAAGGGTGAAGCTGGCTTCGGAGTGGCCGCATTCACCTACATGGACCAGCTGATCGGCGAGCGCATCACCGAGGAAGCTGCCGAGATCCCATTCCAGACCAAGGCCACGATTCGCGGCCACGAACTAGAGGGCGTCGCCCGTGGCCTGTACGAGGACCGCGAAAGCATAAAAACCCGTTCAGTGGGGATCATCCTCAATCACGGCATCGGTTATTCGCCTGACGCGCTGGTGGGCGACCAGGGCCTGACCGAGATCAAGACCAAGCTCCCAAAGTTTCAGGTCAGCGTCATCCTGAACGGTGAAGTGCCCAAGGAGCACGTCGCCCAGTGCCAGGGCGGCCTGTGGGTATCCGAGCGCGAGTGGCTGGACTTCATCAGCTATTGGCCTGGCATGCCCCTCTTCGTCAAGCGCGTGTACCGAGACGAAGTGATGATCCGAAAACTCACCGAACGGGTGAAAACCTTCTACGAAATCCTCGACGAGCGCATGAACAAGGTGCTCGGTGCGGCCGCATAACCCAAGGAATCACGATGCCTACTCTTACCGATATCGGCCGCATTGGCCGCGACGCTGAACTGCGCTACACCCCAAGCGGCGACCCAGTCTGCAATCTGGCGATCGCCTGTGAATATGGCCGCAAGGGCAATGATGGCAAGCGACCTACCCAGTGGGTAGACGCGACGCTGTGGGGCAAGCAGGCCGAGGCCATGGCCCAGTACTTGGTCAAAGGCCAACAGGTTCACTTCACCATCGACGACGCGCACGTCGAGGTTTTCACCAAGTCCGACCAGACGCAGGGGGTGAAGCTCACCGGCCGGGTGATCATCATCAAGTTCGCCGGAAGCCCGCCGCAGCAATCACAGAACAACCAGCAGTCTGAGCAGCCACGCCAGCAACAGCGATCCCAGCAGCGGCAGGCCGCCCAGCAGCAGAACCAGCAGGGCGGCAATGGCCCGGACTACGAAAGCTTCGACGACGACATCCCGTTCGCCCCGCTCCACCTCCTGATGGGTGCATAGCCATGAGCGACTGCGGCGAGCATCCCAGCGTCTACTACCTTGGCCGGGAATGCCGCCGCAACGGTGGCGGAAAGATGGCCAACCCATTCGCCTATCACACGTTTCACGGGGCCTGGTTCTTGGCCGGCTGGAACGACATGGACCTTGAGATTGAGCAGAAAAATCCGAAGCGCGCTGCAAAGAACAAGGCGGCGTGAGCATTTCAACCTACCGCCCAGCGGATTGAAGGAGGTGCCGTATGGCGATGTCTCAGCAGGCCCGCGACGAGAAACGCCGCGCCAAGGCCGAGCGCCTGCAGGAAGAAGACCTGCGCTTGAAGGTTCGACCAGGGACTAAACAGGCCCTGGTTCAACTGATGGAGTGGGCCGGGATCGAGGAACAGGGCGAGGCGATGACGCTGATGATTCATCACATCGAAGCGCTTGGGCATCACGCGCTGTTCAGGATCGCGCGCCACGAAATCGATGCTCATCGAAACGTGGCGCGGAACGAACCGCTGCGGCTATCAGCCAGGAAGCGAACGGGTCAGCACCTGCGGGCGATCTGCGGCTGGGCCGACGCTACATGCAGCCAGATGATCGAAGCGCTGATTCACGGCATCCATGCCCTGGGCCAGCTGCACGCGGCGAAGTTTCTCACCCCGCCGCGTCACGAGATCAGCATCTCACCGCGCCTGGCCCTGGCCTTCGACAGGAAGAGCATGCTGATGATTCAGCAGGATCCGGGTGACGAAATCATCCAGCCTTTAGATAAAGCCAGTGGCTACATTGTGATACCAGCCGATCTCGCTCTTCCTTATGAGCAACTGCTGGAGTGATACAGAACGAAACTAATGGCCAGCTGGGACTGGGTGCTCTAGCACTTCTTTCACAACGCCCATGAGAATTTTTAGGCCCATCTGGCCATCGAAATCGCCGCCAGTGATCTCGTATTCGTCTGCCAAATCGCCGTTTCGATCCACGTTAAAACGTGATATTTCCGTTTCTTTCCCTGCAAGACTTGGGATCGTAACCACAACCTCAATTCGTCCCCTACCTTGAACTACTAGAGGACTGATAAGTAACGAGAAAGGCTTACCCAGCACCGACCCCGCGAAGCCGCGTTGCTCAGGCAGCTGGTCAATGGACAGCAATTGGCCGTATTTGTGGTCCGCGAGACGCTTCCAATGATCCAACCTGTCAAGGAAGTTAGTTCTCGCATGAGTTATATCTCTGGCAGTCTGGCCAAGGTAGACGCTGAAATCGCCGGGGTCTTGATGAAAGTCCATTTGAAATCTCTCATTTAACTGTCTCGCTCGGCTGGGCCAGAAGTAAATACTCCATCCCGAACCTTATTGCCACCATGCCCATTGCAGGGTAATGGCCAGCCCATGGCTGCTCCTCACGGCTTATGCCTCAGGTAGAAAGCCAACGCAACGACATCGACCACAAGCACGGCCGCGATGACGAGGAGCATCGAATAGTGATCGCTCGGAAGCATTGCCATGTCCCCAATAATCAGGCCCTCAGATAGTAGCAATTCCTATCTCTTCTTCAATCTGCCGCATCCGGCCACGGAGGGCGGCGCATGCATGGAGAAAGCCATGAACCACTTTCCACCGCGTCCAACTGCCACCAGGAAAATGATCCTTGAATGCTGCAAGCCCATCGCCGAGAAGCTTGAGGCCGACGCCGAGCCCCTCGCGCAGCACTACAGCCGCCACATGGATGGCTTCGATCTCTGCATAGAGCTGGCGAAGTGGGCCGACTGGGATATGCAGCGCGACGACATCGACACCCTCGACGAACTTGGCCACCTGGTGGACGAGGCAGAGCGCGAGGCAGTGAAGACCTGGTTCGAAGAGCACAACCCCCAGCCGCCGTTCGCCATCGGCGACAGCATCAAGCAGGGCTTAATCACTGGCATTGGCTCCTACTCGCTCGCCTGCTTCGAAGTGAAGGCTGAGGGCCAGCCGGATACCTCTCGGTTGATCGTCAAGTTCGAAGACGCGAAAGCTGCATGACCCTACGGCGGTGCGCGTGATCGCCTCAGACAGGACGTCTTCGATCGGGGGCAAGACACCTGCCATCAAACGGGCTATATCGAGGCGAGGTAGCGACATTGCTTTGGAACAAAACAAACGCTTCGACTGCGACGCCGGGCAGCCCGCGACATGCGTCCATCTTCCGTCTGCCTGCAATGCGTTCTTCAGGGCCGAAATCTTTAACATCGGCGGTCGAGAGGCTTTTGGCTAGGAAAACCACCAGGTTGGAGACATCAGTGTCTTCTCCACGCTCTGCCGGGTTGTCGAGCAGGAGCTCAATGATACGGGCTCGGTAAGCCCACCACCGCACCTCGCTACTCCTCTTTCTTGACTGACGTGCCTCCTCGAGCAGTAAGTCGAGTTTCTGTCGCTCTGCCTGGCTTAGCGGTCGCCATTTCAGCTCGTTGATGAACACCGCGCCTCCCAAAGCACGACTTAGACGTCTCGCTTAAGTGTGGCACAGATCACCGTACACGGCGCTGCCCGCCAGCGCCTTCCCCTCTCAAACGATTAACGCCTCCCCGGCGAGGGCGGCGCCTGGAGTACCTATGCGTATTGATCTTAAAAACAATTTCACCATTGATTCAGTGAAGGAGCTCATCGCCTCGCAGGATGACACCTGCAATGCACAGCTCCGCATAAGCAAGGACGGGTTCGCCTTCCTTTCGACCGACCAGATCGGGGGTCAAGGAATCGAAGACCTGCACTGCCGATTCGAAACCTGGGCAGCCGAAGGAGGATGGATGGGTATCGAAGCCTCGCGAGACGAACGCTGGGTGAGACGGATACACAAAGCGCTAGAAGCAAATTGGCCCAATAGGTCCTCCGCATACGTTGCATCTTACTGATCTGCTTGGAGCAGGCACCATGCCCAATCGCATCGTCTGCCAGTTCAGTTGTGGCGCCGCTTCGGCGGTGGCCACTAAGCTGGCACTGGCCGATTACGGCAGCACGCACGACGTGCAGATCATCAACGCTTTCCTTGCCAACGAGGAAGCCGACAACCGCCGGTTCGCCCGGGACTGCGAAGCCTGGTTCGGACAGCCGATCACCGTTTTGAGAGATGAGAAGTACGGCGCCGACGCCCACGAGGTGTTCCGCCGCGAGCGCTACATGAAAGGCCGTACCGGTGCTCCCTGCACGAAGATCCTCAAGAGGCGTTTGCTCGACACTTGGAAGAAGCCTGGCGACGTGATGGTGTTCGGCTACACCGCCGAGGAGGCCGATCGGCTGGAGGATTTCAGAGAGCGAAATCCAGATCGCCCAGTGGTCGCCCCGCTGATAGACAGCGGCCTGGGTAAGGACGACTGCAAGGCCATCCTGCTGCGCGCCGGTATCGAGCTGCCCCTGATGTATCGGATGGGCTACGACAACGCCAACTGCATCGGCTGCGTCAAGGGCGGCGAAGGTTACTTCCGGGCGATCCGCCAGGACTTCCCTGAGCAATTTGAGGCGCTGTGCGCAATTCAGGACGACTTGGGCGAAGGGTCCTACCTGTTCCGCAACCGCACCACCAACGTTCGTTTCTCCCTTCGTGACCTCGGCGATGGCCCAGTTCGGCGAAACGAGAAACTGCCCGCCTGCTCCTTCTTCTGCGAGCTGGCCGAGGCCGACATCATCGCCCGCGCCTGACCGGAGATCCTATGCCCATTACCTACGGAAGCGTCTGCAGCGGCATTGAAGCTGCGACCGAGGCCTGGCATCCGCTGGGCTGGAGTGCCGACTGGTACGCCGAGATCGAGCCGTTCCCATGCGCCGTGCTGGCCTACCACTACCCCGAGACGCCGAACCACGGCGACATGACCCGCCTGGCAGCCATGGTGCTGTCCGGCAAGATCCAAGCGCCCGATGTACTGGTTGGAGGAACACCCTGCCAGGCCTTCAGCGTGGCCGGCATGCGCGAAGGCCTGGCCGACCCGCGCGGCGCCCTAACCATCAAATACGTGGAGCTCCTCGATGCAATTGACCATGTTCGAATCATGCGCGGCGAGCCAGAGGCCGTCTGCACTTGGGAAAACGTCCCCGGAGTCCTCTCCGACAAAGGCAATGCGTTTGGCTGCTTCCTCGGCGCCCTGGTGGGCGAATCCGAAGAACTCCAACCGCCAGGGGGCAAATGGAAGAACGCTGGTTGTGTGTAT
Organism: Pseudomonas sp. NBRC 111124; assembly: GCF_001320245.1. Classification (GTDB taxonomy): domain Bacteria; phylum Pseudomonadota; class Gammaproteobacteria; order Pseudomonadales; family Pseudomonadaceae; genus Aquipseudomonas. The sequence goes on from NZ_BCBA01000002.1 coordinate 51,486, forward strand.
GGACCCACGAGAACAGTCGCATGGCGGGTTCTGGATGCCCAATATTTCGGCCTGGCCCAACGTCGCCGCCGTGTGTTCGTTGTCGCAAGTGCTCGAGCAGGATTCGATCCCCTCGAAGTACTTTTTGAGCGCGAAGGCGTGCGCCGGGATACTCCGCCGCGCCGAGGCGAGGGGCAAGACCTTGCCGGAAGAGCTCCATTCGGCCCTGCGCTCCAGTGCGGATGCGGATACGTCTTCGGTCCAGGCCTAGGCCATTACGGCTGCCCCAACTGCGAGGGCGAGGAAGGGCCAGCGGTCGAAGTGTTGGCCGGCGTGCCAGCTTATGGCGGCCACGGCCTTCAAGGTGATGTCAGCCAGGCTGCAACGCTAACTGCGAAGGACACGCGCCTGGACATCGAGAGCGAGACCTTTTGCATTTCCCCGTCGCTCCGGGCACAGCCAAATGCCAGTCACCGGCTCGACTCCGACGCGTACGTGACCGGCACCTTGAGCTCTCGGACCAGCGCAGGGGGCGGTCTTGGCACAGACTTCGACCTTGATGGCGGCCTGCAGATCGCCAGCGCGCTCACTGCGAGCTACGCGAAGAATGGTGGGATCCCGGCCGGAAAGGACTGCATGCCAACCAATCTGGTTGCGGGAACGCTACAGGCCAACGGCAAAGCGGCCGGCAGCGCTACCCAGCAGGACGCCGAGAACGGCATGCTCGTGGTGCACGGCACGCAGGATCCATGCGTTCTTAATGACCAGGCATTTGCCTTGGGCCGGAACAGCGGTCAGGAGAACGCCCTGCTGGCCTTCAGTTGCAAGGACCACGGTGCCGACGCCGGAGACCTTGCCCCGACGCTACGTGCAATGGGCCACGGCGCCAGCCACCCCAACGCCGGCGGTCAGGTCGCCGTTTGTATCACTGGCGAGATCACCCACACGCTGAAGGCTGAAGGCTTCGATGCAAGCGAAGACGGCACCGGGCGTGGCCAGCCTATGGTCCAGGGGGGGGCTGGTGTTCGCCGCCTCACCCCTCGCGAGTGCGAATGGCTTCAGGGCTTCCCCGGCGACCACACTCGAATCCCCTATCGCGGCAAGCCCGCCGATGAATGCCCGGACGGGCCGCGCTACAAGGCTATCGGCAACAGCAAGGCCGTGTTCGTCGTCCGCTGGATCGGCCGGCGCATCCAACAACAATTTGAACGACTCGCTTGAGGTATCCCCATGCCCACGGAAAACCAATCCAGCAACACCGAGATGGTCAGCGTGCCGCGCGTGCTGACGCGTGAAATGCTCAATGGCGTATGCATGCACCCGGACCTTGCAAGGTCTCTTTGGAGTGCACTGCTGAAGAATGCGCCGCAGCCAGCCCCGCAGCCCCACCCCGAGCCAATAGCCTGGATGGTTGGTACTGCCATCTGGTGGACCAAGAAGAAGCAGAGAGGGATGCGGCGGAGACTGGGTTGCCGATTGTCCTTGTCGGGCCGTTGCCATCCATCCCTGACGAATACTGCTTGATGCCCAAGCGGCTCACGGCCGAGAACGGCGCCAAGGCACTGCTGCTCGGTGAGTTCAAGCTGGAGGTCACCCAGGAATGCCCGGAATGCCGCGAACTGGATGAGCCGGTAGAAGGCTGCGAGATATGCGATGGCGAGGGTGAATATGGCCAGCGCCACCTCATCCCGTGGGACAAGATCAAGTACATCTACAGCGAAGCCGTCAGGGGTCTCGCGCTCCAGCCCGACCCCACCAGCAAGCCATCCTGACCCGAGGAGTACGGATGTACTCCACCCGACTGTAACCCCTCTCACCTCTATTCACTGCCGCGATATGCGCCCAGAACAGAATGATATTGGCTGGGGAAAGCTCTATTTCGGTAGGCTGAGCTAGCCTATTAAGGCAACGATGAGGGAATTATGGAGTTCTGATGCGTAGTAACCATAAGATGATCAGCGTACCGCTCGACGTGCTGGAAGCAGCGCTGGAGGAACTACCCGAAGGAAGCGCAGCAGCGGTACGAATATTGAAAGCGCTGGAAGAAACACCGTCGAGGGAGCCTGTGGCCTACCTGGCCCAACGCCGAGATGGGAAGCAAGGCGGAAAGTTCTTTGCCACGAAGCCAGGGCGCCATTACGACCCTCAGCTCTACCGCGGCCCGATACCCGTATATGAGGGGCCGGTTGAATGATCGTGTGGGGATTGGACCGAGGCTAACGGTCCAACCCCGCCAGCACCACACTACCCAGCAGCAGCTTTTGGTTTAACTGCCGGCTTGCCCTCGACGGCGATTTTCCGCGCCATCCCTACGCCCCATGCCATCGCACGAGTCATCGACTCGCCAGGACGGGAATCGAACGCCTCCTCGTGCACAGCCATGCCTTGAGGTGCGTAGACGCCGATGAACATTTGTGTCTGCCCTGTGGATGAAAGCCTCACCTGCACATCAATATGCGTTCCGTCGTCGAGGGTTTCGTCATGGGTACGGTGGTGAAGCGCCGGATCTGCCCATTCCCAAAACACATTTCCACGAACTCGCATGTGACCCTCCTCCAATCTTTGTTGTTCATCCATTAGAGGGTCAAAATAAATCGCGCACAAAAAACTGCAAGTGACTTAGATCAGAAAATCTAGCGAAGCGACGGTCGGCATTAAAGTTATACAGATTTTCACTTTTGTATAAGCCTCATCGTGATTAAGAGGCGCGGTCTTTGTCTTTCGCTTCGGCTGTAAGCGAATCGGCAAATTCAATCCAGGCGTTGAACGCAGCGCGGTGTGCCTCGCACGCGGCTCGCCATTCGGCCCCTCCCAACCGGCCGTACGCTACCTGATTCATGGTGGTTGAGGTGAGCGCGTCCAGGTCCCGAAGCAATTTGTAAGCGCGATATCTTTTTTCTATATCCGGCATGGTCTTTCCATCCAACTTGCACAGCAAGGATTTGAGCCTTTCCAAGACTTCTGCCTGATGGACCTCCCCTGGTCTCACTTATTTCCATCGATCTTAACTAATCCGCCGAATGGCGGCGAGGCGAAGCTATGTTTCAAGCATTTCTTTACAGACAACCAGCGCCAGCTCTCCCGCACGAAACCCAACCCGAACCTACACCCGCTCTGGCGTCTGGGCGCTGGATTGATGAGAGGTATGAGCTGTGAAAAAAGCCGGCCGCAAAGATGTGCTCGACGAAATGACCAAGGATGACCTGGTGGACTGGATCAGGTCGCAGCACTTTTTCATCAAACCCAAGAGAAGTGACGTCCTGTACCTGCGCTGGAGCCGGCAATCGGCGGCCGTCATTGATGAGATGGAGAAGGAAAACCGCGCACTTGACCACCTCGACTTTGGTGAGCGAGATCGCCTGGCCAGGCAATTCAACACGTCGAAAGACCCGAATGAACGCCTTCGGCTGATCGAGAAGATCGAGCCCTATGACAAGGCAATGAGGGACCATCTGACCCGCTCCGAAGCGATCAACCGAAAGCAGAAGCGCGTTGACGCCCTCTACGAGCAGATCGATGTGGAGCGTAAGAAGGAGCAGCGAGGATGACCGACCTGATCGAAGTGAAGACGGCCAGGTTGATCGGCGCGCCGCTGGACTGGGCTGTGGCCATGGCAGCTGACGCAGCCGAGATCGCAATCGGTGAACATGGCGTCATCTGTATCTACGACACGCCCGAAGGCGGCTGCTGGACGAACCTCTATCAGCCGTCGAATGACTGGAGCCAGGGCGGCCTGTTGATCGATGAGCACTGCGGCAGCACTCAGCACTCTCCGGGCCTTACCGAGGACGCCTGCTACAGCGGCGGGCCGGCCGGAGCCGCGGTCTGGCTCTACGGTCCCACTGCACTGGTCGCGTTCTGCCGAGGCCTCGTCCACTACAGGCTCGGCGATACCGTCCAGGTGCCGAAGGAGCTGATGCCATGTTCTTGATCCCGCTCGCCGCACCATTGCTCATCGCCTACCTGATCTACAGGGGGACGCGATGAGCGCTGCAGCGAAAGTGCTCGATCCCTGCAGCGCCAGCCGCATGATGTGGTTCGACAAGGAAGACCAGCGCGCCCTGTTCGGCGACATCCGCGACGAGGAACACCTACTCTGCGACGGCCGCGTGCTGAAGGTTGAGCCCGATGTGCTGATGGACTTCCGTAGCCTGCCCTTCGAGGCCTCAACCTTCCGACTGGTCGTGTTCGATCCGCCGCACCTCACCCGGGCCGGCGTCGATAGCTGGATGCGCGCTAAGTACGGACTGTTGACCAGCGACTGGCGGGAAGACATCCGCCAAGGCTTCGCCGAGTGCTTCCGCGTGCTGGAGCCAGAGGGAATCCTGATCTTCAAGTGGAACGAAACCCAGGTGCTGGTAAGCGAGCTGCTGGCCCTAACCGATGAGAAACCCCTGTTTGGCCACAAGTCCGGTAAGCGCGAGAAGACGCACTGGATCACCTTCATGAAACGCCCCGCAGCCTAATCCCTCCCCTACAACTCAAGCCCGCCGACATGCGCGGGCATGGAGAGCCACGCTATGACGAAAGAAGAATTGGCCGGTCTGCCCGAGAAGGTGCGCATTGCCACCGAGGCCGGCAAAGCGGCCGCAGCGGCCTGCACCAATGATGGCGGCAGCGCCAACCTCGACCGCGTTGTCATCCCCGTTCCAGGCTTCCGCGCCAGCCAGCTGCCCAGCCTGCCGGGCTACGTGCAGAAGAAGAGCCGCTACCACCAGCAGGGCGTCCATCTGGACACGTCTTGGCCAGGCATCGGCAATCAGCACAGCGCTGGCGTGCAAGCGATGCAAGCCTCGCTCAAGGCCCAGGGCGTCAACTGCTACGTCTACTGCCAGGTCGACTGACCACCAACCTGCCGCCACCGGCGGCGTGGAGACCATCCCATGGAAAACGAAAGCACCGGCGACGTCGACAAGGTCACTGAACAGAAAATGGCCGATCTACTCGGCTGCACCAAGAAAGCCCTGGAGCGAAGACGCCAGGACGGGAAAGTACCTGAAGGCGTCTGGATCAAGCACGGCGGCCGAATCATCTACAGCAAAAGGAGATACGACGAATGGCTGGAAAGCCAATGGCTCTACCCAGAGGAGTCGAAGTCTTCCGCAACTCCCTCCGCATTCGTTTCACTTGGGACGGTATCCGTCGATGCGAAACGCTCCCCTATCCCCCGACACAGAAAGGGATCAAAGCTGCATCCAGCCTTCGCGATCAGGTAACCAGCCTCAACAAGCTTGGTCTCCTTGACCAGGACAAATATGCCGAGCTGTTCCCCAGCTCGCAGGCTGCGGTCGGCGGAAAACCGACCTTTGGCGAGTACGCTCAGCTCTGGCTGGACAGCCGCGAAATTACCCAAGGTACTCACAACAACTACAAGAGTGCCCTGAACCTCTATTGGGTACCGCGCCTGGCTATGGTCCGTGTTGACCTGATCACAACCACCCTGCTGCGCCGCGTCATCGCTGACACCGACTGGACATCGGCAAACGTCAAACGCAATGCGATCACCAGGTTGGCAACGATTCTTGGTGCAGCTACCCGGGAAGGACTTCTGACCAAAAATCCCGCCGAAATGATTGAGCTGCCAAAGCGTTCGAGGAAGGAGATTGACCCCTTCACCCTGGCAGAAGCCAACACCATCATCGACAAGCTGTACCAGCATAAGCACTGGCCGAGCCTCATCTACGCCGCGCTGTTCGAGTTCATGTTCTTCACCGGCCTCCGCCTGTCGGAGGCTTTGGCAGTTCGCTGGGATGTGATCGATATGGAAAAGAGGACGGTGCACGTTAAGAGGACCGTTGCCCTGGGGAAGGTGGAGGAAAGGACAAAAACCGGGCGAGACCGGTTTGTCCTGCTGAATGATCGGGCCTTGCGGGCAATCCAGTTCGCGAGGGAGTACGCGGACCGCCGCAGGCACGGGAAGGGAGTGGTGACCGAAACGCCGTTCTTGTTTCCGCCGTCGAAGAACGCCGCGTACGTGAGACAGACGTCTGATCTGCACAAGCAGTGGGTGCCAGTGCTGAACGATTTGGGGATCAGGCGTCGTCCCCCATACAACTGCCGTCACACCTATGCGACAATATGCTTAATGTCCGGCCTCAACCCCGCATTTATCGCCCAACAGCTGGGTCACAGCGTTCAGATGCTGCTGTCGACGTATGCCCGTTGGCTCAACTCAAGCTCCGACTGGAGCGAGCTGGAAAAACTCAAGATTGGTATCAAATCGGTATCAGCTGAAAATCCAGCGTCGTAAGTTACTGATAGGTAAGCCCTTTGATCTCCACCGCCAACATCACCATGCAGTTCGGCTCCAAGCCGCTGTTCGAAAACGTTTCGGTCAAATTCAACAACGGCAACCGCTACGGCCTGATCGGTGCCAACGGTTGCGGCAAGTCGACCTTCATGAAGATCCTCGGCGGCGACCTGGAGCCGTCCGGTGGCCAGGTCATGCTCGAGCCGAACACCCGCCTGGGTAAACTGCGCCAGGACCAGTTCGCCTACGAAGAATTCACCGTGATCGACACCGTGATCATGGGCCACGGCCAGCTGTGGAAGGTCAAGGCCGAGCGCGACCGTATCTACTCGCTGCCGGAAATGACCGAGGAAGACGGCATGGCTGTCGCCGAGCTGGAAACCGAATTTGCCGAGATGGACGGCTACACCGCCGAATCCCGCGCCGGTGAACTGCTGCTGGGCCTGGGTATTCCGCTGGAACAGCACTTTGGCCCGATGAGCGAAGTGGCGCCAGGCTGGAAGCTGCGTGTGCTGCTGGCCCAGGCGCTGTTCTCGGACCCGGACGTGCTGCTGCTCGACGAGCCGACCAACCACCTGGACATCAACACCATCCGCTGGCTGGAAACGATCCTCACGGCGCGTAACAGCACCATGATCATCATTTCTCACGACCGTCACTTCCTCAACAGCGTGTGCACGCACATGGCCGACCTGGACTACGGTGAGCTGCGCCTGTTCCCCGGCAACTACGACGAGTACATGACCGCCGCCACCCAGTCGCGCGAGCAGCTGCTGTCGGACAACGCCAAGAAGAAAGCCCAGATCGCCGAGCTGCAGACCTTCGTCAGCCGCTTCTCGGCCAACGCCTCCAAGGCCAAGCAGGCCACTTCGCGCGCCAAGCAGATCGACAAGATCCAGCTGGCCGAGGTCAAGCCTTCGAGCCGTGTCAGCCCGTTCATCCGTTTCGAGCAGAACAAGAAGCTGCACCGCCAGGCCGTGGTCGTCGAGAAGATGGCGAAGGCCTTCGATGACAAAGTGCTGTTCAAGAATTTCGACATCACCGTCGAAGCCGGCGAGCGCGTGGCGATCATCGGCCCCAACGGTATCGGCAAGACCACCCTGCTGCGCACCCTGGTCGGCGAAATGACCCCGGATGCCGGTTCGGTGAAGTGGACCGACAGCGCCGAAGTGGGCTACTACGCCCAGGACCACGCTCACGACTTCGAAGACGACGTGACCCTGTTCGACTGGATGGGCCAGTGGACCAGCGGCGAGCAAGTGATCCGCGGCACCCTGGGGCGCATGCTGTTCTCCAACGACGAGATCCTCAAGTCGGTGAAGGTGATTTCCGGTGGTGAGCAGGGCCGCATGCTGTTCGGCAAGCTGATCCTGCAGAAGCCGAACGTGCTGGTGATGGACGAACCGACCAACCACCTGGACATGGAATCGATCGAGGCGCTGAACCTGGCGCTGGAAAACTACCCGGGCACCCTGCTGTTTGTCAGCCATGACCGCGAATTCGTGTCGTCGCTGGCAACCCGCATCATCGAGCTGAGCGCTGATGGTGTGGTGGACTTCAGCGGCACTTATGACGATTACCTGCGTAGCCAGGGCGTTCTGGTCTGAGGTAGCTGAGCTGGCCTGGCCGCCTTGTGGTGGCTGGGCCGGCGCTCCCCGACGAATAATTCGTTAGCCTGCTTTCATTTCCTTCGCGCAGCGGCCATCATTAGGGCACGCCCAACCGCCCGCCCGCGAAAGAGCCCATGACCGCGCAACAGCCCGCCCCCGCCAGCAGCACCTTCAGCGTCACCCTGCAGATCCTGTCGATCGTCTTCTACACCTTCGTTGCCTTCCTTTGCATCGGCTTGCCGATCGCGGTACTGCCCAGCTATGTGCACGACCAGCTGGGTTTCGGGGCAGTGATCGCCGGAGTGACCATCGGCCTGCAATACCTCTGCACCCTGCTCAGCCGCCCCTTTGCCGGGCGCGTAGCAGATACCTTGGGGGGCAAGAAAGCGATCCGCTTTGGCCTGCTGGGCATCGCCGGCTGCGGGGTGCTGACGCTGCTATCGGCCTGGTCGCTGCAGCTGCCGCTGCTGAGCCTGGCACTGCTGCTCGGCGGCCGTGTGCTGTTGGGGCTTGCCCAGGGGCTGATCGGCGTCGCCACCTTGAGCTGGGGCATCAGCCAGGTTGGCCCGGAACACACGGCGCGGGTGATCTCGTGGAATGGCATCGCCTCTTATGGGGCTATCGCCATTGGTGCGCCGGTGGGTGTGCTGGCGGTCGCCGGCCTGGACTTCAGCGTGCTCGGTCCTGCCCTGCTGGTATTGGCGCTGCTGGCCTTGCTGGTGCTGCGCAAACGTCCGGACGTGGTCGTGACCCGCGGTGAGCGGCTGCCGTTCTGGTCGGCCTTCGGCCGCGTCGCACCCTGCGGGCTGGGGCTGACCCTGGCGTCGATCGGCTACGGCACCCTGACCACCTTCGTCACCCTTTATTACCTGGAGCGCGGCTGGATCGGGGCGGCCTGGTGCCTGAGTGCCTTTGGCCTGTGCTTTATCATTTCGCGGTTGTTGTTCGTCAATGCGGTCAACCGCTTCGGCGGCTACAACGTGGCCATGGCCTGCATGGCCACCGAAGTGCTCGGCCTGAGCCTGCTGTGGCTGGCGCCTTCGCCGCCGTGGGCACTGGTCGGTGCCGGCCTGACCGGCTTCGGCCTGTCGCTGGTATACCCGGCACTGGGTGTCGAAGCGATCAAGCAGGTGCCAAGCAGCAGCCGCGGCGCCGGGCTGGGTGCTTATGCCGTGTTCTTCGACATGGCGCTGGCCGTCGCCGGCCCGGTGATGGGCGCGGTAGCGGTACATCTGGGTTATGCCTCGATCTTCTGCGTCGCAGCCCTGCTGGCCTTGGCCGGGGTCGGCCTGACGCTGCTACTGTCGCGGCGCAGCCACCGCAGCTGAGCGCTCGGCGTGCTCCGGTGCGCCCAGGGCCTGGGTGAAGAAGGCCGCCGTGTCGCGCTGCAGCGAATGGTGGATGTAGCGCCGGTCGACACCCTCGGCGTCCTTGCACAGCGCTGGCATGCGCGCATGCTGCTCCTCGTCACAGCGGGCCATGAACACGAAGTGGCCGGCCCCGGCGAGCAGGCGGTAGTCAGGGGTAATCGGTAGCTTGCGCGCCAGCTCCTCGGCATTGCGGTCCACTGCCACCAACTGGTCGCTGTCGCCGCTGTAGATCAGTGCTGGCACCTTCACCCCGGCCAGGGCATGGCGGCCGAACATCAGGCTCAGCGGTGCCATCAACATCACCGCGCCAATTCGTGAGTCGGCCTTGGGTGCCAGCTCGCTGCGGTCGGCAATCAGCACACCGTGGGTCTTGCAGGCATCGGCATCACCCGGGCGCTCCAGGCAATAACGGCGCAGGCGATCCAGGTCGGGCTGGGCGCCAGACAGGATCAATGCGGTTTCACCGCCGGCCGAATAACCGATCACGCCGACCTTGCCGTCATTCAGGTAAGGGCCCAACAGTGTGTCTTCACGGGCAGCGGTGATGGCCTCGCTGACCTGCAACGGCCGGCCGTACAGATTGCTCAGCGTGCCCAGGCGGCTGTGGTCACGGGCGTTGTCGCCCGGATGCACCACTGCCACCACGACGAAGCCCCGGCGGGCCAGGGAGGTGGCCAGGTAGTGCAGCGCCAGCGGGGTACCGGTATTGCCGTGGGACAGCACCAGCAGCGGGAACTGCCCGAGGGCGACCGGGGCCTCTTCAGCGACGTCGATGGGGTAACCGTCGATGCGGATATTGCGCAGTGTGCCATGGGACGGGTAGAACGCCAGGGCATGCATGGGCCTGGCATCGACCGGGTCGTCGAGGGTCATGTGATGCAAACCGGCGACCCAGGGGGATGCTTCAGCGTGGGCCAACAGGCCGCCGAGCAGCAAGGCCAGCAAACAGCGGGAAGTGTTCATCGGTCAGCTATCGCGCAGCAGGCATCAAGATACCGTCAGCATAGAACCGGCCTTACCACCGCCAGATGAAAACTGCATGAAAAAACCGGCTGGCGCACGGGGCGCCAGCCGGTTTTTTTATCGCCAGCCCGATCAGGCTGCAGCGAACAGCTCGTTGGCAATCTGTGCCTGGGCGGCATCGATGGCCTGGGTACGGTGTTCCGGGCCATAGGCCAGGCCGTGGGCGCGGACAACTTCCAGGTCGGTGATGCCGATGAAGCCAAGGAACACCTTGAGGAAGTCCTCATGGCCAACACCGGTAGGCTGGCCAGCGTGCAGGCCACCAGCGGTAGAAACCAGTACCACTTTCTTGTTGCCGCACAGGCCTTCCGGGCCGGCTTCGGTGTAACGGAAGGTCTTGCCGGCAACGGCTACGCGGTCAATCCAAGCCTTGAGCTGGGTCGGTACGCTGAAGTTGTACATTGGCGCGCCAATCACCACTGCGTCGGCGGCGAGGAATTCTTCCAGGGTTTCAGCGCTCAGCTTGGCTTCGAAGGCTTGGGCGGCGTCGCGGGCTTCTTCCGGGGTGCCGGCTGCCACCAGGGTGGCGGACGAGAAGTGGGCGATGGCATCGGCAGCCAGGTCACGGTAAACCACTTCGATGCTCGGATCAGCAGCTTTCCAGGCTTCGACCACTTCGCGGCTCAGTTGGCGAGAGGCGGAATTGTCGCCCAGGATGCTCGAATCGATATGCAACAGTTTCATGGGACTCTCCAGTGAGTGAAGACCGCAGCGGTGGGCGATCACGATGGAGACAATCCTACCGGGGTGTCGAATAACTGATAAGTCGGTAAAAATGCGTTAGTTCGTCCCACTGATGGGACAATCATCAGATTTGATCGGTGTATAGTGGCGGCCCAGTACGTCTACCTGCCTGGAAATGCCCCTCATGGCCGTCGCCACTCCACCAGACTTCGCCAGTGCACAGCACCCGATCCAACCACTTGCCCGTACCTATCCGCGAGGCCTGGCAATCGAGCCTCACCTGCACGACTGGGGGCAGTTGCTGTATGCCGAAAGCGGCGTCATGTGGGTCGACACACCGCGAGCCGCGCTGCTGGTACCGCCCCATCGCGCCGTCTGGATTCCCCCGTATATTCACCATGGCATTCGAGTGGTCTCTGACCTGGAGATGCGCAACATCTACCTGCGCGAAGAGCTGGCCACGCGAATTGGCAGCGACCTCACGGTCGTCGAGGTCAGCCCCTTGCTGCGCGAACTGATCAGGCGCCGGGTAAAGGTAGGGCCTACGCCCGATGAGGTCTACAGGGATGCACTGGATGGCTTGCTGGTGATCGAACTGCGTCAGGCACGCAGCGCGTCGCTGCAAGTGCCGATGCCAGCCAATGGCGATCGACGTCTGCGAAACTTGTGCGAGAACGTGCTGCGCACACCTTCCCTGGCGCTCTCGTTCGAACAACACGCCCAAGCCATAGGCGCCAGTACGCGAACACTGGCCCGGCTGTTCAATGCCGAGCTTGGCCTGGGCTTCACCGAGTGGCGGCGCCAGGTGCAACTCACCTATGCGTCTGCGCGCTTGCTCGATGGCGCGGCGGTGAGCGCGGTCGCTGACGAACTGGGCTTCAACCTGGGCAGCTTCAGCGAAATGTTCCGCCGCGCAGTAGGGATTGCACCGTCCGTCTACGCCGCCCACCACTTGCACACGTGAAGGCAAACTGTCCGATACGCGTAACTATCTGGCAGGCATGGCACAACGGACGACCTTAAGCTGGGACGCATCATCCACTTGAGGTAACGCAACATGAAGGCTCTGCAGTTCACGGCTACCGGCAGCCTCGATCACCTGGCGCTGGTCGACCTGCCTACCCCTGCTCCCGCTACCGACGAGGTTCTGGTTCGGGTCAAGGCGGCTGGCCTGAATCCAAGCGATGTTAAGAATGTACTGGGGCGTTTCCCCTACACCACGCTGCCTCGCGTACCTGGCCGGGATTTCGCCGGGATTGTCGAGCAGGGCCCCGAGGCGCTGATCGGCCAGTCCGTATGGGGCACGGGCAGAGGCCCTGGATTTCTACGTGATGGATCCCATGCCGAGTTCCTTACCGTGCCTGCAAGCGGCGTGGCGTTGAAGCCGAAAAGCCTGTCCTTCGCCCAGGCGGCAGCCATCGGTGTGCCATATACCACGGCCTACGACGCAGTCGAGCGCACCGGCATCAAGCCAGGCACCACGCTGTTGGTCATTGGTGCCAATGGCGCTGTAGGCACTGCTGCATTGGCGCTGGCGAAGATCCGCGGCGCACGTGTATTGGCCGCTGTGCGCAGGCCAGAGCAAGCTGCAGCGCTGGAGGCCAAGGGTTACCCGGCCATCGTCCTCGAATCGGCTGAGTCGCTGGCCGCTCAGGTGTCAGAAGTTTTCCCGGGCGGCGCAGAGGTGGTGTTCGACACTACTGGGTTCTGGTTGCCGGCGTCAGTGTCTGCTTTGGCCAGTTTCGGGCGTATCGCGATCATTGCCGCCCCCGTTGATGGCATGGTCAACTTCCCGGCACTGGCGCTGTACCGCAAAGGTGGCGTGCTGGTAGGCGTGAACTCTCTGCTGTATGACACCACCCAGTGCGCGGCCATGCTCAAGGACTTCGGCCACTACTTCGACGAGGGTGCCCTGCCAGCACCAGAGGGTGTTCGCCAAGTTGCGCTGGTGGATGGCATCGCCGAATACAAGGCGGTTGACGGCGGCAGCAGCGACAAGACGGTATTGGTACCCTGACACAACTCAGACCCGCCGGATCACCCGCTGCGGGTCGTCCCCCCCCGGTAAACGTCGATCTCAGGCATAATGGCCACGGCTGCTTGCCTCGTTCCCATTTCCTAAGGTCGTTCGAAAGTGCCTATTGGTGATCCCCGCAATCTGAGTGACCTTTTCTATTTTGCCAAGGTCGTGGAAGCCGGTGGTTTCGCCGCCGCTGGCCGGTTGCTCGGCATTCCGAAATCAAGGTTGTCCCGGCGCATCGCCGAGCTGGAGGAGCGCCTGAATGCCCGCCTGCTCCAGCGCACGACGCGCAAGTTGCAACTTACCGCACTGGGCGAGCGCTATCTGCGCCACTGTCAGGCCATGCTTCTGGAAGCAGAACAGGCCGATGAAGTGATCGCCAGCGCGACCAGCGAACCCCGTGGCCCGCTGCGCGTGAGCAGCCCTGTCGGGCTGGCTAATCAGTTTCTCAATCCGCTGGTGCGGGATTTCCTCACGCGTTACCCGCAAGTCCAGCTCGATCTGCTGCTGGTCAATCGCCGGGTCGACCTTATAAATGAAGGGATCGACGTAGCGCTGCGCGTGCGCGAGGCCGATGACGAAGAGCCCAACCTGGTCACCAAGCGTTTGCGCGAGGCCCGCACCGAGGTTGTCGCATCACCCGGCTTCAAGGCCGCTCACCCGGTCGCTCACCCCAAGGCGCTGACCGCGCTGCCCTTCCTGGGGGCACTGGATGCCGATCGGCTCGCCAGAATGCGCTTGTTCAACGAGGCTGGAGAGCGCTTTGATATTGCCATGCCGGCACGCCTGGGCGTGGAGGACTTTGTCATGCGCAAGGAGGCGGCGATGGCAGGCCTGGGCTTCACGGTATTGCCGTTGATGCATTGCGAAAGCGAGCTTGCCAGTGGCGAACTGGTGCGCATGCTGCCCGACTGGCGCTGTGCGTCGGCCTGGCTGCAGGCCGTCTACCCCCACCGGCGTGGGGTATTGCCGGCTGTGCGGGCCTGGCTGGATCACCTTGAGCATACATTCGATCTTTGTGGTGATCGGCCCCTTTGAAGGAGAGCGCATTGTCCAGTCAGAAAATCACCGAGCAACAGGTGGCAGCGTTCTGCCTGAGCCTGCCGGGTGCACGGGAAGACTACAAATGGGGTGGTATCCGGGTGTTTTCCGTGGCGGGCAACAAGATGTTCGCCGTGCTCGACCTGGCCGGGGCGGGGTTGTCGTTCAAGGTCGCCGATGAGCTGTTTCTGGGCTATTGCGACCGGCCCGGCGTGCGGCCAGCGCCTTATCTCGCACGCGCCAAGTGGATCAGCTTGGAACCGCCCTACCCCATGGGCCGGGATGAATTGCTCGACCTGCTGCAGCGTTCGCACCAGCTGGTGGTGCGACGGCTGCCAAAACGGCTGCAAGCGGGCCTGCTGAACTGATCAGTTGAACGGCAGGAAGCGGCTGCCCAGGAACAGGTAGTCGAGCCAGAACACCTGATGCAGCAGCACAATGCCCCAGAACACCAGCTGGTAAGACAGCTTGCGCGTCTTGTGCCGGAACAGCTGCTGGGCGACCAGCGCGCCGGGCCAGCCCCCCAGCAGCTCGCTGGCATGCAGCACCTTTTCGGGTGTACGCCAGGCATCGCCTTGGGCCTGGCGCTTGTCCTGCCAGTACAGCAGCAGGCTGATCAGGCTGACCAGCGGGTACAACCCCATTGGCACCCAGGTCTGCCCGCCCCAGCCCATCTGGGCCGCGCCAATCCCCGGCAACAGGCACAGCGCACCCAGCAGCAACAGTTTAAGGCGCGCATTGCGCACGCCCTCAATGCGCACCATATCAGCTGTGGGCCGTCGACCAGTCGACCCAGCCGAACTGCCAGGTCGCCAGAATCAACAGGCCAAAAACGATGCGGTACCAGGCAAAGGCTGCATAGCTGTGGTTGGCGATGAACTTGAGCAACGCGCGCACGGCGATCATGGCGAAGATGAACGAGGTCACGAAGCCGAGGGCGAACACCGGCAGGTCGCTCGGCTCGAACAGGTGGCGATACTTGTAACCGGAGTACACCGCCGCACCGACCATGGTTGGCATCGCCAGAAAGAACGAGAACTCGGTGGCCGCCTTGCGCGACAGGCCGAACAGCAGGCCGCCGATGATGGTGGAACCGGAACGCGAGGTGCCCGGGATCATCGCCAGGCACTGCACGAAGCCGATTTTCAGGGCATGGGTCCAGCGCATGTCGTCGACATGGTCGACCGCCACGGTGTGCTGGCGACGCTCGGCCCAAAGCATGATCACGCCACCGATCACCAGCGCCGTGGCGACAGTGATCGGGTTGAACAGGTACTCGTGAATCAGGTCGGCGAACAGTACACCCAGCACCACCGCTGGCATGAATGCCAACAACAGGTTACCGGTGAAGCGCCGTGCCTTTGGCTGGCTTTTCAGCCCGAACACCACGTCGAGGATCTTGCCGCGAAACTCCCACACGACCGCTAGGATCGCCGCCAGCTGGATGATGATGTTGAACGCCATGGCCCGTTCGCCGCCAAAGCCAATCAGGTCGGCGACGATGATCTGGTGGCCGGTGCTGGAAATCGGCAGGAACTCCGTGAGCCCCTCGACCACACCTAAGATGATTGCCTGGAAGGCAGTCCAAAAATCCATTCTTCCCCCGATGAAGCACTGCTGCTTGCAGGCCCCTTATTCTTGGTTTGCTTGTGATTGCCGCACGCGGCGCGCCTTTTTTACAGCGACTGGTGGGACCGACGCCAGTGGAAAAGTTCAGCCTGGCTAAAGGTTTCATCTGGCGCGGCCGAGATCCTATCAAAGCGGCATGGTAAAGGCTCGTGCGGCCTGTGGCAGAGTAGCCAATAACTAGCACTTAGCCATTAGTCGGGTGCCTGCCGCCTGCAAAGCATGCTTGGATGCAGCTCAATAAAAAGAACAATGCGGGAGTGGATTCGATGAAGGCATTGCGGTCGATGTCGATCAGCCGGCGTCTGTGGCTGATTCTGGTGGTTGCGGTGGGCATGCTGGTGGTGCTCGGCCTGTTGATGCTGCGCCAGATCCATGGCGACCTGTACCAGGCCAAGGCGGAAAAGACCCGCCACGTGGTGCAGACTGCGGCTGGCGTACTGGCCTACTACCAGGGCCTGGAAGCCGCTGGCACGCTCAGCCGCGAGGCAGCCCAGCAGCAGGCGCTGCACGTGGTGCAGGCGCTGCGCTATGACCAGAACGACTATTTCTGGATCAACGACCTGGGGCCGAAGATGATCATGCATCCGGCCAACCCCAAGCTCGACGGCCAGGACCTTTCCGCGATCCGCGACCCGGACGGCTTCGCCGTATTCAACGAGATGGTCGCCCTGGCCCGCAGCCAAGGCGCCGGCCCGGTCAACTACCGCTGGCCGAAGCCGGGCGCCAGCGAGCCGGTGGCCAAGACCTCTTATATCCAGCTGTTCAAACCCTGGGGCTGGATCATCGGCTCCGGCGTCTATGTCGACGATGTGCAGGCCGAATTCGCCCGTCAACTGCGCGACGCCTCGCTGGTCGGCCTGGTCATCGCCGTGCTGATGGCCCTGGTGGTCATGCTCATCGCCCGCAGCATTGCTCGCCCCTTGCAGGAGGCCGTGCAGGCCATGGGCAACATTGCCAGTGGCGAAAGCGACCTGACCCGCCGCCTGGACACCCACGGCCGTGACGAGATCACCCGCCTGGGCCAGCACTTCAACCAGTTCAACGGCAAGCTGCAAGGCGTGGTCGGCCAGCTCCAGGGCGCCGCCCACGCCCTGGCACAGTCGGCCGGGCATGTCGGCGACAATGCGGGCGCCGCGCAGCAGCACAGCGCCCAACAGTCGATGCAGATGGACCAGGTGGCGACGGCGGTCAACGAAGTCACCTATGCCGTGCAGGACGTGGCCAAGACCGCCGAACAGGCCGCCGACGAGATGCGCGCCGCGCAACAGCAGGTGGAACACGGCCAACAGGCCATCCACGGCAGCCTGCAGCAGATCGACCGCCTCTCGGCGACCATCGACCAGGCCGTTCAGGTGATCCGTGATCTGGCCGGGCACAGCACGAAAATTGGCGGGGTGCTCGACGTGATCCGAGCCATCGCCGAGCAGACCAACCTGCTCGCCCTCAACGCCGCCATCGAAGCCGCACGCGCAGGCGAACAGGGCCGCGGCTTTGCCGTGGTTGCCGACGAGGTACGCCTGCTGGCACAACGCACCGCGCAATCGACTGCCGAGATCCACACCATGATCGAACACCTGCAAGGCCAATCGGATGCGGCGGTGAAAGCTATCGACACCAGCAGCGAGGCCTCGCGCCACACCGTGCAACAAGCCCGGGAGGCAGGTTCCAGCCTCGACGCCATCAGCCGGGCGCTGCACAACCTCACCGCCCTCAATGCCTCGATCGCCAGTGCCACCTTGCAACAGTCGCATGTGGTCGAGGAGATCAACCGCAATGTGCTGGACACCGCCGGGCTGTCACAGCAGACCGCCGACGCCGCGCGCCAGTCCAGCGATGCCGGCGTGGCCCTGGGGCAGCTGAGCGAGGAGCTTGAACAATTGCTGCGCCAGTTCCGGGTCTGAGTTGGCATGATCACCGGCCCGGCAAGCGGGCCGGTGCCGGTTGCGCGCTACACCTCAAGCCCCGCACAAGCTACAATCGCCGCCCTTTGCCAACCAAGGATCGCCGATGTCCGGCCTTGAACTCATCGCCGCCGTGCTCGGCGTCACCGCCGTGTGGCTCACCGTCAAGCAGAACGCCTGGTGCTGGCCGATCGGCCTGGTCATGGTACTGATCTATGGCTGGCTGTTCTACGAAGTGAGGCTGTACTCGGGCATGCTGCTGCAGCTGGCCTACGCCGTGCTGCAGCTGTACGGCTGGTGGCAGTGGAAGCGCCCGGACCGGGTCGAGGATGCGCGCCAGGTCTCACGCCTGCCAGCCCGGGCGCTGTTCGGTGGCTTGCTGGCAGGGCTGCTGCTGAGCGTGGCACTGGGCGCGGCAATGGCCGGCTGGACCGACGCCGCCCTGCCCTGGCTGGATGCCACGCTGACCGGTTTCAGCCTGGTCGCGCAACTGTGGATGGCACAGAAGCGCGTGCAATGCTGGCCGCTGTGGATCGTGGTGGATGTGGTTTATGTCGGCCTGTACCTGAACCAGCAGCTGTACTTGACGGCCGGTTTCTTCGCCGTGCTGAGCCTGATCGCGGTCCGCGGCTGGCTGGAGTGGCGCCGTGACCCTGCGCGGGTACACGCATGAAGGTCCTGGTGCTGTGCGGCCCCGAGTCCAGCGGCAAAAGCTGGCTAAGCGGTGAAATCCAGGCACATTTCGGCGGTATCGTGGTGGGCGAATATGTTCGCCACTTCATTGACCAAGAGTGCCGGGACACCTGTTACGCCGATATCCCCACCATCGCCCGCGGGCAGCTGGCATGGGAGGACCAGGCCCGCCAGCATGCACCTGAACTGCTGATCCTCGATACCCACCTGCTCAGCAACATGCTGTGGAGCCGCGCCCTGTTCGACGCTTGCCCGCCCTGGCTGGAACAGGCCTTGCTTGAACGCCATTACGACCTGCACCTGTTGCTCAGCCCGCAAGGTGTCGGGTGGGTTGCCGATGGGCAGCGCAGCCAGCCGGACCTGGCCGACCGCCAGAAATTCTTCGAAGACAGCCGCCGCTGGCTGGAGCGCCATGGGCAGCCACTGCAGGTCATCGAAGGCCAATGGCCGCAACGCAGTGCAACGGCCCTGATTGCCGTGCAGCGCCTGCTGGAAGGAAAACCCCCAGTCTGCGTCACCGAGTGTTAACCCCGTGACACAGCCTCGCGCGCCTAAGCCCCCGTATCTGCGGGCTCTCAGCCATTTGTGGGGCCAGTGTCAAGGTTGTGAAACATTCGTTAAAAACCCCCTTTGGGTAACGCAAATGCTGGGCCCGACGCTGATTCACTGAAATCTTGTCTCAGCGCTGATACAGAAAATTCACGGCACGTTCAGGCAATGCGCCCAAACCACTGATTTCCAACAACTATCAAAAACCGGCATGGCTTTCGCTCTGCTCCTTCGCAACGCTGAATCAGACCAGCGCCCGAAGAAGGAGTATTCGTCATGGGGAAACTGGATAAAGGTATTTCCAGCCTGTTGCTGGTCGCTTGTGCACTGGGCTCGGCGCTGCCCGTACAGGCCGACAACGGCATCATCGTCATCACCCGCGATGTGCAACCGCGCATGGCCATACGTGCGCCCATGGCGCCCGACCCCCACCCAACCACCGCCAATGCCAACCCTTCCGAATATGTGCTCAGACAGACCAACGAACTGAGTGATGGCGACTTTGCCAGCATCACCAGCGGCACCGGTATTTCCTCGCTGATCACCCAGCAGACCAACAACATCGGCGGCAACGTCAGCAACCAGACGCAACTGGCGAACCAGGCTGGCGGTCGCGGCACCGGATCGGGCAACGGCATTGCCAACATGGTCAATTCAAGCGTCCAGCGCGGTCTTGCCCCCCTGCAGATCCTCACGGGAGGCAAATGAGATGAGGCAGACGCTGTTTATTCTGGCGCTGTTGAGCAGTGCCTCGGCGCTGGCGCAATCACCCTCACCGGTCCCGGTAATCAACGACGCCAACATCGACAGTTCCGGCGCCCTGTACCAAGGCAATTTCAGCGTCAACCAGGCTGCCGGCGACCAGCAGCAACAAGCCAACGCCCGGGCAATCGCCGCAGGCCACGCGGCTACCGCGAACACCCAGATCCGCCAGCGCCAGCAAGCCATCGTAGACCCCAACATGGGCGCCACCGCCACTATTGGAGGCAGTGCCTTCAGCCATGGCAGCGGCGCACTCGGCGTCAACCAGAGTGCGGGCGCAGCGACCCAGCAGGCCAATGCCCTGCGCATCAGCATCAGTTCACAACCGCAAAGCATCGATGACAGCGTCCTGTTGCAACAGAACGTGGCGCTGATCAACAGCTCCGATCCATCTGATACCTCACCCGGCTATCGCCATGTCACCACCGGTGACCAGGCATTCACCGGTAGCCGCGGGGTCATTCAGCTGAATCAGAGCGCTGGGGTGGGCAACCAGACGGCAAACACCCTGAGCGTACGGGTCGCAAACTGACCCTGCAGGTAACAGGTAAGAACAACACTTAACCTAAAGAACGGAGAAACACCATGAAACCCTCGATGGCAATCAAGCCTCTGGTATTCGCAATTGCTGCGGTCATGGCTGTTGCTGCACAAGCGGAGCAAAACGATCGGCGTGGTCACGACAACCACAACAACCACACCCCACCGGCCCGTGCGGTACTGACCGATGCCACGGCCAATGCACGCGATGGCCAGACCAGCACCGGTAATACCATCAACAACCAAGGCACCGTCAACGAAGCCGAGATGAGCAGCTCGGGCGCTGGCGCCAGTGGCAACGTGGGCGTCAACGTGGCGGCCGGTAACGGCAACCAACAGGCCAACGCCTCGGCTATCGCCAACACCTCGTCCGACAACGCAGCAATCGACAATAGCTTCGTCTTCGGCACGTCCACTGCCACTGCCCAGATTACCCAGCGCAGCAACGCCAATACGGTCAACAACTGGGGCACCCAAAGCTCTGCCGTCATGAGCGGTTCCGCTCAAGGCAGCAGCGGCAACGTGGGCATCAACATTGCTGGCGGCGATCTCAACCAGCAGAAAAACAGCATGGCCATCGCCAACAATTCCGCAGCAATCGGTGACTCGACCGCTACGGCCTCGGCCAATCAGAATGGCCCTGGCCTGCAGGTGAACAACGCTGCCGACCGCACCTACCGGGTCGACACGCTGACCTTCACCACCTCCTCGAGCGGTTCGGCCTCGCGCAGCGGCGCATTCGATGCCAGTGTCGACAAAAGTTCCAGCTCGAGCTACAGCGCTTCGGGTAGCCAGAGTGCCAGCGCCAGCGGATCGAAGAGCAGCAGTTCCAGCGGCTCGACCAGCCTGACCGCCAGCGGCTCCAACAGCAGCAACTCCAGCGGCAGCAACAGCTCAACCGCCAGTGGTTCCAACAACTGGGCTGCAAACGGCTCTTCCAGCCGCGACCACAGCTCTTCGTCCAATACCACGGTCAGCGCCTCGCTCGATGCCAACGTCAATGGCAGCGCTTCGTCGTCGCAAACCGTCGGCAACGTGACCCGTTCGCGCAGCTCCGACTTCGACGCAACCTTGGGTGCATCGCTGGATGCATCGATCGACAAGTCCCATGAGTCGTCCAGCAACTCGTCGTTCGACAAGTCGTTCAGCTCGTCCTTCGACAGGGCCAATGACTCTTCGTATGACCGCAGCCATGACTCGTCCTACGACAAGGCTCGCAATACCTCCTACGAGAAGGCCAACGCATCGGAATGGGCAAAAGCCAACGAGTCTGCCTACGAGAAGGCTGGCGAGAAAGCTTCGCAATCGTCGGACAGCATCTCGAAGAGCTTCAGCGAGTCTAGCGAGTATGCCTTGAGCAACACCGTGTCGTTCCAAGTGCTGACCCCGACCGGCTGGGCCAACCCTGTGACCAACACCGCCACCCTGAGTGGTTCGGTGAACGGTGGCAGCGGCAACCTGGGCGTGAACGTGGCAGCGGGTGTAGGCAACCAGCAGAGCAACTCGCTGGCCATCTCCAACACCTCGATGTAACCACTGTGGTCTGGAGGCTCCCTTCGGGGAGCCTCTTTCTAACAAGAAAAAGGCAGGGGGCGTCGAACATGCGCATTATCGCCTTGGCATTTCTGCTGTGCCTCGCCAGTGTCAGCGAAGCTTCGCAGATGCCGTTGTCCGTGCTGCCGGGTGGTGCAGTGGTCTACAAACCGGTCCAGAGCATCCGCGAACGCAAGTTCGCCGACCTGGTCCAGCAGAAAACCGATTTCAGTTGTGGTGCGGCCGCCCTGGCGACCATCCTGCGCCAGGCCTACTGGCTGGATGTGGATGAACACCAGGTGATCGAAGGCATGCTCGCCCACGCCGATGAGGACCTGGTGCGTACCCAAGGGTTCTCCATGCTCGACATGAAAAAATATGTCGAAAGCCTGGGCATGCGCGCACGTGGCTACAAGGTGGCCCCAGACACCCTGCCCAGCATTCGCATCCCCGTGGTCGTGCTGATGGACATTCGCGGCTACAAGCACTTTGTGGTCATGCAGAAAGTCGACAGAGGCTGGGTGTACGTCGGCGACCCGGTACTGGGCCACAAACGCTTCAAGCTCGACGATTTCGTCAAAGGCTGGAACGGCATCATCTTTGCCGTGATCGGCCAGGGCTACGACAAGGGCAACATCCTGCTCGACCCGCCGCTGCCACTTAGCGCCAAGAACCGCATCAGCAACTTCACCCCGGTTCAGGACGCGGAATTGATCGACTTCGGTTTCATTCGAAGCGACTTCTTCTAACGACTCAGAGCAAGACGTTACGGGAGCACCCCATGAAGACTTCCCTGTGGCTAGCCGTCGTTTGCCTGGCCGCCAGCCTGCCAACCCATGCAGAAACGTTCAAACCGATCGAACTGAAGGACCAGGAGCTGGCCAGCCTGCGCGGGCGCTACGTGATGCCCGGGCGGATCGTGAGCTTCGGCATCGTCATGACCAGCACCTGGCAGAACGCCAATGGCGAAGTCATTGGCGCAACCTCGGCGATGCAGGTTCAGCAGTCGACCATCAAGCCGCAGTTCTACGTCTCCATGATCGATGAAAAAGGTACCGGCAGCGCTCAGCCCGCCCGTACCGGTACGGGTACGGGTACCGTGACCGGCGGCAGTGGCCTCAACACCACCCAGGGCGTGACTCAGGTGGTACGTGCGGCCGGTGATTTCAACGCGGCCAACAACGACGTCGATATCAATGTCAGCAAAGGCAACGAAGCGCCGGCAGGACAGCCCCAGGGGCAGGCCCTGGCTGCAGGCTCCACCTTGACGGGGAGCAATGGCGCAGGCTCGCTGAGCGTGTCGTCCACCGGCGCTGGCGTACAAATGAACATCATCGCCAACGGCAACCAGGGCAGTTCAGCGCAAAGCCTGGGCCAGGGTGGGCTGATGCAGAACACCACCCTGCTGGGCGCCAGCAACCGTGTAAGCAACCTGACATCACTGAATGTCGTGCTGCGTGACAACGCACCGATGGCCGGTTCCGTGAGCGCTAATCTTGAGCAGCTCAAAGGCCTTCGCAATCTCGGATACTGATCTACGCTCAAGTCTCATCGTATGTAGTCAGAAGGGACGGCTAATCCATGCACCGTTTGTTGACGTTCAGAGCTATCGTTTGCATTACAACATTGGCCCCGGCCACTCTGCTACAGGCGGCAACCGACCCTCAGGTCGAAGCACTCAAACAGGAACTGATTGCGCTGAAACAGCGCTACGAAGCCCAACAGAACGCACTGATGGTCCTGGAACAACGGCTCAAGCAGGTCGAGGAGGCCCCCGCTCAGCCTGCACCGAAGCGCCTGACCAAGTCCCCTGCGGAGGGGGTAAAAGGTGGCCAGACCGTGGCCACCGGCACGCCAGGCAGCAGCGGCAGCTCCTATGGGCAGTCACTGCAGGACAACTCGGAGCCCGCGCAAAGCGTGTCCAACCTGTATGACGAAGCGAGCGGTTTCTTTGGTGGCGGCAAGTTCAGCGTCGAAACCGGGCTGACCTACACCCATTACGATACCCGTGCATTGACCCTCAACGGGTTCCTGGCACTGGACTCGATTTTCCTGGGCAACATCAACATCGACCGCATCAAGGCCGATAACTGGACCCTGGACCTGACCGCACGCTACAACGTCGACCAACGTTGGCAGTTCGACATCAACGTGCCTATCGTGTACCGCGAGTCCACCTACTCGTCCGGCGGGGCAGGCGGGGCCGCCGGGACCACGTCCGATGCCTCGGTCACTCGCGACCCGACCATCGGCGACGTCAACGTCGGCATCGCCTACAAATTCCTCGATGAGGACGAGACCTGGCCAGATGCCGTGGCCACGCTGCGCGTCAAGGCACCGACCGGCAAGGACCCGTACGGCATCAAGCTGATCCAGAGCACGGGCAACGACAACCTCGCAGTGCCCGAAGACCTGCCTACCGGCAACGGCGTCTGGTCGATTTCGCCCGGGCTCTCGCTGGTCAAGACGTTCGACCCGGCCGTGCTGTTTGCCAGCTTGCAATACACCTACAACATGCAGGACTCGTTCAGCGACATCAGCCCGCAGGTCGACACCAAGGTGGGGGGCGACGTGAAACTGGGCGACTCCTGGCAGGTTGGCGGCGGTATCGCCTTCGCCCTCAACGAGAAGATGAGCATGTCGTTCTCGGTGACCGATCAGTTCTCCAGAAAGAGCAAGATCAAACCTGACGGCGGTGACTGGCAGTCGGTGACCAACAGCGACTACAACGCCGCCAACTTCAACGTCGGCCTGACCTTTGCCGCCACCAACAACCTGACTATCGTGCCGAACTTGTCAATTGGCCTGACAGAAGATGCACCAGACTTTTCCTTCAGTCTGAAATTCCCGTATTACTTCTGACATGCGGGGGCGCAGCGCGCCCCTCAATTGGTTACCAACCTTGTAGCCAACGGCTTTCCTGGAGTCGGCCTGTTATCATCGCGCACAAATGTGTGACGATTTCATGGCAAAAAGGAAAGTTTTCGTGAAGAACCTGCAAGGCCCACCACGCACCCGGCTTCTCGCCCTGACCACACTGGTGCTGGTGATCCCCCTGGTCATGCGTGCCCTGCTAGGCTGGTCCAGCCCGTATGGCTACCTGTCGGACCTGGCGCTGGGCAGCCTGCTGGTGCTGTTGTTGCAGCGCCGCCCGTGGTGGCTGGCACTGCCGGTGCTGCTGGCCTGGGCTGGATTGTGGGTGGCTTCGGCCGAACTCGTCAGCGCCGTTGGCAGGCTGCCGAACAGTGCCGACCTGAGTTATCTGTTCGACCCACAATTCATGGAAAACTCCACCGGCGGCGGCCTGGCCCATGCCTGGCTGCCTGCCTTGCTGGCGGGAGGGCTGCTGGTCTGGCTGGGCAGCGCCTGGCGCAGCCGCAGGCAACCCGGCGCGAAGTTCGCGCGCAAGGCCTGGGCCATCCCGGCGCTGCTGTTTGCCACGCACTGGGGCAGCCAGTACCTGGCGCCCAGCGACGCCGACCAGTGGCGCCAGTACAACCTTTCCCATCAGTTGCTGTCAGCCGCCGCCGGCGACCTGCAACGTCACGCCCAGCACTGGGCGGGCCACGCCCCGACGGTGACGCCGCTACCAAGCGCTGGCCTGACCCAGCATGACTTGAGCGGGCAGAAGCTGCTGGCAGCGCCAGGCGGCGCGCGCAATTTGCTGGTCATCACCCTCGAAGGCATCCCCGGCGCCTATGTGCGCCCCAACCGCCAGGCCCTGCACAGCCGTTTCGACGAAGACCTGATGCCCAAGCTCAGCCACTGGGCCGAACGCGGCATGAACACCCCGGACTATGTGTTGCACACGCACCAGACCATCCGCGGCCTGTATGCGATGCTGTGCGGCGACTACGACAAGCTGGCCAACGGCACGCCAAAAGGCGTCGAACTGCTCACCCAGCAGCAGCGCAACCAGGCCTGCCTGCCGGCACAGCTGCGCCAGGCCGGCTTCACCACCCACTACCTGCAAGGCGCAGGCCTGCGCTTCATGGCCAAGGACCGGATCATGCCGCATATCGGCTTCGACTCGGTTCACGGGCTGGAGTGGTTCAGCAACAACAACTACCTGGAATTCCCCTGGGGCAAGGATGATCGGGCGTTCTTCGAAGGGGCGCTGGATTATGTCGGCCAGTTGCGCCAGCAGGACCGCCCGTGGATGCTCACCTTGCTGACCGTCGGCACCCACCAGCCCTACTCCGCCCCGGACGAATACCTGCAGCGCTACGACACCGCCAAGCAAGCGGCGGTCGCCTACCTCGATGACGCGATCGGCGCGTTCCTCGATAACCTCGAACGCCAGGGCGTACTCAAAGACACACTGGTAGTGGTCACCTCGGATGAATCTCACGGTATCGATGGTGTGCGCCTGGCTTCGTCCTGGGGCTTCAACCTGACCCTGGCGCCGGAGCAGGCCCAACTGCCGCACATCAAGAACGGTACCTATGGCCACATCGACCTGGCCACTTCCCTGCTCGACTACTTTGCCCTGCCAATCCCGATCGCGCTCGGTGGGCGCTCGCTGTACCGCGACTACGACACCGGTCGGGAGATGATTTCGTACACCAACGGCATGCTGCGCTACCACGATGGCAAGGGCATCTTCACCGAATGCGACTTCCAGCAGCGCTGCCGCCGCTACCAAAGCCCAGGCTTCATCGCCGACCAGGCCAGCTACATCGGCCCCGGTGACGGCACCCTCGGCGCGCAGATGGGTGAGCTGGCCGGAGTGCTCGACCAGTCCCTGCTGCAAACGCCGCTCAACCTGCGTTACCAGTTCGGCGGCCCGTCCGCCATTCAATTGCAGGCGCGCATTCGTGACGACTGGGCCGACAACCTGATCGGCGCGCAGTACCTGGAAATGCCCGAGGGCTCGCACACTCGCGTGCGGGTCAAGGTACGCGCACTGGACCCGCAGCATGCGGCCTTTATCAAGCTCAAGGCCAAGGAGCTTGAGCAGGATGTACCGCTGGGGCTGCCCGAGGAGATTCAGGTGACCACCGACAAACCGCTGGAGATGGAGTTCGGCTTCGATAACCCGACCGTGCGCAAGGCGTTTTCCTTCCATTTGCTCGGTTATGGCGGCGGCGAAGTCGAGGTCAGCGATTTCAGCGTGATTACTGCGCTACCGGGCGAAGAAGAAGCGCCGTTGGAAGACTTGTCTGACGGGCATATCGCGCAATCCAGCTGATCAGCGAATCTGGTGCTTGTGCAGCAGCCGGTAGAACGTCGGCCGCGATACCCCAAGCACCTTCGCGGCAATGCTCATGTTGTTGCTGTGCCGGTCCAGCACATCGCAAAGCGCCTGGCGCTCAGCACGATGCTTGTAGGCTTCTAGCGTCCCCAGCGGCTGGTCTTCCTGCTCCAGGCCTTGCAGGCCAAGGTCCTGGGCCTCGATTTGGCGCCCTTCGGCCAACACCAGCCCGCGCCTTACCCGGTTGGCCAGCTCGCGCACGTTACCCGGCCAGTTGTGGCGCCCCATCGCTGCCAGGGCATGATCGCTGAACGACCGTGGCCTGCGGCCGGTTTCCAGGCTGTAGAAGTGTGAAAAGTGGTTGGCCAGCATCGAGAGGTCGCCATGCCGGTCGCGCAGCGGGGCAGTCATCACCTGCAGCACATTTAACCGATAGTATAAGTCTTCGCGAAAGCGCCCCTGTTCGATGGCTTTCTCCAGGTCCATATGGGTTGCCGCCAGTACCCGCACATCGACGGGAATCGGCTGGCTTCCACCGACCCGCTCGATGTGCTTTTCCTGCAGGAATCGCAGCAAGTTGGCCTGCAGCTCCAGCGGCAGGTCGCCAATTTCGTCGAGGAACAAGGTGCCGCCATGGGCTGCCTCGATCCGCCCTACCTTGCGCTGGTGGGCACCGGTAAAAGCCCCCTTTTCATGCCCGAACAATTCGGACTGGATCAGGTTTTCAGGTATCGCCCCACAGTTGATGGCGATAAACGGCATTTCGCTACGCTGAGATTGGCGATGCAGCGTGCGCGCCACCAACTCCTTGCCCGTGCCGCTCTCACCGCGGATGAGAACGGGGGATTCGGTCGGCGCCAGCTTGCCGAGCAATTTGCGCAGTTCGAGGATTGGCCGGCTGTCACCGAGCAGCTCATGTTCCAGGCCATCCACCCGCACCGCACCCTTGCCGCGCAAGCGGGCCATGCCGAAAGCCCGCCCCAGCGTCACCAGCACGCGTGAGAAGTCGAATGGCAAGGTGTGAAAATCGAAAAACCACTCGCAGACAAAGTCACCGACATTCTGCATGCGCAACTGCTCGGCATCGAGCACGGCAATCCACTCGGTGTTGCTGCGCTTGATCATGTCCTTGACCGCGTCGGGATGGCGCAGGTGCGAGGCCTGCAGGCGCAACACACCGATATCGCAACGGTGCTCCAGAGCCTGGTCCAGGCCACAGCTGTAAACCTCCCAGCCGGCACTCTCAAGGCCAGGTAAAAGACGGTGGCAATCGTCGCAGGGGTCGACGATGAGCAAGCGACGAAGAGCGGCAGTCTCGTGCATGACCGTTCCTTGGCGCCAATTGTTGGTTTTTTTCGTTAAAACAGCAAGTTGCGGCGCCGAATTAACAGTAGCAACGAACTTGACGCTGCCCACGACCGTCTGTCTGCCGGATTCTGCCGGGCCGGAGCCGCTCGGGAATTTTCCTTATTTATTGGCGTCACAGCCGGCGCCGGGAAACAAAAAATGTGTAACCCGCAAAAAATTTACATTATCTGTGTGACTCCACCCCTGACGTGGAGCATCAGTACGAGTAACCCCGCGCTGCGGATCGCGATAACACCTGAAGCGACGTAGCAGTTACGCGGACCTTATTTCGATGTTTGGGACCATAGAGAGACCGAACCATGAATGCCCCGCTCCGTGTCAACGAAGCACTGCTGATTGCCGACCACGCGTTCGAACCGTTCCAGTGCGTAGCCTGGGATGCGCCCAACGGCACCGGTGAGTTGAGCCTTGCGGTCATCGACCGGACCAGTACCCGTATTGGCAGCAAGCAAGTATCGTCGCGTATCTATTCGGACCCTGCGCAATGGGCCAGCCTGATCGAGGAAGTGCGCGCCGAACTGTGCCAGAA
This sequence comes from Pseudomonas sp. NBRC 111124, assembly GCF_001320245.1. Taxonomy (GTDB): domain Bacteria; phylum Pseudomonadota; class Gammaproteobacteria; order Pseudomonadales; family Pseudomonadaceae; genus Aquipseudomonas. The sequence goes on from NZ_BCBA01000002.1 coordinate 80,161, forward strand.
AGGGTATGACCTGCAGCCTTGGTCGATGCCGAAGTAATATCACTGTTTACCGTCAAGTGCGTGCCGGTCACGCACTTGAACAACTTTACAAAGGCCTGTCAGGCAACTTTCTTATTGCGACATAGTGTCGCGCCTCCGCCATTCGTACAACTCATTCCAATACCTTGAAGTGTTCAAGATGCTGATAGTCGGCCTGTAGCTCCGAGGCCAACTGTTGTGCACGCCCCAAGCGAACTGGCGCCAATTCCATGTCCACCAATAAGGTGGCACAAGGCATGGGTTGCAGTGCATGCCAGCGCTGCAGGCGGCCATCAGTGAACACCAGGCAGCGCTGCAACTCGTGAGGATGGGCTTTTTGCCGGGCCTGCAACCAGCGCCGCGCCTGCTCAAGCGCGGCGATCAACGGCGTGCCGCCACCCGCGCCCAGGGCCTGCAACCAAGGCTGCAGGCTTGCCGAAGCCTTGAGCCCATGGCGATGCCATTGCGCAGCGCCGCCACTGGCGGTCAGCAGGGCAAGACGGGCGCGTTGTCGATAGGCCTGGTCGAACAGCTCGGCCAGCAGGCCTTTGCACTGCGCCAGGGCCTGATGGCGCCGCGTCGAAGCCGAGGCGTCGACGATCACCAGCCATAACTCATTGGCCTGGGCTTGGCGCTGCTGCCAGCAAAGGTCCTGGCGCAGCTTTGGGCGCCCCCTGAGCAAGGTCGGCAGCCAGGCCACTCGGCCAGAGGATGCCGAACAGCCGCGGCCACGGCTGGCACCCGCCAGTTTTCCGACACGGGGCATGGCATCCGCCATCTGCAAACCTGATTGACGGATGCTCAGGGCTTTTTTGCCCAGTTCGGCACCTCTCGCCGCGCGCCGCTGGTCACAGGCTGCGCTGGCAACGCGCCCCAATCGCCCTGCCCGCCTTCGCCCTGGCTGTCACGGCCATCCGCAGCGTCTGGCGGCGGTGCAGAGGCCGGCGCATCAGGCGCCGTGCGGCGGCGATGGCGCAAGGCGAACTCGGCCACGGCGTCGACATCCCCTTCTTCGATTACCTGGCCACCGCGCCAGGCACAATGGGCGCGGGCGGCGCGCAGCCAGACCAGGTCGGCACGCAGGCCATCGACGCCAGCGGCGAAACAACGCTCGGTGATCCAGGCCAGGGCCTGATCGTCCAAGGCAATCGCTGCCAGGCCTTGGCGCGCTGCCTGACAACGCTCACGCAATTGCGCCTGGGCACTGGCCCACTGCTCGCAGAACGCCTGCGGGTCGCTGTCGAAGGCCAGCCGCCGGCGAATGATCTGCTGGCGCGCTTGCGGCGCTGGCAGGCCCTCCAGCGCCACATTCAAGCCAAACCGGTCGAGCAACTGCGGGCGCAATTCGCCTTCCTCGGGATTCATGGTACCGATCAGGACGAAACGGGCACTGTGCCGATGGGAAATGCCATCACGCTCGATACGGTTGGTGCCACTGGCAGCCACATCCAGTAGCAGGTCGACCAAGGTGTCAGGCAGCAGATTGACTTCATCGACATACAGCACGCCACCATCGGCGTGAGCCAGCACGCCGGGAGAAAACTGTGCCTTGCCTTGGCCGAGCGCGGCGTCCAGGTCCAGCGTACCGACAAGACGTTCTTCACTCGCCCCCAGCGGCAAGGTCACGAACGGGCCCTCACCCAGCAGGTCGGCCAGGCCACGGGCCAAGGTGCTCTTGGCCATGCCACGCGGGCCTTCGATCAGCACGCCACCGATCTTTGGGTCGATGGCGGTGAGGCACAGGGCCAGCTTGAGATCGTCGGCACCGACCACGGCAGCCAGCGGAAATTGTACGGGTTCACTCATTTCAGGCCTGTTCCTCGCCGTCGAGCAGCTGTTCCTCGAGCGCCTCACGGTAGTCACCTGGGGCTTCCCAGAGCCCACGCTGCTGGGCTTCCAGCAAACGCTCGGTGAGGTCGCGCAGGGCTTCGGGGTTGTGCTCGCGCATGAAGTCGCGGGTCGCCGGGTCGAGCACGTAGGCATCGGCCAGCGACTGGTAATGATGGTCATCGATCAGGTGCGTCGTGGCATCGAAGGCGAACAGGTTGTCGACGGTCGCGGCCAGCTCGAACGCGCCCTTGTAGCCATGGCGCTTGGCACCGTCGATCCACTTCGGGTTCAACGCACGGGCACGGATTACGCGATTGAGCTCTTCCTTCAAGGTACGGATCCGCGGCCGGTCAACCTGGCTGTGGTCACCGTGGTAACTGGCCACTGCCCCGCCGGACAACGTCTCCGACGCCGCCAGCATGCCACCCTGGAACTGATAGTAATCGTTGGAATCGAGCAGGTCGTGCTCGTGGTTGTCCTGGTTCTGCAGCACCGCCTGCACCTGGCCCAGGCGTTGGGCGAACTGGGCGCGCGCCGGGGTGCCTTCATCGCTGGCACCGTAGGCGTAGCCGCCATGGTTGAGGTACACCTCGGCGAGATCGTCGCGGCTGTGCCACAGGCGACCATCAATGGCGTTCTGCACGCCGGCCCCGTAGGCGCCCGGTTTGGCCCCGAACACCCGCCAGCCGGCCTGGCGCGCTGCCTGTTCGGCCTCCACCCCTTGTGCCTGCAGGCTGGCGCGTTCGTTGCGCACCCGGGCGGCCAGGGGGTTGAGGTCGTCCGGCTCGTCCAGTGCCGCCACGGCCTGCACCGCGGCGTCAAACAGGCGGATCAGGTTGCCAAAAGCATCACGGAAGAAGCCCGAAACCCGCAGCGTCACGTCCACCCTTGGGCGATCCAGCAGGCTCAGCGGCAATATCTCGAAGTCGTCGACGCGCTGGCTGCCGGTGGCCCACACCGGGCGCACGCCCATCAGCGCCATGGCCTGGGCGATGTCGTCGCCACCGGTGCGCATGGTCGCCGTGCCCCATACCGACAGGCCCAGCTGACGCAAGTGGTCGCCATGGTCCTGCAGGTGCCGTTCAAGGATAAGGTTGGCTGAGGCGAACCCCAGGCGCCAAGCCGTGGTGGTCGGCAGGTTGCGTACGTCCACGGTGTAGAAGTTGCGCCCGGTGGGCAATACATCCAGGCGCCCACGGCTAGGAGCACCGCTGGGGCCGGCCGGCACGAAACGCCCGGCCAGCGCAGCAAGCAGGCCATTGAGTTCTGCAGCGCCGCAGGCGTCCAGGTCCGGCGCAACCTGCTCGCGCAGGGTGTTAATCACGTCGTGCACCGGCAGCCATTCGGGCTGCTCAGGCAGTTGCACATGCCCCTCCAGGGCCTGCTCGATGATGCGCAGCGCCAGCAACTCGAGGCGCTCTCGGGTATCGCCACAGGTTCGCCACGCGGCCTCGTCCTCGGCCTGCAGCAGCGCCGGACGCGGGCCAGACCAGGCCTCGCCGAGGTCGCAATCGAGAGGGTCGAAGCCCAGCGCCAGTGCCTTGGCCAGCGTGCGCAACAGGCTGGCGTTGCCACCGCGGCCATCGCCACGCTCGACGCGCAGCAAGGCCAGCAAGGTATCGATGCGCAGGCGGGCCTGCGGCGATTCGCCGAACACATGCAGGCCGTCGCGAATTTGCGATTCCTTGAGGTCGCACAGGTAAGTGTCCAGGCGCGGCAGCCAGACCGCTGCATCGTCCAGCTGGCCTTCCAGCTGCAACTCACGGTCGATGTGGTTGGCCTTGACCAGCTCGAGAATGTCGCGCTGCAGCTCGCGCGCGCGGCGTGGGTCGAGCAGCTGGGCTTCGTAGAACTCGTCCGCCAACTGTTCAAGGTGGCGCAGAGGGCCATAGGTTTCGGCGCGGGTCAGCGGTGGCATCAGGTGATCGATGATCACCGCCTGGGTCCGGCGCTTGGCCTGGGCCCCTTCGCCCGGGTCGTTGACGATGAACGGATAAATGTTCGGCAGCGGGCCGAGCAACGCGTCCGGCCAGCACTGTGCGGACAGGCCAACGCCCTTGCCAGGCAGCCACTCCAGATTGCCGTGCTTGCCGACATGGATGACGGCATCAGCGGCAAAGGCATGGCGCAGCCAGAAGTGAAACGCCAGGTAACCATGGGGCGGTACCAGGTCCGGGTCGTGGTACACGGCGCTGGGGTCGACCTGATAGCCGCGCGCCGGCTGGATACCGACGAACGTCAGGCCAAAGCGCAGGCCGGCCACCATCAGCCGCCCACTGCGGTACATCGGGTCCTGCTCGGGCGGCCCCCAGCGTTCCAGCACGGCCTGGCGGTTGGCCTCGGGCAGGCGTTCGAACGCTGCCTGGTAGTCCGCCAGGCTCAGGCTCTGGGCGCAGGGGCGCTGGTCGAGGTGCTCGAGGTCATTGGTGACCCCGCCGAGCAACTGATGAATCAACTGCGTGCCACTATCGGGCAGCTCCGCGAGCGGATAGCCCTCGCCCTGCAGCGCCTTGAGAATGTTCAGGGCGGCAGCCGGGGTGTCCAGGCCGACGCCATTGCCGATGCGGCCATCGCGGGTCGGGTAGTTGGCCAGCACCAGCGCCACACGCTTCTGCCCATTGGGCAGGCGCGCCAGCTCGACCCAACGCCGCGCCAGTTCGGCAACGAAGTCCATGCGTTCGGGGTGAGCGCGGTAACAAACCACGTCAGACTGGCTGCGCTCGCTGCGCCAGGCCATGTCCTTGAAGCTCACCGGGCGGGTGATGATGCGCCCGTCCAGTTCCGGCAAGGCGATGTGCATGGCCAGGTCGCGGACCCCGAGGCCCTGCTCGCTGGCTTCCCAACCGGGTTGGTTGTCTTGCGCGCAGATGGCCTGCAGCACCGGTATATCACGACGGAACGGCCGCAGATTGGGGCGTTCCGGGCTGGACAGGGCAAAACCTGTGGTGTTGATCAGCACCTCGGCGCCCACCTCGTCCAGCCAGGCCTCGACCTGCTCCAGGCAGGCACTTTCCTTGAGGCTGGCCACCGCGATGGGCAGCGGGTTCAGGCCGGCCGCCTGCAAGCGCTCGCAGAACACGTCGATGAATGCAGTGTTGGCGGCCTGCAGGTGCGAGCGATAGAACAGCAATGGGGCCACCGGGTACTGGGTGTTCCACTGACTGAACCAATCTTCCAGCTGCGCGCCGGGTTTGCCTGGGTGATACACCGAAGTGCGCGGCAGCGGCTGCGGTTCATCCCAACTGTAATCGCACCCCAGCCACTGGTTGGCCAGGCATTTGAACAGGTTGACGGCATTGCTCTTGCCGCCCTGGCGCAGGTAGTGCCAGAGGCGCTCGGCCGGCTCGCCGACGACTGTACCCAGGCCGGTCAGCTCCGGGTCCGGGCGATCATCGCCGGGCACCAGGATCAACTGAACGCCGCGTGCGGCCAGTTCGACCAGCTGCTCGACGCCGTAGCGCCAGTAGCCGACGCCGCCGTGCAGCGACACCAGGATCACCTTGGCATGGCGCAGCACCTCGTCGACGTACAGGTCGACCGAAGCATGATTCTGCACCTGCATCGGGTTGGCCAGGCGCAGGCTGGGGAAGTCGTCCGGCAGTTGCTCGGCGGTTTCGGCGAGCAATGCCAGGTGTGAATCGCCGCTGCAGAGAATCACCAGCTCGGCGGGTGTCTGGCCGAGGTCGGCGATGCTGTCATCCGGCACGAAACCGCCGGGCTGGGTCCGCAGCAGGTGCATGGGTCAGGCGCCCAGGGCCTGGCGCAAGCGCGCTTCCAGGTGCACGGCATCGAGGTCCTGGCCAATCAGCACCAGGCGGGTGATGCGTGGCTCATCGGCGCGCCAGGCGCGGTCGAAGTGCTTGTCGAAACGGGTACCCACGCCCTGCACCAGCAGGCGCATCGGTTTGCCAGGGATGGCCGCGAAACCTTTGGCGCGCAAGATGCCGAACTCCACCACCAGCTGGGTCAGGGCATCGAGCAGCAGGCTTTCGTCGGCTTCGGGCAGGTCGATGGAAATCGAGTCGAAGGCGTCGTGGTCGTGATCGTCATGATCGTCGCCGTCATGGTGCGAGTCGTGATGGGTGCGGCGGCCATCGATGTGCGCCTCGGCCTGCGCGCCCACGCCCAACAGCACTTCCAGCGGGAGCCGGCCGCTGCTGGCTTCGATCACCTTGACCGCAGGCGGCAGCTCCTCGGCCACTTCGGCACGCACCTTGGCCAGGCCTTCGGCATCGATCAGGTCGGCCTTGTTCAGCACCACCAGGTCGGCGCTGGCCAGCTGGTCGGCGAACAGTTCGTGCAGCGGCGATTCGTGGTCCAGGTTAGGGTCGAGCTTGCGTTGCGCGTCGACCTGTTCCGGGTAGGCGGCGAAGGTGCCGGCGGCCACGGCCGGGCTGTCGACCACGGTGATGACCGCGTCGACGGTGCAGGCGTTGCGAATTTCCGGCCACTGGAAGGCTTGCACCAGGGGCTTGGGCAGTGCCAGGCCGCTGGTTTCGATGAGGATGTGGTCGAGGTCGCCACGGCGTGCCACCAGTTCACGCATCACCGGGAAGAACTCTTCCTGCACGGTGCAGCACAGGCAGCCGTTGGCCAGTTCATAGACGCGGCCGCTGGCTTCTTCCTCGGTGCAGCCGATGCTGCATTGCTTGAGGATTTCGCCGTCAATGCCAAGCTCGCCGAATTCGTTGACGATGACCGCGATACGACGGCCCTGGGCGTTGTCGAGCATGTGGCGGAGCAAGGTGGTCTTGCCCGAGCCGAGGAAGCCGGTAACGATGGTGACGGGGAGCTTGGCCAGTGTTTTCATGTCGCGTTGCCCTTGGCAGGTTGGCGCGGGCACACGGGACGAAAGCCGCAGGCCAGGCCGGCCGGGCTCGTTCGCCACCGGATCACCCCGCCCGGTTGAAAGTCGAAATCGTCTCGAGGCAGGTCTCCTGGCTTGCACCGTTCCAGCCCAATAAAGAGTCTGGCGGGATGACGCCTTCCCGCGCGTGGGCGCAGTGGCTGTGTCGATCCGTTGTCGGTGCCTACAGTTGCGGGGGCAGCCGCGGCTTGTACCGCGTTCCCGTCTTAGCTTCGGCATGGCCGAAGAACCTCGAAGTGGCAAGGCTACGCGGGGGGTGGCGGGTGGTCAACCGGCAGGTGTCCGCCGATAACCTTGCAGCGCCCTCCAAATGAACCCGCAGCATGCCTTGCTGCCTGATATTTCAGCTTATCTGTACAACACAAGCGCCACACAACTGCTGCCCCCAACATGGAGCCGGCATGAAGAAAAACCCGCTAAGCCAACGCAAGGACGATCACCTGGATATCGTGCTGACCGCCAGCACCCCCACCCATACCGTGGACCCTGGCTGGTCAGCACTGCGCTTCGAACATTGCGCATTGCCGGAAATGGCCCTGAACGACGTCAACCTGGCCACCAAACTGTTCGGCCACGCACTACGTGCCCCCCTGCTGATCAGCTCCATGACCGGTGGCGCCGACCGCGCCCGCTTCATCAACCAACACCTCGCCGAAGCTGCTCAGGCGCTGGGCATCGCCATGGGCGTAGGCTCGCAGCGGGTCAGCCTGCGCAGCGGCCAGGACCAGGGCCTGACCGGCGAGCTGCGCCGCCTGGCACCGGATGTGCCGCTACTGGCAAACCTCGGCGCCGCCCAGCTGCGCGAGACGGACGGACTGGACCTGGCACGCCGCGCCGTCGACACCCTGCAGGCCAATGCCCTGATCATCCACCTGAACCCCCTGCAGGAAGCCGTACAGCCAGAAGGTGACCGTGACTGGCGCGGCGTGCTGAAACGCATCGAAACCCTGGCCACCCAGTTGCCAGTGCCAGTGATCGTCAAGGAAGTCGGCGCTGGCATTTCACCTCGCGTGGCGCGCCTGCTGTGCGACGCCGGCGTGGCCATGATCGACGTGGCCGGCGCTGGCGGTACCAGCTGGGCAGCCGTGGAAGCCGAGCGCGCCGGCAGCGCCGCCGAACGCGAAGTCGCCCTGGCGTTTACCGACTGGGGCATCCCGACCGCACAGTGCCTGCTGGCGGTGCACCGTGCCGTGCCGGAAATCGGCCTGATCGCCTCCGGCGGTGTGGCCAACGGCGTCGATGCCGCCAAAGCCATTCGCCTCGGTGCCGACCTGGTAGGCCAGGCTGCCAATGTATTGAGTGCGGCAATGACCTCCACCGAGGCCGTGGTGGAACATTTCGATATTCTGCTGCGCCAGCTGTGCATTGCCTGCTTCTGCACCGGCTCGCGCAATCTTGCGCAACTGCGCCGGGCGCGCTTGCTGCCTAGCAACCTGACGCCGCCATGAAGTCTGCGGCTGTGGCATGATCAGCGACTCCCTTCACGCTGGCCCTTTTGCATGCTGATCGACGAAGAACTGACCCTGAAAAAGCTCGAGACCTTCCTCGCCTTCATGCGCAGCGGCAACCTCGGCCGCGCCGCCGCCGAGCTGTCTACCAGCGCGGTCAGCGTGCACCGGGCCATCCACTCCCTGGAAAGCGCCCTGCGCTGCCCGTTGTTCAAGCATGAAGGCCGCCAGCTGATCCCGCTGGAAAGCGCCTACGTGCTGGAGAAGAAAGCCCGCCAGCTGATCCAGGACGCCGAGCAGATGGTGCGCCAGACCCGCGAGGCCGCCGGCTTCTATGCCGAACGCTTCCGCCTCGGCGCGCTGTATTCGCTGACCGTGAAAACCGTGCCAAAGTTGGTGATGGGCCTGAAGCTGCGGCGCAGCGAGCTGAATATCGACCTCACCCTGGGCTCGAACGTCGACCTGCTGCAACGCCTGAAGAACCACGAACTGGAAGCGATCCTGGTGTCGCTGGACGAAAGCGTGGCGGACCCCGCCTGCGAGCAACTGCCGCTGTTCTCCGACGACATCTTCCTCGCCGTGCCCACCGATTCACCGTTCGCCGAGCAGCAGGAAGTGGACCTGGCGGACCTCGCCGACTCCACGTTCATCACCCTGACCCAGGGCTTTGCCACCCACCGCGATGGCGCACGGGTGTTCCAGCAGGCCGGGTTCGAGCCGAAGGTGGCGATGCAGGTGAACGACATCTTCACGCTGCTGAGCATGGTCAGTTCGGGGGTGGGGTTTGCCCTGCTGCCAGGTCGGATCGCAGCGGTGTACGAGAACCGCGTGAAGCTGATTGCGCTGCAGGCGCGCTATCGGTTGCAGCAGCATATCGGGGTAGTGTTTTTGAAGGCCCGGGAGCGGGAGCCGAATTTGTTGGCCTTGTTGGCTGAATGCAGGATGTACAGCCGCGAAGCCTGACGCCGCGCAACCTGTCAGTTCTGCCAGTGGCGGCGCCCGGTGCATACAGCCATGATCCAGTCTCATATCGAGCATGCATCACGGAGGTAGATAATCTTGCAGCGCTCACCTAATCGTCTGCATCAGTTGTGCAACCTTGATGCACCCACCGCACGCACCTATGCATGTTACGGCTTCTCTGTACTCACTGATGAATGCTCTTCGCTCCTGGGCTTCAACGGTGAACGCAAGGAGCCATGGGGAAGCTGCTATGCGCTGGGTAGCGGTTATCGGCTTTACAGTGCAGTCCTGATGCGCTTCCAATCACCCGACAGCTACAGCCCGTTCGGCGTAGGCGGCATCAACACTTATGCCTATTGCGCAGACGACCCCGTCAACCATAAAGACCCGACCGGGCACATGTTCACAAACATGACTATTGGGAGGGCTGCGAGCCGTGGACGCCAGAGTAGAGCCCACCTCCCGCGCAGTCTTGGTCTGCTTGACTTGCACAAGGCGAGTAAACATGGCGGCAACAGTCGAAGTCCCACCCCTAGCCCTGATCGACGATCAGTGACCTCAGACAGCTCGCTCTCCAGCCGCGAGCCATCCAGAAGCCCAGTCCGACGTCAGCCATCGTTTACCGAACAGAACCGAAGTGACTCCGACCTGAGCAGCAGTAACTCGGATAGCGGCTCTTCCTATTACCCGGAACTGGATCGCAGCAGCGTTTCGACCAGTCCTCCGAGCAGTCCTTCGAACAGAGCAACTCACAGCCTGTCGCGCTCGCCCTCCCCGGATAACCGGTCTCCGTTGGCACAGCTTGAGCAATTGGTCGAAGAGCTACCTCGCAGGATCAACTCACTGGAAATCAGGAACATACGTGATCCGGGGCCGTGAACCGGCCTCTCTCCCTAATCCTACCAATCCCCGCTAATCGCCTAACCTCACTCGTTACATGCTGTTACGCCTAGCCGCTGAAAAATCAGATTTAGCCCCTTCCTCGTACATGGAAGACAAACCTCAGCTGCTCTGGGCCTCGCACTACCTCAGCGCCCTGGCCGAGGCGCTGCTCGATGATGCCGAACTGGGCATGATGAAAACGCCTTGAGTCACCCACTTCCAGGCATGCGCTGTACTTGTGGGAGCCGCGCTTGCCGGCGATGGGGCGCGAAGCGGCCCCGGCAATTTATGCAACAACCTTGAAATCGCGGGGCCGCTTTGCGGCCCATCGCCGGCAAGCGCGGCTCCCACAGGGTGGACGCGCCACTAGCCAACCAATCCCCTGACACAGAAATACAGCACTGAAGGACCCATCAAGCACCCAAGTCCGGTATGGAAGGTGGCAGTCAGCGCACCATAAGGCACCAAGCGCCGATCAGTAGCCGCCAACCCGGCAGTCACCCCCGACACAGTCCCCGCCAACCCACCAAACACCATCGCCGAGCGTGGGTTGTCCAATGCCAGCAACCGCGCCGAAACCGGCGTGAACACCATCACCAGGATCGCCTTGATCAACCCGGTGGCAATCGACAGCGCCACCACATCCGAGCTTGCCCCCAAGGCTGCCCCGGTCACCGGCCCGACGATATAAGTCACCGCCCCGGCGCCGATGGTGGTCATGCTCACCGCATCCCGGTAACCAAAGGCATAGGCCACCGCGCAGCCGACGATAAACGGCAGCACCGTGCCCAGCAGCAGCGACAGCGCACCAATCAGCCCGGCCTTGCGTGCCTCGGTCGCTTGCACCTCGAAGGCCGTGGCGACGATGGCGAAGTCGCGCAGCATGGCCCCGCCCATCAGGCCGATGCCGGAGAACAGCGCCATGTCCGCCAGGCCCTTCTGCCCACCGGTGACGGTACCGCCAACCCAGGCCAGCACCAGGCCGATGACGATGGCGATGGCCGAGCCGTGCACCCGCCCAAAGGTCAGGTACTTCGACAACAGCACCGACAACCACATGATCCCGCCAACCACCGCGAAGGCGGTGATCAGGCCGTTGTGTTCAAGGGCATTGTCAATGATCGGCCACATGATCAGCGCCCTCCTGCAGGGGCAGCCTGCGCAGTGGCGACTTCAGGCCCATCAGGCGCCGGCAAGGGTTCGCCGCGATGGCTGCGACTGATCACGGCAATGGTCAGCCCGCACACCAGCACCGCACCAATCGCCGCCAGCAGCGCCACCGGCCCGCCGTGCAGGGCGGTGACCACGTTCTGTTGGGCGGCCATGGCCACCACCACCGGGATGTACAGGGCGCCCCAGAAGCCGACGCCGAACTCGCATTCCTTGCTCATGCCGCCATTGCGGTGCATGTAAAGGCGTGCACAGATCAGCAGGATCATGGCGATGCCGACCCCGCCCACATTGGATTTGACGCCCAGCAGCACGCCCAGGAAGTCGCCGACGATAACGCCAGCCAGCGTGCACACCGCCAGCAGAGCCACACCATAGATGATCATTGTTGTTGTCCTCAGCTTTAGTCGAAGTTGCTTGTTGTTGTTCTTCGAGTTGCAGCGCCGTCATCGGTTGTTGGCCACCTCCTGGCGCAACAGCGCGTCGACGGTGTCCCAGCGGGTGGCTTCGAGGGCCACCACCCTGCCCTGTTCGAACACCGGGCGGGCCAGGCCGCTGAGTACGCTGCCCGGCGGCATTTCCACATGCAGGCGCACGCCGCGTTCATAGGCGTTGCGCAACGTAGCACGCCAGTCGACCAGCCGGGCCATGTTGCCGGCCAGGTCATCGCGCAGGCGTTGTGGGTCGAAAATCGACCGCGCACTGCTGCCGCTCAGGTAGGTGATGCGCGGGCGACGTAGCTCGACGCTGGCAAAGGCCGTTGCCAGTTCGGCGGCCGGGCCGTCGAGCAATGTGCAGTGGGACGGCACGCTCACCGCCAGGCGCCGGGCGACGCCCTGGCCGCGGCTGCGCGCCCTGGCGGCGACCTCGGCCATGGCCGTGTCGCTGCCGGCGATGACGATCTGGTTGTCGCTGTTGAGGTTGGCCAGGTACACCTCACCGCCCACGTCGGCCAGCAAGCGTTCGACAGTGCTCAGGTCGAGGCCGCTGAGGGCGGTCATGCCGTAGCCCTGCGGGTAGGCCCGCTGCATCAGCTCGCCACGCAGCGCCACCAGGCGGACCGCATCGGCGAACCGCAGTGCCCCGGCCGTCACGGCGGCGGGATAAGCGCCGATAGACAGACCGGCTACGTATTCCGGCGCCGGACTGCGCTGCAGCAACCAACGCGCCCAGGCCACCCCGGCCAGCAGCAGGCAGAGCTGCACGGCGCGGGTCGACTGCAAGGCCTGCACACTGTCGAGGCCCATTACCGGCTCGCCCAACGCGTCACTGGCCTCTTCCAATAGCAGCGAAGCGCCCTCAGGCAGGCACTGCAGCATGCCGGCTTGCTGCGCGCCCTGGCCCGGGAAGGCGAACAGGCTGCTCACGCTGCATGCTCCAGCGCATTCCACGGATCAGCGACAAGGCGTGCGCCCTGGGCCGACTTCAGCAACACCCGGCTCGCCACGCCAGCCCACTCGCGCAGCGCTACCGCACCCGCCGGCGTCTCCAGCTGCACATCGATGCGGCACGGGCCGCACTCGAGAATGTCCAGCAGTTCACGTGCCGTTGCCCGGGTCATGAATTGTGGCGTGCGCACCAACAAATCGAGGTCACTGGCGCCATGCACGACGTTGCAGCCGGTGGCCAACTGGTAACCCACACCTCCCGTCGGCCCCCAGGCCAGCCCGCGTGCCTCGAGCACGGGTGTTACCGAGGCCAGTGCCTGCAAGGCTGGCCAGGGGCTCTGCCCCGCCCAGCGCAGTGTCTCTGGGCTCATTTGCCGCTGGATATCACGTAAGCGCATCAGCACACCCAGGCGCTGTTCCCGCCCTTGCCCCCGCACGCCCACCGCTATCCAGCCGCTGGCGCAGGCGGCACGCCGCACCACTACCGGCTGCCCAGCCGCCAAGGCGTGAACAGCCCAGGCTGGCGCATCGGCAGGCAGGTCGGCCTGGGGCATGCCCCAGAGCAGATCATGTGGCTGCGGCAGGTTCATGTCAGGCCTCCTGCCACTGGCTGCGCAGGCGAGCGCGCACGTCGCGGGAGGCACTACGGTGTTCACCCTCCAGCCGCGATTCAAGGTCAGTCGAGTGGCCGATGTCGCGTACCGCCTCGGCCAGACAGGCACGCACCTGCGCGATGTCGCTGGCACTGGGTGCATCGGCGCTTCCCACCTGCAGGCGCCGCCAGAGCAAGCCCAGTGAGGCATAGCTGGCGAGGTCATAGGCCATCGGCGGCACCTCGGCGGCCAGCGCCTCCAGCTGTTCGACGCTGCGCAGGGTAATGCGCGCGGCCGCCGCCTTGCTCATGGCATGCACCATCACCCCGCTGTCATCCAGCGCGATCAGCCGCTGCGCCTGGTAGCCGTGGGCCAGGAAGGCGCCAGACATGGCCTTGCCGACCAGCAAGCCAATCACCGGGTGCCCGGCCAGGCGCGCCTGAGCGTAAGCCTGCACGGCGCCAGCCAGTGCCTGGTGGATACCCAGCGCCTCCTCGCGGCGGCCATAGGCCTGACTCGGCACATCAATGACGGCAACAATGGCGCGTTTCTCGCCACCGCGGTCCAGCTCGACCGCTTCGCTCACCGCCTTGGCCAGGCCCCAGCCTTCAAGCAAGCCGACTTCGCCTTCTCGCGCCCGTGGGAACGGGTTGTGCGCGTCCGGCACCACGGCAATGAAGCGCGCCAGGCGGTTGTCCAGTTCGCCATCGACCACCCGCAACGAGGCGGGATAGCCTGCCAGCGGTTCGCCACCAGCCAGGCCCGGCAGCCAGTTCAGCGCACGGTTCATTGGGCTTCTCCTTGGTAGAGGGCACGCACGGCAGCGGCGTCCAGTTGTGGGCAGTCGGCGCCCAGGCTGGCCAGGCGTTCCAGGTACCAGGCGTGGCGGGAGGCGCGGTTGGCTGATGGCCTGTCCAGCAGTTGCAGCAGCTGCTGGCGGATGTCGTCGACGTCATCGGCCGCATAGGCGTCCACCAGGCCGCTGGCATGGCGTTGTTCGCCACCGGTCAGGCTCCAGATGAACGGACGGTCCTTGGCGTCGTACTCGGCGATACCGGCCTCCTGCTCGATCACTTGCGGGCCATTGAGGCCCAAGCGCGCTTCGCGGGTGACCAGCACGTGGCTGCACAGGCCGGCGGCGATGGACATGCCACCGAAGCAGCCGACCGAACCTGCGATCAGGCCGATCACCGGTTGGTGAATGCGCAACTCGACGATCGCCGCCTGGATCTCGGCAATGGCTGCCAGGCCGAGGTTGGCCTCTTGCAGGCGCACGCCGCCGGTCTCCAGCAGCAGCACAGCGCAGGTGGGGATGCCGTTGCGGTTGTCCTCAATGGCCAGCTCCAGGGCGCCGGCAATCTTGGCGCCGCCCACCTCGCCCATGCTGCCGCCCTGGAACGCGCCTTCGATGGCGGCGATCACGGCAGGACGGCCAGCGAGCAGGCCCTTGGCGATGACCACACCATCGTCAGCCTGGGGCACGATGCCCTGGCGCGGCAGCCACGGCGACATCAGGCGGTCGAACGGGCCCAGCAGTTCACGGAAGCTGCCAGCATCGAGCAAGGCGCGGGCACGCTGGCGGGCGCCGAGTTCGACGAAGCTGCGGCTTTGCAGCAGGCGGGCGATGTCAGTCATGGGCAATTTCCTCGAAACCTTGTTCCAGGCGCAGGCGCACCACCCCTGGGGTTGCACCGAAGTCGTGGATGTCAATCTTCACGGCCGGCAGCGAGCGGCCGTCGAACAAGCGCTGAAACAGCTGGCTCCAGCGCGCGCTGCTGCCATTGACCGACGTGACCACCTGGATCTCCAGGCGGCCGGCGTTGCCGGGCTCGATCAGCACTTCCAGGTCGCCGGAGCTGACGCAGCCGACCAAGGTGCGGCCACGGCCAGGCTCGGCGGCGGGAAATTGAAAGTTCAGGGTTTCCATTTCACAGGCTCCCGGCTTTGTCGAGGAACAGGCAGGCGGCCAACAGATCGGCAGCGCCGCCCGGTGAGGCGTTCAGGTGCAGCAGTTGCGCGTCCAGCTGGCGTAGCAGGCGGCGGCCGTCGAGGCTGGCGCTGCCACCGGCATCGAGCACCGCGCGGGCGCCCGCTTGCAGGGCTTGCAGGCCTTGCGGGCCGGCACGCCAGAGCACACAGGTGTCGCTGAGCGCGGCCATGATCGCCAGCAAGGCATCGAGCCGGGCGTGGCGTTCGCTGGCGCCAACGGCGCGGCTGCGGCGCAGTTGTGGCAGGCCGTGTTCGAGCACGGCAGGGAAGCCTTGCTGGGCCTGTTCGCGGGCACCGCTGGCGCCATAGCGGTGGCGGACCTGGGCGCCGTGGCTTTGCTGGACAGGGGCTGCGGGATCATCGATCAGCGCAATACGCCCGGCCCGTGCGGCCACCGCCAAGGGCTTGGCATCAACATCAAGGGCTTGTGCGGCTACCAACAGGCCGAGGGCCCAGATCGCGCCGCGGTGCGTGTTGATACCCCCCGTGGTGGCGAGCATGGCCTGTTCGCCTTCACGGCCAATACGGCCCAGCTCGGCGCGCAGCGGCTGCCCGACCTCGCCATGGGCCTGGGCGACTTCGGCCATCTGCCGCAGGCAAGGCCACAGGGCCAGTGCCGAGGCGTGCATCAGGGCCAGGGTCATGTCGGTGTGGGCGCCACTGCTGCGGCGGTCGACCAGGCCGGGTTTGGGGGACAGGTCGGCTTCATCGATGAGGGCCTCGACGGCCAGATCGGCCAGTTGGTCGGCCTGGGAGATATCGGTTTGCAGGTCGGGCCTCATCGCGGGCACGCCCGCTCCCACAGGGATCGCGCTGGTTTCAGGTACGGCACAGTACCTGTGGGAGCGAGCGTGCTCGCGAAGAAGCTGGCGCGGTTTCAAGTCATGCACAGTCATCACCAGCTCCTGAACCGTGCGGGCGGGTTGTAGAGGCCGCCGGACCACTCGACCAGGTCGGCGATGCTGCGCGCGGCGAGCAGCTCGCGGCTGGCGTCGGTGCGGCGGATGCCAAGGTCTTCGGGCAAGGCGATCAGGCCTTGCTGGCGCAGGCGCAAGGTAGCCTTGGGGTCGTGGCGCAGGCCGATGGCGGTGACACCAGCCACGGCGGCGATCATCTGCTGGCGTTCTTCCAGGCTGCGCGCCTTGTACAGGTAGGCGATGCCTTCCTCGGTGAGCAGGTGGGTGACGTCATCGCCGTAGATCATCACTGGCGCCAGGGACATGCCGGCTTTCTTTGCCACTTCCACGGCGTCGAGGGTTTCGACGAAGGTGGGTTTACCACCTTCCTGATAGGTCTCGACCATCTGCACCACCAGCTTGCGGCCGCGTTCGAGCATCGTCTCGGGCACGGTCATGTCGAGCCAGGCCGGAGTCGCATGGCGCCGGCCGCGGGGGTCGTGGCCCATGTTCGGCGCGCCGCCGAAGCCCGCCAGGCGGCCACGGGTAACGGTCGAGGAATGGCCGTCGCCATCGACCTGCAAGGTGGCGCCGATGAACAGGTCGACTGCGTACTGCCCGGCCAGCTGGCACATCATGCGGTTGGAGCGCAGCGAGCCATCGCGGCCGGTAAAGAACACGTCCGGGCGCTGGGCGATGTAGTCCTCCATGCCCAGCTCGGTGCCGAAGCAGTGCACGCTTTCGACCCAACCGGTCTCGATAGCCGGGATCAGGGTCGGGTGCGGGTTCAGCGTCCAGTTGCGGCAGATCTTGCCTTTGAGGCCCAGCGACTCACCGTAGGTCGGCAGAATCAGCTCGATGGCGGCAGTGTTGAAGCCGATGCCGTGGTTCAGCGACTGCACCTGGTGTTTCTCGTAGATGCCGCGGATCGCCATCATCGCCATCAGCACGTGCACCGGCTTGATGTGGCGAGGGTCACGGGTGAACAGCGGCTCGATGTAAAACGGCTGGTCGGCGACCACCACGAAGTCGACCCAAGACGCCGGAATGTCCACCCGCGGCAGGTCGTCGACGCGGTCCACCAGCTGGTTGACTTGGGCAATCACCAGGCCGTCACTGAAGGCGGCAGGCTCGACCAGCGCCGGGGTGTCTTCGGTGCTGGGGCCGGTGTACAGGTTGCCCTCGCGGTCGGCCATGAAGCCGGCGACCAAAGTGACATTGGGGATCAGGTCGACCAGTAGCCGCGAGTACAGCTCGATATAGGTGTGGATGGCACCGACTTCGAGCAGGCCGTCTTCCAGCAGCTGGCCAATGCGCAGGCTCTGCGGGCCGGCGAAGGAGAAGTCGAGCTTGCGGGCGATGCCGCGTTCGAACAGGTCCAGGTGCTCGGCACGGCTGACACTGGGCATGATCATGTGCAGGTCGTGCAGGCGCTCGGGATCGGCCTTGGCCAGCGAACGCGAGAGAAAGTCGGCCTGCTTCTGGTTGTTGCCTTCGAGCACCACGCGGTCACCGGGGGCGATCAGCAGTTCCAAGGCTTCGACGATGCGCTCGGTAGGCAGCACCACACCGTCGGCCAAGTGCCGGACGCGGTCCAGGCGGCGCTGCTTCTCGGCGCGGCGCCTGGACCATTGCGGCGGTGGATTCTTCGTTATGGTCATTGGGTGACTCCACGGGTTCGCTGTCGTGGGGGCACATTAGGGCGAGCGGGTTTGAGGGATCAATCAAGCTGGGGCGCTAATCGTTACGGTCAGATTAATGAAAATTGGGATTCGGCAGGTTTCAAGGCAAAAACGCACGGCCCCCCTGCAGATTTGTCCATTGTGCAAGATAATTTCGCATGCCAGGATCCACTGATCCTCCAGTGCACTCCAGACTTCACTTGGAAAATCAATAACAAAGCAGGGAGAACGCGATGACCGCGCACGCTCATACCTCGGCAACGGCTCATGTACTGGCCGAGGTCCGTAACCAGATTGGCTACCTTACCCTCAACCGCCCTGCCGGCCTCAACGCCCTGACCCTGGACATGGTGCGCAGCCTGCGCCAGCACTTCGACCAATGGGCCGAAGACCCGCAGGTGCAAGCCGTGGTGCTGCGTGGCGAAGGCCCCAAGGGCTTCTGCGCCGGCGGTGATATCCGCTCGCTGCACGACAGCTACAAGGCGGGCGAAACCCTGCACGAAGATTTCTTCGTAGAGGAATACGCCCTCGACCTGGCTATCCACCACTACCGCAAGCCGGTGCTGGTGCTGATGGACGGCTTCACCCTCGGTGGCGGCATGGGCCTGGCCCAGGGCTGCGACCTGCGCATCGTCACCGAGCGCAGCCGCCTGGGCATGCCCGAGGTTGGCATCGGCTACTTCCCGGACGTCGGCGGCAGCTACTTCCTGTCGCGTATTCCCGGCGAGCTGGGCACCTACCTCGGTGTCAGTGGCACCCAGATCCAAGCCGCCGACGCCCTGTATTGCGGGCTGGCTGACTGGTACCTGACCAGCGACAGGCTTGCCGACCTGGATGAAGGCCTCAATACCCTGCGCTTCGGCGACCACCCGCTCAAGGACTTGCAGAACCTGCTGGCCAGGCTCGGCAGCCAGGTGCTGGATGACGCGCCGCTGGAGAAGCTGCGCCCGGTCATCGACCACTTCTTCGCCCAGCCCGACCTCGCGGCAATCATCGAGCAGCTGCGTGCGGTGAGCATCGACGACAGCCACCAATGGGCATTGGCGACCGCCGACCTGCTGGAAAGCCGCTCGCCGCTGGCCATGGCGGTTACCCTGGAGATGCTGCGACGCGGCCGCCGCCTGGCGCTGGAAGACTGCTTCGCCATGGAGTTGCACATCGACCGCCAGTGGTTCCAGTACGGCGACATCATCGAGGGCGTGCGCGCCCTGATCATCGACAAGGACAAGCAGCCGCGCTGGAACCCGCCGACCCTGGCCGGGCTGTCGCGCCAGCGGGTCGACCAATTCTTCGAAGGCCTGTGAGCCCGGGAGTACACAGATGCAAGACCTGGAACTGAGCGAAGAACAGATCATGATCCGCGACATGGCCCGGGACTTCGCCCGCGGCGAGATCGCGCCACATGCCCAGGCCTGGGAAAAGGCCGGCTGGATCGACGATGGCGTGGTGCGCAAGATGGGTGAGCTCGGCCTGCTCGGCATGGTCGTGCCCGAGGACTTCGGCGGCAGCTACACCGACTACGTGGCCTACGCCCTGGCGGTCGAGGAAATCGCCGCTGGCTGCGGCGCCACCGGCGCGATGATGAGCATCCACAACTCGGTCGGTTGTGGGCCCTTGCTCGCCTACGGCACGCCAGAACAGCAACAGACCTGGCTGCCGCGCTTGGCCACGGGCGAGGTGATCGGTTGCTTCTGCCTGACCGAGCCACAGGCCGGCTCCGAAGCGCACAACCTGCGCACCCGCGCCGAGCTGGTCAATGGCGAGTGGGTGATCAACGGGTCCAAGCAGTTCGTCAGCAACGCCCGCCGCGCAGGCCTCGCCATCGTCTTTGCCGTCACCGACCCGGAGCTGGGCAAGAAAGGCCTTTCAGCGTTCCTGGTGTCCACCGACAACCCAGGCTTCAAGGTCGACCGCAGCGAGCACAAAATGGGCATTCGCGCCTCCGATACCTGCGCGGTGACCTTCGACAACTGCCGCATCCCGGCGGCCAATATTCTCGGTGAGCGCGGCAAGGGGCTGGCCATCGCCCTGTCCAACCTCGAAGGCGGGCGTATCGGCATCGCCGCCCAGGCAATGGGTATCGCCCGTGCCGCGTTCGAGGCGGCGCTGGTGTACTCGCGTGACCGCATTCAATTCGGCAAGCCGATCAACGAGCACCAGAGCATCGCCAACCTGCTGGCCGACATGCAGGTGCAGGTGAATGCTGCGCGCTTGCTGATCCTGCATGCCGCGCGGCTGCGCACGGCAGGCAAACCGTGCCTTTCGGAGGCGTCGCAGGCCAAGCTGTTCGCTTCGGAAATGGCCGAGCGGGTGTGCTCGATGGCGATCCAGGTGCATGGTGGGTATGGGTATCTTGAGGATTACCCGGTCGAGCGTTACTACCGCGATGCGCGCATCACCCAGATCTACGAGGGGTCGAGCGAGATCCAGCGCATGCTGATCGCGCGCGAACTCAAGCACTACCCGTTGTAAGCCCCCTCAACGCCGCTGCCTGAAGGTTTCCGAAGGCAGCTCGCCAAAACGCTGGCGATACACCTCGGAAAACCGTCCGAGGTGCACGAAGCCGTAATCCATGGCCAGTTCGGTGACGCTGCGCACCGCGCAGCTGTCATCGCTCAGGCACGCATGCACCCGTTCCAGCTTGCGCTGGCGCACGTACTGCTTGGGCGTGGTGCCCAGTTGGCGATCGAACAGCGCGTACAGCGAACGCACGCTCATGCAGGCCTGCTCCGCCAGCGCCTCGGCTGGCAGCTCCAGCTTGAGGTTGCGGTCGATGTAATCGAGGATTCGCTCCAGATTGGCACCCGGCGTGCCCAGGCTTTCTCGACGGATATTGGTGCTCATCAGGGTCATCAGCTTGCTGGCGACGATCTGGCTGTAGTGGCCCTGCACCCGCGGCAGGGAATCACTGACCTCGGCTTCGTGGCACACCATCGCCAGCAGGTTGACGAAACCCTCCAGCTCTTCCAGCCGATAGTGGTTGCGCAGAAAGCGCACGCCGCCATCCGGGCGCTGCCAGCGCTGCTCGTCGCAAATAGTATCGAGGAGTCGGGTCGGCACCTTGAGGATGAATTTTTCGCAGTCTTCGGAATAGGTCAGGTCGACCGGGTCGTCTGGATTGATCAGCAGCAGTTCGCCGGGTACGAGGTAATGCTCACGCTGGTGCCCACGCCACAAGCAGTTGCCGTTAAGCAGGACCTGCAGGTGGTAGATGGACTCCAACGCCGGTGAAGTAACCCGCACGCTGCCGCCGTAGCTGATGCGGCACAGGTCGAGTTCGGCGAACTTGCGGTGGCTGAGGCTGGACTGCGGGTGGGTGGTGCGCGACAGGCCGATGCAGTGCTGGCCCACGTGCTGGTTGACGTAGTCCGACACCGCATAAGGGTCGGCGTGATGGAACACGCTACTGCGCTCGCTCAGCAGGCGGCTTTCCATAGGCAAGGCACTCGGCATCGTTATTGTTCTGGGGACAGCGGACCACGGGTGTATCAGTGACACAGCTAAGCAAAAAGGCGGGGGTTGGGCAATCCGATGTTGGGATTGGGTGGGCGGATAGCGGACAGTGGGCTTGTGATATCCGGGCGATTATCGAACAGAATTGATATTTGTAGCGCCTGTATCGGCCTCTTCGCGGGCACGCCCGCTCCCACAGGGGATAGCTCAGTCCCTGTGGCAGCGGGCGTGCCCGCGAATGCTACACACCGCTGAAACAGGGTTAATTGCTGGCCTGGGTAGCCGCAGCGCGGGAAGCTTGCAGCCACTGATCGAACTGCTGACGGTGCGCCGCAACCCATTGCTTGGCATGGCGAGTAATGTCGGCAGGCTTCTTCTCGCCCTGCTGCATCTTCAGGTTCTGGTTGCTCTCGTCATCGGTGGTGATCTGCACCAGCGACAGGAACTTCTCTGCAGCCGGGTTCTTCTTTGCGAAGTCCTTGTTCAGTACCGCCACTACCTTGTCGATGGCAAAGCCGAGGTTTTTGCCGTGGTACCTAGTATCGACGCTGTTGTCGCCGCCCGGCAGCTCGGTTTTCGGCACCTCCAGCCAGACCACGTCACGCCCTTCGACCAGCACGCTGGCGATCCACTGCGGCACCCAGGTGAAGTACAGGATCGGCTTGCCTTCCTTGTAGCGGGTGATGGTGTCGGCCATCAGCGCGAAGTACGAGCCCTGGTTGACGGTGATGCTCTTGCTCAGGTCATAGGCCTTCATATGGTGGGCGATCACCAGCTCGCAGCCCCAGCCCGGGTTGCAACCGGTCATGTCGGCCTTGCCGTCGCCGTCGGTGTCGAACAGCTTGGCGACCTCTGGTTTCTTCAAGTCGGTGATGTACTTGATGTTGTATTGGTCGGCGGTCTTCTTGTCGATCAGGTAGCCCTGGGCGACGCCCGGCAGAATGTTGCCAGTCTTGACCATTGCATCGTCACCGCCGGCCTGCTGGTAGAACTTGTCATGGAGTTTTTCCCACAGGTGCACGGTGAAGTCGGCGTCGCCGTTGGCCAAGGCCACCATCATCACGCCGTACTCGGTCTCCTTCGGCTCCTGCACGTTGTAGCCAAGTTCACGCAAGCCCTCCATGGCGACCTCGCCACGGAAGCGTTCTTCGGCGATGGAGGGGAAGATCGGGGTGACCTTGATCCCATCTCCCGGTTTGTCGGCCGAAGCATGGGCGCACAACGCGGCGGCTATCAGAGTCAGCGCCGTGGCGCATTTGAGGATGCTGCGGGAGAACTTGGATTCGTGCATCGTCGCTTACCTTCTTCTGATTGTTATCTTCACGTGCGGCAGATCGAATGTATCCAGGGTCAAGCTCAGGCAGTCTTGCGCCGCCCTTGGGGTTGCGCCGCGCCGCACAGGCGCAGCACCACGCCTACCGGGCCGGTGTGGTACCAGCGCAGGCTCGGGTCGGCGCTGGTACGCGCACCCATGGCTTGGGTCAGGCGGTCGAGGAAGATCGCCAGCAGGACCAGGCCGACACCGCCGACGGTGGCCAGGCCCATGTCCAGGCGACCGATGCCGCGCAGCACCATCTGGCCCAGGCCACCCACCGAGATCATCGAGGCAATCACCACCATCGACAGCGACAGCATCAAGGTCTGGTTGAGGCCCGCCATGATGGTCGAGGTGGCCAGCGGCAGTTGCACGCGGGTCAGCATCTGCCGCGGGGTACAGCCGAAGGCGCGGGCGGCTTCGATCTTGTCTTCCGGCACCTGGCGGATGCCGAGGTTGGTCAGGCGCACCAGCGGCGGCAGCGCGAAGACGATGGTCACCAGTACACCCGGTACGTTACCGATGCCGAACAGCATCACCACTGGCACCAGGTAGACGAACGCCGGCAGCGTCTGCATGGCGTCGAGCAAGGGCCGGATGATGCTTACCAGGCGGTTGCTGCGGGCGCAGACGATGCCCAGCGGAATGCCGATCACCGCGCAGAAGAACACCGAGGTCAGCACCAGGGCCAAGGTGGTCATCGACTCGGACCAGACCCCGATCAGGCCGAGCAAGGTCAGGGTGATGAAGCACAGCAGCGCCATGCGCTTGCCCGCCAGCTGCCAGCCCAGCAGCGCCGAGAGGAGAATGCCGATAGTGGGCGGAATGCTCTGCAGGGTGAACTCGATGCCATTGAGCACCTGGTCGATCGGCCAGCGAATGGCGCGGAACACCTCGCGGAAGTTATGCACGAGGAAGTTGAGGGTGGCGGTAACCCAGTCACCCAGGGGGATGACGGCCGCCTGGAATGGGTCGAGCAGACTGAATTCGGTCACGGGGGCTTACCTCTGGTTCTTTTAGTGGCGGCTCACGGACTGCAGCGGCGCATTCTTGGCCAGCACCGAACACTGGCAACGGCTGTTGAAGCTCTTGAAGAAGCTGCACACGTAGTCGTTGGCCGGCTGGTTGATCAGCGCCTGTGGCGTGCCGATCTGCACCACCCGCCCGCCTTCCATGATCGCGATGCGATGGCCGATGCGGATGCCTTCTTCGATGTCATGGGAAATGAAGATGATGGTGCGCTGCTGTTCGGCCTGCAGGCGCATCAATTCGCCCTGCATCTCGCTGCGGATCAGCGGGTCGAGGGCGGAAAACGCCTCGTCCATCAGCAGGATGGTCGGGTCGTTGGCCAACGCCCGGGCCAGCCCCACGCGCTGCTGCATGCCGCCGGAAAGCTGGTGCGGGTAGCTGTTTTCGTGCCCGGCCAGGCCCACCTGGCTTAGTGCTTCACGGGCACGGCTGTGGCGCTCGGCTTCGGGTACGCCGGCAATCTCCAGGCCGAAGGCGGTGTTTGCCAGCACACTCATGTGCGGCATCAGGGCGAAGGACTGGAACACCATGCCCATTTCCTTGCGGCGTACATCGAGCAGGGCCTTGTCGGAGAGCCCGGTGATTTCCTTGCCGTTGAGGTGGATGCTGCCGGAGGTGGGTTCGATCAGGCGGTTGAACAGCCGCACCATGGTCGACTTGCCCGAGCCGGACAGGCCCATGATGACAAAGATCTCGCCACGTTTGACGGAAAAGCTTGCATCGAACACACCGACGACGTGGCCGGTCTTGCTGAAGATTTCGTGCTTGTCGGCACCGTTGCGCAGCATCTCCATGGCCATGTCGGGGTTGGGCCCGAAAACCTTGAAGATATTTTTTACCGAAAGAATCTCATCGGCATGGCTCATACGACCCTCTTTATTATGCTTATTAACCAATCTTTGAACGTCGCACGTTCAATAAGGCGGGTAGAGATCAGTGCGAGTACGCTTGGCAGTCCGTTCAAATTCGAACGTGAGTCAAAACCGGCACGCAGAATGTCCTGCTTCAAAATTATTCGACATCGCAGTTGCGAATGCCGCGCCGTGGGTTTCACGTTAAGTCTTGATCCAGAGCGGGTCCAACGACATTTGTACGGCGCTAACCATTACCTGAAGTTATCAATCGGCCCAAGCACACGGTGCCAGAGCGCCTGCACATTTACCGTCAGGCCGTAGGCAGGCTAGAGTGACCCACCTGGCTAGACGAAGGACCTCGCCCCACCACCATGGTCAGACACTCCGAACCCGATCAGACGCTGATCAAGATGCCGTCGCTGCGCGCGGTGAAAGTCTTCGTCGCCGCCGCCAAGTACCAGAACTTCACCCGCGCCGCCGAGGCCCTGTGCGTGACCCAGGCCGCCGTCAGCCGGAAGATCCGCGAGCTGGAAACCTACCTGGGGGCCGAACTGTTCACCCGTGTAGGCCGGGCGGTGGAGCTGACCGTGGCCGGCTCGATATTCTTCGATGCGGTGCAGTTGTCGTTCGTCAACATCTCCCAGGCGGCCGAGCGAATTCGCAGCAACACCAACTCCCGGCATGTGGTCACCCTGTGCTGCTCGCCTGCATTTGCCGCGTTATGGATGGGGCCGCGGATGCCCAGGTTCCTCGAGGAAAACCCGGACATCGACATCAACCTGGTGACCACGCAGAACTTCCTGTCGATGGAGCCTGGCGTGCGCCCGGACATCTACATCACCAAGCTGGTGAAGGTGCAGGCGGGCTACAGCTCGCACCCGCTCAACCATGACGTGATCTACCCGGTATGCACACCACAGTACCTGGCCGCACACCCCGAGTTGCGCACGCTGGACGGCTTGCGCGACGGTACGCTGCTTAACCTCACGCCCTATGGTCGCTCGCAAGTCGCGGAGCACGTCGACTGGAATGTCTGGCTGGCACTGCATGATGTAGACCTGAAGAGCCGCGCCAGCACGGCGCCGCACTTTTTCAACGCCAACGACTACAACCTGCTGGTGCAATTGGCGCTCAACAACCAAGGGGTAGCGCTGGGCTGGCATCACCTGATCGCGCCGCTGGTAGCGCAGGGGCTGCTAGTACGGCCGGTGGACCAGAAACTGGTGCTCAAGGACACCTTCCATTTCCTGGCCTTCAACGAGGAAAAGGAACAAGACGCCAGTTGCCGACGCTTGCGCGAATGGCTGTTGCAGGAGTTTCAGCCGTTGCTGACGCAGCTTCGTAACGCGCGATAGCGCCCAGAAACAGCTTGCAACCAAGCAAAACCGCCGCTCGGTAACTTTTCCGATATCGTCCCCTGCGCATCTGCTAAAAATCCGGCATGCCTACCCTCTTCCTGACTCACCTGCGCCGCCGCTGGCTCACCTGGTTGTTCCGCATCGAGCAATTGCACGCCATGGGCTATTCGGTGCTGGCCGTGGACTACCGCGGCTTCGGCCAGAGCCGCGGCGACTTGCCATCCGAAGCCACGGTCTACGAAGATGCGCGCATCGCCTGGGAGCGCTTCGCACAATTGCAGCCTGACGCCGGCAAGCGCCTGATCTTCGGCCATTCGCTCGGCGGCGCCGTGGCTGTCGAACTGGCCGCCGAGCTGGCCGCCCAGGCGCAGAAAAAGGGCGGTGTAGCACTGGCGCGTGGCTTGATCCTAAAGTCGACCTTCACATCGCTGAGGGATGCTGCAGCGGCGGTTGCCAATACGTCACTTCCCGTGCGCTGGTTGATGTCGCAGAAGTTCGATTCGCTGGGCAAGATCAAAAATGTCGGCCTACCCGTGCTGCTGGTGCACGGCCTTGATGAGCGCTTCGTGCCGTCGCGTTTTAGCCAAGAACTGTTCGATGCCGGCCGGCAACCCAAGAAACTGTTGCTGGTACCAGGGGGGGACGCATAACAACAGCATGAGCCTGGCAGGGCAAAATTTTTCGCAGGCGATCCAGGCACTGCAGTGACCGTGGGCACTCACCAGTGCCGCTCTCAGCAACGGCAGGTGCAATACAACTACAATGGCTGTGCAGGTCCTGTTTGCCCCTGTTAATCAGTATGCATGCCGACAAAGGGTGGGACCCGAAAATCAAAGTGTAGGTGCAATTCTGGAACGTCGACCTGGTAATTCTGTCAGTATCGAGCTTTTGCAATAGTCCGTAGCGTAGCAACACATCTACAACGCGGAGCTATTGCAATGACAATCAAACAGGCAGGTGAACTGGACCTTACCTACGGCGACCAAAACGACGGCCTTGCTCGTATCCCCCCCATACCCGACCTGGATCCGGATGCATATACTCTACTAGTCAACCCCAGTGCTTGGGCGGATGATGGCTCAGTGGTTATGTATGGCCACAATCCTGACGACGATGATAAGGAAAACAAGGTTTTCATCCGGATGAATGCTGATGGTCACTGGGATCGCGCAACCGGGCATGTACCGATTTCCAAAAAACAAACTGTCCCAATGCCGCGAAACTTTGACAATCTAACAGTCCTCAGCCACTCCACCGGCAAGATGGAGGATGGGGTGATTGCGGCGGGTGCTGTGAATTATTTTGAAGGTAAAACAATCTACCAAGACATCGTTGTTGGCAGATACGACGAGCGCTTTTCACCTTGGCCAGGTTTTGGAAATGATGGCATTGCCATTACGCGCCCGGTGGGCGAGCCTGATGACTCACGCCTAGCAGATATCTCGGCCAAGGCAGTCGACTATCGAAACACACCAAAATTGGCATTGGTCGCGGGGCTGATCAGGGTCGTATTCAAAGCCGTTACTTACCCGGAAACGGGGAGCGAATATGAAACCACCTGGTGCATGGCGATGGATCCAGCGACGGGAGAACCCGCTGAAGCTCTTGGTCCCAACGGTGACAAGAGTCGTTGGGAATTACCCAGTTTCGATGGCAATGCCCTGACGCCCCATCGTGTCGTTTTTCTTGACGACGGCGGCTTCTACCTCTTGGGGGATGCGCAAACGTCAATGTATCTGCTGCGCTTCAATGCCAATGCCGTATGGGACAGGTCATTTGCTGGGCAAGACGGCTACATTAAACTCCCACGCCGGTTCAGGAAGTTCGGTTTGGCAATCAAGGATAACTTGATCGTGGTCAGCAGCGGCGCAACGCCCAATACCGAAGTACCGAGTGGTACCTTACTTTACGGTTTCGACTTTCAAGGCCAACCCGTCAAATCCTTCGAACACACATTGACGCTGCCAAATGGCAATCTCTCACTTCCACACATCGCTTTCGATGAGCAAGGCCGACTGGTTCTGGCGGGCGAGCGGCACTTCATCGCTGGCAGCGATCCACAAATTAATAACGAACTGCGCATGGCACGCTTATTGGCTGATGGATCACTGGACAACCGCTATGGCAAGGATGGTTTTTCGGAACCTGTTCCCTATCTCTGGGCTTGTAACAACCTGTATATCAGCCCCTTAGGAATATACGTTCTCACGCTGATGCCTGTCAGCGATGCCCCCTTCTATGAACTGATTGCGCGATTCCAGTCCTGATGGTTGGTGGCCCCTTCAAGGGGCCACGCTGGGGCTCGCGCGCCAAGTTTTTGATCAGCCTTCAGAATACCCGCTTCACATGCGATGGTTCGAACCGTGAATCCTTCCAAAGTTACTGCACAGGCAGGAAGTTCATCAGTAACAAACTCTGCGCGTAATTCAAACCAATTCGTCTATAACGCTCATCCAGCAACTCTGCCAACAAATCCAGCCGCGCCACGATCTTGCCGAACTCCACGGCAAAACTCAGGTTGCTACCCTCCTCAGAGATCTCGTTGGAAAACAGCAACAACACCCCATTGGCATCCTGCCGCTGGCTGAGCATCCAGGTGGCCTTCTCGATATTGCGCGCCGCGTTGTTGACGAACAGCGGGTCGATGGTATCGGTCATGTAGAACTCGGTACGCCCGCCGTGCGCGGTAATCAGCATGCTGCCGATGGCGTAGATGAAGGCGCCGACCCGGTCGCCGCGAAACTCCGGGCTCAGGGCATAGCTCAGGGCGGCGAGGTCGCGGCGGTTGCCCAGTTGCGGCAACGGCTGACGCTGTTCGATGGCAATGCGGATTTGCCGCTCGGCGGTGGCGGCGTCGAGGTAGCCGGACATCTTCCACTGGTTGGGATTGCGCAGATACAGCTTGTTCATCAGCAGATACAGGCTCTGCAGGTTGTCACGCATGGCCAGCGTGGCCATGCGGTCGACGCTGGTCTGGAACAGCTCGGTGGGCTTGCCGTTGCCGAACTGGCTGACGATGTCGTGGCCTTGCTGCTGGCTGCAGCCGGCGATGGCTATGACGGCACCTACCAGCAGCAGGCGCGGGAAAAATCGGGGATTGCTTGCAACCATCGGCACCGGGTCGATATTCGGCGGCCGCACTGGGGGTCAGCGCGACCTGGCCAAGCATAGAGCCCGGAATTCGGAAAAAGTGCAGTAGCGGTCAGCCCGGTGAGCGGATCACAGGGCAGGCGTGGCGCAACATCTCCACCACCTGCGCATGCAGCGCCGGGTCACCACAGGCCACCACGCACCCGCCATTCTGCGCCGAACTGCCATCCCAGGCAGTGATCACCCCACCTGCCCCTTCGATGATCGGCATCAGCGCCTGCACGTCATACGGCTGCAAGCTCGCTTCGACGATCACGTCGACGAAGCCCGAAGCCAGCATGCAATAGGCGTAGCAATCACCCCCGTAACGCATCAGCCGCGCCTTGCCGGCCACAGCCTCGAACGCCGCCTTACGCTCGGCGGTGTCGAACATGTCCGGTGTGGTGCACATCAGCGTGGCCGCAGCCAAGTCGGTGCAGCTGCGCGTTTTCAATCGCGTGCCGCTGCGCCAGGCGCCTGCCGGGGTGCCGACGAAGCGTTCGCCAGTGAACGGCTGGTTCATCACGCCCACCACCGGCCGGGTGCCGTCGTTCAAGGCAATCAGCGTGCCCCACAGCGGCAGGCCGGTGATGAAGGCTCGGGTGCCATCGATCGGATCGAGCACCCAGGTCAGCGGGCTGCTGCCTACCGCCACACCCGCTTCTTCACCGAGAATGCCATGCTCCGGGTAGCGCGCCTGGATCAGCTCACGCATGGCATCCTCGGCGGCCTTGTCGGCCA
Source organism: Pseudomonas sp. NBRC 111124 (assembly GCF_001320245.1). Taxonomy (GTDB): domain Bacteria; phylum Pseudomonadota; class Gammaproteobacteria; order Pseudomonadales; family Pseudomonadaceae; genus Aquipseudomonas. The sequence goes on from NZ_BCBA01000002.1 coordinate 109,766, forward strand.
CGGTCACCGGGTCGTACAGGCGCCCGCCCTTGTCCTCGACCTCCAGGCTGGCCCGGAAATACGGCTGGATCGCCAGCGCAGCGGCATCGGCCAGCTGTTCGGCGAAGGCTTGGAATTCGCCGATCTGTTCAGCGCTCAGGGACATGGGACGGGCCTCGTGGAAAATGTCGGGGCTGCATCATACCCGACAAGCCGCGTGTTACACCGCTGTCAGGTGTTCATAGAGAATGGTCGCCCCCACCAGCATCAGCACGATGCCACCGACGATTTCGGCACGCTTGCCCACCACCGAACCCAGCGCTCGCCCGAGCATGGTGCCAAGGGTCACCATGGTCATGGTCGCCAGGCCAATCGCTGCCGCCGCCACCCAGATATTGACGTCGACGAAGGCCAGGCCGACGCCCACTGCCAGGGCGTCGATGCTGGTGGCAAAAGCGGTCACCGCCAGGATCCAGAATGCGTGCTGGCTCTGTTTTTCTTCCGCTTCGTCATCCGGCTTCAGGCCCGCATGCACCATGTGCGCGCCGAGCAGCAACAACAGGGTAAAGGCGATCCAGTGGTCCCACTGTTCGACATACTGACTGGCCGCCTGGCCCAGCAGCCAGCCAATGACCGGGGTGATGGCTTCGATCACGCCGAAGATCAGGCCTGTGCGCAGGGCCTCGGCCAAACGTGGCTTGTGCAGGCTCGAACCTTTGCCGATGGCGGCCGCGAAGGCATCCGTGGACATGGCGAAGGCGAGGAAAATGAGGGAAATGGGATTCAACGATCAGACTCCAGCCGGGCAACGAGTCAACGACAGACGACCTGCAGGCCCGGCTTGGCTGCAGGAAGGTCGTTGGTCTCGCCAATCCGGGTGGATGCGCTGGCCATGGCAGGTTGCCAAATATGTTGACCAGAGCGCCTACGCAGTGCGCGAAGGCAGGCTACTCCCCAATGAGTGGCGCGATGATACCAGTGGCATGTGAAAAAAGCGTGAACCATTTTGGCCTTGCGCAACGGGTCTAGACTGTACAGACCAGATGACATGGCATGAACCGGGGGGCTGCCACACGTGGAGGTGTGCAATGAGCCAGTTCAAGCGTCTGTTCGTCATGCTCGGCCCGCAAATGCGCCATAGCCCGGCGCTGCAGCGCGCGGCGGCACTGGCCGAGTCCAGTGGTGCCCTGCTGGACATCAATGTCTTCGTCGATGATGTCGACACCTTCGGCCTGATGGGCGACGGCCGCGAGCGTGAGCGGCTGCTCGGCGACAACCGCCAGTGGCTGGCCGACGAGGCCGAGCAACTGGGTAACGCCGGGCTCGATGTGTCCACCGAACTGCTGCTGACCCGTGACCCGCTGGGCAGCGTGCTCGAACGCATCGAACGGCTGGGTTGCGATCTGCTGATCAAGGACGTGCAGCACGAACCGGTGCTCAAGCGCCTGTTAGTGACGCCGCTGGACTGGCAACTGCTCAAGGAGAGCCCGGTGGCCGTGCACCTGGTCAGCGACATCCGTCTGCCCTTGCCCCGGCAGATCGCCGCAGCAGTGGACCTCAACTGCCACGGTGCGGGCGAGCACCTGGACGATCAGGTGATCCACAGCGCCCATGCCCTGGCCCTGCAATGCAACGCCGAACTGCACTTGCTGCATGTGGGCGATGCGGCCAAGACCCACATCGCCGATTTTGGTGCCGGCACCGTCACCATGCCGGGGTTTGATGGCAGCGTGCGCACGGCGCAGCGGGCAGCGTTCAACCGGCTGGGCGACCACCACCAGATTCCGCTGGAGCGGCGGCATTTTGTCGAGGGTGCGGCGATCCGGGCGATTGCCCAGTTCGTCAGCCACAGCCGGGTGGATGTCATCGTGATGGGCAGCCATCGGCATGATGCGATGCAAACGTTCCTTGGCGGTACCACGGCGCATGTGCTGGAACATCCGTTGTGCAATGTGCTGGCGATCAAGGGCGACCCTGTGCATCGCATGGTATCTGGCACACCGGTGCCAACTAAATAGAATGCATTTGATAATGATTCGTAGTAGTTTCTCGGCGCTTCTTACACTCTCCTTTAGCGCCCTACTTCAGGATCGTACCGTCGATGCGTCGCACGTTCGTTTCGCTTTGTGTGCTTCAAGCTATGTCCCCGCTGGCCTTTGCCGAGCCTGAACCGCTCAGCGACCCTGCCCAGATCGAGCTCCAGGCCCTGAATATCACCAGCAGCGCCGACAGCGAACGCGCCGATGGTCCGGTCGATGGTTACAAGGCCAACCGTTCGGCCAGTGCCACGCGCACCGACACGGCCCTGCACGAGACCCCGCAGTCGATCAGCGTGGTGCCCAAGGATGTGCTTGAAGACACCGGTGCCACCCGCCTGCAGGATGGCCTGGATTACGCCGGGGGCGTCGGCCGCGCCAACAACTTCGGCGGCCAGGGCCTGACCACCTTTACCGTGCGCGGCTTCACCACCGGCGAGTTCTACCGCAACGGTTTCCCGATCAACCGCGGCTACCCCAACGCCCCCGACGCCAACACCGTCGAACGCCTGGAAGTGATCCGCGGCCCGGCCACCAGCCTGTACGGGCGTGGCGACCCCGGCGGCACCTTCAACGTGGTCAGCAAGCAGCCGCTGGCCGAGCCCAAGGTGACCCTGGGCAGCCAGTTCGACGACCAGGGCATGCACCGGGCCACCCTGGATGCAACCGGGCCGTTGAACGCCGATGGCTCGCTGGCCTATCGCCTGAACGTGCTGGGCGAAGGTGGCGAAAGCTTCCGCGACGATGTCGAGAGCGAGCGCTATGACGTTGCGCCGGTGATCAGCTGGCAAGTCAACGATGCCACCAAGGTCATCTTCGAAGGCGACTTCATGCGCAACAACCACCCCCTGGATCGCGGCCTGACGCGTCTGCCCGGCCAGCTCGGTACGGCCTCGCGTGACACCAACATCTGGGAAAAAGGCAGCGACAACCTGCTGCACAACGACAACAACATGGCCCAGCTGCGCTTCGAGCACCTGCTCAATGACAACTGGACCCTGGGCGGCGGCATGCAATGGCTGGACGGCTCGCTCAAGGGCAACGCCGTGGAAGCCAACGGCCTGCAAGCCGATGGCCGCACGCTGGGGCGCAACTTCAACTACCGCAAGCTGGAATGGACCGACCGCGACTACCAGCTCAACCTCACCGGCCACTTCGACACCGGCGCTTTCGCCCATACCCTGCTGACCGGTATCGAATACGAAGACTACGACTACAACTCGATTATCCAGCGTTCGGCGGCGGGTACCGGTGCCTACCCGATCGACATCTTCGATCCGGTGCTGGGCCAGCCGCGCCCTGCCCTGACCCGCACGACCACCCACGACAAGGAAAACCTCAAGACGTGGGCGGTCTTCATTCAGGACCAGGTGGCCATCACCGAACGCCTGAAAGCCCTGGCCGGGGTGCGCTTCGAACGCTTCGAGCATGACTACGACAACAAGCTCAACAATGCCGGTGACTTCAACAAGGGCGAAAACGGCGTCACCCCACGCTTGGGCCTCATCTACGACCTGACCGATACCGTTGCCGTGTATGCCAACACCGCCCGCTCGTTCAAGCCCAACAGCGGAGCCAGCCTGCAAGGCACGGGCTTCGATCCGGAAAAGGGCAAATCATACGAGCTCGGCGTGAAGTGGGAGGCGCTGGACCGTCGGTTGAGCGTGGACGCGGCGATCTATCACATAGTCAAGGAAAACGTGCTGACCCGTGACCCGAACGACCCGAGCGGCACCTACAGCGTCGCGGCCGGCGAAGTGCGCAGCCGCGGCCTGGATATCAACGTCGCCGGCAACCTGACCCCGCAATGGCGGATGATCGGTGGCTATGCCTATGTCGATGCGGAGGTGACCAAGGACAACAGCATCCCCACCGGCACCCGCTTGGCGAACATCCCGCGCAACAGCTTTAGCCTGCTCAACACCTACGCGTTCCAGGATGGGCTGGCCAAGGGTCTGGGACTGGGGGTTGGCGTGAAGTATGTGGATGACCGCGCCGGGCAGACAGCGGCCAGCACCTACACCATGGAGCGCTACACCGTGGTCGACCTGCTGAGCTTCTACAAGGTCAACGAACACGTGCGCTTGAACCTGGACGTGAAGAACGTGTTCAACAAAGGGTATGACGAGGGGGCGTTCAATACCTACGTGTACCCAGGGGCGCCGCGCACGGTGCAGGCTGGGGTTTCCTACACGTTCTGAAGCAGTGGGGCCGCTAGGCGGCCCCCGCAATCAGAAACCTTTGCTGTAGAACAGCGAGTACGACTCGATGCCGTCGTTCGGTTGCTTGATGCCGGCATTGGAATAGTGAATCGCCCGGAACCCCACCTTCTGCTCGCCTGGCAACTTCAGACCGAAACCGATACGGTCTTCGAAGTTGAACGACGAACCCAGCCGCTGGTCGCCCACCTCAGTCTTGGAGAAGGCCGCCAGGCCAATGCCCGCTTCGATATAAGGGGTGTAGGTAAAGCCATTGAATTCGTAGGTGAACACCGGGCTGAACGACAACGAGTGGGCGCCGCTGGCATCGCCCCCTTCCCAGTAGGTGTAGCCCGCGTCCCAATAGCCCGTCACATAACCGATGTCACTTTCAAGCCACTTCTTGTCCCAGTCGAACGACATGCCGATACGGTATGTCATGTCACCTTGGCTGGTGGCCCCCACGCCACCGGAAACCTGTGCGGCCTGGGCCAGTTGGGTGCCGGCGACGGCCAATAGGACGGCGGCCAGCGTGCTGGCAAGACGGGTTTTCATCAATGACTTCTCCTGATGGTCACACGGGCAAGTGGGGGCTTTGGCCCCTCGATTTTTGCAGTGAACGGGTATTCATCCGGTCACAAGGGGTAATACTTTTTTGATTATTGTCCAGATAATCAGAAAGTTGAAAGTGAAATGCCAGCATTGCCTGAATTTGCTCGCAATTCTCAACCGCCTCAGTCGTATTCCTCGTCGATGGCGCCACGCAAGGCGGAGTACAGATGTACTCCGCCCGTTGTGGCCGATCAGTGCCAGTTCAAGCTCGCAGTGACCGGTGTCTTACCGTTCACCGTGACCTGTTGCTGGACCGTGGTGCCCTGCCCCTGGCCGACGACCTTGTACTGGCCCGGCGGCAGCTGGACGTACACCAGCGGGCCGGCATCCTGCAGGCTCAACACCGACTTGCCTTGTGCATTCTGAATATCGACGGCGGCGCCGCTTTCGAATTGGCCGTGTGCGCCGGTCGACATTTCGATGTGCAGGTCATAACCCTTGGTATGGCGCATGGCGTTGGCCTCGTCCTGCCCGATACCGCCCTCGAGGTAGCGCACGCCATTCTGCTCCTGCGGCTGCAGTTGCACGGCTTGCATGTCGATGGGGGCGTTGTGATCGTCTATTTCCGCGGCGGCGGCCAGCGTCCAGGGCAGCGCCAGTGTGATCAGCAGCGTGGCGCCCAACGCATAGTGATGGTTACGCATGGTCAGCTCCTCCTCAAGGAGATGGCTTACGTAATGTTTGACCCCGCACAGTGCCGATGTTCACGCCGTTCGCCGCTCTTCGAGCAGTTTCACGAACATGCTCAGGCTGCGCGAAACCGTGCCACGCCGCCACACCAGCCAGGTCTTGAGGTAGCGGAACTGCTCCTGCATCGGCCAGGCGCAGACCGTGCTGCAACCGGGCATGTTGTCGAGCATGCTGCGCGGCAGCATGGCCAGGCCGGCACCGGCGCTGACGCAGGCGAGCATGCCGTGGTACGACTCCATTTCGTGGATCTTGCCAGGCACCGCCTGGTCCTGGACGAACCAGTTCTCGAAGTGGTGACGGTACGAGCAATTGGCGCGGAAGGCATAGATGCTCGCGCCGTTGACGTCCTGGGCACGGGTCACCGGGGCGTGGTTGAGCGGTGAGATGACCACCATCTCCTCCTCGAACACCGGCATGCCTTCAAGCGTGGGGTGAAGCACCGGGCCGTCGACGAAGGCCGCCACCAGGCGCCCCGCCAGTACCCCCTCGAGCATGGTCCCGGAAGGCCCGGTGGACAGGTCGAGGTCGACCTTGGGGTAGCGCTGGTTGTAGGCGGCCAGCAGCGCCGGAATGCGCACCGCCGCCGTACTCTCCAGCGAACCCAGGGCGAAGGTACCTTGCGGGTCCTCGCCGGCCACGGTCAGCCGCGCCTCGTGCACCAGGTCGAGGATGCGCCGGGTGTATTCAAGGAAGTTCCAGCCGGCCGGCGACAGGCGCAGGCGGCTTTTTTCGCGGATGAACAGCTCGACGCCAAGGTCTTCCTCCAGCTGCTTGATGCGCGTGGTCAGGTTCGACGGCACTCGATGGATATGCTGGGCGGCGGCGCTAATGCTGCCCTGCTCGGCCACGGCCTTGAAGATTTCCAGTTGCACCAGGTCCACAGTCATTCTCCAAACGTGAATGTTTCGCTCATTATTATTCAGTTTTCATTAAAGCCATAGCCCACTAGTCTGGCGGCACTGATTAACAACAACGAGAGTCTCCCGCCATGAGTGCGATCAGCAGCCTGACCCACGCCATCTCCGTCGACCCCTTCAGCGGCGAGCAGATCGGCGCCTACCCGTTCGACACCGACGCCGCACTGGAAGCGGCGCTGCAACGTGCCAAGGCTGGCTACGGCCAGTGGCGCCAAGTGTCGCTGGGTCAGCGCAGCGAGTACCTGCTCGCCCTGGCCAGCACCCTCGAAGCCAAGGCCGAGGCCTTCGCGCAGATGATCAGCCGCGAAATCGGCAAGCCGATCGCCCAGGCCCGTGGTGAAGTCAGCAAATGCGTCGGCCTGTGCCGCTGGTATGCCGAGCATGGCCCGGCGATGCTCGCCGCCGAGCCGACCCAGGTCGAGAAAGCCCGGATCGAGTATCGCCCGCTGGGCCCGATCCTCGCCGTGATGCCGTGGAACTTCCCGGTCTGGCAGGTGCTACGCGGCGCCGTGCCAGCGATCCTGGCGGGCAACACCTATGTACTGAAGCACGCACCCAATGTGATGGGCAGCGCCTACCTGCTGGGTGAGCTGTTCAAGGACGCCGGCCTGCCTGAAGGGGTGTTCGAAGTACTGAACGTCACGCCGGAGGGTGTCACCCGCGCCATCAACGACGTGCGCATCGCCGCCGTGACCCTGACCGGCAGCGTGCGCGCCGGCATGGCCATTGGTGCCCAGGCAGGTGCCGCGCTGAAGAAATGCGTGCTGGAGCTGGGCGGTTCCGACCCGTTCATCGTGCTGGCGGATGCCGACCTGGATGCCGCTGTACAAGCTGCCGTCATTGGCCGCTACCAGAACACCGGCCAAGTCTGCGCCGCCGCCAAGCGCCTTATCATCGAAGAAGGCGTCGTCGAAGCATTCACGCGCAAGTTCGTCGAAGCCACACGCAAACTGAAACTCGGCAACCCGCTGGAAGACGACACCTACATCGGCCCGATGGCCCGTTACGACCTGCGTGACGAACTGGATGGCCAGGTCCAGGCAACGCTGGCTGAAGGCGCCACCCTGCTGCTGGGCGGCAACAAAGTCGAAGGCGTGGGCAACTTCTACGCACCGACCGTGTTTGCCAACGTCACGCCAGACATGACGGCCTTCAAGCAGGAGCTGTTCGGCCCGGTGGCAGGGATCATCACCGCCCGTGACGCCGACCATGCAGTGGAGCTGGCCAACGATAGCGAATTCGGCCTGGCATCGACCATCTACACCGCCGACTATGCGCTGGCCGAGCGCATGACCGCCGCGCTGGATACCGGTGGCGTGTTCATCAACGGCTACTGCGCTTCCGACCCCCGCGTGGCGTTTGGTGGCGTGAAGAAGAGCGGTTTCGGGCGTGAGCTGTCGCACTTTGGTGTGCGCGAGTTCACCAATGCCCAGACGGTTTGGCTGGACCGTAACTGATCTGATGCTGGGGCCGCTTTGCGGCCCTTTCGCGACGCAAGGCCGCTCCTACAGGGGATCGCGTTTCCCTGTAGGAGCGGCCTTGCGTCGCGAAAGGGCTGCAAAGCAGCCCCCAGCAATATCAATCCCTCACCTGGTCCTTGACCCAGTCCAGCATCCCCCCCGGCACGATCAGCTCATGCCGCGCCCGAGAACAGGCGGTATACAGCCCCGCCAGCATCCGCGCCCGCTCATTGCGATTGCCCGCCGTGGTCGGCGCCACCATCAGCTCTGGCGACACCATCACCCGGGCGAACTCCATGTTCTTCACATCCCGCACCCGCCCGAGGAACAGCTTGGGCGCCTTGTCCCAGCGGTAACGGCTCTTGGCCTTGGCAAAATGCTCGGCGGTGTAGCCTTTGCGCAGCATGCCGGCCACCGCGGCAAAGGCCTTGTCGTCGCCCTTGTCCTGCTCCAGCGCTTGCCAGCTGGGGTAACGGAACAACATCGGGTGGCGTGCGCGGGTACCGTAGCGGTACAGCTCGATGCAATCTTCAACGAACAGTTCGAAATCCTTGCGCGCGCCTTGCAATAGCACGAAGGGCACCCCTTGATGGGTCAGGCGCTGGAACCAGCCGAACAGGCCCCATTCATCATCGACGATCAACGCGGTCGGCTGTTCAGGCACCGTCACCGTGTCGAAGAAGCTCACCCGCGTGTAATGCTCGGCGCTGCCGCTGAAGGCGGCCTGGATAGCCGCCGGGTGCGCCTGGATCAGCGGGTTGAGTACGCCGTCCAGGGCTGGGCCGGCGCGCAGCGAATGGTCGATGTAGCGCTGGCGGATGAAGTTGCCATGGTGCGGGCTGAGGCCATTGAGGTTCTGCAATTCGTCGCCCAGGGCGATGACCGACTGCGGGCTGCGATCGAGCACCGCGAGCATCGGCGCGGACAGCTCATGGGCTTCGTCGACGATGACGTGGCTGTAGCGGCTGTCGATCACCTCAGCGGTCAACGACAACAGCTTGACCCGGTGGTAATCGCGCACCGGTAACTGGATCTCGCGTGCCGAGGGACGGATCAGTTCCTGCCAGTACAGACGGGCCTTTTCCAGCAGCACTTCCTGGTCCAGGGGCGTGGTCCCCGGCCCGGCCCAAGGCAGGTGATGCAGCTGCACCTGGCTGTCGCCGCCGCGGCAGAAGCTGCGCACGGCCTTGACGCACAGGGCCACTACCTCACGCGCAGCCAGCGGACCGATGTCGGGGATGTTCAGCCAGCGCACCACCTGCGCTTCCTGCGGGCGCCAGGACAGCTTGGTACGGTACGGGTCACGCAGGCGCCAGCCGTTGCTGGTGAGGTCACGGTTGAGGATTTCGTCGGCCAGTTGGCCGAAGGTCAGCGCGGTATACGCCTGGGCATCCTTCACCCGTGCCTGCAGTGCCCGCAGCTGGCCTTCGGTGAGGGCCAGCAACAGCGTACGCTGGGGGTCGAGCAGGCGCGCGAACTGGTGGATCAGGAAGGTCTTGCCGGTGCCGGCGAAACCCTGCACGGCTACCGATTCCTCGACGCCGCAAAGGAACTCACGCAGCAGCCGGTTCTGTTGGTCACTGAGCATCAAGTTGCTGGCCAGTGATGGCAGGTACACCGGATGCAGCGGCGTCACGCGCTGGCGGTAAATGTCGGCGAACTGGAAATTCCACTGGCCTTCGGCGTCGCGGAACTCGTCGGCCTGGTACTCGGTTTCGGCCGACACCAAGGCGACGCCATTCTCACCCAGCATGCCCAGCCCCATGGCGAATGCTTCGCGGTCGAAATGCTGCGCCACCTGGCCCTGGAAGCGGCCCGGGGCGGCGCCTTCGACTTCATTGGCGATGCGCACGATCTCGGCGAACCGGCGCTCCTGCGCGTCTGCCGAAGCGTTCGCCGACTGGCGCGGCAGGTTTTGCACGAACAGCACGGCGGCCGCCTCCAGCAGGCTGGCGGTCGGGAAGAAGTCGGTGGCAGTGGGCGCGCTGGCCAGGCGGTCGGCCTGGTCGCTGGGCAAAGGCAGGTAGAACATCGGGACCTCGGGTGGAAACTGCCGGGCACGATAACAACTTTCCAACGGGAATGCTGAGTTGTCTGTACCGGCCCTTTCGCGGGTGAACCCGCTCCCACAAGTACTGCCTTCCCTTTAATGCCTGTGATATCTCTGTGGGAGCGGGTTCACCCGCGAAGAGGCCGGTACAAGCAACAGAATTCTCAACCCCTGCCCCGTTTGAGGGTCTCACTCGGAAACTCCTTGAACAACTGCCGGTAACTCTCTGAAAATCTTCCCAAATGCCAGAACGACCAGCGCATGGCCACTTCCGCCACGGTCACCTGACCACCGCGCAACAGATCACGCCGCGCACCGTTGAGGCGACGCAAGCGCAACCAGTGCGCCGGCGGCATCCCGGTGAACGCCTTGAACGCCTGCTGCAGCTGGCGCAGCGACACACCTGCCACCTCGGCCAGCTCCACCAGATTGAGGGTTTCTTCCGGGCAGTCTGCTGCCCATTCACTGACCCGCTGCATGATCGCCCGCTCCTCGCCCCGCCGCCCGAGCGCGCCGCCCTGCAAGCGCTGGCAGGCGTTATCGAGGATGAACAGGCAGTCTTCGAGCAACTGCTCGGCCAATGCCTGCCCTTGCAGCGGGCAATCAGCCTGGCCGAGGCGAGTCAAGGTGGCGCTCAGCCAGCTACCGAACAGCGCATTCTGCCCGCTGCCCAGGGGCACCATGAACAGACCGTCGAGCCGCTGCGGGTCCAGGCCATGGCGGGCGAGAAAGGCCTGGTCGAACACCACGGCCACTTCCTGATAATTCTCCGGCGTGATCCAGATGTTGCGGCTCTGCTCGTTGAGCAGGTACAGGCTGTTTTCGCTCTGGTCGAAACAGAACGCCAGCGAACCGCTCGGGGCACGGAAAAACTGCTCGACCCGGGTGTTCAGGCGCTCTTCATACACCTCCACGCCATCGAGCCCAAGGCAGCGCAGCTGGCCGCTGAAGTGCCCTGGCGACATCTGCCGGTATTGCTGCTGCCAGCCGGGGGTGGCGCGCACCTGCTCGGTGACATCCGTAGTGTGGAAAGCCTGGACCTGCAAGGCATTGGGCGTTGTCACGCTTTGTCCTAGTTGCACTCTTTTGGTGCATTCATGACCGAAGAAAGTGGATAGATGGCTTTGCGGGCCTGCGCTCAAGATAGTCCTCAGCGTGTCACCTGGGAAGCGTAAGGCCTTCGAAACCCTGCAACGGCTTTCGCGGGTAAACCCGCTCCCACAAAAAAACCCAACCAAGAGGTCTGTATGAACGCCCCCTTCGATCAGCTGTCCACCTGGCTGAAAGAACACCGCATCACCGAAGTCGAATGCGTGATCAGCGACCTGACCGGCATCGCCCGCGGCAAGATCGCACCGACCGCCAAGTTCCTTCACGAGCGCGGCATGCGCCTGCCAGAAAGCGTGCTGCTGCAGACCGTCACCGGCGACTATGTCGATGACGAGATCTACTACAGCCTGCTCGATGCGGCCGACATCGACATGGTCTGCCGCCCAGACCCAACGGCGGTCTATCAGATCCCGTGGGCCGTCGAGCCCACCGCCATTGTCATCCACGACACCTTCGACAAGCAGGGCAACCCGATCGAACTGTCGCCGCGCAATGTGCTGAAGAAGGTGCTCAAGCTGTATGCCGACAAGGGCTGGCAGCCGATTGTCGCGCCAGAGATGGAGTTCTACCTGACCCAGCGTTGCGAAGACCCGGACTTGCCTCTGCAGGTGCCACTGGGCCGCTCGGGCCGCGCCGAAAGCGGGCGCCAGTCGTTTTCGATCGACGCCGCCAACGAATTCGACCCGCTGTTCGAAGACGTGTACGACTGGTGCGAACTGCAAGGCCTGGACCTGGATACGCTGATCCACGAAGACGGCCCGGCGCAGATGGAGATCAACTTCCGCCACGGCGACGCGCTGGACCTGGCCGACCAGATCACCGTATTCAAGCGCACCATGCGTGAAGCCGCGCTCAAGCACAACGTCACCGCCACCTTCATGGCCAAGCCGATCACCGACGAGCCGGGCAGTGCCATGCACCTGCACCAGAGCGTGGTCGACATTGCCACCGGCAAGCCGGTGTTCGCCAATGACGATGGCAGCATGAGCGAACTGTTCCTGCACCACATCGGTGGCCTGCAGAAGTACATCCCCAAGCTGCTGCCGATGTTCGCGCCAAACGTCAACTCGTTCCGCCGCTTCCTGCCGGACACCTCGGCACCGGTCAACGTCGAGTGGGGCGAGGAAAACCGCACCGCCGGCCTGCGCGTGCCAACCTCAAGCCCCGATGCCATGCGCGTGGAGAACCGCCTGCCGGGCGCCGATGCCAACCCTTACCTGGCAATCGCCGCCAGCCTGCTGTGCGGTTACCTGGGCATGGTCGAGAGGATCGAGCCGAGTGCGCCGGTACAGGGCCGTGCCTATGAACGGCGCAACCTGCGCCTGCCGATCACCATCGAGGATGCGCTGCAGCACATGGAAGATTGCGAGACCGTGCAGCAGTACCTGGGCAAGCAGTTCGTCCAGGGCTATGTGGCCGTCAAGCGCGCTGAGCACGAGAACTTCAAGCGCGTCATCAGTTCCTGGGAGCGCGAGTTCCTGCTGCTGAGCGTGTGATCCCCCGGGGGCGCCAGGCGCCCCCACTAGCACCGAACTCAAAGAACAAGACCAACGAGGTGTCGACATGCGTCATCTGCAAGCCCTGATCCCCGCCACATTCGCCCTGCTGTTCGGCGCCGCCGCCCAGGCCACGCCCAGCGTCAGTGTGTACAACTGGACCGACTACATCGGTAACACGACCCTGGTCGATTTCCAGGCCAGCAGCGGGATCAAGGTCGTCTATGACGTGTTCGATTCCAACGAAACCCTGGAAGGCAAGCTGCTCGCCGGCCGGACTGGCTACGATGTGGTCGTGCCTTCCAACCACTTTCTGGCCCGCCAGGCCCAAGCCGGTGCGTTTTTGCCACTGGACCGCAGCAAGCTGCCGAACTGGCAGCATCTGGACCCAAAACTGCTCAAACAGCTCGAGCAGAATGACCCTGGCAACCAATACGCGGTGCCGTACCTGTGGGGCACCAACGGCATCGGCTACAACGTCGAAAAGGTCAAGGCCGCGCTGGGCATCGACCATATCGACTCCTGGGCCACCCTGTTCGAACCGCAGAACCTGAAGAAGCTCAAGCAATGCGGCGTGGCTTTCATGGACTCGCCCGACGAACTGTTCCCGGCCATGCTCAACTACCTGGGCATGGACCCGCGCAGCGAACAGCCGGCGGACTACGCCAAGGCCGAAGCGCGCCTGCTCGAACTGCGCCCCTATATCACCTACTTCCACTCATCCAAGTACGTCTCGGACCTGGCCAATGGCGATATCTGCGTGGCTTTCGGCTACTCCGGCGATGTGTTCCAGGCCGCCAACCGCGCGGTGGAAGCCAATAACGGCGTGAAGATCGCCTACAGCATTCCCAAGGAAGGCAGCAACCTGTGGTTCGACCTGCTGGCCATCCCCAAGGACGCCCAGAACCCTGAACAGGCCCTGGCCTTCATCAACTACCTGCTCGACCCGAAGGTGATTGCCAAGGTCAGTACCACGGTCGGCTACGCCAACGCCAACCCGGATGCCCAGGCCTACATGGACAAATCGCTGGTCGACAACCCCGAGATCTACCCTCCCCAGGCGGTACTGGACAAGCTGTACATCTCCAGCACCCCGAGCCCGAAGATCATGCGTGTCATGACCCGCTCCTGGAGCAAGATCAAGTCCAACCGCTGAACCGAGAACGCGCCATGCCTTTCGATAACCAACATACCGCGTCGTACTACGCCGCCACAGCGCGCAATGCCACGCCCTACCCCTGCCTCGACGGAGAACTGACGGCTGACGTGTGCGTGGTCGGCGGCGGCCTGACCGGGGTAAACACCGCACTGGAGCTGGCCGAGCGGGGGCTTTGCGTGGTGCTGCTGGAGGGCCGGCGAATCGGCTGGGGCGCCAGTGGACGCAACGGCGGCCAGCTGATTCGCGGCATCGGCCATGATGTCAGCGGCTTTGCCCGCTACGTCGGCCAGGACGGCGTGCAGTACTTGAAACAGGCAGGTATCGAGTCGGTGGCCCTGGTGGCCCGCCGCATCGAACAATATGCCATCGCCTGCGACCTGCGCTGGGGCTTCTGCGAGCTGGCCAATACCCCGGCGCAGTTCGCTGCCTTCAAGGATGAGCAAGAAGAGTTGGCCAGCCTTGGCTACCGCCACGAAACCCGCCTGGTCGGGCCTGAGGGCATGCACGAGATCGTCGCCAGCGACCAGTACGCCGGCGGCCTGGTGGACATGGGCTCGGGCCATCTTCACCCGCTCGACCTGGTCCAGGGCGAGGCGCGCGTGGCCCAAGGCCTGGGGGTACGCATCTTCGAGCAGAGCCCTGTGCTGCGCATCGAGCATGGGCCCACCGTGACCCTGCACACGGCCCGGGGCAAGGTGCGGGCGCAGAGCCTGGTGCTGGGCTGCAATGCCCACCTCGACGAACTGGAGCCTCGCCTGAGCGGCAAAGTGCTGCCCGCCGGCAGTTACGTCGTAGCAACCGAACCACTGCCGCACGCACTCGCCAGCCAACTGATCCCGCAAAACATGGCCATGTGTGACCAGAAGGTTGGCCTGGACTACTACCGCCTCACTGCCGACCACCGCCTGCTGTTCGGCGGCGCCTGCCACTACAGCGGGCGCGACCCCAAGGACATTGCAGCCTACATGCGGCCGAAGGTGCTCAAGGTGTTCCCGCAACTGGCTCATGTGCGCATCGATTACCAGTGGGGCGGCATGATCGGCATCACCGCCAACCGCTTCCCGCAAGTGGGTCGGCTGAGCCAGCACCCCAACGTCTTCTATGCCCAGGGCTACTCCGGGCATGGGCTGAACGTGACCCACTGGACGGCGAAGTTGCTGGCCGAAGGTATCGCGCTGGGGCAGAGCCAGGGGCTGGATGTGTTCAACGCGGTGCCCCACCTGACATTCCCGGGAGGCAAGGCGCTGCGCTCGCCACTGCTGGCGCTGGGGATGTTGTGGTACCGGTTGCGGGAGGCGCTGGGTTAAATTCAGGCCGGGCTGAGCCTGTCGCGCAGTGGCCTGTCCGCGGCGGGCCAACCATTATAAATAACATTCGAATACTAAGCTAAACCATTGATTTTATTACATTTATCTTAATAATCTTGGCATCGCATAATTAAGCTAAAGAATTGCCTGCAAGCCCTTGACTGAAATGATATTTAGAAGCTTCAAAGCAGGCCCTGCAGGACGCGTCTCCCCCTGTTCCCACTTACGCACAGTGGATGCGCTGGTATGCAGATGCAGCGCGAACACCGGCTGACTGAAATTTAGTGCTTCGCGAAGCTGGCGAATGTCCAGAGCGCTAAAATCTCGTACAGGGGCAGGACATAACATTTCGAAATCTCGAAGCGTGACCTTGCCGACAGCTCCGGCCTCATGAAGAGCGACCAGATCATCACGCAACGACTCAACAATTTTGCTGCTCACAGCAGACCTCCATCAAAACACCTGATTGCAATGCTCGCCCGAGCGCTACAGGGCAAAGCTCCAGGAAAACCTTGCCTGCGAAGCTCAGTGCCTTTTGTTCATCCGACGTGATGTTGGCTTTATCGCTTTTGGCGAAACCGTGTAGAAACACATAACGATTGCCGATACGAGCTGAGAGCAGCGTCCGGTAACCACCTCGCTTGCCAACACCGCGCCCCGCAATACGCTTCTTGAACAACTCACCGCCAAGGCTGGCATCCACCAGCCCCCTGCGCATTTCATCCACCGCCTGGCACAACATCGCATCCGAAAGCTTCTGCGCAACCTGCCAGCGCGCGAAATCCCTGCGCTTGAGAACTTCCATCAGTGGCCTCCAAAACATACCCGTTACGGGCATATTTTTTCAAGGGGCGTCTCGATTGCATAGACGGCGCATTCCGGCCAAATCGTAGGAAAAGTCAGCACCTCAACGCGTTACCGAAGCGACTTTTCGCCCGCCCACTGGCCATCTGCCAAGCACCTGCTAGCGTTGTTCTGGCCGACCCATCATGGATGCATGACCATCATGAAATCATTGCCCCGCGTTACCCTGTTGTGTGCCGCTTTGCTCGCTGTGGCAGCCTGCTCCAGCAACCGCGTGGACCCCAAGGACTATTCCGGCTTCCTCAAGGACTACAGCCGCCTGCAGGAAGAGAAAAGCCCATCCGGTGCACCGGTGATGCGCTGGATCGACCCCAAGGTCAATGTCAACCAGTACACGCAGGTGTTCATCGAACCGAGCCAGTTCTACCCCAAGCCGCAAGCGACGGCGGTCATCTCCCAGCAGACGCTGAGTGAAATCACCCGCTACTTTAACGATGCCCTGCGCCGTGAAATGGGCAGCGTGCTGACCCTGGCCAAGGCACCTGGCCCAGGCACCATCGTGGTACGCCCGGCGATCACCGCGGTGTCCACCAGCAACGAAAGCCTCAAGCCTTACGAGTTCATCCCGATCGCGCTGGTGTCGGCGGGCGTCAACACCGCCATGGGTGGCCGCGACCAGGAAGTGGATGTCGGTGTCGAAGCGGCCTTCCTCGATGGCGGCAACCAGAAGGTGCTGGCCCAGGTAGTGCGCAAGGGCACGGGCAAAGAGCTGGAGAACGACAAGACCAAGCTGACCCTGAACGACGTCAAACCGGTGCTCGACGGCTGGGCTAAGGACATGCGTGCCAGCTTCATCACCCTCAAGAACAAGGGCAAGTAAGCGCAAGCCGCTCCGCTCGTCGGTAATCATTCAAAAACGCCATCACTGCCTGGCAGCCCTGCTTTACTCAAGCGGGCTGCCAGGCAGGCGGCACCGCAGACCAGGGACTGGTTGCACAAGCAGGCTGACAACAGCCGCTCGCTCCGGGCAAGCATCAGCACCGCCCGGTTCCCTCTTCTCCCCGCCTTTTCCGCCCGCCTTCGCAGCGTTGTGTATCGGTATTTCATTCATCGAATGCAATGGAGGCAATCATGTCTGATTCACTGCTCGCACCTACGGCAGGGCTGTTCCCGGTGTCCTACCAGATCGGCAGCAACGCCGCCGGCGCCCCGCGCCTGCAACTGGACCTGCTGATCCATACCCCGGACCGCAGCCTCAACGGCGCGGCCCAGATCACCCAGGCCATCAACCCACCGCTGGACCTGCACCTGGACGTCTGGGGCAGCTACACCTACCTCACCGTACAGCCACCCAGCGAAGGCAGGATCCTGATCACCGCCCAGGGCAACCAGGGTGGGCCGCACGCCAACTCGCCGGTGCAGTTCAAGTTCAGGGCGCTGCTTGACCCGGGCTGGCAGCGCGGCGTGGCCGACTACGAGTATTACAATGGCCAGCGCTGGGTGAGCGTGGACAATGTCCCGGTCACGCTGGAAGGCCAACGCATCCAGCAACTGGCCAACGTTGACCTGCAAAGCGAACTGCATAACGCCACGCTAGAGGCGGCCATCGCCAACGGCGACCTTGCGCATCTCAAACAACTGGCTACCGGCGGCCTCGACCAGGCCCTCGCAGCGTCCCAGTCCCCGGCCACCAAAGCCGCCAAGAAAGCCTGAGCAGGCAAGGAGATAGACCATGGCAATCGGACTGTTCCATTTGCGCCTGAACGTCAGCAACGGCTTGCTGGGCGCCCCGACCTTGACCCTCGACCTGCTGGTCAACACCGTGACCAAGCGGGTTTCCGGCAAAGCCCGCGCCAGCCAGGCCACCTACCCGCCGCAGCAATTCCAGGCCAACGTCTGGGGAGACTACAGCGAGCTGCAGTTCGCGCCGGCCGGCGCACCGTCGATCGTCCTGAGCCTGGATGGCAGCCCCAGCGGCCCGCTCAGCCAGATCGCCCAGACCTTCCACCTGCACGGCCTGCTGGAAGCCGACTGGAGCACCGGCTCGGCCAGCTACCGTTACTTCAGTAACGGCCACTGGGTCGATCAGCACGGGCGGGTGCGCAAGGCGCCGGATGTGACCCACCAGGGCCGGCCGCAATTGGCGCAGCGGCTGAAGGCGGCCGTCAGCCAGCTGGAAAGCGTGTAACGCGCAAGCAGTGCGCCGGCAAGGCCACTTGCCGGCGCAACACCCGTCAGCACTCGACGAAGGCCACCGCCAGGCCGCCGCGTGAAGTTTCCTTGTAGTTGGCATGCATGTCGGCACCGGTATCGCGCATGGTGCGGATTACCCGATCGAGCGAGATGAAATGTTCGCCATCCCCGCGCAGGGCCATCTGCACGGCGTTGATGGCCTTCACCGCGGCAATCGCGTTGCGCTCGATGCAAGGCACCTGAACCAGCCCACCGACCGGGTCGCAGGTCAGCCCGAGGTTATGTTCCAGGGCAATTTCGGCAGCGTTTTCCAGTTGTGGCGGTGTGGCGCCCAGCACTTCAGCCAAGCCCGCAGCGGCCATCGAGCAGGCCGAGCCGACCTCCCCCTGGCAGCCGACTTCAGCACCGGAAATCGAAGCGTTCTTCTTGCACAGGATGCCGACCGCCGCAGCGGCCAGCAGAAACGCCACCACATCGTCGTCGCAGGCGTTGGGGTTGAATTTCATGTAGTAATGCAGCACGGCCGGGATGATGCCGGCGGCACCGTTGGTTGGCGCGGTGACCATGCGCCCGCCAGCGGCATTCTCTTCGTTGACCGCCAGGGCAAACAGGTTCACCCACTCCATGGCGCTCAAGGTCGACCCGATCACATTGGGCTGGCCAGCCTCCTGCAAGCTGCGGTGCAGACGTGCAGCGCGGCGCTTGACGTTGAGCCCACCGGGCAAGATGCCTTCGTTGCGCAGGCCATTGTCGACGCAGTCTCGCATCGCTGCCCAGATCCGCAGCAGACCTTCACGCACCTCGGCCTCCGGGCGCCAGGCGCACTCGTTGGCCAGCATCAGTTGGCCAACGCTCAGCTTGTTGGCCTTGCACAGGGCCAGCAATTCGGCGCCACTGGAAAACTCGTAAGGGAGGATGACGGCATTCGCCTCAGCCTGCGGCGCATCGATCTCGCCCTGCTCGACGATGAACCCGCCACCGATAGAGTAATAGGTTTGTTGCAACAGGCTGCCCTGCCCGCCCAAGGCGTCCAGCGTCATGGCATTGGGGTGGTAAGGCAGGCTCTCATCCAGCAGCAGCATGTCGCGGGCATAGTGGAATTCCAGCGGATGGCTGCCGTCGAGCATCAGGCACTGCTCCTGCAGCAACTGATGGATGCGCGGTTCGATGGTGGCCGGGTCGATGCGATCCGGCCATTGCCCCATCAGGCCGAGCAGGCAGGCGCGATCGGTGGCATGGCCTATCCCGGTGGCTGAAAGCGAACCATACAGGCGCACTTCGATGCGCTGCACCTGTGCCAGCAGGCCTTGCGCACGCAACGCCTGGGCAAAGCTTGCTGCCGCCCGCATCGGGCCTACGGTGTGGGAACTGGACGGGCCGATGCCAATCTTGAAAAGGTCGAAAACACTGATAGCCATGCTAATGCCTGACCGTGTCGGTGCTGAACGCTGCCGCACGGTTGTCTGAGAAAATTGAACGGTACTGCCAATTTGCGAGATACTGCCGCGCTCATCGGCAGATGACCAACGAAACTTCCTAAGCAAGGCTTTAGCGGTACTAAACGATGCGACGGCAACTCAATGGCCAGATGTTTGTCTGGCTGCATGTCTTTTCCTGTGCGGCGCGGCACCTGTCGTTCACCCGCAGCGCGCAGGAGCTGCACATCACCCCCGGTGCGGTCAGCCAACAGATGCGCCAGCTCGAAGAGCGCCTGGGCTACAAACTGTTCCTGCGTCGGGCCCGGGGCGTCGAACTGAGTGCCGAAGGCCAGCGCCTGGCGCAGACCGTGACCGAGGCCTACGGCAGCATCGAGGCCGAATTGCTGCGCCTGGATGCCGGGGAAATCCGCGGGACCTTACGCCTGCGTTCAATTCCTTCGTTCCTGGCCAAGTGGCTCACCCCGCGGCTGCCACGCTTCCAGCAGCGCTACCCGGACATCGAACTGCGCCTGGTTGCCGAAGACAGCGCCCAGGCCTTGCACCCTGGCGACTTCGACCTGGCCATCGACCTCAACGACGGCAGTTACCCCGGCATGCTGTCGACCCCGCTGCTCGACGAACAGATCTTCCCGGTCTGCTCACCCGCGCTGCTGCGTGGCCGCCCACCGCTGCATGGTCCGGCAGACCTCGCGCATTACCCACTGCTGCACGACATCACCGCCTGGCGCGGCAGCTCGGAATACGCAGAATGGGAGTTTTACCTGGAGGGTATCGGCGCAACCGGGCTGCATGTGCGTCGCGGGCATACCTTCAACCGCAACCACCTGACCATCGAAGCGGCGATCGCCGGCATTGGCGTAGCCATTGCGCGGCGCACGCTGCTCAATGACGAGCTTGAGCGTGGCGCCCTGATCGTGCCGTTCGGCCACCCCGTCGCCAATCACAAGCGCTACATGGTGCACTACCCGCCGGGCGGGCTGAACCAGCCTGGCGCCCGTGCGGTGCATGACTGGCTGGTGGAAGAGGCACAAGGCTTCCGCACCTTGCACCCACTGGCGCTACCGGCCTGATCACTCGTCGGCAATGTGCTTGAAGTTGAACGACGGCACATAGCCAGTGCCGAGCAGATGCGGGCACTCCGAAGCCTTGTAGTCATCGCTGAGCAAGTCCTGCGTGCTGTCATAGCCTGGCATCGATATCCCGGCCATGTTCAGCAGCGTATGCGGTAACGAGGCGATGCTGACCTGCTGATCCTCCCTGGCCTTGAGCTTCTGCAATTTACCCGCTTGCTCCGACGAGAAATTGCCGCTGGACCAGATGAACGCCGAGGTCGACAGGTCGTATTCATTACCTATGCCATGGCCCAGCAGCACGCGACTGTCATCCAGCAAGTTCTCGCCATGGTCCGACGCGTAGACCAGCAGCGTTTTCTTCTGGCTGGCCGTCAGCTGTTGCATGATCGAGAACAGCAGCCAGTCGGTATACAACACCGAATTATCGTAATCGGCGGTGATCCGGTCTTTCTGACTGCCGCTGGCAGGCTTGAACCGGGCAAAGTCACTTGGAAAGCGCCGAGCGTATTCGAAGTGGCTGCCCTTGATATGAATGAAGATCGCTTGACGGTGCCCATCGGCCTTGCCCAGCACGCTCTGCAACACCGGCATCAGCGCACCGTCATAGCTGCGCTCCAGGTACTGGCGGTATTGGGCTTCTGCGGCGATCTGCGGAATGATTCCGCCAAAGCTGTCCACCTCCTGTGAAGACAGCCAGTACGTGTCGTAACCGGCCGCGCGAAAGATCCCCACCAACGACTTGTTCGAGGCGATCAGGTCCCAGTCGCGGATGGATTCCAGGCTCAACAGCGAAGGCACGGCAACCGAGGTATAGGGCGCAGTGGTGCACATGCGGTTGAACTTGAACAGCCCCGGCTGCTGGTCGAGGTGGGGCGTGGTCTTGTTGGGGTAGCCGTACAGCGACCAGTTGTGCGGGCGCGAAGACTCACCGATGACGAACACCAGGGTCTCGATGTCGGCCTGGTCGGAGATGCGGGTGATCTTCACCTGCGACGCCAGGCGCTGCTTGATGTACCCCTTGGACTCCACATACAAGGTCGCTGTCAGGCCGATCTGCGACAGGTAGCCTACCGGCGTGCTCTGGTCTTTCGCCACCAGGTCGAGCACTGCACCTTTACTCAGTGAGTTGACCTTTACCGTCTTGTAGAAGTACGCCCCATAGCCCAGCAGCAACCCACCCAATGCCAGCCCCAGAATGGCCTTGTTGCGGTACAGACGACGCCCGTACAGACCGGCCAGCCCCGCCCCGTAGCACACAGCGAACAGGGCCAGGGTGCCGGCGATAGACCGCCAGTAGGTGGCGAAAAAGTCGGTCGCTTCCTTGTAATTGGTCAAGGCAATGAACAGATACGCGGCCGTCAGGCGCGAACCGAAGTTCAGCACGACGAACAGATCGATGCTCGCCAGCAGATAGAAGGGCAACAGCAGCAGGTGCACCTTGAACTGATTGGCGGATACGAAGCGGATTGCCAGCAGCCACAAAAATGAAATGGCAAAGGTGTATAAAACCAGCAGGTCGAACTTCGCGCATTGGCACTGCGCCATCAGTCTGGCCAGCAGCGGCGACAACAGAAACATCCCTAGCACAAGCGAAGGCCACTCAGACTTCAACAGCCCAGCGGCACTCGCCCTTCTCGGTGGCAAGATGCTCATGCCCCCTCCGCCTTTACGCAGCCTTTCGTTCCGGCATCAATAAGCCTGCTTGCCGGTGAAGGCATTGACCGTGCGCACCAGGATCACGAAGTCGAGCCACAACGACCAGTTATTGATGTACTCGATGTCCGAGTTGACCCGCTGGATCATCTGCTCGATGTCCTTGGTTTCGCCCCGGTACCCGCGCACCTGCGCCAGGCCGGTCATGCCAGGCTTGATGTTGTGGCGGGCGAAGTAGTCGACGATGTCCGGTGAGTACAAGTTGTCGTGCTGCAAGGCATGGGGCCGCGGGCCAACCAGCGACATGTCGCCGGTCAGCACGTTGAACAGTTGCGGGAGCTCATCGAGGCTGGTACGCCGGATGAAGGCGCCAACCCGGGTCAGCCGCGGGTCATTGCGCTGCGCCTGCGCGACCACACCGTTTTCCGGCTGATGCACATGCATGCTGCGGAATTTCCAGATACGGAACGATTCCCCGGTCCAGCCCGTGCGGTCCTGCCGGAAGAACACTGGCCCCGGGCTGTCGAGTTTGATGATCACCGCGACAGCCAGCAACACAGGTGACGCGCACAGCAGGATAAGCGCGGCCAGCACGCGGTCTTCGAGGTTTTTCAGGAACAGGCTGGTGCCGGTCAGTGGCGTTTCCGACAGGGTCAGTACCGGAATCCCTGCAATTTCACGCACGCTGTGGTTGATCAGGCGCAGCGAGAAGATGTCTGGCACCCAATTGACCGCAATACACTTGTCGAGCAACTTGAGGTAGACGTCCTGGATGACGGCGGACCCCCCCAGGGGGGTTACCAGGTACACCGTGCGAATGCCGTGTTGGGCAATGATCTCGTCCAGGTCAGCAATGCTGCCCAACACCGGCAGGCGCTGCTTTGCATCTTGTTGTGCCTCACGCTGTGCATCCTCTTCCTGATCGACCCAGATGCAACCCATCACCCGCTCGCCGAACCACGGGTTGTTGCTGATTTTCTGGTACAGGAAGTTAGCCAGGTCGCCGCTGCCGATAATCAGCGCGTTATCCAGCCGAGCATGGGCCGTGAAACGCTTCTGCAATTCGCGCATGGCCACGTGCAGGAACAGCTGGACCACATAACCAATGACAAACAGCTGGACGACCAGCAGCCGCGAATAGGTTTCGCTCTGCTTGGTCAGGAAGGCGATAACCACCAGGAAACAGAATGTCGCCGACCAGGCCTTGAACAGCCTGAAGGCC
The DNA here is from genome assembly GCF_001320245.1 of Pseudomonas sp. NBRC 111124. Taxonomy (GTDB): domain Bacteria; phylum Pseudomonadota; class Gammaproteobacteria; order Pseudomonadales; family Pseudomonadaceae; genus Aquipseudomonas. The sequence continues at coordinate 133,164 of NZ_BCBA01000002.1, forward strand.
TTTACCGAAAGCCCCACATTGCTGCGGTAGATGGCGTAGTGGTCATAAATGACCGCCAGCGCACCGATCAGCAGCAAGAGCATGATCACATAATCTGAGGTGATGTAGCCGAACTGGTTGTAAATCAGGTACCACGCCACACCGGTGACGGCAATCCCGTCCAGGCCCGCTTGAATGGCGTTGCTGACGCTGCTTCTACGCTGGAGCAACGAGCGACTGCTTCTGGGTTCGAAAACCATCGTAAGGCCTCACTGATTTGCGTGTGGCAAATGCCTGACCATCACAACGAAGCGATGGAAACTCACCTCAGGTAGCTGATAAACCTTTGAAATTTTGCAGCACGGCGCTCCGCGTCAGTTGATATCACTGTAGCAGCACCCTGCAGTTGCTGCGGGGCAGATCGCCCCACCCGACGGGCAGCATTGAGCTTCGTCACTGCACCCGACGCAAGGGTGCTCTGGCGTAGCGCAGCGCACGCAACAGGAACAACGGATTGCCCACCACATAGCGTGAAAACAGGCGTTTGGGTTCCTTGAACAACCTGAACACCCACTCACCGTTCAGGCGCCGTATCCATTGCGGCGCTCGCGTCACCTTGCCCCCTAGAAAATCCACGATGGCGCCGCCGCACACGATCAGGCAGGGGCTGTCGAGCGCCGCCAACCGGGCGGCCAGCTGCTCCTGTTTGGGCATCCCCATCCCCAGCACGATCAGCGCTGGCTGTTGTGCCCGGGCAAGGCCGAGGTAAACGTCGACCTCGGCAAAGCCATCGTGGCGTGACACCACGTGCACGCCATACCGCGCCTCGCAGCGCTCAGCGGCCTCGGACAGAAACGGCTCGCGCGTGCCCCAGAATGCCACGCGCCGGCCATTGAAGGCCGCCAGCAACTTGGGGATGAAGTCCGTGCCGTTCATGTTGAGCCCAGGCGCCAGCCCCAGGCGCCGCAGCAATATCGCCATGCCGGCACCGTCGCGCAGCAGCACGTCAGCCGATGCCAGTGCCTGCCAGTAATCAGCCTTGCCGGCGACCAGGTTCATGGCATGGGCGTTGACAAAGCCCAACACGGTTGGCCGCTGCGGTGAACAAAGCGACACCAGCAGCCCTTGCTCGTCTGCGGCATCCTCGACCAGGCGCAGCTTGCCCATGATCGTCTGCCAGCGTTGCAACCAGGCCCGACCTTCCATCAGCTGTCATCCCGTTTCGAACGCACCCAGTCGACCTGGCGCTTGAGTAGGAACCCCAGGTACAGGGGAATTTTCCTCGCCGCATAGAACGGCGCGTACATCAATACCGAAAACGGGATCAGCTCCCGCGCAAAACGGGCCCACGCCAGCAAGACGGCGACGCCCAGCAGGCCCAACGCCAGGGTGGCGAGCAATGCCGGCAACAGCACGCCAAACAACCCGAACGCCAGCCAGGTGACCACGAAAAGCGCCATCAGCAGCAATGACAACAAGGCCAGCGGCGGCACCAGCAGGTCCATGGCCATGCCCAACAGCGGCCAGTCTCGTTGCATCAATGCGCGCCCCATGAGTTTGGGCCCCTCAGCCAGCACAACCCCCAGGTGCCCATGCTCCCAGCGTTTGCGCTGGATGCTCAGGCCTTCCTGGCTGGTGGGGAAGTGACTGTTGACCACGGCCTCCGGGCAAAACAGCGGCGGTTTGCCGAGCGCTGCACATTCCAGGCCCAGCTTCAGGTCTTCGACCAGGTGCCCGGTTGCCAGGTTGACGGCCGACACGTCCTGCCAGGCCAAGGCCATGCCCGCCCCCATCAACTGGCAGGGCAAGCCCGCCCGGGCCCAACCGCGTGGACGGACCAGGTTCTTCACCCGCCAGGCAAAGGCGGCGACCTGCACCTTCAACCCGGCCCCGGCAGGTGCATGCATCAGGTACAACGCTTGCGCAGGCCGGGCGTTGTCTATGCAACAGCGCGCCAGTTGCTCAAGCGCACCTGCGCCTACCTGGCAGTCCGCGTCGATGATGATCAATACCTCGGGAGGCGCCTGACGCAGATGCTGCACCCCGAAGTCCAATGCGTAGCCCTTGCCCCGATGCTGCAGATCCTCGCGCTCGATCACGTGCGCGCCCGCTGCGCGGGCCAGGCTAGCGGTCTGGTCCGTGCAGTTGTCCGCGACCACCAGCAACTGGTCGCCTTCGCACAGTTGCGGCCTGATGCTGGCAAGCGTGGATGCGATCAGCGACGCCTCGTTGTGCGCCGGCACCAGCACGGCAACCCGCGCACGGGTACCTTGCCGAACAGCCCGCGCAGGCTGGGGCAGGCAGGCCAGCACCACCTGGGTGAACAGCACCAGTGTCGGCAACAGCACCAGCAGCGCCGCCAGCACCAGCAGCAAGCTCAACAAAGTCAGCATGTCGGTACCTTGAAGTGGCTAAGCAACATGGCCGCTTGCGTATCGATGTCGTGGCGTTCCAAGACGCGCTGGTAAGCGGCCTCACCCATGCGCTGGAGCACCTCCGCCGGTTGCTGCAGACAGTCGAGCATCGCCTCGGTCAACGCCTCGACGGAACCGGCCGGGAACAACCAGCCATTTTCACCCTGGCGTACCAGTTCAGGAATACCTGCCACGTAGGTGGTGAGCACCGGCCGACGCAACGCCATGGCCTCCATGATGACCACCGGCAAACCCTCGGCAAAGCTGGGTAGTACCAGGGCACGCGCGGCGAGGATTTCGTCCCGCACCAGCGCGCTGCTGATCCAGCCGGTGATGCGCACCTGCCCCTGCAAGCCGTGCCGGGCGATCAGCGCCTCGATTGGACCACGCAATTCGCCATCGCCCGCCAATACCAGCTCAAAGGCCACGCCCCGGCTCGCCAGGACGCGTGCGGCCTCGATCAGCAGCAACTGGCCCTTCTGCTCACACAGCCGTCCCACGCAAACCAACCGGGGCGCAGCCACTGGCGCTAACGCAGCCCCTTCATGGAAACTGCGCTCCAGGCCACAATGCACAACCTTGACCTTGCCCCAGTGCTCATGGGCCACCCAGCGGAACAACTGGCTGCGCCCGAAGGAACTGACGGCGGCAACGAACGCAGCCCGACGCACCTTTTCGCCCAGGTGCAAAAGCTGCGCCTTGTCGAACTCTTCCGGCCCATGCACGGTGAAGCTGTAGGTGGGCCCACCCAGGGCGTTGGCCAGCATGACCACTTCTGTCGAGTTGGTGCCGAAATGCGCATGCACATGCTCGACTCCGGATGCCTGCAGCCACTGCAGCACTCGGCACGCCTCGGCCAGGTACACCAGGTGGTAGGGCCATGGGCGATCAGCGCGCCAGCCCAGGCCAAGCGCCAGGCGCAGGGCGGCAAGAAACGCCTTGGGTTGCGCCCGAGCAACCTCGAACAGCGGTTTCAGCAAACCCCGCAACCCTTCATCTAGCACATAGCGGGTCTTGCCCCGTTCGGTCAGGTCTTCGGGGTCGTGCAGTTCGGCATCCCAGCCTCGCAAGGCGATACGTTGAACGTCGATGCCCTGGCGCTCCAGTGCCAGTATTTCGCGGCGGATGAAACTGTGACTGACCTTGGGATACTGATTGATGAAATAAGCAATGCGCATAGAGCCCCGAATCGGTGTTCGTTTACTGAATGGCCAGGTCTGCCGTGCTCTGCTGCACAGGGCTACCCGCCAGGATGGCCTGTATCTGGCCAAACACGTCATCCAACAACGCATGGCGCCTGCGATACATCGCCCGTTTCTTGGCCGCGACTTCCTCGGCCGCGCGCTGCGCGGGTGCCAGGGGGATTGTGAAAAAATCCTCACGGTCCGACGGCTCGGCACCGTTTTCCTGCCAGATCACATCGTAGTTGGCCGCCAGGTCCTGGTGCTTTTCGGCACCAAAGTAGGGATGGCGATGGTGGCGATACTCATCCCCCACCGCATAAATGCGTTCGGCCCCCAGCGTTCGTGCCACGCACTTGATCGCCTCGATCAGCAGGCTCCTGGGGCGCAGGCCTTCGAAGTCCTTGGTCAGGTCGCGATAGATCGTCAGCGACGTCTCGCTGTCCACGCCCTTGTGAATGCCCTGCACGGCGCCGATGTACAGGCACAAACCTGCTGCTTCGCGGCACAGGGTAAAGGCGAGCGAGGCCACGCGCAGTTCGCCCTGGAACAGGTTGATCACCAGCTCCCCTTCGCGCTTGAACCAGATCGGGCGGTCGAGCACCAGGCTGCAACCGCTGGCGTAAGCCGACAGGTCACACAGCAGCCGGTGTTCGTCCCGCTGCAACAGCAGCAACGGGGCACAGTGCGCCGCGACCACTTCATAATGCGACGCCACCGCTTCGAGCCGCTGTGGGGCGCTCCAGCACTTGCTGATGTAAGGCCACTGCACGACGCCAATGCAGTCGACGCCCAGCCGCTCGAAGCGGTCTTGGCCCAGTGCCTGTGACATGCGCCGAGCGAAAGCCTGCAAGCCGGGCCACTCGCGGGCCATCGATACCGTCAACTTGAACTTGTTGTTGAGCGCGCGCAGTGAATAGCCGGGCTGCAAGGTGAGCACGCTCTTGGCCAGCGATCTGAAGGTCATCGTCATGTCACTTGTACTCGATCAGCAGCGACTTGCCGGCCGCATACCTGTTCAGCAGGAACCTCGCCTGGCCGAGCATTTCCGGGAACTTGCCCAGCACCAGGAACACCGCCTGCCACCAGTTCTCCCGCGTCGAACGCCCGCCCCGGCAAGCCAGACGCACAATCTGCAACGGATAGACCAGCAACAACCACAACCCCCAGCCGCCTGACAACAGGCTCAACGTCAGGATCGCCAGTGGCACGTTCAGGCCCCACAACCAGGCGCGCCGTGATTCACGCAGCCAATGGCGTTCCGGCGTCTGGCCATGCAGGTATGCGCCTTCGGCATAGGCATAGCCGGCACGCAGACTGCGCCGCCACCATTGCCCGAAGCGGGTCATGGCGGCGTCGTGCAAGGTCATCTCATCCGCCAGGCGCCAGACCTTCCAGCCACCGGCGCGCAAGCGCACGCACAGCTCCGGCTCTTCGCCGGCAATCAGCTCCGGGCGAAAACCGGACACCGCCATGAAAGCGTCGACACGCATCAGTGCATCGCCCCCGCAGGCCTTGGCTTCCCCCACCGGCGTATCCCACTCCAGGTCACAGAGCAGGTTGTACACCGAGCGCTGCGGGAAGCGCTCGCGGCGGCGACCGCACGCCACCGCCACGTCCGGGTGCTGGTCGAGAAACGCCTGAGCCTTGCCCAGCCAGCCGGCATCGACTTCGCAATCGCCATCGACGAACTGCACGTGGCGGATGCCCGGCACGATATCTTGCAGGCAGGCAAAGCCTTCATTGCGGGCCCGGGCGGCGGTAAAGGGTTGCGTCATGTCCAGCGCCACCACTTCCACGCCCAGCCTGCGCGCCAGCTGCACCGAGCCGTCGGAGGAGCCGGAGTCGACGTAGACCAGCTGGTCCGCACGCCCTATCAGGGACTGCAGGCAACGCCCCAGGCGCTGCCCCTCGTTGCGGCCGATCACCACTACTCCAATGCCTGTCACCATGGGTTTCACTCGTCAGCTGCGGGCTGGGTCATGTGTATTGCATCGCATCGGCGTGCTTGCGCGACTTGATGGTCGCGGGCACCCCCACTGCCAAGGAGTTGTCCGGGACGTCGATCAGCACCACCGCGTTCGAGCCTATCGCCACGTTGTTACCGATGCGTATATTGCCCAGCACCTTGGCCCCGGCGCCGATGTCCACGTTATTGCCGAACACCGGAGCGATAGGTTCGTCGACATTCTTCAGGCCCACCACTACGCCGTTGCGAATCCGGCAATCATCGCCAAAACGCGCATAGCCACTGATGACGATGCCACCGAAGTGATCAATGACGAAGTTGCGGCCGATCACTACCTCGCAAGGCAGTTCGACCCCGGTGATGATCTGCACGAACTTGAACAGCACCTTGTAGACGAAGGACAGCAGCTTGCGCAGCAAGGCCGGGCGCACGCCATAGCGCCAACGGCCGAAGCGGTAGACCAGCAGCACCCAGAACCCTTGGGCACCCCAGTCACCCCCGTGGGCGCGCAAGTCTGCGCGAATGTTATCGAACATGGTTTCACCTACCGTGTGGGTTGGCTGGCAAACTGGGTCTTGAGCAACAGCGACCAGGTGGCGCGGGTGTGCCGCCAGCACGCCTTGATTGCAGCCAGGCCGCGGCCTTTGAGCAGTGCCTTGAGCGCCAGCACCAGGTCGCCCAGGCTTACCAGCAGCATATGCAGGGCCAGCCCCGCCGCGCCGTGGTGCTTGCGGAAATACAGCAGTTCGCTCTCGATCTGATAACCGGATATCTGCCGGCTCGCCGCTTCCAGCTCGGCCACCGACTTGGAGCTTTCACCGCCAATGTGCACCACGGTGGTGTCAGGGAAGAACACCACCTTCCAGCCGGCCGCTTTCACCCGCTTGCAATGGTCCACCTCCTCGTAATAAAGGAAGTAGCGCGGGTCGAACAGGCCCACCTGGTCGAGCACTTCACGGCGCACCAGGTAGAAGCAGCCGGGCAGCCAGTCACACTCACGCACCGAGGCGTGGTCCCAGTCCATGTCGTCGACCATTTTCAGGCCCGGAAAAAAACGCCCGAGTCCGGTGCGCCCGACGAATACGTTCAAGGGCGTCGGGAAATACCGGCAACTCGGTTGCAAATCGCCGTCACGACCCACAAGACGCACGCCAAGAATGCCGCACTCAGGGTGTGCCTCCATGTAGTCGACGGTTTTCTGCAGGCTGTCGGCGGCCACGAAGGCGTCGGTGTTGAGCAGCAGCGCGTACTTGCCCTGCAGGTGCGCCAGCAGCTGATTGTTGGCGCGGCCGAAACCGACGTTGAGTGTGTTGCTCAGCAACAGGGCCTGCGGGCAGACCTTGCCCAAGCGCTCCACAGAGTCATCAACCGACGCGTTGTCCACCACCAGATAGCTGGCCAAGGCTTCCCCACCGGCAGCGCGCAATGCATCGAACATCGGCTGCAGCAGCGACGCGGTGTTGAAGTTGACTACCAGCACATCGACTGGCTTCTTATCCATTGCTGCTGTCCCCGAAGAAATAGCGACGCCGGTGCATGGCCAAGGTCGACTCCAGCGACGGGTCGAAGGAGCCTTTGCGTTGCTTGATCAGGTCTATCCAGGGGTAGGCGTTGCAACGCTCTTCGACCCGCTTTATCAGGTCTTCCGTGGTGCAGATGAACTTGGCGGGGTTGCCGCCGACCACCGTCCCCGGAGCCACGTCCTTGGTCACCACGGCGCCGGCAGCCACCACCGAATCAGGCCCGATGGTCACCCGTGGCATGACGATCGCGCCGTGACCGACAAAACTGTTGTCCCTGACGTCGATGACACCGACCGAGTCCAGCTTCCTGCCATAGCAGAGTTCGATCAGCGCCACCACGCCGTCGTGACCGATCAGCGTGCAGTCGGACAGGCCGACGTTGTTGCCGATGCGCACCAGCGCCGGGTCGGTGACGTTGCAACCCACGTTCATGTGAAAGTTGTTGCCCACCGAATAGAACTTGCCCCATCGGTACTGGAATTCGCCCCACTGCCTCGGTGTCGGTTTGCAAAGTTTCAGGTAGGCCGTAACGCCCCGCCCGGTGGTGTTGGCGTAATGCGCCACTGCATTGCGTATCCATCCAAACATATGGCAAACCTCGCAAATCAAGCGATCCTGGACTGTCCCTGAGGCGAACAAGGTCTCGTTCTTGTAGGTGCTGACCCTGTTGCGCTCAACCCTTGCACACCGCTCCTTCCGTTTTGCCGGCTCAGGCCGCCGCGCCCTTCGCCGTATTCATCTTCTCGTTGAGGTGGTCGGCCAGCCTCAAGGCAAACTGCAGCAGCGGCATGGTCGGGTTCGAGGCCCCGCCCGTGGCAAACACACTGCTGCCGGCGACGTAGAGGTTTTCGATGCCGAACACCTTGCAGTTGACATCCACCACTCCGTCCTTCGCGGCGGCCGCCATCCGCGTGGTGCCCATGTGATGCGCATGCGGCGACAACATCAATGGCAGGCTGGTGTCGTAGACGTAATCGCTGAGCTTGATGAAACCCAGGCCCATTTCGGCGAACTGCTTGGCCAGTTCGTTGCCGATGCACTTGATGGTGTGTCGGTCATCGGCGCTCAATACCCAGTTGACATTGACCTTGGCCACGCCCAGTTCGTCCTTTTCATCCAGCAACGAGATACGGCTTTGAACGTTGGGGAACTGCTCGATCAGCGTGGTGATCACACCATCGCCCGGGCAACTGAACTTGGCGACGAATTCGATCTTGCTGGCCACGCCCATTTCACAGGCCAGGTTTTCCAGGAAGTACTTCACTTCGGCCGTGCGGCCGTAGGTGCGCACATCTTCCAGCACAGACGCCAGCACATTGCCCTTGCCGGCGTGGTATTCGGCGACGAATGCGTCGCTGGTGAAGTACTGACGCGGCTCGGTGTCCTCCCCGCTGCGCAGGATGAACTTGCCCATGTCGATATTCAGGTGCTCCATGAAACACCGACCGACCAGGCCATCCTTGCGAACGATGCCCGCATCCGCCAACGACTGGCTATTGAGCAGTTGCCTGGCGTTTTCAATGGCGCCCATGGCCAGGATGTAGTTGCGCGCGGTGACCGGCTGACGCTTGCCGCCGTAATCGGACACCTGAACCGCTTTCAATTGGCCGTTGGCCTGGTCGAACTGCAGGTCAACACAGTTGCAATTGATGAACACATCCAGCCCAGGCGTTTCGTCGAGCGCCGTGGCGTATTTCTGCGCAAAACGGGTTGGCGGGCTGAGCAGGAAACGGTCGGCATCGAAATCGCCTCCTTTCAGGCCCGGATTCACCGCGCGAAACTCTGCGCCCTGGGGCAGATCGACGATCTCCATGGCACCCGGCAGATAGCGCTCGATTTCAGCGTAGGGGATCGGCCAACCCGGCATGTCGACCGGCGGTGGCACGGCGAAATCAGACGCCGTGAAGGGCCGGCAGCGACCCATCCAGTGATTGGAGGTGCCGCCCAGGTAACGCAGGCGGGCCTCACCGGGGTACAGCTCAAGGCCAGTGGAGGTGCACTTGTACAGCGCCTGCGAGCGCGGCGTGTATTCGCGCCCGCCACCTTCGAGCAACGCCACGCTCCATCCCGCACCCGCCAGGCGCAAGGCCAGCGTGATCCCCGCAGGGCCTGCGCCCATGATGCAGAAGTCGTAAGCATCACGCAGGGTCTTGTCGACGTCGTAATCCTTGATCATGAGCGTCCGTCCTGGAAGTAACCAACCGGCAACACCCAGCCATTGATGATGACGAAACCGCCCTTTGCCTCAGGCTTGCGCGCTGCATTGGCATTGGCATTGGCATCGGCCCCGACACCGAACACGGCCACCCCGGCACTCAACAAGACGCTGTTGCGAATAAAGCCCCTGCGCCCCAGCAACGGCGTACACAACTGCAGCTTCCCCATGATCACAGCCCCATACCGTTGATTTTATTATGCCCCGCGTACTGCTGCGGGCCTTGCCGGGCGACCATCAGGGTCAATCGAAAAAACGCGTCAATACAGTGCCACAGCGTGCCCCTCTCGCAATCATAGGCATAACCCGCACCGCCCGCCTGTGCTGGGCGCTCCTGTGCTGGACTTGTCGCGTCGCCACAACTTCAATCGACTGCATGACGTCAATCTCTGACCGAATGGCTAGAACTCACTATAGTTTCATTTAGCCACGATGCTAGCCTCCATCCAGTCCACCGAGGGATAGGTGCCTACAACCCATGCCTGAACATTTAAGAGCCCTGGTCGTCATTCTGTTTGTGGCCAGCGTGGTTTTCTTCATGGCCCGGCGTCCGGCAACGGACCTGATCCCCCTGACCGACTTCAAACGACGTCGCAACCTGTGGTTTGTGCTGACCCTGGCGGCATTTTTTGCCCACAGCTTCTGGGTATATGCCGCCGCCGCCACGGTCATCCTGCTGGTCGCCAGGCGCCGCGAGCACAATCCGCTGGCGCTGTTCTTCCTGTTGCTGTTCCTGATCCCGCCGGCCATGACCGAAATACCCGGTTTTGGCGTGATCAACTACCTGTTCGACATCAACCACCAGCGCATCCTGACCTTGTGCGTGCTGCTGCCGGCGGCGCTGACGCTGCGCAAGCAAAGCGAGAGCATTCGCTTCGGCCGCCTGCTGCCCGACAAGTTGCTGCTGGCCAGCCTGGTGCTGACCAGTGCACTGGCGCTGCGCGAAACCACCGTGACCGACACGCTGCGCCAGGTGCTGAGCCTGTACATCGATGTGTTCCTGCCTTACTACGTGGCCAGCCGTGGCTTGCGTGAACTCAATGACTTCAAGGACGCCATGCTCGCGTTCGTCCTCGCCGGTTTCCTCCTGGCCCTGCTCGGGGTTGCCGAATATGTACGTAACTGGCTGCTGTACAACGCCCTGCTCGATGCCCTGGGCCTGCAATGGGACATGAAAGCCTACCTGAGCCGTGGTGGCTCGTTGCGTGCCAGCGTCACCACCGGCCAGGCCATCGTGCTCGGCTACGTGATGGCCGTCGCCATGGGCCTGTTCCTGTTCGTGCAGCACTTCGTGCAACGGCCAGCGCACCGTTACCTGGGTGCCCTGCTGCTGGCCGCGGGGCTGTTTGCGCCACTCTCGCGCGGCCCATGGATCGGCGCTGGCGTGATCCTGGTGGTGTTCATCGCACTGGGCAAGCAAGCCGTTTCGCGCCTGGCGTTGCTGGCCCTGGCCGGCGTGTTGAGCATACCGCTGCTGAGCATCATGCCCGGTGGCGACAAGGTACTCGACCTGCTGCCCTTCATCGGCAAGGTTGACACCGAGAACATCACCTACCGCCAACGCTTGCTCGACAATTCGTGGATCGTCATCCAGCGCAACCCGTTGTTTGGCTCCTTCGATTACCGCAGCACTCCGGAAATGCAATCGATGATCCAGGGCGAAGGGATCATCGACATCGTCAACACCTACGTCGGCCTGGCGCTGCGCATCGGCCTGGTGGGGCTCGGGCTGTTCATGGGCTTTTTTGCCTTCATCCTGCTCGGCACCCACAGGGCGATGCGCGCGATCACCGACAACGCCGACCCGCACCGCCTGCTGGGGCGGGTGTTGCTGGCGACCTTGCTGGGCATCCTGGTGACCATTTTCACCGTCAGCAGCATCACGGTCATCCCGATCGTGTACTGGTCGATTGCCGGGCTCAGCGTCGCCTACATACAGATGATGCGCCGACACGCCGCAACAGTGCCCCGCCAGGTGACCACCATCAGCCTTCAACCGAGGTAGTTCGATGCCCAGCATTGCCCTGTGTACATGGACCCGCACATCGTTACTGGTCGGCCTGCTGGCATTGCCCGTGGGTGGCTGGGCATCAGAATGGATCGTGCGTGTCGACGAACAGAACGGCTTGCCGACACTGACCCACGGGGGGGGCCAGGCCTTCGTGTCGAGCTTTGACTTCTGGGGTGCGAACTGGGGCTGGACCGGGTTCTATCCAACCCTCAAGGTCGAAGGCCCCTACCGCTACACACTGACCGGCAGCAACAAGGACCTGGACTTCGACGTCAAGGCCGCGATCCAGAAGCCCCAGGCGCAAAGCCTCAGCTGGGACTTCGACCTGCAGGCTCACAGCCGGCAGAGCAACGTGATGGGGGGCGGTATCGTCTGGCGCTTCGACCCCACGCTGATTGCCGGGGAAATGGGCGACCCGGTGCTGTTACCCGATAACCGCGGCTGGGCCTGGGGCAAGAACCCCGAAGGGCCGCACGTTGAAATGCGCTTCGAGCCACCGCTGGCCAAGGTCTATTTCGAACGGGGCAACACCGACCAGATACGCACCTTCTTCTATACCGACCCGATCAAGCCCGGGCAACAGCAGATCAAGGCGCAGCTGACCGTGACCGGCGATATCACCATCGGCCAGACGGCCACTGAACGCTTTGGCATGGCAGACCCCACGACGTGGCCGGATGACCAGCTCGACTGGCGCACCTCGCCGGTTGACCTGTCGTTCCTCAACGCAGCGGAAAAACCGGCCGGCAAACGCGGCTTCGTCAAGGCCGAGGGTGAGCAGCTGGTGTTCGCCGACGGCACCCCGGTACGCTTCTGGGGTACCAACCTGTCGGCCTATTCACTGTTCCGCACGCCTGACGAGGAGATCAAGCAGCAGGCCAAGCGCTTGTCGGCCCTGGGCTTCAACCTCGTGCGCCTGCACCACCACGATTCCCCTTGGGTGACGCCGAACATTTTCGGTGACTTGCAGCAGATCAAGGATACCCAGCAGCTGAGCACCGAGTCGCTGAAGAAGATCGACCTGTGGATCAAGAGCCTCAAGGACGAAGGCATCTACGTCTGGCTCGACCTGCATGTCTCGCGCCCGGTCACCCGTGCCGACAACATCTACGGTTTCGACGAGCTGCCCAAGGACCATGGCGTCGCCGGCCTGAAGGGCTACCTGTTCGTCAACGTCACCCTGCAGCAGGCCTTGAAGCGTTTTGCCGAGCAATACCTGACCCACGTCAACAGCTATACAGGGCTCGCCTACAAGGACGACCCGGCGATTGCCGCCGTACTGATCACCAACGAGAACGACGTCACCCACCACTTCGGCAACGCGCTACTGCCCGACAAGGATGTACCCAAGCACAGCCAGCTGTACATGGACCAGGCCAAGGCCTTCGCCCAGCGCCACGACTTGCCGGCAGACAAGACCTGGCGCGCCTGGGAGCACGGCCCGTCGAAGCTGTTTCTCAATGACCTGGAGCAGCGCTTCTACGCCGACATGATCGGCTACCTGCGCACGCTCGGGGTCAAGGTGCCGATCGCCACCACCAGCACCTGGGGCCTTAATGGCCTGTCCTCGCTGCCGGCACTGACCGCGGGTGACGTGGTCGACGCCCACAGCTACGGCGGCCTCGGCCAGCTGGAGAAGAACCCGCTGAGCAGCGACGGCATGATCAACTGGCTGGGCGCGGCGCAGGTACTGGGCAAGCCGATGACCGTCACCGAGTGGAACGCCGAGCCGTTCCCACTGCCCGACCGCCACACGCTGCCGCTGTACGTGGCCGGCACCGGCAGCCATCAGGGTTGGGACGCGATCATGCAGTACGCCTACAGCCAACAGGCGTTCTTCGAACAATGGCGCCGGGCCGACAACTGGAATGCCTACAACGACCCGGGGCTGATCGCCACCCTACCCGCCGCCGCCCTGCTGTATCGGCGCCAGGACGTGCATCAGGCCAAGACCCGTTACGTCTTCGCGCCCACGGCGGCCACCCTGTTCAACCAGGACATCTCACCGGCCAACTCGGTGATGCTGCGCACCGCCATGGAAAAAGGCCGCCTGCAGATCGCCATGCCGCCAACCCCTGAGTTGCCGTGGCTGCAGGCCGGCGTAGTACCCGCCGATGCGCAGGTGCTCAACGACCCTGGGCAGTCGTTGATCGCCAGCGATGCCAGCGAAGCCGTGAGCGACACCGGCGAACTGCGTCACAACTGGCAGCAGGGCCTCTACACCATCGACACGCCCATGACGCAGGCGGCGACCGGCTGGCTGGGCGGTCAGTCACTTACTGTGGGCGACATTCAGGTCCGGCTGAAAACCGGCTATGCCAGCGTCGTGGTGCAGAGCCTGGACAGCAAGCCGCTGGCCCAGTCGCGCAGCCTGCTCATTTCACTGGGCAGCCGCGCCGTGCCAAGGCCCGAGGACGTCACGCCCTTCCATGTCGAACCCCTCGAAGGCAGCCTCAGCGTCAAGGCGCCGGCGGGCCTGAAGCTCTACAGTCGCAGCAGCGATGGCAAGGAAACCGCCCTGCCGGCGAGTTACAAGGATGGCCGCTACCTGATCACATTCGATGGCCAGCACATGGCCAACTGGCTGTTCTTGAAATAGGGCATATCGCCATCTACAGTCATTAAAGCCCTGTATCCCAGGCATTCGACGCTGCGTCTGCTCCAGGAGGATTGGATGAAGTACTTGGTTGTCGGTGGTGCAGGTTATATCGGTTCACACATGGTCAAGCACCTGCTGCGTGGTGGCCATGAGGTGGTGGTGGCAGACCTTGAGGCGCCGGCGCCCGGCATCGAATGGGTGTGCCTGGATATCGCCGACGGCCACGCGCTGGACGCGTTGTTCAGCGATTATCACTTCGATGCGGTGTTCCACTTCGCCTCGTTCATCCAGGTCGGCGAATCGGTGGCCGATCCTGACAAGTATTACCTCAACAACGTCTGCGCGACCCTGAGCCTGATCGAGGCCATGGTTCGGGCTGGTATCAAGCGGCTGATCTTTTCCTCCAGTGCCGCCGTATACGGCGACCCTCAATATGTTCCCATCGACGAGCAACACCCGAAGGTGCCGATCAACCCTTACGGGCGCACCAAGTGGATGGTGGAACAGATGCTCGAAGACTTCGATCGGGCGTATGGATTGCGTTCGGTGAGCTTGCGTTACTTCAACGCCGCCGGCGCTGACGCAGATGGCGAGCTGGGCGAATGCCACGAGCCGGAAACCCATCTGATTCCGCTGATCCTGCAGGCAGCCTCCGGGCGTCGCGAGGCCGTGACGGTGTTCGGCCATGACTACGACACCCCGGATGGCACCTGTGTTCGTGACTACATCCACGTTGCCGACTTGGCGTCGGCGCACGCGCTGGCGGTGGAATACCTGCTGGCCGACGGTGCGACCGCAGCGTTCAACCTGGGTAACGGGTTGGGGTTTTCGGTGCAGGAAGTGATCGAGACGGCACGCGTGGTTACCGGGCAGCAGATCCATGTCATCGAAGCGCCACGCCGTGCCGGGGACCCGCCTCGGCTGGTGGCAGATGCCGAGAGGGCCAGGTCGGTGCTGGGCTGGCAGGCGGCGTTCACTGCGCTGGATCAGATCGTGCGCCATGCGTGGGAGTGGGAGCTGAAGTATCCCTGGAAGTGACAACCAAACCCTTCGCGTCGGCTTGACGCGAAGGGTTCAACTTTCAGTAGTAAGTCCGCGGCTGCTCATCCGCCTTGTTCAACACCGCCCCCACCAGGTTCGCCCCGGCCAGGTGATACAGGCAATCCTCGATATCCTTCTTGCTGTTCATGCCGTTGGCCACCACCAGCAGCACGCAGTCGAACTTCGGCAGCACGGTGATCGCGTCGTCCGAACTCAGCAGTGGCGGCAAGTCGAAGATGCAGATCCGCGAGTCATAGCGGTCGCGCAGTTCGCCGATCAAAGTGTGCACCTTGGCCGACGACAGGACTTCGGTAGACATCGGCACCGGCTCGCGCGTTGGCAGCACCACAAAGCGTGGCAGCGTCGGGTTGACCAGTGCCTCTTCGAGCCAGGCCTTGCCATTGAGCACGTCGTTCAGCGCCTTCTCCATCGGCAAGCCGAGGCTGCTGCCAACCCGTGGGCGGCGCAGGTCGAAGTCCACCAGCAAGGCGGTCTTGTTGGTGTGGTGGGCAATGCTCATGGCCAGGTTGACGGCCAGCACGGTCTTGCCCGCCTCGGGTGTTGGCGAGGTGATCGCCAGCGTGCGCCAGCCATTGTCCTCCATGGCCTGCAGCACCTGGGTGCGCAGCAAGTCGATCGCCCCGCTCATGTTCGAGTTCTTGTTGAAGGACACGATCCGATTACGCTCCAGGTGTTCCGCATTCAGCGGCACCACCTTGGTCTGTATGTAATCGAACTGCCCGAGTTCGCCAGGCTTCTCCATGACCGAAGGCACCTGGGCCGTCTCGGACGTGGCAGGCGAAACCTGGTGAATGTTCTTACCCATAGCCGGCGTACTTCTGTCCATCGCTGCGCTCCCTATTCAAACCGAGCCATAGCTTTGAAAAGCAGGAGGTCCAAAGGCATGTAAAACATATGGACGACCACCAACAGGATAGCAACCAGCAGCAAACCGGCACCGATCATCATCGACAACAGCCGCTTGCGCCTGGCCTTGTCAGCCTTGGTCGCGATGTACGGCACCGCCACCAGCACGCGCCGGCCCAGCACGCTTTCCAGGGCGCCGACCCCGCGCACGCGCTGATTGAGCATTTCCAGCAACATCACCAGGCCACCGCCAGCGGCCGGGGCCAGTACAAAGCCGAGGGCGACGATTTTCTTGCGATTGGGTTTGACCGGTTTTTCCGGCATCAGCGGTGGCTCCAGCAGCACGAAGCGCTCGGCCTTGTTTTCCTGCTCGAGGCTTTCGGTGATCTTCGCGCCCATTTCCTTGTTGCGGATTTCTTCGTACTTCTTGCGCGCGTTGTCGTGGTCGCGCATCAGTGTCACCAGCCCGCGTTCGACTTGCGGTGCCTCGAGGATATCGGCCTCGTAGCCCTCCATCTTGGTGGTCAGCTGGCGCTTCTGATCGGCCAGGGATGCAATGCGCGACTGCGCTGCAGCCATCTTGGTGCGTACCCTGGCGGCGTCCAGGTTGGAGGCACCGGCGGCGGCGATGCCCTGGTCGCCGGAAGCCTTCAGCACGTCGATCTTGCGTTTGATCGCCACCACATCCGGGTGCGCGTCGGTGTACTTGGTCAGCAGGCGCGCGTACTCCGCCTTCAGGCCTGGCAGGTCTTGCGGATCGGGGGCGACGGCCCTGCCATTGGCGGCCTGGGTCGGGGCGCCGGCGTTGGCGGCAGAAAGCTCCAGCTCCAGATAGCGCAGCTCTTCTTGCGCAGACTTGTAGTCGCGGTCGACTTCGCGGAATTCCAACTCGGAACGCGACAACATGCTCATGCGCAGTTGCTGGTTCTCGGGCAAGGCGTTGGCATGGGTCTGCTTGAAGTCGGCCAGCTGGTTCTCCAGGTCGGCCAGCTCGGCGCCGAGCTTGTTGGCTTCCTGGGTGAGGAATTCGGTGGTTTCGGTGGCACGCTCGGTGCGCTGCTTCATGTTCTCGTTGAGGAACAGCGACACCAGTTCGTCAGCCACTTCCTTGGCGACGTCTGCGCGTTTGTCTTCGTAGGAAACGGTGAAGGCCACCGTGGCCTCACCGCGCCCCTTGACGTAGGTGCTGAGCGTGGCCACCACGATCGCACTGCGCATCTGCTCGATCTTGTCGGTTTCGCTGAAGCGGCTGCCGCGGTCGGCGAACAGGTTGTACTTGTCGATGATCCGCAGCAGGTTCTCGCGGGTCATCACCCGCTGGCGGATAACCTCGATGCGCTCGTCGGCAAAGGTGTTGTTGCCGGCCGAAACCAGGTCCGGGGAGATTTGCTGTGACTCCACCAGAATGGTCCCGGTCGATTGATAGATCGGCGGCACGCTGATCGCCACGCCGACGGTCGCCGCCAGCACGACCACTATGACGACCCCCAGCAGCAAGGCGCGATCCTTGATGATGGCGATGTAATCCTTGATCGAAAGCTCGTACTCAGATGTCATAGTGGCCACCAATCCGATGATCAGATGTCGGGGTATCTGTACGTCAGCGTCAAACCAGCGATGGTAGCGTCGGCATTGGGCAGACCAGACTGTTGACGTTCCTTGTACAGCAACGAAAAGCGCAGGTCCCAGGCCGGCGAAAACGCCCGGCTGGCCCAGACGCTGTAGGTCTGCAGGGTGTTGGGGTTCTGCCCTTTGCTGTCCTGCCACCAGGCATCTGCGCCAATCCGGGTGGTTTCAGTGAGCAGGTAACTCCAGCTGCCACGCACCATGTCCATCTCGGCCGCACCGCCCTGAGCGTTGGACATGGTGGTGCGGTCGGCACTGAAGCTGGCCTCGGTACGCGCGCCACGGTAGGTCAGCGATGCGCCCCCCTCACGACGGCGCTGGGTACCGACACCGTCAGTCTGGTTGACGCCGACATGCATGGCACCGACCAGGCTGTCGGAGAACTGGTATTTGAGGCCAATGCTGGGAACATAACTGTTGGTGGCGACTGCCCTGGTGGTGTCATCTGGCTCGTAACGCCGGGCTTCGAAACCGCTGATGATGTCGGTGCGCTCGCTCCAGGCGTAGGTCCAGGTGAATTCGTTGGCGTACTCGTCGTAACCGGTCAGCGTACTGATGTCATAACTGGCATGGGCGTAGCGAAGTTCGTTGGCCAGCGTGCTGCGCTCGGTCACCGCGCTGCTCCAGTTGCCCGAGAGCCGGGTCATTTTCTGGGTGCCGTCGGTGGTGGTTACCACACCGGTATCCTGGACTGCGCCGGAAAGCGTCGAGCTTTCATCGTATTGCGCCAGCAGGCCAAAGCCGCCGCTTTCGGTTTCGCGCTGCCAGCCCAGGCTGAAGTTGGGGTCTTCGCGGTCATCCATCACCGAGCGGTCGGATGAGCGCAGCACATGCATGCCCACGCCCAGGCGCAACTGGTCACGATCGAACTGACCTACCAGGGTGTAATCAGGCGCAATGATGGTACGCGTCACACCTTTCTCCTTGGACGTCAGGAGCAATGGGTTGCTGTCGTACTCGACAGTCGTGGGAACCGCGACTGAAGACTGCCAGCTGGCGGCATCAACCACCCCGGAGAACGGCATCATCATGATTGCCGTTACAACACTCGTCGTTTTATTGATAGGCACAAGTCGGTCTTAATTATTAGGAGAGTCAGGGTACGACCAGCGTATCGCCAGCCTGAAGTTGGAAGTTGGTGGACATGTCACGCCCAGAAACCAGATCCTTGTAACGCACCGGCATGACCTTTTGGCCGCGGATGACCTTGATGGCACTTTCGTCGGCGAATTTGTCCATTCCGCCCGACATGCTCAAGGCCTGAAGCACTGCCGTAGGGCCGGCCATAGGCACTGGGCCGGGCTTGATCACTTTGCCTTGAACATACACAAGGTTGCCAGCCGTGCTGGTGACCACCACGCTGACATTCGGTTGGGCCAGGTAGGGCTTCAGTGCGGTCTCGATCTTTCTTGCCACAGCGGTGGCTTCAAGGCCGGCGACATCCACGCGACCTGCCAGCGGGAAGGTGATACTGCCATCGGGAAGAACCACGGTTTCCTGACGCAGGGTATCTTCCTGCCAGACCGAGATCATCACTTTGTCGCCAGGGCTTAACAGGTAAGCAGAAGAAGAAGAAGAAGTGTCGGCGGCGGCGGTGCCAGACCCGACCACCAGGGCGCAGAGAACGGACATCAGCAAACGTACCATGAGGGATCCCTCCGGCCAGTCGGCCCAGGTTAAGAGCACTGAATGAGTACAACGACGAACCTCTCGCTCCACGTCGCAGCGCGTTGGCTGCGACGGCCTCACCCATCCTGGAGGCCCTTTACCGCGATGCCGCCCTGCCTGCCTTTTTAACCGCTGTCAGCGCCGAGGGCGCTGGCTACTGGAATATAGCAACAGCTGTAAAATTGACAAGCATCGGCCACCCCTAAAACCGTTAATGCTTGCGATTCAGCGTCAACGCATTGGCATCGCGATAAAAATGAAACAACTTAGATCTTCTTTCTGTTCGCCACCGCAATAAAACCGATCACCGCAGACGCGAACAACCACACCGCCGTGGACAGCGGAACAATGGTATTTTCGGTCAAGTAAGAGTCGGCCGCTCGCGCTGCTCCAGTCAATAATACCAACAAGAAGAAAGACTTGATGAGCAGAGTCGAGCGCATATTCGCACCCTCAGAGAGGAAAGTTGTTATTAAGTTGGCGGCAGACTGTATCGCTGTTGATTTGAGCTTATGGGCACAATGACATTACGTCAATGATCCGACACCATAATAAATCTCAATGGACCGGGGCTGACCTCGTCAAAATGCCGTCAGCATGAATTTGTTGGGTTCTGCACCCCGCCAGAACGCGTTTCAATACGGGAAGAGGTCCAGCGTTTGCTCCACTTCATCGATATCGACGGTGAAGCCTTCACCTCGCGGTATCCCGACCACGAAACCGAAGTGCTGGTGATCGCGATCCGTCAGGTATTTGTAATAGCTCACAAACCGGTTTGGCGGCTGCAGTGCCAGTATCGAACCGCCGGGCTGCAGTACATTGACGCCATGCACCAGCTGGCTGCCTTCGACACCGATCACCGTCCTCGCCCCCGCGCAGGCGGCAACGATGCCTGGCACATCGGTTTTCATCGGGTCGATGATGCGAAAGCCGCGGTACTTCTGCAGGTGCGAGGCCACTTCCAGCTCATTGCGCATCAGGCGCAGGTCGCCATCGCTGCCACGCAGGATGAACACCCCAGGATGTGGTGCCGAGTCGACGTGCGACAGCAACTTGTCACCCATGGCGCGGTAGCGTGCATACCGGCTGCGGTTATTGCTCAGGTCATCGAACAGCACCAGTTCCCGAAAAAACGCGCCACGAGTACGCAGTGGCTGCATGCCAAGCCAGCGTTCATAGGCCGGCCCTTGGCTGAACAGCGGGTAGCGGGCCGAAGGCGCCGTGGTCACCGGCACGCCTTCGTCGCAGGCCAGCGCGTAGGTGGGGCAGTCTTCCATCAGCCAGGTACCGAACCAGGTATTGCCATTCTGGGTGCAGTAGATGGCCCCTCGGTCGATTTCGTGATCCACCGTGATGCCAGGGAAGCGGCTCGGCTTCAACGACAGCCAATGGCTGGCATTGCCCTTGTACAACGCGCCGTCGATCAGCCAGACATCCTTGAGCAGGTGGCCCCGGGTAGGGCCCTGCTCGAGGGTGATCCCGCCTTCCATGGTGCGCGCGGGGTGCACATAGGGATAAAAGCGCTTGGCCTCCCAGCCCGTCACGCGTTCCAGTTGGTTGGGCAGATAGAATGCCGGTGGCGATACCGTGGTTTCGCCAGGTGCGATATCCCAGGACTTCTCGGCGACACGCTTGATATCGATGTCTGCCTTGCGTGCCAGGCGCTTGCGCGCGATATGCTGGTAGGCCGCCAGGGTCCAGGTGTTCTGGCTGGCAGCCGACGCGCCACTGAAGCTTGAAATACCACTACCCATGAAACGCCCCTCCCGATGTGACAGGTGTCTGGCCTGAGGCAAGGCACACACTCCTGGCATGCCTTGAGACGGTTCAGCTGGAAACGACGACCCTTTCCATCATGGGCGGGGACTGCAGCGTTGCATAACGGCTGCGCAGGTTCTGCAGAAATGGCTCGCCGCTGCTGCTGGCGCCGTAGAGGTAGATCTTGTGCAGGCCGCCAAACACCATTTCGTGATAACGGCTGGCGACTTCATCATCACTGGGCCCTTCCGGCAGCCCCAGGTGAAGCGTCAATTTGTTGCCCTCGAGGGCGAACAACGGCGTGTCCCACAGAAACTGCGCCGTCCCCGTACGGGGCAAACGGATGAACATGTAGGAGTAGTTGCCCAGTTCGTCGATATCACCACCACGCCGGCGCTTCCACTTCAGCAGGCCGTCATCCGGCCTGGCCAGGCACAGGCCGATATCGTAATAGTCGTAGCCGTTGGCCAAGGCCCATTCCAGGGCCATAAAGGTGGTGATCGAGTTGACCTCGCGCAGCCTTTTCGGGTCTGAGAACACCGCTTCGCAATAACCGAAACGCAGGGTGCTCCAATAGCGTTTGCCATCACGCGTGATTTCGCAGCCCAGATGACAGCCGATCACCTCGTCGCCGCAGGTGATCAGATCAAGGCGCCCTACCCCTTTGGCCAGACGAAACACTTCGTCGGTCGGGAACTGCGCCGCATGAATTCCCTGCCTGGCCGTGGCATAGGGGCGCAGCAGCTGTTGATCGGCCATGGCGATCTCGGCATCGTCCAGTGTCTGGCGCATCTGGTAGAGCGGGCGGTTCTTGCGAATGCTGCGACGCAGTTCACTGTCGTAACGGGCGGTGATGTCGTCGAGCGAACGCCCCAGGGGCACCACCGCGCTCAGGTAGTGGGGCACCGTCAAGGAACCCGAGGTGGGCATCTCGCTCACCACCACCACATGCCGGCTCGCCGCCGGGGCAGCCGGGTCGGCAACCTCAGCCGCTGGCTGTTGGTCCTTGCCGCCAATCAGCAGCTTGGCCATTTCGCGCTGCTGCTTCCTGCCGATATAAAGAATCTCGTAGGGGCTGGCCTGCTGCAGCCGGAAACGCGAGACTTCCCAACGCCAGACGCACGCACGGGCCAGCAGTTCGCGTAACTTGCTTGAAACAGTCCGGATCTCGTAGCGCATGGAAGGCGAGATCACTTTTCGCGCCACAGCCGCCAAGTTCTCTTTCATGTTTGCTTCGACGTCCTTTGATGTTGTCAACGGGGCTGATCGAAAAACAATAAAGCAGCGCTGCAAAACCTGCATAACACGTTGATTTATAACTCATCAGCGTCGAGATAGCGCCTTCACATTAAGTAATAATTTAAGATGCAGTCTCGCTGCTTGGCAAGCGGCATTTTGACAGCATTCAAGCGTAATTAATGGCGTCAATTTCCCTTGCATGGGCAGGCTTCCAGTAACGCTTTTGCTATATATAAACGCTGTGTCAACGCCTTGAAAGTTGCGCTACTCCACTACCACCGCAAGCACTCGTTAATACTGCCTGATGGCCCCTTTCAACAAAGGAGCCTCGATATGGCCAGCCCAGCTACCGCTTCGCCTCATGAAGACCTGATCGCAACGCAACTGCCCGCCTGGACCCGCCACACCACAGCCCAGCACTGGCACGCCTTGCGCCGCAGCCAGCGCTTCGCCGCATTCGATCAGGACTGGTACAACAACGCCGCGCCCGACCTGCGTGAAGCCGTACAGGCCAGCCACACTCGCCTGTTGTATTCACAAGCCACGCTGGCACGCTCGCTCAAAGGCCTGCAGCAGATCAGCGAATTTGCCGAACCGCTGCTGCAGGCACGCCTGGCCGAGCTCGGCTTCACGGCCCCGCTGCGCGGCAGCGAACTGCTTCGCGTCGAACGCAACTGGAACTGGAGTGTAGTGGGCTACTTGTACAGCCATCGTCGTGACAATTTGCTGCAGGCCGCCTTGCAGAACTTTGCCGATGACGAGACGTTCACCCAAGAGAGTGCCCTCGCCCTCAGCGGCGCAATCCATGTGACGCCCATCAAGGTGCACGGCAGCGTTGTGACTGGCCCGCAAACGCCGACCGAGGTAGTTGCACTGGCTTCGGAGCAGTATCAGGTCGAGCGCCTCGCGCTCACACCTGAGGCTTTTGCACAATGCTGCCGCGACCTCGACCTCGGTGCCGCCTACCAGGCCCATCTGCGGCAATACTTCGCTGCACCTCAGGTGCGCGCTCAGGCCATTGCCGTTCAACAGGACCGCTTGCGCCTGGCTGCAGACCTGGCCTATCTGCGTCAGCAATTGAACGGCAGGGCACGCGATCAAGTCGAGCAGCTCGTGCAGTACGGCACAGTGCCGTGTTGGCAACTGGCCCTGTTCGGCATAGCGCTGCACGAAGTGATGCTGATCGAGGCCGGCGACGCGGGTTGGCTGCTCTACTTGCCCGGCGAAACCGCTGCCCTGCACCCCTGTGCCAATCTGGACAGCGTCAATCAGGTGCTGGCAACCCTGCTGCGCGAGCCAGAAAGCCGTCAACGCTTCCAGGCCTACCTGAGCCAGGCCGATCAAGCGCGCTTCCTCGACGTGCTGCAACAGAACCTGGACAACGCCAGCCCGGCCGACCTGCATCCCACCCTCAAGGCCATCAACGGCGACCCCTTTGGTTACTATCAGGACCTGCACCTGGCCCGCCTGCAAAGCGAGGCCGAACAACTTGCCGTTCCCACTGCCGTGGCCGACGCCCAGGCCCGCGCCAAACGCCTCGCAGCGTGGGAAGACCTTGGCCTGGATGTACTCAACCTGGCCGGCTTCTTCATCCCCGCCATCGGCACCCTGATGCTGGCCGTGACGGCTTGCCAGTTGCTCGGCGAAGTCTACGAAGGCTATGAAGCCTGGCTCGAAGGCGACCGCCACCTGGCCTTGCAGCACCTCGAAGCCGTCGGCCTTAACCTGGCCCTGATCGGCGGCCTGGCAACCGCAGGCCACATCGTGCCAAAGCTGTTCAACAGCCCCTTGCTGGACAACCTGCAGGAAGTTCACAGCAGCGATGGCCGCTATCGTCTCTGGCAGCCAGACCTCAAACCCTACCGCAGCCCTAAGCCCCTGCCAGAAGGGTTGCAACCCAATGCGCAAGGCCAGTACCTGCAGGACGGCAGCCATTACATGCGCATGGATGGCCAACTCTATCAACAGCGTTTCGATCCCAACCTCCAGCAATGGCGGATCGTTCATCCCGATGCAGCACACGCTTACCAACCGCCACTGGAGCACAACGGTCAGGGCGCATGGCGTGCTGCCCACGAACAGCCACAGCAGTGGCCATTTGCGGTGTTGGCAAAACGCCTGGGCGAACCTTACGCAGCCTATACCCCGGAGCAACTGGAGCTGGCCGGGCGCATCTGTGGGGTCGACGCCAACCGCTTGCGGCAGGTACACCTTGAAGGCCAGCCAGCGCCCAAGCTGATGCTCGAAACCTTGCAGCGCCTGGCAACGGGTGCGCACGTCGAGCTGCCCTAGGGCGAAGCCGCACAACCGCTTCTGCCGGGTCACCGCGAACGGCCGCTGGTGCGCGCACTGGAGCAACTGGTAGTGCCCGTGCAAGCGACAATCGACAGTGAACGGCTGCTATTCAGCTACCTCGATGACCTCCCTGAATGGCCCATGGATCTGCGCCTGGAGCTGCGCGCCGGGAGCCCGCAAGGCCCGCTGCTCGACAGCAGCGGAAACCCGTTGGCCGGCAAGGTCTGCCGCGTCATCAAGTCCGCCGAGGGTTATGAGGCCGATCTGGGCGAACGCCCCGCACCGGCGCGTCAGGATCAGGACCTGTGCAGGGCAATCGAACAGGCACTGCCCAATGCGTATCGCAAGGCGCTGGGCTTCCCGACCACGGATGGTAATACCTTGCGTCAGCGCATACTGGCCTGGACCGAGCCTCGTCGTAGTGATCTGCTTCAGCGCCTCTGGGGTGCCGGCGCACAGCGCCGACTTGCCCGCGCAGGGCTGCGTGGCGGTCGCGAGCCAGTACCCGACGGCTTTTTTCTGCAGGCCCCTCTGGCGACCCGCTACCGCCGCTTGTACCCCACCGCGACCGATCAGAATTTTCTCCATGCCAGGAATGACTGGCAACTGCAAGGGCGTTCACCCACGGTGGAGATGCGCAACCTCGAACGCCGCCTGGAAACCCTGCGTCGCGACCTGGGCGAATGGGCACGCCCCGACCCACACTACCCGCATCGGCGACAGGAGGCCGTCGTCCGCATCATCAATGCCTGGCGACGCCTGTCCAGGCTGCCGCTGGGCCACGACAACATGATCTACAGCCTCGACCTTTCACGCCTTGACCTGGAGGACCGTGACCTGTCCAGCCTGGCCCTGCCAGACGATTTCACCCACATTGAACATGTATCGCTCAAAGGCAACCGCAACTTGAGCCAACTACCCGCCGAGTTCTCCGAACGCTTCCCCAGACTCAAGCGTTTACTGCTGAGCCATTGCCGCTTCGCTCGCTTGCCTCGCCTGGCCAATCCCGAGGAGCTGGCATGGCTGGACGTTGACCACAATCGCATTACCTGGGATGACAACACGCAGCACGTGTTCGATCAGTTCACTAACCTGGGCGTGCTGGACATGGGCAGCAACCCGTTGCTGCGCGCACCCGACCTAAGCCCGATGCCGCGCCTGTTCACGCTGTTCCTGGACAACTGCGCACTGACCGAATTGCCGCGCGGGCTCGACCGCATCACCAGCACACCGGTGACGCTCGACCTGGGCGATAACCAGTTTCAACAACTTCCTGAGCATTTTCATGTACCGCAGCGGATCGCTAAGGCCCTGCGCCTTGAAAGCCGTTGGCTCAGCCCGCGCATGCACGATGAAGTCGAGGCCTACAACGCAGCACATCAAGTGGATCTGCTGGTGGACGACAGCGATTATGATGAATTCTTCGAAAGTACCGGCCGCGCTGAACGGGCAATTTGGCGGCGTCTACCGCTGCAGTACCGACGAGGCCTGCGGCGGCTGCTCGACCTTGAACCCTTTACGTCACACCCAAGACGCGCCCATGCGGAATTCTGGCGCCGCCTGACTGTGATCGACCAAAACCTGCCGTTGCGCCAGCAGGCCCTTGAGCGCCCGGCTCATGAGCTGTTCGACATCGTGCTGTAGCCGGCCTGCCTAACGCGGCACCCGCGCCCGGAGCGGGTTGCGCACCACCCACTTCTGCAATTCGGCGGCCGGCATCGGCCGCCCCAGCAGGTAGCCCTGGCCCTGGTCACACCCGGCATTGCGCAAGAAGTCATACTGTTCTTGGGTTTCGATCCCCTCGGCGGTGATGCGATAACCCAGCGCATGCCCCAGGTCGATGATCGCCCGGGCGATGGCCACTGCATCATCGTCATCGGGCAAATCCTTGATAAACGCCCGGTCGATCTTCAGATGGTCGATGGGCAAGGCGCGCAGGTAGGCCAGCGACGAATAGCCAGTACCGAAGTCGTCCACCGCCGTGGCGACGCCCATCGCCTGCAACTGGGCCAGGGCTGCGCACGCCTGTTGTTGGCTTTCCATCAGCAGGCTCTCGGTGATTTCGACTTCCAGCAGGTTGGGTGCCAGGCCATAGCGTTCCAGTGCCATCGCAAGGCTCGAGACATAGTCGCTGCGCTCGATCTGCAGCGCCGCCACGTTGACCGCCATGGGCCCCGGCAGGCAGTCGGCGGCGCGCCAGGCGGCCATTTGTGCGCAGGCCAGGTCAAGCACGCGCTCACCCAGGGGAATGATCAGGCCACTGCGTTCGGCCAGCGGGATGAACTCGCCGGGCGGTATCAGCCCATGTTCCGGGTCGCGCCAGCGCAGCAGTGCCTCCACCCCCTCCAGCTGACCGCTGAACAGGTCGACCTTCGGTTGGTACCACAATTCGAACTCGTTATCCTGCAACGCCCGACGCAGGTTACGTTCCAGCTCCAGGCGCTGGTGCAGCCGTGCCGTCATGTCTGGGTGATACGGGCGCCAGGCGTTACGGCCGCCTTCCTTGGCCGCGTACATGGCGGTGTCGGCATGGCGCAACAGGCTGCCGACGTCTTCGCCATGTTGCGGGCACCAGGCGAGCCCGATGCTGCCGGTCACCAGTGCGGCATTGCCGTTGAGGTCGAACGGCCGCTGCAGGCAACGCAACAGCTGTTGGAGCTGATGACTGACCTGACCCTGGGTGCCCTGAAGCATGAACACGAACTCATCGCCGCCCAGCCGACACACTCGGTCGCTGCTGTCGAGCTCCTGCAGGAAACGCGCCGTTGCCTGCTGCAGCAACAAATCGCCCATGGCATGACCGAGGCTGTCGTTGACCTGTTTGAAACCGTCGATATCCAGCAAAAGCACCGCCAGGCCATGGCCCTCGGCGGTGGCCTCGGCCAACTGCTGCTGGAACAGCACCCGGTTAGGCAAGCCGGTGATGGTGTCGTAATGCGCCAGGCGCTCCAGCTGCGCCTGCGAGCGTTGCAATTCGCGGTTGCGTTGGTGCAGCTGACGCTGCTTGCGGTTGATCTGCGCGATGAACAGGCTAAGCAGGCCGCTGCAGGCCAGGGCGAACCAGAACAGCGGCGAGTGGAACAGGCTTGCCTCCTGCTGGCTCTGCTGGCGCTGGATGTCCACGTGGCCAAGCACCATGGACACGCCGATGCCGGCCAGGGAAACGCCGACCGGCAACAAGCGGCAAAGGGCGCGACGCAGCGTGCCGGTCGTCGGTTTCTGTTCGTGGGTCATCGGGAAATTGGACGGGATCATAAGCTGCAAGTGTGGGCGATTGCCCCTGTATCGGCGCGCTGCGCGCAATATTGAGCCAGACTGGTGTTTTTCTTGCCCAGGGTGCATGCTCGAAGCTGAAGCGTTTCACCCGCCCAGACACGTGAGGTGCAGTACATGGATCATCTGCTCGATTCGCTGTTTCCGACCGCCGAGAACATTCCCGAACACTGGCGTCTCGGTAACCCGCTGGAACAACGTGACTACCTGGTGAACGGTCAGCTCAAACGCTGGGAAGGGCCGCTGGCCACAGTGCGCAGCCCGGTCTGGCTGAAAGAAGCGGACGGCGAGCGCCAGGTCGTGCTTGGCAGCGCACCACTGCTCGACGCCGACACCGCCCTCACCGCCCTGGACGCGGCGGTCAACGCCTACGACAAGGGCCGCGGGGCCTGGCCGAACATGCGCGTGGCAGAACGTATCCAGCATGTGGAAACCTTCCTCGCACGCATGCGCGAGCAGCGTACGGCCGTGGTCAAGCTGCTGATGTGGGAAATCGGCAAAAACCTCAAGGATTCGGAAAAGGAATTCGACCGCACCTGCGACTACATCGTCGACACCATCAACGCCCTCAAGGACCTCGACCGCCGCTCCAGCCGCTTCGAGCTCGAACAAGGCACCCTCGGCCAAATTCGCCGCGCCCCGCTGGGCGTGGCATTGTGCATGGGCCCCTACAATTACCCGCTGAACGAAACCTTCACCACGCTGATCCCGGCGCTGATCATGGGCAACACCGTGGTGTTCAAGCCGGCCAAGTTCGGCGTGCTGCTGATCCGACCACTGCTCGAAGCGTTCCGCGACAGCTTCCCGCCGGGGGTGATCAACGTCATTTATGGCCGCGGCCGGGAAACGGTCAGCGCGCTGATGGCCAGCGGCAAAGTCGATGTATTTGCCTTCATCGGCACCCACAAGGCGGCCAGCGACCTGAAGAAACTGCACCCACGCCCGCACCGGCTGCGCGCCGCTCTGGGCCTCGACGCCAAGAACCCCGGCATCGTCCTGCCCCAGGTGGACCTGGACAATGCCGTGGAAGAGGCGGTTACCGGCGCACTGTCGTTCAATGGCCAACGCTGCACGGCGCTGAAGATCTTGTTCGTCCACGAGGATGTGGTTGAACCCTTCCTCGACAAGTTCCAGCGCAAGCTTGCCGCGCTCAAGCCAGGCATGCCCTGGGAGCCAGGCGTTGCGCTGACGCCGCTGCCGGAACAGGGCAAGGTCGATTACCTCGATCAGTTGGTGGCCGATGCCACGGCCAAAGGCGCACGAGTGCTCAACGAAGGTGGCGGGCAGAGCCGCGGCTCATTCTTCTATCCCGCCCTGCTCTACCCGGTGAATCGGGACATGCGCGTATACCACGAGGAACAGTTTGGCCCGGTGGTGCCGGTGGTGCCTTACCGCGACCTGCAAACCGTGATCGATTACGTGCTCGATTCCGACTACGGCCAGCAGCTGAGCCTGTTCGGCAACGACCCGGCAACCATCGGCAGCCTGGTCGACATCTTTGCCAACCAGGTCGGGCGCATCAACCTCAACGCCCAGTGCCAGCGCGGCCCGGACACCTACCCGTTCAATGGCCGCAAGAACAGCGCCGAAGGCACCCTGTCGGTACACGATGCCTTGCGCGTGTTCTCCATCCGCACCCTGGTCGCAACCCGCTTCCAGGAAGCCAACAAAGAGCTGATCAGCGAGATCATCCGTAACCGCCAATCAAGCTTCCTGACCACCGACTACATCTTCTGACGGTCGCGCTTATAGAAAATCGATCTAGCCTCCTAGTCGATTTTCCATCTGCGCAGACGACTCTAAGCATCAGGGCGCCCATCGGCGCCCACTGCAAAGGAGATTCGCAAATGGCTGTCAAACCCATCCCCGAAGGCCAGCACAGCATCACCCCGTACCTGGCCATCAACGACGCCGCCAAGGCTATCGAGTTCTACAAGAAGGCCTTTGGCGCCACGGAAATGTTCCGCCTCGAAGGCCCGGACGGCCGCGTCGGTCACGCCGAACTGCGCATCGGCGACTCCTCGCTGATGCTCGCTGCCCCCTGCGACATGGAGGGCGGCCTGACCGCCAGCCAGAAACTCGCCGGCGCTGCGGTGGGTCTGCATTTGTACGTCGAGGATTGCGACAAGGTCTATGCCCAGGCCATTGCGGCGGGGGCTACACAGTTGCATGAAGTCAAGGACCAGTTCTACGGCGACCGCAGCGGCTCGCTGAAAGACCCGTTCGGCAATATGTGGTTCGTCTCCACCCACAAGGAAGACCTCAGCCCCGACCAGATACGTGCCCGTGCGGCGAAGATGTTTGGCGACAACTGAGGAGGGTGACATCCGGCGTTGGCGTTTTTGCCCGCGCCGGACGAAATGCAACGGCTCGGATTCTATAAAGACATCGCAGCGGTTACGTGGCCTGCCTTACAGTCCACTACGTATGTCACCTCCACTACGCTGAAATCTCTGATTACCCCGCTCTAAACTGTCGGCCAGCGCAACCATATGGTCTACCATCGGGCCTACCATTTGGTTCGGCGTTGGCACTGCCACTTGTTCACTGGCCACCGCGTTAAAAGCGCTAATAGTCCCTAGAACTTCCACCGTAGCTTTCGTGAGCGGGTTCATAGGAATGACCTTCGATGTAACCTCCGCCGCAACAGCAAGGGCACCCCAAGTCATGCTGTAGAAATTTCTTGCGCGCCATAAAGCCCTTACACCGGCTAATGCAGCTCCAGTGGATGAAAAGCCAGTGTAAGGTGCGATCGCCCGCAACAAGGGCTTGATGAAATGCCCTGACGGGTCAGTGTTGTTAATAGGGTCTGCTTCACAATAAACATAAGCGTTTCTGCCTCCCTTGCCAAAAGGGCTCAGACTATCAGGGCTTGCGAATCGCCGAATCCCAGGGCTGTAGTTCCGATACCCGTTCCCCAGTGGATAACAGTTTGTTACCTCATCCAGTCGCTGGCCATTTAATCCCAGGTGTAACGGATGCACGGCATTGCGCCCTAGGCTGCCATACGGCGTATATCGGAAGTGGCTTATCTTCATTAGAGTATCCTCACGTCAGGGGCTCGGCCATTGTCCCTGCAGCGATGACGGCCTTGCCAAGAACAATTCCAGCTTGGAAGTCAGACTGAGATTGAATAATCAAACGTCCAGTTTCAACTGGCAGAAATGACAGTCTGTGAAGCACAGAGTTGAAAGCGACGCGCGTTTGCTTGAAGCTGGAGGCTCGTAGCTTGGAGCTGCTTCATGCGAATCATCGACAAAACCGCCGCGCAGGTTCGCAGCCTGACCCAGGCCGAAGAGGAACTGCTGGTCGGTTTCGCCACCGGCAGCCTCGCCGGGCCGCGCCTGCTGCAGGCCAACCAGCTGCTGATGAAGGTACGCAGCGCCAACCAGTGGCTGGCCTGCGATTGCCGCAAGGACGCCTTGCCAGTGCTCAATATCACCCTCAATGGCAGCACCGGCACGCTTTTTCTGAAGAACAACCCGGGCACCGCCGAGCATGCGCCCGGCTGCCCGTTCACCAAGGACGAACGCGAAGCCAGCGAGCGTGAAGACGAGCCGGCGGTGCCTGCCGCCTGGCTGGCACCAGACACCCCGCTGCGCCTGATCGGTGATTACCGCAGCGCCAGCGATGCCAGTAGCGGTACGGCCGACGGTACCGAACGCCGCGAACAGCAGCGCCTGTTGTCACTGCTGCTGACCTGGATCGAGACCAGCGGCCTGAACCTCTACGCCACACACCTGAAAAAGGACCTCACCGGCCAGTTCGCCGAGCTGCGCAGTGTCGCCAGCCGCTACCCGTTGCTCGAAAGGGTGCCGGCCAGCAACTACCTGGAAACCCGCCTGGACATGAAGCACATGATGATGCTCAAGTCCCGCCTGCGTGAAGCTACGGTGTTCGGCAACCACCGGCGCCATGGCCTGCTGCTGGACTGCGTCGACCAGATCAAGGGGCGCAAGCTTTTCAACAACCGCAGCGAAGACGGTTTCGATTTCCAGGGGCATCATCTGTATTGGGGTGGCAGCCGTACGTCAGGCCCGCTGCTGGCGCTGGCCCTGTACTCACCGACCACAGCGGGCAGCCACTTCTACGAACTGATCCACGTGGCCAGTGTGCCGGTGCTGTCACGCGCGCACCTGTTCCCGGTGTACCGTGACGAAGAGCGTGAACCGCTCAAGGCGCTGGTCTCGCTGATCGACTGGATGGCGAGCAAAGGCGTGAAAGTGCAGATGCGTCGCCCGGTGATCGGTGGGCAGGTGATGGATGAGCTCGTGCTGACCTCGGATCAGGACCGGGTCCTGTCGGTGTCGTTGCTGGAGAAGCCGATCGGGCCGGAGCCCGATGCCGAGAACTTCAAGCGCTACGCGGACTTCAAGAGCCTTGAGACCTTCCGCAAGTATGTGGCCGGGTTCTTCATGCGTGAGCGCTGAAGGCCGCGTCGCCTGCTTCGCGGCTGTAGGAGCGGCTTTAGCCGCGAAGAGGCCGGTGCAGCCACACATCCCTGACTATCAGAACGCAGCCCGGAAGATCCCCTCGATCTCATCCTGGCTGGCCGACCGCGGGTTGGTCAGCCCACAGGCATCCTTCAAGGCGTTCTCCGCCAGAATGCCGACATCCTCAAGCTTGGCCCCCAGCTCCGCCAGCCCCGCCGGGATACCCACCGCCACTGCCAGGTGCTCGATGGCCGAAATCGCCGCCCCCGCGCCCTGCTCCGCATCCAGCCCACACACCTTGATACCCATGGCCTTGGCCACATCGCGCAAGCGCGCGGCACTGACCTTGGCATTAAAGCGCTGCACATGGGGCAGCAGCACGGCATTGCATACACCATGGGGCAAATCGTAGTAACCGCCCAGCTGGTGCGCCATGGCATGTACGTACCCCAGCGAAGCATTGTTGAACGCCATGCCGGCCAGGAACTGCGCGTAGGCCATGTTCTCACGTGCCTGCAGGTCGTTACCGTCGTTCACCGCCTGGCGCAGGTTCTCGCTGATCAGGCTGATGGCTTTGAGCGCACAGGCATCGGTGATCGGCGTGGCTGCCGTGGATACATAGGCTTCGATGGCGTGGGTCAAGGCATCCATGCCGGTGGCTGCCGTCAGCCCCTTGGGCATGGCGACCATCAGTGCCGGGTCGTTGACCGAGAGGATCGGCGTGGTGTTGCGGTCGACGATGGCCATTTTCACGTGCCGCGCCTCGTCGGTGATGATACAGAAGCGGGTCATCTCACTGGCCGTGCCCGCAGTAGTGTTGATCGCGATGAGTGGCAGCTGCGGCTTGCGCGAGCGGTCGACACCCTCGTAGTCGCTGATATGCCCGCCATTGGTGGCGCACAGTGCAATACCCTTGGCGCAGTCATGGGGCGAACCACCACCCAGCGACACCACGCAGTCGCAACGCTCACGCTGCAACACCGCAAGGCCGGCCTCGACGTTGGCGATGCTGGGGTTGGGCTTGGCGCCATCGAACACCACCGAGTCGATATCCTGCAGGGCCAGCATGCGGCCGATGCGGGCGGCGACGCCGGCCTTGGCCAAGCCCTGGTCGGTAACGATCAGCGCCTTGCGCAAGCCATAACCGGCGATCGCGGCCATGGCCTCGTCGAGGCAGTCGATGCCCATGATGTTGACGGGCGGGATGAAGAATGTGCTGCTCATGACCGGATCCTCCTGGTGGGTCTGTCTACTCACGAGGATCCGCCCGTTCAATGCACCTGATGTTGATCCAGAGCAACGTTAGCCAAGGAACAGCTGGTACGCCGGATTAGCGGTTTCGTCCCAGTAGCGGTAGCCCATTTCGTCCAGTGCCACTAGCAGGCTGGCCTGCTCGTCGGCCGGCACTTCCAACGCCGCGAACACCCGCGCTTCAGCCGCCCCGTGATTACGGTAATGGAACAGGCTGATGTTCCAGCGCTTGCCCAGCCGTTCCAAAAAGCCCAGCAGCGCCCCAGGCCGCTCGGGGAACTCGAAGCGCAGCACCCGCTCATCGGCTCCTGGGGCTGCATGCCCACCCACGGTGTGGCGCACATGCAGTTTGGCCAGTTCGTTGTCGGTCAGGTCGAGCACGTTGTAGCCCTGCCCGCGCAGGCTGCCCAGCAGCTGCTCGCGCGGGTCGTGCAGCGGGTGGGTCTGCACGCCGACGAACAGGCGCGCTTCCTTGCCTGGGTAATAGCGGTAGTTGAACTCGGTGATCTGCCGCTTGCCCAGGGCTTGGCAGAAGGCCCGGAAGCTGCCGGGCTGTTCGGGGATGGTGACGGCGATGATCGCCTCGCGCTGCTCACCCAGCTCGGCGCGCTCGGCCACGTGGCGCAGGCGGTCGAAGTTGACGTTGGCGCCGGAGTCGATGGCCACCAGGGTCTGCCCCTGCACACCCTCGCGGGCCACGTACTTCTTGATCCCGGCCACAGCCAGGGCACCCGAAGGCTCGGTGATCGAACGGGTATCGTCGTAGATGTCCTTGATCGCCGCACACAGCTCATCGCTGCTGACGGTCACCACTTCATCGACAAAATGCCGGCACAACTCGAAGCAATGGGCGCCAACCTGCGCCACCGCCACGCCATCGGCGAAGGTGCCGACCTGCGGCAGGATCACCCGCTCGCCCGCCGCCAAGGCTGCCTGCAGACAGTTGGAGTCTTCCGGTTCGACACCGATCACCTTGACCTCGGGGCGCAGGTACTTCACATACGCGGCAATGCCCGCGACCAGCCCACCACCGCCGACCGGCACAAAGATCGCATCCAGCGCACCCGGCTGCTGGCGCAGGATCTCCATGCCCACGGTGCCTTGGCCGGCGATCACGTCCGGGTCGTCGAAGGGTGGCACGAACGTCGCCCCGTCGCTGTCGGCCAGTTTCAGCGCGTGGGCCAGGGCATGGGGAAAACTCTCGCCGTGCAACACCACATGGCCACCCCGCGAGCGCACCCCTTCGACCTTGAGCGACGGCGTGGTGATGGGCATGACGATAGCCGCCTTCATGCCCAGGTGCGCCGCGGCCAGGGCCACGCCTTGGGCATGGTTGCCGGCAGAGGCGGTGATCACACCCCGTTTGCGCTGGGCCTCGGTCAGGCGCGACAGCCGGGTGTAGGCGCCGCGGATCTTGAACGAGAACGTCGGCTGCAGGTCTTCGCGCTTGAGCAGCACCTGGTTGCCGAGGCTGGCAGACAGCGCGGGGGCGGCTTGCAAGGGCGTCTCGATGGCCAGGTCGTATACCGGCGCAGACAGGATGCGGCGCACCTGCTCCGACAGCAGTTGCTGCGCGCAGGTGGGTGTACGGGGGCTGACGTTGAGGCTGGTCATCGATTGCAACTCCTTGGCTTGTTTCACGTTGCCCAGGAGTCAGAGAGAAGAAACCCGCCTCCAGGGCGGGTTCGGTGCACGTACGCGCTAGCCCGCCAAGCTGATAATGGCGGTAATAATAATGGCGTTCACGTGCGGGAAGGTTTTCATGGGATGGGACGTTATCTCGCCTGGCTTGGCCAAGTCAACACTTTGCTTGTTGCGCCGACAGCGGCACGTCGAAGACCTTGTCGAAGCCCCACTGGAACACGAAGGCATAGACGAAGAAGAACACAAACAATGCCAGGTTGGTGAGCAACGCTGCCCACAGGCTGACATTCAGCCAGTACGCCACCAACGGCAGCAGGATCAGTACCAGCCCGCCCTCGAAGCCTAGCGCGTGCAGGACCCGGCGCAGCACGGTGCGCTCACGCTTGCGCTGGCGCGCCTCCCAGCGCTCGAACGCCCAGTTGTAGGCCATGTTCCAGCTCATGGCGATGCCCGACATCAGCACCGACAGCACCGTCGACTGCGCCATCCCGGCCCCGAACGCCAGCTCCAGCACCGGCGCCACGCAGGCCACAGCGATGGCTTCGTAGAGAATGGCCTGGACCACCTTGCGCGCCTTGCCTTGCATGTTCAGCTCCATCCGAAAAACGGCCTTCCAAAGTACAAGATGAAGGCTGTAAGAAAAAGCCTGAAATACTTTATTGACTGACCGTTCAATCAGGAATTATTAAGCTTTATCGTTTCTGCAATCCCCTTCCCCTGGCGTCCCGCCCCTGCTTGCCTGACACGGCTTCATCCGCTCACGCATTGGACAACCCTGCATGCGACTGCTTGTATCTATCACTTGCAAGCGGTGACATGCCGCACTTCGTCCAGGGAATTGAACGAGGAACAAGACGATGACGTACAGCGTCATGATGGTGTTCGGCACCCGACCCGAAGCGATCAAGATGGCCCCGCTGGCCCGCGTGCTGCGCACCTGGCCCGAGGTCGACCTGCATATCTGTTCCACTGGCCAGCACCGCGAGATGCTCGAGCAGGTACTCACCGCCTTTGGCCTGAGCGTCGATCAAGACCTCAAGGTGATGACCCAGAACCAGACACTTAACGGCCTTGCCCGTGACTTGCTGGACAAGCTCGACCAGGCCTACGAACAGGTCAAGCCCGACATCGTGCTCGTCCATGGCGACACCACCACCAGCTTCATCGCCAGCCTCGCGGCCTTTCATCGGCACATTCCCATCGGCCATGTCGAAGCCGGCCTGCGCACCGGCAACCTGCAGCAGCCCTGGCCCGAAGAAGCCAACCGGCGCCTGACCGGGGTGCTTGCCGACCTGCACTTCACCCCGACCCGCGACTCGGACGCCAACCTGATCCGCGAAGGCGTGCCGCCGGAGCACATCGAAGTCACCGGCAACACCGTCATCGACGCCCTGCTGTGGATGCGCGATCACCTGGCCGAACGGCAATGGCAGCCCGCCGCCGACTCGCCCCTGAGCAAGTTGCGAGCAGAGCAGCGCATGGTGCTGATTACCGGCCACCGCCGGGAGAACTTCGGCCCGGGCTTCGAGCGCATCTGCCTGGCCCTGGCGCAACTGGCCGAACGTTACCCCGACGTGCAGTTCGTCTACCCGGTACACCTCAACCCGCAGGTGCAAAAGGCCGTGTACGGCGTGCTGTCGAACCGCAACAACATCCACCTGGTCGCCCCTCAGGACTATCAGCACTTCGTCTGGCTGATGAACCGCGCCCAGGTCATCCTCACTGACTCCGGTGGCGTGCAGGAAGAGGCCCCGGCACTGGGCAAGCCAGTGCTGGTGCTGCGCAAGGTCACCGAGCGGCCCGCCGTGCTCAAGGGCGGCACGGTCAAGCTGGTGGGAACCCTGACCGAACGCATCGTCGAGGAAACCAGCCGGCTGCTCGACGACCCGGTGGCCTATGCACGCATGGCGCGGGTCTACACCCCGTTCGGCGACGGCCATGCCAGCGAACGCATCGCCGAACGGCTGACACGCTGGTTCGCGGAAACGGCCAGCCAGCGAGATGACGCATGAGCCTGGCCTTCATCGATTTCCTTACCTATGTGCTGTTCGGCCTGAAGGTCCTGGCAATCATCCTCGCCTCGCTGATGTTCCTGCTTGGCCTGGACGACCTGTTCATCGACCTGTGCTACTGGGGCCGCAAGCTGATTCGGCGTTTCCGCATCTACGACAAGTACGAAAAGGCCGATGAAAAACGCCTGTTCGAGGTGCCGGAAAAACCCCTGGCGATCATGGTCCCGGCCTGGAACGAGGTGGGCGTGGTCGGCGAAATGGCGCGCCTCGCCGCCTCGACCATCGACTACGAGAACTACCAGATCTTCGTCGGCACCTACCCCAACGACCCACAGACCCAGGCCGACGTCGACGCCGTGTGCCTGCATTACCCTAACGTGCACAAAGTGGTCTGCGCGCGCCCCGGCCCGACCAGCAAGGCCGACTGCCTGAACAACATCATCGACGCCATCCTGCGCTTCCAGGACGATGCCCGCATCGAGTTTGCCGGCTTCATCCTGCACGACGCCGAAGACGTGATTTCGCCCATGGAACTGCGCCTGTTCAACTACTTGCTGCCGAACAAGGACATGATCCAGATCCCGGTGTACCCCTACGCGCCGGAATGGAAGGGTTTCACCGCCGGCCACTACGTCGACGAATTTGCCGAGAACCACGGCAAGGACGTGATCGTGCGCGAGGCTCTGACCGGCCAGGTGCCCAGCGCCGGCGTCGGCACCTGCTTCAGCCGCCGCGCCATCAGCGCCCTGCTCGAAGACGGCGACGGTATCGCCTTCGATGTGCAGAGCCTGACCGAAGACTATGACATAGGCTTCCGCCTGAAACAGAAAGGCATGAAGTGCATCTTCGCACGCTACTCCATCACCGACCCGGCGCTGGCCCTCAAGCACGAGTGGCGGCCAGGTATGAGCCGTGAGTTTTCGCAGGTGATCTGCGTACGCGAGCACTTCCCGCGCGACTGGCAGCACGCCATCCGGCAGAAGTCGCGGTGGATCGTCGGTATCGTCTTCCAGGGCACCAGCAACCTGGGCTGGAGCCGTACCGGCGCGCTTAACTACTTCCTCTGGCGCGATCGCCGGGGGCTGTTCGCCTACCTGCTGAGCTTCCTGGTCAACCTGTTGCTGCTGGTGCTGCTGGCCATGTGGCTGGTGACCGTGATCGCCCCGGATTCCTGGCGCTTCATGTCAATCCTCAGCGACAGCCAGCTGCTCACCACCCTGCTCTGGCTCAACGGTCTGATGCTGGTCAACCGCCTGTTCCAGCGTGGCTGGTTCGTCACCCGCTATTACGGCATCTTCGAGGGCCTGCTGTCGGCGCCGCGGATGATGTGGAGCAACTTCGTCAACTTCTTCGCCAACCTGCGCGCCCTGCGCCAGGTCATGGAAATGGGCGACTCGCGGCGGGTGGCGTGGGACAAGACCACCCACGAGTTCCCCGCCCTGGCCTCGCCTGCGCGTACGCCGCTGGGCCATCGCCTGGTGGAAAAGGGCTATATCACCGAAGAACAGCTGGAGCAGGCGATCACCAGCCCGGTGCGTAGGCGCCTGGGCCGTGAACTGCTGCTGCGGGGCTGGCTGACCAGCGAGCAGCTTGTACAGACGTTGGCCGAACAGCTCGACCTGCCTTGGGCTCCGCTCAACCCGTTCAAGCTCGATCCGCAACTGATCGCCCAGTTGCCACGCCGGTTGGCCACCCACTATGGCGTGCTGCCGGTCGGCGAAGATGGCAACACGTTGCTGCTGGCCAGCGAGAGCCCGGTCAGCCAGGTGTCGCTGGGGGTGATCAGCCGCCAGCTGAAACGCCCGGTCAGCTGCCGCCTGGCGCCCCAGGGCCGGGTCACCCTGGGCCTGCGCTATCACTACCCGAGCCCATGGCAGAAGCCCGAAACCCACGACATGCTGGCCGTGCTGGAGCGTCACCAGGATGATGCCGACCTGATCGAGCGGGTCAGCCACCACCAGGTGATGCTTGGCGCCCTCTTGCAGGTACGCGGCATGGTCCCGGTCACCCTGTTCAATCAGGCACTGATCGATTTCGACCCCGAGCATCAGAGCCTCGGCGAGCACCTGATCGCCCGCGGCATCATTACCGAAGCGGTACTGCAACAGGCCCTCGCCGAACAAGCCAGCGAACAGCAGGCTGCCTTTGACCTGACCCGGGAGGTGGCATGAAGCCGCGTCTGTCCCTCACCCTTTCCGGCCTGTTGCTGTGCTCCACCGCACTGGCTACCCAGGCGGCGCCGATGACCGAATTCCAGCGTTTCACCAGCTACCCGTTCATGGAGCGCAGCTACCGCGAAGCGAAGAAGGATAACTGGGCCGAGGTCGAACGCCTCACCCGCCACGTACTCAGCCGTGTGCCGAACAACGACGAGGCCCGTGCGCTGCTGGTCGAGGCGCTGGCGCACCAACGCCGCTACAAGGAAGCCGAAGCCGTGGCCGAGCAACTCGGCCATGGCCCCGAATATGCCAACGCCCTGCTGGAGCTGCGCCTGACCTGGATCGAGCAAGACCCGCCACCGGCCAGCCAGGTGGAAGCCTGGCTGGGCAGCGCCGATGGCAGCCAGCGCGTGCGTCTGTGGCAGGCCTACAGCCTGAGCCTGGCCAAGTTCGGCGGTGCCGGTAAAGCCCTGGACTGGCTCAACCAGCTGCCGCCGCGCGACGATGGTCAGGTGTTGCGCCTGGCCCGGGCCAACTTTGCTGAGCAGCTGCGCAACTGGAAGGAAACCATCGACCAACTCCAACCGTTGGCTGACAAGGGCCAACTGCCGCCAGAGGACTGGCAGCGGCTCGCCAACGCCTATGTCCAGCAAGTCGACGAAAAGGGCCTGGAAAAGCTGCTGCAAAGCGCCCCCTCCCCTGCGGTGGCCAACCAGACCCGCCTGGCCATGGCCAACCGCGCCATCGCCGTCGGTCATAACCAACTGGCGCAGCGCTGGTTGGAAAAATTGCCCACCGAGCAGTTGCAGCAACCTGAGCAACGCCAACAGTTGTGGGAACTGGCCCGTGAAGGTGATGACGCACCGCTGGTGCGGCGCTTGAGCAACGAGCTGCAGCGACCTTGCCTGGAGACCGTCGACTGGTTGTCACGCCGTGACCCGGACGTTGCCCGCGAACAGCTCAAGGACTGCCCTGCCAGCGCAGACCCGCGCGCTTATGCAGTGCTCAAGCAACGCCTGTATGGCGACCCGGTGCAGCCGCCACAACCCCGCACGGCCGCCGAATGGGAAAAACGCTACCGCCAAAGCGGTGACCTGGCGGCACTGGAGCAAGCGACATTCCTGTTGCTGCAACAAGGCCAGGGCGAGCACGCCCGCACCTTGCTGGAGCAGGCCTACGACCGTCGCCAAGGGCGCCTGACACCTTCGCTGCTACAGCGCCTGGGCAATCTCTATGCACGCAACGATGGCCCGCTGAACAGCCAACGCATGCTTGGGCTGATCCCCAGGGTCGACGCCAATACCCGCACCCAGCTGCTCGGCCGCCTGGCTGAAAACGGCCAGTGCGATGCCGTGCGCCGGGCCATCCCGGCAACCCCGACCGAAGCCGGCCAGTACCGCGCCCTGGGCCGCTGCGCCATGCCCGATCAACCCGGCGAAGCGGTGGTCTACTACCAGGCTGCCGAGCGCCTCGGCGACAGTGGCAACCGCCTGCCCCTGGCCTATGCCCTGGAAGCCGCTGGCGATTCCGAAGCGGCGCTGCCGATCTGGCGCGACCTGCCACCCGGCGCCTGGAACGACAATGCCCGCCTGACCGCCGCGCGCGGAGCCTTGAATGCCGGCGATGCCAACGCTGCACGCCGCTACTGGGAGGCTGCCGCCCACAACAGCGCCGATGACTGGGCGCTGGGCGCCGCCATCGCGCAACGTCAGGGCGACCTGCAAGCGGCCCTGGGCTTCCAGCGCCAGGCCTTGGCGCACAACCCGCGCGCCGACCACTACTATGCCGCCGCCAGCACCGCGCAACTGGCCGGCGATAGCGCGCAGAGCACCGCCTGGCTGGCCGAGGCCGTGCGCCTCGAGCCCAACCAGCCGCGCTACCGCGCCGATTACGGCATGCGCCTGGCTGGCTCGCAGGACAAAGCCCAGCGCCGCCAGTCGATACCCTACCTGGAACGCGCCACCCACGATTTCCCAGAGGACTATCGCCTGGGCGAGACCCTCGCCCTGCGCTACGACGAAGCCGAGAACAGCGCCGCCGCCCGCCGCGAACTGCGCCGGGTGATCGACGTGGAAGAGAACCTGGTCGATGCCGATGACGAATACGGCAGTCTCGAAGCCCGCAAGTACCGCCAGCGCCGCGCCCACGAAACCCTGTCACGGCGCGACACCATCACCCTGGCCAGCACCTGGTCGCCCGCCGGCACCTCGACCAACGACAAGTTCCTCGATAACGGCCAGCGCAGCGGCACTTCACGGCGCGCGCAATCGCAGAACGTGCAGCTGGCCATGTGGGACCACGCCCTGGGCGAGGAACCCAGCCGCAACGGCAGCACCTTGTCGGTCTATGGCCGGGTGCTGTTCGGTGGCCAGAGCCGCACCGATTACGCGCAGAGCATGGGCACCGGCGTCGGCCTGCGCTACAAACCGCTCGGCCAAGCCAACCTCAACCTGTATGCCGAGCTGTACCACCAGCGGCAGATCGACGATAACCATTACAGCGGCCTGAGCCTGGGCGAGCTGTTGAGCCCGGCCAAGGTCGGCGGCAACTGGGGCGATTTGCGCCACCATGCCGAATCGAGCAACGACCTGTTGCTGCGGGCCACGGCCTCGTTCCTCGACCAGGGCGACTGGCGCAACGACTGGCGGGTCGACGAGGACGACTGGAACGAGCGCTTCCTCTATCTCGATGCCGCCTGGTGGACCCGCACCGGTGACCACGCCTGGCTGTCGCGCTACCAGCAGGGCCACGCCTGGAAACTGCCCGGCAACTCGCCGCAGACGCTCATGCCTTATGGCTTCTTCGAATTTTCCAGCCAGGACCCGAGCAGCGACTGGCGCCAGGACGCCCGCGCCGGGGTGGGTGTGCGCTGGCAGTGGTGGTTCGACGACGACCGCTACAACGCCTACCGCGGCTCGCTGAAAGTGCGCGCCGAATACCAGCAGTCGCTGGGTGGCAACCTCTACAAGAGCGCCAATGGCGTACTGGTTGGCGCGGAGATGACCTTCTGATGCGTACGCTCCTGGCAATCTGCATGCTCGCCCTGTGCCTGCCCGTCCTGGCCGACCAGCGCCTGTTCTACCAGCCGCTCAACCGCGATGCCGCGGTGACCCCGGCGCAGTGGCAGCAATTGTGGCGCGCCACCAAGGCGCAAGGCGGCAAGACCCTGATCGTGCAATGGAGTGCCTATGGCGACAGCGATTTCGGCGGCGCCCAGGGCTGGCTGGCCAACAGCCTGCGCGAGGCCCACGCCCAAGGCCTGGAGCTGGTACTTGGGCTCTACATGGACCCGGCCTACTACCAGCGCATCGAAGCGCTCGACGGTGACGGCCTGAGCACCTACTGGAAGTCGCAGCTGGGCCGTTCGCTGAGCCAGTACCAGCACGTTCGCGAGGGCTGGCAGTTGCCGGTCGCCGGCTGGTACCTGCCCATGGAACTGGACGACCTGCACTTTCGCGATGCCGCCCGCCGTGAGGCGCTGTACAGCCAGTTGCAGGCGCTCAACCGGCGGCTGGACAGGCCGCTGCACATCAGCGCGTTCAGCGCCGGCAAACTGGCACCGCGGGTCAATGGCGC
The DNA here is from genome assembly GCF_001320245.1 of Pseudomonas sp. NBRC 111124. GTDB lineage: Bacteria > Pseudomonadota > Gammaproteobacteria > Pseudomonadales > Pseudomonadaceae > Aquipseudomonas. The sequence continues at coordinate 175,897 of NZ_BCBA01000002.1, forward strand.
CTGGCTGGATCAACTGGCCGGGTTGGGCTTGACTGTGTGGTGGCAGGACGGCGCCGGGACCGGGCGCTTGCCACCGCTGGTGCGCCAGAACTACGAGCAGGCGCTGCCATGCCGGGTGGGCGTGGTGCGCGAGGCGTTTCGCCAGGTAAGCGCGCCGGGGCAGGCGTTTCGGGCTGAGCCTGCGGAGCCGAAGCTCAATGCGGGGTGCCATGCCGAGGCGGTGTTTGCCTTGCGCTACCGGCCTTGGGCAAGAGGTGTTCTGCCACAGAATTGAGTCAGCGTTCGCCGGCACGCCCGCTCCCACAGGGATTGCACAGTTTTCAAAAACTGTGGAGATCCTGTGGGAGCGGGCGCGCCCGCGAAGAGGCCGGCACAGGTGATGCAGTACTCCCAGGAGCCCACCGATGCTCAAGACCATCGAAGAACACGTGCGCAAGCAGGTCGCCCCCGCCGCGCTGCGTGCCGAGTTCCGCCAGCACGAATTCGAGTCCATGCGCCCGTTCTGCATGCTGGTGTTCTGCGTCAGCATCGCCATCTGGCTGGTCTTCGACCTGCTCGTCAGCTTCCTCGGCGGCCAGGGCTTCACCTGGCTGTCCTACCTGTTCATCGCCTTGCTCGGCTGCCTCACCGTGGTGCTGCGCTTTACCCGCAACAGCCATCACTTCGACGTGCTCAACCTGCTGTTCATCGCCGCCATCACCCTGGGCATGCGCCTGGTGATCGAAGGTATCCCAATGAACCTGCGCCCGGTGTGGTTGGTGCTCGGCGTGTCGACCGTGCTGTACGCCGTGTCGGTGCTGCCGGTGCGGCGCTGGTCGTTCTTTTGCGCCATGGTCATCGCCTGGACCGTGCTCAACCCGTTCTACCACACACGCATTGAGCCGGACGAACTCGAAGGCGCGATGCTGATCAGCTACGCCGTGTTCCTCAGCGGGCTGGTGATCTACAGCTACCTGCAGATCCGCCAGGCCAAGCTGCACAATTTCTACCTGTCCAAGGTGCTGCTGGAGCAGGCCTATGTCGACGCCCTGACCGACATCCCCAACCGCCGCTCGTTCATGGCCAAGGCCGAGCGCCAGTTGCGCCTGGCGACGTCAGCGCAGTACCTGGCGATGATCGACATCGACAATTTCAAGCGAGTCAACGACCGCTTCGGGCATGACGTGGGTGATGAGGTGCTCAAGCGCGTGGCGGTGCATATCAAGGCCGGCGTTGACGGCAATGAGTTCGCCCGGCTGGGTGGCGAGGAATTTGCCATCTTTTTCCAAGGGCTGGACCAGCAAGGGGCCGAGCAGCGGGTCAGGGCCCTGTGCCAGCGGGTGCGTGACGACCAAGGTGTGCCGCCCGTGACCATCAGTATCGGCCTGGCCCGGGTCGACCGCGGTGACAGCCTGAGCACCGCCCTGGTGCGCGCCGACCAGGCACTGTACGAGGCCAAGCACAGTGGCAAGGATCGCTTCGTGCTGTGGACTAGCCAGCTGGCAAGCGAATCCTGAACTGTGCCCCACCCAAGGCAGACTGCGCGACCGTCAGGGTTCCGCCCTGCCCTTCGATCGCCCGGCGGCTGATTGCAAGGCCCAGGCCAAAGCCGCCAGTATTGCGATCGCGGCTGCGGTCCAGGCGGTAGAACGGCTGGAAGATCCGCTCACGCTCCTCGGCCGGGATACCGATGCCATCGTCCTCCACGGTCAACAGGCAGGCACCGTCTGCCTCCAGGCGCAACCTGAGCAACAGGCTTTCATCGCAATAGCGCATGGCATTGCGCACCAGATTCTGCACCGCCCGGGCGGTCAGCCGTGGGTCCAGCACGAAGCGTGGCAGGTTGTCCTCGGCCTGCACTTCCCACTGGATCCCACGGGTGTCGAGCTCTTCGGCAAAGCTGCCGAGCACGCTGTCGACCAGTTCCAGCAACGACACTTCGACCCGCTCGCGGGCCTGGTCGGCATTGTACAGGCGGCTGTACGACAGCAGTTCGAGCACCAGCTCGTCCAGCTCGCGCACATGCCCGACCAGTTCCAGCAGGCGCTTGCGGCTGGTTGCTGGCACTTCGTCGAACAGCAGCACCAGGCCGAAGTCCAGCCGGGTCAACGGTGTGCGCAACTCATGGGAAACCGCGTTGAGCAGCTCGCGCTGCTGATTGACGTGGCGTTCGAGGTCGCTGGCCATGGTATCGAACACGCCCGCCAGCTCGCCAATGTTCGAGTGCGGTGAAATGTGCGTGCGCTCGGCCATCTGCCCCTGGCCGAGGCGCCGGGCGGTCTCCTTCAGGCGCTCCAGGTCGCGCCAGTGCGGCCATACCCACAGCAGCAGGCACCCCAGCATGGCCGCACCGATCAGCACGGTCACCCCCCAGGACAGTACGTTGATATCCAGCGGGTCCGGCGGTGAATGGAGGCTTACCAGCCAGCCCTTTTCCAACGGTGCCAGCACGGTCTGGTAGTAACCCCAGTCACCGATGCGCACAACGTACAGACCGTGTTCCAGGCGCGCCCGCTCCTGCGGGCTCAGGCCGGCCTTTTCGCTGCGTAGCAGCTCGACCTCCAGTGGCGCGAAGGCTTTGGCCAGCTCCTGCTCCACCGCTGGCCATTGCGCTTGTGGCGCCTGGCGGAACTGGCGGACGATCAGCGATTGCACGCCCTTGGCCTGGTCCAGGTTATAGGCCATGAAGCGGTCATGGAACAGGCCGACAATGGCATCGGGAATCAGCAGCAACGCCCCGGCGTAGGCGACGATGATCACCAGATACAGGCGCACCAGGATCTTCAGCATGGGGCGTCAGCACTCCCACTCGACGCGGCTGAACAGGTAACCCTTGCCCCACACGGTCTTTATCTTGCGCGCCTCGCCGGCACTGTCATCGAACTTGCGGCGCAGCTTGGAGATCGCCACGTCCACCGAGCGGTCTGTGCCGTTGAACTCGATGCCACGCAGTTGCTGGAGGATGCGGTCACGGCTGAGCACCACCCCGGCATTGCGCGCCAGCACCACCAGCAGGTTGTATTCGCCGCTGGACAGCTCCACCTCTTCGCCGCGCCAGCTGACCAGGCGCTCGGCCAGGTCGATGCGCAGGCCGCCGATGAGGATCTGGTGGTTGTCCAGGCGCGGTTCGTTGACGCTGCTGCGGCGCAGCAAGGTGCGCACACGGGCCAGCAGTACCCGTGGCTCGCACGGTTTGGTCACGTAGTCGTCGGCGCCCATCTCAAGGCCCAGCACCTGATCGTGGCTGTCGTCGCGGGCCGTCAGCATCAGGATCGGCAAGCTCTGCGACTCCTGGCGCAGCAGGCGGCACAGTTGCAGGCCATCGATGCCCGGGAGCATCAGGTCGAGAATCACCAGATCGGGGTTGTCCTGCCGGAACGCATCCAGCACATGGTCGCCACGGGCAATCACCCGGACATGGAAATCGTTGCGTTGCAGGTAGCTGGCGATCAGCTCGGACAGCGCACTGTCGTCTTCGACCAGGAGAATGTTGGGCATAAAGGTCAGCTTGTAGGAGCGGATTCATCCGCGATAAGGCCAGAACAGGTGCCTGCAGAATATAGAAACCTACAAACCGGTAGGACTGTTCTTAACACTTTTTCACACAGGCCCTACAGGTGTTAACAGCCTCCCGCGGAACGGTTGCCTTAGTATACGCAAGGTCATCATCGGAAGATCCGCATGCCTATTACCCTCCCCCCGCACCTGCGCCCCCTGGCGCTCGTGGCGCTGCTTGCTCTGCCCCTGGCCGGTTGCGACGACTCGGCCGAGCAGGACGATAAACAACCCACGCCCCAGGTCCGCGTAGAAACCCTGCAACTGCAGCCGCTGGCCATCAGCACCGAGCTGAGCGGGCGCATCCTCGCACCGCGCACGGCAGAAGTGCGTGCGCGCGTCGCTGGCGTGGTGCTCAAGCGGGTGTACCGCGAAGGCAGCGACGTCAAGCAAGGCGATGTGCTGTTCCTCATCGACCCGGCGCCGTTCAAGGCCGACCACGACAGCGCCCGCGCGACCCTGGCCAAGGCCGAGGCCACGCTGTACCAGGCGCGCCTGCAAGAGCAGCGCTACCGCCAGCTGGTCGACGACAAGGCGGTCAGCCGCCAGGAATACGACAACGCCCGCGCCGCGTTCCTCCAGGCCGACGCTGCCGTTGCCGAAGCCAAGGCTGCACTGGAGCGCGCCCGCCTGAACCTGGGTTACGCCACAGTCACCGCACCCATCTCCGGGCGTATTGGCCGCGCCCTGGTGACAGAGGGGGCTCTGGTCGGCCAGAACGAGACCACGCCGCTGGCGACCATCCAGCAGCTCGACCCGATTCACGCCGACGTCACCCAGTCGACCCGCGAGCTCAACGCCCTGCGCCGTGCGCTGCGCGCCGGTGAGTTGCAGCAGGCCGGCGACGGCCAGGCCCGCGCCACCCTGATCCAGGACGATGGCAGCGCCTACCCGCTGCCGGGCAAGCTGCTGTTTTCCGACATCAGTGTGGACCCGAGCACCAACCAGATCACCCTGCGCAGCGAGTTCCCCAACCCGGACCTCGACCTGCTGCCAGGCAGCTATGTGCGCGTGCGCCTGGAGCAGGCCGTGCAGCCCAAGGGCTTGAGCGTGCCGCAGCGGGCCATCCTGCGTGACAGCGCCGGGGTGCCGAAAGTGCTGGTGGTCGACGACCAGGCGCGTGTCAGCGAACGCCAGGTGGTACTGGGCAACGCCCAGGGTGACCGCTGGCTGGTCAGCGAGGGCCTGGCGCCTGGCGAGCGCGTGGTGGTCGAAGGCCTGCAGCACGTCAAGGCGGGCGATCAGGTGGAGGTCGACCCCGCCGCTCAGCCCATCGTTCAGCACACCGGCCAGTGAGGGCCTGATCCATGCCGCAGTTCTTCATCGACCGCCCGATATTCGCCTGGGTGGTCGCGCTGTTCATCCTGCTCGCCGGCGCCCTGGCCATCCCCCAGTTGCCGGTGGCGCAGTACCCCAACGTGGCGCCGCCCCAGGTGGAGATCTACGCCGTGCACCCGGGCGCCTCGGCGGCGACCCTGGACGAAAGCGTGGTCAGCCTGATCGAGCAGGAGCTCAACGGCGCCGACAACCTGCTGTACTTCTCATCGCAGAGCAGCCTGGGCAGCGCCACCATTACCGCGACTTTCGAGCCGGGCACCCACCCCGACCTGGCCCAGGTCGACGTGCAGAACCGCCTCAAGGTGGTCGAATCGCGCCTGCCGCGCCAAGTCACCCAGCAAGGCCTGCAGGTGGAAAAGGTATCCACCGGCTTCCTGTTGCTCGGCACCCTCACCTCGGAGGATGGCAGCCTCGATGAAACCGCGCTGTCCGACATCCTCGCGCGCAACGTGATGAACGAAATCCGCCGCCTCAAGGGCGTCGGCAAGGCGCAGCTGTATGGTTCCGAACGCGCCATGCGCATCTGGATCGACCCGCGCAAGCTGATCGGCTTCAACCTCACGCCCAACGACGTGGCCGAGGCCATCGCCGCGCAGAACGCTCAGGTTGCCCCCGGTAGCATCGGCGACCTGCCCGCCCGCGGCACCCAGGAAATCACCGCGAACGTGGTGGTCCGGGGCCAGCTGAGCACGCCCGAGGAATTCGCCGCCATTGTCCTGCGCGCCAACCAGGACGGCTCCACCGTGACCGTCGGCGATGTCGCCCGGGTCGAGATCGGCGCCCAGGAGTACCAGTACGGCACCCGCCTGAACGGCAAGCCGGCCACTGCCTTCAGCGTGCAGCTGGCACCGGGCGCCAACGCGATGGAAACCGCCACCCTGGTGCGGGCGAAGATGAAAGAGCTGTCGCGCTACTTCCCCGAAGGGGTCAAGTACGACATCCCTTACGACACCTCACCGTTCGTCAAGGTGTCGATCCAGCAGGTCATCAACACCCTGTTCGAAGCCATGCTGCTGGTGTTCGCGGTGATGTTCCTGTTCCTGCAGAACCTGCGCTACACGCTGATCCCGACCCTGGTAGTGCCGGTAGCGCTGATGGGCACCTTCGCCGTGATGCTGGCCATGGGTTTTTCGGTCAACGTGCTGACCCTGTTCGGCATGGTGCTGGCCATCGGCATCCTGGTCGACGACGCCATCGTGGTGGTGGAGAACGTCGAGCGGATCATGGCTGAGGAAGGCCTGCCGCCCAAGGAGGCTACGCGCAAGGCCATGGGCCAGATCAGCGGCGCCATTATCGGCATCACCCTGGTGCTGGTGGCGGTGTTCTTGCCGATGGCTTTCATGAAAGGCTCGGTGGGGGTGATCTACCAGCAGTTTTCGGTGTCGATGGCGGTGTCGATCCTGTTCTCGGCGTTTCTCGCCCTGAGCCTGACCCCGGCCCTGTGCGCCACCTTGCTCAAACCGCTGGCCAAGGGCGAGCACCATGAACGCAAAGGCTTCTTCGGCTGGTTCAACCGCCGTTTCGACAGCATGAGCAACGGCTACCAGCGCTGGGTGCTGCAGGCGCTGAAGCGCAGCGGCCGCTACCTGCTGCTGTATGGCGTGCTGCTGGCCGTGTTGGGTTATGGTTTCAGCCAGCTGCCCACGGCGTTCCTGCCCACCGAAGACCAAGGCTACACCATCACCGATATCCAGTTGCCACCGGGCGCCAGCCGCATGCGCACCGAGCAGGTGGCGGCGCAGATCGAGGCGCACAACGCCGAGGAGCGGGGCGTGGGCAACACCACGATGATCCTTGGTTTCAGCTTCTCGGGCAGCGGCCAGAACGCCGCGCTGGCCTTTACCACCCTCAAGGACTGGTCAGAGCGCGGCAGCGATGACAGCGCGCAATCGATCGCCGACCGGGCCACCCTGGCCTTTACCCAGCTCAAGGACGCCGTGGCCTATTCCGTGTTGCCGCCACCGATCGACGGCCTGGGCGAGTCGACAGGCTTTGAATTGCGCCTGCAGGACCGCGGCGGCATGGGCCATGAGGCGTTGATGGCGGCCCGCGACGAACTGCTGGCCGGCGCACACAAAAGCAAGGTACTGGCCAACGTGCGCGAGTCCTCGCTGGCCGAAAGCCCGCAGGTACAACTGGAAATCGACCGCCGCCAGGCAAACGCCCTGGGCGTGTCGTTCGCCGACATCGGCTCGGTGCTGGACGTTGCCGTGGGCTCCAGTTACGTCAACGACTTCCCCAATCAGGGCCGCATGCAGCGGGTGGTGGTGCAGGCCGAAGGCGACCAGCGCAGCCAGGTGGAAGACTTGCTGAAGATCCACGTACGCAACAACAGCGGCAAGATGGTGCCACTGGGTGCTTTCATCCAGGCCAAATGGGTCAGCGGCCCGGTGCAGTTGACCCGCTATAACGGCTATCCGGCGGTGTCGATTTCAGGCGAACCGGCAGCCGGTTACAGCTCAGGCGAAGCCATGGCCGAGATCGAGCGCCTGGTCGCGCAATTGCCGGCTGGTGCCGGCCTGGAATGGACCGGCCTGTCGCTGCAGGAAAGGCTGTCCGGTAGCCAGGCACCGCTGCTGATGGCGCTGTCGCTGCTGGTGGTGTTCCTGTGCCTGGCGGCGCTGTATGAAAGCTGGTCGATCCCCACTGCAGTGTTGCTGGTGGTACCGCTCGGGGTGCTCGGCGCGGTGCTGGCAGTCACCCTGCGCGGCATGCCCAACGACGTGTTCTTCAAGGTCGGCCTGATTACCCTGATCGGCCTGTCGGCGAAGAACGCCATCCTCATCATCGAGTTTGCCAAGCACCTGGTCGACCAGGGCGTGGACGCCACCGAAGCCGCCGTACAGGCCGCCCGCCTGCGCCTGCGGCCGATCGTCATGACCTCGCTGGCGTTCATCCTCGGCGTGGTGCCGTTGGCCATTGCCACGGGCGCGAGCTCGGCGAGCCAGCAGGCGATCGGCACCGGGGTGATTGGCGGCATGCTTAGTGCCACGCTGGCGGTGGTGTTCGTGCCGGTGTTCTTCGTGGTGGTGATGCGCCTGGCCGGACGCAGCCGCACCAAGGCCGAACAGGCGCAGGCCCGCGAAGCCTGACTGGACAAGCCGGGCGTTGAATGAGAGGGTTCCGGGCATTGAATGCCCGGAACCCTTTTTCATGTCTGATGCCCTGCCCTCCTGTTCCGTCCTGATCCTCGCCGGTGGCCGTGGCCAGCGCATGGGCGGGCGCGACAAAGGCCTGGTGGAGTGGCGCGGCGAGCCCTTGGTTGCGCATGTCCATCGTACCGTGCGGCCGCTCACTGATGACCTGGTGATTTCCTGTAACCGCAACCAGCAGGCGTATAAGGCTTATGCCGAGCAGCTGGTCGGCGACGCCGAGGCGGACTTCCCCGGGCCGCTGGCCGGGGTAATTGCCGGGCTTAAGGCGGCAAGGCACGAGTGGGTGGTGCTGCTGGCGTGTGATGCGCCTTTGGTTGACCAGGCGTTGATCAACGCGCTGCGGGAAGTAGCCGTGTCCAGTGACAGTGCTGCGATGGTGCGCCAGGGTGGGTATTGGCAGCCGATGTTCAGTGTACTGCCGCGTCGGGTGCTGCCGGTGCTGGAGCAGGCCTGGGCCCGGGGTGAGCGGAGCTTGCAGAAGGCCTTGCTGCGGGAGACTGTGAAGGGGGTCGAGTGTGCCGAGGATGATCGCAGGTTGAGCAACTTCAATAGCCCTGAGTTGCTTCAAGGCTGAAATCTCTACTGCCCTTGCCGACCTCTTCGCGGGCTCGCCCGCTCCCACCGGATCTGCGCATTACTTGAGCTATGCGCTGTACCTGTGGGAGCGGGCGTGCCCGCGAAAGGGCCGGCACAGGCGATACATCAACTGGCAGTCAGTTCATCGATGCTGATCTCGCGCATCCTGAACTTCTGCACCTTGCCGGTCACCGTCATCGGGAACTCGTCGACGAAACGGAAATACCGGGGCACCTTGAAATGCGCAATCCGCGCCTTCGCCCACTCGCGCAACTCGTCCGCGCTCGCGGTATGCCCCGGATGCAGCCGCACCCAGGCGACGATCTCCTCGCCGTACTTGCTGCACGGCACGCCGATCACCTGCACGTCGGCCACCGCCGGGTGGGTGAAGAAGAACTCTTCCAGCTCCCGCGGGTAGATGTTCTCACCGCCGCGAATGATCATGTCCTTGCTGCGCCCGACAATGCGCACATAGCCTTGTTCGTCCATCACCGCCAGGTCACCGGTGTGCATCCAGCCGTCACCGTCGATGCTTTCGGCGGTGGCTTTGGGGCTGTTCCAGTAGCCGAGCATCACGCTGTAGCCACGGGTGCACAGTTCGCCAATCTCGCCACGCGGCACGGTGTTGCCGTCGCTGTCGATGACTTTGTTTTCCAGCCGTGGCTGGGTGCGGCCGACGCTGGTCACCCGGCGCTCCAGATCATCGTCGGGCCCGGTCTGCAGCGACACTGGACTGGTCTCGGTCATGCCGTAGGCGATCTGCACCTCGGCCATGTGCATCTCGCCGATCACCCGGCGCATCACTTCGATCGGGCAGGTGGCGCCGGCCATGATCCCGGTACGCAGGCTCGACAGGTCGAATTCGCCGCGCTGCGGGTGGTCCAGTTCGGCGATGAACATGGTCGGCACACCATACAGCGCCGTGGCCTTCTCCTCGGCCACAGCGCGCAGGGTCGCCAGCGGGTCGAAGGCATCGTTGGGGTAGATGAGCGTGCTGCCGTGGGTCATGCAGCCGAGGTTGGCCATGACCATGCCGAAGCAGTGGTACAGCGGCACCGGTACCACCAGGCGGTCGTGCTCGGTCAGGCCCAGGCTTTCGCCGACCATGTAGCCGTTGTTGAGGATGTTGCTGTGGCTGAGCGTGGCACCCTTGGGGAAACCGGTGGTGCCGGAGGTGTACTGGATGTTGATCGGGTCGTCGCAGTGCAGTTGCGCCTGACGCTCGACCAGGGCTGCACGGCTGACCGCCTCGGCGCGGGCTTGCAGGTCATGCCAGGCGAGGAAGCCGGACGGTGGTGAGACCGCCAGGCTGACCACCCCGCGCAGCTCGGGGAAGCGTTCGCAGGTCAGCGCGCCGGGCTGGCCGTTCGCCAGGCCCGGGATCAGGCCCAGCAGCATGGCGTGGTAGTCGGAGCTCTTGAAGGCGTCGGCGCAGATGACCCAGCGGCAGCCGGACTGGCCGAGGGCGTAGTCCAGTTCGCTGGAGCGGTAGGCCGGGTTGATGTTGACCAGAACCGCGCCGACCTTGGCGCTGGCGAACTGGGTGATGCACCACTCGGCGCAGTTGGGTGCCCAGATCCCCAGGCGATCGCCGGGTTGCACGCCCAGGGCCATGAGTGCGCGGGCGTGCTGGTCGACGGCTTCGGCCAGCTGTTGCCAGGTGTAGCGCAGGGCCTGGTGGCGGACCACCAGCGCATCGCGCTCGGGGAAGCGGGCGACGGTGGTGTCGAAGGCGTCGCCGATGCAAAGGCTGAGCAAGGCCTTGGTCTGGTTGCCCTGGGAGTAGCTTGGCTGGGGCATGGGCGTTCTCTTGTTGTTCTTGTGTAGTTTGAACTGGCCTCTTCGCGGGCATGCCCGCTCCCACAAGGATTTCCACTAGTCTGACCCTGTGGGAGCGGGCACGCCCGCGAACAAGCTCACACTGATTTAACGGATGAACACCTGCGGCGTAGTGGTGGACATGTCCCCCCCAGGCAACTTGATGTTCTTCACTTTCTCCAGCGTCTCGGGGTTGAACACCGCCAGGTCGTTGAAGGTGCCGCCCAGGTACAACTTCTCGCCCTTCTTGTCGAAGGTCACGCAGTAATAGGTGTGCTCCAGATTAGCCGCCTTGATCAGCTTGCGCTGCTTGATGTCGTACTTGGCCAGGCGGTTGAGCACGCCGTAGATCTGGTTCGGGTCCTTTGGTGAGCGCAGGCCGGTGAAGTAGAGCTCGGTCAGGTCGGCGAACTCCTGGGTGTGGGTCTTGCCGGTCTTGAGGTCGACGCTCAGGTAGCCATACAGCGGCTGCGCCTCGTTCGGGTCTTGCTTGGCATCCTTGAACCTGGCGATGGTGTAAAGCATCGAGAACTCGTGGCGCGGGCTCTGGTGCGGCCAGAAGTACAGCACATCCGGGGCGCTGTAGCCCTTGCGGTTCCAATTGCGCAGCGGCAGGGCCACGGTGTATTTGCCGGTCTTCACGTCCATCTTGTAGATGTCGGGCCCGGCAACGTACAGGCTGCCGTCGTCGGCCGCTCGCATCAGGTACACCTGCCGCGGCATCGGGAAGGTCCGCACCGGCTTGGCCTCCAGGCCGTCGGCGGTGTTGTACACCTCAAGGCGCGGCGGCTTGACCACGTAGTGGTCGTTCAGGCGCTGGGTCGGGTTGACCGTGGCGTACACCTCTTTGCCATCCGGGCTGAGGGCAAAGGAGTACATCGACTTGCCGACTTCACCGGGCACGCTGGACAGGTTGGCGTGAAAGGTGGTCTTGCAGGTGTCCAGGTCGATGCCGTAGATGTCGGCATAGTGGTTGTTGAGCACGTAGGCGGTACGGTTGTCCGGCGCCATCATTGCGGTGCCGGGGCCGAACCTGTCGGGCATCTGGCAGCTCTTGTACAGCGTGTCGCTGGCCACGTCGATGACGTGCAGGTTGTTCGGGTAGTTGGTGGTGATCAAGTATTCCTGGCCAGCCTTGAGGGCCGGCCCGGCATCATCGGCCTGTACCGCCCAGGCGCAGGCCGTGGCGGCGATGGTCAGCGCGAGTTGCGCGCAGCGTCCAGCTTTCATGCGGTTTCCCCTTGTCATGCTTGTTGGGCCGGTCACTTGTCTTTCGGGAACACGGTGCCGAGGTTGCGCCAGTCTTCCTGGGAGTTGTTCGCCTGGGCGTTCCAGTCCTGGTAGGTGCTCATCATGTCCGGCACCTGGGCCGGCCACCAGCAAGGGTCGGAACAGCCATACAGGTCGGCCTCCATCGGCTGGCACAGCGAGCTGACGCCACCAAAGGCGTCCACTTCCCAACCCGGGTCGGTGGTGGCGGTGCAGCCGGCCACCGCGCTCATGGCCATGACTTCTTCGACGCGGTCTTCGGCGGCGGCCTGCTCGAGGATGCGCGCCTTGTTGTTCAGGGGCTTCAAGTGCTTCATGTCAGTGGCCCTTGCGCGGGGTGATGTAGCGGTCGATGAAGGCCGGGTTGGCGGCCATGATGCGGCTGTAGACTTCGATGCCGAAGTCGACCCAGTCGCGCATCAACTCGCAGTAGTGGTAGGTCGGGTGCTGCGGGTCGCCGTAGCGGGCGTAGCTCTCGTGGTAGCAGCCGCCGGAGCACAGGTTGCGGATGCGGCAGCTGTCGCAGCCGGTGTTGCTGCGGTCCAGGCGCTGCGACAGGAAGTCGTTGAGCTGCGCTTGCTTCACGCCTTGGTGCACGTTGCCGAAAGTCGGCAGGCTGGAGCCGGTGAAGCGGTGGCACAGGTTCAGCTCGCCCTCGTGGTCCACGGCCAGCATCTTCAGCCCGGCCCCGCACGGCAGGGCCTTCTTGTGACCTTCGTGGATGTCGGTGATCAGCTGGTGCAGGTTGGAGAAGCCGATGTTGCGGTGCTCCAGCGCTGCTTCCAGGTACTGGCGGCCCAGCGCCTTCATGTTGGCGAACACCTGCACCAGCTCTTCGCCGGTGAGGTTGAAGTCGGCCATGTCGCCGGAGGTGACCGGGGCAAAGCCGACTTCGGCAAAGCCCATCTCGTTGAACAGGTGGTTCCAGATGGTCTCTACGTCGGTGATGCCACGGGTCAGCGTGACCCGCGCGCCCACCGGGCGGCTGGTGTAGCGCGACAGCAGCAGGTCGGCCTTGCGCCGTACCACGTCATAGGTGCCCTGCCCGCCGACGGTGATGCGGTTGCGGTCGTGCACGGTCTTCGGGCCGTCGATGCTGATCGACAGGCCGAAGCGGTGAGCGTTGAGCCAGTCGATGATCTCTTCGGTCAGCAGGGTCGCGTTGGTGGTCATGATGAACTCCACCTGCTTGCCGGCTTCGGCGAAGCGCCGTTCGCAGTAGGCGACCATGTGCTCGATCAACGGCCGGTTGGACAGCGGCTCGCCGCCGAAGAACACCACGCTGTAGCGCTCCTCGTTGGGCGATTCCTTGAGCAGCATCTCCACGGACGCTTCGGCGGTGGCGGTGCTCATCTTCTTGCCAGCGGACGGTTTGTCCAGGTCTTCCTTGTAGCAGTAGGTGCAGCTGAGGTTGCAACCGGTGTTGACGTTGAGTACCACGGTGTTCAGCGCCGTGCGCTCGACCTGCTTGAGGGCGATTTCCGGGGTCAGCGGCGAGCCGTCGCTGACCAGCTCCAGCGCAATCAGCTCGCGCAGGGTGTCCTGGATATCGTCGCCGGCGAACTGCTGGCCAAGGCGCTGCATCAGCTCCTCGGCCGAGCAGCCTTGCTGGCGCAGGGTGTCGATGATGCCGCCGGTCACCGCGTCAGCGGTGAACAGCGAACTGCTGGGGATGTGGAACAGCATGCGGTCAGCATCGACCTGCACTTCGTGCAGGTTGCGTTCGACCAGGTTCAGTAGCGCGCCCATGGCGACCTCCCGATAATCGATTCGTTGGAAAATCCGTTACGCCCTGCCCTTACGGCAGCGGCGGGTTGTTCCAACGCTGAACGGTGACGATCATGTGGCCTGCACCCCGCTGGCCGCCATCTGCCAAGGTGGCGACCACCTTCAGATTGCCGGCGTTGTTGGTCATCATCCTGCGCGCCGGGTTCGGCCCGGCACCGCCTGGCACGAACACGCCGTCGGCTTGCATCTGCCCGGCGAACTTGACGTCTTCGTCCTCGGCGGCACGCTCGTTGAACGGCTCGACCGCCCAGCTGGCCGGCAGGTAGCCGATACGCAGCGGCTGGCCGCTGGCGTCCTTGCCCCAGGCTTCGGCTTCAAAACGGCCCTGGACCTTGGGCACCGAAGCACCGTTCTCGCCGATACGGGCGATGGAGAACGCCGGCACGACCTTCACTTCATCGACCTTGTCGTAGACCGCCAGCTTGACGCCCTTGAGTTCACCTACCGCGACCTCGCGCTGGCCAGGCTTGGCATCGGCCGCAGCCCGGGCTTTCACGCGTACCAGGGTCGGGGTCTGTTCCAGTACCTCAGTCACTTCCACGCCAGCACCCAGTTCAGGCTTGCCGGCCAGGCCGGTGCCGACCAAGGTAATTTCGCTCTCGCCCCCGGCCTTGATGAACTCAGGCTGAACCGCCAGCAGGCGCGCCTTGCCCTGTTTGGCTGCGATGAAGTCCAGGCCGCGCTCGTCGTGATCGGCCTCGAACATGCGCCCCTTCATTTCGCCATCCAGTGCGGCGAACACCTGGCGCAGGTTGCTGTCGCCCACCTGCACATTGCCGCGCCACTCATAGCCGTTGTAGAGAATCGCCGAGCCACTGCCGTTGAACGGCGTGCCGTCAGCGTAGCTGCCCTTGACCTCGACCTTGAAGGTATCGCCCTGGTCGGCGCTGACCGTCATCACCCCGTGCACATCGCCCTTGGCCAGCATGTGGCCGCTGAACGCCCACTGCCCCGGCAGCGCGGCGGCGGTCGGCTTGGCCTTCTGCCATTCGGCCCAGGCCGGGCTTTGCAGCGGGAAGCGCTTGGCCAGGTCCGGCACCACTTGCTTGAGGGCGATTTCCAGCCAGTCACGGTCACGTGCCTGGGCCTGGTATTCGAGGGACGGCCATTGGCCCAAGTGGAAGTTGACCAGGTGTTCCCATTCCTGCGCCGGGCGCCGCTGCAAGGCGACACGGGCACCGGAGTGGCAACGGCCACAGGTTTCGCTGAGCTGGGTGTCGAAGTGCTCGACGGTGTTGAGCCGGCGCTCCATGGCGTAACGCACGCCCTCGGTCTCGCTTGGCGCCAGGCCTTGCTTGTCGGCCAGGTACTTGACCAGGGTTCGACGGTCGTCGTCGCTGATCTGCAGACCATGCATGACCTGCATGCGGGCGATGCTCATCAGCCAGCCTTCCGGCGTCTTGCGTTGGTGGCTGATGCGGCTGTAGGTATCGTTGCCCTCGGGGATATGGCACCCCATGCACTTGTTCTGCAACAAGCTCGGGCCCTGCTCGGCCGCCATGGCCTGGGTACCCAGCAGTGCGGCAGCGACCAGCGCCAGTGTGCCCGCATGCCGCCGGAGTCGAGTCGTCTTCAAGGTCAGACCTCCACGGTTGTTGTTCTTATCGTTTTCACACGCTTTGGTACAGCAGGTGTGCTTGTGACGGTTGTGATACAGAAACTGTGCCAAGTGGGGCAAAAACTTTGTATTTCAGGCTTTTAGCAGTTTTCGTCAGGGCTGTTGGAGGGTTGCCTTGGCCGTGGGAGCGTGCCATTTCGCGACAGGGTGTTTCATCCTGAGACAGGGCCTGCAAAGCCACTGTTTCACACCGTCTCACAGCGTCTCAATGTGCAACAGCGCACGCCTGCAAGGCTGGCCTTGCACAAAAGCAAAACCCAGCCAGTTCAACACCTTGCGCCCATTGCACCGGTTTGGCACGCGCCTTGCGCCAGTGCCTGCCACATCCAATGACAAGAGGCACAGCCCCATGCTTTCCGACCTGCCCATCCTGCCCGCCACCCGCGCCTTTCTCGAGCGCAAGCTGAAGATGCGCATCGGCGCCGACTGGCAGGACGCCGCCAGTGGCCGCACCCTGTCGTTCCGCAACCCGGCCACCGGTGAAATCCTGGGAGAAGTGCCCGCCGCCGAGCAAGAGGACGTCGACCGCGCCGTGCGCGCCGCCCGCCAAGCTTTCGACGACTCGGCGTGGAGCCGCGTACGCCCACGCGAGCGGCAGAACCTGCTGTGGCGCCTGGCCGACCTGATGGAACGCGACGCGCAGCAACTGGCCGAGCTGGAGTGCCTGAACAACGGCAAGAGCGCCGCCGTGGCCAAGGTCATGGACGTGCAGCTGGCTATCGATTTTCTGCGCTACATGGCCGGCTGGGCCACCAAGATCGAGGGTAGCACCGTCGAGGCCTCCATGCCGTTGATGCCCAACGACCAGTTCCATGGCTTCGTACGCCGCGAGGCCGTTGGCGTGGTTGGCGCCATCGTCGCCTGGAACTTCCCGCTGCTGCTGGCCTGCTGGAAGCTTGGCCCGGCCTTGGCCACCGGCTGCACCGTGGTGCTCAAGCCAGCCGACGAAACCCCGCTGACGGCGCTCAAACTGGCCGAACTGGTAGACGAGGCCGGCTACCCGGCCGGGGTGTTCAACGTGGTCACCGGCACCGGCCTGAACGCCGGCGCCGCGCTGAGCCGCCACCCGGGCGTGGACAAGCTGACCTTCACCGGTTCCACCGAAGTGGGCAAGCTGATCGGCAAGGCGGCCATGGACAACATGACCCGC
The DNA here is from genome assembly GCF_001320245.1 of Pseudomonas sp. NBRC 111124. Lineage (GTDB taxonomy): Bacteria > Pseudomonadota > Gammaproteobacteria > Pseudomonadales > Pseudomonadaceae > Aquipseudomonas. Next base: position 192,143 of record NZ_BCBA01000002.1, read on the forward strand.
GTCACCCTCGAGCTCGGCGGCAAGTCGCCGACCATCATCATGCCCGACGCCAACCTGCAGGAAGCCGCTGCCGGCGCCGCCACGGCGATCTTCTTCAACCAGGGCCAGGTGTGCTGCGCAGGCTCGCGCCTGTACGTTCACCGCAAGCACTTCGACAACGTGGTAGCTGACATCGCCGGCATCGCCAACGGCATGAAGCTCGGCAGCGGCCTGGACCCGGCGGTGCAGATGGGCCCACTGATCTCGGCCAAGCAGCAGGACCGGGTGACCGGCTACATCGAGCTGGGCCGTGAACTGGGCGCGACCATCGCCTGTGGCGGTGAGGGCTTCGGCCCGGGCTACTTCGTCAAGCCGACAGTGATCGTCGACGTCGACCAGCACCATCGCCTGGTGCAGGAGGAGATCTTCGGGCCGGTGCTGGTGGCGATGCCGTTCGACGACATCGACGAAGTGATCGGCATGGCCAACGACAACCCTTACGGCCTGGGTGCGAGTATCTGGTCCAACGACCTGGCGGCGGTGCACCGGATGATTCCAAGGATCAAGTCCGGCTCGGTGTGGGTCAACTGCCACAGCGCGCTGGACCCGGCGCTGCCGTTCGGGGGGTACAAGATGTCGGGTGTCGGCCGTGAAATGGGGGCGGCTGCCATCGAGCACTACACCGAGTTGAAGTCGGTGTTGATCAAGCTCTGAGAGTCAGCCTGGGGCTGCTTTGCAGTCCCAGGCACTCAGCTGTAACCCTGATCAGCCAGCCACCGGCGAAGCATCATCTGCTGCGCAGCAGGCTGCCCCTTCAGCAGGCCCTCAATGGGCAAACCCGCCTGCAACCCTGACACCACCGGCGCCAGCTCTACCCCCTGCAGATGCCACACCCCCAGCGGCTGATCCGCCGTCACCACCACCTCGGCCTCGTCCACCAACCTCTCCCGCAACACCGGCCGCCGCGCCACCCGCACCGCCGTCCAGTCCGCCGCCAGATGCAACGGCTGCGCATCCGGCCATGCCCGGCGGCGTTCCCAGAATGGCTGCCCTACCCGCTCAAGCTCCTGCCCATGGAAATCCCGCCCGATGCGGGCAAAGCGCAAGAACAGCTGCTCGATCCGCTGCTGATGAAACTGCTTTGCCAAGGCGGCACGCTCAGGCCGGCGCAGCAAGGTATTGATCACCACCGGCGCCTGCAACGCCGAGGACAGCGACTGGAAAATGCCATTTCCCGACAATGGGTCAACCGCCATCGCTGCATCACCCACCCGCAGCCAGTCATCCCCGATACACTCGCCCGCGAGGATCGCCGTGCTGCTGCGGGCATGCACCTGCGCAGGTTCCAGCGCCCGCGCATCGAACACCTCGGCTACCAGTGCCGATGCACCACGGCGTGCGGCGCAATACTCAGGCAGCGCCGCCTTGCCCGGCAGCCCTCCGGCGTCCAGGGTCACCTGCCAGTAGCACCGCCCATCGGCCAGCCGGGCCATCCAGGCCCAACCATCGTCCAGGCTTTCCACTGCCGACGCAGGCGCGCCAGGTTCCGACTGCCAGAGGTTGAGCAGGCTGACCGTTTCCGGGCCACGCAAGCGGTCAGCTGCCAACGGCGCCTGTCGGCCACGCGCCTCGACCAGAAAGTCGCACTCAAGCAGCTGCCCGCCATCCAGCCGAACCTGATAGCCCTCCGTGCGCGAAATCTCCCGCACACGCCCTTCCACCAACCTCACCCCTGCGCGCAGCAAGTCATCACGCAACGCACGATCGAAGCGCTGGCGGTCGAGCAGAAACTCCTGATTGAGTTGCAGGTGCTGGCCATTCCAGCGCACCTGACGTGTCGCCGGCACCGCCGCCTCGGCCAAGGCACCGCCCAAGCCGGCATGGCGCAGCCCTTCCAGCACGCGTTGCGAAACCCCTTCCACGGCAGCGAAACGCCGCCAGTCGGAAGCCACCGTCACCGGGTAACCCAACCGGCGCAGGCCAAGCGCGGTAGCCGCACCCGCAGGCCCGGCGCCCAGCACCAGAATACGTGGCTCACGCATCCGCCACGCCTCGTCGCTCCGGCCCGCGGTAAGCCGCATGAGCCTGTAGCCAGGCGTAGACCTGTTGCCGGTTCAGGCCAGGCTGCTGCTGCAACAATTTCGCAATCCGCCCGCTTACCGCCGCGCAGCCAAGACTCGCACCCGCCCGCCCGCGTTCGCCCACATGGCCACCGAAGTCGGCCTGAGCGCTGCCGAGCCACGACCACTGCCCTGGCGCGCAGCGGGCATCACCGGTAATGCGGATAACCCCCGGATACGCCGCCGGGTATACCGCATTGCCCTGCGCCGGGCTGGACGCGCACAGCAGCACCCCAGCCTGCTGCACTTCAACGCAGGCCTGGCGCAACACCGCCCGATCCTGCTGCAGGCCAAGGCTCAGGTTGATCAACATCACCCCCTGTTCCACCAGCCAGAACAACCCGGCGGCGACCTGCAAGGCGCTAGTGCTGCCTTGCTCGGTAAACACCTGGGCCAGCACCAGCGGAAGTTCGCCCGCCTCGGCGTGCAGGCTCGCCAGCACGGCGCTGCCATGGCCGAGGCGATCAGGTTGCAACGCCCCCTCGCACAACACGCCCTCGTCCAGCCAGAAGCGCCGGGCCGAGACCAGTGCCTGCGACGGCGCACAACCACTGTCGATCACGCCAACCCTGAACTCAGTGGCCATGCTTGATCGTCTCCTGAGGCAGTACGCGCAGTTGCCCACCTTGCAGATGCAGGTGCAGGTCGGCATCGGCCAAGGTTGATGCGCGGTGGCTGATCAAGATACGTGTACGGCCGGCGAACAGTTCGTCGATGGCGGCAATCACTTCGCGCTCGGTAGCTTCGTCTACCGCCGAGGTGGCTTCGTCGAGCACCAGGATCGAGGGCGCCTGCAGCACTGCCCGGGCGATGGCGATGCGCTGCTTCTGCCCGCCCGAGAGCTGCTGGCCGCGCTCGCCGAGCAGCCCGTCCAGGCCCATCGGCAAGCTCTCGACCAGGCTGTCGAGGTGGGCCAATTGCACCACCCGTTGCAACTGCTCACGGCTGGCCTTGGGGGCACCGTAGGCAAGGTTCTGCGCCAGGGTGCCGCGGAACAGCACGATGTCCTGGCTGACCACTGCGATACGCTGGCGCACGGCGCCCAGATCGAGCTCGCGCAGGTCGGCGCCATCGAGCAGGATGCGCCCGGCATCCGGGTCGTAGAAGCGCTGCAGCAGGTCGATCAGGGTCGACTTGCCGACACCGGAGGCACCGCTGATGGCGACTTTCAGGCCGCCGGCGATGCAGGCATCGACCTCTGCCAACACCGCGCCCTGGCGCCCGTCATGGGCAAAACTCACGCCTTCCAGGCGCAGCTCGCCCGGCCCTCGCGGCATGGGCCTGGGCGATTCGGCTTCGCGCACCGCCACGGCTTCCTGCTTCAGCTCCATTACCCGGCCCAGGCTCACCGCCATGCGCTGCACCGCCACGTACAGGCCCAACAGGCTCTGCACCGGGCCGACTGCCATGCCCATGTAGGTGGAAAACGCGATCAGCGCGCCAAGCTGCCAGGTGCCCTGGATCACCCACCAGCCACCGACCAGAAACGCGCAGGCGCGGCACCACGAGGTCAGGGTGCCGGGGATTGCCTGGGTGAAGAACTCAGTCACCTGCACCTTGAGCAGCTGGCGCATGTAACCCTGCCCCAACTGATCCAGGCGCCCGGCCTCACGGTTTTGCTGGCCGGACGCCTGGATGAACTTCATCGCCGGCAATGTCTCGACCAAAAACGACGACACGTCGGCCGAACGCTCGCGCAGGGTGCGCACCTCGCGCTCGACCTTGCGCCGCATCCAGCGCAGCCACAGCACTTCGATCGGGATCAGCAGTGCCAGCAGCAGCGACAGTTGCCAAGACAGCATCAACATCAGCGTCACCGCACCGGCCAGGCCAATCACCGCCGACACCGCCGAGAACAGCGAATCCACGGCAAAACGCTGGATCTCGGCGACATCACCGTCGAGCCGCGAGAGGATGTCGCCGGTGCGCCGACGCCCGTAGAAGGTCGGCGACAGTTGCTGCAAATGGCGGTACAGGTCATCGCGCAGGGCAAACAGGATGCGCCCCGACAGACGTGTGTGCAGGTAGCGGTTGACGCCGGCCAGCACAGTGCCCAGCAGGCCGGCGCCAATCATGATCGCTGCCATGTGCCAGAGGGTCTGGTAATCCTTGGCCAGCAAGCCCTCGTCGATCAGCGTCTTGACCAGCCAGGGTTGTGCCAGGGCCAGCAGCGACGCGCCGAAGGACAAGCCCAACAGCACGCCGATGGCCCGTTGATGAGGGCGGACGAAACCATAGAGCCAGGCCAGGGCCTGACGCATGAGTACCGGGTCGCTGGTGTGCACCAGCCTTGCGAACAGGCCACCCATGTCAGCCACGCAACTGTTTGAGTTTGCGGTACAGCGTCGCCCGGCTGATGCCCAGGGCTTCGGCGGCGGCCGAGACATTGCCTTGATGACGGGCCAACGCGCTGCGGATCAGCTCCAACTCGTTGTCCTTGAGGCTACCGGAGGGGGTCGTACCGCTGGCCAGTTCATCCAGCAGGCAGTCGGTCAAATGATCGAGGGTCAATACCCGCTCGCCGTCCTCGCGCATGGCCACGGCGGTGCGCACGACCATTTCCAGCTGGCGGATATTGCCCGGCCAGTCGAAGCCTTCGAGCAACGCCGCCAAAGCTGGGTCGAGGCTGACGCCTTTGGCCCCGGACTTGTCCAGCAAGCCCTCGATGATGTTCGCCAGGTCATCGCGCTCGCGCAGCGCCGGCAGGCGCAGGGAGATGCCATTGACCCGGTAGTATAAATCTTCGCGAAAGTGCTGTTCCTGCACCCGGCGCTTGAGGTCGCGGTGGGTGGCGCAGATCAGCGCGACGTCAATCTCCTGCTCGTCGCCCGCACCCAGCGGTGCCACCCGGCGCTCCTGCAGCACGCGCAACAGCCGCGCCTGCAGGGCCAACGGCATGTCACCGATCTCGTCGAGGAACAGCGTGCCGCCATGGGCCTGCATCAGCCGCCCGACCATGCCGCCCCGGCGTGAGCCGGTGAAAGCGCCCTCACGGTAGCCAAACAGTTCGGACTCGATCAGCCCCTCGGGAATCGCCGCGCAGTTGACCGCGACGAACGGCTTGTCTGCGCGCGGGCTGGCCTGGTGCAGGGCACGGGCCACCACTTCCTTGCCGGTGCCGGTCTCGCCCAGCAGCAATACGGGCAGGCCATTGCCCAGGCCCTGGCGGGCCATGCGCAGGTTACGCGCCAGCCGCGCATCACCGCCGGCCAGGGCATCGAGTGCCGGTGATGTGGCGGATGCTGCTGGTTTGGCATGCGCCGCGCTGCCATTGAGCGGGCTGTGCCGCGGCAGCTGCAGCGCACGGAAGAAGAACTCGCCCTTGGCCGTTTGCACGTTGCTCACCCCGCCCTGCCACAGGCGGGCGATGAAGGCCGGTGAGCGTTCGCCCAGCAGGTCGCTGCTACGCCGTCCGATCAGGCCCTGGCGCGGCACCTGGAGCAATTGGCACGCATTGTCGTTGGCGGCCAGCACTTCGCCATCCAGACTCAGGGCCAGCAGGCCTTGCCAGGCGCTGTTGAGGTATTGCGGGCGGCTGTGGAAGGCCAGCACCCACTGCTCGGGGTGGCACAGGCCGAACATCCGGCTTTCGATGTTGCCAGCTGCCAGCATCAGCAGGCTCAGGCTGTCCTGCGGCTGGGCCATGACCCCTTCGCGGGTGATGTCGAGCACGCCGATCACTTCGCCGCGTGGGTCGCGCAGCGGTACCGAGGTGCAGGAGAACGGGCTGAGCCGGTCCAGGTAATGCTCGCCGCAGTTGATCAGCGTCGGTCGGCCTTCGACCACGGCGGTGCCGATGGCATTGGTGCCCCGCAGCGATTCGCTCCAGCAGCTGCCGGGGTGCAGGTCGCGCAGACCTTCGCGCTCCAGCACGTGCTTCTGCCCTTCGATGGCCAGCACGTTGGCCTGGGCATCGCCGAGGATGATGATGCCGGCCTTGCCCTGGCGTGATACCAGGTAGTCCAGTTCGGGGGTGACGGCGTCCATTAGCAGCCGGTTGCACTCCAGCAGCGTGCGCAGGTCATGGCTGTGTTGCAGGCACAGTCCGACCTGCTCGCCCTGCAGGCAATCCAGGCCATGGCCGAGGCTGCGGCGCCAGGAGGCGTCGATTTCATCGCGCAGCATGCCCAGCGGCAGCTCGCCTTCGCTGGCAAGGCGCATGCGCGCCTGGCGGGATTCGTGCAGTGGGTCTTGGGCGTTTGTTATGGGAAATTGTCGCGCCATTGTCTACTCCAGCTGTGCCCTCGCAAGGAAGGGCAACGGGCATCAGGACTTGCAGCAGTGTGCTTGAGCCTGACGTTTGCGTAAAGCCGGCAATCGTCAACCCAGTTCCCCCAATGCTGGGGGACACCGCCCACCCCACACGCCTGGGAAAAGCCCGGCATCCAAGTGCGCAGCCCTTGCCCCGCAAGGCCTGCAGCCTGATGTGAAAAAATTGGCACGGCGGTTGCCCTAGTCCTCCCAGACGCCCGAAGTCCATGGGCCCGTTAGCAGGAGGAACCGACTCATGCTCCGACCGATACCCAACACGCTGGCAGCGGCGATCGTCGCCGGCCTGTTCCAGCTCCCGGCGCAGGCAGCGCTGTATGCCGTCGACACTGGGCCCTATACCGCCGCCAATGGCCACTACGCCGCCTGGTACCAGGACACCCATGGCCGAACCCTCGACCTGTGCCTGTCCAAGGCGGTGAGTTCACGTGTCGCCGGCGCCCCTGGCGCACCGTCGTACATGTGCACGCTGTTGCCTGCGCCAGGCATCTTCGACGACACCAAGCCTCTGGTCTTTCCCACCAACTGGCCGGATGAATCGTTCTGGTTCACCGCCGACGCAGCCATCACCGACGCCGCCCGGGGGGTCAACCTGACCTATGTCAGCGCGCTCGAAGCCGCGTTCGGCGGTGGCGACCCGGCAGAAAACGACCAGATCAGTTTCGCCCGTGTGCGGATCCGGGTCGACGTTCCCGTGGCCGGCACCTACGTGGTCACCCACCCCTACGGCGTCGAAGTGTTCGATGTACCTGCCGCCGGGCGCCGAGCGATCAACATGACCCGCGATATCGGCATCGGCTCCGCTGGCACCTATACCGGCGCATTGAAGGGCGACATTGGGCCGTTCCTGCGCAGCGTCAACGGCCCCTACATTGAAGGCAGCGAGAAATTCATCGGCGACCCCAACCTCAACGAGCGTGTCACCGGCAGCCCGTTCAACACCAACTTCGTACGCATCGAAGGCCCCAACGGCATCGACCTGCGCACCGACCTGTTCGCCGTTTCCGGCAAGCTTTCCGAAGTGGTCCGGCCAACCCCGTTGATCCCCCTGCGCAGCACCTACTCACGGCACACCGAGAACGGCGACCTGCGCGCCCAGCAGGACGTGTTCGTGCTGGCCCCGCCACCACCAGGCAGCGCCACCCTGACCAGCCAGAGCCCTAACTTGCCGCTGACCGAAGCCAACGGCACCGGCACCTGGTATGCGCAGTCGGCGCTCAACCCTGCATTGCCGACCAGCCTGCTGGTCAGCGCCGACAACAGCGTGGCCATCCCCACCAGCAGCGTGACCACCGCCGACATGCCGCTCACCGACCTGGTGACCATCACCAAGGCCGAATACAGCCTGGCCAACGCCACGCTCACCTTGATCGCCACCAGCAGCGACGAAACCAGCCCGCCGGCAATGACTGCCCGTACCGGCAACGGCACCTTCATCGGCAACTTCACAGGCGACGGCGCGCAAAAAAGCCTGACCGCCAACTTGTCGCCCGTCCCGCCGGCCAAGGTGCAGGTCACCAGCGCCAATGGCGGCAGCGACATCGAAGACGTGGTGCTGGTGCCATGAACAGACAAAGGCTCCGCCTTCAAGGAGGCAGCATGAATACTTGGCAACGCCGCGCGCTGTTGGCCGCCGGTTTCTCCCTTACCCTCAGCAGTGCCGCCTGGGCTGCACTGTCCGACGTCGACCCGGGCCCCTACACCTTCGCCACTGGCGGTTTCCCGTTGTGGTACAAGGACACCGATGGCCTGTCACTGGAGCTGTGTCGCTCGCACGCCGTCAGCACCTTGGTTGCGGGTACACCCGGTGCACCGGCCTATATGTGCACGCTGCTGCCGGAGCCGGGGGTCTTCGACGATACCCTGCCCTTGGTGTTCCCTGACAACTGGCCTTCAGAGATGTTCTGGTTCCTGGCGGAAACCACCATTCCTGCCGTCGGTAACAGCGGCTATGCGCTCGACGCGTATGTGGCTGGCATAGAAGCCGCATTCGCTGGCGGCAACCCGGTCGATGGTGACCAGCAGAGTTTTGCCCGCATCCGTATGCGTGTCTCGGTGCCAACTGCCGGCACCTACACCATCACCCACCCCTACGGCGTAGAGACGGTCAACGTCACCACACCCGGTCGGCGGGCGATCAACATTACCCGTGACATCGGTATCGGCGCCCCAGGCAACTTCACCGGGGCGCTCAACGGTGCCATCGGGCCGTTCATCCAGGGCTTCGGCGCTCCCTACCCCGCGGTTAACCCCGATACCGGCAGCACAGACACCTTCATCGGCGACCCCAACCGGCCGGAGGCGATCAAGGGCAGCCCGTTCAACACCAACTTCCTGCGCATCGACGGCCCGCCCGGGCGCATCGAAACCAACCTGTTCACGGTCTCCGGCAAGGTGCTCGACCCACGTCCGCAACTGCCGGCGTCACTGGAACGGGCGACCTACTCGCGCAATGGCAGCGGCACCCGGGTGGAGGTATTCGCCAAGGCGCCAAGCACCGCCAGTGTCTGCTTGCGTAACGGCCTGGCGCTGGTCGGCACACCGCCCTCGCCTTGCCAGTTCAACATGACGTCGGACAACAACGGGCTGTTCTTCAGCCAGCAACTGAGCCAGGTGGCGCCGCCGCCGGTGGTCGTCGTGACGGCCAGCAGCAGCGACATCAACACCCAGCCGACCGCCATTTCGAGCAAGCTTTCCGATGTGGTCAAAGTCAGCACCGCGCGCTATGAGTGGGCCAACAAACGGCTGACCATCGAAGCGCGCTCCAGCGATGAAGTGGTGATCCCGGACATGGTCGCCCAGGGCTATGGTCGCCTTTCCAAGTCTGGCACCCTGCAGACCCTCACCATCAATGACGTGACCCAGCCGCCTGCGACCGTCACCATCAAGTCGAGCCATGGCGGCGTCGATGTCGAACCTGTGGTGGTGGTCGGCACCGCACCGGTCGAAGCGGCCAACAAGCCGCCGCTGGCCCAGGCCGATGTCGGCAGCACCAGCGTCGGCGTGCCGCTGACGATGAACCTGCTGCTCAACGACAGCGATCCGGACGGCAACCTGCCACTGAGCATCACCGACGTTACCCAGCCGGCGACCGGCCAGGGCAGCGTGGTGCTCAACGGCAGCACGGCGGTGACCTACACCCCACCGGCAGGTGCTACGCAGCCGGTGGTGGCCACCTTCACCTACCGGGTGATGGACGCCAAGGGCCTGAAGTCGGAACCGGCCACCGTGACCGTCAACGTCGCGCCCAACCAGGCACCGACTGCCAATGCGGACACCGCGACCACCCTGGCCGCGCCGCTGACCATCAACGTGCTGACCAACGACACCGATCCGGAAGGCAACGTGCCATTGACCGTCACCAACCTGACCCAACCAGCAGCCGGTCGCGGCACCGTGAGTACCGATGGCACCTCGGTCAGCTACACCCCTCCGGCCACGGTGACGACGGCGTTCACCACCACCTTCACCTACCAGGCACGTGACTCCCTGGGTGCGGTCTCGGCACCGGCCACCGTCACGGTCAACGTGCAGCCACGGCCTGCAGCCGGCGAGACCTTCGCGGTCACCGCCGCCACCGTCCTGGCCCGCTCGAACAACCGTTACAACTGGGATGTCAGCGGCACCTCGTCGGTGACCACCGGCAACACCATCACCGTGCGGGTCACCACCACAACTGGCGTGCAGACCCTTGGCACCACCACGGTACCGGTGACCGGCCGCTGGCGCCTGACGGTGAGCAACAGCACCACGATCGTCCCGACGGCCGCACCGACCGCCACCGTGACGAGCAGCCAAGGCAGTACCCGTACCGTCAACGTGACTGTGCAGTAAGGCCAGGAGATCGCCATGAAGTGCCTGTATCCATTGCTGCTGAGCCTGGCCCTGGCGGGCCAGGCCGGGGCCGATGACCTGATGGACAATGCCGACCTTGCACCCGGCAGCGACCTCGGCGAACCGGTGATCATCCGCCTGCTGCCGGTCGGTGCCGGCCAAGCGGCGGTGATCGAGCAGCAAGGCAACGGCAACCGCGCCGCCCTCGACCAGAACGGCCAGGCCCTGCTGGGCCGCATCGTCCAGGCCGGGGGCGCGCAGGAGGCGTACATCCTGCAGGAAGGCAGTGACCTGATGGCCAACATCAGCCAACAGGGATATGGCAACAGCGCTGCGATCCGCCAGAGCGGCTCCCGCAACAGCGCCAGCATCGAGCAGATCGGCAACAACAACAGCGCCAGTATCGAGCAGGCCGGCACAGGCCTGAACAGCTCAGTGACCCAAGCCGGCAATGGCCAGCGTGTTCAGATCACCCAATACCGATAGACCTGGAGGCATCACCATGTTCAAGCTCGCTCCCCTAAGCGCCGCTATCGTCCTGGCTCTGGCCGGCCAGGTCATGGCTGACGACAGCACCTCGAACCAGTCGCAGACCGGTAACCAGAACATCGCCGAGGTGCAGCAGACGGTTGCACCGTTCGCCGCGGCCACCCAGACGCAGACCGGCAAGGGCCACAACCACCTGGCGGTGCAGGAAAACAGCACCAGCTACATTAACCAGAACGCCACCAGTGGTTCGTACAACGCCGCCTACGGCGAGCAGCTGTTCGAAAATGGCAGCCAGATCACCCAGCAGGCCGCCGGTTCCTACAACGATGCCTTCGCCAGCCAGTCGGTGGGCGAGAACAACCAGTCGCTGCAGAACCAGCAAGGCAGCGAAAACCGCTCGACCGTGTGGCAGGACACCCAGACCAACAGCCAGGCCAGCACCACCCAGAGCGGCCAGCGCAACGAAGCCTTCGTCGAGCAGCTGTTCGGCGGCAGCAACAACCGCGCAAACATCGGCCAGGATGGCCAGGACAACTACGCCGCCTCCGAGCACATCCTGCACAACGACGGCTACGTGCAGATCTACCAGCAAGGCAAGCAGAACTTCGCCTACGGTGACCAGCGCGACGGCCATGGCGGCACGATTTCCATCGACCAGTACGGCACCGGCAGCTCGGTGGAAGTCTGGCAGGACACCCAGACCGGCAGCCGCGCCACGGTCAACCAGACCGGCCAGACCAACGAAGGCTATATCGACCAGAGCTTCGGCAAGGACAACGTCGCCAACCTGTATCAGCAAGGCCAGTCCAACGCCAGCTGGTCGGATCAGTTCGAGACCAACAACTCGAACACCACCGTTTCCCAAGGTGGCAAGAGCAACAGCAGCTTCACCTACCAGACCGGTGACAATCAGAGCCTGACCGTCAGCAGCAAGGGCACCGGCAACAAGGTCCTGGCCAGCAACTGGAAAGGCGACAAGATGGGCGGCCAGTTCGGCAAGAACCAGACCGCCAACATCAACCAGAACGGTACTAGCAACAGCGCCAACCTGACCCAGAACGGCGAGTACCAAGTGGCCACGCTGAGCCAGAAAGGCACCGGCAACACCATGCAGACCAAGCAGGCCGACAGCTACAACGAGCTGTACTTCGATCAGAACGGGAGCGACAACAGCCTCATCGCCGACCAGCGCGGCACCGACAACTACGCCTACGGCTCGTCCACCGGCAGTGGTAACAGCATCAACCTGGACCAGTCCGGCTACGCCAACCAGAGCTATACCACCCAGCTGTACGGCAGTGGCAACAGCGCAACCATCAAGCAGGCTGACAGCGCCAACGTCGCCTACGTGACCCAGGGCGGCAACAACAACGCGGCCATCGTCAACCAGAGCGGCGCCTACCAGAGCGCCACCATCAGCCAGATGGGCAACGGCAACACGGCCACCGCTACCCAACGCTGACCAGCTCCCCCCTTGAACCGCGGCGTCTTCTCTCCCTGGCGTCGCGGTTCCTTTTTATTTCCCTGCATTGCACATCAGTGATGACGCGGTCCTTGTAGGAGCGGCCTTGTGTCGCGAAAGGGCTGCAAAGCAGCCCCGGCAATATCTGCGGCGAAGCTGAAATCCTGGGGGCGCTTCGCACCCCTTTCGCGACACAAGGCCGCTCCTACAAGGACCGCGTTGGGCTTACAATGCCTTGTACTCACTTACGCCACCGCCCTGATGATCCAGTCCGACCTCGACCTGTTCGGCCCCCAGCCACACCGTACTGCTGCCCGGCTTCGCCCTGGCCGTCATCGAGCCGCTGCTCGACGACCTGCGCCCGGTGCTACGCGCCGGGTCGTTCCGGCACATGCAGACACCGGGCGGCCTGAACATGGCGGTGGCGTTGAGCAATTGCGGCGCGCTGGGTTGGGTCAGTGATGCCAAGGGTTATCGCTACAGCCCCACCGACCCAGTTTCTCTTTTGGCGGGTTGTAGCGCTCGGACCGGACTCAGCGGATACCGTTGAGGCATGGTGATGTGCTGGTGTGGGGGGCGAAGACCGACTGCGCTTTCATGGGGTGTTGCCCATAAAGCCGGGTGTGCATCCACGGATGGGGGAGCGGCGGACCAATCTGACCTTGCGCAAGGCAGGATGACTGACTTTTTGCCAATGGACGACAGCATCGATGCTTTCGAAAACCTATTTAATTGCATGAAAAAACCTAAAACTATCAGTTCTGATAGTTTAAGCGAAGCCTCAACCCCTCTAGACTTCCATCAAGGAGGGACAGCACATGCGTGAAACAACAGTCATCACCACCTTGGCCAACGGCGACGAATCAGCACCTGTAAGCTATAACGCTTATGGGTATGCCGTCACTGCCCGAACCCATAAAAAAAGACTTCTTTACAACGGCGAGCTCGTTCTTGACGGCATCTATCTATTGGGTTTGGGCCATAGAGCCTATAGCCCAAATCTTATGCGCTTTTACTCAGCCGATGAACACAGTCCGTTCTTCCTGGGTGGCATTAATAGCTACGCCTATTGCTCAGCAGACCCTATCAATTATTCTGACCCGGATGGACGGTGGAAGCATAATAATAGAGTTGCGCAGAAAGCTAAATTAACAGCAGCCAATATCCATCGTCAAACGCCGACAGCCACACCATCAACCAACTCAACAACGCTGCAGCATGCCAGATCCTCTCGAGCGACCGACAACCCGATTCCTAGACAGGGACGACCTGCGCATGTCTCAGATAGATTCCGAGCACAGTGGAGCGGAACGCATCCTCAGCCCTACAATCCGGAAAACAGACAACGTTATACCGAAAGAATCGGCCGATTACCTAATAGCGTGGACCCGCGCGAATACTCTCGAGGACACCCAGCTATAACTAATTCCGAGGCTGGAGTTTTGCACATGTGGAACAATTCGAATACCCGAACGTTTGGGTATCTAAACAAAAAATGGAGCACAGTCGCCAGATATATCGTCATAGAGGACAGGCTGGCAGGGCTCAATCCAATGGATAACCTCAGGAGGGCTTTCCCACGCATGCCCAATCGGAATTTGTCCAAAATGGTCTATGCAGTAGACCGTTATGTAGCCGAACTGCGAGACCCTTCCAAGTCTACCCATTAGAATTTTTATCTCTCGCTGAAGACGCCAGCCTCCCCACCGGTTTATCCACTCCTACGGAGACAGCATCTTGCTTGAGATTACACGGTACCTGTGGGAGTCGGTTGATCCGCCAAGAGGTTAACAATCACTGCGGTTGATTCTGGTTCAGGAACTTGTCCACCTCAGCCTTGCCCTCCCCCGGATCCCCAGCCACCTGCCACAGGTTGAACGTAAACGTGACCTGGTCGACCCGGTACTCGCGGGAGATGTCGGCGGCCAGCAACGGGGACGACTGCCATCATCGACCAGAACGGCGCCTACCAGAGCGCCACCATCAGCCAGATGGGCAACGGCAACGCAGCCACTGCGACCCAACGCTGACCAGCTCCCCCCTTGAACCGCGGCGTCTTCTCTCCCTGGCGTCGCGGTTCCTTTTTATCCCCCTGCATTGCACATGAGTGATGACGCGGTCCTTGTAGGAGCGCGTTGGGCTTACAATGCCTTGTACTCACTTCCGCCACCGCCCTAATGATCCAGTCCGACCTCGACCTGTTCGGCCCACAGCCGCAGCGCCTGGCCAGCCACACCGTGCTGCTGCCCGGCTTTGCCCTGCCCGTAATCGAGCCGCTGCTCGACGCTCTGCGCCCGGTACTGCGCGCTGCGCCGTTCCGGCACATGCAGACACCGGGCGGCCTGAACATGGCGGTGGCGTTGACCAATTGCGGGGCGCTGGGTTGGGTCAGTGATGCCAAGGGTTATCGCTACAGCCCCACCGACCCGGTCAGCGGCCAACCCTGGCCCGCCCTGCCCCAGGTTCTGCTGGAGCTGGCGGAGCGTGCAGCGGCGTTGGCCGGTTTCGAGGGTTTTGTGCCGGATGCCTGCCTGGTCAACCATTACCTGCCCGGCACCCGCCTGAGCTTGCACCAGGACCGTGACGAGCAGGACTTCGGCCAGCCGATCGTGTCGATTTCACTAGGGTTACCGGCGATATTCCTGTTTGGCGGGTTGCAGCGTTCGGACAAGACTCAGCGGATACCGTTAAGCCATGGTGATGTGCTGGTGTGGGGTGGCGAAGATCGGTTGCGCTTTCATGGGGTACTACCGATCAAGCCAGGTGTGCATCCGCGGATGGGGGAGCGGCGGATCAACCTGACCTTGCGCAAGGCGGGGTGAAAGGCGTGTGTCCGGCGAGGGATTTACAGTGTCTGTGAGATCGAGCGCCGCCCGCGCGGCGCTTCGCGGGGCAAGCCCGCTCCTACATCTGTTTCGGGCCAATTATTCCTGTTTCCATTGGCGCGCGGTCCCTTGCTGGTACGACGCGATATCGTGTCATGTGCCACGGGTCCGCGCGCCAATGGTGGCAGGAGATACTGGCCCGAAACAGATGTAGGAGCGGGCTTGCCCCGCGAAGCGCCGCGCGGGCGGCGCTCGATCTCAAAACCGCCAGAAACCTCAAGCCAACCACCATGGCCATTCACTGCGGCTGATTCTGGCTCAGGAACTTGTCCACTTCCGCCTTGCCTTCACCCGGTTCCCCCGCCACCTGCCACAGCCGCCGCTCGATCCCCTGAGCCAAGAGGTGCCCCACCGCTGCCTCAATCGCCGACAGCACGCACAGCTGCGCCGGTTCGTTGGTGGTGTAGCCCACCTCCGCTTCCAGCAACTTCTTGAACTCGATGAACTTAAACACCCCGGCATTACGCCCGACCGAGTAGATGGTCTTGCTGGTCATGACGTTGGCCAGCACCTGCCCGGTGCGTACATCCACCGCGCGCAGGTTGACCGTGACCTGGTCGACCCGGTACTCGCGGGAGATGTCGACGCCCAGGTAACGGGCGCCCTCGCCGCCGCTGCGCACGTTGGTGTCGTAGGCGATGATGCCGCCCTCAAGCATCAGGTTGGCGGCCTGAAGCGGTGGCAGTTCGCTCATGATGTTCTCGGGCACGTCGGGCTTTTTCTGCGAAGCACGGATGATCTTGCGTTCGGTCAGCAGGTTCTGCAGGCCCTCGCGCTCCAGCACCACGAACCAGCCGCTGGCATTCAGGGCATCCATCAGCATGCTCGCCGCCCCCTGGGTGACGCTGGTGGAGAACGAACTGGCCGGGGTCGGCTTGTATTGCCCGGTCTGGTCGCGGAAGCCGTACACCACAGCCATCAAGCGGCCTTTGGGGCGCGGCATGTTGATCAGGTCGTAGTAGGTCGAAGCCCGCGGCGTCAGGGTCGGGGTTTCCGTGTCCTGTTCGGCCGGCATCGGTTCGCGCAGGCCGCAGCCCTGCAGGCCAGCCAGCGAGGCGACAATCAGTAAGGTGCTCAGCAGACGTTTCATGGTGCTCTCTCCCCAGCTAATCGACCCGTCCCTCTCAGGGGTTCAGGCCACTGACCTCAATGAGCGACGTTTCTCCGGTGGCACGGTCGGTGACCTTGATGCTCAAGGCACCTGAGTCATCGATGACATCGATCAGGAACGCGTCGGTGGCCATGCTGCCGGTCTTGCCATTGCTGATGTTGTCCATCAGCTGCGACAGCATCCGTGACTCCAGCTGGTTGCTGAAGCGCTCCAGGGCCGAGGTCCCGCCAAAGGCGGATGCGCGGTCCTTGAGGTCCGGGTCGTCGTAGTCGTTCTGCGCCTGGGCGTTGTTCAGCAGCCAGGTGCCGTTCAACGGGTTGCCACCGAACGACGGGTTGATCGGGGTGTACACCAGTTCGGTGGCGTGGACGGCGCAGGCACCTAACAGCAGGCCAGCCGCAAGGCAACGGGGTATGCACGTGTTCATAGCTCATCCCTATCCAGATCAGTGGTGTCCTGCAGCAGCCGTTGCAGCTTGCGCTGAATGACTTCCTGCTTGACCAGGTCGGCGGCCGCGACGGCCTCTTCTTTTAATTGCGTGACGTTCGGCGGCAGAAAGCGCCGGTACAGCACGTCACGGTCGAACTCCACGGTCACCAGGCTGCCCCAGCGGGCATCCGGGCGTTCGCGCACCACCAGGTTGAAATCCAGCCGGCTGGTGGCGCGCAGGCGGTCGGCGAAGTAGTAGTAAAAGTCGTGGCCGATGTGCGAGATGGTGTTGTCGACGATAAAGCCCTTCATCTCGTCCTCAGCGTCGGCCATGGCCGCGCCCGGCATCCCGCTTGCCAGCAGCAGGCTCAGGTACAGGGCGTGCAGGCGTTTCATGGCGTGTCTCCCGGGCCTGCGTGGGTACGGGCACCGCCAGCACTTTCGTTGAAGGCCTGCTCGGCGACGAACTGCCAGTCGCTGTAATGCTCCAGTCCCTCGAAACCGGAAAACTGCGTTTCAAAACCACTGCGCTTGAACGGGGTGGCATCGGAGCGGCTGTGCACGCCAGTGATGCGGCCATCGATGGCACGCAGCAGGCCCCAATCGTCGCTGTTGGTGATCGGGTCCGGGTACAACCGACGGATGTGCCGTTTGGCCTCCGGGAAGCGGTTGTCCTCGAGCAGGTCGGCCAGCTCCTTGGGGTACTGGGCAAGGCCCGGCGAGGCGCGATAGTAGCTGCGCAGGGCCTGGGCATACTGGCCGCCGACCCACAGCAGCTCGCGCTCGTGCTCGCGCTGGGCGATGCTCGACCACACCGTGCCGGTGGCCGCCAGGGCAATGCTGCTGACCGCGATCAGCAGCAGCACGCCCAGGTAGGTGAAGCCGGCATCGGCCTTACCACTCCGCGAAAAGGCTGCCATCACGCGCCCTCCCTGTGGCACCGCTCTTGATGTCGGCAACGCCGCCAGCCACGCCTTCGGGCGGTGGCACTAACTGCCAGGCGTCGCTGCGCTCGGTGATCGGGTCGACCGGGGTGTTGCGCAGGTAGCGCTGTTCGACCAGTTGCTCCAGCGATTCCGGGTAATGGCCGGTGTCGCCGTAGTAGTGGTCCAGGGCTTCGCGCAACACCGCCAGGCTCTGGCGCAAGGTGGCCTCACGGGAGCTGTCCAGGCTGTTGAAGTAGCGCGGCATGGCGATGGTCATCAGCGTGGCGATGATCGCCATCACCACCAGCAATTCGATCAGGGTGAAGCCCTTGCTGCGTTTCATGGCTGTCACCATTGCCCGTATGGGATGTTGTTGAGGCCTTTGCCGCGGGCCTTGGAATACACATCGAACACGTCTTCGCCTTCGCGCGGGTTGTCCGGGCTGCTGGCATAGGCACGCAGGCCCCAACCGCCGTCGTCCTGGTTCTTGGCCGCCAGCAGCGGGTCGTGGGGGATGCGCCGCAGGAAGTAGAACTTGGCGCCCTTGGCACTGCGCACATCGCGCACGCCATCGACCAGCACCTGCAGGTTCGGCGGATAGCCACTGGCATCCAGGCGCTTTTCGATGAAGCCGGCGTCAAAGGCACGCTTGTAGGCGTCGATGGCGTCGCGGATCTGGTAAAGCGCCTCGCGCAGCTGCTGCTCCTTGCCACGGCGCACCACTGTTTCGGTCAGCGGTGCAGCCATGGTCGCGAGCATGCCGAGCAAGGCCAGGGTCAGCACCACTTCGATCAGGCTGAACCCCTGCTGGCGGCGTTTCATGGCCGAGGGCTCACAGTGACGGTGGCGGGGGCAGTGGCGACCTGGCTCTGGATCGCCGGCGCGCTGTCCTGGCTATCGCTCGGCACGTCGCCCGGCACGTCACGCACTGGCAGCGGCGCCGCCTGGCGCACCTGCATGCTCGACTCGGTACCGGTGCCGAACTCCATGTCCGACGGGCTCTGGTACGGCAGGTTGCGCACGATCCGCGGGGTAATCGCCAGCACCAGTTCGGACTTGCTCATGTCGTCCTTGTTGCTGCCGAACAGCCGCCCCAGGCCAGGGATGTCGCCAAGGCCGGGGATCTTGTTGCCGGCGGCGTTGTGGTCGTTGCGCACCAGGCCGGCCAGCACCTGGGTTTCGCCGTCGTGCAGGCGCAGGCTGGTCTGCGCGTTGCGGGTGTCGACCTGGACCGGGATGGTGCCCTGGCGGGTGGCCTCCAGCGGGGTGGCGTTACTCACTTCCAGGGCAATCTTGATTGCCACTTCGTTGTTCAGGTGCACGGTGGGCTGCACTTCAAGTTTAAGGCCCACATCCAGGTAGGTAACGCTTTCGGTGATCACCGGGCCCTGGGTGGACGGCACCGAGGTGGCACTGATGATCGGTACCCGCTGGCCAATATGGATGCGCGCCTGCTCACGGTTGCTGACGCGGATCACCGGGCTGGCCAGGGTGTTGATGTCCTTGTCCTGGGCATTGATCTTGGCCTGCGGTGCCGGCGCAATGCTGATGCGGCTGGAGTTGATGCCGCGCAGCTGGTCGAGCACGCTGACCGGGTTGCCGTCGTCGCTCAACACGCCGAAGGTATTGGGCCATTGCAGGCCAAGGTCGAGGATGCGCGAGGTGGCCACTTCCATAACCTCCACTTCCAGCACCACTTCGGGGTTGGACTGGTCCTGCGACTGCAGCAGCTTCTCGGCCATGCGCACGGCGTCGGGGGTGTCGCGCATGGTCAGGGTGTTGAGGCGTTCGTCGACGAACACGTCACGGGTCTTGAGCATGGTCTTGACCATGTTCAGCGCGGTGTTGGCGTCGATGCTGGTCAGGTAGAAGGTGCGCATGACCAGTTCCTGGTAGTCCTTGGTCTTCTGCGGCGAATCGGGGTAGATCAGCAGGGTGTTGTCGTTAACGATCTTCTGGCGCAGCTGGTTCTGTTCCAGCAGCAGCGCCACGGCATCTTCGATGCGCACGTCGCGCACGAAGATGGTGGCTTTCATGTCTGGGCGCAGGTCCTTGTCGAAGATGAAGTTGATGCCGGCGACCTGCGACAGCACCTCGAAGATGGTCTTCAGGCCCGCGTCGCGGAACTCCAGGGTCACCGGGCGCTCCAGCTTGCTTTTCAGTTGCGGGAACGGCGTTGCGGTGCGCGCCTGGACGTTCTCGATGTCGGTGCGCAGGGCGATGCCCTTCTGGTTTTGTGGGTCCAGGCGCAGCACTTCGCGCATGTAGCGCTCAGCGCCGAACAGGTCGCCCTGGCGCAGCGCCGCCTGGCCCAGCGCCACGCGCTCATCGAGGGTGCGGATCAGCTCCAGGTGGCGTATGCCTTCCTGGGCGCGGCGGTTGTTCGGCTCGATGGTCAATACCCGGCTGTAGCCCATGCGCGCACTGGTGAAGTCGTGGCGGATGCGGTCTGCGTCGGCCTGGCTGATCAGCGCCTCCACCGCCGCCTGGCGCCCGTGGGCCAGGGCGATGTTCAGCTCGGTGTCGCGCGGGTCTTCCCTCAGGGCTTCCTCCAGGCGGGCGATACCGGCCTCATACTGGCCCTCCTTCATCAGTTCGGCGCTGTCCTTGCGCACCCCGCTTGTGCCGCAGCCGGCAATGGCCACGCACAGCGCCAGGAGCATGAACGGAGCAGGCTTGCACAGCTTTGACGACTTCATGGTGCGCTCCCTACAGACAAGGTCTGTGACTGATGCAAAGGCAGGTAAACCAGGTCCAGCTCATTGGCCGAGACTCTGTCGAGGCGGTAGGTGCTGTCGATCACGTCGCCCTTGCGCACGACATAGAGCTTTTCTCCGCTCTGCAGGAAGATCTGCAGGTCGTCGCGGTCGCCCATGCGGCCGACGAACTGGAACGGCAGTTCCGGGGCGGTCGGGGCCGCCGCTACGACGGGCGCGGCGGCTATGGGTTGTTCGGTGACCGTGGCCAGGGTTTGTGGCTTGGTCCATTGCTGGGCTGGGAACAGATCTGTGGAGGCCTGTACTGGCCCTTTCGCGGGCGCGCCCGCTCCCACAGGTTCTGCAGGCACCGCCGACCCTGTGGGAGCGGGCGAGCCCGCGAAGGGAGCAACGCTGTCTTCCTGCTGGAACCAGTGCCCCGGCGCCCACGCCAACGCGGCACTGATACCCAGGAAGCCGACCCACATCACTGCACGTTGTGTGTTCATCACGACCTCGACAGGTAGAGGGTCAGGCGTACCCGGCCGTTGAGTTCGGTGTCGCCGATGGTCTTGCGTTGCAGCTCGAGGTCTTCGAGCACCAGGGTTGGCAACTGGCCGATCAGGCCACGCAGGAAGCCGCGGATCTGCGGGTAGCTGCCGCGCACCGGCAGGATGATCTGGTAGCGCGACAGCTGGGTCTTGGGATCGACACCCAGGGCGTACTCACCGCGCGCCAGGCTGATGTGTTCGGCGCTGGCCAGATGGTACAAGCGCTCGATCAGCTCGCTCGCCTCGGGCTGCCCGGGCAGTTGCTGGCGCAGGCTGTCCAGGGCCTGCTGCTCGGGCTTGACGGCAATCTTCAGCTCGCCACGCTTGACCCGTTCGACCTGCACACTGGCATCCGCTTCGCTGGCGCGCAGTTCGCGCACGGCTTGCCACTCGGGGACTACACCGGCCAGCGCGATACCGACGGAGAGTGCCGCGACGGCGGCAGCGCCCAGGCCGACCGGGCCGATGCGGCGCAGTTGCTCGTGGAGGATAAGGCTAGGGACGCGCATGGCCGGTCTCCCAGGTGGCGGTAAGGTTGAAGCGCACCGGGTGCTCTGGCTGCCCGGCCACCACTTCGTGGTTGAGCAGCGAGACATCGCTGAGCTCGTCGCTCTGCTCCAGGCGCTGGTGGTACTGCAACATGGCTTCCAGGTTGCGAGCCTCGGCGGTGATGCGCACCTGGCCCTTGCGGGCATCCGGGGTCAGGGTCAGCAGTGCGACGTCTTCCTGCGGCTGCGCTTCGAGCATGGCGAACAGTTGTTGCCAGGGCCGTTGCAGCTGCTGCGAGACGCTGCGCATCTGCGCCAGGCGTTCGGCCTGCTCGCGGCTGGCGGCGCTGTTCTGCGGGGCGACCGGCGCCGGGCGGCGGCCCAGTTGCCGTTCCAGGCTGTGCACGTGGGCTTCCAGGTTTACCTGCTCGGCCTGCAACTGCTGTTGCACCAGCACCAGCCCGGCGACGGCGACGGCACCCAGGGCCAACAGCGACCAGGCCAACGGGCCATTGCGACGGGGCTGAAATTCCAGGTCGAGGCGGCGCATGTCAGGCCACCGCCCGCCACATGGCGCACAGCGGGTCGGTGTCAGCGGCCGGTTGACACAGCTGCACCGCCGCCAGTTGCGGCACGTCGCCCCGCCCTGGGGCATGCAGGTAAACCCGTGGCAGATGCGCGCCGTACAGCTCGCAGGTGCGCTCGATCAGGGCCTGCAGGGCCTGGTCGCTGTCGGCGCAGCCTTGGGCGAGCACCTGTTGCCAGGCACCTCCGGCGGCCAGCAGCAGCACGCTGCGACGGGGTTCGGCAAGCACGAAGAGGAAATCGCCTTGCTCCAGTTGCGCCGAGCAGCGGTTGTAGGCGGCCATCAGGTAGGGCTGCACCGAGCGCAGGCTCAGACGGCTTTCCCGGCCGAGGGTCTGCAGGCCTTGCAGCAGGGCTTCGGGCAGCGCGGTGGCGATGCGGGCGGCACCGGCAGGCTCGGGCGAGAGGACGATGCGCCAGTCATCCAGCGACTGGCCGTAGAGGTTCTCGAAGCAGGCCCGGGCGTAGGCATCCAGCTCGCGGGGCTGGCCGATGGCATCGCTCCACGGCACCAGGCAGAAGCGGCTGTAGCGGGCCGACAGCAGCACGCGCAGCTGGGCGCCTTTGACGGCGTGTTCGGCCAGCAGTGTACTCAAGGCTTGCAAGGCCGCTTCCCAGGCAGGTTGTGCGGCATCGCAGGTGAATTCGTGGCTGCCAAGCCACTCATGTTGATTACCGTGCCAGCAACCCAGGCCGACACCCTCGGCGCCGACGACGGCGCAGAAACGTTCAGATGAATGTGACACGGTTGATCTCCTCGAGTGTGGTGCGGCCATCACGGACCAGGTCCAGGGCCGAGGCACGCAGCAGGCGCAGGCCGCGCTGGCAGGCCAGCTGCTTGATCTGCGACAAGGGGCGGCGTTCGACGATCATCTGCCGCAGGTCATCGTCCAGGTGCAGCAGTTCGGCAATCGCGCTGCGGCCGCGGTAGCCGCTGCCGCGGCACTGGCCGCAGCCCTGGGCGCGGACGAATGTCCAGCCGGTGACCGCTTCGCGGGTCAGGCCCGAGACGGTCAGGGTTTCGTCATCGGCCTCGCACGGTGTGCAGCAGTGCGGGCAGGCCAGGCGGATCAGGCGCTGGGCCAGCACGGCGTTAAGGGCGGAGACGAAGCTGTAGGGGTCGACCTGCATCTGGCTGAAGCGGCCGATCACATCGAAGACGTTGTTGGCGTGGATGGTGGTGAACACCAGGTGGCCGGTGAGCGCCGACTGCACGGCGATCTGGGCGGTGTCGGGATCGCGGATTTCACCGACCAGGATCTTGTCGGGGTCGTGACGCAGGATCGAGCGCAAGCCGCGGGCGAAGGTCAGGCCCTTCTTCTCGTTGACCGGAATCTGCAGCACGCCGGGCAACTGGTATTCGACCGGGTCTTCGATGGTGATGATCTTGTCCACGCCGTGGTTGATCTCGCTGATCATCGCGTACAGGGTGGTGGTCTTGCCGCTGCCGGTGGGGCCGGTGACCAGGATCATGCCGTAGGGTTCACAGGCCAGCCGGCGCAGGGCACGCAGGGTTTCGTCGGCAAAACCCAAAGCCTGCAGCTGCACGCCGCTGACACGGTCGGACAGGTCCTGCTTGTCGAGCACCCGCAGTACCGCGTCCTCACCGAAGATGCTCGGCATGATCGATACGCGGAAGTCGATCTGCCGTTCGCCGATGGCGACCTTGAAACGGCCGTCCTGAGGTACACGCTTTTCGCCAATGTCCAGCTCGGCCATGACCTTGATGCGCGAGATCACCTGGTCGGCGAAAGCGCTGCCGCTGGCCTTGCCGGCGCCATTGAGCACGCCGTCGATGCGTTACTTGATGGTCAGGCCCTGGCCGGTCATCCCCAGGTGAATGTCGCTGGCGTGCTGCTTGAGGGCGTCGTACAGGGTCGAGTTGACCAGCTTGACCACCTTGCTCTGGTCTTCGCTGATGCTGGTCAGCGACAGGCGTTGCAGCGGGTCGACCTCGCCGCTGGCTTCGGCGTCATGGTCGAGGGCGTCGACGGCGTGGAAGCTTTCTTCGTGGCGGGCCAGGAAGGTGGCCAGGTCGGCGGCGTGGGCCAGGTACAGCGGCGCGCCTTGCAGGTTGTCATCGATCCAGGCCAGGCGGGCGTGGTCGAAGGGGTCGGCGAACACACCGATCAGCGCGCCTTCCTGTTCGATCAGCACGAACTCGCGCTTCAGGCACTGGGCCAGGCTGACCTTGTCGAAGCGCGCGGTGCTGGCCAGCAGCGCCTGGGTCTCGAGGACCGGGTAATGCAGGGTCAGGCCAAGGCGCTGGATGAAGCGGTCGGGGGTGTCGTTAGCCAAGCGTTCCAGGCAGGTGAGCAGACGCTCGTCGCCGACTTGCAGGCGGGCCTGGGCCAGGAGGTCGCGGGGGTAGGCGCTGTGCTTGCCTGCAATTAAATCGAGTACGTCCGACATGGCCTGCGACTCCGCTCAGGGGCGCGTCGCAGGCTGGCTTGGCCAGGGCAGCGGGCGCCGCTATTCCCCGGTGAGCAGTTGTTTGTCGTCAGGTCCTGGGGGCTTGGCGCCATTACGGCGGCGATCGGCCAACACCCAGCTGCCATCGTACAACTGCAAGGGGAACGATTCGTTCCTGTTCTGGCGTCGTTCGATAAACCCTTCGGCTGGATCGTCAGTGGCCCTGCGCCGGCGCTCGATGCCCATCAGGTCGAAGATCGCACGTGCCAGTTCCGCCAGCGGGAACGGCTTGAACAGGACATGACTCACGCCCAGTTCGGCGGCCCGTTCACGGACCTCTACAGTCGGGTGAGCGGTGATCAGCACGAAATGGCACTGCCTGTTCTTGCGTACGGCCTCCAGGACCTGAAACCCCTCCATGTCGGGCAAGCGGTAATCCAGCACAATCACTTCCGGTGCCAGGCTCAAAGCCTGCTTGATACCAGTGGCACCGTCGTGGGCGACGTGAACGTCCAGGCCTTGTGCCTGCAAGTACGCTTGCAGGTTCTGCGCAAGGGTCTGTTCGTCATCGACTACCAATACTCTGTTCACCAAGGTCGACTCCCAAATACTGCCCGGTTACCCGGTGTGCGAAGTGCGGCCTTGGTAAGGCTTGAGCAGGCTTCGTGCCAGGCGTGAATAGTCATTTCGCACCACTGTAAGTCATTGATCTTGCTGGGCTGTGCCAAACCCCGCATTTCACGCGTAGGCCCAGTTCCCCATATCCGGGGAAGATGATGGCACTTTGCCAAATCGCTATTCCCCAGCTTTGGGGAAATCCAATCGAGGGCCTCAGTCAGCGACCTCCACTGTAGCCGATTCGCGCAAACGTTGGCGCACGGATTGACGAGACTGGGTCTGCAATTGGCCGATGAGCGCGGCCTTGGCCAACTCAAGGGCCGGTTCGGGTATGACCGAAGTGTTATCACTTTGGTTCTGCGCTCCTTGCAAGGTTTGCCGGTTGGCCTGGTAGAACGCCTCGACTTCGGCCCGGCTGGGCTCGTCTACCGCGCTGAGCCGGGCGTACACCTGCTGCGCGGCCATTTCGTGGCGCATGTAATCAGCGTATGCCGGCCGATCAAATCCTGCCTCTGCCAGGCGCCTTTCGAACAGCGCGGAGCTGCCGAAGGCGGCCTCGATCTCGCCTATCTGCGCTGATAGCTGCTCATCACTGATGTGAATACCCTGACGCCGGGACTCCTGCCAGAGCAGTTCCTTGTCGATCAGTTCGTCGAGTGCCTGCTGGCGCAAGCGCTTGTACAGCGTCGGGTTGCGGATGCTGGCCACTGCCCTGCCCTGAGCCTGCAGATATTCGGTGAAATAGCGCTCCAGGCGCATGAGGTCGATATTCACGCCGTTGACCCGCGCAGCGGGCACATCGGCCCAGCTCGCCTTGGCGATCACCAGCAACAGGCACAGCAACACGGTACGCATGGCCACCTCCACTCAAGGGCTGTCTGGCACCGGCCGGTACGGGGCAACGGCGGTAAAGCGAGGCCCAGGTAGCGCCACCGCGACGACATGGGCGCCGGCCATGCCCTGGCGTTTGCCGGGGCCGAAACCCAGCGCCGGGGTCAGGCCGGTGTCTACATCGTGCAGGCCCTCCAGGGCGGCCACCAGCTGTTCACGGCTGGCATCGCGGCCCATCTGCTTCAGCGCTTCGGACAACAGCCTCAGGGCGCACAGGGTGTTGACCTGCAGCGACGCCTGGCGCGGGTCGAGGCCCTGGCGCTGTTGCAAGCCGGCCAGGGTCGCCATGCCCTGCGCGGTCCAGTCATCAGGCACGAACGGATAGGCCAGGAACACCCGGTGCGACCACTGCGTCGGCAAGTTGGCTACCGCTGCCGCCACCTGGCTGGAGGCAGCGAACAGATATGGCTCACGCCCTTCAGCCTGCAGCGCCTGGGCGAGTGCAGCAAAGGCCTGGGCGCGGCCGATGAAGACGATGCCGGGCCCTTCGACGGCCTGGCCGTCAAAGGCTTGCACCGCTGGCAGTGCCCAGCCTTGCTGGCGCAAACGTTCGCGCACCTGCTCGGCCAAAACCGCTTGTTCGTTGCCGGCGTACACCACGCGCAAGCCGTAGGGCGCCAAGCCCAGGGCGCCCTTGGCATGGGCAGCCAGGCTCAGCAATTGGCTAGCAATACCCGGCAAGGGGTCGAAAATCTGTGAACTGCCACCGCTGCGCGGCGTGCTGCCAATCAACGGCACGCCCCGTTGTTCAAGCAGTGTGGGCAGTTGCTGATCGAGCATGGGCGCCAGCGGCGTGATCAACGTGAACACCTGGTCCTGGTCGAGCAAACGCTGCAAGGCCTGCCCGGCACTGGCCGGGTCGGTGCCGGTATCGGCCACCACCAGTTCCAGGCGCCGGCCATGAATGCCGCCCTGCTGGTTGATCTGGTCTACGCCATCCTCCAGCACGGCACGCACCACATGCCCGGCGTCCGCCAGCGGGCCACTGGCTGGCAACAAGGTGCCCAGGCGCAGCACGCCCTCTTCCACGCCGGGGTCGCGTTCCTCGCCCAGGCGTTTGAGGTAGGCCGTGAGGTTGCGCTGGTCGGCCAGCGTCAGTTCGAAGCGCGGCATGGCCGGGTCCAGCCGTTGGCCAGCCGGGTCGACGCCGTACTGGATGACACGGGCCAGCGTGGCGTCGCTGTAGGCCGGGTAGCTGCGACCGTTGCTTTGCCGCTCCCCCTGCCCTAACGCCAGGCGCTGCCATTCGAGGCTGGGGGGGCGTACCCCGCCTTCGGCACGCCCGCGCCCGTCAGTGCCATGGCAGCTGGCGCAGGGCAGCACGCTGGCGGGGACACTCATGTCGCTGGCACCGACACGGGCCGTCAGCTGTGCATCGCTGCTCGATATCCCGTGGCGGTACAGGCGTTTGCCGGCCTGTTCGTTGGGGGTAAGGTCGAGCGCCAGCGCCGGGCCACAGAGGGCCACGCTCAGCATCACTGCCCAAGGCGTCATGGCTCAACGCCCCGCCAGCGGTTGCGCCAGCAGCTGCAGGCGCTGGGCGATGGCGGCAGGCGGTGCGTCCGGGCGGATCTTGCTCCAGCGCTTGCCGGCCACGTCACCGGCAATCAGCTGGGTCGAGTGCTGCTCGGGGCTGGGCAGGAACTGGCCGATGCGCCCCAGCACCAGGTCGACATCGGCCTTGTCACCGGTGAGGAACAGCCAGTTGGCGCTGTCCACGCCTTGTTTCTCGGCAAACGCCTTGAGCGCTGCCGGAGTGTCGTTGAGCGGGTCGCTGCTGATCGACACGAAGGTCACCTCGCTGGCCAGTTCCGGCCCCATGGCATCACGCACATCACGCAGCTTGCGGGTAATCAGCGGGCAGGCGTCGGTGCAGTGGGTGAAGATCACGTTGAGCATCACCACCTTGTCCTTGAGCACATCGCTGTAGAAGCGCAGTGCGTGGCCGTTCTGGTCCTTGAGCACGGTGTCGGTGAACCAGGCCTGCGCATCGCGGGTGCCGCCACCACTGGTCATGGTCGGCGGCGCCGGCTGCGGGCTGGGCCCCTCTGGCGCATGGCCCTCGTGGGCGAAGGCAACCGAGCTGAGGATCCACAGCACGGCCACCAGGGCCAGCCAGTCGGTGCTGCGCATCGTGGTGTGGCGGGCTGCGCTGCTCATGGCTGCACCTCACTGTGTTCGGCGATGGCGGTGCTCTTGGCGTGCACACGGCGCGCGCTCAGGCGGTTGATTTCTTCGACCAGCACGGCCGGGTCGGTGAAGCCGTAGTAGCGGGTCCAGTGGCCCGTGCGGCCGTCACCCACCAGAATCAGCGGCGGATGCTGGCTGAGGTCGGCACTGAAACTGCCCAGGCCCTTGAGGGTTTCGGTAATGGCGTACTGCGAGCCAGTCAGCCAGCTCCAGCCCGGGCCGTGCTGGAAGGCCTTGGCGTAGTGCTGCAGGCGCTTGGCGTCGTCACGCTGCGGGTCGACGCTGATCGACACCAGCTGGATCTCCTCGCCCACACGCCCCCCCAGCTGTTGCTGAACCTTGCCCATGATCGACGACACCACCGGGCACACCGTGGTGCAGCTGGTGTAGATGAAGCCCATGACCACCAAGCGCTCGCCCACCAGGTCCCGCTCCAGGCGCACCGGCATGCCGTCCTGGTTGAGCAGCGCAACATCGGCAAAGCGCACGCTGGCTTTCTCCTGCTGCGCCGCCGGCGGTTGCCCGGCGTGGCCGTCGTGGTCATGGCCGGCATGGGCCAGCGCCAGGTTGCTGGCCAATGCCAGGCTCAGGGCAAGCAGCTGGAAAGAATGCTTGGCGTTCATCGCACATGCCTCACTTCGGTCTGGGAAGCGGTAGCCGCTGCGGCGGGCAGCACGCGCAGGCTGGTGTAGTTTTCTTCGGTGAACGTGCGCCCGAGCGACGGCGACTGCACGTGCAGGTACCAGGCTCCGGCTTCGGGCAAGGTCAGCGCTGCCTGGTACACACCCTCCCCCACCTCTTCGAGCGGCAGGTTGCGCGGCAGCGACGAGGGCGCCAGGAAATAGCGCAGGGTCAGGTCGTCCAGGCCCACCCGTGGCCGGCCGTCGTCGCCGACGATGCGCACCTTGGCGGTGAACACCGTTTGCTGCGGCATGGGCTGGTCGAGGCCGATGAATTCGGCATGCGCCCCCCGCCGCTTGCTCGCATCCGGTGCGGCAGCCACGTCGGTGCTGAAGCAGTGGATGATCTGTGGCTGGTTGAGCAGGAAGGCCACATCGAACGTGCCCGCCGCCGGCATCTTCACCGTCGAGCCATACACGCCCGGTGCCAGTTCGCGCAGGCTTCGGTCGATGACCAGGGTCGCGCGGGCCTGGTGGCCACGGTTGTTGTAGCCGGACATCGGGGCGTTCATGCCCTCGGCATAGAAGTAGGTGGTGTTGTCCACCGGGTTGACCACGAACACCGAATTATCGTCCCGCGACACCGACAGCCCCTGGGCCAGTGGCAGGTCACCGGCCTGGCGCGGCGCTGCAGGGCCGGCTTCGAAGCCCTGCACGATCGGCGTGCGCCCTTCGCCCAGGCTGCTCAGGTTGACCATGCTGACCTTGGGCGAAGCCAGCCCGCGGATGTAGGCGTAGCCCTTGGTGAAGGTCAGCTGGTAGGGCTCGGCCGCCACCGGAACGCGGTGGATCAGCTTGTCGGTACT
>NZ_BCBA01000003.1 GCF_001320245.1 Pseudomonas sp. NBRC 111124
GGGCATCGATCACCCGCACCGTGCCTTCTTCACCGCTGGCCACGTACACCGCCTGGGACAGGGCCGAGTAGGCCACCGACAGCGGGTGCGGGCCGACTTCCAGGGTTTTCACCAGACGCATCTGGGGGATGTCGATGATGCTCAGCGTGCCGCCGTCGCGGTTGCTGACAAACGCATAGCGCGAGTCGGCGCTGAAGGCGATTTCGTGGTGCCCGGAACCCGTGGCGAACGACTTCAGCGTACTGCGCGACGGGACGTCAATCACTGTTACCCCGCCTGTGGCCGGGTCGCTGCTGTTATTGCCAACCCACAGCCGGTGCTGGTCCGGTTGCAAGGCCACGCGAACCGGCGTTTGGCCGGCTTCCAGGGTGGCCACGCGGGTGAACGTCTCGGTATCGATCACCGCCACCTGGCCACGCTCAGGGATCGACACGAAGACCTGCTTGTCGTCACGGGTGGCTGCCCAATCCATGGGCCGGCCCGGCAGCTCGATGCGTGCCAAGGTGCTGGTGATGCCCCCCACCGAGACGGTCGGGTCGATCACGGTGAGGCTGGCATCCTTGTTCAGCACCAGCAGGAAGTAGCTGTTCAGGTCCAGCAGCGGGCGTGCACCGATGCTGCTCTTGAGAAACAGCGCAACTCGCGCCTTGCAGCTCTGGTCACGGCTACCCCCTTCGAGTGGCGCCGCCTGCGCCGGGTCGATCCAGGCCCCAGGCGCCATGCCCGACAGCGGCTGGCCGCTGGTCTGGTCGGTGACTTTGAAGCGGATATTGGCAAAGGCGCCTTCACGCAGCTCACCACCGGCCAATGGCCGGGCCTCGAACTCCACCGTCACGCCGTCACGGCTGAGCCGGTGCAGGGCCTGCGGGTCGGCAGGTGCCTGCAGCAGTTCGCGCGGGTCGCACCAGAGCTTTTCGTAGGCCATGCCCAGGCCAATCAGCGCGGCCCCCATTACCAATCCCATGTAGGCAGAGCGAATATTCTTGTTATTCATGCTCGCGCTCCCTTACTGCCCAGCGGCGGTTGCCGGCGGCAGGTCGTTGGTCACCCGCAGGATGCCCCACAGCCCCGAGAGGTTGCCGTAGGCGGCGTAGTCGCGGAACAGGTAGTCGCCCGGCACGGCGTTGGCGCCCCCGGCACTGGGCAGCATGAAACTGAAGTGCGCGGCTGGCAGTACACTTTCCTGGGCGCCGATGTACATGGCCATCGGGTTGCTGCCAAAGCGCACCGAGCCGATACCGGGCAGGCTCATCGGGTAACCGTCAAGGTCGTTCTTTTCGGCCTGGTAGGCATGCAGCGGCCAGATATGCCCGTCCAGCTGGTAGACCATGCCGCGGCTGCCGCCGCTGGGCATGACGATATGGTTGCGCAGCGGTTGGCCCGGCTTGGCATACAGCACCGGGGTCAGCGGGTCGCCACCGACCAGGGCATTGGCGTAGGCCATGTGGGCGTTGGGCACATCGGCGAAGCCCAGGCCATTGGCGTGGCCGAACGGCGAGTCCGGGGCCATGCCAAAGCGCAGCCACAGCGGCTCGGTGCGGTAGTTGACGGCCATGTTGCCGTTGTCCTGCGGGTCGCCCGCCGCACCGTTGCCTTCGGCGTTGATGCCCTCCACCGGGCGGCCATCGGCCCAGCGCATGTTCAGCGCACGCTGCCAGACCGTGACGAAGTCGCGGTAGTCCGGCTGGCCAGTGACCTTCACCGTGGCCTGGCTGCGGCTGGCCGTGTCTTCGCTCCAGGTGGCGGTCTGCGGCAGCACGCTCATGGCACCGACCAGGCCCTTCTGCGGTTGCTTGATGAAGTCCGACGGGGTCAGGTTGAGGCCGCCGAACTCGATCGCCGTGGTGTTGATGTTGTCCACCGTGCGGCCCAGTTGCAGCACCGGCTTGCCTTCACGCTCCAGGTGCCCGGCGTAGTACTGGTACACCTTGCTCGGGTAGGCGCCACTGTTGCCGACCCGTGGCGGTACGGTCTGCACCGGGTTGAGGCCGACGTTGGCACCATCGGACTTGGTGATGTCGTAGGCCAGCAGCTGCGCGTGCAAGCCGACATGGCTGGACGGGCGCATCAGGTTGTTGGCAAAGGCGGTGGCGCCCTCGCTGTCGAACCGGTCGCGCTTGACCACGTTGTGCATCACCGCCGTGCTGGGCAGGTCAGGCATCACCTCGGGCAGGCGGTTCTCCAGGGTGATGCTGATGCAGTCGCCAGCGTTGGCGCGCAGGATCAGCGGCTCCACAGGCACCCCGGTTTTCAGCTTGCCGGTGGTGGTATCAAGGTCGGCCTTGCGCACGTACATGATCGCGGTCGGGTCGTGCAGCGGGGCACTGTGGCCACCGATGCTGAACGGCTCACCATCCTCCGGATCGACACCGCTGACCAGTGGGATGCTGGTCTTGCGGTTGTTGAACACCAGGGTGCCGCCATTGGCCTTGAGCGGCCCGCCGACATGCTGGCCGATACCGGCGACGTCGTTGATGGCGACGCCGTTGCGGTTGTCGAGTATGTCGTTGGCCAGCGCGGCGACGATCTCGTAGCTGCGCTTGACTGTGGCGCGGGTGCCGATGCCATTGGGGTTGGCCGTGGTTTTCGGGCAGATGCCATCGAAGTTCACGGTATTGCGCATGGCCACCGGCTGCGGGTTGTTCGGCAGCGGGAACAGGTCGGCACGCTGGGCGGTGTAGTTGCGCATGATGCCCCAGATGCCGTTCCAGTAGCCTTCCAGCGCCGCGTCCAGCGAATACAGGTAGTCACCGTTGGTGGCGGCGGAACTGGAGATCATCGATACCGGTGCCATGAAGCCGAGCTGCTCGGAGATGCCGATCATCTGCGATGACTTCCATCCCGAGTTGGAGCTGTTGCCGAAGCCGGAGCCGTTCTGCAGCCATTTCACGCCGTGCAGGGTCACGTTGTGCTCCTCCTCATGGCCGCCGGCATGCATGCGCAGGCGCACGTTGTCGCCGCTGTAGGTGCGCAGCATCGGCGTGAACGGGTCACCCGGTTCACTGCCGGCCTTGTTGATATGCGGTGGGAAGCGCGTGGTGCCACCGGTTGGGCCGACCGCCGAGCTGATCGCCGACGGCGCCATGTTCATCGCCGGGA
The DNA here is from genome assembly GCF_001320245.1 of Pseudomonas sp. NBRC 111124. GTDB lineage: Bacteria > Pseudomonadota > Gammaproteobacteria > Pseudomonadales > Pseudomonadaceae > Aquipseudomonas. The sequence continues at coordinate 3,100 of NZ_BCBA01000003.1, forward strand.
TGGCACGGTCGGTGCGGGTCTGCAGCGCGTAGCTGAGGTCACCGCCAAGGCCATCGGCCTGCATCCCGCGCTTGCCGTCAGGGCCGACCTTGTTCGGGTCGAATACGCGCAGGGCCAGCGGTTCGTTGCGGTAGTTGACGACGAACATGCCCGGGTCATCCACCGAGATCGCCTGTGGGCAGGGCCGGCTTGGGCAACCCGGCTTGATGCCGCCACGCTCTTCGACGATGGCTTCAAGCAGGTTCGAGGCCTTGCCGCGTACCGGCGGGTTGATGGCGTAGCGGAAGCTGTCGGCAGTGGCCGGGAACGACTGGGCATTGGGGATGCCATCCGGGCCGGCACCGACGTACACGCCCGCTTCATAGGCATGCTGGAAGTCGCTGTACTCCAGGAAGAACTCGCGGTAGCTGTCGTTTTTGCCATCGCCGTCGTTGTCCCCGGTCTGGATCACCGCCTGCCACGAGGTCGGGCCGCCGTCCTGGCGGGTGGCCGGGTTGTACAGCTTCTCACCGGACTCGGCGTGGTACCAGGTGGACCCGGCCGGTTCGGCCAGCACGGTGGCGTACAGGCCGAGTTGCTGGTGGGTCGATGGGCCGAGGTGGTCGTGGGTGAAGATGGTGCCCAGGCCACGGTCGACGTTGAACACGTTGACCAGCGGGTCGGCGAACCAGCGTTGCATGGCTGTGCGCGCGCCCAGCCAGTCGGCCCGGCCGAAACGGCCGAAGTATGGGTGCTGCCTGGCTTTCGGGCAGGCAGCGGTGCCGTCGCGGGTATCGCCCTCGGTGCAATTGTTGAAGGCACGGATGGCATGTACGCGCTCGACCACGCTGCCGGGCGAGAGGATGCCGTCTTCGTAGTTCCAGCCGTTGGCCGAGCCATCGGCGGCGGTCAGGTCCCACTTGGGCAGGTGGATGTGCTGGCCGATCACGTCGGTCGGGGTACGCACCTGGTAGTCGTCCATTTCATAGAACGACGGGATCAGGTTGGTGTGCTGGTACATGGTGCAGTCGAAGGTGTTCATGCGCATCACCAGCGGCTCTGGCGGGCGCTGCTTGGTGATCACTGGCCAGGCGTCTTCCCAAAGGGCGATGATGCGCGCCTGCGGGAAGTGGTAGCCGACCTTGTTGTACACCGCGTCGAACTGGATGTTGGCGCCTTTGTAGATGCGCGGGCGGTCTGCGGTAAAGCCGGACGCGCCACGGAAGTTGATGCCGGTGAGGCTTTCGCCGCTGAAGAATTCACCCACACCGGAAGACTGGGTCAGGCGTTTGCCCCGGTCATCCATGCACGGCTCGTAGAACGGCGCACCTGCGGTCGGCAGCGCGCCGTTGGTGCGGAACGCCTTGGGCACCGGTTGGCTGCCAGGGATCAGCGCGTAGCTGGGGTGTTCGGCTGCGGCATGGAACTGCATGGCGGCCTGCTCGACGTCGGTGCCCTCTTCCGGCAGGTAGATTGGCTTGGCCCGGTGCACCACCTTGGAGAAGTCCAGCTTGGTGGTGGTGGTCACGGCTTCACCGCCGGCAGAGACGCCGTCCAGCGCATGGCGCCCGAGGCCGCCGTCCCAGCCATCGACCTGGTTGGGGTCGAGGTTGGCCCACAGGGCCTTGCCGCTGTCCTTGAGTTGCCGGGCCAGGGCCGGGTCGAGCATATCCAATGGCGGGGTTGGCGGACGGTTGCCGACACTGCTTTCCATGCCGCCGATCCAGAACGGGTAGCCTGGGTTTTTCAGGGTGCCGTCCGGGTTGCGGTTGGCCTCGCTACGGTCAACCAGGGCCAGCGAGCCGATCGCCTTGGCAGCGCCAGGCTGCTGGGCGTGGGCTTCATCACCGTCCCGTTCCGGGGCGTTATCGTCGTTGGCGGCCACCTGCTCGGCAGCGAGCTTGGGCACTACCACGACCTTGCCAGGCATCGGCGCCATGGCCTTGCCTGGCAGCGGCACGATGGCCGGGATTGGCGTGCCGGCAACGATCTCGCCGTCCGGCAGTGCTCGAGCGCCTGCCGCTGGCTTGCCATTGCGCAGTGCAAACGGCGTGCTGTGGAAGCCGTTCTCGCCCTGCCCGCTGACTGCCAGCCGGGTGCCTTCTTCGAACACGTCGTGCACCCGCCACATGGCCCACATGCCCTGGGCGAAGTGCGGGTAGAAGTGGCAGTGATAGATGGCGTCGCCGGCCACCCGGTTGCGGTTGCCCGAGCCGCCGTTGGCAATCTCGTAGGTGTAGCCGATGCCGGCACCGATACCTTGGGCATCGATGTAGTCGGAGTTGTCGTCGTTGGGGTTGAACAGCCACTGATGGCCATGCAGGTGGAAGATGTGCTGCTCGTGGCCGTTGTGGGTGTTGCGGAATTTGGTGAAATCACCGATGTAGCTGTGGTGCACGTTGGCCGGCTCCGCCGGGTACAGGGCCATGCTCGCCTTGACCCCGGTAGCACTGGCCGGCGGTACTTCGCCGGGGCGGATATGTTCAAGGCCGACGTTGGCCGGCACATCGACCAGGGTGCCGATATCGCCCACGGTGTGCGCACTGAGGAAGAACTCCTCGTAGGCGCACGACAGGCAGTCATGCATCGGCCCCACGCCCAAGCGGTTGGCGACCACCTCGGCGCCCATGCCACCGGAGCCGTAGTTGATCATGAACGCGTCGCGTGCCGGTTCCAGCACATGCCCCATCACCGGGTCCGCCCAGTAGCCCGGGAAGGCCTGGGTGCCGGCCACTTCATCGGCAAACTGCGAGGCGAAGTCGCGGAACGCCTCAAGCCGATTGGGCAGCGCCGGGTTGCGTTTGCCGAGGCTTTCCAGTGGGTAGGTGGACTTGGGGAAACTGCCATCCGGGTTGGGGCCCATGACGATGGCGTCGGTTTCGCTGTTGATGATCTGGTTGCCGTCGGTCATCGCGATGATCGGCTTGCCGGCTTTGCCCTCAGTCACCCACGGCTCGCGCTGCGGGTAGCGGGCCTCATAGTCGATCACCGGCTGGCCGGTAGCGGTACGCCCGGTGGTGGCCAGGCGCATTTCTTCTTCGGTCAGGGTGTTGCGGTAGGTTCGCCCACCTTTGGGTACAACCACCACTTGGCCGAACAGGCCGTTGGCAACGTTACCGGCAGCCCCTTCGCCGCCGAAGGTGGCGGCCTTGCTGGTGGCAGCAAATGCCCCTTCACGCTCGGCATATAGCGTGTAGCTGCGGGTACTGCCGGGGCTGACCAGGAAGTTGCCGTTGCGGCCGGTGTTGGCGGAGATGTCGGCGATACTGTTGACCGCCTGCATGCCGTTGACCTGGAAGCCGACCATGCGCTCGGCGACTTGCTCGTCGGCGACGAAACCTGCAGCGCCAGGGTCTTTCGGGAGCTCGACACCCTCGACTTCATCATCGACCCCGATGCCGTGCTTGTTGGGGTTGGCCTTGTAGTCGAGCAAGTTGGTGAGGTTGACCGCGAGGCAATCACCGGCGGCCACGCGCAGCACGATCGGGCGTGGGCGCTTGTCAGGGCGCAGGGTGACCTTGCCCGGCACGGCAGTGCCGCCCTTGCTCAGCGGCACCTGGCGGTCATCCACCACATCCTCGCGCAGGGCGAAGATCATGCCATTGGCGTTCTGCGCGCCGAGGCGGTTGAACATCAGCGGCTGGTCCAGCGCAACCACATCGGCCACCAGGGTGCGCTGACATTGCACGGCAGCCTCGCTCTCGCCGGTCGCGTCCCAGCCAAACAAGGCCAGGACAAGTGAAGTCAGGACGGGGCCTTTGTACGGGGTCGACATGCTGCACCTCCGGGACACAGAACACTGCGTGGAGGTCAGCAAGCTGTGTGCCATAAGGAAATGGCGTTTTATTTCAATAGTTTAGGCATGGAAACGGAGCAGATTGGGGAGGATCCCCCACGGCAATTCCCCGAATCGGGGGATGATAGGCATTGTCGTTTCGGGGGCTGGGAGCTTGGCTACGCGGGGCAAGCTTACATCCAGTTATCTTTCGAACCGACCACGGCGGTGTGCTGAGCCAAGGTGACAAGCACTGGCTACTGGATTGAACGTGCGCCATTCAGGGTCGCCAGACGGCCCTTCGTCGGTACATCCCAGAAACCTCATGAAATAAGTTGAACATCCAGCTCCGGTAAGCTTCCAAACAACGATAAGTGCCATCCTTTAGCCAGGAGCCTGCCGCCTATGCCTCTCCAGCCTTCTCTGCAGTGCCACCGCCCAGGAGCCCAGCGGCCATGAAGATGCCCGGCCGCGCGCCCAATTCCAGCCTGCAACTCGATTACGTACGTGACACCCTGTTCGGCCCGGTAGCCCTGAGCGTGGAGTGCCAATGCCAGCTCGCCCCCCTGAATCTGCAGGGCCGCCCTGCCCTGCGCCTGCATATTTGCCCTCCGTTGCCGGACAAAGTCGAGCGCGCCCATAGCGTGGCGTTCGTGTGGGACGGGCGCAGCTATCATGGCGTGGTGCGCGATCAAGGCAAATGCGGGGATGGCGGTTTGAACCTGCTGGTGGAGCTGCAATAAGCCGATCAACGGCGGCGCACCGGGCTGAACCTGACGCAAACGGTGGATCTCCATACCTACAAGGCCCTGCCTCCTGGAGAACGCCATGAACAGCCCCTTGCTCAAGCTCTTCACTCACCCCTCTGACGCCTGGATCGACATCCGCCGCGCCGAGGAAGATCATCCGCAACAATATCTGCCACGCCTGCTGGCCCTCGCCTTGATCCCCGCCCTGTGCCTGTTCGTCGGTACCACCACTTTCGGCTGGAGCCTTGCCGCAGAGGATCGTGTGCGCCTGAGCATGGCCAGTGCCGCGCAACTGGCCGGGCTGCTGTATGCCACCACGGTGGTCGGAGTAATGCTGATGGGTGTGATGATCCGCTGGATGTCACGCGGTTTCGACGCACAACCGACACTCAATCAATGCATAGGCTTCGCCGCTTATTGCGCCACACCGTGGTTCTTTGCGGGCGTGGTCGGCCTGGTGCCGATCCGTTGGCTGGCATTCGTGGCGCTGGTCGCCGCTTCCGCCTACGCGACGGTGTTGCTGTACGGTGGGCTGCAGACCTTCCTGCGCCTGCGCAAGGAGCAGGCCATGCTGTTTGCCAGCTGCGTCTGGGGGGTGGGGCTGCTGTTGCTGGTGACCATCCTGGTCTCGATGATCCTGTTCTGGACCAACGGGCTCATGCCGGAATACGTGCGCCCGGCCAGCCTCGGCTGACCGGTGCACTACGGGTGCTCAGGCGATGGCCCTGAGTGCCGCCGGGTGGCTGTCGCGCAGCGTGTGCAGCTGGCCGACCAGGTTCACCAGGTCGCGGCAACTGTTCAAGCTCTGCAATGAAACTCCGGAGAGGGTCACGCCCTCCTCCAGGCTTTGCCCCTGACCCAGGCGGATGGTCAGGGTGGTGCCGTCCGGGCAGCTGACTTCGCAGCGGTCGGGCAGGCAGGCCTGCTCGATGATCTGCCGCATTTCCAGCATCGAAACTCCTATCAACGACATGGTACGACCCTCTCTGTACTGGATGGCCTGTTGTGTGTGAGTACGCCTTTGCCAGGCGGGGTGCCAATTGATATTGCGCATGCCCAAGCGGCCGTCCATGCGCCGGGGCAATGATCGTGCGGGGAATCCCTTAGCACCTTAGTGGAAGAACCGCAGCGGACCTCGCCTGTTCGATCAATTGCTGGCACTTCGCGACAGGCGGTCGCCAAGCGCTCTATTTGTCAGCCAGGGACGCCCATAGATGCTGCGCGGCATAAGCGCGCCAGGGGCACCAGGCCTGGGAGCGTTCAGCCAGCCGGGCGTCGGGCCCTTCCAGCAGTCGCAAGGCCTTGACCAGCGCCACATCACCCAACGGCAATGCATCCCATGCGCCCGCCTGACGCAGTGCCAGGTATTGGGCACTCCAAGGGCCGATCCCTTTCAAGCGGCAAAGATTGGCCAGCAGCGGCTCCAGTGCCTGGCCGTTACGCAGCAACCTGGGTTGCGCCTGCAACGCGCGCGCGAGGGTACCGAGGGTCGCTGCACGTGCGCGAGGCATGCCCATGTTTTCCAGATCGGCAGTGGCGAGCACTTGCGCCGTCGGGAAGACATGCGTCAGACCTGCCGCCGGCAGACGCAACGGTTGCCCATGGCGCGCCACCAGGCGCCCAGCCAGGGTCATGGCGCCTGCCACGCTGATCTGCTGGCCGAGTACCGTGCGCATGGCTTGCTCGCAGGCGTCCCAGCCTTGCGGGACGCGCAGGCCTGGGCGGGCGGCGATCAGCCTGGCCATCAAGGGGTCGCGGGAGAGGTCGGCGGCGATGCGGGCCGGGTCGGCGTCGAGGTCGAAGAAGCGGCGGATGCGGGCGATCAGGGCGGGCACAGCTAAGGCAGGCACTCCGCTGAGATGGATATACAGGCGATTGCCACTGGTGGGCCGGGCTTCGAGTACAGCGTGTTTGTCAGCCACGGTGAAGCTGCGGCGATAGGTGCCATCGCTGAACGTTTCGATCCCGGGGATACAGCGTGCGGCCAGGAAGGCCAAGGTCGAAGGCCAGTGGTACGGCGTGGGGTAGCGCAGCCACAAGGTGTGCTGGCCAGAAGCGGTGAGTGAACGGTGCACTGCGTGCAGGCGTGACAGAGGCATCGCTGCATCATGCCAAGTTTTGTGTGGTTTGTACCGGCCTCTTCGC
>NZ_BCBA01000004.1 GCF_001320245.1 Pseudomonas sp. NBRC 111124
GCCATCTGTCCAAAGCGCCCGGCGTGGAAGTCATCGAACGACTCGGCAATCTCTGCCTGGCTGTTCATCACGAACGGCCCATAGCCAACGATCGGCTCATCGATCGGTTCGCCGCTGAGCAACAGCAGGCTGGCGCCTTCGAGCGCCTCGATCGCCACGTCCTCGCCACCGCGCTCCAGCAGCACGAGGCTGGCCGGGCCCGCTTCACGCTCGCCGTTGATCCGCACACTACCGCGCAATACCACCAGCGCAGCATTGTGGCCATCGGTGATCGGCAACTGCAGGCTGGCACCGGCGTTCAGGCGCATGTCCCACACATCCATCGGGGTAAAGGTCCGTGCCGGGCCCGAATGGCCCTGATAGGCACCGGCGATCACCCGCAGGCTGCCGGCCTCACCTTCCAGTTGGACCACGGGAATGTCCGCTGCCAGCAGTGTCTGGTAACCCGCCGCCGCGCGTTTGTCACGCGCTGGCAGGTTGACCCACAACTGCACCATCTCCAGCGTACCGCCGCTGCGGGCGAATGCTGGCGAATGAAACTCTTCATGGATGATGCCATTGGCGGCCGTCATCCACTGCACGTCACCGGGGCCGATCAGGCCGCCGGCACCGGTCGAGTCGCGGTGCTCCAGTTCGCCCTGATAGACGATGGTCACGGTTTCGAACCCGCGGTGCGGGTGCTGGCCAACCCCGCGACGGTCGCTGGTGGAGGTGAAGTCGTAAGGGCCGGCATAGTCCAGCAACAGGAACGGGCTGATCTTGCTCGCCAGGTTGTCGTAGGTGAACAGGCTGCGCACGGGGAAGCCATCGCCTACCCAATGGGCGTGAGGGCTGCGGTGGATACCCAGGATCTTTTTCATGAGAAGTCTCCTCTCTAAGCTGGGATCACCTTACCAATGAGACCAATCAGTCGGTAGTCGGCTGAAATGGCACTGATCGTTCCATTAATGGAACAGTTGATCACGATTGCAGGTAATCAAGCACTTTTTGCGCGGCCATCGCCGGGTCCTCCTGCATGAAACAGTGCCCGCCCGGGACCTGAACAGCGCTTACCGCAGGGTTGAGGCGGGCCAGGCGCTGTACCGAATGGGGCACGAAGGGATAGGTATGCTCGCCATAAAGCACCCGCGTGGGCACCTGGATGGAGGCCAGCTGCGCCCACATGCGCGACGGGAACGAGCTGAAGATCTCCACTTCGCGGCTGGGCCGGCACTTGAGCACCACCCCTTCGCCGCAATCACCGATCGCATGTTCGACATACGCCTGCAGCGCCGCGTCGCTCCAGCCTTTGAAGATGCCACGCCCGTGCAGCGATGCTCGTGCTGCTTCACGGTCCGGCCAATGGCTGCGCCGGCTGGCGGCCTTGCGCGCCAAGGCATGCCGGCGGTGCAGGCCGACCAGTGCAGCCGCGCCCATCACACCGAGCATGCGCCGGCTGAACAGCACCGGGTCGAGCAATACGGCACGAGCAAACAAGCCCGGCTGGCTGGCCAGCATCAACCCGGTCAGTACACCACCGAAGCTGTGCCCCACGGCGTACCGGGGCACCTCGCCATACTCCCCACGGCCGGCCTCGAAGGCCTCCAGCGCCAGCGCAGCGGTGCGGTTCCAGCCACGGAACACACCGCCATGGTCGCTGTCACCGTGGCCTTGGACATCGCACAACCACAGGTCGAAATGTTCACTCAGGTTTAATAGCAACGGCTGGTAGGCCAGGCAGCAAAAGCCGTTACCGTGCAGGAAGTGCAACAACGGCTTGCCGCTGGCTGGCGAGCGCCAGCCACGCAGGGTGAAGCCTTCGGAGCTGTCAAAGGACCAGGGAATCAACTCCATCGGCTTGCTGTACTCACGGGTTCATGAAAACGCCGATTCTACAAACAGCAGCGGGTAAAGTGAAATCACCAGCAACAAGGCCATCAGGACATTGAACAGCATCAGCCAGCGCGGCTTCTGCAGCAGGTTGCGCAGGGCGCTGCCAAACATCACCCACACGCCGACGCTGGGCAGGTTGACCAAGGCGAATAGCGCAGCAATCACCACCACATTCATCACATAGCCCTGGGCTGGTGTGTAGGTGGTGATCGCCCCGACCGCCATCACCCAAGCCTTGGGGTTGACCCACTGAAATGCCGCAGCGCCCCAGAACCCCAGCGGCTTGCGCGCACCAGGCGCGTCCGCGCCGAGCGGCCCGGCGGTGGCGATCTTCCAAGCCAGGTACAGCAGGTAGGCGGCACCGGTGTAGCGCAACACGCTGTACAGCACTGGCCAGGCGTTGAACACCTCGCCCAGGCCCAGGCCGACCGCCAGCACCATGACCATGAAACCGACGCTGATACCCATGGCATGCGGGATTGAACGGCGCACGCCGAAGTTCACGCCCGAGGCCAGCAGCATGGTGTTGTTGGGCCCCGGGGTGATCGAGGAAACGAAGGCAAACAGCACAAAGGCGGTCAGCAGGTCTGCAGAGGCAAGCATGGCAGGCATTCCAGAACGGGGGCAGGTGGTGTCACACTAACGGAGTCGCCCTGCCCTGCGACCGATACAGTTGCATTAAATTATGCAGATACACGTTCCTGTACCGTTAACGATAGAACAAGGAAGCCCTATGAGCCTGACCATCCGCCCCGCCGTGCGCGCCGACGCTGCGCAGATTCTGGCCTACATCACCGAACTGGCCGATTACGAGCGCGCCCGTGACGAAGTGGTCGCCACCCTGGCCGATATCGAGCACAGCCTGTTCGATGAAGGCAGCACGGTGCACAGCCTGATCTGCGAGCGCGACGGCAAGGCCATCGGCTTTGCCGTGTATTTCTACAGCTACTCGACTTGGCAGGGCCGCAACGGCATCTATCTGGAAGACTTGTACATCACCCCCGAGCAACGCGGCGGCGGTGCAGGTCGGGATGTGCTGCGGTACATCGCTCGCGAAGCCGTCGCCAAAGGGTGCGGTCGCTTCGAATGGAGCGTGCTGGACTGGAACGAACCGGCGATCGGCTTTTACCAATCGTTGGGCGCCGAAGCGCAAGATGAGTGGGTGCGCTATCGACTGGAGGGCGACAGGCTGTTGCAGTTTGCCCGGGGCTGACCTGCGGCCTGAACCGGCCCTGTCTGCCGCAAGCTGACTTGCCGAGGACAGGGCCGCCACAGGGCTTCAATCCTGGTGCCAGACCGCGCCGGCAATGTCGACCCGCTTGGGCAACACCCGGTTTTCGAAGAACAGCTGCGCCGTGCGCTGTTGCGCGGCGACAATTTCTTCGCTCACCGGTAGCAACGGCGACGCCGGCCGATGACTGAAACTGCGCCGCACCACCTCTTCCGGCAACCCCATGAACTGCGCCAGTAGGCGAACACTGCCCGCCTCGTCAGAGCGCGTCAGTGCCTCCGCCTCGGAGATCTGCGCCAGCAAGCGCTTGATGAAATCGCCATTGGCTTCGACATAGCCGCGCGCCCCCAGCATGAACGGCCCGATCAACCCCAGCCCCTCGCCATCGGCCAGCAGCCGCGCCTTGCCTTCCAGATCGATAGCCGAATAGTACGGGTCCCAGATCGCCCAAGCGTCGACGCTGCCACGCTCGAAGGCCGCCCTGGCATCCGCAGGCGCCAGGTACACCGGTTGCACATCGCGCATGCTCAAGCCCACGCTCCCCAGGCTGCGCAGCAGCAGGTTGTGGGCACTGGAGCCCTTCTGCAGTGCCACACGCTTGCCTTTGAGCTCAGCCACCGAAGTGATCGGGCTGCCCTTGGGCACTAGAATGACTTCGGCCTTCGGCTTTGCCGGTTCCGCGCCGATGTACAGCAGGTCTGCACCCGCTGCCTGGGCGAAGATCGGCGGGATGTCACCGGTGGAACCGATATCGAGGCTGCCAATGTTCAGCGCTTCGAGCATCTGTGGCCCTGCAGGAAATTCGATCCACTGCACACGCGTATTGGCGAAACGCTGTTCCAGCAGCCGGTGCTGCTTGGCCAGCACCAGGCTGATCGAGCCTTTCTGGTAGCCGATGCGCAGTGTGGCAGGGTCCGCCGCATGCGCGGCACCCGCCAGCGCCAGCAGTATCAGCGTGGCATAGCGTAGTACGCGCATGGCTCATTCCTTCCAGTCGGTCGAGGGCTTTTCCCACAGATTGATCCCGCCCTCAACGGCATGGCGGTCGATTTCGGCGAGTTCTTCCGGGCTGAAGGCCAGGTTGTCGAGTGCCGCGACATTCTCGGTGATCTGCTCCGGCCGGCTGGCACCGATCAGTGCCGAACTCACCCGCGGATCGCGCAGGGTCCAGGCCAACGCCAATTGCGCCAGGCTCTGGCCGCGGCGCCGGGCAATCTCATTGAGCGCACGGGCGCGGGCCAGGTTGGCCTCGGACAGATGCTGCGGCAGCAGCGAGCCGCCACCGGGGCGGTTGACCCGGGCATCGGCCGGAATGCCGTCCAGGTACTTGTCGCTGAGCAACCCCTGGGCCAGTGCCGTGAACACGATGACACCGGCTCCCAACGCGTCAGTGGTGTCCAACAGGTCGTGCTCGATCCAGCGATTGAACAGGTTGTACGAGGGCTGGTGAATCAGCAGCGGGACCTTCAATTCGGCCAGCAGCGCGGCGATCTCGCGTGTCTTGCCTGCGGAATAGGAAGAAATCCCGATATACAGTGCTTTGCCTTGGCGCACGATATCGGCCAGGGCGATCGCAGTTTCCTCCAGCGGGGTGTCGGCATCGAAGCGGTGCGAATAGAAGATATCCACGTAGTCCAGCCCCAGGCGCTCAAGGCTCTGGTCGAGGCTGGCAATCAGATACTTGCGCGAGCTGCCACCCTGGCCATACGGCCCCGGCCACATATCCCAGCCGGCCTTGCTGGAAATGATCAGCTCGTCCCGGTAGCTGCGCAGGTCTTCACGCAGAAGGCGGCCGAAGTTACGTTCGGCGCTGCCATAGGGCGGGCCGTAATTGTTGGCCAGGTCGAAATGGGTAATGCCGGCATCGAAGGCCGTGTGCAGCAAGGAGCGCTGGGTGTCGATCGGCGTCGCATCGCCGAAGTTGTGCCACAGGCCCAGGGACAGGGCCGGTAACACCAGGCCGCTGCGGCCGACGCGGCGGTACGGAATGCGCGCGTAGCGCTCAGGGTTGGCAATGTAGCTCATGCTTGACCTCACTCGGCAAAATAGGGGTTGGCGGGCCGCTCCAGGCCCAAGTGCTCGCGCAGGGTGTGGCCCTGATACTGGCGACGAAACAGGCCCCGACGCTGCAACTCTGGCACCACCAGGCTGGCGAAGTCTTCGAGCCCCTGCGGCAGGTGCGGCACCAGCACATTGAAGCCGTCGGCCGCGCGGTTTTCGAACCACGCCTGCAGCGCATCGGCGATCTGCGTCGGTGTACCGATCAGGCTGTAGTGCCCTCGCCCGCCAGCAATGCGTCGGCCCAGTTCGGCAAGGGTCAATTGCTCCTGCCCCGCCAGTTCGGCCAGCAATTGCTGGCGGCTGCGCTGGCCATCCTCGGTCAGCGGCAGCGCCGGCAGCGGGCCGTCCAGCGGGTAGCCGGACAGGTCGAAGTTGCCGAGCATGCGGCCGAGCAAGGCAACCCCCACCTGGGGATCGACCAGGTCCTGAAACTGCTGGTACTTCGCCTGGGCCTCAGCGGCACTGCGGCCGACCACGACGAACACGCCCGGCATGATCTTCAGTGACGCTTCGCTACGTCCATGGCGTGCCAGGCGGCCCTTGAGGTCGGCGTAGGACGCCTGGGCGCGCGCCAGGCTGGGCTGCGCGGTAAACACCACCTCGGCGCTTTCGGCCGCCAGCTCGCGGCCGGTTTCGGAAGACCCGGCCTGCACCAGTACCGGTCGGCCCTGGGGCGAACGGGGCACGTTCAGGGGGCCGCGAACACGAAAATGCGCACCGGCATGGTCGATGCTTCGCACCGCCTGCGGCCGGTGAAACTGGCCGCTGGCCTTGTCACGGACGAAGGCGTCATCGGCCCAGCTGTCCCACAGGCCCTGTACCACCTGCTGGAACTCGCGAGCCCGGGCGTAACGCTCGGCGTGGGGAATATGCGCATCGCGGCCGAAGTTGCCGGCCTCGGCTGCGGCGTCGGAGGTCACCAGGTTCCAGCCGGCACGGCCGCCCGAGAGATGATCGAGCGAGGCATATTTGCGTGCCACATGGTATGGCTCGTTGTAACTGGTGGTGGCCGTGGCGATCAGGCCGATGCGCTCGGTCACCACGCTCAGCGCCGACAGCAGGGTCAGGGGTTCGAAATACACCGATCGGGCGCTGCGACTGGCCAGTGCATCACTGGGGGCGGCAACGCTGTCGGCGACGAACAGCGCGTCGAAGCAGGCCGCTTCAGCGATTTGCGCAGAGCGCCGGTAGCTGGCGAAGTCCAGCGGGTCGGCGGGCACGTCCGGGTGACGCCAGGCGGCGACATGGTGCCCGGTGGCCATGAGGAAGGCACCCAGGCTCATTTGACGACTCATGCTCTGTCTCCTTGCAGTGCTCGCACAGTCAGAAATCCTTGCGCAGCTGAACGCCGAAATAACGCCCGTCATCACGCGGTACAGATCGGTAGATGTAGTCACCGCCACTGGCCAGCATCTGCGCGTAGGACTTGTCGCCCAGGTTCTTGCCCAGCAACGCCACGCGCCAGCCGTCGTTGTAATCGGCCAGGGCGATACTGGCGTTCCAGATGCCATAAGCGCCCTGCACGGTGTCGGGGTTCTGGTCGAGGCTGAACTGCACCGAGTCCTGCCAGCTGTAGTCGGTGGCCAGCTCCACATCCAGGCCGTTATCCAGCGGGATCACGTAATCGGCGCGCACATAGGTCTTCCAGTCCGGCGTGAACGGCAAGCGGCCGCCGTCGATATTGCAATTGGCCGCCGCCCCGACCGGGCAGTTGAAATGATCGACCCGCGCCTTGGTGTAGGCCGCAGCGGCGGAAAACTTGAGCTGACGGGTAGCCTGGAAGCTGGCATCGATTTCGACACCTTGAGTCTTGACCTTGCCGGCGTTGACCAGGCGGGTGACCACCTGGTTGGCCACGGTGTCGAAGAAGTTGGCCTGGTAGTTATCGTAATCGGTGTGGAACACCGCCAGGTTGGCCATCAGGCGATTATCCAGCGCGGTGCCTTTGAGGCCGACCTCGTAGGCGTCGGATGTTTCCGGCTTGAGCGCCTGGGTATCACGCGGCTGCATGTTGAAGAACACGTTGTACGCCGGGCCCTTGTAGCCGCGCGAATAGGTAACGTAGCCGGTAAGGTTGTCGTTGAAGTCGTACTGCAGGCCGGTACGGCCACTCCAGCCGTCCTCGTCCACCGAGCCGGAACTGGCGGTCGACGGCTGGATACCGGTGACCGCCGTGGCTGAAGTCGACACGCGACGGTGGTCGTACTCAAGGTCGTCGTGGGTCCAGCGCAAGCCGAAGATGGCGCGCAAATCGTCAGTGAAATTGAAGGTGTTCTCACCAAACAGCGCGACGCTGTCGTTGGTGGTCGAATAATCCGCCCTGCCCGTGTTGGCCACCCCACTGTTGACTGACAGCCGCTGATAGGTCTCGTTGGAGGTGCCGTGCATGTAGAAGGCGCCCAACACGTACTCATTGAACTGCCCCTTGGGCGACGTCAGGCGAAACTCCTGGCTGTACTGGTCATAGTCGACCGTGCCCTTGTCGTGGGAGGCCGTGACCGGTAGCAAGGCGCGGCGGTCACCATCTTGATATTGGGTGTTGTCCCAGCCGCGCCAGGCGCTGATGGACGTGAGCGTGTAGTCGCCCAACTGCCAGTCGAGTTGTGCCGAAAGGCCCTGGTTCTCGTCTTCGACGTGGGTCTTGAAGTCACTGTTGATGTCGCGGTTGTGAGCGCTGGGAACAACCGGGCGCAGCTGGCTGGTGAAGGCCGTGCTGGCGCTGGTGATCACCCCGCTGGGCAAGCTGTCCTCGCCCTTCATGTAGTCGGCGATCAGCGTCAGGCGCAGCTCGTCACTGGGCTCGAATTCCAGTTTGCCGCGGGCGCCCTTGCGTTCGTAACCGTTGACGTCGTGGCCATTGGCAACGTTTTCGACATTGCCGTCATAGTCCCCCCACAAGGTGCTCAGCGAGCCTTTGACCTGCTCGTTCAGGCGGCCACCGATGCCGAAGCGCAGGCGGTTCTCGTTGCCACCGCCGAAGTGCGAATAGTCCACGTAGCCTTGGGTCTGCTCCGGGACGGCCTTGCTCACCACGTTCAGCACGCCAGCGGAAGCATTCTTGCCAAACAGCGTACCCTGAGGGCCACGCAGCACTTCGATGCGCTCCAGGTCGAGCAGGTCGAGGGTGGACTGACCGGGGCGGCCGAACACCACGCCGTCGACCACGGTAGCCACGGTCGGCTCGACGCCGGGCGAGGTTGAAATGGTGCCCACGCCGCGGATGAACAGCGAAGTGTCCTTGTTCGACGCGCCGGCGCGGTAATTGAGCGTGGGTACCTGCTGGACGATGCTGGCGACATTGTTGCGATTGTCACGCTCGAGCTGTTCGCCATCGACCACCGAAACGGCCACCGGCACCTCCTGCAAGGTCGACTCGCGGCGGGTGGCGGTCACGGTCACCGCGTCCAGCGACGTGGCCTGCGGCGCGGGTTCGGCCGCTTGTGTGGATTGGCCGATGGCGGCCAGCAAGACGGCTGCAGCCAGCGGTTGGCGTTGCTTGAACGGGAATGCCTTGCGGTGTTTGTGCATGATGCTACTGCCTTTCGAAGACCAGACCATGGCCCGCACGGGGCCGACACGGGTGATGCTGTGGGAGTCTGGTCTCGCTCGAGCGAGTGGCAGGCGCTTGCCAACAGCCGCGCTTGGTAGCGCTAACATCAACAAGTATCAAAGGCTCAGGAATAGCAGGTCAAATAATAAAAAATACGATTTATATTCCATAAAGCTATTTGTCATGTCTGGGCCCGTTAGCGCTAACATCGCGTCATTTCCCAACGAGGCCAGCCTGTGAGCCAAGCCAAGGAACCCACCCGCAAGCGCCGTGGCGCTGGTCGCGTCACGCTCGCCGAAGTGGCGCGAGCGGCCGACGTGTCGGCCATCAGCGTGTCGCGCTATTTCAACCAGCCCGGGCAGGTGTCCCCGCCCCTGCGCGAACGCATCGAGGCAGCGGTACAAGCGCTAGGTTATGTGCCGAACCTGGTGGCGGGAGGGCTGGCTTCTGCCCGCGGCCGCATCGTCGGCATGGTCATTCCAAACATCTCCGGGCCGATCTTCGCCCAGACCATCCAGGCCTTCAGCGACACCTTGAGCCGGCATGGCTACCAACTGTTGCTGGCCTCCAGCTATTTCAGCGAGGCCCAGGAAGAAAGCGCCGTGCGGGCCTTTCTCGGCTGGTCACCAGCAGCCTTGGTGGTGACCAGCCATTTCCACAGCCCGGCCACCGAGAAAATGCTCAGTGAGGCCGAAGTACCGGTGGTGGAGATCTGGGACTATCGCCCGGAACGCTCCCCACTGCAGGTTGGCTTCCTCCATCACCAGGTGGGTGTGCAGGCATGCCGCTATCTGCTGGGCAAGGGCCATCGGCGCATTGCCTTCGTGCAGAACAGTGCGGCGGGTGACCTCAGCGCGCTGGAGCGGCGCGATGGCTATATCGAAGCACTGCGTGAAGCCGGGCTTGAGCCCTGGGTGTTCGTGCCGTCGTCTGACTGCGCGCCGTTCGAGGCCGGCAAACAGGCCATGCAGGCGTTGATCCGTCGCGATCCACGGCCTGAGGCGATCATCTTCGCCAACGACAACCTGGCCGCCGGCGCACTTCTCGCCGGCCAGCGTGCCGGGCTGCGCTTGCCCGAGGACATGGCCATAGTCGGTTTTGGCGACTACCCCTTCGCCGAGATGCTGTTACCCAGCCTGACCACGTTACGGCCACCGTCGCGGCAGATCGGCGAATTGGCAGCGATGCGGGTATTGCAGCATCTGGGATGCGTGGCGCATGACGGTGAAGTCGAACGCTTGAACCTGCTGCATTGCGAACTGGTTACCCGGGAAAGTGCATGACGCACACGGCGAATGCGGCTTGAGAGCACCGTGCACCAGGCCTGACGCAGCAGGCACGGTACACTGCCCGCTCAGCCATCCCCTCCTCTGCCTTCGTCAGGAGCCCTCCCTTGGAACTCAGGCAACTGCGCTATTTCGTCAAGATCATCGAACACGGCAGCCTTGGCCGCGCCGCGCTCGAACTGGAGGTCGGCGTCTCCGCCCTGAGCCAGCAGATCGCCAAGCTTGAAAGCGAGCTGTGCACCCGGCTGCTCAACCGCAGTAGCACAGGGGTCACACCGACCAGCGCCGGCATGGCGTTCCTGCACCATGCGCAGTTGAGCCTGCGCCAGGCTGAAAACGCCGTCCTGGCCGCCCACCGTGGGCGCATGAGCGGCTACGTCACTGTCGGCCTGCCGCCCACCACCGCGACGGTGCTCGCGCTGCCGCTGATCAATGCCATGCGCGAACGCTACCCCGATATCCAGCTGCACCTGGTGGAAATGCTCTCCGGCCACCTCGCCGCGCAGCTCAACGCCCGGCAGATCGACCTTGCCATCCTCTTCCAGCTCGAGGGTGGCAAACGCTGGAGCGTGACGCCGCTGCTGGATGAAAAGCTGTTCGTCATCAGCCCGCCACAGCTGGCCCATGCGCCCACAAACAGTGTGCAACTGGCCGACCTTGGCCAACTGCCGCTGGTCATGCCCAGCGTCCAGCATGGGCTGCGCTCGACCTTGATGACCGCTTTTGAACGCTCCGGCCTGGTGCCGAACATCATCATGGAAGTCGATGGCCTGGCCGTGCTGATGAATGCCGTGCGCGCCGGCCATGCCGCCACCATCCAGCCGGGCGCCGCCGCGGCGCTCAGCGGTGAAAGCGGGCTGCGGGTCGCGCAGATCAGCGACGCCCACGTCGGCCGGCGCAACCTGCTGGCAACCCTGGCGGACGATGAGCTGTCGCCTGCCGCGCTGGCTGCCCGACGGGTGATCATCGACGTTGCCCGCCAGCTGGTCACCCAGCAGCAATGGCCCGGGGCGACCTGGATTGAAGAGGCCAGCCTTTAGTAAAACTGAACACCCCATGCCGTAGCCCGCCTTTCGACGTCTGGCCGCCCGCACTATTTTCCCCTCACTCGCAGGGGGCCCTTCGTTCATGCCTCCTTGCGACCGAGGAGCGAAAATGATCGATGTTCTTGTAATCGGCGGTGGCAACGCCGCCCTCTGCGCCGCACTGATGGCCCGCGAGGCCGGTGCCAGCGTCATGCTGCTGGAAGCCGCGCCCAAGGTGTGGCGCGGCGGCAACTCGCAGCACACCCGCAACCTGCGCTGCATGCACGACGCGCCCCAGGACGTGTTGGTCGACGCCTACCCCGAAGAGGAGTACTGGCAGGACCTGCTGAAGGTGACCGGCGGCTTGACCAACGAAAAGCTTGCGCGCATTGCCATCCGCGCGTCCTCCAGCTGCCGCGACTGGATGCGCAGCCACGGCGTGCACTTTCAGCCGCCGTTGTCCGGCGCCCTGCACGTGGCGCGGACCAACGCGTTTTTCATGGGGGGCGGCAAGGCTCTGGTGAACGCTTATTTCCGCAGTGCCGAACGGCTCGGTGTGCAGGTGCGCTACAACGCCCAGGTCAACGACATCGAACTGCAGGACGGCAGGTTCGTTGCCGCGCACCTGCCCGCGCGTGAGGTCGAGGGTCGGCAGTTGCCTGCCGAACGTATCCAGGCCAAGGCCTGTGTGCTGGCGGCAGGCGGCTTCGAGTCCAACCGCGAATGGTTGCGCGAAGCCTGGGGCCAGAATGCCCGGGGCGAATGGCCGTCGGACAATTTCCTGATTCGCGGCACACGCTTCAACACCGGCATTCTGCTCAAGCGCATGGGCGAACTCGGCGCCGACATCATCGGCGACCCGACCCAGGCGCACATGGTCGCCATCGACGCCCGCGCACCGCTGTATGACGGCGGTATCTGCACCCGCATCGACTGCGTGTCACTGGGTGTGGTGGTCAATCGCGACGGCGAGCGCTTCTACGACGAGGGCGAGGACTTCTGGCCCAAGCGCTATGCCATCTGGGGCCGCCTTGTAGCCGGCCAGCCGGGTCAGCAGGCCTATTCGATCATCGACCAACAGGCCATCGGACGCTTCATGCCACCGGTGTTCCCGGGTACCTCGGCCAATTCCCTGGCCGAACTGGCGCGCAAGCTGGGCCTGCCAGAGACACCGTTTTGCCAGACCATCGAGGCATTCAACAACGCCTGCCAGGTCGGCACCTTCGACCATACCGCGCTCGACGACTGCCACACCACAGGCCTTACCCCGGCCAAGACCCATTGGGCCCGCCCGCTGGTCAAGCCACCGTTCTACGCCTACCCGCTCAAGCCAGGCGTCACCTTCACTTACCTGGGCCTGGCGACCGACGAAAGCGCTGCGGTGCATTTCGCCGGCAAGCCCAGCCCCAACCTTTTCGTCGCAGGAGAAATGATGGCCGGTAACGTACTGGGCAAGGGCTACACCGCCGGCATCGGCATGGCCATCGGCACGGCATTCGGCCGTATCGCCGGTGTCCAGGCAGCCGCCAGCGCAGGCTTCGTCGGCAACCGGGAGGCGCACCATGCAGCTGTTTGATCCGCAGGCACAGAAAAGCGAACTGATCCCGGTGCTGAACGTGCACGAAAGCGAAGTGCAACGGCAGATGAGCATCTGCAATGCCTGCCGCTACTGTGAGGGATTCTGCGCGGTGTTTCCGGCGATGACCCGACGCCTGGAATTCGCCCAGGCCGACATCCACTACCTGGCCAACCTGTGCCACAACTGCGGCGCCTGCCTGCACGCCTGTCAGTACGCCGCGCCTCATGCGTTCGAAGTCAACGTGCCCAAGGCGATGGCCAAGGTGCGCCTCGATACTTATGCCGAATACGCCTGGCCCCGTGCCCTGGGCCGACTGTACCAACGCAATGGCCTGACCCTGGCGGTGGCCAGCGGCTTTGGCCTGGCGCTGTTCCTGTGTCTGACACTGCTGGCCATGGGTAACCTGTTTACAGCAATGCCCGGCGGCAACTTCTATGGGATCTTCCCGCACAACACCCTGGCGCTGATGTTTGGCGCGGTGTTCGGCTTTGCGGTCATTGCCCTGGGCCTGGGTGTGCGCCGGTTCTGGCGCGACGTCTCGCCACCTGCGGCAGACGCGGGGCTGAAAACCGCCGCAGCACTGGAAGCGACAGCCAGCGTGGCCAAGCTCAAGTACCTGGACGGTGGCCACGGCGAAGGCTGCAACAACACCGATGACCGCTTCACCCTGTGGCGGCGGCGGTTCCACCACCTGACCTTCTACGGCTTCCTGCTGTGCCTGGCCGCCACCGGCACCGCGACGCTCTACCACTACCTGCTGGGCCTGGCGGCGCCGTACCCGGTGCTGAGCCTGCCGGTCTTGCTGGGTATTGCCGGCGGTCTCGGCCTGCTGGTGGGCCCTGCCGGCCTGCTGTACCTCAACCTGCGACGCAACCCCGATCACGGCGACGCCGAGCAGAAACCCATGGACCGCGGTTTCATCGCCCTGCTGTTGCTGGTCAGCGCCAGCGGCCTGGCCCTGCTGGCGTGGCGCGAGACCAGCGCCCTTGGCCTGCTGCTGGCCCTGCACCTGGGGCTGGTCATGGCGTTCTTCCTGACCATGCCTTACAGCAAGTTCGCCCACGGCATCTTCCGCAGCGCGGCGTTGCTCAAGCACGCCATCGAGAAACGCCAGCCCAATCCGATCAATGCCGGCAGCGATTGAACATTCAAAAACAACAAAAGCGAGCAAAACGGTAGCCATGATGAAAACAACAACACAGTCCCGGGGCGCCAAGCTGGGCGCCATCCTGCGGGTCACCAGCGGCAACTTCCTCGAACAGTTCGACTTCTTCCTGTTCGGTTTCTACGCCACCTACATCTCCCAGACGTTCTTCCCGGCCAGCAGCGAGTTCGCCTCGCTGATGATGACTTTCGCGGTGTTCGGCTCGGGCTTCCTGATGCGCCCGCTGGGCGCCATCGTGTTGGGCGCCTACATCGACAAGGTCGGCCGGCGCAAAGGGCTGATCGTGACGCTGTCGATCATGGCCGCCGGCACCGTGCTGATCGCCCTGGTGCCCGGCTACGCCAGCATCGGCATCCTGGCCCCGCTGCTGGTGCTGCTGGGGCGGCTGCTGCAGGGTTTTTCCGCTGGCGCTGAGCTGGGTGGCGTTTCCGTGTACCTTTCGGAAATCGCCACGCCGGGGCGCACCGGCTTCTATACCAGCTGGCAATCGGCAAGCCAGCAGGTGGCGATCGTCGTGGCGGCGGCGCTGGGCTACACGCTCAACGCCTGCATGGCCACCAGCGAGGTGGCGGCCTGGGGCTGGCGCATTCCATTCTTCATCGGCTGCGTGATCATCCCTTTCATCTTTGTCATCCGCCGCTCGCTGCAGGAGACCGACGCGTTCAAGGCCCGCGCACACCACCCGGGCGCAGCTGAAGTGTTCCGCTCGATGTGCGACAACTGGCGCACGGTGCTGGCCGGTGGCCTGCTGGCAGCGATGACCACCACCACGTTCTACCTGATCACGGTCTACACCCCGACCTTCGGCAAGACCGTGCTGCAACTGAGCACCACCGACAGTCTGGTGGTGACCCTGCTGGTCGGGGTCAGCAACTTCATCTGGCTGCCCATCGGCGGCGCGCTTTCCGACCGCATCGGTCGGCGCCCGCAGCTGTTGGCGATTTCCCTGCTGTGCATGCTCACCGCCTACCCGGCCATGCACTGGCTGGCCGAGGCTGCCAGCTTCGAACGCCTGCTGGCGGTGTTGTTGTACTTCTCGTTCTTCTTCGGGATGTACAACGGCGCGATGGTCGCGGCGCTGACCGAGGTGATGCCCGCGAACGTGCGGGTGGTCGGCTTCTCACTGGCCTTCAGCCTGGCCACCGCGCTGTTCGGCGGCTTTACGCCGGCGGTCTCGACGCTGTTGGTGCAGGCCACCGGGGACAAAGCTTCGCCGGCCTACTGGCTGATGTTCGCGGCCGTGTGCGGGTTTACCGCCACGACCGTGCTGTACCGTCGCCACAGACCACAGACGGTAAGCGCCTCCTGACCCTGAGCCCATGGGCACCTGTCATTTTTATCAGGTTACGCACTGACGGATTTGCTGGAAGCTAGCCTCGCATCGAGTCACGCCCTGATCCTGCGAGGTAGCTTTCCCATGGGTCGTATCGAACAGGCAGTCAACCGCAACACCCCAACCGTAATGGCCCACAAGAGCCGTAACCTCGCCGTGCGCGAGATTGCCTTTTATCGTCACCCTGACCAGCGGGATGAAACCCAGGTACGCATCACACGTCACCACTTCACTGCATCTGGCTTTCTGCAGCAGAGCACGGACCCACGTCTCGCCGACAGAGGGCTTGCGAACTTCATCTACAGCTGCGATCTGCGAGGCAATGCCTTGCACACCCGTAGCGTGGACGCGGGCACCTCGGTCAGCCTAAAAGACACCGCCGGCCGGCCACTGCTCATCGTGAACGGCATCCTCAGCAGTGGCAACAGCACGGAGGACCATAGCCAGGCCGTCAGCCACACCTGGCATTACGAGGTGTCTACCCTGCCTGGCCGGCCGCTAGCCGTTTCCGAACAGCTTGCCAGCGAAGTACCACGAACAACTCAGCGCTTCATTTACGCGGCCGGCACGGCTTCAGACAAAGACCTGAACATCGCCGGGCTTTGCATCAGCCATTACGATACTGCCGGGCTGATGGCCACCGAATGCATGGCCCTCTCTGGCGTGCCACTGTCGATGACACGCCGCTTGCCCCAAGCAGCGCCTGACCCCGACATGCAGGTCGATTGGCACGGTGCTGACCCGGCAGCCTGGGATACGCTGCTGGCGCCAGAAAGATACACCACCGTGACCCGCGCCGATGCCACGGGCAATGTGCTGCGCACACTGGATGCGGCTGGCCATCAGCAACGTGTGGCGTATGGCGTGAACGGGCAGCTGGCGTGCAGTTGGCTGACCGTGAAGCAAGGCGCGGAGCAGCCCGTGATAGTTTCGCTTGCCTACTCGGCAGCGGGACAAAAGCTTAGCGAGGTGCATGGCAACGGCGTGACATGCGGCTACAGGTATGAGCCACAAACGCAACGATTGGCAATCATCCGGGTAGAACGTTTAAACGGCTTGCTGCAGGACCTGCGTTACCGATACGACCCGGTGGGCAATGTGCTCAATGCCAGGGACGAGACTGAGCAGACGCGCATTTGGCGCAACCAACGGGTGGAACCAGAAAGCCTCTACTGCTACGACAGCCTGTACCAACTGGTCAGCGCCAGCGGGCGGGAAATGGCCAATGCGAGTCGCCAGAACTGCCAATCAACTCCGGCATCCCTGCCGCTTGCCAGTGACAACCACACCTACACCCGATACACCCGCCTCTACCACTACGATATCGCAGGCAATCTGACTCAGATCCGCCACAGTGCACCCGCCACCAACAACGGCTACACCACCGACATTACCATCAGCAACCGCTGTAACCGGGGGGTGACCAGTAGCTTGACTGGCATCCCTGAGGAAGTGGATGCGCTGTTTACAGCCGCAGGCCATCAACGCCTGTTGCAGCCAGGCCAGGCACTCGGATGGACACCTCAGGGGGAACTGCAGAAAGTCGCCCCTGTAATGCGCGACGGCGCCCCGGGCGATCATGAACTCTACCGCTACGATGCCCACTGCCAGCGCGTACTGAAAAGCAGCACGCAACAGGTGAACAGCCAGCAGGTCATCTACCTGGCCAATCTGGAACTGCGAACGTCGGGGAAAGAAAACCTTCAGGTCCTGTGCATGGGTGAAGCCGGTCATGCGCAAGTGCGCGCTTTGCACTGGGTGGCCGGCAAGCCGGCCGAGATTGCCAATGATCAGTTGCGCTACCAGTATGGTGACCTTGTCGGTAGCCATGGCCTGGAGCTCGATGGTAGCGGCAACCTGATCAGCCAGGAGGAATATTACCCATACGGGGAGACGTCGCTATGGGCGGCGCGCAGCGCGGTTGAGGCTGACTATAAGACCGTGCGCTTTTCGGGCAAGGAACGGGACACGACCGGTTTGTATTACTACGGCTACCGGTACTACCAGCCTTGGTCAGGGCGCTGGTTGAGTGCGGACCCGGCTAAGACCGTCGATGGTTTGAATCTTTACTGCATGGTCCAAAACAATCCTGGCACCTATGCAGACTCAAACGGCCTCGAGGTGACTA
The DNA here is from genome assembly GCF_001320245.1 of Pseudomonas sp. NBRC 111124. Lineage (GTDB taxonomy): Bacteria > Pseudomonadota > Gammaproteobacteria > Pseudomonadales > Pseudomonadaceae > Aquipseudomonas. The sequence continues at coordinate 17,231 of NZ_BCBA01000004.1, forward strand.
TTACAGCATATGGGTTATCGCAGTTCCCCCCGAATGAAGCAGAAATAGTAAAACGAGCAATTGATACGGCACTCCTCGCGCTCAAAAAAGTAGTGGAACCTGGTCAGCCAATGTACAGGAGGGAATTGGAAATATTTTTTGGACCTGAATATCAGAGCGTACTAGCAAACGTAATAGACAATTGGAAACGCATCGAGGGCATGCTAACCGGCTACGCCAAGCCCGAGATAGGGCACGAGAAGATAGATCGAGCAACAGGAGGCCCCAGCACCGCCACAGCGGGGGCTGATGTAACTGACTTCCAGGGCGAGATTATCATCCTGGACGATTTTTTTCACCTTCATTTACAAACGAAGTTCGCGCGACAATAATCATCCATGAAATTAGCCATCTTCGGCGAGTGCCAGGTATACCGTCAGTCAGCGTGGGTTCCCAGGATTTCTTTTACCTTACCACCGACAACCCGTCAGCAGATTCTTTCGAAATCGCCTACAAAGGAGCGCTAATGCCAGACTATGTCGTAGACCCAATCGGTTTATACAATGAGATCGCCGCTGAGAATAATTACGAAATATTCCAAGTTAGCGACACCTCAGCGCATTATATGGACCAACAAGGACTAGGCTACCTGCCACTCGATCATGCAGTATCGATATTCAATTCAAGCGAATCTCTGCGCGCCCGCATCACTAGCAAAAATGCTGACAGCCTCGCTCACTCAGCCATGGCAATGGCTGCTAGGTTATGAATGCAACTCACTGTCTTCACCCTCATGATTAATATGGCGGCAAGATTACAGGCGATCTGAGCTAGCCAATACGAACCTTACGCATCACCGTGAGCACTAGCAGCACATTGGTCAGCGCCAGCAGGCACAGCGTCAGCAACACTCCCATCGAGCCGAAATGCTCGAACAGAAAACCACCTACCACTGGCGTGAGTGCCTGCCCGATCAGCGAAGGCCGCGACATGCGCCCCATCAGCAGCACATATTGCGCGGGCGGCATCATCGCAAGCGGCAGCAACCCACGCACGATCGCCCGCAAGCCGTTGCCGCAGCCGAACACCAGCAAGCCGACCGCCGCGGCGGCCGGCACAAAGGTCACCATCAGCAACCCCACCAGCACCAGGCTGACCCAGGCCAGCGCGGTCCAGATCGGGTGGCGCTTGCCCGCCAGGATCTGCAGCACCCGCGACGCCACCTGGCTGGGGCCGAGCATCGCCGCCAGGCCGATGGCCACCGGCAGCGAATGCCCCAACCCCTGAAGCACGGCCACCAGCTGTATGGCGATTGCGGTCATGATGATCGCGCCGATGGCGAACATGCTGGTCAGCAGCAGGTACAGCGTGCGGTCAACGCCAACCGCGTCGCCTTGCGCCTGCGCCTTGGCCGGCACCTCGACCCGACCGCCCGCCGGCAGCACTCGCCAATAGAGCGGCGCGACCACTATGATCAGCACCAACGCATAACACAGGCAGGTCGCCCGCCAGCCAAAATGTTCGATGGCCAGGGCCACGGTCGGCCATGAAAGGGTCGAGGCGAAGCCGGCAATCAGTGTGATACCGGTAATGGCCTTGCCCGCGCCCTCGCCGTACAGCCCGCCGAGGGTGGCGAACAGCGCTTCATACAAGCCCATGGCCATGCCGATGCCGATCACCGCCCAGGCCAGCAGGAACAGGCCAAGGTCATGGCTGGCAGCCATGATCAGCAGCCCCACCGCCACCACCGCGCCGCTGGCCGCCATTTGCGGGCGGCCGCCGTAGCGGGCGACCAGCCGGCTGGACAATGGAGCGAACAGTGCCGAGACCATCAGGCTCAGGGACAGTGCGCCGTAGACCCACTGGCTGGGCCAGCCGGTGTCGCGGCTGATGGGGTCGGCCATGACTGCCATGAGGAAGAACGAACCGCCCCAGACCAGGATTTGCAGCACGCCGAGCAGGACGATGCCGAGGGGGCCGGGCAGGCGGTGGTAAGTGTGCAAGGTGGGGCCTATTTCAGTCGCTGGGCGGGGGTGCCTGTGCTGGCCTCTTCGCGGGCAAGCCCGCTCCCACAGGGATCGCACAAACTTCAGAGCCTGTGCAGTACCTGTGGGAGCGGGCTTGCCCGCGAAGAGGCCAGTACTGCCTTTAGAGAGCTTACCTGCTGGCCCCGTCACATGCCCGCCATCGATGATTGATCCCGACATATCATTGCGCGTGATAATAACCTTCGCTGCGTTCGATTCGTGCGTCACGCGCAAGGCACTCACACTCCGCCCACTACTAATACATTGGCGGAGTTCTCCATGGACCACTCACTCAAACCCTTGCGCTTCCCCCTCGCTGCCCTGGCAGTGGTGGTGCTCAGCGCTTGTGGCCGCACCCCCGACGCCGTGCAGGCTCCCGCCGCGCCCAAGGTCAGCGTCGCCAAGGTCATCGAGCAGCCGATCAACGAATGGGACGAGTTCACCGGCCGCCTGGAAGCGCCGGAAACCGTCGAAGTGCGCCCACGGGTCTCCGGCCAGATCGACATGGTGGCGTTCACCGAAGGTGCTCAGGTGAAGAAAGGTGACCTGCTGTTCCAGATCGACCCGCGCCCGTTCCAGGCTGAAGTCCGCCGCCTCGAAGCTCAGTTGCAACAGGCCAAGGCCACCGCCATCCGCAGCGCCAACGAAGCCCGCCGTGGCGAGCGCCTGCGCGACAGCAACGCCATCTCTGCCGAGCTGGCCGAGTCGCGCAGCAGCGCCGCTGCCGAAGCCCGCGCCGGGGTCGATGCGATCCAGGCGCAGCTCGACCTGGCTCGCCTTAACCTCAGCTTCACCCGGGTCACCGCGCCGATCAGCGGCCGCGTCAGCCGCGCCGAATTCACCGCCGGCAACATCGTCACTGCCGATGTCACGCCGCTGACCAGCGTGGTGTCCACCGACAAGGTGTACGCCTACTTCGACGCCGACGAGCGCGTGTACCTCAAGTACACCCAGCTGGCGCGAGAAGGCCAGCGCGGCCAGAGCACCCCGGTGTACCTGGGCCTGACCAACGAAACCGGTAACCCGCACCTGGGCCAGATGAACTTCGTCGACAACCAGGTCAACCCGCGCACCGGCACCATCCGTGGCCGCGCCGTGTTCGACAACCGTGACGGCCAGTTCACCCCTGGGCTGTATGCGCGCCTGAAGCTGGTCGGCAGCGCCCAGTACGACGCCGTGCTGATCAATGACGAAGCGGTCGGCACTGACCTTGGCAAGAAGTTCGTGCTGGTCATGGACAAGGACAACAAGGCCGCCTACCGCGCCGTGGAGCTGGGACCGAAGCTCGAAGGCCTGCGCATCGTGCGCAGCGGCCTGGCCAAGGACGACCGCATCGTGGTCAAGGGCCTGCAGCGTGTGCGCCCAGGCTCGCCGGTGACCCCGGAAGAAACCCCGATGGCCAGTGAACAGACCCTCGCCGCCCTCGCCCAGCAGCGCCAGGCCCTGGAGGCCAGCAACCCGGCGCCGAAAGTGGCCGGCACCACCGAAAAAGTCGCCAGCGCCCAGGCGCCACGCGGTTAAGGGACCCCACCGATGAACTTTTCGAAATTCTTCATTACCCGGCCAATCTTCGCCGCGGTGCTGTCGCTGGTGCTGTTGATCGCGGGCTCGATCTCGCTGTTCCAGCTGCCGATCAGCGAATACCCCGAAGTGGTCCCGCCGACCGTGGTGGTGCGCGCCAACTTCCCCGGCGCCAACCCCAAGGTCATCGGCGAGACCGTCGCCGCGCCGCTGGAACAGGCCATCACCGGTGTCGAGAACATGCTGTACATGTCCTCGCAATCCACCGCCGACGGCAAGCTGACCCTGACCATCACCTTCGCCCTGGGCACCGACCTGGACAACGCCCAGGTGCAGGTGCAGAACCGCGTCACCCGTACCCAGCCCAAGCTGCCAGAGGAAGTGACCCGGATCGGTATTACCGTCGACAAGGCGTCGCCCGACCTGACCATGGTCGTGCACCTGACCTCGCCGGACAACCGCTACGACATGCTGTACCTGTCCAACTACGCCATCCTCAACATCAAGGATGAGCTGGCGCGCCTGGGCGGCGTCGGTGACGTGCAACTGTTCGGCATGGGCGACTACTCGCTGCGTGTGTGGCTCGACCCGAACAAGACTGCGTCGCGCAACCTGACTGCCAGCGACGTCGTGGCGGCTATCCGCGAGCAGAACCGCCAGGTCGCTGCCGGCCAGCTGGGCGCCCCGCCCGCCCCTGGTGCGACCAGCTTCCAGCTGTCGATCAACACCCAGGGCCGCCTGGTCAACGAGGAAGAGTTCGAGAACATCATCATCCGTGCCGGTGCCAATGGCGAAATCACCCGCCTGAAGGACATCGCCCGGGTCGAGCTCGGTTCCAGCCAGTACGCCCTGCGCTCGCTGCTGAACAACCAGCCGGCAGTGGCCATCCCGATCTTCCAGCGCCCAGGCTCCAACGCCATTGAGATCTCCGACGAAGTGCGGGCAAAGATGGCCGAGCTGAAGAAGGACTTCCCGCAAGGCATGGACTACAGCATCGTCTATGACCCGACCGTGTTCGTGCGCGGCTCCATCGAAGCGGTGGTGCACACCCTGTTCGAAGCGCTGATCCTGGTCGTGCTGGTGGTGATCCTGTTCCTGCAGACCTGGCGCGCCTCGATCATCCCGCTGATGGCCGTACCCGTCTCGCTGATCGGTACCTTCGCGGTGATGCACCTGTTCGGCTTCTCGCTCAACGCCTTGTCGCTGTTCGGCCTGGTATTGGCCATCGGCATCGTGGTGGACGACGCCATCGTGGTGGTGGAGAACGTCGAGCGCAACATTGGGCTAGGCTTGAAACCCCTGGAAGCCACGCAAAAAGCCATGAGCGAAGTGACCGGGCCGATCATCGCCACGGCACTGGTGCTGTGCGCGGTGTTCGTGCCTGCTGCGTTCATTTCCGGCCTCACCGGGCAGTTCTACAAGCAATTCGCGCTGACCATCGCCATTTCCACCGTGATCTCGGCGTTCAACTCGCTGACCCTTTCCCCCGCGCTGGCGGCCGTGCTGCTCAAAGACCACCACGCGCCGAAGGACCGCTTCTCGCGGTTCCTCGAACGCCTGCTGGGCAGCTGGCTGTTCGCCCCGTTCAACCGCTTCTTCGACCGTGCCAGCCACAGCTACGTCGGCGGCGTGCGCCGGGTCATCCGCTCCAGCGGCATTGCCCTGTTCATCTATGCCGGGCTGATGGGCCTGACCTACCTGGGCTTCTCATCCACGCCGACCGGTTTCGTCCCGGCGCAGGACAAGCAGTACCTGGTGGCCTTCGCCCAACTGCCAGACGCCGCCAGCCTCGACCGCACCGAGGCGGTAATCAAGCGCATGAGCGAAATCGCTCTCGAGCAACCGGGCGTAGCCGATTCGGTGGCCTTCCCGGGCCTGTCGATCAACGGCTTCACCAACAGCCCGAACAGCGGCATCGTGTTCACCCCACTGAAGCCGTTCGACGAGCGCAAGGACCCGAGCCAGTCGGCTGCAGCGATTGCCGCCGCGCTGAACGCTAAGTTCGCCGACATCCAGGACGCCTACATCGCGATCTTCCCGCCACCGCCTGTGCAAGGCCTGGGCACCATCGGCGGCTTCCGTCTGCAGATCGAGGACCGCGGCAACCTGGGCTACGAAGCGCTGTACAAAGAGACCCAGAACATCATCGCCAAGAGCCACAACGTGCCGGAACTGGCGGGGTTGTTCACCAGCTACCAGGTCAACGTGCCACAGGTCGATGCCGCCATCGACCGGGAAAAGGCCAAGACCCATGGCGTGGCGATCACCGACATCTTCGACACCCTGCAGGTCTATCTGGGTTCGCTGTACACCAACGACTTCAACCGCTTTGGCCGTACTTATCAGGTCAACGTCCAGGCCGAGCAGCAGTTCCGCCTCGATGCCGAGCAGATCGGCCAGCTGAAAGTGCGCAACAACCTCGGCGAGATGATCCCGCTGGCGACCTTCCTCAAGGTCAGCGACACCTCCGGGCCTGACCGGGTGATGCACTACAACGGCTTCATCACCGCCGAGATCAACGGTGCCGCAGCCCCGGGCTACAGCTCCGGCCAGGCTGAGGCGGCGATCGAAAAGCTGCTCAAGCAAGAGCTGCCCAATGGCATGACCTACGAGTGGACCGACCTGACCTACCAGCAGATCCTCTCGGGCAATACCGCGCTGTTCGTGTTCCCGCTGTGCGTACTGCTGGCCTTCCTGGTGCTGGCCGCCCAGTACGAGAGCTGGAGCCTGCCGCTGGCGGTGATCCTGATCGTGCCGATGACCCTGCTGTCGGCCATCACTGGCGTGATCGTGTCGGGTGGCGACAACAACATCTTCACCCAGATCGGCCTGATCGTGCTGGTGGGCCTGGCGTGCAAGAACGCGATCCTGATCGTCGAGTTCGCCAAGGATGAACAGGCCAAGGGCCTCGACCCGCTGGCTGCGGTGCTGGAGGCCTGCCGCCTGCGCCTGCGGCCGATCCTGATGACCTCGATCGCCTTCATCATGGGTGTAGTGCCGCTGGTGTTCAGCTCGGGTGCCGGCTCGGAAATGCGCCATGCCATGGGTGTGGCGGTGTTCTCGGGGATGATCGGCGTGACCGTGTTCGGCCTGTTCCTGACCCCGGTGTTCTTCTTCCTGATCCGCCGATTCGTCGAGCGTCGCCAGGCCCGCAAGGCCGAACACGCGCCTGTGCTGGAGAACCATGCATGAACCTGCTCAAACCCCTGACACCGAGCCTGCTGGCACTGGCCCTGGCGGCCTGCGCAGTAGGCCCGGACTACAAGACGCCGGACACGGAACCTGCGCAATTCGACAGCACCGACGTGCGGGCCAAGGCCTTCGACCGCAGCCGCTTCGAAAGTTTGTGGTGGAAGCAGTTCGACGACCCGGTGCTGAACCAGCTGGTGCAGGCATCGCTGGAAGGCAACCGCGACCTGCGCGTGGCCTTCGCCCGGCTCAAGGCAGCCCGGGCGATTTACGATGATGTCGCCAACGACCCATTGCCGGTGGTTACCAGCCGCGCCAGCAGCGAAATCGGCAAAGGCCAGGTTCCCGGCCAGACCACGCAGCGGGTCAACCAGGAGCGCTACGACCTAGGCCTGGACATGGTCTGGGAGCTTGACCTGTTCGGCCGCATCCAGCGTCAGATCGAGGCCAGCGAGGCTCAGGAAGCAACAGCGCAGGCCGACCTGCAACAGCTGCAGGTCAGCCTGATCGCCGAGCTGGTCGACGCTTACGGCCAATTGCGTGGTGCACAACTGCGCGAGAACATCGCCGTGGCCAACCTCAAGACCCAGCAGGAGTCGCGCAACATCACCGTTACCCTGCGCGACGCCGGGGTCGGCAACGAGCTCGACGTGGTGCGTGCCGATGCCCGTCTGGCCGGTGTTGAAGCCACCGTGCCGCAGCTGCAGGCTGAACAGGCCCGGGCGCGGCACCGCATCGCCACCCTGCTCGGCCAGCGCCCCGACGCGCTGAGCGTGGACCTTTCGCCCAAAGCCCTGCCAGCCATCTCCAAGGCCTTGCCGGTGGGCGACCCCGGCGAGCTGCTGCGCCGTCGCCCGGATATCCGCAGCGCCGAGCGCCAGTTGGCTGCAGCCACCGCCAATGTCGGCGTAGCCACCGCCGATCTGTTCCCACGGGTAAGCCTGAGCGGCTTCCTCGGCTTTACCGCCGCCCGTGGCTCGCAGATCGGCTCGTCGGCGGCCAACGCCTGGGCGCTGGGGCCAAGCATCACTTGGGCCGCCTTCGACCTGGGCAGCGTGCGGGCCCGCCTGCGCGGCGCCAAGGCTGATGCCGAAGGCGCCCTGGCCAACTATGAGCAGCAGGTGCTGCTGGCCCTGGAGGAGTCGGCCAACGCCTTCAGTGACTACGACAAGACGCAGCAGCGTTTACTGTCGCTGATGCGCCAGAGCGACGCCAGCCGCAAGGCGGCCGACCTGGCCTCGGTGCGTTATCGCGAGGGCACGGTGGACTACCTGGTGCTGCTCGATGCCGAACGCGAACGCCTGAGCGCCGAAGACGCCCAGGCCCAGGGCGAGGTCGAGCTGTACCGCGGCATCGTCTCGATCTACAAGGCCCTTGGCGGCGGCTGGCAGCCGGAAACCGTCGCCAGCACACGCTGACCCGCCCCGTTTCAACGACTCCTTTGGTTGGTGACTCTCCCAACCTTTTGCCCCGCAGGCCTTGGTCCGCGGGGCTTTTTTATTGACCCTTGGCGACCCTGCGGCTTGCAGCCCAGGGCATTCTGCCCCAAGCTCTCCCTTCCCACCGCCATGGATCGCTGCGCCCGATGCCCAGACGCCTCAGCTACCTGATCGCCGTACTGCTGCTGATTCTGGTGTCGATCGCCATCGTTTCCCTGCGCCGCGACGACAAGCCGGCACCGCCAGTGCTGCCGCCCCACAGTTACGGCAAGGCGTTGCGCCAGGCGCATGATGGCTTGCCGGGCGCCGCCCGGGTGCTGTATCAGCAACTGCAGCGCGATGACCTGACGCCAATCCGCCGCGCCGCACTCTATGCCGAGTTGCCCAACTACCCCTCGCCACAGGCACTGAAGCTGGCCCGCCTGGACCTGGAAAACGACGACCCGCTGGTGCGCCGTGCAGCCATTGGCAGTATTCGCAAGCTATTGCCGCCCTCCCAGCGCAGCCTGGTGCTGGGGCCACTGCTGGACGATGACGAGCAGAGCGTACGCTTCGCCGCGGTGGATGCCCTGCTTGGCCTCGACCCCGATGCCATCGGCCTTTATTTCGGCCCGTTGCAGACTGCGCTGGAGCAGTACCAGCAGGCCCTGGAAAAGCAACCCGATGACGCCGAAGCCCAGGTGCACCTGGCGCGCCTGTACCTGCACGAAAATGATTACGACCAGGCGGCTGCAGCCCTGCAGCGCAGCCTCTCGGTGGCCCCGGATGGCTCTGACGCCTTGGCCACCCAAGTGCGGCTGCTGGAACGCCAGGGCCATCATGACCAATCCCGGCAGGTGCTGGCCAAGGCCCTGGCGCTGCGTCCGGACTCGGCATTCCTGCAATACGAGCTGGGGCTGTGGCTGATCCGCCATGACCAGCGTGAATACGCCTTGCTCGCCTTGTCGCGCGCGGTGGAGCTGGAACCGGAAAATGCCGATTACCGCTACACCTTGGCGGTGACCTTGCACGACCTGGATCAGTCCGATGCCGCGCAGAAGCAACTGGAAACCCTGCTCAGCCGCCAGCCGGCAAATCGCCGGGCGCGGGTGCAGCTGATCCAGTACTGGAAAGAGTCCGGCCAGCTGCAGAATGTTCAGGTCTTGCTGGCTGAGCTCGAGCGGCAGAACCCGGACGATCCCTTCTTGCAACAGGGGCTGTAGATTGCGTTGAACCCTGGATGAAAGCCAGCGGTCCAGTGGGTATCGGACCCTTCAGGTGCCAAGGGCACTGTCCGACCTTGTCGACCGTTTCAGGAGAATCGCATTGGCCAGCTCGTTGGCGATGGACGAACGTGCTCTGATCCTGGCCCCGGATCAGCTTGCCAGCAATACGTCGAAGTTGCTGGCGGCAGCCGGCGTCGATTGCTTGTGCGCGCAGGATATCGCCAGGCTGCAGGCTGGTCTGATTGAGGGCGCAGGCCTGGCGATCATCGCCGAAGAGGCGCTGAACGTGAGTGCAATCAGCCTACTGCAGGGGTATATCGACCAACAGCCGGCCTGGTCCGACCTGCCCATCGTGCTGCTGACGTGCACGCCCGCTGCGACCACTTCTGCCGCCATGCTTGCGGGCAACCTGACCCTGCTTGCCGCACCTTTCGAAGATGATCGCCTGCTCGATCTGGCCCAGACAAGTTTGCGCAACCGGCGCCGCCAGTACCTCGCACGCGACCATATGCTCGACCTGCAACAGCGCTTGGAGGCGCGTAGCGAGGAACAGCAGATTATCGACCAAGCTTTGCAGCAGACCCGCAAGATGGAGGCAATCGGCCAACTGGCCGGCGGCGTGGCGCATGACTTCAACAACCTGCTGACCAGCATAGGAGGCAGCTTCGAGCTGATCGACCGGCGCCTGAAGAACGGGCGTAGTGACGGCCTTGATGGGATCCTGCGCATGGGCCAGCAAGCCGTGTCACGCGCCGCAGTGCTTACCCATCGCCTGCTCGCGTTTTCGTCCAGGCAATCGCTGCACAGTCAACGCATCGACCTGCTTGCGCTACTGCAACCGCAGCGCCTCGAAGCTGTCCTTGCCCAAGGAGTGGACCTGCACCTTGATCTTCCGGCAAACCTGTGGGCAGTGCAGGCGGACGAAGAGCAATTGCAAGAGGCGGTGAACAACCTGCTGGTCAATGCCTGCGAGGCCATGCCCAACGGGGGCATGTTGCGTATAGAAGCCAGCAACCAGCAGATTGACGCTCAGCAGGTTGGCAGCGGTGGGCTGGTCACAGGGGACTATGCCCGCCTGAGCATCATCGATGATGGCCAGGGCATGTCCCAGAGCACCCTGGAGCATGCATTCGAGCCCTTCTTCAGTACCAAGCCGGTGGGCCAGGGGATTGGGCTTGGCTTGTCGATGGTTTATGGCTTCAGCAAGCAGTCCCACGGCCACGTGGCGCTGTTCAGCGAGATCGGCCACGGCACACGCGTGGACCTTTACCTGCCCCGCCACCTTGATCCGCAACGCCCTGAGGCATCCAAGCCGTGCCCTTCGCCTGCCAGTAAAAGCCGTAATGTGCTGGTGGTCGAGGATGATCCTCATGTCCGCGAGCTGCTTTGCCAGGCGTTGCAGGATGAGGGCTATGCCTGCCGCAGTGCCAGCAACGCCAGCGAGGCCTTGCAGCTGCTGCGCTCGGCGCAGATGATTGACTTGCTGCTCAGCGATGTCGGCCTGCCGGGCATGAATGGCCGACAACTGGCCGAGATCGCGCGCAAGCTACGCCCGCAGCTTCCGGTACTGTTCATCACCGGATACGCCGAGACGGCGATGGCGCGCGAAGGGTTTCTCGCGCCGGGGATGCAACTGATCTGCAAGCCATTCGAGCTCAGGCAGTTGCAGGCACGAATAGCCGACATGCTGGGTTAAATCCTGGGCCCAGTCACTCGCTCAGCATCAGCAGGGCCTGGTTCATGAGGCTGGCCAACGCAAAAGGCTTGAGCATCAGTGCCGTGCCTGGCGTCTCGGACAGTTGTGGATCCAGCGGTTGGTCGTTGAAGCCGGTAATGAACAGGATCTTCTGCTCCGGCTCAACCATACGCACCGCCCTGGCGACCTGCCGCCCACTGAAACCACCCGGCAGGCCGATGTCGGTGATAACCAGATCGAAGGGGCCGTGGTGGCGAAAGCGATCGAGCGCCGAGTTCGCGTCCCTCACATCACACACCTCGAAGCCACGTTCCTGCAGGTACTCCTTCATTATCGAACGCAGGTTTTCCTCGTCATCGACCAACAGTAGCCGCTGGCCACTGGCCCGCGTTAGAGCGGGTACTGGTTGCGGGATGTCCTCGGCGATGTGCTCAAGGCAGCGCGGGAACACCATGCAGACCCTCAGACCGTGACCAGGCGCTGACTCGAGCCATACGCGACCACCCGACTGGCCGACGAAGCCATAGACCATCGCGAGCCCCAACCCGGCGCCATGGCCCATGGGCTTGGTGGTGAAGAACGGCTCGAACGCCCGGGCCATGTCCATTTCGGACATGCCGTGGCCATCGTCCGTGACGTACACGGCGACATAGTCACCCGGGGCTAAGCCTTGTTCATCGGGGAACGGTGCCTCCAGGCGCTTGTTGATCGTGCGCAGCGTCACCACACCACGCTCAAGGCAGGCCTCACGTGCGTTGACGAACAGATTGACCAACGCATTCTCTAGCTGCGCAACATCCAGGCAGACGGTCCAGGGTTTTACATCCAGCTCCCAGTCCACCCGCATTTCAGCACCTAGTACCTGGCGCAATAGCGGCTCCATGGCGGTCAGCTGGCGATTGATGTCCAGTGGCTTGGGCGACAGCGGTTGATGGCGGGAGAATGCCAGCAGACGGTGAGTGAGCGTCATGGCGCGTTGCACCGAATCGCTGGCAAGCGCCACATAGCGTTCGACTTGTTCCAGGCGTCCCTGGGCAATTCGCCGCTGCATGAGCTCAAGGCTGCCGCCGATACCTGACAGCAGGTTGTTCATTTCGTGGGCCATGCCGCCTGCCAGGTGGCTGACCGCGTCCAGGCGCTGGGCTGCCCATGCCATCGAATCGGATTGGCGCATGGCCTCTTCATGATCCTGCGAAATGTCTTGCCCTACGGCCGTCAGCAGCGTGCCGTCGAAACTCGCCGTCCAGCGGAACAGGCGGTAGTGCCCATCCTTGTGCCGCAAGCGCGTCTCGAGTTGCTCGCGCCCGCAGTTGCGAATGAACTCCATCACCGCAACCTCCACCTCGGCCCTGTCGGCAGGATGAACCAGTTCCAGGATCGACTTGCCGTGCACCTGATCTTCAGTCCAGCCCAGTGCGCGCTGCCAGGCCGGGTTGGCCGCTTGCAGCAGCAGATCGTGGGTCACAACGAGCATGGCATCGCGAGAGAGCTGCCAGATGTGATCGCGATCAGCCAGGATGCGCTCGATCTGGCGCTCGAACGCCAACGCCTGCTCGCGCCATCGATTATGTGCATCGACGCTGGCACTGGTTTCGATCACCGCGTGCAGAAACCCTACCACCTCATGCTGCTCGTCGCGCAACGGCGTGTAACTGAAGGCATAGCAGGCCTGGCTGTCCGATCGCTTCCACGGTAGCCACAGCGGCTGGCCTTCGACAAAGTTGGATTCACCTTCGAGTGCCTTGAACACCCAGGGCCCGATGCCCTTCCAGGCTTTTGCCCACAGTTTGTCGAACCCTTGCCCCAACGCATAGCCGCCACCTTCGAGCAACGCCGCGTAAGCGTCGTTGTGAATCACGGACAGCTCGGCGCCCCAGACCACTGCGCTGGGAAACGGCGACTGCAACATCATGTCGACGGCGATGCGCAACGGTGCCTGCCAGTGCGGCAGCGGCCCGAGCGAACTGTATTGCCACTCGAACTGCGTGATCTGCGCTGTCATGCCCTCTGCCACGGTCTGTCGTGTGGCTAGCTCGATGCCCTGCGCCGAGGGATTGCGCGGTGTGTCGTTTACGAACACTGTCGTGATTCCACCCTTGAGCTTGGGAAAAAAATACGTTTGCGCATGATCTGCCCCGATGGTTGCCACCGCAATAGCCGTACTGTTAACGGCCTCTCACTCGCCAGACCAGGCAGGTGTTGACCAATAGCATAGAGCCATTATCGAAATGGCGCCTTGCGCAACGAAAGCTATGCTCAATAGGTTTTCCCCGCGCCAAGCAACGCATTGCCCTTCAACGACAGACCAGGGAGCGTGGTGATGAGCAAGAAAATTCTGGTAGTAATGACCAACACGGCCAAATACCCGCTCCTGAAGCGGGCCACCGGCCTGTGGCTGGGTGAGGCGGTGCATTTTGTCGACGTCGTGCAGAAAGCCGGGTTTGAAGTCGATTACGTGAGCCCGGATGGCGGCTATGTGCCAATCGACCCGCATAGCTTGCAAATGGCCCCTGAGCTGGACTGGCAATGGTACGACGATAAGTCGTTCATGAACCGCCTGGGCGCATCGTCAAGCCCGGGTAAGGTCAAAGCAGGTGATTACTGCGCCATTTACTACACCGGTGGGCACGGGGTGATGTACGACTTCCCGGACAGCCAGCCGTTACAGGAACTGGCACGCAAGATTTACGAGGCCAATGGCGTTGTCGCCGCCGTCTGTCACGGTGTCGTGGGCCTACTGAACATCAAGCTCAGCGACAACAGCCTGCTGCTCAAGGACCGGCAGGTGACCGGCTTTTCCAACACTGAAGAAAAACTGGCAGAGCTGGACAAGGTAGTGCCCTTTCTCACCGAAAATGAATTGGTTGCGCGGGGCGGCATTTATAGCAAGGACGAAGACCCGTGGAAGCCTTTCGTGGTCTGCGACGTCCGGCTGATCACCGGGCAGAACCCCGCCTCGACAGGCCTGTTGGCTGAAAAGGTGATTGCTTGGCTCAAGTCGAAATGAGTCCTACACCTAAGCAGCGTAGTTCACATGACAAGCTTGGCTTTGGACTACAGCCGGGGGTCAGAGGGATTCGTAGGCTGTCCATTGGGTTGTCCATCTCGGGCCGCCCAGTGAAAGTGGGCCGAAGATCATGTCGAAATTCAAAACTGCAGGGCACAGCTTGATACAACTGCTGCTGGCTTTGGCGATCAGCTTGCTGCCGGTTGGCACCGGCTTGATGATCATGTTCTATCAGCAGGACAAGAAATTAGACGAGACCGCGCAGGTCTCTGTCAGCGAAGCTATCTATTCCGTGGACCTGGCACTGGACCGTATACACGCTTCAGCGTCTGCGGCAATGATGTTGGCAGGTACCGCCTGCGAGGATACCCAGGCGCAACTGGTCGATCAGGTTGCAAATGCAGCGCACCTGCGCTCGCTGGCATTGACCATTGACGGGCGTACTTATTGCAAAACCATGAAAACGCCCAACACACAGGATCAGATATTTCCAGATGAACAATCGCAATTTCGTCTGGTACTGGACCCGCCTGCAATGCCCAATGCCGTTCTGCTTGCCTATCAGCTGAGAGAAAAGCAGCTGGGTGTCATTGCCATCTCCTATGGCACATTGCTGCGCAATGAACTGCGTGCCTTTCAGACGGGGCTGACCCTGTTACTTGAGTTCGCGGATCTATACATCTGGGCGGATGGCGACAGTCGCGACCCGGTGCGGCCATCGCAAGACGAATTTTTCAGAGAGGGTGTCTCGACCAAGTATGGCTATACCGTCAAGGCAGGCTATGAAAAAGGGTTCTCGGCTCGAGAGAAGCGCCACGCCATGAAACAACTTTTCCCTTCCCTGGCACTGGTCGGGATCATTACTGGCTCGATTACTTACTGGGGTTTGTTCAGGCAACGTCACCAGCGTGTTCGCAGCGCCGCCAGCAAGGGCTGACGGCGCTACGTCTCACTCACTGCGCATTGAGCACGCCACGGCGGACCTGATCCCGTTCAATGGATTCGAACAGTGCCTTGAAGTTGCCTTCACCGAAACCGTCATCCCCTTTACGCTGGATAAACTCGAAGAACACCGGGCCGAGCAGCGTTTCAGAGAAAATCTGCAGCAGCAGGCGCTTGTCGCCTGACTCGGACGCACCGTCCAGGAGGATGCCGCGGGCTTGCAGCTGGTCGACCGGCTCGCCATGCCCAGGCAGGCGCTCTTCGAGCATTTCGTAATAGGTTTGCGGCGGTGCGGTCATGAAACGCATGCCGAAGCCCTTGAGCGCGTCCCAGGTCTTGAGCAGGTCATCGGTGAGGAAGGCGACATGCTGGATGCCTTCACCGTTGAACTGCATCAGAAACTCTTCGATCTGCCCGGCGCCCTTGGACGACTCTTCATTGAGCGGAATGCGGATCATGCCGTCGGGGGCAGTCATGGCCTTGGAAGTCAGGCCGGTGTACTCACCCTTGATGTCGAAGTAGCGAATTTCGCGGAAGTTGAACAGCTTCTCGTAGAAACCGGCCCAATACGCCATGCGCCCGCGATAGACGTTGTGGGTCAGGTGATCGATGATCTTCAGGCCTGCCCCTTGCGGGTTACGGTCGACGCCTTCGATGAAGTTGAAGTCGATGTCGTAGATCGAGCTGCCTTCTTCGAAACGGTCGATCAGGTACAGCGGTGCTCCACCGATGCCTTTGATCGCCGGCAGGCGCAATTCCATCGGGCCTGTTTCGATTTCGACCGGCTGAGCCCCCAGTTCCAGTGCCCGGGCATACGCTTCGTGGGCATTACGTACCCGGAACGCCATGCCGCACACCGACGGACCGTGCTCGGCAGCGAAGTAGGAGGCAATGCTCTTGGGTTCGTTGTTGAGGATCAGGTTGATGCCGCCCTGGCGATACAGGTGCACGTCCTTGGAGCGGTGGGTGGCCACCTTGGTGAAACCCAGGATCTGGAATACCGGTTCCAGCACGCCAGGTGTCGGCGAAGCCAGTTCGATGAATTCGAAGCCCATCAGGCCCATTGGATTTTCAAAGATA
Source organism: Pseudomonas sp. NBRC 111124 (assembly GCF_001320245.1). Classification (GTDB taxonomy): domain Bacteria; phylum Pseudomonadota; class Gammaproteobacteria; order Pseudomonadales; family Pseudomonadaceae; genus Aquipseudomonas. Next base: position 33,316 of record NZ_BCBA01000004.1, read on the forward strand.
TCAGCCATGTTCGTACCCTCATCTGCAGCGAAAATTAATGAATGCGTAGGATGTGGAACGGCAATGGTGGTGAGCACGGGATACCGCGCACGCTGCGGGCGAGGAAGTCACCAATGATCAGCTTGAACCCATGGTATGTCATATGGACCCATTCTCGGCGGGAGTTGATCCTCCAGAGGCGAAGGACCTTATTGTTGTATTCGTAAATCGATTCTACAGTGCGTAACTGGCTTTGTCGCGCATTAGTTCGCCACCGCTGCCGACAAAGGGCTATCCTCAGCACGTCAGTCTTCAGGAAGATCACCCCAGCATGCCCCTCACGGTCAAACGCCCCGCTCGCTGGAGCTGGCGCACGCTCCTGCCCTGGATCGTTGGCGTGGTGCCCCTTGCCTGTGGCCTGGTGGTGATGAACTGGCAGATCGAGCGCGAACTGCGCGCCACCAGCCAGGCAACCACACGCCAGGTAGTCGAGTATGTCGATCACATTCTAGACAACCTCGCCAATGCCGCGCAGGCGCTGCTGCCGCTGGCGGGGAGCCCCTGCGCGGACGCCCAGCTTGCCTTGCGCAGCCAAGTCACACGCAATGCCTTCGTGCGTTCGACCAACCTGGTCCAGCAGCACACCCTGTATTGCAGTTCGCTGTTCGGCGACTTCGATGAGCCCGTCGATGGCAACGACTACACCGATGGCCGGCTATGGCTGATGGATGGCAACTCGGTAACGCCCGGCCATGCCCTGCTTGTCTATCGGACCAGCGATGGTGACCGTGGCGCGATCAGCACCGTGGATGGCGATCACCTGCTCACCGCCTTGCGCCTGATCGGCCCGGAGGAAGCGTTACAGATTCGTGTCGGCAGTGCCTGGTTGGGCAAGGACGGCGTGGTGCACGACGGTACCCCACCGCTGGCTGCCGCCGCCGATGTCACCCTGGGCTCGACCCGCTACCCGTTCAGCGTGCACGGCGGCTACGAAGCCAGCAAAAAAGGTGAGGTGCTGCGCAGCCATTACCCCGCCCTGCTCAGCTTGCTGCTGGTGCTGGGCGTGGTGGCCGGTTGCGCCTGCCGCTGGCAGATTCGCCGGGCCAGTTCACCGCGCGCCGAATTGCGTCGTGCCCTTGAAGCGGACGAGTTTCTGCCGTATTTCCAGCCGGTAGTACGCAAAGGTGACTACCGCTGGGCCGGAGCTGAAGTGCTGATGCGCTGGAACCACCCCCGTGAAGGCTTGGTGCGCCCGGACCTGTTCATCCCCTACGCCGAACACAGCGGCCAGATCGTTGCCATGACCCGGGCCCTGATGCTGCATACCGCACAGAGCCTTGCGCCGTACGCCGCGCTGCTGGAAGACGGCTTTCACATCGGCATCAATATTACCGCCGACCACTGCCGCGACCTGAGCCTGCTCGACGACTGCCGCACCTTCCTGCAGCATTTCCCGCCTGGGCGGGTACGGCTGACGTTGGAGCTGACCGAGCGCAAGCTGCTCGAAGCCACACCGGTAGCCCTCGAGCTGTTCGCCAAGCTGCATGACATGGGGGTGATGATTGCTCTGGATGACTTTGGCACGGGCCAGTCGAGCCTCAACTACCTGCGCCAGTTCAAGGTCGATTACCTGAAGATCGACCAGAGCTTCGTGGCCATGATCGGTGGTGACGCGTTGTCGCAGCACATTCTCGACAGCATTATCGAGCTGTCCGGCAAACTGGGTCTGGGCATTGTCGCCGAAGGGGTGGAAACCGAAGTCCAGCGTGACTATCTTGCTGATTTCGGGGTGGACTTTCAGCAGGGCTACCTGTTTGCCCGGCCGATGCCGGCGGACGCGTTTCTCAGCGCACTGGCTACACGCCCCGGTGTTACGCGGTTGCCGCAAGACGCGCCCCCTGAGATCATGCGCGACTGATCCACCCGCTCACTCCCCTATCCGAGGCATTCGTGTCAAAAGGCATTATTTCGTCGGTCATGGCGTCCTGTCTGTTCGCCGTGATGTATTTCTATACGTCCTTGGTTTCGCCGCTCGACGGCGAAGAGATCTTTGGCTGGCGCACGTTGCTGACGCTGCCTTGCCTCACCCTGTTCATGCTGGTCAGCAAAGACTGGAAGCGCGTCGGCGAGCTGCTCGCCCGCGTACGTCAGACGCCGATCCTGCTGCTGGGCATGGTCGGTACTTCGTGGTTGATGGGCGTACAGCTGTGGCTATTCCTCTGGGCACCGCTGCACGGGCGCAGCTTGGAAGTGTCGATGGGCTACTTCCTGCTGCCGCTGGCGATGGTGTTGACCGGTCGCCTGGTGTACGGCGAGCGCCTGTCACGCCTGCAGAAAGTTGCGGTCAGCTGCGCCGCACTGGGCGTGGGACATGAGCTGTACCAGAATGGCAGCTTCGCCTGGGAAACCTTGCTGGTGACGATCGGCTACCCAATCTACTTCGTCTTGCGGCGACGCTGCCGCACCGACCACCTCGGTGGCCTGTGGTGCGACATGTGTCTGTTGCTGCCCTGGGCGGTGTACTTCGTTACCCAGGGGCCGCTGTCGGCAGCCGATCTGCAGCAACACCCAGGGCTCTACGGGTTAATCCCGCTGCTGGGGGCGATCAGCGCCTGTGCCCTGATCGCCTACGTGCTGGCCAGCCGCCTGTTGCCATTCAGCCTGTTCGGCCTGCTCAGCTACGTCGAGCCGGTGCTGCTGGTGGGCGTCGCCCTGCTGCTGGGTGAAACCATCGGCCCGGACCAGTGGCTGACCTACCTGCCGATCTGGGCCGCCGTGCTGGTGCTGGTGCTTGAAGGCTTCAAGCACCTGCTACGTCAGCGTCGACGTTCGGTGTAAGGCGCACCTGGCGCACCCGACGCTCCTCCACCGCCACCACGGTCATGCTCCAGCCGTTCCAGGCTAACTGGTCACCCACCACCGGCAGGCGGTCCAGCAAGCTCATCACCAGGCCCGCCAGGGTCTGATAGTCCTCGGTGGCACGAGCGCTGAAGCCTGTACGGGCCTGGACCTGGCTCAGGTTCAGGGCGCCACTGATGACAAAGCTGCCACCCTCCTCGATGATCGCCGGGCCTTCCACCTCACTGGCATCCGGCAACTCGCCGGCGATCGACTCGAGGATGTCGGTCATGGTCAACAGGCCGGTGAAATCACCGAACTCGTTGATCACGAAGGCAATGTGCGTCGACTGGCTGCGCATCTGCTCCAGGGCGTTGAGGATGCTGAAGCTCTCCAGCAGGTTCAACGGCGCCCGGGCCATCCGCTCAAGGTCTGGTTGGCTGCCGGACAACAGCTCCTTGAGCAGCTCCTTCTTGTGCACGAAGCCCAGCGGTTCCTCAATATGGCCATCGCGAATCAGCGGCAGGCGCGAGTACGGCGAGTTGGCCAAGGCCTCGGTGATGGCATGGGCCGGCTGCGCCAGGTCGAGCACATCAACCTCGGCCCGCGCGGTCATTACCGTGCGGATCGGTCGCTCGGCCAGGTTCAGCACACCACTGATCATCACGCGTTCACGGCGGTCGAACAGCACCTGCTCCTCGCCCCCTTCTACCAGGTCGGCAATTTCTTCGCCCACCTCGTCAGCCTCGACCCGACGACCACCCAGCAGGCGCAGCACGGCATGTGCAGTTCGCTCACGCAGTGGACGATGCTGTTGCAGGCTGCGTTTGCGGCGGGCACGGGCCAGCTGGTTGAACAGCTCGATAAGGATCGAGAAGCCGATGGCCGCGTACAGGTAGCCTTTCGGGATATGGAAGCCCAGGCCTTCGGCAGTCAGGCTGAAACCGATCATCATCAAGAAGCCGAGGCATAGCATGATCACCGTCGGGTGGGCGTTGACGAAGCGGGTCAGCGGCTTGCTGGCGACGATCATGATGCCGATCGAGAAAATCACCGCGATCATCATCACCGACAACTCTTCGACCATGCCCACGGCTGTGATCACCGCGTCCAGCGAGAACACCGCGTCGAGTACGACAATCTGCGCCACGATCGGCCAGAACAGCGCATGGCGTACCGCACCCGAAGCCTGGGTGACGTGCCCTTCCAGGCGCTCGTGCAATTCCATGGTGGCCTTGAACAGCAGGAACACACCACCAAACAGCATGATCAGGTCACGGCCGGAGAAACTCTTGCCGAACACCTCGAACAGCGGCGCGGTCAGGGTGACCATCCACGAGATGCTGGCCAGCAGGCCCAGGCGCATGATCAGCGCCAGGCTCAGGCCGATGACCCGCGCGCGGTCGCGCTGATGTGGCGGCAACTTGTCGGCGAGGATGGCGATGAACACCAGGTTGTCGATACCCAGCACCAGCTCGAGGACGATAAGCGTCAACAGGCCCAGCCAGGCCGTGGGGTCGGCTAGCCATTCCATTAGCGGGTACTCACGAAGGCGGCGTCACGAGGACGAAAGGGGGATGGCCAGAAGGGCCGAGAACTGGGGGGCTCCGCGAAGGTGCTCATAAAGACCTTGATCAAAAATAGGGAAAGAGATCCTACAAGCACAGCAGGTTTTTCAGATAGCGCGAAACTATTACAAAACCTGTAACACGCTGCAGGGGACTTTTGTTCAATACCCGTGACGCTTGAAGCCGCAGGATGGCAGGATCGTCCAACGCACGGAGTAACGGTAAATGAGTCTGTCTCTTTCCATGGCCGCTTTTGCCCTTGCCGCTTCGATCTCACCCGGTCCGGTCAATGTCGTCGCCCTCGGCAGCGGTGCCCGTCATGGCCTGCGGGCGAGCCTGTGGCATGTGACGGGGGCAACGCTGGGCTTTTGCCTGCTGCTGGTACTGGTAGGCCTGGGGTTGCACGAACTGCTGGTGCGCTGGCCGCTGCTGGGCAAGGCGCTGCACTGGGGCGGCGTGGCGTTCCTGCTGTACATGGCGTGGAAGCTGGCCAGCGATGATGGCCAGCTGGGGGGTAACGATCAGCAGCGTGCACCTTCGGCCTGGCAGGGTGCGGCGATGCAATGGCTTAACCCCAAGGCCTGGCTGGCAGCGGTGGCGGGCGTGGGTGCCTATACCGGTGGTGAACAGCAACTGCTGTGGTTGTTCACCTGGATCTACGGGCCGATTTGTTTCGTTTCGGTAGCCTGCTGGGCGTGGGCCGGGAGTGTGATCCGCCAGTACTTGCGGGAGCCGCGGTATCTACGGTTGCTGAATCGGGGGCTGGCCGTGTTGCTGGTGGGCAGCGCGGTTTATCTGCTGGTTTGAGGCCGGCACTGCATCGCGGTAATGCCCCGGTGTCGCCGCCAGGTGCTGCTTGAACGCCCGCTGCAGATGCGCCTGATCGGCAAAACCCGCCTCCAGTGCCACCTCAGCGATCGGCCTGCCCTTGCGCAGTTGCGCCCGCGCCTGCTGCACTCGCTGATCCAGCAAGTAACCGTGTGGCGTCAGGCCGAAGCGCTGGCGGAACGCACGGATCAGGTAGGACCGGGACAAGCCACAAGCCGCGCAGATGTCTGCCAGGCACAACGGGTCGCCTCGGTGGGCACGAATGAACGCCGCCGCGGCATCCAACTGCGGATGTTCGCTGCGCACTTTCTGCGCGCTGGGATGCAGATAACCGGGAAGATCGGCGAAAAAAGCGGCTAGGCGTGCTTCCCGATCACTCAATTCAGCGTCGAACATGTCGGCAAAGAGTTGCAGCAACCGGCTGTACAGCCCAGCAGAAGGACTGAACGTCTGCGCTGGCAATACGAAGCCCCGAGCCAGCAACCACGGCATGTCGACGAACAGCATCAGGTACGACCAAGGCTGCCCGGCGATCGGGTTACAGGTGTGCACCACACCGGGGTTCATCAACACCGTGGTACCGGCCATCACCTCGACCTGGCCGGCACCGCTCAGGTAGGTACTGCGCCCGCTAGTAATCACGCCGATGGAAAAGCTCTCATGGGAATGGGCGGCATAGCAGACCTTGCGCCCATCTCCCACGCGCCGGGCCTCGACGAAGGGCAATGCCGGATCCCGCCAGAACCGCGACACCTCGATCATCGCCCTGCCCTCATTCGCCGCTGTGGTGCACCACCACCAGCAGCTGCGCCGGCTGTTCGCCGACCGAGCGCAGGCGGTGTGGTGTCTGGGCGTTGAAGTGCAGCGCATCGCCCTGCTCCAGCAATACCCGCTCATTCATGAAGTCGACCTCCACCTGGCCGGCGTGAACGAACAGAAACTCCTCTCCCTCGTGCTCCTTGAAGGTCGGGTCGCTGAACTCGGTCGGTGGCTGGATCAGAAACGGCAGCAGGTTGTGCTGCCCGAACTGGCGGGTCAGCGCTGCGTAGCCCGGCCCGTGGCCATCACCCACCAACGCCTGACGCTCGCCTTGGCGCACCAGGCTGTAACGGCTCTGCCCGGCCTGCTCCTCAGCGAACAATTCTTCGACATTGACGTTCAGCGCCCGTGCCAGCTTGAGCGCAGCAGCGATCGAGGGCGTGTTCAGGCCGCGCTCCACCTTGGACAGGTAGCTTTTGGTCATGCCGGCTCTTTCGGCCAGCGCCTCCAGCGTGACTCCCAATTTTTTTCTCAATACTTTCAATCGGTTAGGCATGTCGCGCGATTTTCCCGGGATCCACAGGCTTGCTTATGACACTTTGTGTCATATAGGATTATTTGTGTCACGCACTGAGCTGCTCCTCAACCTACCAACGCTTCGGAGCGGGCCAGCGCCGACATCGCTCATCACGCCACAGAGGAACCCCCCATGGCCAAGACCCTGACACACAGCAAGGACCAGTTGGTCCAGCAGGCGCTGAAGCAGATGCAAGGCTCGCTTGCCGATAATACGTGGACTGTACGGGAAAAGCTGGCCCTCACCTGCCGAATTCTTTTCGATCACGGCCACGACTCCGGCCTGGCCGGGCAGATCAGTGCCCGCGGCCCGCAACCTGGCACTTTCTATACCCAGCAACTGGGACTGGGCTTCGACGAAATCAGCGCCAGCAATCTGCTGCTGGTCAACGAGGACCTCGAAGTGCTCGAAGGCCAGGGCATGCCCAACCCGGCCAACCGCTTCCACAGCTGGGTATACCGCGCCCGGCCGGATGTGCACTGCATCATCCACACCCACCCGACCCACGTTGCTGCCCTGTCGATGCTGGAAGTCCCGCTGCAGGTATCACACATGGACCTGTGCCCGCTGTACGACGATTGCGCATTCCTCGAAGCCTGGCCAGGCGTGCCGGTGGGCAACGAGGAAGGCGAAATCATCAGCGCCGCGCTGGGCGACAAGCGCGCCATCCTGCTCTCGCACCATGGCCAGCTGTCCACCGGCACCAGCATCGAGCAGGCCTGCGTTTACGCCCAGCTGATCGAACGCGCCGCGCGCCTGCAACTGCTGGCGATGTCGGCCGGCACCATCAAACCCATTGCTCCGGCGCTGGGCCGCGAAGCCCATGACTGGATCGACCGGCCCAAGCGACATGCCGCTGCCTTCAACTATTTTGCCCGTCAGAGTCTGCGTGCTCACCCCGACTGCCTTAACTGACCCCTGAATGCCTTGCTTGCGGAGCCTACAACCATGACCACTGAATTCCACGGCATCATCGGCTACACCATCACCCCTTTCAGCGCCGGCGGCGAACAGCTCGACCTGCCTGCACTGGGCCAATCCATCGGACGCCTGATCGACGGCGGCGTGCAGGCCATCGCCCCGTTGGGCAGCACCGGCGAAGGTGCTTACCTCAGCGACTACGAATGGCAGCAGGTTGCCGAGTACAGCCTCGACAAGATCGGCAGGCGGGTGCCCAGCATCGTCAGCGTGTCCGACCTGACCACGGCTGGCGCCGTACGCCGTGCCCGCTTCGCCCAGGCCCATGGCGCCGACGCGGTGATGGTGCTGCCGGCAGCCTACTGGAAACTCAGCGAAGCCGAGATCCTCCAGCACTACCGCGCTATTGGCGATGCAATCGATATCCCGATCATGCTCTACAACAACCCTGCCACCAGCGGCACCGACATGTCGGTGGAGCTGATCCTGCGCATCGTGCGCGAGGTGGCCAACGTGACGATGGTCAAGGAGAGCACCGGCGACATCCAGCGCATGCACAAGCTGCAGCTGCTTGGCGAGGGCCAAGTGCCGTTCTACAACGGCTGCAACCCATTGGCCCTGGAAGCGTTCGTGGCCGGGGCCAAGGGCTGGTGCACCGCAGCGCCTAACCTGATTCCGGCGTTGAACCAGGCGCTTTACCAAGCTGTGCTTGAGGGTGACCTGGCGCGGGCCAGGGCGCTGTTCTACCGGCAGTTGCCGTTGCTCGACTTCATTCTCAAGGGCGGCTTGCCAGCGACCATCAAGGCTGGCCTGGGAATGACTGGCTTACCAGTAGGTGAGCCACGGCGGCCGGTGTTCGGGCTGGATGAGCCAGAGCGAGCGGCCCTGGCAGCATTGCTGGCAACGCTGGCTGATTGAAAACCGGCACCGGCCTCTTCGCGAGCTTGCCCGCAAAGAGGCCGGTGCAGCCAACGCAATTACTTCAAGGCATTACTGGCGGCACGTATTGCAACGTGGCGCCCAGCGCCCACAGCAACACCAGCACCAGCGGCACATGCACCAGCAACTGCACGAACGAGAAGCCGATCAGATCACGTGCCTTCAACCCCAGCACGCCCAGCAGCGGCAGCATGTAGAACGGGTTGATCAGGTTCGGCAGCGCCTCGGCGGCGTTGTAGATCTGCACGGCCCAGCCCAGGTGGTACTGCAGGTCGTTGGCTACCAGCATCACGTAAGGCGCTTCGATGATCCACTTGCCACCCCCCGACGGGATGAAGAAGCCCAGCACCGCCGAGTACACACCCATCAGCAGCGCGTAAGTGTCATGGGTGGCGATCTGGGTGAAGAACAGCGAAATGTGGTGGGCCAGGGTCTGCTCATCCACACCTTTGACCTGGGTAAGGATTGCCGCGATCGAGCCATACAGCGGGAACTGGATCAGCACCCCGGTGGTGGTCGGCACGGCGCGGGCCACGGCATCGAGGAAGCTGCGCGGGCGCCAGTGCAGCAAGGCACCGAGCATGATGAAAAGCAGGTTGTAAGTATTCAGCCCGGAAATGGCGGTGATCGCAGGCTTGGTGGCGAACTCCTGGTACAGCCAGCCGCCGGCCAGGGCCACCAGCATCAGGATCAGGATCGGGCTGTGCTCCAGCCATTCGCCCGGGCGGGTACGCTTGGGTGCCGGTGGCGCGGTAAAGCTGGGATCGACACCGCAGTCTTCGGCGCTGCGCGCACTGTTCGGGCCAGGTGCCGTGGCATAGGCGATCACCAGCGAGACGATTACCAGGGCCGCCAGCATCACGCCGGACTGCCAGAGAAAAATGGTCTCGGTGAACGGGATCACGCCAGTGATCGACAGGATCGAAGGCGGCAGACTGGCCGGGTTGGCTTGCAACTGTGCAGCCGAAGACGACAGGCCCAGCGCCCAGACAGCACCCAGGCCCAGATAAGCCGCAGCACCCGCAGCGCGGTAGTCCATCTTCAGTTCGGTCCGACGGGCAAGGGCACGGACCAGCAGCCCGCCGAACACCAGCGACAGGCCCCAGTTGAGCAGCGAGGCCAGCATCGAGATCAGTGCGACCCAGCACACCGCAGAACGGCCATTGCTGGGGATGCGCGCCAGGCGGTCGATCAGGCGGGCAGCGGGTGGCGAGCTGGCCACTACATAACCGCCGATGACCACGAAGGCCATCTGCATGGTGAAAGGGATCAGGCTCCAGAAGCCATCGCCGAAGGCTTTGGCGGTGTCGGTCGGTTTGGCACCCATGGCCAGGGCGCCGATGCACACCAGCAGCACGGCCAGGGCGGCGAATACCCAGGAGTCGGGGAACCAGCGTTCGGCCCAGTTGGAACAGCGCAGGGCAAAGCGGGCGGAGCGGCTGTCTTGGATTTCAGCGGCCACGGTTACTTCCTTTTATTGGTTTTATCGGACTTTTCAGCAAAAACGCAAAAAACCCTGCAGGAGCGGCCTTGTGTCGCGAAAGGGCTGCAAGGCAGCCCCACCATTTCAGCACCAACGCCGAGATCGAGGGGCCGCTCTGCTGCCCTTTCGCGACACAAGGCCGCTCCTACAGGGGGGCAGTGTGACGCTTTAGAAGGTCATCTCCTTTACATCGTCCGGCACGATCAGCTTGCCAGCGGTTTTCTCGATGATCTCTTCAACGCTCACCCCCGGCGCGGTTTCACGCAGGATGAAGGCGCCGTCTTCAATCTCCAGGTAGGCCAGGTCGGTCAGCACCTTGCGGATGCAGCCGGCCCCGGTCAGCGGCAGGCTGCAGCGCGGCAGCAGCTTGGACTCGCCATCCTTGGAGGCATGGGTCATGGTGACGATGATGTTATCGGCACCGGCCACCAGGTCCATGGCGCCGCCCATGCCTTTGACCAGCTTGCCAGGGATCATCCACGAGGCGATGTTGCCTTCCACATCCACTTCGAAGGCGCCCAGCACGGTGAGGTCGACATGGCCGCCACGGATCATGGCGAACGATTGCGCCGAGTCGAAGATCGACGCACCACGGCGAGCGGTGACGGTCTGTTTGCCGGCGTTGATCATGTCGGCATCAAGAGTGCTTTCGGTGGGGAATTCGCCCATGCCGAGCAGGCCGTTTTCGGACTGCAGCATCACGTCCATGTCGGCCGGTACATAGTTGGCCACCAGGGTCGGGATGCCGATGCCGAGGTTGACGTAGTAGCCGTCCTTCAGTTCACGGGCGACGCGTTGCGCCATCTGTTCGCGGGTCAGTGCCATGGTCAGGATCTCTTTGTTGTTCTGATGGACGGCCTCAGGCCTTGACGGTGCGCTTTTCAATGCGTTTTTCGAAGGTGCCGACGATCACCCGGTCGACGTAGATGCCCGGGGTGTGGATCTCGCTGGGCAACAGCACGCCAGGCTCGACGATTTCCTCTACTTCGACCACGGTGATCTTGCCGGCGGTGGCCGCCAGCGGGTTGAAGTTCTGTGCGGTGTTGCGGTACACCACGTTGCCGTAGTGGTCGGCCTTCCAGCCCTTGACGATGGCGAAGTCGCCGGTGATGGACTCTTCGAGGATGTACTTGCGACCCTTGAACTCGCGTACTTCCTTGCCGTCGGCAACCGGGGTGCCGTAGCCGGTGGCGGTGAAGAAGGCCGGGATACCGGCACCGCCGGCGCGCATCTTCTCGGCCAGGGTGCCTTGCGGGGTCAGTTCGACTTCCAGTTCGCCACTGAGCAGCTGGCGTTCGAATTCAGCGTTCTCGCCAACGTAGGAGGCGATCATCTTGCGGATCTGCCGGTCTTCCAGCAGCACGCCCAGGCCGAAGCCGTCGACGCCGCAGTTGTTGGAAACGACAGTCAGGCCCTTGACGCCAAGGCGCTTGATTTCGGCGATGAGATTCTCGGGAATGCCGCACAGGCCGAAGCCACCGGCCAATACCGTCATGTTGTCGGTCAGGCCTGCCAGGGCCTCTTCATAGGTTGCTACGCGCTTGTCCAGTCCGGCCATGCTGATCCGCCTTTTGTAGTTGTTGAACCGACGAGGCTGTCGGTGAGCGTGTGCCCCCATCTTCACCGCTGACGACTGATTTGTTAATTTTGTTTTCATCATCGATTGATAACTTTTCCAAAACAGCGATCGAGGCTGTCATGAACGTCAAGCAACTGCGTGCCTTCGTCGCCGTCGCCAAGTACCAAAGCTTTGCCCAGGCCGGTGAACTCCTGCATGTGTCGCAACCGGCCTTGAGCCTGACCATCAAGGCGCTGGAAGAAAACCTCGGCGGCGCCCTGCTCACCCGCACCACGCGCAGCGTCAGCCTGACCGCCGAAGGCGAGGTGCTGCTGCCGCTGGCCCGGCGCCTGCTGGCCGACTGGGACGACACCGAAGAGATGCTGCGCCAGCGCTTCACCCTGCAGCTTGGCCGCGTCTCGGTGGCGGCAATGCCGGCCTTTGCCGGCAACCTGCTGCCGCATTCACTCAAGGTGTTCCGCCAGCGTTACCCCAAGGTCAACGTCACCGTGCATGACGTGATCAACGAACAGGTGCTGGAACTGGTGCGCCATCGCCGCGTCGAACTGGGCATCGGCTTCGAACCGGAAAACACCGAAGGCCTGAATTTCCACCCGTTGTACATGGACCGTTTCGTCGCCGTGGTGCCGGTCGATTCACCGCTGGCCCTGCAGAGCCAGACCACATGGGCACAACTGTTGGCCGAGGATTTTATCGCCCTGCAACGCCCTTCAGCAGTGCGCTTGCTGATGGAACAGCATGTTGCGGCACACCATGGGAAACTCGCGGTGGCATTCGAAAGCCACCAGCTCTCGACCATCGGCCGCATGGTCGCCAGTGGCCTGGGTGTGAGCGCGGTGCCGGCGCTGTGCATCAACCAGATGCAGGAATTGGGCGCCCACTGCGTGACGCTGGTCGAACCCGCCGTCGAACGGCGTATCGGGGTGATTGCCCTGGCCGATCACAAACTTTCCACCGCAGCCCAGGCGCTGCTCGAGGTACTGCTTTCCCATACCCAGACTCCGGAGGTGACATGCGTTACGTGAAACTGGCAGGTTGCAGCGTGCCGGCCATTGGCCAAGGCACCTGGTACATGGGCGAAGACCCGGCGCGCAAGGCCGCCGAAGTGGCCGCCCTGCAATACGGTATCGAACAGGGCATGACCCTGATCGACAGTGCCGAAATGTATGCCGAAGGCGGCGCCGAGAATGTGGTCGGCCAAGCCATTGCCGGGCGCCGTGATCAGGTGTTTCTGGTTAGCAAGGTGTACCCGCACAACGCCAGCCGCCGGGGTGTGCCTGAAGCCTGCGAACGCAGCCTGAAGCGCCTGGGTACCGAGGTGATCGACCTTTATCTGCTGCACTGGCGTGGGCAGTATCCGCTGGAGGAAACGGTCGAGGCGTTCGAGCGCTTGCGCGAGCAGGGCAAGATTCGCCACTGGGGGGTATCCAACTTCGATGTCGATGACCTGCGCGAACTGCACAACCCGGATTGCGCCACCAATCAGGTGCTGTACAACCCGGCTCAGCGGGGCATTGAATTCGACCTGTTGCCGTGGAGCCGCCAACGGGGCTTGCCGACCATGGCCTACTGCCCGCTGGCCCAGGCTGGCCAGCTGTTGCAGCACCCGGTGCTGAGCGAGATTGCCGAACGCCATGGCGCAACGCCGGCGCAGGTCAGCCTGGCCTGGGTGACACGGGACAATGATGTGATTGCCATTCCCAAGGCGGTGTCATCAGAACACGTGCGGCTGAATGCGGCTGCCGGAGCGTTGACCCTGACAAGTGAAGACTTGCGGGCGATCGACCGGGCGTTTCCCGCACCGACGCGCAAACAGCATTTGGCGATGGTCTGACTCAAGCTCAGTGAAAGTCCCGGCTCTTTACATCCAGCCCCTGCAGCAAGGGGCTGATGTCCTCCAGGCGCCGGGCAATCAAATGCCGCACCCCGTTCTCCTGCTCCAGCCGCCCGCTCACCTTGAGCAGCTGCGACCCGACCAGCGCCCGCCGCTGCCGCTCGGCCAGGTCACGCCAGACCACCACGTTGACCATGCCGTGCTCATCTTCAAGGGTAACGAAGGTCACCCCGCTGGCGGTCTGCGGCCGCTGGCGCCCCACCACCAGTCCGGCCACGGCAATCGCATCGCCATGCTCGACCCCCGCCAGCTCGGCGGAGCTGCGACAGCCCAGCGCCCGTAGCCGTGAGCGCAACAACCTGAGCGGATGCGGGCCCAAGGTCGTTCCCAAGGTGTCGTAATCGGCAACCAGATCCTCGCCCACCGTTGGCGCGGGCAATGCCACGTCAGCTTCCGGCAATGCCTGCACCTCGGCGAACAGCGGCAACTGCGGCTGTACTGCCGCCACCTGCCAGCGCGCCTGGTGGCGGTCACGGGCCAAGGCTCGCAGCGCGCCGGCATCGGCCAGCCGGGCGCGGGCACGGCTGTCGAGCCCGGCGCGCAGGCACAGGTCTTCGACATCCCGCCAGGGGCGCTGCGCCCTCGCCTGCTCCAGCCGGCGAGCATCCGCCTCGCTGAAACCCCGGATCTGCCGCAGCCCAAGGCGTATGGCCAGAACGCTCTGGTGATCCGGCTCCAGCGTGCAGTCCCATTCGCTATGGAACACATCCACCGGCCGTACCTCGATGCCTTGCCGACGCGCCTCCTGCAACAGCTGATCCGGGCTGTAGAACCCCATCGGCCAGCTGTTGACCAGCGCGCAGGTGAAAATCGCCGGTTCGTGGCACTTGAGCCAGCTGCTGGCATAGCACAGCAAGGCGAAGCTTGCCGCATGGGACTCGGGGAAGCCGTAACTGCCAAAGCCTTTGATCTGCTCGAAGATGCGCTCGGCGAACGCAAGGTCGTAACCGTTGCGCAGCATGCCATCGACCAGGCGCTGGCGATGGGGCTCGAGCCCACCATGGCGCTTCCAGGCTGCCATGCTGCGGCGCAGCTGGTCGGCCTCGCCGGGGCTGTAGTCGGCAGCGACCATGGCCAGTTCCATCACCTGCTCTTGAAACAGCGGTACGCCCAGGGTGCGCTCGAACACTTCCTTGAGCTTTTCCGAGGGGTAGGTCACCGGCTCCTGCTTGAGGCGCCGGCGCAGGTAGGGGTGAACCATGTCGCCCTGGATTGGCCCAGGGCGCACGATGGCGACCTCGATCACCAGGTCATAGAAGGTGTCAGGCTTGAGCCGCGGCAGCATGGCCATCTGGGCACGCGATTCGATCTGGAACACGCCCATGGTTTCGGCGCGGCTGATCATCGCGTAGGTCGCCGGGTCTTCGCCGGGGATGGTCGCCAGGGTCAGCTGCCGACCGCGGTGCCGCTGCAACAGGTCGAAGCAGCGGCGCAAGGCGCTGAGCATGCCCAGGGCCAGCACATCGACCTTAAGCAGGCCGACCATGTCCAGGTCGTCCTTGTCCCACTGGATCACCGTGCGTTCGGCCATGGCGGCGTTTTCCACCGGTACCAGGTGGTCCAGCGGCTGCTCGGAAATGACGAAACCACCCGGGTGCTGGGACAGGTGACGGGGGAAACCGATCAGTTCACCGGCCAGTACCAGGATGCGCCGCAGCGACGGGCTTCCGGGCTCGAAGCCGGCCTCTGCCAGCCGTTGAGCGTCCGGGATACGGTCGCTCCAGCGGCCGCAGCACTTGGCCAACGCATCCACCTGGTCGGCCGGCAGGCCTAATACCCTGGCCACATCACGAACAGCCCCGGCAGCGTGGTAGGTATTGACCACGGCAGTCAGGGCGGCGCGGTGCCGGCCGTAACGGCGGAACACGTACTGGATGACTTCTTCGCGCCGGTCATGCTCGAAGTCCACGTCGATATCCGGCGGCTCGTTGCGTTCGCGGGACAGGAAGCGCTCGAACAGCAGGCGATGCTCCATCGGGTCGAGCTCGGTGATGCCCAGCACGAAACACACCACCGAATTGGCTGCCGAGCCACGGCCTTGGCAGAGAATGTGCTGACGGCGGGCAAAGGCGACGATGTCATGCACGGTCAGGAAATAACTCTCGTAACCCAGCTCCTCGATCAGTGCCAGTTCCTTGTCCAGTACCGCACGTACCTTGCTGCTCGGCCCAGCAGGCCAACGCTGGGGCAAGCCCTGCTCGCACAATGCGCGCAGCCAGCTGGAGGGGGTCTGGCCTTCGGGTACCAGTTCGCGCGGGTACTGGTAGCGCAGTTCACCCAGGTCGAACTGGCAACGCTCGGCGATCACCAGGCTCTCGGCCAGCAGGTCTGCTGGGTACAGCTCGGCCAATTGCTCCAGCGAACGCAGGTGACGCTCGCCATTTGCGAACAGGTATCGCCCTGCCTCGGCCACGTTGCAGTGCTGGCGGATGGCGGTCATGCAGTCCTGCAGTGCACGCCGGCCGCGTACGTGCATGTGCACGTCACCGCAGGCGACAGCGCGGATGCCCAGGTGCGCCGCCAGTTCGCTCAGGCGGACCAGGCGCCGGTCATCATCGCTGCCACGGTGCAGGTGTATACCCAGCCACAAGCGCTCGGCGAATACGCCACGCAGCCAGCGGCCAGTTGCCTGGTCATCTGGGTCATCGGCAATCCATAGCGCCAGCAACCCTTCATGGTGCTGCTGCAGATCGTCCGCGAACAATTGGTAGTCGCCCTTCTCGGCCCGCCGCCGGGCGCGGGTGATCAGGGCGCAGAGGTTCTGGTAGCCCGTCAGGTTCTGCACCAATAGCACCAGTTTGGGGCCATCCTGCAGGCGCACTTCGCTGCCGACAATCAAGCGCAATTGCTGCGCCTTGGCGGCCTGCCAGGCGCGTACGATACCGGCCAGGGTGCATTCGTCGGTGATCGCCAATGCCTGATAGCCCTGCTCATGGGCACGGCGGAACAGCTCTTCGGCGCTCGATGCGCCACGCTGAAAGCTGAAATTGGACAGGCAATGCAGCTCGGCGTAGCCCGGCGTGCTCATGCGAACCAGCCCTGCAGCCACAACGGACCGGGTTGAGCCAGATCCTGATAGGCCCAGCCGCGCAGGCCATCGCGGGTTTCGATGCGGTAGTAGTCACGGCGCACGTCACCACCGTCCCACCAGCCCGACTCGATGCGCTCGGCCTGGCCCAGCAGCGTATGGCCAGCCGCCTCGAGGGGTTGTGGCGTGGGCAGCAACCACCCCGGACGGCTA
Source organism: Pseudomonas sp. NBRC 111124 (assembly GCF_001320245.1). GTDB lineage: Bacteria > Pseudomonadota > Gammaproteobacteria > Pseudomonadales > Pseudomonadaceae > Aquipseudomonas. The sequence continues at coordinate 49,919 of NZ_BCBA01000004.1, forward strand.
CCGGGCAAGGCCGGCAGGCTGCCCTGGGCGCCCTGCTCCGCTTGCTGCCAGGCACACTCGGGACGGTGGTCGGCCTCGGCGCGCAGCCCTTTGACGGCTTCATCACCCAGGCGCGCACGCAGGCGTTCGCGCAGTTGCTCCCAAGGCTGGGCCTGCTTGGCGCGGGGGTCGAACAGTGCCTGGTGCTGGGGCACGAAGGCTGGCAGGTCGTCAGCGACCAACCGCAGGTTACGCACGGGCGCCGGGATGCGCAGCGGCTCAAGGCGCCCGCGGGCCAGTTCGAACAGCATGGCGGCGTCCCGCTCGGCAGAGAGCAGCCCAACGTGCAGCAAGGTGTCCGGCCCTTCGACGTGTTCCAGGTACAGGCTAAAGCGCTGCACACCACAGTCGCGGCCAGCGAGGAAGGCTGCCAGGTCATTGAGCATGCGTCGCAGCGGGAACAGCAAGGCCTGATGCGATTCGATGTCGAAGTTGAGCTCCAGACGCGTTTCGAAGCGGTCCGGCGGCTGATAGAAATCCAGGCCCTTGGAACGCAGGCCGAGCAACTGGTCCAGGTGCAGCTGCACCTGGGCGGAAAAACGCCTGGCCAGCGCATCGCGCGGCAAGGCCAGCACTTGGCCCAACTGGCGCAGCCCCATGCGGGCAAAGGCCTCGGCAGCGTCCGCTGGCAACCCGACACGCTCAATCGGCATGCGCGCCAGCGCTGCCTGGGTCTGGTCGGCGCAGGTCAGTGCCAGGCCATCATGGCCGTTGGCAAGCATACGGGCCGCTACCGGGTTGGTCGCGAGCACGATGCGCTGGCGCAAGCCCAATGCTGCCAATTCTTCACGCAGGCGGGCCTCGAACAATGGCCAAGGGCCGAACAGCTGCAGGCTGGAGCCGACCTCTATCAACAGGGCTCGAGGGTAGTGAAGGCTCACCTGAGCACTGAACTTGTAGGCCCAGGCTGCCAGCAACTGCTGCAGTTGCTCGATGCGGGCCGGATCAGCCTCGACACAATGGAAACCATCGGCCAGGGCCCGCGCGGCGGTCAGCGTCTGCCCCGCCCGCAGGCCAATGGCCGCCGCCGCAGGATTGACGGCTTGCAGCAGGCGACGCTGAACGGGGCCACCGATCAGCACCAGTGGCGTATCGGCGTCGTCACGCTCGCGCAGGATCGAGTCCAGTGCCAGCTGGGGCAGGAGAATGCAGGCCCAGAGCATGGTGCATCAGCCCCGCCCTGGGCAGGCGATAGGCAGCGCCGGTGGCATACCGCCACGGCACTTGAGTACACGCCATTGCGCCGGGCGGGTATCCACGGCGATACGCAAGGCGGCGGGCGACGGGTTGTGCGCCGCCTGCTGCGGCCGACAGGCGAAGGCCAGTGCCTGGCCTGTCTCAGCGGCCACCTGCAGGCGACGCAAAGCGCGGTCATCGGCACGCTCCGGCCAGCACAGCACCGCCGCGCAACTGCCGGAGCGCAAGCATTGTTCGGCGGCCCACAGGGCATCGGCCTGCCCGGCATCGACCTGCACCAGCCAGCGCAGGTCTACACCGGCGGCCTGCCAGGCCGGCGCGTAGGGAATGAACGGCGGCGCCACCAGCACCACTCGCCCGCCTTCATCGGTCAGGCGCGACAAGGTTGGCCAGAGCAGTTGCAACTCGCCACAGCCCGGGCTGGCCAACAGCAACTCGCTGAGGGCAGCAGCCGGCCAGCCGCCATCCGGCAGACGTTGGTCGAGCATCGCATGGCCGGTGGGCTGCAAGCCGGCCGGGCGCACCTGGCCCTGCCGCCCGCGCCAGACCTGGCGCTGGTCGAGCAGCCGATCGAGATCGACCACCGCGCCCATCAGTCGCGCCTCAACAGGCCACAGAACACGCCTTCGATGAAGAACTCGCGTTCAGGCCCCACGTCGATCGGCGCATAGGCCGGGTTGCGCGGCAGCAGCCGGTAGCCACCGGGCTGGCGTTGCAGGCGCTTGATGGTGACCTCGCCATCCAGGCGCGCGACCACGATCTGGCCATCACGTGCCTCACCCTGCTGAAGGATGCCGACCAGGTCGCCGTCGAAGATACCGTCGTCGATCATCGAATCGCCGCGCACTTTAAGCAGGTAATCCGGTGTGCGGCGGAACAGGCTGGGGTCGAGCAGCAATTGCTCGTGAATGCCCAGGTCCGGGCCGATCGGCGCACCGGCTGCCACTTGCCCCAGCACGGGAATCTCGAGGATCTCCGGCCGGCGCAGGGGCTCGGCCAGGCGAATGCCCCGCGCCTGGTTTGGCGTGACATCAATGTAACCGGCCTGCCTCAACGCGGTGATGTGCTTGCGCGCGACACTGCGCGAGGCAAAACCGAAGCGGCTGGCGATATCGGCCAGGCTCGGAGGCTGGCCGTGGTCGGCAATGCGCTCGCGAATGAATTCGAGGATTGCACGGCGTTTTGGGGTGAGATTGTCCATGGAGCACATTTGTACTCTTTTCGGCGTACGCTGAACAGCCCCCTTTGTCGTCAGCTTTGGTTATCATCCCCGGGCTTTTGTTTATGTGAATACCTGGATACCTGATGCTGACTGCCCTGCTGTTCGATCTCGATGGAACCTTGACCGACACCGACACCCTGCACTTGCAGGCCTTTCGCCAACTGCTTCACGACTATGACGGCCGCGAGTTGACCCAGGAGCAATTCGATGCCCAGGTCAGTGGCCGGGCCAATGGCGAACTGTTTGCCGAATTGTTTCCACTTGCCGATACCACCGAGCGCCACGCGCTGGCCGACCGCAAGGAAGCGCTTTTCCGCGAACTGTCACCCGAGCTGCAACCCATGCCAGGCCTGCTGCGCCTGATGGACCATGCGCGAGCCTGGGACATCGGCATGTGCGTGGTGACCAATGCACCCCGGCTCAATGCCGAGCACATGCTCACAGCCATGGGCCTTGGGGAACGCTTCGAGCATGTGCTGGTGGCCGAAGAGCTGGAGCGGCCCAAGCCTGATCCGCTGCCCTACCTGACCGGGCTGCAGCGCTTGGAAGTGGAGGCTGGGGAAGCGCTGGCATTCGAGGATTCGTTGCCGGGGGTGACGGCTGCGAGCAGGGCCGGAATCTTCACCGTGGGGGTTGCCACCACCCAGACGCCGGAGCGGCTGCTGGCTGCGGGGGCCAAGCTGGTGGTGAAAGATTTCAATGATCCGCAGCTGTGGACGGTGATCGAGGCCATGTGCTCGCCTTGATTTATTGATCAGGGCGGGCAATCGAGCGCCGCCCGCGCGGCGCTCGATCTCACAGGCGCCACACATCCAGAGCCGAACACACTCAACCACTCATCGCCCATCCGCCCGGCCTGTCGATTTCCCTCACTTCAAATCGACCAAAAGCTGAACCCCCAAGCGGAGTCAGCACCATGAGCACCCCCGATCAAAAACACCCGGTCGCAACGCGCGACCAATGGCTGGCCGCTCGCCGCCAACTTTGGCTACACGAAAAAGCCTTCACCCACCAACGCGACGAACTGGCCGCCGCCCGCCGCGCCCTGCCCTGGGTCAAGGTCGAACAGCCCTACCGTTTCCACGGCCCGGACGGCGAGCTGAGCCTGGCCGACCTGTTTGCCGGGCGCAGCCAGCTGCTGGTCTATCACTTCATGTTCGCCGAAGGCTGGAGCGAAGGCTGCCCAGGCTGCTCGTTTCTCGCTGACCATTTCGATGGCGCCAACCTGCACCTGGCCCACCACGACGTTTCGCTGGTGGCCGTGTCACGCGCGCCCTACCCCGAATTCCAGGCCTTCCGCCAGCGCATGGGCTGGCGCTTCCCCTGGTACTCATCCGACGGCAGCGGTTTCAACGAGGACTTCGGCGTCAGCGTCGGCAGCGAAGGCCAACGCCAGTACAACTACGCGCCGTACACCGGCAATGAGGCCGAGTTGCCCGGCCTGAGCGCCTTCTACATGGACCCGGACGGCACGCTCTACCATACCTATTCGACCTACGCCCGTGGCCTGGACATCCTGATCAACACTTACAACTTCCTCGACATCGCCCCACTGGGGCGCAACGAGACCGGGACCTTGGACTGGGTCCGGCACCACGATCGCTACGAGGGCCAAGCCGGCAAACCCCATTGCTGCCATGAGTGACCCATCGCCCAAAGTGCCACCTGCCGCACAACGGCGGCACTTTGGCAGCAGCCTGGCAGAAACCGGCCATACTTGAGCCCGTCGCCCTTGCCAGACAGACCCGCCATGCCCAAGCGCTTGCCCATGATCGATCTGCGAACCCTGGTGCTCGGCATCGTCGTGCTGGCGTGCCTGGCGACGCTGGGCAATGCCCTGTATGTCGCCTACCGGGTGCAGCACAACACGTTGGTACAGTTTTCCCTGAAGGCCAACCAGGCCTATGCCAGCAAAGTGGCTTCGAGCATCACCGAGTTCCTGCGCTCGTCCCGCAGCCATCTGATTTACAGCGCCGGGCAACTTGCCGGCGGCCTGGACGACCCACTGTTGCTGCAAGCCGAAGCCAAGCGCCTGCAAGCCCAGGATGAGGACTTCAACTCCATTGTCATCGTCAATGCGCAGGGGCAAGTGCTGGTGGCGTACCCGGATATTCGCCAGATCGCCAGCCACCGCCAGCGTTCATCAGAAATCCAGCAGGCCGTCGATGCCCGCAAGCCGCTGGTCAGCCCGGCCTACACCTCACGGGGGGACGAGCTGGTGGTGTTCGTCTCGGAGCCGATCTTCGCTGCAGACGGGCGCTACCTGGGCCTTGTCGGTGGCTCGGTGTTTCTCAAAAAAGAAAGCGAACTGCACACGGTGATCGGCCAGCATTATCAGCATGACGGCACCTTTGCCTTCGTCGCCGACGCCAACGAACGCCTGCTCTACCACCCCGACCATGAACGCATCGGCGCGCTGGCCACCGGCAGCCCGACCATTGAAGCGGCCCTGCGCGGCGAGACCGGTAACCTGGATGCGCCCAACTACATCGGCATCCCCATGCTCGCCGGCTTCGCCCCGGTGCCTGACACGCACTGGGCCGTGGTCGCCCAGCAACCGCGCGAACTGGCGCTGGCTCCGCTGCATGAACTGATGCGCAAAGTGCTGTTGTACATTCTTCCGGCCAGCCTCATCGGCTTCCTGCTGCTGTTGTGGATGACCTACTGGCTGATCAAGCCACTGCGCCAGTTGGCACACGGCGCCAGGCACCTTTCAGCCAGCGAAACCGCCAATGAACTGCGGGGGATAGATGCCTGGTACGTCGAGGCCGCTGCCATCCGCCGGGCCCTGCTCACTGCCGAGCGCCTGATGCAGGAGAAGTTCGGCAAGCTGCGCCAGGAAGCCCAGAGTGACGCCCTTACTGGCCTGGCCAACCGTCGGGCGCTGCAACTGGCACTCGCTACCTTGATGGAAAGCGAACGCGCATTCGCTGTGCTGGCGCTGGACATCGATTTCTTCAAACGGGTCAACGACACCTATGGCCATGACGCCGGCGATGACGTGCTCAAGCACCTGAGCGAGCTGCTGCGGCAGAATTCCCGCCAGCAAGACCTGCCCTGCCGGGTCGGCGGCGAGGAGTTCACCATGCTGCTGCCGGACACCACCCTGGCCGATGCCCGGCGTATCGCCGAGCGCATCCGTGAGGCGGTCGAACAGGCCGACACGCCCCACTGCGGCAAACTCACCCTGTCGGTCGGCGTGGCCTGCCGTCAGCCCGATAGCGAGCTGGCCGAAACCCTGCTCAAGCAAGCCGACGAGATGCTGTACAAGGCCAAGCAGAACGGCCGCAACCGCGTCGAGGTACAGGCATTCAACCCCTCACACCCAGCATCCCCCGCTCCACGATGAAGTCGATCACCGCCTGCAGGCCCTCGCCCTTCTTCAGGTTGCTGAAGGTCCAGGGGCGCTGCGGGCGCATGCGCTGGGTGTCACGCTCCATCACTTCCAGCGAAGCCCCCACGTAAGGCGCCAGGTCGGTCTTGTTGATCACCAGGAAATCCGACTTAGTGATGCCGGGGCCGCCCTTGCGCGGGATTTTCTCGCCTTCGGCCACGTCGATGACGTAGATGGTCAGGTCGGCCAGCTCGGGGCTGAAGGTGGCGCTAAGGTTATCGCCACCGCTTTCGACGAAGATCACTTCAAGATTGCCGAACTTGCGCGCCAGGGCTTCGACGGCCGCCAGGTTCATCGACGCATCCTCGCGGATGGCGGTGTGCGGGCAGCCACCGGTCTCGACGCCAACGATACGTTCAGGCTCCAGGGCACCGGCCTCGGTGAGGATGCGCTGGTCTTCCTTGGTGTAGATGTCATTGGTGACCACGGCGATCTGGTAGTGATCGCGCATGGCCTTGCACAGGCATTCGAGCAGCGCGGTCTTGCCAGAGCCGACCGGGCCGCCGACACCGACGCGCAGGGGTTGCTGATAGCTTTGCATGGAGGCAGTCCTCAGGAACGGAACAAACGGGTGTATTGGGTTTCGTGACGTGAAGAAGCGATTGCCAGCAGCGGCAAGCCGCCGCCGAGCTGGTCATCGGCCAAAGCCAAGGCCTCGTCCAGTACGCCGGGCAGTTCGGCGCCCAGGTCGCGCAACAAGGTCTGCGCCGCCTGCTGGCCGAACGGCACCAGCTTGACCCCGGCCATCACCGCCCCCTCGAGCCAGGCGAAGGCATGGCCGAGGGCCAACTGGCGCAGCGGGATCTGCCAGTGCGCGGCAAGCCAGGCCATGCCGCCAAGCTGACTGAGTTCGAGGCTGGCGCGCCAGGCCGGGTCCTGGCCCAGCTGCCAGCCATCGAGCAACCGCGCCAGGGCCGAGCCGCGCTGCTGTTCTTCCAGGCGCAGCTCGGCGGTTTCGCGGTTGGCCAGCAGGAAGCGGCTCCAGTGGGCGAATGCTTGCGCATCGTCGGCCTCACAGGCGCGGTACAGGCGCGCCAGCACCGGCCAGTCCAGGTGGGCAAGGGTGTCGTGCAACTGCTCGCGCTGCCAGGCACTGAAGCCGGCAGTGTCGCGTACCCAGCCAGCCTCGACGGCCCACTCCAGCCCCTGCGAGTAGGTGAAACCACCCACCGGCAGGCCTGGACTGGCCAGCTGCAGCAGGCGCAGCAGTGCCAGGTCGCTGTTCATCAACCGGCCAGCACCAGCGCGGCGCCAGCCAGCATGCCGCCGCCGAAGGCTTTCTGCAGGCCGCTGTGTCGGCGCAGCAGGCAACCGACGCCGAAGCCGACGGCCAGCAGCAGGCCGCTGACGGTGACAAAGCCGGCGCTGAACATCCAGAACGCGCTTGGCGTGGCTTCGACGCCGTGAGCCCAGCCGTGAAACAGGGCGAACACCGGCATGGCCAGGGCCAGCAGCAACTGACGGCTCGGCAGCAGCACGGCGGCTGCAGCCACCAGCACCGACAGGGCGATCATGCTTTCCATGCCCAGCACATCGCCGAACAGGTGGCCACACACGGCACCGGCGAACATCGAAGCCAGGGTGGCCAGTGGCAGGGCCAGGTTGCGCCGGGTCAGCGCGGCCAGCACACCGGTACCCAGTAGCATCAGCAGGTGGTCAAGGCCGGTCAGCGGGTGCAGCAAGCCGTCATGCAATGGGTTGCCGTCGTGACCTGGGTGGGCGAAAGCCGGTAGTGCGACCATCAGCAGGGCAAGGGCGAAAATCTTTTTCATGGTGGGTTCCTTATATGAGGGATTCAGCAATGGGCTGGCAGGCGCACGAATGGATGGTCGTTGCTGTGACTGTGACTGTGGCTGTGCGGTGCGCTCTGGTAGGCGCCGGCTTCGGGCTCGAACGGTGCCTGCTCGGCCTCCACCGTCAGGCCCAGGCCGCGCAGCATGTCGTCGAGCACATAATCGTGCTGGTAACGCAGCAGGCCAGGCTCGATCTGCAGCGGCACATGGCGGTTGCCCAGGTGATAGGCGGCGCGGGCCAGCAGGTGCGGGTCATCGCAGCGCACGGTGGAAACCGTTTCGGGGGCTGCCAGTACCCGGATCACATGGGCTCCGGACGCATCGGCGAGCAACTCGCCGCCGCGCAGCAGGTGGCCACGTTCGAGCATCAGGCCCGCTTCGCGGCCATCGTCGAGGGCCACGCGCAGGCGGCTCTTGATGCGGCTGTCGACGTCCAGTGTCACGGTACCGGTGACGGTCTCGGATGCCTCGATCCGGCGGGTCAGGACAATCATCTTCACTCCTTCAGAACAGGAAATAGCGCTGGGCCAGCGGCAGTTCGCTGGCCGGCTCGCACACCAGCAACTCGCCGTCGGCACGCACCTGGTAGGTTTGCGAATCGACTTCGATCACTGGCTGCAAGGTGTTGTGGACCATGTCGGCCTTGCGCACCCGGCGGCAGCCGTGGGCTACACCGATCAGGCTCTGCAGCCCCAATTGCTGATGCAGGCCACGGTCCATGGCGGCCTGGGGCAGGAAGGTCATGCGCGTGGCGTGGCGGGCTGCGCCCATGGCGCCGAACATCGGCCGGTAATGCACCGGCTGCGGGGTCGGAATCGAGCCGTTGATGTCACCCATCGGCGCGGTGGCGATCATCCCGCCCTTGATCACCAGGGCCGGCTTGACTGCAAAGAAGGCCGGCGACCAGAGCACCAGGTCAGCCAACTTGCCCACCTCCACCGAGCCGACTTCATGGGCAATGCCATGGGTCAGCGCCGGGTTGAGGGTGTACTTGGCGATGTAGCGCTTGACCCGGAAGTTGTCGCTGTAGCCGGTGTCCGGCGCCAGCGGCCCGCGGCGCAGCTTCATCTGGTGCGCCACCTGCCAGGTGCGCAGCACCACTTCGCCGACCCGGCCCATGGCCTGGGAATCGGACGAGGTCATGGCGAAGGCGCCCATGTCGTGGAGGATGTCCTCGGCCGCGATGGTCTCGCGGCGGATGCGCGACTCGGCGAAGGCCACGTCCTCGGCGATGCTCGGGTCCAGATGGTGACAGACCATGAGCATGTCCAGATGCTCATCCACGGTGTTGACCGTGTACGGCAGGGTCGGGTTGGTCGAGGACGGCAGCACGTTGGCCTGCCCGGCCGCACGGATGATGTCCGGTGCGTGGCCGCCACCAGCACCCTCCGTGTGGAAAGTATGGATGGTGCGGTCACCAATGGCGGCCAGGGTGTCTTCGATACAGCCCGATTCGTTCAAGGTGTCGGTATGGATCGCCACCTGGATGTCCATCTCTTCGGCCACGCCCAGGCAGCAGTCGATGGCGGCCGGGGTCGAGCCCCAGTCCTCGTGCAGCTTCAGGCCCACGGCGCCGGCGGCGATCTGCTCACGCAGCGCTTCGGGGCGCGAGGCGTTGCCTTTGCCCAGCAGGCCGATGTTGATCGGCAAGCAATCGGCGGCCTGGAGCATCCTCGCCAGATACCAGGGCCCCGGCGTGCAGGTGGTGGCATTGGTGCCGGTGGCCGGGCCAGTGCCGCCGCCAATGAAGGTGGTGACGCCACTGGTCAGCGCCTCCTCCACCTGCTGCGGGCAGATGAAGTGGATGTGTGAGTCGATGCCACCGGCGGTGACGATTTTGCCTTCGGCGGCGATCACTTCGGTACCCGGGCCTACCGGCACGGTCACACCCGGCTGCACGTCGGGATTACCGGCCTTGCCGATCGCAGCAATGCGTCCTTGCTTGACGCCGATATCGGCCTTGACGATGCCCCAGTGGTCGATGATCAGGGCATTGGTCAGCACCAGGTCCATGGCCTCGGCGGCGAGCATCTGGCCTTGGCCCATGCCGTCGCGGATGACCTTGCCACCCCCGAACTTGACCTCTTCGCCGTAGACCGTGAAGTCCTTCTCGACTTCAACCCACAGTGCGGTGTCGGCCAGGCGCACGCGGTCGCCGACAGTGGGGCCGAACATGTCAGCGTAGGCCCGACGGGAAATACGGCTCATGCTTCACGCTCCAGTGCGCCATTCACCTTGCCCTGAAAGCCATACACTTCACGCTTGCCGGCATAGGCCACCAACTGCACGGTGCGCGCCTGGCCCGGCTCGAAGCGTACGGCGGTGCCAGCCGGGATATCGAGGCGAAAACCACGGGTCGGTGCGCGCTCGAATACCAGCGCATCATTGACCTCGTAGAAGTGGTAGTGCGAACCGACCTGTACCGGCCGGTCGCCATGGTTGGCCACGCTGACGCTGACCGTGTCACGGCCAACGTTGAGTTCGATGTCGCCAGCGGCGACCTGAATTTCACCTGGGATCATGCTGGGCTCCTGCGCCAGGTCAGACGATGGGGTCGTGCACGGTCACCAACTTGGTACCGTCGGGGAAGGTCGCTTCGACCTGCACGTCATGCAGCATCTCCGGGACGCCCTCCATGACCTGCTCACGGCCGATCACTTCGCGGCCCAGGCTCATCAACTCGGCCACCGTGCGGCCATCGCGGGCGCCTTCGAGCACCGCCGCGCTGATCAGCGCCACCGCCTCCGGGTAGTTGAGCTTCAGGCCACGGGCCAGGCGCCGTTCGGCCAGCAGCGCGGCGGTGAACAGCAGCAGTTTGTCTTTCTCTCTCGGGGTCAGCTCCATGGCGCTCTCTCAAGTGGCCCAGATGCGCGGCGGGCATGCGGCCAGGCCGAGAACGGCCGGGCGCAGGGCATGCCAGAGGCGCTGCAGGGTGTGTTGCAGGTGTTGGTTATCGTGATCGAGCAGGCGGATCACCAGCAGCGAGCCAAGCAAGGTCGCGCCTGCAGGGGTGTCGAGTTCATCGAGTAGCGCGCGCACCTGTTCCAGCACAGCCGAGGTCGCGGGCGCCGCGCAGAACGTGGCGACCAGCGGGTGACCGCCGACCTTGGCCAATTGCCCGCCGGCGATACGCAGCCGCTCGTGCAGGCCGGTGTCGCCGGGCAGCTCGATGGACAGGCGGCTGTCCAGTGCGCCGTGCTCGAAACACTCGTTCATGACCGGCCGGCCCAGGCACAGGGTCTCCCAGGCCAGCAACTTCGCGCCCGGCTCCAAAGTGAAGCGGCTGTCGAGGCTGGCACGGGCGCCGTTGAAGAAGATGCTGTCCTGCGGCAGCCATTCCAGGGTGCTGCCGGCCTGAAGGTGAAAGCGCTGGGCCAGCCACGCGGTAGGGCCAATGCTGCGGTAGAACTTGCTGGCGCCAGGCATGGTCAGCAGCGCATGGCTGCCCGGCTCGAGGTGGATGTCCAGTTCCAGGCGGTCACCCGCGACGATGCCGCCTGGCGGGTGCAGTACATAAACGTGGCACGGTGCGCCCTCCGGATAGAACGGGCGCTGCACCAAAAGCGGGCCAAAGTGACGGCGCGCACCAAGGCGGGTCACCCCATTGCGCTCGATGAAGCGCAGTTGCAGGTGCGCGCTCCAGCCTGCATCTGGTTCAGATTGTTCCACCTGCGTTGCTAATAACATCCTACAGCCCCTGAATTCCGTGGCCAGCCGAGATATCAGAGCGGCTCGCGCGATTCAGCACGACGCTGGCGGGCTGACCACTCGATCAAATTTCGCTGGCTGGATATAGCAGGTTGCGGGCCAAGTACGCAGGTGAAAGCAAATGAAATATTTGGCTTTTGTTTGGCAGGTCGCAGGATGATGCACGGTGTGGGGGCGACACGCCGCCCCCCTTTGGGTCATCAACGGTGGGCGAATGATTTGTGGCGGTCCCATCTAGGGTGATTGGGGTTGGAATGGTGTGAGATCGGACGGTGGCTTGTCAGGATGCCCAGACCTCGCCTTGTAATCAGTGCGCGCAGTTCGCCGATTTCTTCCCTGACGTGAGTGACATGACTGTCGAACCTGCTTTGCGTCACGACTGCAGGCGACAACAAGGATCGTCCCTGTACGCGCAAACCGATGGCATGGCTTTTTTTCAGGGACCAAGGCAGTGGGTAAAACGCCAGGTCACGGCCATCATTTTCAAACGCATTGTTCATGTGATCTATCAATCCGTTGAGAACCGACTCTGCCTTATCCAGCTCGGCCTCAAGCTGCGTCACCAGGTCTTCCTTGGATAACCTGATTGCCTTGGCGACCCTCCAGGGAATCTCGGCCATGGCAACCACGGGCACCAGTGGCACTGCACTGGCCAACTCTTCCATCAGGGTATGCTGCGCCGCTTGGTCGAAGGCGTTGCCAGCGACCTCTTCACTCACCGCCCCCGCGTCTACGCCAAGAGCGTCCAAGGCCTGACGCAGGGATCCGGGTTTTGACAGGCGATCAATTTTTTCGGCCACCTTGACCTGCGGCGAAGGCAAATAGTCCGGGATGATCACTGAGGTCACTTGACCTGCAACCACGCCTGCTGCATGCGTACCCACCACCGGTACCACCGAGCCGACTGCGGCACCCAGAAAGCTGCCTGCCGACACCGTGGCCGCCTTGATTCCAGAGAAGACTGCACCATAGGTGGTGGTTCGCCTTTTCGATTCCAGAAAATCACGACTCCGTTCCTTTAGCGTCCGCAGAATGCCCCCGGCCTCCCTGACCGCCTTGTACTTCCTGTAGATATCCCTTTCTGCCGACAATCCATCGTCATCACCCCACGTCAGCGGAGAGTTGCGCACCATTCGATAGACATTCATGCCGTCCACCCAGCCTGCCGGGTCGGCACTCAACCAGCGTGCGACCCAGGGTTGGTAATAGCGCTGGCCGAAGTAATACAACCCCGTCGCATCCCGCTCCTTGCCGGCAAAACGCTGTGTTCTATAACCTGCCTCCACTTCGTTGCGGGTCGACCACACGGCGGTGCCGCCGTAGGGGTAATAGTCCTCACGGCTGATTACCTGCCCGCTGCCGTCCAGCTCCAGGCCGACACTTGCGGTCAAATTGCCGTATGAGTAACGCAATGCACCGTTCTCGATGCCTGCCGGCAGTCCGACCTGCCAATGCAGCACCCGCACCTGCACCCTACCCACCCCACCGACCTGCAACACCTGCAACGCCTGGGTAACATCCAGGCCATGACGCCAGGTGCGCATTTCGAGGGCGGGCAGATACAGCACGTGTTCGCTGCCGGAAGCGTAAATCGAGATTTTTTCCGTGCGCTGCCGATTGCCGTCGTACCGGTAGCACTCTCCCTCCATCAGGCCGTGATCGCCAGCCACCAGCACGACCTCATGCAAGGCCTGTCGAGAAGTCCACGACAGCGCCTGACCTGGCTGCAGCAAACGTTGATTACCTGCCGCATCGAACAGCGCAGCCACTTGCAACGGGTCTTCGGTTAATGCGCTCGACACGGCGCGGTTGCTGCGCCCGGACACGGTGATGGCCAGCGTGTAGCTGCCCCGGGCCAGGGGTGATACGTGGCTGATGCGGTTCAGATTGCCCCCACGATCATAGGCATAGCGGCGGACGTAGTTCACCAGCGAGCCGTCTTGGCCACGCAGGGGTATGGAAGGCGGGAGCAAGGCCGGATTACGTTGCGCGTTTTCAGCCATTTCGCGACCGCTGGCCGAGACCAGTTGATAGAGGGTGTCGTATTCACAATGCTGCGCGGGCATGACCTTCTGGTTATTCCAGAATCGCGTCGCCTCGGCGTCGCTGTACACGCCAACCACATTGCCCACGGGGTCATACGCGTAATGCAGCGCCTGCAGCAACCTTGGCCCGAACGCATGCCCGGCAGGTCGCTGTATACGCATGCCGCAAAGGCGCTGGGTCCTCGGCTCATAGCTGTAGTGCGTGACGACACCGTTGCCGTGCACTTCACCCAAGGTCTCGCCACTGGCCGCATAGGTCCGCGACTTGAGCACGATGCGTTCGATGCCACCCTCGAGGGTCAGCCAACTGTTGGCGAGTGAACCTGCAACATCGTATGCGTGCCGCTGCACATGATCTTGCGCATCGATCTGCTCGCGCAACGCGCCCATGGCGTCCACCGCATAGCAGGTGGTGTAGGGCGTCGGCGACAACAGCAGATCCCACTGCTCCACGCTTGCACCTCGCCAATCGGCCTCGCTACCGGGCTTGAGCAACCTTCTGGTGGTCGCCAGCGCCACCCCGGTGATGCCCACTCGGTCCTGGCCGAGGCAACCCGCCGTGTCGTAGTGACGGACGCACAGCCCGGCCAGGTTGCGCGCCTTGATCGCCGTCGATGCATCCCCCCAGTTGAAACGCTCCACGATAACCCGTGGTTGTGCGCTGACCTGCTCGCTGACATAGGTCAAACGACCGGCCAGCGGTACTGCTTCATAGTGCTGCCGACGCGTGACGCCCATTCCATTAACCTGCAGCAGCGCGCGGCCGTCGATACTGGCCAGGGACATATCGGTACCGGCATCGACGCAATCGGTTCGTGACAGCCGCCCACTGAATGAGTAGCGCATCGAGCAATTGACCAGCCCCTCGTCCTCGCCCTGAGCGTGCTCGTGCAAACGCGGGTCGACGCTGTTCAGCCGTTGCCCGAGCGCGTTGAATCGATGGCGGGTGATGCGCGGGTCAGTCTGGGCCATCGCTTGTGGATGGCGGTGGTAAGCGATTTCGCGCACACCCAGCCCCCTGTTATCAGTGATCATCACGTCGGGCGTGCCGCAATGGAGGGCCTGAGCGTTCCTGTTCATACCGTTCATCCTGGGTATTTGCTCGTTGCAGACTTTTTAGCCTAGACACTACTGACCACCTCACAAGGAACAGCACAGGCTCCGACGGGGCCAACCGATAGAGGTGCAGCGTCTGCCAGCCCTCACCCAATTCGTCACTGACCGTTCCCGATCCGCGACGGATGTATTATCGTGGCGAGGTGCGCATATAACAGCAGCCCGAGCAATCGGGCACTTGCAAGACAATCGAGGGTGTCATGAGTAACGAAAGCATTAACTGGGACAAGCTGGGTTTCGACTACATCAAGACCGACAAGCGCTACCTGTCCGTATGGCGCAATGGTGAGTGGGACAAAGGCACCCTGACCGAAGACAACGTGCTGCACATCAGTGAAGGCTCCACTGCCCTGCACTATGGCCAGCAGTGCTTCGAAGGCCTCAAGGCCTACCGTTGCAAGGATGGCTCGATCAACCTGTTCCGCCCAGACCAGAACGCCGCCCGCATGCAGCGCAGCTGCGCGCGCCTGCTGATGCCGCAGGTGCCGACCGATGTGTTCATCGAAGCGTGCAAGCAAGTGGTCAAGGCCAACGAGAAGTTCGTCCCGCCGCACGGCAAAGGCGCCCTGTACCTGCGCCCGTTCGTGATTGGCACCGGTGACAACATTGGCGTGCGCACCGCCCCCGAGTTCATCTTCTCGATCTTCGCCATCCCGGTTGGCTCGTACTTCAAGGGCGGCATGAAGCCGCACAACTTCCAGATTTCCAGCTTCGACCGTGCCGCCCCTCAGGGCACTGGCGCAGCCAAGGTCGGTGGCAACTACGCGGCCAGCCTGCAGCCAGGCGCTGAGGCCAAGAAGGCCAACTTCGCCGACGCCATCTACCTCGATCCACTGACCCACACCAAGATCGAGGAAGTCGGTTCGGCCAACTTCTTCGGCATCACTGCCAACAACGAATTCGTCACCCCGAAGTCGGCCTCGGTTCTGCCAGGCATCACCCGCCTGTCGCTGATGGAACTGGCGCAATCGCGCCTGGGCCTGACCGTGATCGAAGGCGACGTTGAGATCAGCAAGCTCGACCGCTTCATCGAAGCCGGCGCTTGCGGCACCGCCGCGGTGATCACCCCAATCGGTGGCATCGAGTACAATGGCAAGCTACACGTGTTCCACGACCTGGAAAAAGTCGGCCCGGTCACCCAGAAGCTCTACAACGAGCTGACCGGTATCCAGAGCGGCGACGTCGAAGCGCCAGCAGGCTGGATCGTCAAGGTCGCCTGAGCCGCTGCGCCACGCTGACCGACGGGGCATGCCAGACACTGGCATGCCCCGTTTTGTTTTACCCGGCGTAGATGAATTTTTCTTAAATCGCCGTTTGGCTATTCTTTGGCACAATCAAGTCTCCAAATAGACGCCCAGGAACGAGCATGCCACGCGTACTGACCATCGAAGACGACGCCGTCACCGGCCAGGAAATCGTCGCCGAACTCTCCAGCCATGGCCTGGATGTGGATTGGGCCGACAACGGCCGCGAGGGCCTGGCCAAGGCCATTGCCGGCGGTTACGACCTGATCACCGTCGACCGCATGCTGCCCGAGGTCGATGGCCTGACGATCGTCACCACCCTGCGCAACCTCAAAATCGCCACGCCGATCCTGATGATCAGCGCCCTGTCTGACGTCGACGAGCGTGTGCGCGGCTTGCGCGCCGGTGGCGACGACTACCTGACCAAGCCGTTCGCCTCCGACGAGATGGCGGCACGGGTCGAGGTGTTGCTGCGTCGCAACAGCGTACCCATGACCCAGACCCGCCTGCAGGTCGCCGACCTGCAGCTGGACCTGATCAGCCACGAGGCTCGCCGCGGCGAGCACACCCTCAACCTGTTGCCTACCGAGTACAAGCTGCTGGAATACCTGATGCGCCACAGCGGCCAGGTGATCACGCGGATGATGATCTTCGAGGAAGTCTGGGGCTACCACTTCGACCCGGGCACCAACCTGATCGACGTGCATATCGGTCGCCTGCGCAAGAAGATCGACTCCCCCGGCCAGTCGCCACTGATCCGTACGGTACGGGGCTCGGGCTATGCCATTGCTGAACCCGTCTAAGGGCTGGAGTTCGTCCACCAGCCGCTTGTTGGCGCTGTACAGCTTTCTCTTCGTGGCCTGGAGCAGCATCCTCATGGGGGTGCTGTACTTCGAGGTCTCGAGCTACCTGAACAAGCTCACCCGCCATTCCATGCTGCAGCGCCAGCACCTGTTCGCACACATGAGCGGCAAGCAGCTGGACGACGCCCTGGTCGCCAGCCAGGCCTTCGAAGAACGCAGTTTCGATGCCTATGGCCTGTTCGACGCCCAGTTCAACCCGGTGGGCGGGCGCATTCGCGCGATCCCCCCTGATCTGGGCCTGGACGGCAAGGTGCACGAGCTCCAGCGCTGCCTGGACGCCGATGATCCGCACATGCCCCGTGACAGCTGCGATGCGGTGGCGATCAAGGTGCAGGATGGCCGCTGGCTGGTGCTGTTCCGCGACAATGGTTCGCTGTTCGTGGTCACCCGCATCATCCTGCATGCATTGCTGTGGGGCATCTCACTGACCCTGATCCCGGGCTTTGCCGGCTGGTACCTGCTGCGCCGTCGCCCGCTGAAGCGCATCCGTGCTATCCAGGCCCAGGCCGAGCTGATCGTCGCGGGTGACCTGACCCACCGTTTGCCGCTGTCGGCACGCCGCGATGAGCTGGACATGCTGGCAGACATCGTCAATGCCATGCTTGACCGCATCGAGCGGCTGATGCATGAGGTCAAAGGCGTCTGCGACAATATCGCCCACGACTTGCGCACGCCCCTCACCCGCCTGCGGGCGCAGCTGTACCGTATTCGTCAGCAGAGTGCGCACGACTCGCCACAAGCCGAGGCGCTGGACCAGGCGATTGGCGAGACCGACACGTTGATGGCACGCTTTCGTGGCCTGTTACGCATCAGCGAATTGGAAGACCGCCAGCGTCGCGCCGGTTTCGTTGAGCTTGATCCGCATGATCTGCTGGTGGAATTGCACGATTTCTACCTGCCGCTGGCCGAAGATGGCGGTATTCGCCTGAACCTTGATCAGCCTGCGCAATTGCCAGCGCTGCATGGTGATCGCGAGTTGCTGTTCGAGGCGCTGGCCAACCTGGTGGGCAATGCCATCAAGTTCACACCCGAAGACGGTCGCGTTGCCATCAGGGCGACTCAGGATGAGCTGGGTGTGCACGTTGCCATCGAAGACAGCGGGCCGGGGATTCCTGAAGAAGAGCGGACTGCGGTGTTGAAGCGGTTCTACCGCAGCGAGGAAGGCCACCGCCATTCCGGGTTCGGCCTGGGGTTATCGATCGTTGCGGCGATCGTCGACCTGCATGGGTTCGGGCTTGAAATTGGCGAGAGCGAGCTGGGTGGGGCGAAGCTGGTGCTGCACTGCCCACTGGCCGGCTTGGCCAAATAAAGCTGGGGCCGCTTTGCGGCCCTTTCGCGACACAAGGCCGCTCCTACAGGAGATCGCATTCCTCTGTAGGAGCGGCCTTGTGTCGCGAAAGGGCTGCAAAGCAGCCCCAGTTACGTCAATCAGTCAGCCAGACGCCAGGTGGTAGCACCCTTGCTGTCTTCCAGCACCACACCCATGGCAGTGATCTGGTCACGGATACGGTCGGACTCAGCCCAGTTCTTGTCCGCACGCGCCTGCAGGCGCGCCTGGATCAAGGCTTCCACCTCAGCTGCATCGACCTTGCCTTCGGCCCCTGCCCGCAGGAAATCATCGGCCTCCAGCTGCAACACACCCAGCACATCCCCCAGCTCGCGCAGGCGACCGGCCAGGCCCGCCGCCGCGTCGACATCGCTGTCACGTAGGCGGTTGATTTCGCGCACCAGGTCGAATAGCACGGCGCAGGCTTCCGGCGTACCAAAGTCGTCGTTCATCGCCACGCTGAAGCGCTCGACGAAGGCCTCGCCACCCTTGGCGGCAACCCGCGGCAAGCCGCGCAGCGCGTGGTAGAAGCGCTCCAGGGCGCCCTTGGCATCGCGCAGGCTGTCTTCGGAGTAGTTGATGGCGCTGCGGTAGTGGCTGGCCACCAGCAGGTAGCGCACCACCTCCGGGTGGTACTTGTCGAGCACATCACGGATGGTGAAGAAGTTGTTCAACGACTTGGACATCTTCTCGCCATTGATGCGGATCATGCCGCAGTGCATCCAGCTGTTGGCGTACTGCTTGCCAGTGGCCGCCTCGCTCTGCGCAATCTCGTTCTCGTGGTGCGGAAACTCCAGGTCGCTGCCGCCACCGTGGATGTCGAAACTCTCGCCCAAGCAGCAAGTGGACATCACCGAGCACTCGATGTGCCAGCCCGGACGGCCCGGACCCCACGGCGAATCCCAATAAGGCTCGCCCGGCTTGACGCCTTTCCACAGGACGAAGTCCAGTGGATCCTGCTTGGCCTCGTCGACCTCGATGCGGGCACCGATGCGCAGGTCTTCGATCTTCTTGCGTGACAGCTTGCCGTAGCCGACGAACTTGCCGACCCGGTAGTACACGTCGCCGTTGCCCGGCGCGTAGGCGTAGCCTTTGTCGATCAAGGTCTGGATCATCGCATGCATGCCGACGATATGGTCGGTGGCACGCGGTTCCAGGTCCGGCTTGAGGATGTTCAGGCGGCGCTCGTCCTCGTGCATCGCGTCGATCATGCGCGCGGTCAGGGCGTCGAACGCCTCGCCGTTTTCGTTGGCGCGATTGATGATCTTGTCGTCGATGTCGGTGATGTTGCGCACGTAGGTCAAGTCGTAGCCGCTTTTACGCAGCCAACGGGTTACCAGGTCGAACGCCACCATGCTGCGGCCGTGGCCAAGGTGGCAGTAGTCGTACACGGTCATGCCGCACACGTACATGCGCACCTTGTTGCCGTCCAGCGGCTTGAAGGCTTCCTTGGTCTTGCTCAGCGTGTTGTAGATGGTAAGCACGGCGGTTCCTTAGCTGCCCCAGGAGTCACGCAGGGTGACGGTGCGGTTGAACACCGGGCGACCCGGCTGGCTGTCCTTGAGGTCGGCGCAGAAGTAGCCTTCGCGCTCGAACTGGAAGCGGTCTTCCGGCTGTGCCTGGCCCAGCGACGGCTCGGCGCGGCAACCCGTCAGCACTTGCAGCGAATCCGGGTTGATGTTGTCGAGGAAGCTGCCGCCGTCTTCGGTCTTTTCCGGGTTGGCGGAGCGGAACAGGCGGTCGTACAGGCGCACTTCGCACTCGACGCTGCCTTCGGCCGGCACCCAGTGAATCACGCCCTTGACCTTGCGGCCCTCCGGGTTCTTGCCCAAGGTGTCCGGGTCGTACGAGCAGCGCAGTTCGACGATGTTGCCGTCGGCATCCTTGATCGCCTCGTCGGCGCGGATCACATAGCTGCCGCGCAGGCGCACTTCACCGGCCGGTTCCAGGCGCTTGTAGCCCTTCGGCGGCTCTTCCATGAAGTCGTCGCGGTCGATGTACAGCTCGCGAGCGAACGGCAGCACGCGCACGCCCATGTCTTCCTTTGGGTGGCGCGGCAGTTCGAGTTGCTCGACCTGGCCTTCCGGGTAGTTGGTGATGACCACCTTCAGCGGGCGCAGCACGCACATGGCACGTGGCGCGGTGCGGTCGAGGTCGTCACGGATGCTGAATTCGAGCATCGACATGTCGACCACGCCGTCGGAACGGTTGGTGCCGATCATTTCGCAGAAGTTGCGGATCGACGCTGGGGTGTAGCCGCGGCGGCGGAAACCCGACAGGGTCGACATGCGTGGGTCGTCCCAGGCACTGACGTGCTTTTCGTCGACCAGCTGCTTGAGCTTGCGCTTGGAGGTGATGGTGTAGTTCAGGTTCAGGCGGCTGAACTCGTACTGGCGCGGGTGCGCCGGTACCGGCAGGTTGTCGAGGAACCAGTCGTACAGCGGGCGGTGGCCTTCGAACTCAAGGGTGCAGATCGAGTGGGTGATGCCCTCGATGGCGTCCGACTGCCCGTGGGTGAAGTCGTAGTTCGGGTAGATGCACCACTTGTCACCGGTCTGGTGGTGATGAGCATGGCGAATGCGGTACAGGATCGGGTCGCGCAGGTTCATGTTCGGCGAGGCCATGTCGATCTTGGCACGCAGCACGCGCTCGCCGTCCTTGAACTCGCCGGCCTTCATGCGGGCGAACAGGTCGAGGTTTTCCTCGACGCCGCGCTCGCGGAACGGGCTGTTCTTGCCGGGTTCGGTCAGGCTGCCGCGGTATTCCTTGGCCTGATCAGGGGTCAGGTCGCAGACATAGGCCTTGCCACGCTTGATCAGTTCAACGGCCCAGTCGTGCAGCTGGTCGAAGTAGTTTGAGGCATAACGCACCTCGCCGGCCCAGTCGAAGCCCAGCCATTTGACGTCGCTCTGGATGGCGTCGATGTATTCCTGGTCTTCCTTGGCCGGGTTGGTGTCGTCGAAGCGCAGGTGGCAGACGCCGCCGAACTCCTTGGCCAAGCCGAAGTTGACGCAGATCGACTTGGCATGGCCGATGTGCAGGTAGCCGTTGGGCTCCGGCGGGAAACGGGTGACGATGCTGCTGTGCTTGCCCGAGTCCAGGTCGGCCTGGATGATCGGCCGCAGGAAGTTCGCAGGGACAGCGGGGGCGCCTTTGGCAGCGGCGTTGGGCGCGTTGTCGGCAGTGGGCTTGCTCATAGGATCCTTGAATGCACGTGTCCGGCCTGGGTAGGCCGATTGAATCAAAGGGCCTATCATAGCCGAAGCAGTCAAGCTGCTGACAGCCGGGCACTGACAAACTGGCGCGATTTATCGCGATCCGTGCAAAATGGCCGCTGCGCGTCATGAACCAAGCACATGTGCCGCGGCCGCCAGATCTAGCGTCAGGTGATAATCCGCGCCTGGCGCGCCCTAATTCCGATTGCCTTGAGAGAGCGAGTTTCAGCATGTCCAAAGTCAAACTGACCACCAACCACGGCGATATCGTCCTGCAACTGGACGCCGAGAAAGCCCCGCTGACCGTGGCCAACTTCATTGAGTACGTCAAAGCCGGCCATTACAGCAACGTCGTCTTCCACCGCGTGATCAAGGGCTTCATGATCCAGGGCGGCGGTTTCGAGCCAGGCATGAAAGAAAAGACTGACAAGCGTGCCAGCATCCAGAACGAAGCTGACAATGGCCTGAAGAACGACAAGTACACCATCGCCATGGCCCGCACCATGGATCCGCACTCCGCATCCGCGCAGTTCTTCATCAATGCTTCCAACAATGACTTCCTCAACCACAGCGGCAAGAACACCCAGGGTTGGGGCTACGCCGTATTCGGCGAAGTGATCGAAGGCCGTGAAGTCGTCGACGCCATCGAGAAGGTTGCCACCGGCTCCAAAGCTGGCCACCAGGACGTGCCAAAAGAGGACGTGATCATCGAGAAAGCCGAGATCATTGAGTGATCCTGCTGATCTCTGATCTGCACTTGCAAGAAGAACGCCCGGACATTACCCGGGCGTTTCTTGATCTGCTCGACGGCCGTGCCCGTCACGCCAGGGCGTTATACATCCTCGGCGACTTCTTCGAAGCGTGGATCGGCGACGATGCCATGACCCCGTTCCAGCAGTCGATCTGCCAGGCCTTGCGCCAGCTCAGCGACAGCGGCACGGCAATCTACCTGATGCACGGCAACCGCGACTTCCTGATTGGCCAGGACTTCTGCGCAGAGGCTGGCTGCACGCTGTTGGCCGACCCGAGCGTGATCGAACTGGGCGGTGAACAGGTGTTGCTCATGCATGGCGACACCCTGTGCACCCGCGACCTGGCCTACATGAAGATGCGCCGCTACCTACGCAACCCGGTGAGCCTGTGGATCCTTCGGCACCTGCCGCTGGCCACTCGGCAGAAACTGGCGCGCAAGCTGCGCAGCGAGAGCCGTGCGCAGACCCGCATGAAGGCTACCGAGATCGTCGATGTCACGCCGGAGGAAGTGCCGAAGGTGATGGCGGCGTACGGCGTGCGCACGCTGGTGCATGGCCATACCCACCGGCCGGCAATTCACAAGCTGGTGGTGGAGGGTGAACCGGCACGGCGGATTGTGCTGGGGGATTGGGACAGGCGGGGCTGGACCCTGCAGGTCGATGGGCAAGGCTTTGCCCTGGAGCCTTTCGAGTTTTCCTGACAGATCAAGTTGACTCCTTCGCGGGCACGCCCGCGAAGAGGCTATCAAAGGCTACTCATCGAGGCCGGCTGGCCACAGCGCCTTTGTCCCGCTCACTGATCACATACTGCCGATACTCCGGGTCCGCCTTGATTTGCGCTTCGGTAAACGGCATGACAGCCAGCTGCTTGGCGGCGAATGCCTTGGTCTGGTCACTGAAATGCGCCGAGCCAGCTTCGCTGGACTGCGAAAACGCCAGCAGCCCACGTGCCTGTGGCCCCTGCTCGGTGAAACTCACCAACTGCAGATAGCTGGTACCGCTGACCACCAAGCGCTTGCCCGGCCCATGCGGCACGCTGAACATCGCGTTGTAGACCCCCAATTGCTGTGGCCCGCCCGGCACCGGCGTGCCATCGGCGGCCTGCTGGATCTGCCCCCAACGGCTGCCCTCCTCCACACCCGCCTGGGCCACTCGCTGTAATGACGCCAACGCTGCTTCACGCAACAACTTGCGCACTGCCGCCTGCTCTATCGCAAGGCCTCGCGGGGTGTGCTGGGGGGCTGTCGGGTCAAAGGCCACGCGCCAGCTCTGCGGGTGCTCGGCCATGGCCTCGACCATGTTCTGGAAATGCACCAGGCCGACACCGCTGTTCAGATCGGCCTTGCCATTCCAGGCGGCGAGGCTGGCACACACAGCCCGCAAGTCGGCCTCAGCCCCTTTGCACCACTGCAGCAGGTCGGGCAGCACCAGGCTGGCCAGGTACACGTCGTCATCCAGCACCATACGCTGCAGGTCGTCGACACCGAGTTTGGCATGGCCCTGCAGGCGCTCGAGGGCGAAGCGCCCGCGCATGCTCAGCGGCTGGTCACTGCGGCTGATCAACGGCGAGAACCCGGTCAACGGTTGGGTCGGGTTGGCCATCCAGGCCGGATCGTTGGAGTTCTGCACAAAGTCGTTTCGCTCCAGGCTAGGCAACATCCGCGCCGGGAAGATACCAGGCTGCGCAGCCTGGGCATCAACCTTCCACTGGCAAGCGCTGCGCGACCCGTCCAGCACCACCAGCGGGCCTTGCGCCGCCGGGTTGCTGCATTCGCTCAGCAGCTGCTGATCGACATAGGGCACCACCGACTGGTTCAGGTACAGCGCCTTGCCTTCGGCATCCACTGCCAGGGTGTTGACCCAAGGGATGCCTTGCAGTTGCTCGATCGACCCTTTCAGCGACGCCACGCTGTCGGCACGGTTGATGCTGTACCACTGCTGCAGCACACGCGTGTTGTCCAGGTTGGCATCACGCAGGCTGTACGCCGCCTGGGCATCCCAGTCCAGTCGCCCGGGCCATTGCACCACCGGCCCGAAACTGGAGCTGTAAACCTGGCGGTCAACCTGGCTGAGCGTGCCATCCGCGGCCTTGACCGTGACGCTCACGGTCTGCTGTGCCATCGGTACGGTTTTACCATCCTGCAGGTAGTGGGTCGGGTCCTTGGGATCAAGTTGCAGGCGGTACAGGGTGAAGTGCTTCGAGGTATCCACCGTGTGGGTCCAGGCCAGGTGGCGGTTGAAGCCGATGTTCACCACCGGCAGCCCGGGCAAGGCCGCCCCCATCACATCCAGCTTGCCAGGAATGGTCAGCTGCATCTGGTAGAAACGCATCCCACCCCTCCACGGGAAGTGCGGGTTGGCCAGCAGCAGACCACGGCCATTGGCCGAGCGCTGCGCCCCCACTGCCACCGCGTTGCTGCCACGCTCGGAGGCAAAGCGCTGCTGCTGTGCCAGTGCCACGTCAAAGCCCGGGGCTGCTTGCTGGGCTGCCAGCTTCGGGGGCTGAGCGCCCGCCACGGCTTCGGCGAACTGGCCCACGCCGCCTTCAGCCAGCAGCCGACGGGTCAGTTTGACCAGGTCCTGGCTGGTGATCGGGCGTACCCACTGGCCATCGCCACATTCCGCTGGCAGGCCTTGGCTACGCCGCTCGGCCAGGGCGCGGTTGAAACCGCTGGCATAACCCTCCAGCAGTTCACGTACGCGCGCAGGCTGAGCCTGCATGAAGCCACTGACAGCCGTCGGCGTGTTGAGCCAGGTAAAGAACAGGTCGCTGGCCAGGTTGCCGCGCTGTTCAAGGGTCACACCTTGGGCACCAAAGTAGCGCGAGCGCTCACCATTGACCGTCAGCACTTCATTGGCCAACAGGCACAGGTTGTCCTGAGCATAGGCATAGCCAATGCCATACCCCAAGCCGCGCTCGTCCTTGGCGACGATATGTGGCACGCCAAAACTGGTGCGGCGGATCTGCGCACTGGCATCAGCGCCGGTTTCCCGCGCCTGCACGGCTACGCTGGAGGCGACCAGGGCAGCCGCCAGGCTGGCACAGGTCAAAGGACGCGAAATTGGCAACACGGGCACTCCTCGGATTCAGGGGGTCATTCCCGATCAGACGAATGGCTGGATGAAAATTTTACGCACACTGGCGCCATGAACCGTCTTCAAGAGAACCGGCACAGAACTTTTTTCAGGCAGAGGCTGCAGATTTGCCCTTCTCATTCGTCCTAATCAGTGAGGCACCCAATATTTCGGGACAGTCCACGAAAAGGAGCATTCACATGTACAACCCGCAACCCCGATTGCAGACCGGGTGCGCCCCAGGCAAGGCGGCCAGTGGAGCGGCCGCCTGCGTGGACGAGCGTACCGGCAACGAACAGATTCGCGAACTGCTGCGCAGCTACGGCCTGCGTACCAGCCTCATTCGCCTCAAGGTGATCGATGCGCTCTACAACGCAGACCGCACCGGACGCAGCATTGGTGTACGCGGCGTGCATGCGCAACTGGAACAATTGGACATACCGCTGTCATTCCTGAGTGTGCGTGAAGTGCTCAAACGGCTGTGCGCGGAGGGGGTGATCAGCCTTGGCAGCGACAAATGCTACAGCCTCAAGCCAGAATCGCGCGCCGTGCTCGAACAGCCCTAGCCGCGCTGACTGGAGGCCGGCCTGGGCTGGCCGGCCGGCAGGCGTCAGGGCTTGACCTTGCGCCGCAGAATCCCGTTGATCACGACCACGACCACGGCAATGGCAATGGCCAGCATCTGGAAGGTCTGTTCACTGATCGTGCCTTGCTTCTGGAGATGCGACAGGCCCAGCATGAGGCCCAGCACCACCAGGATGATGAGAAGCGAGTATTTGAGGCGCTGCACGTGTGTCATCGAAAATTCCTTCAACATCGGGGGGTATTGGCTCACGAGGAGCGGCAGCAATGATACAACGCTGACACCTTGCAGCGCTGCATTTCCTGCTTAGTGTGGCAAGCCAGGCCTGAAAGCATCGGGTTTCCCCACTCGATGCTGGAGGCACCATGCGCAGGTTCGCGCTATTCATCATATTGCTCACCCCTTCGCTGACCACTCACGCTCTGGACACCCGCCAGACGCCACCTGAGCAGTTGCTCGAGCTGGGTGGCCAGCTCGCTGCCCATGCTGGCAGCAGCCAATGGCAACAACTGTGGCAAAGAACCCGTGCAGCGGGGCATCTGAAAGCCAAGCCCGGGCATCCCTACTTCACGATCCCACAACCGCAGTTGCCAGACCTGGCCCGCCAGACACTGGCACACGCAGATCACGTCGAGGCCCTGGACATCACCCTCGCCCGCTATCGGCGTACTTTTCCCGACAGGGTCATTGGCATGCTCGATGATCAGCCATTGAACAGCATTTGCCTGGTCATCGACTGGCGAACCTTGCCTGAAGCGCACGCGAAAAAGAGTGTTGCCTACCTCAAAGGTACAAGCCTACTGAACAGCTATCCCTGCCAATAAGGGAAGTGCCACCCACCTGATCGCTGAAAAATCAAAGCAACGAAAAATCGGGCCTGCACGGCATCACTAAGGCATCTTCCTACATCGCGCGACAACGTTGCCTGCAAGCCCTGCTCATCGAAACTACAACTGCCAGCCAACTTCGCGCCTAGCGACAGCATCCGTCGCTCACCGAGAATTCCCCCATGCCAACGACAGGCATCGCGCCCCATCAACCGCGAGGAAGTCTCATATGGAACTGCCAGATCTCACACTCATCGACATCGGCCAGTTACCGCATTCGCTGCAGGCCCTGATCGAATGCATCGGCCTTGAAAACGCCTACCAGCTGACCTGCGCTTACGGCGGCAGGCCCAAGTACATACCCAAACATCGAGAGCGCACCAAGCTCGCCGACGTACTGCCGGCCGATGCGCTCGATGCCCTGATCAAACGCTTTGCTGGCGTGGCCCTGGAAATCCCCAAGGCAGACCACTTCCTGCGCCAACTGCGCAACCTGCAGATTCAGAAAGAAAGCGCCAACGGCCTGTCACGCAGCCTGCTGGCCAACAAGTACGGCCTTAGCCTGCGTCAGATCGGCAATATTCGCCGTCAGGAGCTATGCGCTCGCTAACAGCTTTCACCCTCGGCCGCCTGGAGCGGCCGTATTTTTTACGTGAAAAGAAGTGAAGACAATCATGTCCATCGACAACAGCCTCATCGGCTCGGTCATCAATGCATTGCCCATGGACCGCATGATCGCTGCCCCCCTGCAGGCCATGGTCCAGGCGCAGGTCACCGCGAGCAAATCCTATGCAGACTTCCTCATGCAGGTCTGCGTACAAGATGGCAAGGCCGTCGCCATCCAGTTCGACTACGACGAAACCATCGTTGACGAACAAGGCGAGTACAAAGGTATCGTCAGCAAATCCATGAAAGTGCCATTGCTGGCGGCCATCACTCACCCGAACATCACCCTCGATGAAGGTAACGTCGAGTTCGAACTGACGATCAGCCAGATGGCAGAAGACTTCAGCGAATCCAGCAAGAGCGGCGACCTGGCGGCCTCACTGGGCTGGGGCCCATTCAAACTGGATGTAAAAGGCAGCATCAGCAGCAAGTCCACGCAAACTCGCAAGAGCGATACCCGGGCGCGCTATGCGTTCAGCACCTCAATGCGTCGTCAGGATCCGCCGGAAGCCATGATGCGGGTAATCGACTTCCTCACCGAAGCCGCCACAAAGCCGACCGTGGTCAAGAATTCCACGCTGGAGAGTACGGAAGAGATCTCCAAGATTGGGGTCTTGCAGCCGGAGTCCGAACCTGAGAAGAGCAGCGAAGAGAAAGCGGACTGATTCGCCAACCCTCTCTTGACCGATCGCCCCGCCCACGCGCGCGGGGCGCCTTGTATTTTCAAGGAGCCGCGCCTTTGGACATGCCACCACCCCCCATGACCGCCATCGACCTGCGGGAAATCACCCGCGGCCTTCAGGAGGCCGCTGCGGCTACCAACAGCCTGATAGCCCAGCAGTACATCAACCTGTTCGACCAGTTCTTCGACTGCGACACCCAAGCGCTGGGAAGCCCCATGAAGGCCAAGATGGTCGAGGTCGCGATGGACGACAGGCACGTGATGCGCGTACCACTGTTCGCCCTGGTGGCGCCCAAAGGCCTGACCTTGGAGCGCATGCAGGTGGACCTGTCAGTACGGGTCAACGCCGCCGAGGGTCTACAGGCCTTACGCGAGGAATGCGATCGGGCCAGCGCAGCCAGCTTCAAGGTGACGATCGGCGCGCAGGGCCGCCAGGGCGAAGCCCGGGACCCTGACGAAGTGCAGATCCGCATGCAGTTTCATGCCAGTGAACCACCCGAGGCGCTCAACCGCCTGATTGAGGAATACACCAAGCTGATCACGCCCATACGCACGCCCGAGGCGTCTGTACCCACCGAAACCAACGAATTCATCGAGGCCGCCACCGTTCGCTGACGCCCCCTCAGAAGTCACGCTTGTAAAAAATGTCAAGGGAGCTTGCCAGCCCGCTGGCGGCCTCCAGATACACCTTTTTGCTCAGTTTGTAACGCAGCGCAATAGTGTTTGCCGGCTCGAACACCCCGACCCCGTAGCGCAAGCTGAGCTTCTCGGTCAGGTTGCCACTGGCGACCACGCTGGTGCTGTTACCGGAGCCTTCGGTATCCAGCTGGAAGTCATCGATCCCAAGCCCCGAGGCCAGGCTGCCGGTAATCCCCGCGCTGCCCGCCAGGCCCAGGCCCAGCGCTGCCTCGGCAAGCATGTTGTTGTCCTCCCCGGAAGTCCCCAGCGGGCGCCCGAGTACCAGATAGGACAACGCCTGCTCCTGGCTCATGGCCGGCTCCGAGAACACCGTGGTGGTCGGCTGCTCGGCACTGCCACTCAAGCGAATCCCGGCAATCACATCGTCGACCGTACGGATGGCCTCGATATCCAGATAAGGCTGATCGATCGGCCCGGCGAACAACAACCGTGCGCGGCGAATGGTCAGCCGCTGGCCGTAGGCACGGTAGCGACCATCGGCCAGGCTCAATTCACCGCGGGTGTCCATGTTGTCACCGATGTGCACATGGCCAAGCAGGTTGGCGGTCAGGCCGAAACCACTGAACGACAGCTTATCCTGCCCCACGACCACATCGATGTCCATGGCCATAGCCATGGGCGGCTTGCCCTCCTCGGTCTGGTGGCCGACGATGACTGTGTCGTCCGAGACCTTCACGGTCGAGGGCGGCAGCTCGCGCACTGTGATCTTGCCTTTGGGTACTACTACCTTGCCGGTGACCGCCAGCTTGTCGTCGATCAGGCGCAGGTTGAGGTCAGGCGCGACCTCAAGCGTGGCGTAGGGCTCGACGGTCACGGGCAACTGCTGGCCCTGCAGGCGCAGCTCCATACCCAAGGCCTGGCCCCAGGTCAGGTGGCCACTGAGCTGACCACGCCCGGCATCGCCGCTGCGCCAGTCACCGTTGAGCTGCACCTGCTCGCCGGCGATCAAGGCCCGCAACGACAAATCCTGCAGGCTGACCGGCAGTTCGGCACCACTGACCTCGCCATCGCTGAGCGTCAGGCTGCCATTGACCTGTGGCGCCAACAAGGTGCCGGTCAAGCGCCCGCTGCCGTTCAACTGCCCAGCCAGTCGCTCGACCATCGGCACGAATGGACGGGCGATCGACAGGTCCAACCCGGCCAGGCGGAAGTCACCCGACAGCGGCTTGTTCTTGCCCAGCGGATCAAGACGCGTGTTCAGGCTCAACTCGCCCAGGCGCTCGCCGCGGAAGTCCAGGCGCGTATCGACCCTGCGCGGTGCCAGGGTACTGTCCAGGCGCAAGGCCTGGTAAGGGAAGTCGATCCAGCGGCCCTTGTCGCGCACGCGCAACGTGCCACCACTGGCATCGACGCGAATGGCGCCTTTCGGGCCACTGGCCGGGATATCCAGGTTCACGTCGGCATTGAGCATGCCTTGCCAGGCGAAGTCCTTCGGCAGCCATTGCGCCAGGCTCTCCAGCGGGAACTGCTTGAGGTGGTAGCGCAGGCGCGGCTCGGGCGCCAGGCGCTGGTCTTCACCGCACAGGCTGGCTTGCCCGGAGCGCCAGCAGTGGGCGCCAAAGTCCAGTTGGCCACTGGCCAGCCGCTGCAGGCGGGCCGGAGCCTGCAACTGCCAGTCCTGGCCCCCGGCCTGGATTCTGCCGCTGGCGAGGCGGCCACGCCAGTCACCTTTGTCCAGCTGACCGTCCAGGCCCAAGTCGAGTTTGAGTTGCGGGCCATCCAGGGCCAGGGTGAGCGCCTGCTGGCGGATGTCGCCCTTGCCGTTGGCTTGCAAGGTTCCCAGCACCGTGTCGCCCAGGCGGATGCCATTGGCCTTGAGGTCGAGCGCCCCACGCTGGGCGCTGTCCAGGCGCGCCTCCAGGTCGAGCCGCTGGATGCGGTTCTCTTCTTGCGCCAGCTGCTGGCCCTGCAAGGTCAGGTTGCCCTGCGGAGCGTTCAGCGTGCCGCTGACATCCAGGCGCCCCTTGACCTGCCCTTGCAGCCTCGGCCACAGCTGCCCCAGCCGCGGCAGGTCAAGGTCGACACGCCCGGCCAGACGCTGCTGCAGGCTGCCGCTGCCATTGATACGGTTATCCCCGAGTTGCACGGCCAGGGCGCCGAGGGTCCAGTTCTGCCCCGCCCCTTGTGCTTCTACCTTGAGCACGGCCGGCTGCCCGCGCAAACGCCCTTTGAGGTCGAGCTGGGCGTCAAGATTGAGCTGCTCGCCTTTCATTTCACCCTTGCTGCGCAGCGGCCCGGCCAGGGTGCCGGGCAGCTCGGCCAGCCAGTACGCAGGGTCCAAGGCTGACAACTGCAGGTCGACGTCCCAGGCCAAGGTATCGGCAAAGCGCAGCGCGACGTTGCCCGCCGCCTTGCCCTGGCCAGCCGTCAGGGCCAGCTGCGGCAAGCGCACCTGGCCCAGATCCCCTTCGAACGGACTGGCCAGGGTGAACGCACCTGCCGGGCCATCGAGGTCACCCTTGAAGGTGCCGTTGTAGTTGCCATCGCGGTACTGCACCTGGGCATTGAAACGCTTGAGTGTCACCTGCGGCGGGGCCTCGAGCGGATACAGGCGCAGCCATGGGAAATCCTGCCAGTCGAGTTGAGCGTCAGCTTTCAAGCCCTGCTGCCAGTCGGCACTGGCCTGCAGCTTGACGCGCTGGGTGTCGCTGGCGGTCAGGTCCAGGGCATCCAGCGTGGCCCCCTTGGCGTCCACCTTGCCGGTCAGCGCCAAGGCGATCGGTGCCTGTTCGGCTGGCAAGCTGGCGCTGCCGGTCAGTTGATAGCCCTTGAGCAGGTCGCCTTGGGCGTTCAGCACGAGCTGGTTGAACTGCAACGTGTCGGGCAGCGAAGCGGTGGGCTTGAAGGCATCGGCTCGGATCTGCAATTTTGCCGGCAAATGCTCGGCAAGGGCCTGCACCTCCCCGCTCAGGCGGGCATCCAGGTAGCCGCTGCTGGTGGCGTCGAGGATGAGCGACTTCTGCAGATCGCCCGTGGCGTTGAGCGCCAGTTGCCAGGCCTTGCCTTCCACGGCGGGCAACTGCACCTGCCCTTGCAACTGCAGCGGCCAGTCGCCCTCCGGCTGCAGATCGCCCTGTACCTCCACGCGCAGATCGTCACGTTGCAACTGCAGGCTGTCGATGCGTAGGCCGCTCGCTGTCCAGTGGGCCGCCAGGTGCAGGTCGCCGAGCAGGTCGCTGCCATCCAGGCGCAACTGCCCCACCTTGACCTCACCGACTTCGATCGCCACCGGCAAACGCAATGCCGGCAATTGCAGCGGGCCCGATTCGGCCGGCTGGTCACTGGGCGCAAAGGCCATGTCGATCCGCTGGGCATGCAACTGATCGATGCACAGCGTGCCGCGCAGGAGGCAAGCTGGTGACCAGCTGAGCAGCGGTGCCTCCACTTGCACAGTGTTGCCGCCATCGACCCAGCTCAAATGGCTGGCCTGCCAGGTGCCCACGAGGCGGCCCTGGAAATCGTCGATGGTCAGCCCGGGAACCCGGCCGAGCGCCCAGCGGCTGCCGCCTTCGGTACCCAGCAAAAGGCCTAGGGCCAGGGCCACCAGCAACACACTGCCGAGCACGCCCAGCAGGATGAATTTCAACACACGCATCACAGCTCTGGCCCCATGGAGAAGTGCAGGCGAATACCGCCGTCGTCATCGAGCGCCTTGGCCAGGTCCAGGCGCAGCGGCCCTACCGGCGACACCCAGCGCACGCCGATACCGACCCCGGTCTTGAGGCTGGGCAGCTCCAGGGTGTTGAACGCATTGCCTTGGTCGATGAAGGTTGCCACCCGCCATTTCTCGGCCAGCGAGTACTGGTACTCGACACTGCCCGCGACCAGGTAGCGGCCGCCGATGCGGTCGCCGTCACTGTTCTTCGGCGACAGCGTCTGGTAGTCGTAGCCGCGCACGCTCTGGTCGCCGCCGGCGAAGAAGCGCAGCGACGGCGGGATGTTGTTCTTGTAGCCGTTGGTGGCACTGCCCCCGAACTGCACCCGGCCGAGGAAGCGGTGGTTGTGGCCAAGGGTCGTCAGGCCCTTGAGCAGGACGTTGCCATGCAACAGGTTGGTGTCGGACATCAGCCCTTCCTTGGCCACCTGGGTATCAAACTGCAAGCGGTAGCCATTGTGCGGGTCGATGCGGTTGTCACTGCGCAGGTAGGAAAAGCTCACCCCCGGCATCAACAGGGTGCTCAGCCCCGAGTCATCGCCCAGGCGATACTCTTCGCGCTGGTACTTGAGCGATATCACCCGCTGCCAGCCGCTGGGCAGCTTGCTATGCCACTCAGGGCCGACAGTGAGCAGCTTGCTGAGGGTGTCGGTGCCAGCGATTTCTTCGTTCTGGTAGCCGCCGGCGAAGCGCAGCTTGTCGGTCAAGGGGGGATCGAGGGGCACGTCATACCACAGGCCGACGTTCTGCCGCGGCGCCGACAGTTCGGTTTCCCAGCCATAACTGTGGCCTTGCGGGTTGACCCAGTGCCGCGTCCAGTTGGCCTTGCCACGTGGGCCGACGTCGGTCGAGAAGCCCAGGCCAAGGCCCATGGTACGAGGCTTGCGGGTTTCTAGGCGGACATCCACCGGGATGTCTTCGCCGACCGCCGCAGTGGGTGCGGCATCGACCCGAACACCTTCGAAATAGCCACTCGACTGCAGGTCGTTGTTGAGCCCGGCGATCAGTTCGGAATCATAAGGCGTACCGGGCTTGAACGTGACCATACGTTGCAGCAGGTCTTCGTCCAGCGGCGTATCGCCACTGAATTTCACCGCCCCGAGGCGATAACGCGGGCCGCTCTGGTACACCAGTTCGATGTCGGCCACGCCTGCCTGTGGGTCGACGGCCAGGCGCTGGCGGGAGAAGTGACCACTGAAGAAGCCATAGCGCGAAGCCTGGTTCTGGATCAGCCGCTTGGCGTCTTCGTACAGGCCATGATTAAGCGGTTCACCCGCGCGCAGCGCCCTGCTGTCTGGCACGCGAAAAGCCTTCATTTCGCTGGCCGGCCCTTCGATGCGCACCGTCACATTGCGCAAGCGCACCGGCTCACCAGGGTCGATCTTGATGATCAGTTGGGGGGATTGATCGGCCTTGGCCGGCGGCTTGACCTCGGTGTCGATCTGCGCCTGATAGTAGCCAAGTGCCTGCGCAGCCTTGCGCGCCTGCTCCTGTGCCCCGCGACTGAAACGCAACAGCGCTTCTTCATCGCGGTCTCCAAGGTTGCCGATATAGCCTTCGACATTGGCCTTGAGCGCCTTGTTGGCGGGTTTTACCTTCACCAGCAACTCGCTCTGGCCCCATGCTGCAAAACTGGCGGCCCAGAAAACCAGGCCCCAGGTTAGTCTTCCTGAATACGTCATGCGGCGCATGCTACCAGAGCCAGGCGCTCAAGGGAGGCGCCTGGGGGCCACTTCAAGCAATTGATGACATGGATGACACTGGATTGGGGTGAAAGAACACCCTCTCCCGGATTGGCCCTACAGCCACCTCCCCAATCTCTTCATAGCCCTGGCGTGCATAAAAGGCCAGGTAATGCTCATTGCCAGAGTCCAGCACCACGCCCTGGGTATTGGGGTCTTCCGCGCACCAGTCATGAACAGCCTGTAACAATTGTTCGCCGTAATGACAGCCTCGAAATTGCGGATGCACCCCCAGCAGCGGCAGCATGTGCACTTGCCCGGTTGGCAGGCAGCTGGCGAGTGCCGCCTGATATTCCATGTAACGCCGGGTGCAGCGCTGGCCAGTACCCAGCAGCATGCGCAAACGCCAGGCCCAGCTGTCGGCCACGCCCAAGCGGCGTTGCGGCGGCACGATCAGGGCCAGGGCAATCAGGCGGTCTTCCAGCAACAGGCCGATGGCCGGCAGTTGCAGATAAAAATGCTGACGCACCCACTCACGCACCATCACCCTCAGCCGGCGTTCATAGCCTGGGCGCTGGCCCTCGAAGATATAGGCAAAGGTCGGTTCGTTCCGGTAGGCGTTGTATAGCAGTGAGCGTGCCTCACGGCTGTAGCCGTCATCGAGCGTGCAGACATGGGCCTGGGCGGCAGTGGCTTCGGGCATGGCGGGCGGTCCTCCTGGAAAGGGCGTAATCAGTGCCTTGGAGGTGCTCCACTGCGTATCGTTCACCTCCACCAGCACGTTAGCAGCGCCTGAACGAGCCTGCCACGCTGGTGATGAACGCCGATGTCGGCTAGCATCCGGCCTTTTACCAGGATTGTCTTTCCATGAAGATCGTCTGTTTCAACATCAACGGCCTGCGGGCCCGCCCGCACCAGCTGGCGGCGCTGATCGAAAAGCACCAGCCGGACGTGATCGGCCTGCAGGAAACCAAGGTCAGCGACGATCAGTTCCCCTTGGCCGATATCCAGGCCTTGGGTTATCACGTGCACTACCATGGCCAGAAGGGCCATTACGGGGTCGCCCTGCTCTCGCGCCAGGCGCCACTGAGCCTGTTCAAGGGCTTTGCCACGGATGAAGAGGATGCCCAGCGCCGCTTTATCTGGGGCACCTTCGCCGATGCCGACGGCAACCCGATCACGGTGATGAACGGCTACTTCCCGCAAGGTGAAAGCCGCGACCACCCCACCAAGTTCCCTGCCAAGCAGCGCTTCTACAGCGATCTGCAAGCATTGCTCGACGGGCAGTTCAAAAGCGACCAGCCGGTATTGGTGATGGGCGACATGAACATCTCGCCCCAGGACTGTGACATCGGCATCGGCCCGGACAATGCCAAGCGCTGGCTGAAGACCGGTAAGTGCAGCTTCCTGCCGGAAGAGCGCGAGTGGATGGAGCGCCTCAAGGGGTGGGGCCTGGTGGACAGCTTCCGCCACCTGTACCCGGAAGTGACCGACCGCTTCAGCTGGTTCGACTACCGCAGCCGCGGGTTCGAGGACGACCCCAAACGCGGGCTGCGCATCGACCTGATCATGGCCTCCCAGGCCCTGGTGCCGCGGATCAAGGCAGCCGGTGTGGACTATGAGCTGCGCGGGATGGAAAAGCCGTCGGACCATGCGCCGATCTGGCTGGAGTTAAGCTGATACCTCGGTTGCATGCCGAAAGAGATGTATCGCCTGTGATATCGAGCGCCGCCCGCGCGGCGCTTGGTACACCCGCTACAACCCCAACCGCAACGCCTCCCCTACCCCCGCCCCACGCCCATCGTCCGCGGCACTGACCAAGGCAAAGTTGTACGCTCCATGCGACCAGTAACGCGCCTGCAGCTGCCCATCGACCCGTTGTCCCTGCGGCATGCGTTCATAGCGGTCACCCGGCGAACGCAGGAACAGGCTGATGCGCTGGCCACTGTGGTCCTGGAACACCAGCAGCGCCGCCGGCCCCTGCTCGTTGCTGAGCAACCGCGCCCCGACCGGCTGAAAACCATACCCTGCCAGGTCCGGCAACTGCCCCACACGGCTGAAATGCCGACCCAGCCAGTCACGTAGCTGCGCCGGGTCACTGGCCTGGATATCCAGCGCTTCGCTGCCTGCGAACAGCCGATGGGCCTGCACCGCATCGGCCATGGGCAAATCGTTGCTGGCCAGGGTCACCTGCCGTGCCTGCCAGCCACCCAGCCCGCCGATACCCAACGCCAGCAGCAACACTGCCGCCGAAGCCAGCCGCCGCTGACGCCGCTGGCGCACCCGCTGCTGCACCTGACGCAGGTCGAGGGTGGCCGCCCCTGGCTGCTCGGCAAACCCTGCCAAGGCCGCACGCAGGCGCCTGGCGTCATTGCGCCAGGCCTCGACCCGCGCCGCTTGCTGCGGGTTGGCCGCCAGCCAGGCGTGCACCTCGGCGCGCCGGGCCGGTTCCAGGCGGTCGTCGATATAAGCGTGCAGCTCGTCTTCACCGGGAATCAGGCGCGTCATTTGAGTCTCCGCAAGGCCGGCGGCTGGGGGTTGCCCTCGGTCAGTTCTCGCAAGGCGGCACGGGCGCGCGACAGACGCGACATCACCGTACCGATAGGGATTTCCAGAGCCGCAGCCGCTTCCTTGTAGCTAAGCCCCTCGATGCTGACCAGCAGCAGTAACGCCCGCTGTTCGGTCGACAGGTGGGCGAAGGCCTGCAGGTCGGCCTGGGCCAGGACGATGTCCTCGGTATTGTCACCGACCGCTTCGTCTTCCACGGCGCCGCGGCCGAACCACGACAGCCAGCGGGCGTGCAAGCGCTCGCGGCGCTTACCATCAAGAAACAGCCGATACAGGATGGTGAACAGCCAGGCACGCAGGGCCTCGGCTTCGCGTTGCTGGCCACGGCGGCTCAAGGCGCGCTCGACCGTGGCCTGGACCAGGTCATCGGCGCTGCCGGGCTCGCGCGTCAGCCACACGGCAAAGCGGCGCAAGCGCTGCAGCAGCTCACGCCACTGCTGTTCGTCCAGATCGTGCATGGTCAGGTACCGGGCGCTGGGGTTGTCAGTGTATGGGGCAGACGCCTGGCGAGAAAATCTATTCCCGCCGATGGAATAAGTTTTTCTCCGCCTCGTCGTACTGGCACCTTCACTGAACCGGATGACGACCATGAATTCACCCTTGCAAGGCCCCGCCAAGGCGCTGCGCCTGGCCGGCATAGGCGCCGTGATGCTGGCGCTGGGCGCCGGCTTCGCCTATGCGGCCGGCTGGATCGGCGGGCCGCAACTGACCCCGCAACGCATCATCGACACCTTCGAGGCCCAGGCCGACCACTACGCGGGCTATCGCAAGAACCACGCCAAGGGCCTGTGCATCAGCGGCTACTTCCAGCCCAGCGGCCAGGCCGCGAGCTTGTCCACTGCACGGGCCTTCAGCCAGGCACGGGTGCCGGTGATCGGCCGTTTCGCCATTGGCGGTGCCAACCCGTTCGCCCCGGACACCGGCGTACCTGTGCGCAGCCTGGCAATCCAGTTGAGCACTGATGACGGCCAGATCTGGCGTACCGGCATGAACAACCCACCGGTGCTGGCTGTGAGCACCCCTCAGGGCTTCTACGACCAGGTGCTGGCAGGCGCGCCCGACCCGGCCACCGGCAAACCGGACCCGGCAAAGTTGCAGGCCTTCTTCGCCGCCCACCCGGAAAGCGCGGCGTTTCGCCAGTGGGCAGCGAGCTACAAGCCCAGCGACAGCTTTGCCAGCACCCAGTACCACAGCATCAACGCCTTCCGCCTGATCGATGCCAGCGGCACCGCGCACCCGGTGCGCTGGCAGCTCGAACCGCAAACCCCCTTCAGCGCATTGCCCGGCAAGGTCGACGACAAGCAGTTCCTCCAGCACGACCTGCAACAGCGTTTGGCCCAGGGGCCACTGCGCTGGACCCTGCGCCTGGTCCTTGCCGACCAGGGCGATGCCGTGGACGACCCGGCCCGCCCATGGCCGGCCGAGCGACGCAGCGTCGATGCCGGCACCTTGGTGGTCGAGCAGGTCGACGCCCCCGAGCAAGGCGCCTGCCGCGACCTGAACTTCGACCCTTTGATCCTGCCCAGCGGCATACAGCCTTCTGCCGACCCGATCCTCGCCGCCCGTTCGGCGGCCTATTCGGAATCTTTTAACCGCCGCAGCCGCGAGTCGCTCGGCGCAGGAGCACAGCGATGAAACCTGAAGTCTTCCACCCATGGGCACGCCTGGTTCACTGGCTGATGGCGATCCTGATCATCTGCATGCTGTTCATCGGCGTGAGCATGGTCGGCGACCTCTCACTGCGCCACCCGCTAATGGTCGAACTGCACAAGGCCACGGGCCTGGCCTTGCTGGTACTGGTGATCGTGCGCATAGCCCTGCGCCTGACCTTGCCACATCCGCCGTTGCCAGCCGACCTGCCAGCGCTACAGCGCTTCGCTGCTGGCGCCTCGCACCTGCTGCTCTACGGCCTGATGCTGGCGATGCCGCTGCTGGGCTGGGCGATGCTGTCAGCGGGCGGCTATCCACGCCCGCTGCAGCTGCCGGCGATTGTCCCCCATGACTTGCAGCTGTACGCCGTGCTGCGCCAGGCCCACGGCTGGGCCGGTTACCTGCTGTTCGCCACCGTGCTGGTGCATCTGGGGGCAGCACTGATGCATGCCTTGGTGCGCCGGGACGGCGTGTTGCGTAGCATGTGACCTGGCCCCATGCGGCGCAGCGAGTGACAGGCTGATGCCCGGGCGGGCTCGACAAACAGCAATTATTCTCATTAATCTCGGCAGCTTTGTTGTCGACCTGCCCTGGACTGCCTCATGAACGTTGCAAAGGACCCTGCATTACTGTCACCCGCCAACACGCTGGACATGCGTCCGCTGCTGCTGGCCAACATGGCCTGCACCCTGTCGATGATGGCCTTCGTCGCGCTGATCGGGCCGATCTCGCGCCTGCTGGGCATGGCCACCTGGCAAGCCGGCGCGGCCGTGACCGTGGCCGGCGTGGTCTGGGTGCTGCTGGCGCGTCCGTGGGGACGGTTGTCTGACCGCCTGGGGCGCCGCCGTATCCTGTTGCTGGGCAGCGCCGGCTTCACCCTGGCCTACTGGCTGCTGTGCCTGTTCGTCGAAGGGGCGTTGCGCTGGCTGCCGGGGGCGGGCCTGGCGTTCGTCGGGCTGATGCTGGCACGCGGGTGCATCGGCGCTTTCTACGCTGCCATCCCGGTGGGTTGCAACGCACTGATTGCCGACCATGTGGAGCCACAGCGCCGGGCTCGGGCCATGGCCTCGCTGGGCGCGGCGAATGCCGTCGGCCTGGTGGTGGGGCCGGCGCTGGCAGCTGTGCTGGCACAGCACAGCCTGAGCTTGCCGTTCCATGTCATGTCGCTGCTGCCGGCCAGCGCCTTCCTGGTGCTGCTATTCAAGCTCAAGCCACAGCCCCTTGCGCAAAGCCATGCGCCCAGCCCCGTGCGGCTCAGCGACCCGCGCCTGCGCAGGCCACTGCTGGTGGCCTTCAGCGCCATGCTCAGCGTCACGGTATCGCAGATCGTCGTCGGCTTCTTCGCCCTCGACCGCCTGCAGCTGGCACCCACCGATGCCGCCCAGGCGGCGGGCATCGCCCTGACCACCGTTGGCGTGGCGTTGATCCTGTCGCAGGTCGTGCTGCGCCAGCTGGAGTGGCCGCCCCTGAAGATGATCCGGGTGGGCGCCAGTGTGTCGGCACTGGGTTTTGCCTGCGGCGCGCTGGCCACCACGGCGCCGTGGCTATGGAGTTGCTACTTTGTCGCTGCGGCCGGCATGGGCTTTGTATTTCCGGCATTTTCCGCGCTGGCGGCCAATGCCATGCAGGCTTCGGAACAAGGTGCTACCGCCGGCTCGATTGGCGCCGCCCAGGGCATGGGCGCGGTGATCGGACCACTGGCCGGCACGCTGGTCTATGCCGTGGACCCACGCTTGCCTTTCCTGGCAGTTGCGCTGCTGTTGCTGCTGGTCGGGCTGTGGCCGCTGCCGCGCGAGCAACGGGCCTGACAAGCACAGCGCGCAAGCGTGAAGAGTGTGTTTTAATGCGTCGCTAATTATTTTAAACACCTCTGATTACAAGGCGGCTATGGACACGGGGACGCGACTCAAACTGGTGCGTGAACGCAACAACCTCTCCCAACGGGAACTGGCCCGCCGCAGCGGGTTGACCAACTCGA
Source organism: Pseudomonas sp. NBRC 111124 (assembly GCF_001320245.1). Classification (GTDB taxonomy): domain Bacteria; phylum Pseudomonadota; class Gammaproteobacteria; order Pseudomonadales; family Pseudomonadaceae; genus Aquipseudomonas. Next base: position 89,899 of record NZ_BCBA01000004.1, read on the forward strand.
CGATCTCGCAGATCGAACAGAACCGTGTCAGCCCTTCGGTCAGCTCCCTGAAAAAGCTCCTCGAAGGGATCCCCATGAGCCTCGCCGAGTTTTTCAGCTTCGACGAGCCGGTGCGCGAAGAGCGCTTCGTATTCCGCGCCAGCGAGCAGCCAGACCTGGGCCGTAACGGCCTGCGCATGCTGCTGGTCGGCGCCAGCGTCGAGGCCCGGCAGATGCGTATGCTGCGCGAGCTTTACGCCCCGGGTGCCGATTCCGGCGAGCCGATCGTACATGCCGAAGGCGAGGAATGTGGCCTGGTCACCCGTGGCACCGTGGAACTGTGGGTCGATGGCCAGGTGAGCATCCTCAACTCGGGTGATGGCTACTACATCCCCACTACCCTGCCGCACAGTTTCAAGAACATCGGCCAGGACGAGGCTGAGATCATCAGCGCCAACACCCCGGCCAATTTCTGAGTCAGTTGGCCTCGCCCCTTGGCGAGGCCATCGCGCATCAACGGCTCAGCGCTTCTTCGACGAAATCCAGGCGATCCTGGCCGAAGAACATCTCCCCGTCGACAAAGCAGGTCGGCGCACCGAACACACCCCGCGCAACCGCCTGCTCGGTCACCCGCTTGAGTTCGGCCTTCACCTCGCCATCCGCCGCCAGCGCATGGAATGCCTCAGGGTCGAAGCCGGCCTGGCGGAGCGTTTCATCCAGTGCCTGGCCATCGCTCAAGTTGCGCCGGTGTTCCCACAGCCCCTTGAACAGTACGGCCAACAACGCTTCGAACTGCGCTGAGGCACGGAGCTGAATGCCCATGGCGCCGCGCATCAGGGTCAGCGTATTCACCGGGAACCCCGGCGGCAGCCCGAACGGCACGCCATAGCGGCGGGCATAACGGGCGAGGTCGGTGAACATGTAGCGGCCCTTGGCAGGGATCATCGCCGGCGATGCATTGCCGGTGGCCTGGAACACCCCGCCCAGCAGCATGGGCCGGTAAATCAGGGTGGCGCCATGTCGGGCACATAGTCCCGGCAACTGGGTCCAGGCCAGATAACTGGCCGGGCTACCCAGGTCGAAATAGAACTCCACGGTCTTGCTCATGCGTCACACTCCTTGGTCGGTCAGGCTTACCAGCGCTCCATCCACGGGCGCAGGTCCAGTTCGAAGGTCCAGGCGTCACGGGGCTGGGCATGCAGGAACCAATAGCTGTCGGCGATGTGTACCGGGTCGAGAATGCCGTCCTGGTCCTTCAGCGCATAGCGTTCGGGGAACGTGTCGCGGATGAACGCCGTGTCGATGGCACCATCCACCACCACATGGGCAACGTGTATGTTCCGCGGGCCTAGCTCCCGCGCCATGCTCTGGGCCAAGGCGCGCAGGCCATGCTTGGCCCCGGCAAAGGCGGCGAATCCTGCAGCGCCGCGAGTGCCTGCTGTGGCCCCCGTGAAAAGAAGGGTGCCACGCTCACGGGTGACCATGCGCCGGGCCACGGCCTGGGCCGTGAGGAAGCCCGCGAAGCAAGCCATTTCCCAGATCTTGAAGTATTTGCGTGGCGTCTCCTCAAGGATACTGCACGGCACATTGGCGCCGATATTGAAGACAAATGCTTCGATCGGGCCAATATCGCGCTCGATGGTGTCAACGAGCTCGGCTACCTCCTCTTCCTTGCGCGCATCCGAGCCGAAACCATGGGCCTGGCCACCTTCTGCGCGAATCTCATCGATCAGCGGCTGTAGCTTGTCGGCCTGACGGCGGGTCACGCAGGCGACGTAGCCCTCGCGGGCAAAGCGTTTGGCGATCGCGCCACCGGTGGCGTCCCCGGCACCGATCACCAGCACCACTTTTTGTTGTTCTGCCATGCCTGTCTCCATTGGTGAATGATCGTTTAGTAAACGAACGCTATGTTATGATCGCCCCCATCGTCAAGCAGCGCGAAGAGGTCGTGCATGCGCTACTCCACCGAACACAAGCAGCAGACCCGCGACAGGCTGCTGGCCAGCAGTGGCGCGCTGGCCAAGCGCGGCGGGTTCTCCAGCACCGGCGTCGCCGGGCTGATGAAGGCCATCGGCCTGACCGGCGGCGCCTTCTACAACCATTTCCCGTCCAAGGACGACCTGTTCACCGAGGTGGTCCGCCAGGAGTTGTGCAACAGCCCGCTGGCCCGCCTGGCCACCCAGGGTGCCAGCCGCGAACGCCTGGCCCGCTGCCTGCAGCAGTACCTGAGCCTGGCGCACCTGCACAATGCCGAGGGCGGCTGCCCGCTGCCGCCGCTGGGGGTGGAGATCGCCCGCGCCGAGCAGCCTGTACGCGAAGAAGCCGAGCACTGGCTGGTCAGCCTGCATGCAGCGTGGAGCGAAACCCTGGAAGACCCGGCGCTGGCCTGGGTGCTGATCAGCCAGTGCGTCGGCGCACTGGTGGTCGGGCGCATGCTCGCCAGTGAAACGGTGCAACAGCAGTTGCTCGATGCCAGCAAAGGCTTTGTCGTCAGGGCTTTGAATGAAGCGGATTAACCTGCTGTTGGGGCTGCTGCTGGCAGCGCCCGCCCTGGCTGAACAGGCCTGCCCGCCCGGGCAGTATCAGGTGTGCCTGATGGGCTGCTTCTGCGCGCCGATCGACCCCGGCCAGGCCGGGCAGGTCCTCAAGGATGTCGAGACCGTGGCATCGAGCAGCCTGGCGTTTGCCTTGCAACAGGCGCGCGACGAGGCCACGGCCAGCGGCAGTCAGCCGATCCCCTTGCACATCCGCGCGCAACTTGAGCCTTGGTACGATTTTGCCGTGCTCGATGCGGCTCGCTACCGGGTCGGTGACGAGCAGCAGGTCACAGCGGCCAACGCCATGCTCCAGAACCCGGACGTGAACGCGGTAACCCTGATCGACACCATCATTTTCCGCCATGCCAGCGATGCCGAGGACAACGTGGCGTTGTGGGCCCATGAACTGAAGCATGTGCAGCAGTATCAGCAGCTGGGGGTGAGTGAGTTTGCCCGGCGCTATACGCGCAATTACGAAGCGCTGGAAGGGCCGGCCTACAAGATCGAGGCCGAGGTGGGGAAGGCATTGCGCGAGCGCAGTTCCGGGCAGGCTCGATAGCCTGCACCGGCCTCTGTGGGTGCGGGCGCGTCGGGGCGCCGAACCGCCGCGAAGAGGCCGGTGCAAGCAAGATGCAGCTGTCAGGAAGAAGCCGTAGCGCCCTCACCCACCGGCTCGCGGCTGGCATAACGCTGCGCCAGCACCGCACACACCATCAACTGGATCTGGTGGAACAGCATCAGCGGCAGGATCATCGCGCCAATGCCGCTACCCACGAACAAGACCTGGGCCATCGGCACCCCGGTGGCCAGGCTCTTCTTGGAACCGGCGAACAGGATGGTGATGCGGTCTTCCAGGCTGAAGCCCAGCACCTTGCCCAGCATGCGCGTGCCGAACAGCACCACTGCCAGCAAGATGCCACAAACGGCGAAGAGCCCGGCCAGGTGCTGCGGCGACACGGTGTGCCACAGGCCAGTGACCACTGCCTCGCTGAACGCGGTGTAGACCACCAGCAGGATCGAACCCTGGTCGACGGCCTTCAGCCAGCGGGCATTCTTCTTGACCCAGGCGCCGATCCAGCGACGTGCAACCTGCCCGGCCACGAACGGCACCAGCAATTGCAGGGTGATCTTCAACACCGCGTCCAGCCCTGAACCGGTATCGCCACTGGCGCCCAGCAGCATCATCACCAGCAACGGGGTGAGGAAGATACCAATCAGGCTCGAAGCCGCCGCACTGCAGATGGCCGCCGGCACGTTGCCGCGGGCCAGTGAGGTGAAGGCGATGGCCGACTGCACGGTAGCGGGCAGCGCGCACAGGTACAGCACGCCGAGGTACAGCTCGTTACCGACCAAGGGCACGAACAGCGGCTTGAACGCCAGGCCCAGCAGCGGGAACATCACGAAGGTGCAGGAGAACACCAGGAGGTGAAGGCGCCAGTGACCAGCGCCGGCAATGATCGCCTCACGCGACAGCTTGGCACCGTGCAAGAAGAACAGCAGGCCGATCGCCAGGTTGGTCAGCCAGCCGAAATACACCGCGCCGTCGCCCGAGCAAGGCAGCACGGTGGCGATCAGCACCACCCCGAGCAGGCACAGGGTGAAGTTGTCGAACAACATGCGCAAATACTTCATAACAGTTTCCATCTTGTCGTTGTACAAGGGCAGACGATAAGGTTTGTGGTTTTTCCCTGCTAACGCCGGAACCCCCATCGGTGTCGCTCAACGGACACGCCCTCGAAAAGGACCTTACATGCCGCCCGTACGCCTTGCTCCACTATTGATGATTTTCAGCCTCGCTACGGCGCACGCTGCCGAGCCGCTACAGGCCCAGGTGGACGAGGTCATCCGGCCTCTGATGAAAGAACAGGACATCGCCGGCATGGCCGTGGCGGTCTACATCAACGGCCAGGCCCACTACTTCAGCTATGGCGTGGCCAGCAAGGCCAACGGCAAGGCGGTCACCTCCGACACCCTGTTCGAGATCGGTTCACTGAGCAAGACCTACACTGCCACCCTCGCCGCCCTGGCCAGCGCCGAAGGCAAGCTCGACCTCGAGGCCCCTGCCCGGCGCTACCAGCCCGCGCTGGCTGGCGCGCCACTGGGCGATGCCAGCGTGCTGGAGTTCGGTGCCTACAGCGCCGATTGCCTGCCGTTGCAGTTCCCCGATGAGGTCCAGACCTCAGAGCAGACCTTGGCGTTCTTCCGCAACTGGCAGCCGCGCACCGAGCATGGCACCCAGCGTTGCTATTCCAACCCGAGTCTGGGCCTGTTCGGTGACCTCGCAGCACGAGCGCAACAACGCCCCTTCGCCGAGGTCATGACCCAACACCTGCTGGCGCAGATGGGCTTGCGACACACGTACCTGCAGGTACCGCAGAGCGCGCAGGGCCTGTATGCCCAAGGCTATGACGCGCAGAATCGCCCGGTGCGCGTCAGCCCGGGCCCCTACGCCGACGAAGCCTATGGCATCAAGACCAGTGCCAGCGACCTGCTGCGCTATCTGCGCCTGCACATGCAGCCTGCGGAACTGCTGCCGGCACTGCGCAAGGCCACCGCCATCACCCAGGCCGGCTACTTCAAGGTTGGCGCCATGACCCAGGGCCTGGGCTGGGAACGCTACCCTTACCCGGTCGCGCTGGACACGCTGGTCGATGGCAACAGCCCGCGCCTGATTCGTGAACCCCAGGCCACCCAGCGCCTGAACCCGCCTCTGCCTGCCTTGCCAGCGGCCTGGTACAACAAGACTGGTTCCACCAGCGGTTTCGGTGTCTATGCCGCCTTCATTCCGGCAGAAGGCAAGGCCATCGCCCTGCTTGCCAACCGCAATTACCCCAACGAAGCCCGCGTGCGCGCGGCCTTCCAGATCCTTTCCAGCCTTGACCGCTGAGTCACCGCTGAGTGGATTGTTAGACAAGATGTAGTGCATAAAAATATTCACTACAAAACCATTGACGCCCTTCATCCGCCTTGTGCATGATGAAGCCGTCTCCCTGATCGGGAGCGGTGGCAAGGGTGTTCCAGACGGTTTGCGCGGTAACGCAGGCCGTCCGTGGAGAGGGAATCTGTCCAAAAGGCAGCGTGAGAAAGCCCCTGTTGCGATGCTGCTGTAGCAGCCTTGGTAGTGCGCTACATCCTGTGGCGCCAACTGTGACAATCAACAACAAATAGGTGATGGGGGCTTTATGATGAACTTGAACAACAATCCGACAATCGACCAATTGGCCCAGCTGTTCGCGGTACGCAAGGACAGCCTCGACGACCACCTGCTGTGGGTCAGCCAGACCGGCGAGGTGCGCATCGACCGCCTGCCGCCGAACACGGTCGAAGATGAATTCGAAGCGCACCTGCCCAGCATGCGCGCCCGCTTCAAGGTCTACCGCCGTGGCCAAGGCTACGTCGGCAAAAAGGCCGCCGCCGATACCGAGTTTGTCGGCCGCGTCCTGCAGACCCTGCAACAAGAATGGCCCGCCGCCCGTGAGCGGCAGGCAGTCAAGGTGATCGAACCGCTGAACTGAGGGTTCGCCACCACTTATGGAGCCCGGCCTGCATAGGCCGGGCTTTTTCATGCCCGCCGTTGACGCTGCGGCATCGGTAACGCACCGATGGCCAGCGCCCGCGCCCGGTTCACGCCCCACACCAGCGCGCGGGTCATGGTTTCGCCGGGCCGCGCCGGGTAGTACTCCTCCAGCAGTGCCCTGCCGTCCTGGCCGTAGAGCCCAAGGAACAGCTGCGTCGCGCCGAGCCGCGACAGGCGCACCTGGATATCCAGCGAAGTGCCGTCGCTGAGCACTTCGTCATGGCAGCGGCTATGCAACTGTGCATCGGCCCACTGCCAATAGGTCTCGTCCCTGACTCGCATGAAAAATCAATCCTCTCTTTCCTGGATGCAGCGCCAGAAAACCACAACCGCTCCGCCACCGCGAGGGCAACCTGCGGTTACCATGAGCAGGATCAAGCAACACCAACAAAAACCCCGCCGTTGGGCGGGGATCTGTGCGCAGGTTCACTTTTTCGCAGGCCTATTTCCTGGCCGGCACCCGTAATGTGAAGCGGCCCTTCTTGATGCGCTGCAGGTAGACGGGCTTGAGGTCTTCCGACTCTTCCAGGGTCATGTGGGCAAAACCCAGGCGGAAAGCTGCCTGGCCACAACGCACCTGGCTGTTGATCGGGAATGCATCATTGGCGTCTTCGAAAAAGGACTCACTCATGCCCTGTCTCCGTTCAGTGGCGACCGCGTCGACCAGCAATGGGCTGACCTGAAAAACGCGACCTGTGCCAGTGAGACTAGCCGGTCACAAGCGGACTGCCCGGACGAAACCTGCAGACCCGACCAGTGGCATTTGGCTACTTCAGCCGCACGGCAGTACCGGTGGCGAACACTACGACCATGCCGCCTTGCATCGACGGCATGCTGATTTCGAAGTCCACGCCTACCACGGCATCGGCTTGCAACTGCCGTGCCCGCGCCATGAGTTCCTCGGTGGCCTGCTCGCGGGCCTCGCGCAGCGCGCTTTCCAGGGTCTGTGAACGGCCACCGAAGAAGTCACGAAAACGTGTGAAGAAATCGCGCACGAAGTTGATGCCCTGCACCGATTCGGAGCTGACCACGCCAAGGTACTCGGCGATGGGGCGGCCTTCGAGCTGGCTGGTGGTGGAGATGATCATGTAGAGCTCCTTGGCCTTGCAAAAAGGCCAAGTCTAACAAATGCGCCGGCCGCTTCCGCTATTGAGCGCTTGCCGCGCGCAACCGCTGCCCCAGCTTCGACCCAAACACATTGACCAGCAGGCCGAGCATCACCAGCAGCGCGCCCCAGCCCTGCACCGCCGTCAGCCGCTCACCCAGCAACCACGCCGACGAACTCAGGCCGATCACCGGTACCAGCAGCGAGAATGGTGCCACCTTGCCCGCAGGGTGGCGCGACAGCAGTTTGCTCCACAGGCTATAGCCGAGCATGGTGGCAACGAATGCCAGGTACGCCAGCGCCAGCACCGAGCTCCAGCTGATATTGGCCAGCGCATGGCCGATCCGCTCCGGCCCTTCCAGCCACCACGACAAAGCCAGGAACGGCAGCGGCGGAATCAACCCGCCCCAAATCACCAGCGCCACCAAGTCCACCGAACCAAAGCGGCGGGTAATGATGTTGCCCATGCCCCACATAGCCCCGCCACACAAGGTCAGCAGCAGTGCCACCAGCGGTACATGGCCGCTGTCCTCGCTGCCGATCAGCGCCAGGCCGCTGGCCGCCACCACCAGGCCGAGCACGCTGGCCAGGCGCAGGCGTTCACCAAGAAACAGCGCGGCAAAGCCGAGGGTGAAGAACGCCTGCGACTGCAGCACCAGCGACGCCAGGCCCGGCGGCATGCCGCTGTACATGGCCTGAAAAAGAAAGGCGAACTGGCCCAGGGAGATGGTCGCACCATAAGCAATCAGCCAGCGCCACGGCAGCTTCGGCCGCTTGACCAGAAGTACGGCCGGGAACGCCACCAGCAGAAAGCGCAATGCCCCCAGCAGCATCGGCGGCAAGCCATCGAGGCCGACCTTGATGACCACGAAATTGATTCCCCAGGCGACGATCACCACCAGGGCAATCAGCAGGTCCTTGAGCGGCATTGCAACTTCCTTCTTCAGGCGTTCTAGACATATTTCGTAACAGCATAAGGCCATTTTCCGACCATGGACCAGCACAGTTACGGCCAACCCTTATAGAACAGATTAGCTGTTACGCCCTGCAGACTTCACTTGACCTTACTTGTATAGACATGCTCACATCAGGCAGACGCCATCCGCGCCACGCGCCGGCGATGGCCCTCGCCCTCACACAACAACAATGAAGTGGAGCCCTCAATGTCTCGCAAATCCGTGCTCGAACGGCGCTCTATCGACTACATCCCCGAAGCCGAGCGCCATGGCAAGCTGTACAGCCAGTTCACCCTGTGGCTCGGTGCCAACCTGCAGATTACCGCCATCGTCACCGGCGCCCTCGCCGTGGTGCTCGGCGGCGACGTGTTCTGGTCGCTGATCGGTTTGCTGCTGGGTCAATTGATCGGCGGCGCAGTCATGGCCTTGCATGCGGCTCAAGGCCCGCGCCTGGGCCTGCCGCAGATGATCTCGAGCCGGGTGCAGTTCGGCGTGTATGGCGCAGCCATCCCGATGGTGCTGGTGTGCCTGATGTACCTGGGTTTCACCGCCACCGGCACGGTGTTGTCTGGCCAGGCCATCGGCCAGTTGCTGAGCGTCAGCGACAGCACCGGCATCCTCATCTTCGCCTCGGTGATCGTGCTCGCCACCCTCGCCGGCTACCGGGTGATCCACTGGATTGGACGGGTTGCCAGCGTGCTGGGCATCATTGCCTTCGTCTACCTGTTCAGCCGCATCCTGATGCTCGCCGACATCGGCCAACTGCTGGAAAATCGCCACTTCAGCTGGGCCACCTTCCTGCTCGCGGTGTCGCTGGCGGCCTCGTGGCAGATCGCCTTCGGCCCCTATGTGGCGGATTATTCGCGCTACCTGCCGAGCAGCACCTCGCCGGTGAAGACCTTTTTCGCCGCCGGCCTGGGCTCGGTCATAGGTGCGCAAGCGTCGATGATCCTCGGCGTGTTCGCCGCAGCCATCGCCGGCGGGCAGTTCAGCGGGCGTGAAGTGGCCTACATCGTCGGCCTTGGCGGGGCCGGCACCACCGCTGCGCTGCTGTACTTCAGCATCGCCTTCGGCAAGGTGACCATCTCGACGCTGAATTCCTACGGCAGCTTCATGTGCATTGCCACCATCATCAGCGGCTTCCGTGGCCACCTGGCCATCAGCCGCCTGCAACGCCTGGTGTTCGTGCTGGCCATCGTCGGCGCTGCCACCCTGGTGGCCCTGCTCGGTCAGCATTCGTTCCTCAGTGCGTTCAAGTCGTTCATCCTGTTCCTGCTGACCTTCTTCGTGCCCTGGAGCGCGGTCAACCTGGTGGATTACTACTTCATCACCAAAGAACGTTACGACATCCCGGCCCTGGCCGACCCGGAGGGCCGCTACGGCCGCTGGAACTGGCCTGGTATCAGTGTCTACACCCTCGGCGTACTGGTGCAGATGCCGTTCATCGACACCAAGCTGTACACCGGCCCCATGGTCGCGCACCTGGGGGGCGTGGATGTGTCGTGGCTGATCGGCCTGGTGGTGCCGAGCGTGTTGTACTACTGCGTGGCGCGCCGGCGTGCCGCCGAGGCACCGGCCAGCATGATCGTGCCGCAGGCGCGCTGATGGCGGCTTGCTGAGTGCTCCTGCACTGGCCTCTTCGCGGGTACGCCCGCGAAGAGGCCAGTGAGTCAGTCGCGATAGTCAGGGGCAATCCGCTCCAGCATCCGCAACAAAGCCCCCCAGGCCAGTTGCACTGCATCCGGGTCATTCAGCTCGCCCTGCTTCAACCCGCGCATCGGCTCGTTGAACTGCCGCTCGGTATGCGCACACACCGCCTCCGACGGCAGCACCAGCTGCCCGGCACTCTGCGCCGCCAGCTGAATGTCGCAAGCCTTCTCCAGGTAATACATGCGCAAGAACGCCTCGGCCACCGAGCGCCCGGTGGTCAGCAAGCCGTGGTTGCGCAGGATCATCACCGGTTTGTCGCCCAGGTCTGCCACCAGCCGCTGTTGCTCGTCCAGGTCCAGGGCGATGCCTTCATAGGTGTGGTAGGCGACCTTGCCATGGAACTCCATCGACATCTGGTTGACCGGCAGCAACCCGCACTCCAGCGCCGCCACCGCGCAACCGGCGCGGGTGTGGGTGTGCAGCACGCACTGGGCATCTTTGCGGGCGGCATGGATGGCGCTGTGGATGACGAACCCGGCCGGGTTGACCGGGTATTCGGTGGGCTCAACCGGGCGGCCCTGCAGGTCGATCTTCACCAGGCTCGAGGCCGTGATCTCTTCGAACAGCAAGCCGTAGGGGTTGATCAGGAAATGGTGCTCGGGGCCCGGCAGACGCAGCGAGATGTGGGTGAAAATCAGGTCCGACATACGAAAGTGGGCAATCAGGCGGTAGCAGGCGGCCAGTTGCTGGCGCAGGGTCTGTTCCGTGGCGGTCATTGTTATTCTTCCTGTTGTAATTGGGGCCGCAAAGCGGCCCCGATAAGCTACATCATTTACTGGCCCAGGCATTGAAGCGCTGTTCCAGTTCCTCGCCATGGTCGACCCAGAACGCCACATTCATCGCCAACGCCCCCTGCAGGTTCTCCGGTGAGGTCGGTACCCAACTGGCCAGCGAAGGGTCAAGCTTGGCCGCTGCCTGGGTATTGGTCGGCCCATAAGGGATCTGCTCGACATAACGCACCTGGGTATCCGCCTGGTTGGCATAGCTGATCAGGCGCTTGGCATGGTCGACATGCTTCGAGCCCTTGATGATCGCCCAGTAGTCCATGCCATACAGGCTGCCAGGCCAGACCACCGCCAGCGGGCTGCCTTGCTGCGCCGCCACGGCGATGCGGCCACTGTAGGTCGAGGTCATCACCACATCCCCCGCGGTCAGCCACTGCGCCGGTTGCGCGCCAGCGTCCCACCACTGAATGTACGGCTTGAGCTCGGTGAGCTTGGCAAAGGCGCGCTCGACACCCGCCGGAGTCGAAAGCACCTTGTACACGTCATCGACCTTGACCCCGTCGGCTAGCAAGGCGAACTCCAGGTTATACACCGCGCGCTTGCGCAGGCCGCGTTTGCCCGGGTACTTCTGCACGTCCCAGAAATCGGCCCACGAGGTCGGCGCCTGGGCCAGCTTGTCGCGGTCGTAGGCAATCGCCACGCTCCACACCAATGCCGCTGAGCCGCAGTCTTGCGCGGCATCGGGGATCAGTTCCGCGGCATGCCCCAGGCGCTGCCAGTCGAGGCGCTCGTAGACGCCCTCGTCGCAGCCGCGCATCAGGTCGGGCCCCTCGATCTGCACCACGTCCCAGTCGACATTCCCGGTATCGGCCATCACCTGGATGCGCGCCATCTCGCCGTTGTATTCGCTCTGGATCAACTTGCTGCCGTCCTGGGCGCTGAAAGGCTGGAAGATCGCCACATCCTGGGCTTTCTGACCGGCGCCGCCATAGCCGACCACGACCATCTGCGGCGCCGCTTGCGCACTGCCCAGGCCCAAGGCCAGCAGCGCTGCGCAAAGGCTGGTACTGCGAGGAAATGCCTGCATCGAGTTGCCTCCTGTCGGTACCTTCGCGCCACAGCTCGAAGGCCCGTTTCTTGTTGTAGTGAGGTCACGCGCCACTGCCGTGGCTGGGAAAAAGCTAGACGGCCACCAGTAAAAAAACAAGTTGATTTTTTACTGGAGCTACACTTTCATGAGAAAAACAAGAACGACTCTGCACCGGAGCTGCCTCATGACAACCGCTTTCGCCCACCTGTTCGAACCCCTGCAGATCCGTGGCAAACGCCTGAAAAACCGCATCATGTCGACCGGCCACGACACCTGCCTGCCCACCGACAACCTGGTCAATGACAAGCTCATCGCCTACCAGCGCGCCCGTGCCGCCGGCGGTGCCGGCCTGATCGTGCTGCAGGTGGCCGGGGTGCATGACAGTGCCCGCTACACCTCACACGTGCTGATGGCCACCGACGACGCCTGCATCGACGGTTACCGGCGCCTGGCCGAGGCCTGCCACGCCCATGACACGGTGGTGTTGTCGCAGCTGTTTCACCCAGGGCGGGAAATCATGGAATCGGCGGACGGCCTGTTGGCGGTGGCCTACTCGGCTTCGTCGGTGCCCAACGAGCGCTTCCGGGTGATGCCGCGCGCGCTGGACCAGGCAATGATCGACGAGATCGTCCAGGGTTACGCCAGCGCAGCCAGGCGCTTGCACCAGGCGGGCCTGGACGGGGTCGAGGTGGTGGCGAGCCATGGCTACCTGCCGGCGCAGTTCATCAACCCGCGGGTCAACCAGCGCAACGACGGCTACAACGGCGAGCTGGAACAGCGCCTGCGCTTCCTGCGTGAAGTGCTGGCAGCGGTCAGGGCGGCCACCGACGAGCAGTTCATCGTCGGCCTGCGCGTCAGCGCCGACGAGCGCGACAGCGAAGGCCTGAGCGAAGACGAATCCCTCGCCGCCGCCCAGGCCCTGCAAGACCAGGTCGACTATCTGCACATCGTTGCCGGCACCTCGGCATCACTGGGGGGTGCCGTGCATATCGTGCCGCCCATGGCCATCGCCCCGGCTTACCTTGCGCGCGAAGCCGGCACCTTCAAGCAGCACCTGAGCATCCCGCTGTTCGTCACCGGGCGCATCAACCAGCCGCAGGAAGCCGAACTGATCCTAGCCCGTGGCCAGGCCGACGTCTGCGGCATGACCCGCGCGCTGATCTGCGACCCGCAGATGCCGGCGAAGACCGAGCGCGGCCAGGTCGAGGACGTGCGCGCCTGCATCGCCTGCAACCAGGCCTGTATCGGCCACTTCCACCGCGGGCTGCCGATTTCCTGTATCCAGCACCCGGAAACCGGACGCGAGTTGCAATACGAAACCCCTGCCCCCGCTACAACACGCAAGCGCATCCTGGTGGCCGGTGGCGGCCCTGCCGGCATGAAAGCCGCAGCCGTTGCTGCCGCCCGTGGGCATGACGTCACGCTTTACGAAGCCAGTACACAACTGGGCGGGCAGATCCAGCTCGCCCAGTTGCTGCCCCGGCGCAGCGAATTCGGCGGCGCCAGCACCAACCTGCAGCGGGAAATGGAACTGGCCGGCGTACGCGTAGTACGTAATACGCGCGTTGACCGCGCCCTGGTCGAACGCGAACGTCCCGACCTGGTCATTGCCGCGACCGGCGCCACGCCCTACTGGCCAGCTTTCGAACGCAGCGGCGAGCTGCAAGTGGTGGATGCCTGGCAGGTGCTGCGCAACGAGGCCACCCTCGGCCGCTCCGTGCTGGTGATCGACTGGCGCAGCGACTGGATTGGCCCCGGCATCGCTGAACGCCTGGTTCGCGACGGCCATCAGGTGCAACTGGCAGTGAACGGCACCCACTGTGGTGAAGCGCTACCGCTGTATGTACGCGACCAGATGGCTGGCGAGCTGCACCGCCTCGGCATCCCGATCACGCCTTATGCCCGCCTGTACGGCAGCGACGACAACACCGTTTATCTGCAGCACACCGCAAGCGGCGAGCCGATGATCTTCGAAGGTATCGACACCCTGGTGCTGTGCCTCGGCCACCAACCTCAGGACACCCTGGCAGCGGAACTGTCCGGTTTGGTGGAAGTACGGCGCATTGGCGACTGCCTAGCCCCACGCACGGTCGAAGAGGCCATCCACGACGGTCTGACAGTTGCCTGGGCGCTTTGAGCCTGGCCATACTGCGGCTTTCCCGATGGACCGAAGCGCATGAGCCAGCAACCCCAGTTCCCGCCCGCCGCCGAAGATGGCAGTGCCGCGCCGCAGTTCCTCGGTGGCCGCATCCGCGGCCTGCGCAAGCGTCGCGGCATGACCCTGGCAGAGCTGGCGGCGCACAGCGAGCTGACCGCCGGCTACATCAGCCAGCTGGAACGCAACCTGTCGTACCCGTCGATCCCGGCGTTGTTCAACATCGCCCGCAGCCTCGGCGTCACCATCCAGTGGTTCTTCGCCAGCGAAGCCACCACCGCGCCTGAAGACCAGGGTTATGTGGTGCGGCGCAACAGCCGGCTGAGCGTGCATTACGAGGACGGCATCGTCGACCAGCTGCTCACCCCGCAACCCAACCGCCAACTGGAAATGCTGCATTCTCGCTTTCCGCCAGGCACCTACAGCCAGCAGAGCTACAGCCATGAAGGTGACGAAGCGGGCTATGTCCTCTCGGGCAGTTTCGAGGTGTGGGTGGGCGAGCGTCACTTCCTGCTGGGCGAAGGCGACAGCTTCAGCTTCTCCAGCCAGGAGCCGCACCGCTATGGCAACCCGGGCGAAGTGGACGCCGTGGTGATCTGGGTGATCACCCCGCCAACATTTTGAAAAGACCTGCCAGCTGGCCTCGTAACACCGTTGCCTGCAATCACGGCCTACATCGCGGCACGGCTTGCAGATGACGCCCGCGCCCAATGCATTTGCGCTTTTCTCCGAACCCGTGGCATAGATGCAGGTCCACGTCTTTAGTGGTCGCTTTCGCGCTTTCCAAGGAGAACCTCTGCATGAGCAAGCCCCCCTACGTACCGCCCAAGGTCTGGCGCAACGATGCCGCGTCCGGCGGCCAGTTCGCCAGCATCAACCGGCCGATCGCCGGGCCGACCCATGACAAGGACCTGCCGGTCGGCAAGCACCCGCTGCAGCTGTACTCCCTGGCCACCCCCAATGGCGTCAAGGTCACCATCCTCCTCGAAGAGCTGCTCGCCCAGGGCTACAGCGGCGCCGAATACGACGCCTGGCTGATCCGCATCGGTGACGGCGACCAGTTCTCCAGCGGCTTCGTCGAGGTCAACCCCAACTCGAAGATCCCTGCCCTGCTCGACCGCAGCGTCGAGCCACCGGTGCGGGTATTCGAGTCCGGTTCGATCCTGCTGCACCTGGCGGACAAGTTCGGCGCTTTCTTACCCAAGGCCCCGGCCGCACGCACCGAAAGCCTGAACTGGCTGTTCTGGCAGATGGGCGCCGCGCCTTATCTGGGCGGAGGTTTCGGCCACTTCTATGTGTACGCACCGGAAAAGTTCGAGTACGCCATCAACCGCTTCACCATGGAAGCCAAGCGCCAACTCGACGTGCTTGAGCGCCGCCTGGCGGTCAGCCGCTACCTGGGCGGCGACGAATACAGCATCGCCGATATCGCCGTGTGGCCGTGGTACGGCCAATTGGTGCGCGGCAACCTGTATGGCGCGGCCGAGTTCCTGGCGGTGGATGAGTACCCGCATGTGCAGCGCTGGGCCGAGGAAATTGCCCAACGCCCGGCCGTGCAGCGCGGCACTCGGGTCAACCGTACCTGGGGCGATGAAGCCAGCCAGGTGCCCGAGCGGCATTCAGCGGCCGACCTGGATTGACGACCGCGGGGCCGCAGCGCGGCCCCGACAATGCCCCAATGCAAAAAACCATTTCTGCGGCGCAAACCTCCCTCCCCTGATCCCTTCTTGTACACTCCTCGCACTAAGCCCCAACCTGCACAAATTTTGGTGAAAGCATGATCGAGGTAACCGAGGTTTCCATTGCCGAGCTGCGCGACGCGCTCGAAACCGGCCGCACGACGGCGGTCGAGCTGGTCAAGGCCTACCTGGCACGCATCGACGCCTACGACGGCGCCGACACCGCCACCGCGCTGAACGCCGTGGTCGTGCGCAACCCTGAAGCGCTCAAGGAAGCCGAGGCCTCCGACGCCCGCCGCGCCAAGGGCCAAACCCTCAGCCCGCTGGACGGCATCCCCTACACCGCCAAGGACAGCTACCTGGTCAAGGGCCTGACCGCCGCCTCCGGCAGCCCGGCATTCAAGGACCTGGTCGCCCAGCGCGACGCCTTCACCATCGAACGCCTGCGCGCTGCCGGTGCCGTGTGCCTGGGCAAGACCAACATGCCACCGATGGCCAATGGCGGCATGCAGCGTGGCGTCTACGGCCGCGCCGAAAGCCCGTACAACGCCAACTACCTGACCGCACCGTTCGCCTCCGGCTCGTCGAACGGCGCCGGTACCGCCACCGCGGCCAGCTTCAGCGCCTTCGGCCTGGCTGAGGAAACCTGGTCGAGCGGCCGCGGCCCGGCATCGAATAATGGCTTGTGCGCCTACACCCCGTCGCGTGGCGTGATCTCGGTACGTGGTAACTGGCCGCTGACCCCGACCATGGACGTCGTGGTGCCGTACGCCCGGACCATGGCCGACCTGCTGGAAATCCTCGACGTGGTGGTTGCCGACGATGCCGACAAGCGCGGCGACCTGTGGCGCCTGCAGCCGTGGGTACCGATCCCGGCCGCCTCCTCCGTACGCCCGGCCTCCTACCTTGAGCTGGCCGTCGATGCCAGCCCGCTAAAGGGCAAGCGTTTTGGCGTACCGCGCATGTACATCAACGCCGACGCCGAAGCCGGCACCTCCGAGAAGCCAGGCATCGGTGGCCCGACCGGCCAGCGCATCAACACCCGCGACAGCGTCATCGACTTGTGGAAACAGGCGCGCCAGGCCCTGGAAGCGGCCGGCGCCGAAGTGCTGGAAGTCGACTTCCCACTGGTGTCCAACTGCGAGGGCGACCGCCCGGGCGCACCGACCGTCTACAACCGTGGCATCGTCAGCAAGGAATTCCTCCATGACGAACTGTGGGAACTGTCGGGCTGGGGCTTCGACGACTTCCTGCGGGCCAACGATGACCCGAAACTGAACCGCCTGGCCGATGTCGATGGGCCGCAGATCTTCCCGCACGACCCCGGCACCCTGCCCAACCGTGAGGACGACCTGGCCGCCGGCATGGACGAATACGTCAACATGGCCAAGCGCGGACTGAAGACCTGGGACCAGATCGAGACCCTGCCCGATGGCCTGCGCGGGCTGGAACAGACCCGCAAGATGGACCTCGAAGACTGGATGGACGCGCAGGGCCTGGACGCCGTGCTGTTCCCGACCGTGGCCGATGTGGGCCCGGCCGATGCCGACGTTAACCCGGCCTCGGCCGACATTGCCTGGAGCAACGGCATCTGGGTGGCCAACGGTAACCTGGCGATCCGTCACCTGGGCGTACCGACCGTAACCGTGCCGATGGGTGTGATGGCCGATATCGGCATGCCTGTAGGGCTGACCTTTGCCGGCAAGGCCTATAGCGACAATGCGCTGCTGAGCTTTGCTGCGGCTTTTGAATCGACCGGTTCGCGCCGGATGATTCCGCCGCGCACTCCAGCCCTGGGCTAATTAAGGCATTCGCGGGCATGCCCGCGAATGGGCCTGGAAAAGCCAATCGCAAAATTCAACTAATCGTGTAAAAATACACGCCACGTTGAATTTTGTGATTTCCCATGTCTCCAGCCGAAGAACGCCAACTCACCCTCACCGTCCTCAAGGCCGCCATCCAGGCCCTGGGCAGCGTTGCCGCGCGCAACATGGAAATCCTCCTGCACGACCTCGACCATCCGGAACACTCCGTGGTGGCGATCGTCAACGGCCACCTCTCCGGCCGCGTGGTCGGCAGCCCGATCCTTGCCGCACCGGAGCAGGACCAGGGTTTCAAGGCCCTGATGCAGGCCAGTGCCGATCAGCAAGGCTCTGCCCCCGTGGTATTGCCCGATTACCCCACCACCCTCAAAGGCCGCACCCTGCGCAGCGCCACGGCCATCTTTCGCGACAGCAGCGGCCACCCATTCGCCAGCCTCTGCGTCAACACCGACGTCACCGGTCTCGACGCCGCCATGAGTTTTCTCCAGCAGCTGCAGCCGCTCGGCGCCTCCCCTGCCGAGGCAAGCGAGCCCGCCGACATGGCCATGTTGATGAGTGAGATCATTGCCGACTCGCTGCTGCGTACCGGCCATGGCCGGATGAACAAACAAGCCAAGGTCGAAGCCGTACGCGTCATGCAGGAGCGCGGCCTGTTCATCGTCAAGGGCGGGGTGGAGAAAGCCGCCGCCGCCCTGGGTGTGACCCGCTACACCGTTTACAACTACCTGGAACAACTGCGAGGAGCCCGCCAATGACCCTGCACATCGAGACACCGCTGATCGAATCCCGCCCGCTGTCGCTGGCCGCTGGCCGTTCGGTCTGGCTCAAGCTCGACGCCCTGCAGCCCTGTGGCTCGTTCAAGTTGCGCGGGGTCGGCCATGCCTGCGAGGTTCATCACGCCCGTGGCGCCGGCCATTTCGTCTCGTCGTCAGGCGGTAATGCCGGGCTGGCCGTGGCCTATGCCGGGCGCAAGCTGGGCGTGCCGGTGACCGTGGTGGTGCCCGAGACCACCACCGAACGGGCCAAAGAGCTGCTGCGCCTGGAAGACGCCAAGGTAGTGGTGCATGGCAGCTCGTGGCAAGAGGCCAACGAACTGGCATTGACCTTGGTCGGCGAAGGCGATGCCTTCATCCATCCGTTCGACGACCCACTGCTGTGGGCCGGGCATGCCAGCCTGGTCGACGAAGTCGCGGCGACCGGGTTCAAACCGGATGCTGTGGTGCTGTCGGTGGGCGGCGGCGGGTTGCTCAGTGGCGTGGTCGCAGGCCTGCAGCGCAATGGCTGGGGCGATGTGCCGGTGCTGGCGGTGGAAACCGCAGGCGCCGCATCGTTGCATGCGGCCATGCAGGCGGGGCACACGGTGGCGCTCGAACGCATCGCCTCGGTGGCCAGCTCGCTGGGCGCCAAGCGCGTGGCCGAACAGGCCTTGGCCTGCACCCGGCAGCATCCCGTGCACAGCCACCTGGTCAGTGACCGGGCAGCGCTGGAGGCCTGCGAGCGGTTCCTGCTGGACCACCGGGTGCTGGTGGAGCCGGCGTGTGGAGCGGCGCTGGCGCTGGCTTATGAGTCTGCTGCGCTGGCCAATTACAAGCGTGTGCTGGTGGTGGTTTGTGGGGGAGCTACTGCAACGTTGGAGCAGATTCAGGCGTGGTTGAAGCAGGTGGAATGAACGGCGGTATGGGCGCCGGGTGCTTGCCATTGGTCAGCCTGTCATCAGTATGTTCACATACCCCTGTACTTCTAAACCTACCACTGCCGAAACAATTCACCATCCGCCCTTTCGATCTGCGGCAAGTGAAGGCACAATGCGGGTCTTTTTTTTGGCCGGCCTGGCCGGGGGCCTTTAAATGATCAAGACGCCGTACTACCTCATCGACAAAACCAAGCTGCTGAGCAACATGGAGAAAATCGCCTACGTGCGCGAAAACTCCGGTGCCAAGGCGCTGCTCGCCCTCAAGTGCTTTGCCACCTGGTCGGTATTCGACCTGATGCAGCAGTACATGGATGGCACCACCTCGTCCTCGCTGTTCGAGCTCAAGCTCGGCCGCCAGAAGTTCGCTGGCGAGACCCACGCCTACAGCGTGGCCTGGGCCGATGACGAAATCGAGGAAATGCTCGAGAACTGCGACAAGATCATCTTCAACTCGATCGGCCAGCTGCAGCGCTTCGCCGAACAGTCCGAAGGCAAAATCCGCGGCCTGCGCGTCAACCCGCAGGTCAGCAGCTCCGACTACCTGCTGGCCGACCCGGCCCGCCCGTTCAGCCGCCTTGGCGAGTGGGACCCGGCCAAGATCGAGCAGGTGATCGAACAGATCTCCGGCTTCATGTTCCACAACAATTGCGAGAACGGCGACTTCAGCCTGTTCGACAAGATGCTGTCGCACATCGAAGAACGCTTCGGCCACCTGCTGCACAAGGTCGAGTGGGTCAGCCTCGGTGGCGGCATCCACTTCACCGGCGAAGGCTATGCGCTGGACGCCTTCTGCGCGCGCCTGAAAGCCTTCTCGGAAAAATACGGCGTGCAGGTCTACCTGGAGCCGGGCGAAGCCGCCATCACCAACAGCGCCTCGCTGGAAGTGACCGTGCTCGATACCCTGTTCAACGGCAAAAACCTGGCCGTGGTCGACAGCTCGATCGAAGCACACCTGCTCGACCTGCTGATCTACCGCCTCAACGCCAAGATGGCCCCCAACGACGGCGAGCACACCTACATGGTCTGCGGCAAGTCGTGCCTGGCCGGCGACATCTTCGGCGAGTACCAATTCGATCGTCCGCTGGCCATCGGCGACCGCCTGTCGTTCATCGACACCGCCGGTTACACCATGGTCAAGAAAAACTGGTTCAACGGTTTGAAGATGCCATCGATCGTGGTCAAGCAACTCGACGGCAGCGTCGAGGTGGTCCGCGATTTCGGTTTCGAAGACTACGTTTCCAGCCTGTCGTAAGACCGGCTATCCAAGTAAGGAGCAACAGGTAAATTGAAGAAGAACGTTCTTATCATTGGTGCAGGAGGTGTCGCCAAGGTGGTGGCCCACAAGTGCGCGCAGCATAACGACGAACTGGGTCGTATCGCTATCGCGTCACGGAACATCTCCAAATGCCAGGCCATCATCGACAGCGTCAAGGCCAAGGGTAGCCTCAAGGTTCCCGCCGACATCCAGGCCTTCTCGCTCAACGCCCTCGATGTCGAGGCGACCAAGGCACTGATCCGCGAGACCGAATCGCAGATCGTGATCAACGTCGGTTCCGCCTTCCTCAACATGTCGGTGCTGCGTGCCTGCATCGATACCGGTGTCGCCTACCTGGACACCGCCATCCACGAAGAGCCGGGCAAGATCTGCGAGACCCCGCCGTGGTACGGCAACTACGAGTGGAAACACCTCGAAGAGTGCCAACAAAAGAACATTACCGCCATTCTCGGCGTCGGTTTCGACCCGGGTGTGGTGAACAGCTACGCAAAACTTGCGCAGCAGCAATACTTCGACAGCATTGATTCGATCGACATTCTCGACGTCAATGCCGGTTCGCACGGCAAGTACTTTGCCACCAACTTCGACCCGGAAATCAACTTCCGCGAGTTTACCGGGCAAGTGTGGAGCTGGCAGAACAGCCAGTGGACCAGCAACACCATGTTCGAAGTCAAGCGTACCGACGACCTGCCAGTGGTGGGTTCGCAGAACCTGTACCTGACCGGCCACGACGAAGTTCATTCGATCTCGAAGAACCTCAACGTGCCGAACGTGCGTTTCTGGATGAGCTTCGGCGAACACTACATCAATGTGTTCACCGTGCTGAAGAACCTTGGCCTGCTCTCCGAGCAACCGGTGAAGACTGCCGAAGGCCTGGAAGTGGTGCCACTGAAAGTGGTCAAGGCCGTGCTGCCAGACCCGGCCTCGCTGGCCCCGGGCTACACGGGCAAGACCTGCATCGGTGACCTGGTCAAGGGCACCAAGGACGGCAAGCCGCGCGAAGTCTTCATCTACAACGTGGCCGACCACGAAGAAGCCTACGCCGAGACCGACAGCCAGGGCATTTCCTACACTGCCGGCGTACCGCCAGTGGCCGCAGCCCTGCTGGTCGCCCGTGGGGAGTGGGATGCCAAGCGCATGGTCAACGTCGAGGAGCTGCCAGCCGAGCCGTTCCTCAAGGCGCTGGACGTGATGGGCCTGCCGACCCGCGTGAAAGATGAAAATGGCGATCGTCCGTGGGACGCTGAAGCTTAAGCCGTAAACAGAAGGGGCGCCAACAGGGCGCCCCTTCTGCTTTTCCAGGCCCTGCCTCTTCGCGGGCTCGCCCGCTCCCACAGGTACCGCACAGGCCTCGAACACTATGCATTACCTGTGGGAGCGGGCGAGCCCGCGAAGAGGCCGGCACAAGCTGCCACCTATTTCCGGGCCTCCAGGATCAGGTTGAACGGTGTCTGCGTCGCCCGCCGGAACTGCCTGAACCCCGCCTCCTCGAACACTGCCCGCAACCGCGCCTCCCCAGCCTGCGCACCCAACCCCAGCCCCACTTCCTGGGACAACGAATTAGGTGTGCAGATAAACGTCGACGCCGCATAGAACAAGCGCCCGACCGGCGTCAGGTTGCCCTCCAGCGAGTCCTCGGCATACGGCTCCACCAGCATCACCGTACCGTCAGCCTTCAATGCCCGGTAGGCATGCTTCGCCGCGCCCACGGGGTCGCCCATGTCGTGCAGGCAATCGAAGAAGCACACCAGGTCGTGGTCATGGCCTGGGTAGTCCTTGGCCGAGGCCTGCTTGAAGCTCACGCGCTCCGTCAGCCCGGCCTCGCGTGCCCGTTCGCTGGCCGTGGCAATGGACGGTGCATGGTAGTCGTAGCCCGAGAAGGTAGAAGCCGGAAACGCCTGGGCCATGACCAGGGTCGAGGCGCCATGGCCGCAACCGACATCGGCCACCTTGGCCCCGGCCTGCAGCTTGGTCACCACACCCTCGAGCGCCGGCAGCCACTGCGCGACCAGAAAGGTGCGGTAGCCAGGCCGGAAGAAGCGCTCGGTGCCACTGAACATGCACGGATGGTGGTCCCCCCAGGCCAGCCCGCCGTCGCCGCGCATGGCCGCCACCAGTTTGTCCTTGTCATGGAACAGCGCCGCGATCACCGCCGCTCCGCCGGCCATGTAGGCCGGCGAGTCTTCCAGCGCCAGGGTCATGGCCTGTTCCTCAGGCAATACGAAGGTGCCGTTGTCATGCACCATGTAGCCGGAAGCCGCCTGGGCGTTGAGCCACTCGCGCACCAGCCGCGGGTGGCAACCGGTCTTCGCCGCCAGCGCCTCGGGGCTGGTCGGCTGGCTGTCGGCCATGGCCCGGTACAGCCCCAGTTCGTCGCCAAGAATCACATTGGCCAGGGTCGCCGCAGCGCCCATGTCACCCACCAGCTTGCCCATGAATTCATGAAGCCTTGCCTCGTCCATGACCTGCCCTCCTCTGGAAGAAGGCCATCGCCAGCGAGGGACATCCGCTCCGGGGAGGCGGTGGTCGATTGAATGGTGTCGGCTCGCAACATCGAACCCGCCAGTAAGTTTAGAAGCAAAAGCCCCACCTGACCGAGTACCTGCGGGCAGACGTTCAAGTAACAATTCCTAAACAACAATGTGACATTTTTTTTCAGCTTTCTTGCCAAGGATAGGTCGGGATCCCCGTACATCTCCTGGCGTGTTGGTTTCTGCCTGTCCAGATTCAAACCATGGGGCTGTTGAATGAAGGTTACGGTTTTCGGTACCGGCTATGTCGGCCTGACCCAGGCAGTCTGCCTGGCCCAGGTGGGGCACTCGGTGTTGTGCATGGATATCAATGCCGAACGGGTCGCAGCGCTCAGCGCGGGACATTGCCCGATCTTCGAGCCTGGCCTTGCGCCGCTGTTGGAAAAGAGCCTGGCCTGCGGCCGCGTGCGCTTCACCACCAACGCCGGTGAGGCGGTGCGCCACGCCAACTTGCAGTTCATCGCTGTCGGCACCCCGCCGCAGGCCGATGGCAGCGCCGACATGCGCCATGTGTTCGCCGTGGTCGACAGCATCCTCGAACATGCCGAGGGCCCCAAAGTGATCGTCAACAAGTCCACCTCACCCGTCGGCACGGTAGACCGCATCAAGGCGCACATCGGCCAGGCCGTGGCCGACGCTGAACGCTACCCGGTGATCAGTAACCCCGAGTTCCTCAAGGAAGGCTCGGCGGTGGAAGACTGCATGCGCCCGGACCGCATCATCATTGGCGGCGCCGCACCGGCCGAGGTCGAGCTGCTGCGCGAGCTGTACCAGCCGTTCAGCCGCAACCGCGAAAAGATCATGGTCATGGATGCGCGCAGCGCCGAACTGACCAAGTACGCCGCCAACTGCATGCTGGCGACCAAGATTTCGTTCATCAACGAAATGGCCAACCTGGCCGAGCACCTGGGTGCCGACATCGAAATGGTCCGCCGCGGCATCGGCTCGGACCCACGCATCGGCTACGACTTCATCTACCCCGGCTGCGGCTTCGGCGGCTCGTGCTTCCCCAAGGACCTGCAGGCGCTGCGCAAGACGGCCGAAGCCGAGGGCTTCGATTCGCAGCTGCTGGGCGCGGTGGAAGCGGTCAACCAGCGGCAGAAAAGCCGGCTGTTCAGCAAGATCCAGCGTCACTACCCCGGCGGCCTGCACGGCAAGGTCTTTGCCGTGTGGGGGCTATCGTTCAAACCCAACACCGATGACATTCGCCAAGCCTCCAGCCTGGTGCTGCTCGAAGCGCTGTGGGCCGCTGGCGCCAGCATCCAGGCTCATGACCCGCAGGCCATGGGCGAAATCCAGCGGCACTACGGAGTACGCCCCGACCTGACGCTGGTGCCGTGCAAGGACGATGCGCTGGAAGGCGCCGATGCCCTGGTGATCGTCACCGAGTGGCAGGACTACCGGGTGCTGAACCTGGAGAAGGTCCCGCAGCAGTTGGCAGACCGCGTGGTGTTCGACGGCCGCAACCTGTTCGAGCCCGAGCACATGGCAGCCGCTGGCCTCACGTATTACGGCATCGGCCGTGGCCAGGTGAAATCCTCATGCCCGTGCTGATCACCGGCGCCGCCGGATTCATCGGTTTCCACCTCGCCCGTCGCCTGTGCGAAGCGGGCATCGAAGTGGTGGGCATCGACAACCTCAACGCCTACTACAGCGTCGAGCTCAAACTGGCACGCCTGCAGCAGTTGCTCGCCTACCCCCATTTCCGCTTCGAGACGGTCGACATCGCCAACACCGCCGACCTGCAGCAACTGTTCGCCGGGCAGCCATTCAGCGAAGTGATTCACCTGGCGGCGCAGGCGGGGGTGCGCTACTCGCTGGACAACCCGGCGGTCTATGGGCAAGCCAACCTGACCGGATTTCTCAACCTGCTCGAAGCCTGCCGCCGGCACCCACCGCGCCACCTGATCTATGCCTCCAGCAGTTCCGTGTACGGCGCCAACAGCAAGCAGCCGTTCAGCATCGACGACCCGGTCGAGCAGCCGATTTCGCTGTATGCCGCGAGCAAGCGCGCCAATGAGCTGATGGCGCACAGCTACGCGCACCTGTACCAGCTGCCGATCACCGGCCTGCGTTTCTTCACCGTCTATGGCCCGTGGGGCCGCCCCGACATGGCGCTGTTCAAGTTCACCCGGGCGATGCTCGCGGGCCAGCCGATCCAGCTCTACAACCACGGCCAGATGGCGCGCGACTTCACCTACATCGACGACATCGTCGAAAGCATCCTGCGCCTGCGCCAGCAACCGCCACGGCCTGATGCCGGGCAACCGCCCTGCCGGCTGTTCAACATTGGCCGCGGCCAGCCGGTGCGCCTGCTGGCGTTCGTCGAATGCCTGGAGGACACGCTGGGCATCAAGGCCCGGCGCGAGTACCTGCCCTTGCAGGCGGGTGACGTACTGGAAACCTGGGCGGATGTGGAGTCACTGACGCGCTGGATCGATTTTGCGCCGAGCACACCGCTGGCGCACGGCGTCGCTGCTTTTGTTGGCTGGTACCGGGACTTCTACCGGGTTTGAGCCACGCAATCACTACAAGCACACAGGTAGCCTCAATGACTGACCCACTTGACCTCTCGGTACTGATCCCCGCCAAGAACGAGGTCGACAACCTGCCGGCATTGCTGGCGGAAATTCGCACGGCGCTGGCCAAAGAACATTACGAAGTGCTGGTGGTCGACGACGGCAGCACTGACCAGACGCTCAGCATGCTGCGCCAGCTCAAGCAGCAAGGCTTCACCCAGTTGCGCATCCTGCGCCACGACCGCTCGCTGGGCCAGAGCACCTCGATCTGGCACGCCGCCCAGGCTGCCAACGGCCGCTGGCTGGCCACCCTGGACGGCGACGGGCAGAACGACCCGGCCGACATCCCCGGCATGCTCGCCCTGGTGCGCGGCAACGAAGACCTCGGCGGTGGCATCAAGCTGGTGGCCGGGCACCGCGTCAACCGCCGCGATACCGCCAGCAAGCGCTGGGCCTCGCGCTTTGCCAACGGCCTGCGCAGCCGCCTGCTCAAGGACGCCACGCCAGACACGGGCTGCGGCCTGAAGCTGATCGACCGCGAGGCCTTTCTGAGCCTGCCGTATTTCGACCACATGCACCGCTTCATCCCGGCGCTGATCCTGCGCCACAAGGGCCGCATGCTGGTGCACCCGGTCAACCATCGCCCGCGCCACGCCGGGGTGTCCAAGTACGGCAACCTGGACCGCGCCCTGGTCGGCATTCTCGACCTGGTCGGGGTCTGGTGGCTGATCCGCCGCACGCGCCTCGACAGCCAACCCCAGGAGCTCGAAGGATGACCCGCGAAACCCTCTGGCTGATCGTCGGCTTCGCCGGTCAGGTCGTGTTCACCGGCCGCTTCGTCCTGCAGTGGCTGTACAGCGAATTCAAGAAACGCAGCGTGATCCCGGTGGGCTTCTGGTACCTGAGCATGCTCGGCAGCGCCCTGCTGCTGATCTACGCCATCTACCGCCAGGACCCGGTGTTCATCATCGGCCAGTCGTTCGGCCTGGTGGTCTACCTGCGCAACCTGCAACTGATTGCTCGCCACAAAGAGCAGAAGGAATAGCCCTTGCCAAGGTTCAAGACGCTCGGGGCCGAACGCCTGGCCCTGGTTGTATTCGCTGTGCTGCTGGTCGGTGCCGGCATCGGCTGGCGCCAGCCGATGAACGTCGATGAAGAACGCTTCCTCGGCGTGGCCCTGGAAATGCTCCAGAACGGCAACTGGTTCATCCCCCACCGCGCGGCGGAAATCTACGGTGACAAACCGCCGTTGTTCATGTGGACCGTGGCCCTGTTCAGCTACTTGACCGGCTCGCCCAAGGTCGCCCTGTACCTGCCGGGGCTGATGTCTGCGGCGACCATCACCCTGGTGCTGCATGACCTCGGGCGGCGCCTGTGGACCCGGCGCATCGGCGTGATTGCCGCACTACTGTTCTTGGCGACCTACCAGAGCTACAGCATCCTGCGGACTGGGCAGATCGACAGCTTCCTGTGCCTGTGGGTGGCGCTGGGCCTGTACGGCATGGTCCGCCACCTGCTGCTCGGGCCGGCCTGGGGCTGGTTCTACCTGGCCTGCGCGGCCATGGGCCTGGGCATCATCAGCAAGGGCGTTGGCTTTGTCCCGGCACTGATGCTGCTGCCCTATGCCTGGGCCGTGCGCAAAGGCTGGCGCGGCGCGGTGGCGTATACCAGCCAGGGTTGGCGCTGGAGCCTGGGTTTCGTCTGGCTGCTGGCCGGCTGCGCGGTGTGGCTGCTGCCGCTGCTGGTATCGATCGCCCAAGGCGGCGGTGAGGCGGAGTTGGCCTACCTGAAAGAGATTCTGCTGCGCCAGACCGCCAGCCGCTATGCCAATGCCTGGGACCATCGCGAGCCGTTCTGGTATTTCTTCGTCAACGTCATCCCGCAGTACTGGCTGCCTCTGATACTGGCCTTGCCGTGGCTGGTGCCGGCCTGGCGTCGGCAACTGCACAAGCGCGACGGGCGCTTCCTGCTGTTGCTCGGCTGGGTGGCCCTGGTGCTGCTGTTCTTCAGCCTCAGCAGCGGCAAGCGCAAGCTCTACATCTTCCCGGCCCTGCCCGGCCTGGTGCTGGCGATCGCCCCGCTGGTGCCCTGGCTGCTCAAGCGTTGGTTGCAACGCCGCCCCGCCTGGCGCATGGCGTTCGTGGCCATTGCCGTAGCCTGGTTCTGCCTGTGGTTCGCCCGCGGCTTCGTCGAGCCGCTCAAGGAAGGCCACAACCCGCACGAAACCCTGATGGCCGACGCCGCGCGGGCTACCGGCGGCGCCGAGCTGGTGCTGGTCAACTGGCGTGAAGGGCACTGGCTGTTCGCCCGCCAACCCATCGTCCATTTCGGTTTCGCCAACCAGTCCAAGCCCGAAACGGCGGTGTACTGGTTACGCCACAACCCTTCCGCCTTCGCCCTGATTCCGCAGACGCAACTGGGCCGCTGCTTCAACGCCGACAAGGCTCACCGGCTGGGCGATACCTCCCGCGCCGAGTGGTACGTGGTAGGCGCCGATGCCGACAACGGCCAATGCCAGCCGGCAATACCGGCGCAGGTCTATCACTTCGCCTGGGCCGGCACACCCGGAAATCTGCAAACCGCCGCACAGGGCTCCGAACCATGACTACCCGCACCCTGCCCGCCCCACGCCGCTATCTGTGGCGACGCTTGAACCGTTGGGGCCAGATCGGCGCAGCCAGCGTGCTGGTGGCCATGGCGCTGGTGGGCATCGAAGCCACCCGCTCGTTCTGGCCACAGCAGCTCTACGCGCACCTGAGCAACCGCTGGACCGGCGACACCGCGCCCGGCAAGAACGTCTGGCTGCCAGACTTCAAGGTCACGGTCGACGCCAAGGTGGTGGAACCCGGCCTGAACAACCTGTCCGGCATCACCTACGACTACGACCGTGACCGCCTGCTGGCAATCACCAATGGCCTGCCCATGGAGCTGCTGGAGCTGAGCAAAGGCGGCGACATCGTGGCGCGCTACCCGCTGATGGACTTCGAAGATACCGAAGGCCTGGCGTACCTGGGCAATGGCCGCCTGGCCATCAGCGACGAGCAGATGCAACGGCTGGACGTGATCACCCTGCCCGACCACCCGCAGCCGATCCACGCCAGCCAGGCCCAGTGGATCACCCTCGACATCAACCCGACCCGCCGAAACAAGGGCTTCGAGGGGGTCACCTACGACCGCCAGCACGACCGCCTGTTCGCCATCAAGGAGCGCGACCCACGTCAGCTGTTCACCGTCACCGGCATGCTCAAGGCGCTCAACGGCGGCCCTCTGCAGCTGACCGTCAGCGACCGCCGCGACTGGGTCAAGCGCAGCGTGTTCGCCACCGACCTGTCCGACGGCTATTACGACCCGCGCACCGGCCACCTGCTGGTGCTCAGCGACCAGTCGAAGAACATCACCGAACTCGATGGCGATGGCCGCTTCGTCAGCATCCGTTCGCTGCGTGCCTGGCTCGGCGACATGCACCGTGATGCACCGCAACCCGAAGGCATGACGATGGACAGCGCCGGCAACCTCTATGTCGTCAGCGAGCCGAACCTGTTCTACCGCTTCAGCAAGCCCTGAGCGCGATCATTCACCTCAGGCCCTTGCAAATGCACTTGTCTCGAAATACTGTATGAATATTCAGTATTTCGAGACAGCCCCATGCAGCTCATCGCCAAACTCGGCATTCTCGCCGATGCCGCCAAGTACGATGCCTCGTGCGCCAGCAGCGGCGCGCCCAAGCGCAGTTCACGCGGCAGCGATGGCTTGGGCGCCACCGATGGCATGGGCATCTGCCACAGCTACACCCCCGATGGCCGCTGCGTGTCGCTGCTCAAGGTGTTGCTCACCAACTTCTGCCTGTATGACTGCCAGTACTGCGTCAACCGCCGCTCCAGCAACGTGCCGCGAGCCCGCTTCAGCCCCGAGGAAGTGGTACGCCTGACCCTGGACTTCTACCGGCGCAATTGCATCAGCGGCCTGTTCCTCAGCTCCGGCATCATCCGCTCGGCCGACTACACCATGGAACAACTGATCCGCGTCGCACGCCTGCTGCGTGAGGAGCACAACTTCCGTGGCTACATCCACCTCAAGACCATCCCCGATGCCGACCCGCTGCTGATCGAAGAAGCCGGGCGCCTGGCCGACCGCCTCAGCGTCAACATCGAGTTGCCAACCGATGCCAGCCTCAAGCGCCTGGCCCCGGAGAAGCAGGCGCATACCATCCGCCAGGCCATGGGCGTGATCCACCAGGGCCAGCAGGCCGTGGCCGGTGAGCCGAAAGCGCCGCGCTTCACCCCGGCCGGGCAGAGCACCCAGGTGATCGTCGGCGCTGACGCCACCGATGACAGCACCCTGCTGCGCAACGCCGAGTCGCTGTACCAGGGCTACGGGCTCAAGCGCGTGTACTACTCGGCCTTCAGCCCGATCCCCGACAGCCCTGGCAGCGTACCGTTGGCCGCCCCGCCACTGCTGCGCGAACACCGCCTGTACCAGGCCGACTTCCTGTTGCGTGGCTACGGCTACAAGGCCGGTGAGCTGCTTGGCGAGGCCGGCAACCTGGCGCTGGACATCGACCCCAAGCTGGCCTGGGCCCTGGCCCACCGCGAGGTATTCCCGCTGGATGTGAACCGCGCCGAGCCAGCGCTGCTCGCGCGCATCCCCGGCATCGGCCTGCGCAGCGTGCAGCGGCTGGTGGCACTGCGCCGCGAACGGCGCGTGCGCTACGACGACCTGATCCAGCTGCGCTGCGTGCTGGAGAAGGCGCGGCCGTTCATCGTTACCAGCGATTACCGCCCTGCCGATGGCGAGCTGCGCAGCGGCCTGCTCAGGGCGCGCCTGCGCGAACCTCAGGCGCCGCAGCAGATGGGGTTGTGGGGGTGATCGCGCTCGATTGCGATGACCAGTTCGGCACCTGGCGCAACCAGGCCCGCACGCTGCTCAGCCACGGTATTGACCCCGCCGATGTGACTTGGGCGCAAGGGCCGATCAAGGACCTGCTGGCCCTGCCCACACCCCTGCCCGAAAGCGCCGGCCCTTTTCGCGCAAAGGTGCCCGCCGCACTGCTGGCGCAACTGGAGCAAGCAGCACGCTATCGCGGTGAGCAGCGCTGGAACCTGCTGTACGAAGTGCTCTGGCGCGTGGCCCACGGTGATCGCACAGCCATGCTCGCCGGTGACCGCCTGGGTAGCGAACTGCAGCGGCGTATCAAGCAGGTCAGCCGCGAGGCGCACCACCTGCATGCGTTCGTGCGCTTCGTGCCGCTGCCAGAGGCGCTGGCCGAACAGTTGCAGCTGGACCTGGTGGCCTACCACGAACCCGCTCACGACATTCTGGAAAGCGCCAGCGCGCACTTCGCCGACCGCCTTGGGCGCCAGCGATGGTTGATCGCAACGCCGCAGGACGGCATTCGCTTCGATGGGCAGGCTTTCGATTATCGGCGCCATTGCCCTGACGATTGGCGACAGTGGGCACAAAATGCCGATGACCCGGGTGCTGAACTGTGGCGTACCTATTACCGGCACACCTTCAACCCGGCCCGCCTCAACCCCGACGCCCTGCGCCTGCACATGCCGGGGCGGTTCTGGCGGCACCTGCCGGAAGGCATGCTGATTCCACAGCTCGAAGGCCTGGCGCGGCAGGGCAAACAACGCGACGGGCAGGCGTTGGAGGTGGCCAGCCAGCGCGGCAAGCAGATCACCCGTCCCGACTGAATTGTGAAAATTTTGTAATGGTTTTGGCATACCACCTTCCCAAGGTGCGACACATCCTGACAAACTAACTGCTAATCGTTCTCATACGTAGTTGCATTAGCCGAAGTCAGGAGCCCGCCCGCCATGTTGTCGCCCCTTGCGCACACGCGCACTCTCCCCGCCCGTAACCTGCTCGCCATGGCCGTATACATGGCCATCGCCGCCCCCGCCCTCGCCGAAGACGCCCCAACCACGCTGGAACTGGGCGCCACCGAGATCAGCTCGGACAGGCTGGGCAGCACCACCGAGGCTTCGGGCTCCTACACCACCGGCGCCATGTCCACTGCCACCAAGCTGCCGCTGAGCATGCGCGAAACGCCCCAGTCGGTGACCGTGATTACCCGCCAGCGCATGGACGACCAGGCCATGACCAGCATCAACGATGTGGTCAAGGCCACGCCGGGGCTGTTCCTCGACTACTCCAACGGCCCAGGCCGGCAGAGCTACTCGTCACGCGGCTTCAACATCGACAACCTGATGTACGACGGCATCCCTAGCGGTTATACCGGCTGGATAGTCGGGGCTCAGCCGAACCTGGCAATGTTCGACCGGGTCGAAGTGGTGCGCGGTGCCACCGGCCTGGTCACCGGTGCCGGCAATCCGTCGGCGGCGATCAACCTGGTGCGCAAGCGCCCGCTGGCCGAGCAGAAAGTCACCCTGACCGGCGCCGCCGGCAGCTGGGATGACTACCGCGGCGAGCTCGATGCCTCCAGCCCGCTCAACGACAGTGGCACCCTGCGTGGGCGTGTGGTGGCGTCCTACCGCGACGCCAACAGTTACATCGATGATGTCGAGGAAGACCACGGCCTGTTCTACGCGGTGACCGAGGCCGACCTGTCCGATGACACCAGCCTGATGCTCGGTTTCTCCCACCAGAAGGACAAGACCAACAACTTCTGGGGCGCCATGCCCACAGCGCTCGACGGCCATCACATGGGCTTCTCGCGCTCCTACAACCCCGGCAGCGACTGGGAGAACAAGGACCAGCAGATCGATACCCTGTTCGCCGAACTGCGCCACCAACTGGCCAATGACTGGAAGCTGCAGGTCAATGCCAACTACGCGCAGCAGCAAGCCACGTTCACCGGGTCTTACCAATCGCGCTGGGCCGGGTTGCAGGCGCCGATTTCGCGCACGGTCTACCAGTCCAAGCACCAGGAAAACCAGGCAGGCCTGGACGGCTTCGTCAGCGGCCCGTTCGAATTGCTCGGTCGCAGCCACGAGCTGGTGGTCGGCGCGAGCAAGCGCATCTACGACATGGATACGCGCAACTACAGCCCCTACGACACCAACTGGCCGCTCAACGGCAGCAAGCCGAACTTCGTGCATACCGATACCCAGCGCGAAGTCACCACCCAGGACGGCGTGTACATCACCACCCGGCTGAACCTGGCCGACCCGCTCAAGCTGATCCTCGGCGGGCGCCTGGACTGGTATGACTATGACAACCGCGACGGTGACGGCGATTACAAGGTCACCCGCAACCTCACCAAATATGCAGGCCTGATCTACGACCTCGACGACCATCATTCGGTGTATGTCAGCTACAGCGACATCTTCACCCCGCAAAGCTCCAAGGATACGTCCGG
The DNA here is from genome assembly GCF_001320245.1 of Pseudomonas sp. NBRC 111124. Taxonomy (GTDB): domain Bacteria; phylum Pseudomonadota; class Gammaproteobacteria; order Pseudomonadales; family Pseudomonadaceae; genus Aquipseudomonas. The sequence continues at coordinate 122,578 of NZ_BCBA01000004.1, forward strand.
TACACCGGTGAAGCCTATCGTCGGCAAGAACTACGAGGTCGGCATCAAGGGCGAGTACTTCGACGGCGCGCTCAATGCCAGCATCGCGTTGTTCCGTATCGACCAGGAAAACCGCGCCACCCAGGTGTTCGTGGCGAACTGCCCGCAAACCTCCTGCTACGAAGCCTCGGGCGAGGTGCGCAGCCAGGGGATCGACATGGAGCTGCAAGGCGCGCTGACGCCGAACTGGCAGGTCGGTGGCGGCTATACCTATGCGCGTGCGCACACCATCAAGGACGCCGCCAACCCTGCCAACGTCAACCAGCGTTTCGACACCGACACCCCGGAACACCTGTTCAAGCTCAACACCGTGTACCACTTCCAGGGGCCGCTGGAGAAGCTGCGTGTCGGCGGTAACATCTCCTGGCAGAGCCGCATCTACAACGACTTCACCGTGGCCGATGGCAGCGAGTACCGGCTGGTTCAGGGCGCCTATGCCGTTACTGACCTGATGGCGGGCTACCGGGTCAACCAGCATCTTGATCTGCAGCTCAATGCCAACAATGTGTTTGATCGCAAGTATTACTCGGCCGTTGCCAGCTCGGTGGATTACGCCGGCGATACCTGGGGGGCGCCGCGTAACCTGATGATGACGGCCAAGTACAGCTTCTGATTTTTCGCCGTTACCGCTTCAGCGCCTGTAAGACCAAACGCCGCGCGGGCGGCGCTCGGTCTCACAGGCGCTGTTGATTCAGTCAGCCAAACAGCCTTGCCAGGCAACCGAGTTTCTTCTTGTACGAACGCCTGGCCGCCAGCGCATCCTCAAGGCTCACCGCCAAAAACCGCGCCTGCTGATTCGGCTGCATCTGTCCGATCAGATCCAGGTCGGCGCTGATCACTGTGCCGATCATCGCGTAGCCGCCGCCCGACACCGCATCCCGGTGCAGGATGATCGGCTCCAGCCCCGCCGGCACCTGAATCGAGCCGATCGGGTAGCAGCTGTCGACGATGTTCGACGGGTCCGACCCCGCCCCGAACGGTTGCTGACGCGGCTGGAAGCTCAACGCACTACCGCCCTTGTAGCGATAGCCAATGCGGTCGGCCTCTGAACCGACTGTCCAGGCATCCGTGAAGAAGCTTTTCGCCGCCGCCTCGGTCAACCGATGGAAATACAGCCCCGGCACCACCCGCAGCACCACTTCGCCCCCCAGCGATTGGCGCAAGGCCATCGGCAGGCTCGCCCCGGCGCGGTTCTTTCCACTCGCTATGCCGACCGGCAGCACATCACCGGCCACCAGCTTGCGCCCCTGCAGGCCGCCCAACGCACCTAGTGCATAGGTCGAGCGGCTGCCAAGCACCTCAGGCACATCGATGCCGCCCGCCACGGCCAGGTACGCTCGTGCGCCCGCCGTAGGGAAGCCAAAGCGCAGCACTTGCCCGGCACGCACGGCGAAGGCGGTATCCGGGCGCTGTTCGCGACCCTCGAGCAACACCGGCATCTGCGCACCGCACACTGCCACCAGCGCGTCATGCTGAAACTCCAGCTCCGGCCCCACCAGCGTGCACTCCAGGCCCGCCGCGCCAGCGGGGTTACCGACCAGGTGATTGGCAGCCTGCAAGGCATACTGGTCCAGTGCACCAGAGGGAGGGATGCCCAGGTGGTAATAGCCTTCGCGGCCCATGTCCTGCACCGAGGTGGCCAGCCCGGGTTTGATGACCTTGATCATGCCAGCACCTCCTGCAGCGATTTGGGGTAGCCGACCGGGTCGGCCAGGAATGCATCCAGGGAAAACTCCACCGGGCGGATGCGCAGGTCGAAGCGCCCATCCTCGACATCCGCCACGGCCTGGTCATAGGCCTGACGGTCGATGGGCTTGAACTGCACGATGTCGCCGGGGCGGAAGAACACCATGTGTTCCTTCAGGTAGGCCAGCGCCTGCTGCGGGTCGTAAATCGGTGCCGGAGTCACGCCGAACATCTGGTAGCCCCCTGCCCCGCGCACCGAATAGATGCAACCGAAGCAGCCACCGTGGCCAAGGGTCAGCTTGGGCGTGTCGGTGCGTGGGCGCAGGTACTTGGGCACCTGTAACTGGCGCTCGCGCTCGACCATTTGAAACATGAACGGCAGGCCGGCGACGAAGCCGACCATCGACACGAACCATGGCGCGCCGCTGTGGGCGGCAATGAACGCGTCGACATCGGCCAGGCCGTTGATGCGCGCCGCGTATTCCAGGTCGGTGCTGTCGGGGTCCTGATGGCGATCACGGAAGCGCATGAGCGTTTCATGGGTCCAGGGGTCGTTGTACAGCACCGGAATCTCGATGATCCGCGTGCTCAGCGAGCGCTCGGCTACCGCCTCGGCCTCGGCGCCACGCACCGCTTCGAGCAGTGCCTCGGGGGCGATGCGATCCGGGTCGAAACGGATCTGGAAGGAGGCGTTGGCCAGGCAGATGTCGAGCACGCCCTCCAGCGCCAGGCGCTCCACCGCACGGGTCACCGCCATGCCCTTGAAGAAGGCCTGCAGCGACATGCTGTCGCTGACTTCGGCGAACAGGTGCTCGTCGGCACCGAAGCTGTAGCGGATCGGGGTACTGGCCATGTCTGCTCCTTTTTTGGAATCTTTATCGAACGGCAGGCAAAACAAAACAGGTGTAACCGGCTGCGGCGTCTTTGCGCCAGCAGCCGTCGAAACTCAGCGCGGTGCGCGCACCTCGATGCCGGCGGCATCCAGTGCCGCACGGGTGGCTTCGACCAGATCGAGCGCGCCGGGGGTGTCGCTGTGCAGGCAGATGGAATCGAATTCGATCGTCAGGTCCTCGCCTTCCACGGTGCGCACCCGGCCTTCCTGGCAGGCCCGCAGCACCCGCTCGGCAACCCGCTGCGGCTCGTAGCCACGTACATTGCGGGTAAACACGATGGAACCACTCAGGTCGTACTCGCGGTCGGCATAGAACTCGCGCACCACCGGCTGGCCGAGGCTTTGGGCAATGCGGCAGATCACCGAGCCGGGCATGCAGTACAGCAACAGCTCGGGTTCGATCACCCGCAGGTTTTCCACCAGCAGGCGCGCGGCCGCTTCATCCCGGGCCAGGTGCATGTACAGCGCGCCATGGGGTTTGATGTGCTGCAGCTTGACGCCCTGGGCCCGCGCAATCTCGCGCAGCGCACCGAGCTGGTAGAGGATGTCGTCGACCAACTCCTGGGGCGGGGCATTGATATGCCGGCGGCCGAAGCCGACCAGGTCACGAAAACCAGGATGCGCACCCACGCCCACCCCCAGCGCCTTGGCCCGTTCGACCGTGCGACGCATGGTGCCGGGGTCGCCGGCATGGAAGCCGGTGGCGATGTTGGCCGAGCTGATGAAGGCCATCAGTTCGTTGTCGACGCCATCGCCGATGGTCCAGGGGCCGAAGCCTTCGCCCATGTCAGAGTTGAAATCCACTGCGCGCATCGCTGTTCTCCTGGCTTGTGGCGGCATGCCAGCCACGTTAGATTCTGCCGACCCCCTTGGGAAGATTTATAAACAGATAGGGTGTCTTCTGAAAATCAGATACCCAGGAGTTCACCGTGTCACTGACCCTGCGCCAGGTTCGCTATTTTGTCGCCACCGCCGAGATCGGCCAGATCTCCCAGGCGGCGATCCACCTCAATATTTCCCAATCGGCAGTGACCACCGCCATCAAGGAACTGGAGGCGATGCTGGGGGTGTTGCTGTTCCAGCGCTCGGCCCAGGGCATGAGCCTGACCGAAGCCGGCCGGCACTTCCTCAATCGTGCGTACGTGATCCTGCGCAGCGTCGACGATGCCCTGAACAGCCCCCTGCCCGATGTGCGCGCCAGCGGCCTGCTGCGCCTGGCAGCGAGCTACACGGTGATTGGCTACTTTCTGCCGCACCACCTGCAGCGCCTGGAACACTGGCACCCGGACGTGACCCTGGAAGTGCACGAGCAGGAGCGCAGCGCCATCGAGCAAGGGCTGCTGGAAGGCCGCTTCGACATGGCGGTGGTGCTCACCGCCAACCTCACCCACCCGGATATCGTCTCGGAAACCCTGTTCAACTCCGAACGTCGGCTGTGGCTGCCCGGCCATCATCCGTTGTGCGAACGCTCGGCCGTTAGCCTGGCCGACGTGGCCCAGGAGCCGTACATCCTGCTCACCGTGGACGAGGCCGAACAGAGCGCCATGCGCTATTGGCAGCAAGCCGGGCAACGGCCCAATGTGCGGGTCCGCACCAGCTCGGTGGAGGCCGTGCGCAGCATGGTCGCCAACGGCAGCGGTGTGGCGATCCTTTCCGACCTGGTGCACCGTCCCTGGTCGCTGGAAGGCAAGCGCATCGAGACGGTGACCATCACGGACCCGGTGACCCCCATGAGCGTGGGCCTGGCCTGGCACCGCGAGCGCGCCTTCAGCCCGGCGATGCAGGCGCTGCGCACCTACTTCCATGATGCCTTCCTGGCTCCGCAGCAACTCTCGGCCCGGCGCTGATATCCAAATCACCAGCGATGAGGCCCTTGCAGGCCCTCAGCCGAACGATCCGTCCGCAATACCGTCATAACCTTGGCCGGTGCCGCCACGCAAAGAGGACGCGAAATGACCCAGCCCGACCCGTCATATCTCAAATGGCTCGAAGACCGCTCGATGCTCAAGGCCTCGCAGGAGCGGGCGCGCCTGTACTCGGGCCAGTCACGTCTGTGGCAGAACCCTTACGCCGAAGCCCAGCCACGCCGTGCCACCGAGATCGCCTCGGTGTGGCTGACGGTCTACCCTGACGCGATCATCGCCCCTGAAGGCTGCTCGGTGCTTGCCGCCCTCGGCCATGAAACGCTGTGGAAACGCCTGTCGGAAATCGGCATACAGGGCATCCACACAGGCCCCATCAAGCAGTCTGGCGGGGTGCGCGGGCGTGAGTTCACCCCGAGCATCGACGGCAACTTCGACCGCATCAGCTTCGACATCGACCCGCTCTACGGCACCGAGCAGGAGCTGGTGCAGATGAGCCGCCTGGCTGCCGCGCACAACGCCGTGACCATCGACGACCTGATCCCCTCGCACACTGGCAAGGGCGCGGACTTTCGCCTGGCCGAACTGGCCCACGGCGCCTACCCTGGGCTCTACCACATGGTCGAAATCCGCGAGGAGGACTGGCCGCTGCTGCCCGACGTGCCCGAGGGCCGTGATGCGGTCAACCTGCCGCCGGCGCTGTGTGATGAACTCAAGCTGCGCCACTACATCGTCGGCCAGCTCCAGCGGGTGATCTTCTTCGAGCCCGGGGTCAAGGAAACCGACTGGAGCGCCACGGCGCCGATCACCGGGGTCGACGGCAAGACCCGGCGCTGGGTGTACCTGCACTACTTCAAGGAAGGCCAGCCGTCACTGAACTGGCTCGACCCCAGCTTCGCCGCCCAACAGATGATCATCGGCGATGCCCTGCACGCGCTGGACTGCCTGGGCGCCCGCGGCCTGCGCCTGGATGCCAACGGTTTTCTCGGTGTGGAGACCCGCGCCAGCGGCAGTGCCTGGTCCGAGAGCCACCCGCTGTCGATCGTTGGCAACCAGCTGATCGGTGGCATGATCCGCAAGGCCGGCGGCTTCAGCTTCCAGGAGCTGAACCTGACCCTCGACGACATCGCGCAGATGTCCAAGGGCGGAGCCGACCTGTCCTACGACTTCATTACCCGCCCCGCCTACCAGCATGCCCTGCTGAGCGGCGACACCGAGTTCCTGCGCCTGATGCTCAAGGAAATGCACGCCTTCGGCATCGACCCGGCGTCGTTGATCCACGCCCTGCAGAACCACGACGAACTGACCGTCGAGCTGGTGCACTTCTGGACCCTGCACGCCCACGACATGTACCTGTACAAGGGCCAGACCTTGCCCGGCGGCATTCTCCGTGAGCACATCCGCGAGGAAATCTACGAGCGCCTGTCGGGTGAGCATGCGCCGTACAACCTACGCTTTGTCACCAACGGCATCGCCTGCACCACCGCCAGCCTGATCACCGCAGCACTGGGCATCCGCGACCTCGACCAGATCAGCCCGGCGGACATTGCGCTGATCCAGAAGGTGCACTTGCTGCTGGTGATGTACAACGCCATGCAACCGGGCGTGGTCGCGCTGTCCGGCTGGGACCTGGTCGGCGCCCTGCCGCTGCCGGCCGAGGCGGTGGCCGAGCGCATGGTCGACGGTGATACCCGCTGGATCCACCGTGGCGGCTACGACCTGGCCGGGCTCGACCCGCAGGCGGAGGCGTCGGTGCGTGGCATGCCGCGTGCGCGCGCGTTGTACGGCAGCCTCGACAGCCAGCTGGACAACCCCGAGTCGTTCGCCAGCCAGGTGAAGAAGCTGCTCGCCGTGCGCCAGGCCTATGGCATCGCCACCAGCCGCCAGGTACTGGTGCCCGAGGTCAGCAGCCCGGGCCTGCTGGTAATGGTGCACGAGCTGCCGGCCGGGCGTGGCATCCAGATCAGCGCGTTGAACTTCGGCCAGGCGGTGATTGCCGAGGAGTTGCAGTTGACTGGCTTCACCCCTGGGACGGTGGTGGACATGATCAACGAAACGGTCGAAGGCGACTTGAGCGAAGATGGCCGCCTGATGATCAACCTGGACCCTTACGAGGCACTGTGCTTGAGGATTGTGAACAGCAGCGGGCATCTCTGAGGCCGTTACAGGCAACTTGCATTTGCAGCTCCATGGGCATAGCTTCCTGATGTTTTCCCACTCTGTGCCCAGGAGCAACCCCATGTACACCGGCATCGTCCAGGCCGTCCGCCCGCTGCTTGATGTGACCACCTACCCGGGCCACAACCAGTTCACCATCGACCTCACTCCGGAACTGCTCGACGAGCTGAAGATCGGCGCCAGTGTCAGTGTCGAAGGCACCTGTCTCTCGGTTACCGAAATCAACGGCACCGAAGTGAAGTTCGACGCCATGACCGCCACCCTCGAACGCACCAACCTGCGCCGCTTCAAGGCTGGCCAGGGGGTGAACATCGAGCGCTCGGCAAAAATGAATGCCGAAGTCGGCGGCCATCTGATGGCCGGCCACATCGCCACCACCGCCGAAGTCGTCGAGCTGTCGATCAAGGAAACCGGCGCCTTCATCACCTTCCGCATGCCACCTGAGTGGGGCAAGTACGTATTCCCGCGTGGCTTCATCGGGGTCAATGGCTGCAGCCTGACCGTCGCCGATGTCGAGGACAACGTGGTCACCATCAACCTGATCCCGGAGACCCTGCGCCAGACCACCTTCGCCCGCTACCAGGCCGGCGAACTGCTGAACATCGAGGTGGACCACCAGACCATGGTGTTGGTGGACGTGGTGGAGCGCACGATCAAGAGCACCCTCGCCCGCGAAATGCCGCGCTGAAGCCCGACCATGCTGCCCAACACCCTCCCCGCGCGCACGGCCACGCGCCTGCGCCTGCAAGTGCTGCGAGGCCGCGTCGGCCTTGGCCTGGTGGCCGGGCTGTCGGTGCTGGCCGGCATGACCGATGCCATCGGCCTGCTGGCGTTGGGCGATTTTGTCTCGTTCATGAGCGGCAACACCACGCGCCTGGCCGTGGCCATCAGTGACGCGGACCTGGCCTTGGTGCTGCGCCTGAGCGGCGCCGTGCTGGGATTCGTCGCGGGAAATGCGCTGGGCGTGTTGCTGGCCCGCGGGTTCCGCCGCCGGGCCTGGCCAGTGTTGCTGGCGGTCGCCTCACTGCTGGCCTGCGCCGCGTTGTGGCCGTTTGCGGCGACGTTCCCGGCGCTGCTGGCCGCCACCCTGGCCATGGGCATGATCAACGCGGTGGTGGAACAGGTGAACGGCCTGCCCATCGGCCTGACCTACGTCACCGGTGCCCTGTCGCGCTTCGGTCGCGGCCTGGGCCGTTGGCTGCTGGGCGAGCGGCGCAACGGCTGGCGGGTACAACTGGTGCCCTGGGCCGGCATGCTGCTGGGCGCCGCCTTGGGTGCCTGGCTGCAACAGCACCTGGGGTTGCAGGCCATGGCGGGCAGTTGTGCCCTGGCCTGCCTGTTGGCGCTGGTGTCGCGCTTCATCCCACGTTCGTGGCAGCGCGGCTACATGCCACGCTGAGCCTCACTCGATGCGCGGGTGCTGCTGCACCAGCAGCTTGCGCTTGGCCTCCAGCTCGACGATCTGCGCGTCGATGTCTTCGATCTTCTGCTCGATGTTGTCGTGGTGCTCCTGCAGCAGTTCACGCGCTTCTTCGATATCCGACGCTGCTGGCGCTGCACCACGCAACGGCTTGTTGGCGGTTTCCTTCATGGTCAGGCCGGTGACCAGGCCGACCAGCGCAATCACCATCAGGTAATACGCCGGCATGTACAGGTTGCCGCTGCTTTCCACCAGCCAGGCGGCCAGGGTCGGGGTCAGGCCGGCGATCAGCACCGAGATGTTGAACGCGCTGGCCAGGGCGCTGTAGCGGATGTGCGTGGGGAACATCGCCGGCAAGGTCGAGGCCATTACGCCGATGAAGAAGTTCAGCAGCACGGCGATGATCAGCAGGCCGGCGAAGATCAGCCCGAGCGCGCCGCTGTTGATCAGCATGAATGCCGGGATGGCCAGGGCGAATAGCCCCACACTGCCGACCACGATGAACGGGCGGCGGCCGAACTTGTCGCTGAGCAGGCCGATGATCGGTTGCACGAACAGCATGCCGACCATGATCGCGATGATGATCAGCACGCCGTGGTCTTCGCTGTAGTGCAGGTTGTGTGACAGGTAGCTGGGCATGTACGTGAGCAGCATGTAGTAGGTGACGTTGGTGGCGATCACCACGCCGATGCAAGTCACCAGGCTGCGCCAGTGCTGGGTCGCGACCTCCTTGAACGACACCTTCGGCCCAGACGCCAGGCCCTCGCGGTCGCCTTGTTCGAGCTTGTCCACGTGCTGCTGGAACGCCGGGGTTTCTTCCAGCGCGTGGCGCAGATAAAGGCCTATGATGCCCAGCGGCAAGGCCAGGAAGAACGGCAGGCGCCAGCCCCATTCGAGAAACTTTTCTTCGCCAAGGAGGGTGGAAATCATCACCACCACCCCTGCCCCCAGCACGAAGCCGGCAATCGAGCCAAAGTCCAGCCAGCTGCCGAGGAAGCCACGCTTGCGGTCCGGGGCGTATTCGGCGACGAAGATCGATGCACCGGTGTACTCGCCCCCCACCGAGAAGCCTTGGGCCATCTTCGCCAGCAACAGCAAGATCGGCGCCCAGATGCCGATCGAGGCGTAAGACGGTATGAGGCCGATGGCGAAGGTGCTCAGCGACATGATCACGATGGTCGCGGCGAGGATCTTCTGCCGCCCGAAGCGGTCGCCCAGGGCGCCGAAGAACAACCCGCCCAGCGGGCGGATGAGGAACGGCACGGAGAACGTGGCCAGCGCCGCGATCATCTGCACGCTGGGGTCAGCATTGGGGAAGAACACCTTGCCCAGGGCGAAGGCGACGAAGCCGTACACACCGAAGTCGAACCACTCCATGGCGTTGCCCAGTGCGGCGGCGGTGATCGCCTTACGCATCTTCGCGTCGTCGACGATGGTGATGTCCTTGAGGCCGATTGGCTGGACGCTTTTCTTGCGAGATTTCATGCCTGTATCCCTGTTACTGAAGGCTCTATGGCATCAGATACAACGGGACACTAAATAATTCAGCGCTTACTGATTTTTTCTGAACCTTGGAGATCGAGCGCCACCCGCGCGCCGCTCGATCTCCAAGGCGACAAACACCTAGAGGCCGGCAATCAGATCCCTTCGCGGGCCAGGTCCATGGCGAAGTAGGTCAGGATCAGGTCAGCACCGGCACGCTTGATCGCGCCGATGCTTTCACGCACTACCCGGCCTTCGTCGATGGCACCGGCTAGGCCGCCGAACTTGATCATCGCGTACTCGCCACTCACCTGGTACGCCGCCAGTGGCAAGCGCGAGGCGGCGCGGATGTCGGCGATCACGTCGAGGTAGGCACCGGCCGGCTTGACCATCAGCACATCGGCCCCTTCCTGCTCGTCGAGCAGCGACTCCCGCACCGCTTCGCGGCGGTTCATCGGGTTCATCTGGTAGCTCTTGCGGTCGCCCTTGAGCGCAGTGCCACCGGCTTCACGGAAAGGTCCATACAGCGACGAGGCGAACTTGGTGGAGTAAGCCATGATTGCGGTGTCGTGGAAGCCAGCACCGTCCAGCGCGCTGCGGATGGCCTGCACCTGGCCGTCCATCGCCGCCGACGGGGCGATGAAGTCGGCACCGGCAGCGGCGGCGATGACCGCCTGCTTGCCCAGGTTGGCCAGGGTGGCGTCGTTGTCCACACCATGGTCGTGCAGCACGCCACAGTGGCCATGGCTGGTGTATTCACAGAAGCAGGTGTCGGACATCACCACCATTTCCGGCACGGTGTCCTTGCAGATGCGCGACATGCGCGCAACCAGGCCGTTTTCGTTCCAGGTGTCACTGCCGGTGGCATCCAGGTTGTGCGACACGCCGAAGGTCATTACCGACTTGATGCCGGCGCGGGCATAGCGCTCGATTTCCTGGGCCAGCCGTTTTTCCGGAATGCGGTTGACACCCGGCATGCTGGTGATCGGCACGAAGTCATCGATGCCTTCCTCGACGAAGATCGGCAGGATCAGGTCTTCCAGGCGGAATTCGGTTTCCTGGAAGATCGTGCGCAGGGATTCGTTCTGACGCAGGCGGCGGGGACGAACGGAAGGGAAACGGTTGGACATGACAGCTCCAGGGCATTTTTTGAACGGCGTATACCTTATGCTTGTCGAGCGCCAGTGAAAAGGGCGGATGACAAGATTATGTCTTGCATCAATGGTAACAAGCCTATCTCCTGTGCCGGCCCCTTCGCGGGTAAACCGCGATGGGGCCGGCACAGGAGATACCCAAATGAGCTGGAGCGCTTTTTTCCCGCCCGGCGCATGTGCTGAATCAAGCCGCGACGGCAATCGTCGATTCCCAGCGCTGCGTGGCTGCTTCGGCAAGCAGGCCGGTGCTGGTGGCTTGCGGGGCGAACGCCGCCATGGCATCGACCAGGTTGGCAAGGTTGGGCTGCGCTGCGGGTGCCATGGCGGGCAAAGCCGCGGCGGGTAGCGGGGCGAAGATGAAATCGTCAGCCGTTACCTGGGCCAGTTCCAGCGCATCCAGATACAGCAGTTTGACCCTGTTGCCCTGCCCCGCCACTGTCACACCGTGTATCTGAGCGAACCCATTCAACTGGAAGCGCTCGTCCTTGGTGAGCTGCAAGTCTTCATAGCGGCTGATGCCGGCCTGGCTCAGGTCGATCTTGTCGATACCGTGACGGAAACCACGCACCGTGTTCTTGTAGTCGGCCACACCGTCCTGCTGCCCCACCACGAAGACACTGGGAGCCACACTCGCCGGGCTATAGATCGTGCCTTTCAGTGACGCGACAAATTGCCCCGAGGCATCCGACGACAGCGACACGCCCTCTGCGCCACCACTGAGCAGCACTGTACCGCTGGCCGGCAGCTGCATTTGCCCTTCGGGGCTACCGTCAAAATAACCTGCGGCAGCAATGGGCGAGTCCAGGAAACGGAAGTTGCTCGGCTGCAATTGGGCAATGGTTCGGTCGGCGAAACGCAGTGTCTGCCTATTTCCCAGATCGACCACAGCAGCCGAGCCCTCCTGGGTCAGTTGCAGGTCGGCGAAGGTCTTGCCTTCAAACCCGACCAGGTCGACGATCTCACGGGAGCCTTCGAACTGTTCAAGTTCATCACGGCCAGCGGCACGCTTGTGAATGACATAGCGGTCTGTTCCGCTGCCGCCCTTGAGCAGGTTGTAACCACGGCCACCATCGAGCAAGGCACCATCCGCACCGGCAATGAGGGTGTCGTCTCCGTCACCACCGATCAGGTTGTGCACCGCGCCGGGCGCGATGGTCAGCGCGCTCCCGGCAATGCTGGCGATACCACTGACCAGATCGATTGAAATACTGCGGCTCACAGCGGCCGCATTGAGGGTATTGCGCCCGCCTGCGGTGCCATTGACCGCATCGTCCAGCACAGCCCGCGCAGCGTTCTGGGTCACGGCATCAGCGTAATCATTGGTGTAGTAATAGACATCGTTGGCATTGCTGGAGCTGCCCACGACGCGCAGTGCCCAGCGATCAAACGTCAGTGGCAGCCCATTGCTGGCATTGCTGACCTCCAGCCGCCACTCGCCAATCGAGCGTTCGCCGCGATGATGGGTCGACATGAAGCCATACTTGAACTCGCCCGTGCGTGGGTTGCCCTGGTCGTCATCGGCAGAACCCGGGGCCTTGCCAGCGCGGTCCAGCAGCACACTGCGTGTGCCACCCGGCGATATGAGCGTGACGGTCATGTCGCCAAGGCGGCCGACCTGCGAATGAATGTCGACTTCAACATGCTCCACCAGCACCCCGGCCGGCAGGCTCAAGGTAAATGTACTGGCCTGCCCCGGCGCAATCACCTGCGCAAGCGCTTCGCTGCCGGCAGCCAATTGCTCCTCGTTGGCCTTGCTCGCCTGGCCGGCCCACGATTCGGCCAGGCGCACGGCAGCGCGCGCGTCGATCAGGCCGAATCCGTAGTCGTGACTGGCACGCATGCCCCCGCCATTCCAGTTGAGCCCGGCGTTGTCGCGCCAGGCAGTCGCCGGGTCATCGACCTTGCGTGCGGACAACGCAAGTATCTGCTGCACATCCCGGTAACCCAGCCCCGGGTTGGCCTGCAACATCAACGCCACCACACCGGAGACGATCGGCGCAGCGAAACTGGTGCCCTGGGTCGTGCCATAAGCACTGCCAACCTTGGCACCACGTTCGGCCTCCAGGTTGATACCGCTGGACAGCACATGGCTACCCGGCGCGGCCACCAGCAGGCTTGCACCGGGGCTGGAGAATGGCGCACTGGCGACCTGCAACACCGAGAGGTCCGCCTTGGCATTGACTGCCGCCACTTCGATGGCGTGGCGGCTGTTGTTGATCAGCGAACCTTGCGCGCTGCCGCCGCGCTCGCGCTGGTTGCCGCCCGAGGTGACGATGACGGTCCCCAGCCCGCCACGACCGTTGGTGGCCGCCAGTGTTGCGCTGAAGGCCAGGGCCAGGGACGTGTCGACCCTGCCTTCGGGCACGTTGCCGATGGCGAAATCGTGCTTGAAGCCCCAGCTGTGGTTGGCGATGTCGTAATTGACCATCTGCCCCAGGTTGGTCAGGTCATCGCCTTTGTTGGCCAGGTAGTGCCCGCCGAGCTTCGCCTCATAGGCAATGCCGATGCCACCTTGATCATTGCGCCCGCCTACCATGACCCCCGCCACTTGCGTCGCATGGTTGGACGCCAGGGCCGGGAGCGTGCCATTGCTGCGCTGGGTCTGCAGCCAGATGGGGTCGACGTTGGCTTGCAGGTCCGGATGCTGGATGTCGAAAATCTCCGGCGCAACGGCAAACTCGCCCCCTGGCTCGAACTGGCCGATCCTCACGCCCTTGCCCGAGAAATCACGCCAGACCGGCTGGACATCGATCTCGTTGAGGTACCACTGGCGAGATGCCAACGGATCGACAGGCGACTGGTCGTGACGCAAGGTCACCGTAGCGCGCAATGGCGCCGATGCGCCGCTGGACACCTCCGTCACCCCCACCGATGCATTGCCGGCAGCATCGACCAGGTCGTAGCGGAAGGCCACATCCGCGTCATGGCCGGGCAACGGCGTGACTTCGACATCGCCCCGCTCATTGAGCCGAACGGTGGCGCCCTTGCCGTCAGCGACCGAGGCAATCCGCAGCGGACCAGTGCTGTTAAGCAGCTGGTCATTGGCCAGCAGCACCGCAGCAGGAATGACCAAGGCGGTTGCCGTGGTGGCGAATGCAGCCATCTGTTCAGGGGCAAGCGTGTCGCCTATCGGCAAAGCACCGGGGGCCTGCAGGTCGATCGCCGCGATATCGGCGAAACTGAGCTTGTGAATATTGCTGAGGGTAAGGCTGCCATCACGCCCGGCTTGCCGATCACTGACCTGGTAGCCCGTTGCCGTACGGGTAATCAGGTACTCATCGTGATTGCCGTGCAGGGTGACGAGGTTGACCCCGCCTGCGCCGTCGATGGTGGCATTGCCGCGCCCGGCCTCGATGACATCATCTGCTGGACCGCCGGTGATCTGGTCAGCACCGCCGCCAGCATGGATGATGCTGCCCGCAGCCGAAGCCTGAATACGATCGCCATTGGGGCCGGCATAGATGACGGCCTTGCCGGTACCGCCGATGAGGGTGTTACGCCCCGTGCCGCCTACCAGCACATCGTTGCCGCCGCCACCGATCAGCAGGCTGTTACCCGCTCCGCCCTTGATGAAAACACCGCGCTGCCCGCCACTGACGATGACATCCTTGCCACGCCCGCCCTGGGCGATGGTCAGCCCGGCTTCGGCCATGTTCAGGCCGACACCCTGCTCGCCGACGATCAGTGCAATGTCACGCCCGCCGTTGCCACGGATGTTCGCCAGTTGGTCAGTGGCGCTGATCACCAGCACATCGTCACCGGCGCCGCCCACATAGGTGTTGCTGCCACCGGCGCCAACCAGCCAGCTGCCGCCTGGGGCGGCCTTGAGCACATCGTCCCCGGCCCCGCCCTGCACGGTATCCACGCCCAGCGCGGCGGCATCGAGCTCGGCCCCTTGCGGGCTGTTGCTGATATAGGAACGGCGCGAAGTCGCTCCACTGATGGAGGTTAGCAAGGTGGCGCCGTCTTGCTGCTCGGCGAGGTTACCGACGGTGTCGGCGAGGTACTTCACCGCCAGCACTTCACGCTCCACGCCGTTGGCCACGAACGCGCCGCGGGCGATGACTTCGTTGCCCTGACGCACCTCGTTCAGCGGCTGCACCTGGCGCAGGTCGATCTGCGTAATGCCGTGTTCCGGCAGTGTCTTGAGCTCACCGGCATCGGCACGGCCATCGTGATTGGCATCGACCCAAAGCTTCAGCTGTGCCAAGGCTGCATCATCGGCCGTCATCAAGCCATCGGCATTGGCATCGATGCTGGCCAGCGCGGCGAAGCCATCCGTGAACGGCGCCTCGCCCGGGGCGCCATTAGTGCCTGGCTGGCCGCCGAAGTATTCAGAGAACAGCTGACGGATGCTGACGACCTGGCCACTGCCGTCGTCGTGCACCAGCATGCCGGTCTGCCGATCGGCCCAGCCTGTGCGCCGCAGCTGGCCGCTGTTGTCGACATCGAACAGCACGGCGTCTTCGATACCGGTCATCCCTGCGCCTTGGCCGCTGAGGTCGAACAGCAGCGGATCGACGAAGGTGTTGACCGTGGTCATGGCGGCCAGGCCGTTGAGGACGGCGGCGTTGCGCAGGCTGAAGTCGGGCTTGTCAGTACCATCCTGATAGAACTGGGCCAGGTGCTGGTTGGGGCGAACGTTGGGGTCCAGCTGCAGCTCGCCGGGGCGAATGCCACCCGTGGCCAGGCTGCCCAGCTGTGCGGAGGTGAAGTCGGTGTTGTTCAGGGTGTTGTCGGTGAAGGCGATGCTGTGGGTCAGGCGGCGGTTGACGTAGCCGGCGTTGACGTCGTTGCGGATGTCGTCCTGGCCTTGCAGGTCGCGGCGGGATTCGGTGGTTGGGGTGATTTCGATCTGGATGGGTTGGGCAGGTACGGGCTCATCGATTGGTATCACGTCGGAAATCACGCTTTGGATGCCATTAAACATGACGGTCCCCAAACCCATTGCAATGGACGCTAATCCCTCAGGTGAGTCAATTCTCGACAACCACGATTTTGCCTGAGCGCGTAGATCAACCGGAGCCATCGCTGTAGCATACGAAACTTGCATATCAGTGCTAACTGCCAACTCTAATTCAGAGCCTGGCTTACCTGCCGCGTCCAACACCATTTTCCAATATCCATCGCGAGCTTTTTCATGCTTCAATTCAAAAATGGTATTGAGCGTCCAAGCATCCTTCGACCGCCCCAGACCTTGAAAAACTTCAGTGTGAAAACCCCATACTTCCTCATGATTTATTTCTACGCCTATCGTCCCTTCCCTTACCTTTTTATCCAATAACCCAAGATAAGCCTCCGCCATCTTGAACCGCACCGTTTCGACATCAGCATCTTGCATGGGGCGACCAGCATCTCGCTCCGTGCGCTTCATAAAGTCAATCGCGACAACACCTGCGACTGAGTTCCCCTTTGCTACACCGTTCGCAAGAACAGCGTATCGATCACCCTTACTCGCCAGATAATCATACATATCACTTACGCCCTGAGATTCAAAGAGCTCACGAGCGCGCCTTACATCCTCAATAAGCAAACCAGTCATACGCCACCTCTTTTCCTACTCTTACTGATAAAGACTTCAAGCGCCAGCTGTATCTGCGACCACTGCACCAACTTTTCCGGAAGCATGTTAGCCTTTACATACAGCTGCCCGAAAACAACAAAAGTCATCTCACAACTATAAAAATTTGGCTTTCGAGGACGCCACCGACATTCAATAAGCGAAGTAACCTCGCCCGGAGATTCACTCCAATAAATTCGTTTCCTCCCCCCTTCCCAAGACGTATCGCCGCCTTCTACCATATACAGTTCAAGCAACTCGTCGTATGTAAATTTCCGCCCTTTTACCTCATCAAGCTTGCTCAGCAAATAGTCTCGCCCACGACGCAAGTCACCCTCCTTGGCAAAGATCGGAGAAATGGCGACAAGTAATCCCTCATGCTCCAGCCCTTGCTCAAATATAAGTCGGTCCTTCGCTGGTTCTAATGTAGGCCAAGCCATCGCTAAAAAGACTGAGCGAAGATTGGCATCGCAGCCTCTCTTGTTATTAATAAAGTCCGGATGAAATGAGCTCTTTCCTTCATATTCAGGCCAAAAAGGGAAGTACACCCTCGGAAATTCATATACCATTCCCGCCATTTTTCCGCAGACAATCGGACCGGGTGGAATGTAAGTGCTCGTGGTGCTCCGCTCTATACGATCAGCAATATGTGCAACGAAGACGATCGCAGGAATTAGCAACAGCAAGCCACTAAAAATCCTCAACACCGTCCAAACGAACCTGTACAACCGAACAATTATCACCTTGGTTATTGTCATCGCTCCCCCAAGCTTTCCCCAACATGCCGCTGCAACGGACTAAGGAAATAACTAATCACCTTCCGCCTATCAATAATTAACTCCGCACGCACCGCCATGCCCGGAGCAAGCGGCACATCTGTATCTCCAACCCGCAAACTACTTAACCCCAACTGAATCCGAGCGTTATAAACCCACCCCCGCCGCTCATCTTCAACGGCATCATTGGAAACACTCTGAACAACCCCCGGTACAACGCCATACTTTGTAAATGTGAATGTCTCCACTTTCACTTCCACCGCCTGCCCCGCCCGAACAAAGCCGATATCCTTGTTCTCCACCTGCACTTCCACTTCAACCGGTTGATCGCTCGGCACTATCACCATCAATGTCTGCGCAGGCGTCACAACGCCGCCCTGGGTATGAATGGCCAACTGCTGCACCGTGCCGTCGACCGGGGACGTCAGTGCCCTGAGCCGGTGGCGTTGTTCGGCCTTGTACAGCTCCTGGCTCAGGGTCGCGCTCTGCCGCTCGGCCTCGGCATGGAGGTCGAGCATGGCCCGGCGCAACTGAGCGATGACGCCCTCACGGCGGTGCAGGGCCGCCAGGCGGGCAGCGCCGAGTTCTTCGATGCGTGAACGTTGAATGGCCAGTTCACGCTCCTGCTCCAGGCGGGCCTGTTCCTTTTCCAGGTAGGTGTGCTTGGCAACCGCCGATTCGCTGAACAGTTGCTGGTAGTCCGCCGTGAGCTGGCGGGTGATCACCAGCAATTGCTGCAGCGCATCGGCACGGGCTTGAGCAGAGCGGGTCTCTGCGCCGCGCTGAGCGATTTCGGCATCGGCCTGCTGCAAGGATGTGCGCAGCTCCTGGTACTGCCCTTCCAGCCAGCGTTGTGCGGCCGCTTGCTGGTGCGCCGTGGCCTGGGGAATGCGGGGCGCCAGTGAGGCCGGCGCGGTGTTGCCATCGAGTGCTTCGAGCAAGGTAGCGGCGCGTGCCAGGTCGATCCGGGCGGCCAGCAGCTCGCTGTTGAGGCGCTTGATGTCGGCGGCGGTCAGCTGCCCTTCGAGCTCGACCAGCAGGTCGCCCTTGGCAACGGTCTGGCCGTCCACCACATGAATCGCCTGCACCACCGCGACTTCACTGGCCTGGATTACCTTGCTCCTGCCACTGGGCACGATCCTGCCCTCGGCACTGGCGACCACATCGATTTCGCCTACGCAGGCCCACAGCAGGGCCAAGGCTACGAGCGCTAGCAGGCTCCATTGCACACGGCGCGGCAGCGGATGTACCGGCGTTTCCTGCAGAGCCAGCGCTGCGGGCAGAAACGCCAGCTCATCAAGCTCCCGTGGCGCCCCCTGCATGGCTGCGCGGCGCCTCCAAGCGTTGCGCCATGCCTGGCGGTAGCGCTCCAGCAGGTCGAGGATCGGCGCACTCATGCTGCTGCCCCCTGCTGCAAACGATGCAGATAGGCATAGGCGCCTTGCGGGTTGCCCATCAGCTCATCGTGAGCGCCCTGCTCGATGATCTGCCCACGTTCCATGACCAGGATGCGGTCGGCATGGCGCACGGCAGAAAGGCGGTGGGCAATGATGATGACCGTGCGCCGGGCGCAGATGCGCGCCATGTTCTGCTGGATGATCCGTTCGGACTCGTAGTCCAGGGCACTGGTGGCTTCATCCAGGATGAGGATGCGCGGGTTGCCCATCAACGCCCTTGCGATCGCGATCCGTTGGCGCTGGCCACCCGACAGGCTGGCGCCATGCTCGCCAACCAGCGTTTCATAACCGTCTGGCAGCTCAAGGATGAATTCATGTGCGCCTGCCAGCGTGGCCGCGGCAATGACTTCCTCGAGGGGAGCCGCCGGGTTGGCCAGCGCGATGTTCTCGCGCACGGTGCGCCGGAACAGCATGTTCTCCTGCAGTACCACGCCGATCTGCCGCCGCAGCGAGGAGACATCCGCGAGCGCCAGGTCGGCTCCATCGAGCAACACACGCCCTCGTTCTGGCGAGTACAGCCGCTGGATCAGCCGGGTCAACGTGCTTTTGCCGGAACCGGACCTACCGACGATGCCGATCACCTCGCCAGGCGCGATCTTTAGGCTGACATCTCGCAGGGTCTCGTTGCCGCCCGGACGATAACGGAAACACACCTGATCGAGTTCGACCCGCCCTTCCAGCACAGGCAACTGGGCGCCGTGGCTGACCTCGGTACGGTTGTTGAGAATGTCCCCCAGCCGCTGGATGGAAATGCCGGTCTGCTGGAAGCTGGTCCACAACTGCGCCAGGCGCATGATCGGCTGTGCCACGCGGCCGGCGAGCATGTTGAAGGCGATCAGTTCACCCACCGTGAGCGCCCCCTCGATGACCAGTCGTGCCCCTAGCCATAACGTGCCGACCGTGACCAGCTTGCCGATGAGCGCCACGCTTTCGTGGGCAATGTTGGACAGGTTCTGGGTCTTGAAGTTGGCGTCGACATAGGCCGCCAGCTGCTGGTTCCAGCGCCGCGTCACCTGCGGCTCGACGGCCATGGTTTTGAGGGTGTCGATGCCATTGACCGCTTCGACCAGGAACGCCTGGTTCTGCGCCCCGCGTTGAAAACTCTGATCGATCCGAGCACGCAGCAAGGGGGTGACCAGCAGTGAGACCAGCAGGTAAAGCGGCAGCGAAGCAATGACCAGCAGCGTCAGCCAACCGCTGTACAGCCACATCACCACGATGAATACCGCAACGAACAACACATCCAGCAGCAAGGTAATGCTGTTGCTGGTCAGGAAACTTCGGATGTTTTCAAGTTCTCGCACACGAGCAACCGAATCGCCCACTCGCCGCGCGTGAAAGTACGCCAGTGGTAACTCGATCAGGTGCTGAAACAACTTGGCGCCCAGTTCGACATCGATACGCGAAGCGGTATGCGCCGAGACATAGGCGCGCAAAGTACTGAGCACACTTTCGAACAGCACTACGGTCAACAAGCCCAGCGCGATGACATCCAGGGTGGTAAGGCCTCGGTGGACCAGCACCTTGTCCATTACTACCTGAAAAAACAACGGTGTCAGCAATGCGAGGATCTGGATGATGAAAGAAACCAGCAGTACCTCGCCCAGCAACTTTCTATGCTTGACCACTGCCGGGATAAACCAGGTCAGGTCAAACCGTTCAAGCCCTCGAGGCAAGGGAGCGTCCGAGCGGACCAGAATCAGCTCCCCGGCCCAGCGCTGTTTCAGCTCAACCAGCGTCCAGGTTTGCGGCGCACAGACCCGCGGGTCCTGCACCAGTACTTGCTCGCCCTCCACCCGGGCGATGATGAAATAGCCACCTTGCCTGTCCGCTGCGAGGGCCGGCAGCGGCATGTGTGCCAGACGCTTCGGGTCCGTTTGCCGATGCTTGGCCTTCAGGCCAGCATGCTGGAATGCCTGCAGTATTTGAGCAATCGAGAATGGCTTGCCATCGGTGGCAAACTCATGACTCAGTTGCTCGGAAGAAACCGCTACATCGTGATACCGCGCCAGCATGACCAGGCAGGCCAGGCCGCTGTCACTCGCCGGGTGACCAGCAACTTCAGATAGATCGGACACCTGTCCACCCCATGTGCTACTTGAACATGGGCAGATACTAGCGTCTGGCAATAGAATAATAGTCCTACACCGATCAGACTTATCCTGTAGGAATATACGCAATTACAAATTATTGCTGTAGGAGCAATCCAAGGAGTGCGAATGTATGCGTAGGAATTTATTACCAGCCAAGTAGGAATATATGCGGAGATATTAGATTTAAGGCCGTTATTACTGCCACTCAGTTCAGTGACATGCCAGTGCCCTCGGAGCCCCACCCTACCCAGAGAGAGGCGGAGCACCAAAGAAAGCGATCTGCTCTGCAGAGCAGATCGCTCAGGCCGTCACTGCATCCACGGCGGCGTCGGCTCTTCAGCCTTGGCCGGCCCATGCTCGGCCTCATCCCGCGCCGCACGGCGGCGGGCTTCATCACGTAGGGTGGCATCGATCTCGCGCATCACTCCGACGACATCGGCGGCGTGGTCGTCTTCCGCGAACTGCCCGGTCAGCGGGCTGTCCGGGCGCAGCTCGCCGGCTTCGTACAACGCCCACATTTCATCGGCGTAGCGGGTGGCCTTGAGCTCCGGCGCAAAACGCCCGAAGTAATGCGCCATGTTCGCCACGTCCCGCTGCAACATGCTGAACGCGTGGTTGTTGCCCGCCGCATCCACCGCCTGTGGCAGGTCGATGATCACCGGGCCGTCAGGGCCCAGCAGCACGTTGAATTCGGACAGGTCGCCATGCACCAGGCCAGCGCAGAGCATCAGCACGATCTGGCGGACGACGAAGGCATGGTACTCACGGGCCTCTTCGGCCTCGAGGTGCACGTCGTTAAGGCGCGGTGCGGCATCGCCGTCGGCGTCGGTCACCAGTTCCATCAACAGCACGCCGTCCTGGAAGTCGTAGGGCTTGGGCACGCGCACGCCGGCACCAGCCAGGCGGAACAGCGCCGCCACTTCGGCGTTCTGCCAGGCGTCTTCGGCTTCCTTGCGGCCGTATTTGCTGCCTTTGGCCATGGCCCGGGCCTGGCGGCTGTTGCGGACCTTGCGGCCCTCCTGGTATTCGGCGGCCTGGCGGAAGCTGCGTTTATTGGCCTCTTTGTAGACCTTGGCGCAGCGCACCTGGGCACCGCAGCGCACCACGTAGACGGCTGCTTCCTTGCCGCTCATCAATGGCCGCAGTACTTCGTCGACCAGGCCGTCTTCGATCAGTGGTTCGATTCGTTTTGGTGTCTTCATCAGGCTGCGTTCGGGGTCCTGGCTGGGGTGGTGGACATCCTCTCACAGGCTGGGGTGCGGACGTGAGTGTTTACCGTCAGATACCGTTTCTTCAGTACGGTTGAGCAACGCAGCCTAGCGCATTACGAGCCCACACGCTTGCACTTGGCCCTTTAGCGGCACAAAAGGAGTACACAGGACTGCATAATCTCTTTTCACCTTTGAACAACGTTTATCGAAACCCTTCCGAAAATGCACTGATATGTCTCATCGAAACTTTGAACGCGCGTAAGTCATCAGCCTACCAAACACCCTATTGACCCCATGGTTGCCAAGGGACGACTGACGATATTGTCTTCTGGGGGAGTATGCTTGCCACTCCGGACTTCCAAAAACCTCAGCATGGGCTATTTCCTTACCTTCCCTATGGAAAAATAAATTTTCCCTGACCTCCGGAACATCCCGATGTCGATACAGCCACCGAAGTTCACCCGCCGTCACACTTTGCCCACCATCACCGCGCTTTGAAGCGACGTTACCAATATTGATGCCATCCATTAAAAAATGAACCGGGGCCATCCGACTGATCAGTTGATATTCAAGTCCCGCCTTGCTCGTTCTCTTCCAGAGCCCAACCTCAATGACCTTTGAATACTCTCGCTCCAACTGCCTTGCGCCTCGCTGCGCCCGAACATTATATTTAGGGTGCGCATTGAGAAAGCGCTTAAATCCCAAAACCCTACCAGCATCATTATAGAGCTCCTGAATAATATCATCAGGCTTATATTTCGTAGCTGATATCTTCGCGTCCCAAACGGCATCGGTAATCTGTGCTTGAGCATGAAACTCCACCGATTCCCTGCTGTTTCTGCCATCTGGATTCAGCCTAGCGGTGATTATTTTTCCCATCGCTGAAGCAACCGATGAACGTAGACCATACAGAATATGGCCATTTTCAAACAAGTCTACCAGCAACGCTCCATCCTCCGTTGACGAGTTACCTAAGGTCACTCGACCGTCGAGATCGACGCAAACAACTGGATTATTATTGACCATGCAAAAGAGATTCAGCCCATCTACAGGCCCAGCAGGATCCGAGCCGAGCCACCTGCCGACCCAGGGCTGATAATAGCGATACCCATAGTAATAGAGCCCGGTCGCATCGCGCTCCTTTCCAGAATAGCGCACCGTCTTGTAACCCGCCTCAACTTCATTGCGCGCAGCCCACAATGCGGTACCGCCGAAGGGGTAATATTCTTCTTGGCTGATCAACTTACCGTCGCCGTCAACTTCCAGCGCACTGCTGCCCAGCAGATTCTCATGGCTGTAACGCAACTGGTTGTTCTCTACCTCAGCAGGTTGTCCTGCCTCCCAGTACAATAGCCGCACTTGCCCTGGGCTTTCACCCACGATGACCACCTGCAGGTTCTCCATGACATTTTCGCCACGTTGCAGCGTACGCAACTCCAACCCCGGCAAATAAATAACCCGTTGTGATTGCAAACTGCGAACTGTCTGCCGTATGCCAACCTTCAGTACACGCTGGCTGTTGCCGTCATAGTGGTAGTGTTCTGTGTCCTTGGCCGCCCCATCACTCATTATCGAAGACACCTGCCTGAGCTCCGCACGCGGAGTCCAGTCCAATCGCTGCCCAGGCAAAAGCAAGACCTGCTGGCCGCCAGGGGTGAACAATGCGTCAACCGCTGCCGGGTCCTTGGCAAGGTTGCTCAGCACTCCTCGGTTGCTGCGGTCGCTGATTATGATGTCGGTCGTATAGCTGTTGTTAGTGGCAGGAGCGCTATGACGAACATGCGTCAAGTTGCCCGCATCGTCATAACAAAAGGTGCGTGTGTATTGGGTCCCGATAGTGCTGTCAAAGAAAGCGAACGACGGGACGAGGGACGTCTGTTGGCCGGCGTTGGCCATTTCACGGCCAATGGCCTTGACCAGCTGGTAGAGGGTGTCATACGCGTACTCACTTTCCGGAGCCACCTTCTGGTTGCGCCAGAATCGAGTTGCCTCGACATCGTTGCGTAGCTTGATCACGTTGCCGACCGGATCGTAGGCATAGTGCAGATCCTGCAATACTTTCGCGCCACTGGCATGCCCGGGGGGGCGCTCGGTCAATATGCTGGACAAACGCTGCGTCATGGCCTCGTAGGTGTTGAAGGTCAGCACCCCGTTGCCATGTTCCTCGCGCAGTCTCCGGCCAGTCGCAGCGAAACTCAGGCGCTTGACGACCGTTTGCTCGGCCGAGCCTTTGATCGTCAACCAGCTACCGCTGAATTGGCCAGCCACGTCATAGGCCATGCGCTGCAGGTTGCCCATGGCATCGAGCTTTGTCAGCGCCGCTCCCAACGCATCGACCATGGTCAGCGTCCTATAGGTCTCGGAACCTAACCTGGCATTCCAATCGGCGATCTCTTCACCCTGCCAATTGGCGACAGTGTCGGGGTTATCAGCGAACTTCAGTAAACGCCGAGTAACCGAAATTGGCACGCCGCTCAGAGCAATGCGAGTGGTCTCCACCAGCCCAGCCGGGTCGTAATGACTGGTTGCATGGCCAACCAGGTTACTGACTTGCTCTTCTGGCGTAGTCCCGGCCCAGATGAAGCGTTCGGTAACGCAAGTATCGTTGTAGGCCAATCGCTCCGTCACGCTCAACAGGCGACCGCTCAACGTGCGGCTCTCATATTGCCAGGTGCGGGTAACTGCCTGGCTTCGGTCCTCGCTTCCTTCTGGGTCGATACCGCTCTGGGATAGCGCCATCAAGGGACGGCCAGCAACATCATCGATTGTCATCGAGATGCCAGCATCGACGCTCCGGGTATACCGGGTCGAACCGGCAAGACCTGTGAGGTAGTTGAAGTTCGTCCATCCCACAGCCGCCAGCCGAGGGTCGATACTGTGTATCAGGACGCCTCGGGCGTTGAACTGATGGTAGGTGATACGTTGATCCGTCACCTCCGGTTTATCTGGCCGACGTAAATACTCAACAGTGCGAACGGTCAAGCCACGGTTATCGGTAACCGTGCCTGTCGGCGTGTTCCGGTTCAGTACCTGTACGATGCTGGTCATCGGCCACTCTCGTCGTCGGATTCCTCATGCTAACTGGGAAAGCGAGAAAAAAAGAACTGGCAAAAATGGTAGTTGCCTACAGCGCAATCCGACTCGGCTCACCGTCAATCAGACGCAGCAACCCGAGCGGGTTAGCGTCTTTCAGGGCTTCTGGCAGCAATGCATCCGGATAGTTCTGATAGCACACCGGCCGCAGGAACCGATCAATGGCCAAGGTCCCCACCGAGGTCCCCCGCGCATCGGACGTAGCCGGATACGGCCCGCCATGCACCATCGCATCGCTCACCTCGACCCCGGTCGGGTAACCGTTGACCAACAGGCGACCGGCCTTGCGTTCGAGCAACGGCACCAGCGCGGCGAACCGCTCCAGGTCCTCAGGTTGGGCAATCAGCGTAGCGGTCAGTTGGCCATGCAAGGCGCCCAACGCACGGCGCAGCTCAGCTTCGTCGGCCACTTCGACCACTACCGTGGTCGGGCCAAAGACTTCTTCCTGCAGCAGCTCATCACCTTCCACCAGCAAGCTCACATCGGCCTGGAACAGCTGCGCATGAGCCTGCTCACCGCACTGCTCGTCCCCTGCCAGGTGGCGTACACCCGGGTGCTCGTGCAGACGCGCCACGCCATTGGTATAGCTGCGCAACGTGCCCGCATTGAGCATGGTCTGCCCCGGCTGGTCTGCCATGCGTGCAGCCAGTGCGGCAACAAAGGCCGAGAATGCTGGCCCGGCAATACCGATTACCAGGCCCGGGTTGGTGCAGAACTGCCCGCAACCCAGTACCACCGAGGCCGCCAGCTCGGCAGCCAGCTGCTCGCCCCTGGCCTGCAACGCAGCCGGCAGCACCAGCACCGGGTTGATGCTGCTCATCTCGGCGAACACCGGGATCGGCTGCGGGCGCGCCGCCGCCAGGTCGCACAAGGCCCGGCCACCCTTGAGCGAGCCGGTGAAGCCGACCGCCTGGATCGCCGAGTGGCGTACCAGCGCCTCGCCCACGCCAGCGCCATAGATCATGTTGAACACCCCGGCCGGCATGCCGGTGGCCTCGGCGGCGCGCTGGATGGCCTCGCCGACGTACTCGGCAGTGGCCATGTGGCCGCTGTGGGCCTTGACCACCACAGGGCAACCGGCCGCCAGCGCGGCAGCGGTGTCGCCGCCTGCCGTGGAGAACGCCAGCGGGAAGTTGCTGGCGCCGAACACCGCCACCGGGCCGACACCGGTGCGGTACTGGCGCAGGTCCGGGCGCGGCAGCGGCTGACGCTGTGGCTGTGCGCGGTCGATGCGTGCGCCCAGGTAATCGCCGCGGCGCAGCACTTGGGCGAACAGGCGCAACTGGTTACTGGTGCGGCTGCGCTCGCCCTGGATGCGTGCGGCGGGCAAAGCGGTTTCGCGGCAGACCGTGTCGATGAACCCCTCGCCAAGCGCATCCAGCTGCTCGGCAATGGCATCCAGGAACTGCGCGCGACGCGCCGGCGCCAGCCCGTTGTATTCGACAAAGGCCTGCTCGGCGGCGCGGGCGGCGGCATCCACCTCATCAGGCGTTGCCTGGGTGAACACTGGCGGCAGGGCCTCGCCCGTGCGTGCATCGAAACTCTGCAGGCGCACGCTGCCAGCGGCGCTGCGGGCGCCGCCGATGAAGTTGCTTCCCGACATGATTGACTCCTGTGACAACGATTGAAGGCTCAGAGGCTTTTCACCAAGCCCGGGCGCACGGCTTGCCCCGAGGCGACGATGCCATTGCGCAGTGGCTGGCCGAAGGCGTCGAGGCTGACCTCGAAGGTGTCGCCGGGGCGGGCCTGGATGCCATCGGCGAACGACAGCGTGGCAGTGCCGAAGTAATGCACGTGAACATCGCCCGGGCGCAGGAACTGGGCGTACTTGAAGTGGTGGAACTCAAGGTTCTCGAAGCTGTGGCACATGTTCTGCTCACCGGACAGGAACGGTTTGCTCCACAGTTCCTGACCATCGCGCAGGATGCGGCTGCGGCCTTCCAGGTGTGCCGGCAGCGCCCCCAGGCGCAGTTCCGGGCCGAAACTGCAGGCGCGCAGTTTGGAATGCGCCAGGTACAGGTAGTTGCGGCGCTCCATCACATGGTCGGAGAACTCGTTGCCCAGGGCGTAACCCAGACGGAACGGCGTGCCGCACTCGCCGATCACATACAGCCCGACCATCTCCGGCTCCTCGCCAGCATCTTCGGCAAAGGCCGGCAGCGGCAAGTCGGCGCCGGGGCGCACGACAATGGCGCCATCGCCCTTGTAGAACCACTCCGGTTGCGCGCCCTCCTCACCTGCTGGCGGTCGCCCGCCTTCAAGGCCCCACTGGAACATGCGCATGCTGTCGGTGACGGCGCCCTCGGCCTGCTGCTGGTGCATTTTGTCACGGGTGGCGGCGCTGCCCAGGTGGGTCAGGCCGGTACCGGTGACCAGGCAGTGCGCCGGGTCTTCGTGGTCCAGCGGTGGCAGCACCCGGCCTTCAGCCAGCAGCGCCAGGTAGTCATGGCCATCGCCCAGGCCTGCGGCCTGCACCTGGCTGAGCAGGTCGCGGCCAGCGGCAATAGCCTGCAAGGCCAGTTCACGGGTGCTGCTGGCGCCGCGGATTTCCAGGGCGCGCTCGCCCTCCACCACGCCGACCCGGCGCTGGCCGGCGGCAGTTTCGAATTGGATCAGTCGCATGCTTGTGCTCGCTTGTCGGTTGCAATGTTCACGGATGCCTGGCGCTGGCGGCGCTCGAGGCGGTTGTAGACGACGCCGGTCAGTACCAGCCCGAACACCAT
This sequence comes from Pseudomonas sp. NBRC 111124, assembly GCF_001320245.1. GTDB lineage: Bacteria > Pseudomonadota > Gammaproteobacteria > Pseudomonadales > Pseudomonadaceae > Aquipseudomonas. Next base: position 150,204 of record NZ_BCBA01000004.1, read on the forward strand.
CACCACGGCCAGGAAATACAGGCCCGAGGACAGCTGGCCGGTGTGTTCCTTGAGCGCGCCGATGCCGAACGGCCCGAGGTAGCCGCCGAGGTTGCCGATCGAATTGATCAGGGCGATACCGGCCGCGGCGCTGGCACCGGAGAAGAAGCGCCCGGGCAAGGTCCAGAAGATCGCCGTGCAGGAGAACAGCGCGAAGGCCACCAGGCACAACGCAGCCAACTGCAACGCCGGCACCGTCAGCCAGGCACTGAGAAACAGGCCCAGCGCGCCCAGGGCATACAGCAGGCCCAGGTGGCCGTAGCGGTCGTTGAGGCGGTCCGAGCTACGCGGGATGATCAGCAGGCCAATAATGCCGAACAGGTACGGCACCGCCGAGACAAAACCGGTCACTAGGTCACTGCCACCGAACTGATGAATCAGCGTCGGTAACCACAGGCCTAGGCCATAGATGCTCAAGGTCACCGGCAGGTAGAACAGCGCCAGCAGCAGCACCCGGCCATCTTTCAGGGCGTGCAGCGGGTTGCCGTGGCGGGTCTGGCCGAACTCGCGCAGGTCGTTGGCCAGTTGCTCCTTGAGCCAGCTGCGCTGCGCATCGTCCAGCCAGCGCACCCTGTCCGGGCCGTCCGGCAGCAGGCGCAGGGTCGGCCAGGCCAGCAGCACCGCCGGGGTGCCGATGCAGATAAACAGCCACTGCCAACCGTGCAGGCCGAGGTTGCCATCCAGGCCCAGCAAGGCGCCCGACAGGGGCCCTGTGACCAGCATCGCCAGCGGTTGCGAGAGGATGAACAAGCCAAGGATCTTGCCGCGATGGCGCACCGGGTACCACTGGGTGATGTAGTACAGCACGCCGGGGAAGAACCCCGCCTCCGCCGCGCCGAGCAGCAAGCGCATCACATAAAAGCCATTGGGCCCGGTGACAAACGCCATGCCGATGGTGATCGCACCCCAGGTCAGCAGGATGCGGGCGAACCAGCGCCGGGCGCCGAAGCGGTCGAGCAGCAGGTTGCTGGGCACTTCGCACAGAAAATAACCGATGAAGAACAGCCCGGCACCGAGGCCGTAGGCCGCATCACCGAGGCCGATGTCGGCCCCCATGTGCAGCTTGGCAAAGCCCACCGCCGAGCGATCGACGTAGGCCACCAGGTAAAGCAGGACCAGAAAGGGGATGAGTTTCAGCGTGATCAGGCGGACGAGCCGCTGCTCCTGATTCATGGCGAGGTCTCCGATTGTTCTTGTAATGGGGACAGCACATGGCCGGGGTTTTGTGGGCAGACCTCCGGCGCGGTGACAGGATCATATAGTATTACTATTTAAAACACCAACCCTTCACACGGCGCTTTATTAGCGATAAAGTCGATCCAGAACGACAAATAGTAATACTAATAAGGTGTCCGTCATGTCTGATAGCAAACGTCCCCTGCGCTCCGCCCAATGGTTCGGCACCGCCGACAAGAACGGTTTCATGTACCGCAGCTGGATGAAGAACCAGGGTATTCCTGACCACGAATTCCAGGGCAAGCCGATCATCGGCATCTGCAACACCTGGTCAGAGCTGACCCCGTGCAACGCGCACTTTCGCAAGATTGCCGAGCATGTGAAGAAAGGCGTGCTGGAGGCCGGCGGCTTCCCGGTGGAGTTCCCGGTGTTCTCCAGCGGCGAGTCCAACCTGCGCCCCACCGCGATGCTCACTCGCAACCTGGCAAGCATGGACGTGGAAGAAGCCATCCGCGGCAACCCGGTGGACGCCGTGGTGCTGCTGACCGGCTGCGACAAGACCACCCCAGCCCTGCTGATGGGCGCTGCCAGCTGCGACGTGCCAGCGATCGTGGTCACCGGCGGACCTATGCTCAACGGCAAGCACAAAGGCCGCGACATCGGCGCTGGCACCATCGTCTGGCAGATGCATGAGGCCTACAAAGCCGGGCAGATCGACCTCAACGAGTTCCTTTCGGCCGAAGCCGGTATGTCGCGCTCGGCGGGCACCTGCAACACCATGGGCACCGCCTCGACCATGGCGTGCATGGCCGAAGCGCTGGGTACCTCGCTGCCGCACAACGCGGCGATCCCGGCAGTGGATTCGCGCCGTTACGTGCTGGCTCACCTGTCGGGCATGCGCATCGTCGAGATGGTCAATGAAGACCTGCGCCTGTCGAAGATCCTCACCCGCGAAGCCTTCGAGAATGCCATCCGTGTCAACGCCGCCATCGGCGGTTCGACCAACGCGGTGATCCACCTCAAGGCCATCGCCGGGCGCATCGGCGTCGACCTGCAGCTGGAAGACTGGACCCGCGTCGGCCGTGGCACGCCGACCCTGGTCGACCTGCAACCGTCCGGGCGCTTCCTGATGGAAGAGTTCTACTACGCAGGCGGCCTGCCGGCGGTGATCCGTCGCCTGGGCGAGCACAACCTGCTGCCCTACCCCGGCGCATTGACCGCCAACGGCAAGAGCCTGTGGGACAACTGCCAGTGCGCGCCGTTGTATGACGAAGAGGTCATCCGCCCGATCGACAAGCCGCTGGTGGCCGATGGCGGCATCTGCATCCTGCGCGGCAACCTCGCGCCGAAGGGCGCGGTGCTCAAGCCTTCGGCGGCAACCCCAGAGCTGATGCGCCACCGTGGCCGCGCGGTGGTGTTCGAGAACTTCGAGGACTACAAGGCGCGCATCAACGACCCGGAACTGGAGGTCGATGCAAGCTCGGTGCTGGTGATGAAACACTGCGGCCCGAAGGGTTACCCGGGCATGGCCGAAGTGGGCAACATGGGCCTGCCGGCCAAGCTGCTGGCCCAGGGTGTGACCGACATGGTGCGCATCTCCGACGCGCGCATGAGCGGCACGGCGTATGGCACCGTAGTCCTGCACGTGGCTCCGGAGGCTGCCGCAGGCGGGCCTTTGGCGGCCGTGCGCGAAGGTGACTGGATCGAGCTGGACTGCCATGAAGCCCGCTTGCACCTGGATATCTCCGATGAGGAACTGGCCGGCCGCCTGGCGGATCTGCAGGCGCCGCAGCAGTTGATCAGCGGGGGTTATGCGAAGTTGTACATTGACCATGTGATGCAGGCCGATGAAGGCTGCGACTTCGACTTCCTGGTCGGTTGCCGGGGTTCTGCGGTGCCCAAGCACTCCCACTGAGCCTGTACCTGCCCCCGGGAGCAACGGTCTTGCCCGATATCTGAGGCTAACGCCTCCCCTGTGGGAGCCGCGCTTGCCGGCGATGGGCCGCGAAGCGGCCCCAGGATTTCAAGGTTTTGCACAAACTGCCGGGGCCGCTTCGCGGCCCATCGCCGGCAAGCGCGGCTCCCACAAGTACAGCGTACGCCTGGAAGCTGGTGATATGATGCCCCCCCGCTCCGATGGACCGCCAGCACCGCACATGAACTACCGCCAGCCCACCACGCGCAAGAGCATGCATGCCACCCTGGTCCAGGACCTCGGCCTGCAGATAGTATCCGGCCAGCTCCAGCCGGGGCAGAAGCTGCCCGCCGAAGCCAGCCTGTGCGAGGCCTATGCGATCAGCCGGCCGGTATTCCGTGAAGCGATGCGCGCCCTCACCGCCAAGGGCCTGATCGAAGCACGCCCTCGGGTCGGCACCCTCGTGCGCCCGCGCCACGACTGGCACATGCTCGACCCCGACGTGCTGCACTGGCTAATGCAGGCCACGCCGCAGCAGGAGTTCTTCAACACCTTGTCCAGCGTGCGCTGGGTCATCGAACCCGCTTCGGCGGCGTTGGCCGCGACCAACGCCACCCCCGCCGATATCGAGTCGATCAGCGAGGCCTACCAGCGCATGGAAGCCGCACGCACTCATGAAGAGCGCCTGCAACCGGACCTGGACTTCCATGCGCGTATCGCCGACGCCACCCACAACGACCTGCTCGCCTACCTGTGCAACATGCTCTCGCTGGCGTTGCGCGAGTCGGTGCGCTATTCCAACCAGCGCCCCAACTTCGACGAGCTGGCCCTGCCGCGGCACAAGGCGATCCTCACCGCCATCCAGAACGGTGACGCCCTCGGCGCTCGGCATGCGTCGCTGGTGCAGCTGGAGGATGCCCGGGTAGCGTTGAGCAAGGTGCTCGGCCAGGACCCGATCGGCTAAGCCTCACAATCGCTGCAGGTAGCCCTGCAGGTAGTCGATGAACGCCAGCACCTTGCCGCTGGCGCGCCGGTGGCTGGGGTAAACGGCCAGGATGTCATCACCGAAGGCATCCGGCTCGATCACGCAGTGCTCCATCACCCGTACCAGCCGCCCCTCTTGCAAATAGCGACGAACGCTCCATTCCGGGGTGTGCAGGATGCCGTGGCCTGCCAGTGCATTGCGCAGCAGCAAGTCGTAATTGTCGCTCTCCAGCCGCGCCTTCTGCGGGTACGGCAGGCGCATGCGCACCCCTTCGCATTGCATCCACCAGAACTTGGCATCCAGCGCTGGGTGAATGTACTTGAGCCAGTGATGCTGGCCGATGCTGTGCGCCGTCACCGGCAGTGGGTTGCGCTCGACATAGTCGGGGCTGGCACAGAGGAAGATGCGGTTGTTGCCGATGACCCGGGCAATCAGGCCCGGCAGGTCGCTGTGCCCTTCGCGCAGCGCGAGGTCGTAACCGGCTTCGATCAGGTCGACGAAGGCGTCGGACAACTCCACCCGCAGCTGGATCTGCGGGTACTCGCCCATGAAGCCGGCACAGGCATCGGCCAGGAACGCCCGGCCAAATGCCAGCGGCGCGGTCAGGCGCAGCGTGCCGGACAAACCCTGCAGCTGGCTGATCTCTTCACCGGCCTCGTGCAGGCTCTTCAACACCTGCCGGGCGGTTTCCAGGTAAAGCCGCCCGGCTTCGGTCAGCACGATGCGCCGGGTGCTGCGCTCGAACAACTGGCTGCCCAACTCGCGCTCCAGGTGCGTGACTGCCTTGGTCAGCGCCGAAGGCGTCTTGCCCAGCGCCTCGGCGGCGCGGCTGAAGCTGCCGTGCTCGGCCGTGGCGACAAACATTGAGATCGCACCCAAAGTATCCATACGGTTTTTCCTGAATGGCAAAAGGCTTTTTAACGTTCTGGCGATTCTATGCCAAGCCCGCGCTGGTTAGGCTCGCGTTACACCCATAAATACAAGAGGCTACACATGTCGAGATGTCTCCCTGGCTTGCTGGCGCTGGCCGTGGCTTTTTCCTCGGGGCAAGTACTGGCCGCCGCCGACCTGGTGCTGGTCAACGGCAAGATCTTCACCGCCGACCGCAACAATCCACAGGTGCAAGCCATTGCCATCGAAGGCGGCAAGATCGTTGCCGTGGGGTCCGACACCCAGGCGCGGGCACGCGCTGACTCGAAAACCCAGGTGATCGACCTGCAAGGCAAACGGGTCACGCCGGGCCTGATCGATACCCACTCCCACGCCATATTCGGCGGCCTGCAACTCAGTGGCGCCGACATGGGCGGCGAGGCGGTGCCACTGGATGAGTTCGAAACCCGCCTGCGCGCCTGGCGCGACGACGGCCGCGCGCGCAACGGCGATGTGCTGCAGGTGCTCGGTGTCAGCTCGAACTACTGGGCCCAGGCCAAGGCTCTGAATGAGCGCTTCAGCCAGGGCGAGTGGGCCACCACGCCCATCGTGTTCATCGGCGAGGACTATCACACCGCCTGGGCCAACCAGGCCATGCTCAAACGCGCCGGTATCGACAAAGCGTTGCTGGCCACCCTGAGCACGCAGGAAAAAGACACCATCGGCAGCTTCGACGATGGCCAGCCCAGCGGCTTTTTGGTCGACGCCGGCTGGGACCGGGTCGCCAGCGTACTGCCCAAGGCCAATGCCGCTGCCCTGCTCAAGGGCGCACAGGCCGCCGTGCAGTTCAACAACAGCCTGGGTATCACCGCCTGGATGGACCCGGCCGCCAACAGCATGCCGGGCGAGGCGATTTTCGCCATCAAACCCACCGACCACACCGTGGGCGTGCTGCCCGCCTACAAAGCCCTTGCCGAGCAAGGCGGGCTGAATGCGCACGTCGCCGCGCTGCTGGTGGTGAACCCGCAAAGCACCCCCGCCGACCTGCAGACCATCGACAACGTGCGCAAGCAGTTCGCCGGCGTGCCGAACCTGACCTTGCCGGGCATCAAGGTGTTTGCCGACGGCGTGCTGGAGTACCCCGCGCAGTCGGCCGCCCTGCTCAAGCCGTACCACAACACGCACAAACCGGGTGAACTGCTGATCGACCCGCAACATTTCGGCGAGCTGGTCAGCGCCGCCGACCAGCGTGGCTGGCTGGTGCACATCCACGCCATCGGCGACCGTGCGGTGCGTGAAGCGCTCAATGGCGTCGAGCAGGCGCGCAAGGTCGGCAACAGCGGCATCCACCACTCGATCACCCACCTGCAGCTGGTCAATCCCCAGGACTTCGCCCGCTTCAAGGCCCTCGACGTGATTGCCTCGATGCAGCTGCTGTGGGCTGCTGGCGACGACTACACCGTCGACATGGTCAAGCCCTACGTCGATGCGGTGGCGTTCCGCTACCAGTACCCGGCCCATTCGCTGCAGAAAAATGGCGCGACCATCGCTGGCGCCAGCGACTGGCCGGTGTCCTCGCCAAGCCCCTGGCTGGCCATCGCCCAGGCGTCAACGCGCAAAGGCGAGCTAGGCGTGCTCAATGCCGATGAGCGCCTCGACCGCCAGACCATGCTGTATGCCTACACCGCCAATGCCGCCAGGGCGCTGGGGCTGGAGCAGCAGATCGGCTCGCTGAGCCCGGGCAAGCAGGCCGACTTCGTCATCCTCGACCGCGATGTGCTTGCGGTGAACGATCAGCAACTGGGCGAAACCCAAGTGCTGGCCACCTACTTCGGTGGCCGCGAGGTCTACGCCAAGTAACGCGATCCTCCCGGCATGCCCCCGGGCATGCCGCTTCTTCTATCTGCCACAACAACCACAACACAAGATAGGGATACCCATGAAACACGCTACCCTGGCAGCCGTGTGTGCACTCGGCTGCGCCGCGCTCGCGCTTGCCCCCGCCGCCCTCGCCGTGCCGATCAACAATGACTTCGCGGTCGACATCGACCTGGCCGCAGTCAGTGACTACCGCAGCCGCGGCATCTCGCAAACCCAGGGCGACCCGGCGCTGCAGGCCGATGTCATGCTCAGTCACGCCAGCGGCCTGTACCTCGGCGCCTGGACCTCGAACGTCGATTTCGGCTTTGGCAGCAAAACCCGCCAGGAAGTCGACTATTACGCTGGCTGGGCCTGGCAGATGACTGAGCAGGTGAACCTGGACCTGGGTTATCTCCGGTACAGCTACCCCAAGCAGAGCCAATACAACCTGTCCGAGCTCTACGCCGTTCTCGATGTGCACGGCTTCAAGCTGGCGGCCTACTACTCCAACGATTCCAACACTCAGTACGGCAAGGATCAGGACAGCCTCTATACCTTCGTGGGCTACCACACGGTGCTGCCGCTGGAGGTCGGCCTGGAGCTGCGCTACGGGCGCGTTGACTTCAAGGACCCGAGCTACTGGTCACAGAGCGGCCAGGCGCGCGACGCGTACCGTGAATGGGAAGCCAGGCTCAGCCGCGACTTCCTCGGGCTCACCTGGCGGCTCAGCTACATGGACACCAACCTGTCGCAGGCCGAATGTGCCAGCAGCTATGGCTTCGACGATGTCTGCAGCGCCACCGTGGTCGCCGGTGTCAGCAAGCATTTCTGAGGCTTCAGGCCACGGTCCGGCGCTGCAAGATAAGGTTCCGGGCCCGGTTGAACGCCCAGTTGTACAGGCCAATGGCGTCGCTGCAACGCCTCTAAGGCTGTACAGACTGGGCCACAGAAGCCCCGAATACCTGCAAATGGCTATTTCGGCTCCTGATATGGCTTATACGACACCTAAATCATCGCAGATAATTGTACAAACAGCTTTCTTTGTACAAGTATTGGGGCAATACTGCACCTCGGGGAGCGTGTACGCACCTCCAAGACATCGGCACGGAGCCATACCACCGCCCCACACGAGGTGCCAGCTTGTCTATACAACTCATACCGGTCATGGCTCAGCGGCCCTACGGCTGCCGCAACTGCAAGGACAATCAAGGCTTTGATGTCGACTTCACAATGGCCTTTCAACCGATTGTCAATACATTCGACAACACCGTATTCGCTTATGAATCTCTGGTTCGTGGCAAAGACGGAGCGGGTGCGCAATCCATTCTGGAGAAAGTCAATGAAACGAATAGATACAGCTTCGACCAGGCATGCCGTGTCAAGTCCGTTGAATTAGCAGCAAAGGCCAGTGTTCAAAATTTTTTGAGTATCAATTTTTTACCCAACGCGGTCTATCAAGCAGAAGCCTGCATACGAACCACACTGGAGGCCGCCGAGCAATTCGGTTTCCCGATTGACAGAATCATATTCGAAGTCACTGAAGGCGAGAGCATCACTGACAAATCTCATATCAAGACCATTCTGAGTTCTTACAAGAAGCAGGGTTTTAAAACGGCTATCGATGATTTCGGCGCCGGCTATTCAGGCCTCAACTTACTTGCCGATTTTCAGCCCGACATCATAAAAATCGACATGGACCTCATCCGCGGGATTCAGCACAGCAAAGCCAAAAGAGTGATCACCCATGGGATCGTAACGATAGCCAAGGCGCTCGGCATCGAGGTCATCGCCGAAGGCGTAGAGACCGCTGAAGAATTGACAACACTGCAAGACATTGGCGTCAACTTATTTCAAGGTTATCTTTTTGCAAAGCCAGCGATTGAGGCCCTCCCCCCTGTTAGTTGGCCTTAGCCGCGACATCGATGGCACAGAAGCACCGAGCCCATAATCAAAGCAACATTAGGATAGCTTATGTTTAATACACGATTAAAGCTCGAACTTGAACATGCCTCATCGGCGCTAAGGTATACGGAGGCAAGGGCGCGCGCCATCGATCTGTCCAACCTGATGATGGTACTGACACCGAACGGTATCATCCTCAGCGCCAACCAGAACTTTCTGAATGCGCTGGATTACCGTCAAGACGAACTGATTGGAAAGCATCACAACCTACTTGCCCCCAAGGATGACACCCCTGCAGGCCTGAGCAGCGACCTCTGGACAACGTTACGCAGGGGTGAGCATGTTCGCGATCGGTTTGCGCTCCGTAGTAAAGCGGAAACAAAAGTATGGATGGAAGCGAGCTACAATCCGATTTTCCGTTCAGATGGCGTAGTTGAACAGATCCTGATGCTCGCCACCGTTGTTACAGGCCGAGTAAAAATCGAGCAAGAGCAGCGTAGCGTAATAGACGCCATCGATCGCGCAATGGCCATCGTCTCGTTCGACCTGAACGGGCACCTCATTGAAGCCAATCAAAACTTTTTGCGCACATTCAACTATGAATTAAAAGACATCCAAGGCAAGCATCACCGACTGTTTTGCACGCCGCAGGAAGCGGGCTCGGCTGAATACCACCAATTCTGGACACGGCTGAACGCAGGAGAGTTTTTCTCTGGCCGCTTCCACCGAGTTGACCGGCACGGGAATACCGTCTGGCTGAGCGCTACTTACAACCCCGTCTTTGATACCGAGAACAGGCTTTACAAAATCATCAAGTTTGCCCGCGACATCACACCTCAAGTCAACCATCAACACGCTGAATCAGCGGCTGCCGCGCTGGCTTATGAAATTGCCCACAAAACCGACCGCAACGCTCACAACGGCGCAATTATCGTTCGTCAAACCATCGCCACGGTTCAAGAAATTGCCGATGAGCTTTCACAAGCCGCGGAGCAGATTCAAGCAGTCAGCAGGCAATCCGAAGCCATCAACCGCATCATTCAAACGATACGCGAGGTTGCCGAGCAAACCAACTTATTGGCCCTGAATGCAGCGATTGAAGCGGCCCGAGCGGGAGAGCACGGCAGGGGGTTTTCCGTTGTAGCAGACGAGGTGCGCAAGTTGGCAGTGCGTACCGCTCAAGCGACAACGGAGATCAAGGATGTGGTAAAGCGAAACCATGATCTCTCCCAAGTCGCTGTCCAGGGCATGCAGAAAAGTCTGGGTAAAGCCGGCCTCGGCGTCGAAATGGTAGGCCAAGCGGGACAGGTAATCGAAGACATTCAAAGCGGAGCGCGCCAGGTCGTAGAGGCCGTCAAGCTGTTTAGCAACGCTGTTGAGCACGCATGACAGCCCACGTCACAGCAACCCGGGGAAGGCAGCATCCAGCACCCCCGGTTCCTTCAGGATCGCTGCACTGCTGACGATATCCGGGGCCAGCCACCGGTCCTGCGCATACGCCGGCACCCGTTCGCGCAGCAAGCGCCAGGCAACATCCGTCCCTGCGCCAAAGCGCTGTTCCTTCAGGAACTCGAATGCCTGGGCCGCCAACAGGTACTCGATGGCGAGGATCTGCGTACAGTTCTCCAAGGCGCGGTGCAGCTTCAGCCCGGCATTGGTGCCCATGCTCAAGTGGTCCTCCTGCAGCCCGGAGGTGACGTAGTTGTCGATCACTGCCGGCTGTGCCAGCTGACGGTTTTCCGCACACAGCGAAGCGGCCACATACTGGACGATCATCATCCCCGAGTTCACCCCCGGCTGGCTGACCAGAAAGGCCGGCAAGCCGCTGACCAACGGGTTGATCAGGCGATCGAGACGGCGCTCGGCAATCGCCCCGATCTCGGCCACCGCGATGGCCAGCAAGTCGGCCGCCATGGCCACGGACTGGCCGTGCGGGTTCGCCTGGGAAACCACCCGGTACGACTCGGGTGTACCCAGCAGCATCGGGTTGTCGGTCGTCGAGTTGAGCTCGGTTTCGATTTGCCGCGCCGCATGTGCCAATTGATCGCGCGCGGCGCCATGCACCTGCGGAATCGAGCGAATGCTCAAAGCATCCTGGGTGCGGATGCCATGGCTGTTGGCAATGACTTCGCTGCCGTCGAGCAGGCGGCGCAGGTTGCTACCCACGCGCTGCATGCCGGGGTGCGGTTTCAGCGCGATGATTTCAGGGTCGAAGGCATCGAGCTGGCCACGCAGGGCCTCGAAGCTCATGGCGCCGATCACGTCCGCCCATTGGCTCAAGCGCGTGGCGTCGTCCAGGGCCAGGCAGCTCAGGCCGGTCATGCATGGGGTACCGTTGACCAGGCACAGGCCATCCTTGGCCCCCAGCCTGATCGGCGCCAGGCCAACCTCGGCCAAGGCTTGCCTGGCCGGCACGATCTGGCCGCGATGGCTGACCTGGCCAACGCCCAGCAAGCTGATGCTGATGTGTGCCATGTGGGTCAGGTACCCGACCGACCCCTGCTTCGGCACCTGCGGGGTGATGTGCTGGTTGAGCAAGGTCAGCAGCGTTTCGACCACCTTGCGCTGAAGGCCGGATCGGCCCTGGCTGAAATTGACGATCGCTGCGCACATGATCGCCCGGGTCTGTTCGTCCGACAGGGCTGCACCCACGCCGCAGGCATGGCTGAGCAAGGTGTTGCGCGATAGCTGACTAAGCTGTTCGTCCTGCAGCGAGACATTGCACAAGGCGCCCAGCCCGGTGTTGACGCCATAGGCGCGTTCACCGCTGGCAACGATGCACTGGACAATCGCCTGGGCGTTGTCGATCCGCGCCCAGGCCGATGGGGCCAGCTCAAGCTTCGCCCCATGGCGCGCCACGGCCACCACGTCCTGCCAGCGAATGGGCGCATCGGCGATGATGATTGTTTTGGCTATCGACATACACGCGGTTCCTTATAGCGAAGCTACGCGGCGCTGCACGAAACGATCGACGTATTCGTCCGCAGGCTGGTAGAGGATTTCCTTCGGTGTGCCGACCTGGATCAGGCGACCGTCCTTGAGAATGGCAATTCGGTTGCCGATACGCACCGCTTCGTCCAGGTCGTGGGTGATGAAAACGATGGTCTTGTGCAGGGTCTTTTGCAGCTCCAGCAACTGGTCCTGCATTTCAGCGCGGATCAGCGGATCGAGTGCACTGAAGGCTTCGTCCATCAGGATGATGTCGGTATCGGCCGCCAAGGCACGGGCCAGGCCGACGCGCTGGCGCATGCCGCCCGACAACTGGTGCGGGTAGGATTTCTCGTAACCCTTGAGGCCCACGGTATTGATCCAGTGCAAGGCACGCTCGGTGCACAGGGCCTTGCTCTCGCCGCGGACTTTCAGGCCATAGGCGACGTTGTCCAGCACGGTGCGGTGCGGCAACAGGCCGAAGCTCTGGAATACCATGCTGATCTTGTGCCGGCGGAATTCGCGCAGGGCGTCCATGTCGTATTGCAGGATGTCTTCGCCATCGACCAGGATCTGGCCGCTGGTCGGATCGATCAGGCGGTTGAAGTGGCGCACCAGGGTCGACTTGCCCGAGCCCGACAGCCCCATGATCACGAAAATCTCACCGCTGCCGATGGACAACGAAAGGTCGTTGACCCCGACCACGCAGCCGGTTTCGGCCAGCACCTGGTCCTTGGCCCTGTTCTGGCGGATCAGTTTCAGGGCCTCTTCGGCGCGGGCCCCGAAGATCTTGAACACGTTCTTGACTTCGATCTTGTTCATCATCTGCTTGGCGCTCATTTGCCCACCCCATGCCGTGGCCGGCCATAGGCCTGAGTAATGCGGTCGATCACGACCGCCAGGATCACAATGGCCAGGCCCGCTTCGAGGCCGCGCCCCACATTCAAGGTCTGGATGCCGACCAGCACGTCTTCACCCAGGCCACGGGCGCCGATCATCGAGGCGATGACCACCATCGACAGGGCCATCATGGTGGTCTGGTTGATCCCGGCCATGATGCTCGGCAATGCCAGTGGCAACTGCACGCCGAACAGTTGCTGCAGGCGGTTGGCACCAAAGGCATTGATCGCCTCCATGACCTCGCCATCCACCTGGCGAATGCCCAGGTCGGTCAGCCGGATCAGCGGCGGCGCGGCGTAGATGACGGTGGCGAAGATCGCCGGCACCTTGCCCAGGCCGAACAGCATCAGTACCGGGATCAGGTACACGAAGCTGGGCATGGTCTGCATGATGTCGAGCAGCGGCATCAGCACCGCCCGCAGGCGGTCGTTGCGCGCCGAGAGGATCCCCAGCGGGATGCCGACCAGCACCGATATCAACGTGGCGACCAGCATCAGTGCCAGGGTCTGCATCAGCTTGTCCCAGAGGCCAGCCGCACCCACCAGGAACAGCAAGCCGACGATCACGGCTGTGGTCGCGACCTTGCGGGTGGCGTGCCAGGCGATACCGGCGACGATGGCCAGCATCAGCCACCAGGGAGCTGCGCGCAGCAGGCCTTCAAGATTGACGATGGCCCACAGCAGGGTGTCAGAGATGTGCCGGAACACATCACCGTAGTTGCTGACCAGCGCATCGACCCAGCCATTGACCCAATCGGCAATGGAGAACGTGAGGTTTTTGGGAAACATGGAATTGTCTCGAGCAAGTGCATGGAGCGGACGGTCGTGTGGCTTGCCCGGCAGGCGCCGGACGCGCGCGCAGGATCAGAGTGCCGCGTCGACTTTCTTGGCTGCGTCTTCGCTGACCCAGTTGTGCCAGACCTCGGGGTGCTCCTTGAGGAACAACCTGGCCAGTTCCGGCGACTCGATACGCTCCTTGCTCATGCGCGCCAGGTTCTGGTTCAGCAGATCGATCGGCAGGTTGACCTTTTCCAGCACCGCCACCAGCTCCGGCGCCTGCTCGTGGAAGGCCTTGGACAGCCCCACCTGAATGGTCAGGGATTTATCCACGCCGGGCTCCTCCAGCTTGACCAGGTCGGCCTGGCCCATCAGCGGCGTTGGCGACCAGTAGTAGAACAGGATCGGTTCGCCACGCTTGTAGCTCGACAAGACGGCGGCATCCAGTGCCGGGCCGGTGCCCGGGCGGAAGTTGGTATAGCGGCTCTCCAGACCGTAGCGCTTGAGCATCTCGCTGTTGTCCAGCTCGCAGGTCCAGCCGGCCGGGCAATTGTAGAAGCGCCCCTTGTCCGGTTCTTCCGGGTCCTTGAAGACTTGGGCGTATTGCCCAAGGTCGGCGATCGTCTTCAGGTTCGGTGCCTTGGCTTCGAGTTTGCGTTTGGCATCGCCTTCGATCACATAACGCGGCACGTACCAGCCTTCGACCGCGCCATCGACCGGCGAGCCGACGCCAACGACCTTGCCGGCCGCCGCAGCCTTGTTCCAGACCTCGCTGCGCCCCACCCACTCTTCGGCAAACACCTGGATATCGTTGCTGCTCAAGGCGTTCTCCATGGAGATGGAGTTGCCCGGCAAGCTATCGGTGTCGCAGCCATAGCCATTTTTCAGCACGAACTGCATCACGTCGGTGAGCAGCATCCCGCTTTCCCAGTTCAAACCGGCGAACTTCACCGTTTTGCCAGACTCGCACCACCCGGCCGCCTGGCTGGCGCCCGCAGACGCCAGCAGCCCGAAAGAAAGTGTTGTGGCAAGCAGAGCTTTTGTAATTGTCATTGTGACGCTCCCGAACAAGAACATGTGCACGGGAGAAATATTTCACAACCTCAAGAAAGGAAGAAATAATAAGTCCTGATGCATCACAACGGAAAAAGCTATGAAGTTCACCCTGCGGCAACTGCGCTATGCACTCACAGCGGCCAAGCACGGCAACCTGACGGCTGCCGCCATGGAGCTGCATGTTTCACAACCCTCCATCTCGGCGGCCATCACCGAGCTGGAGGAGGTGCTCGGGCAGTCGATCTTCATACGCCAGCGAGGCCTGGGCATCTCGCTGACGCCATTCGGCCGTACCGTCATGGTCCAGGCCCGCCGCGTGCTGGCCGAGGCTCAGACCTTTGCCGAGATCAATGCCAACGCAGGCGAGTGCGTCGGGGAACTGGTGGTCGGGTGTTTTGAAGACCTGGCGCCCTATTGCCTGCCACAGATCGTGCGACAGCTGCAGGCGTCTTGCCCGAGGGTCACGGTCGACATGCGCGATGGCAGCTTCGATTTTGTTGGCAAACGGCTTGCCGAAGGCGCGATCGAGTTGGCGATCACGTATGACCTGGGGTTACCGCCGAACACGCAATGCACTCAGCTGTGCCAACTGACTGCCCAGGTACTGCTGGCGGCCGATCACCCGCTGGCCAAGGAGCCGCGTGTCAGCCTCAAGGCGCTGGCCGAATACACCCTGGTCGTTACCGATCAAGCGCAAAGCTGGCAGCACGTGCTGGACCTGTTCAGCTTTTACGACCTTTCGCCCGCCGTCGTGCACCGTGTGCGCACCTTTGAGTTGCAACGCAGCCTGGTCGCCAATGGGTTCGGTGTGGCACTGATCTACACCCGGCCCTTTGGTGACCGCAGTTACGACGGCCAGGCGCTGGTGTGCCGGCCGACCGAGGAGAAACTGCCAACCCACAGCATCGTGCTGGCCCATGATCAGCGCTATCCGCTGACGCCTTCGGCTGAAGCGTTCAAGGCCTTGGCGGTCGCGTGGTTCGCGGAACGACCGTCGTTTGCATCCGCCTGAACGCACATCATCCGGGCCGCTCAGAAATCGCACAATAGTTCGGTAATCGCACAAATTCCTCTCCGCCCCCTCTACTGTTGCACGGTATTGCGGCACGCTATAGGCAAGTCAGCACACCACGCCAAGCGCTGAATGGCCCCACCGCGTCAGTACGCGGCCAGGTCGACAATTCAACTCCAGGAAGAACCAGGAGCTCGCTGTGATCAATAAAACGTTTGAGTCCATCGCCAGCGCGGTGGAAGGGATTACCGACGGTTCGACCATCATGGTCGGCGGCTTCGGCACTGCCGGCATGCCATCGGAGCTCATCGATGGGCTGATCGCCACCGGTGCCCGCGACCTGACCATCATCAGCAACAACGCCGGCAACGGCGAGATCGGCCTGGCCGCTCTGCTGATGGCCGGCAGCGTGCGCAAGGTAATCTGCTCCTTCCCCCGCCAATCCGACTCCTACGTGTTCGACGAACTGTACCGCGCCGGCAAGATCGAGCTGGAAGTGGTCCCGCAAGGCAACCTGGCCGAGCGCATCCGCGCCGCAGGTTCAGGCATCGGTGCGTTCTTCTCGCCGACCGGCTACGGCACCCTGCTGGCCGAAGGCAAGGAAACCCGCGAGATCGACGGCCGCCAATACGTGCTGGAAATGCCGCTGCACGCCGACTTCGCACTGATCAAGGCGCACAAGGGTGACCGTTGGGGCAACCTGGTCTACCGCAAGGCCGCGCGCAACTTCGGCCCGATCATGGCCATGGCCGCCAAGACCGCCATCGCCCAGGTCGACCAGATCGTCGAACTCGGTGAACTGGACCCGGAACACATCATCACCCCGGGTATTTTCGTCCAGCGCGTGGTCGCCGTTTCCGGCGCCGCCGCTTCTTCGATCGCCAACGCTGTCTGAGGCCTGCCATGACCATCACCAAAAAGCTCTCCCGCACCGAGATGGCCCAGCGCGTGGCCGCAGACATCCAGGAAGGCGCCTACGTCAACCTGGGCATCGGCGCCCCGACCCTGGTGGCCAACTACCTGGGCGACAAGGAAGTGTTCCTGCACAGCGAGAACGGCCTGCTGGGCATGGGCCCGAGCCCGGCGCCAGGCGAGGAAGACGATGACCTGATCAACGCTGGCAAGCAGCACGTGACCCTGCTCACCGGCGGTGCCTTCTTCCACCATGCCGACTCGTTCTCGATGATGCGTGGCGGCCACCTGGACATCGCCGTACTGGGCGCCTTCCAGGTCTCGGTCAAAGGCGACCTGGCCAACTGGCACACCGGCGCCGAAGGTTCGATCCCCGCCGTGGGCGGCGCGATGGACCTGGCCACCGGCGCCCGCCAGGTGTTCGTAATGATGGACCACCTGACCAAGTCCGGCGAAAGCAAGCTGGTTCCCGAGTGCACCTACCCGCTGACCGGCATCGGTTGCGTCAGCCGTATCTACACCGACCTGGCCGTGCTGGAAGTGACCGCCGATGGCCTGAAAGTGGTCGAGATCTGCGCGGACATCGACTTCGACGAACTGCAGAAGCTCAGTGGCGTGCCGCTGATCAAGTGATCCACGACCCTCCCCAGCGAAAATCCCTTCGCTGACAAGGCGGGCTGCTACAGCGAAGATCCGCTGCAGTGGCCCGCCCGGATAACACCAGCGGCCACCAGGCCGCTATCGGTGCATAGACCCTCCCCCCCTCTGCTCGACCTCCCGAGCCGTCACCTCGTCTGTGCCTCCTCAATGCCATGGATGACATGCGTTCACCTGTGCCTTGAGAAGGGATCGTTTGAGCTGATCAAATCGCTGAGATCTAATGGTTGGAAACCAACAAGAAGCGGGTGAAATCATGGTTCACGGAAAAACCTTGCAAGCCTGGCAACAGAGCCACCCGATCATCGCCGACCTGGTCGCCCTGAAAGAAACCAGCTGGTTCAATCCTGGCATTGCCAAGGCGTCAGATGCGTTGAGCGACGTGGGCCTGACCGCTGCCGATGTGCAGGCCACCAGCGAGCGGCTGCAGAGGTTCGCGCCCTACCTCGCCACCGTATTCCCCGAAACGGCAGCGACTGGCGGGGTTATCGAGTCGCACATCGCCCCGCTGCCGCAGCTTCGCCAACTGCTCGTCGAAGAAGGATCACTGCAGAACGTGGGTAGCCTGTGGCTCAAGGCAGACAGTGACCTGCCCATTTCAGGCTCGATCAAGGCCCGTGGCGGCATCCACGAAGTGCTCAAGCACGCTGAGGACCTGGCCTTGGCAGCCGGCCTGATCACGCCTGCCGATGACTATGCCCTGCTCGCCAGCGAGCAGGCGCGCGCGTTCTTCAGCCAGTACAAGATCGCCGTGGGTTCGACCGGCAACCTGGGTTTGTCGATCGGCATCATGAGCGCGAAGCTGGGCTTCCAGGTGAGCGTGCACATGTCATCCGACGCTAGGCAGTGGAAAAAGGACAAGCTGCGCGCTAACGGCGTAACGGTGGTTGAACACGCCTCGGACTATAGCGTTGCCGTCGAGCAAGGCCGCCAGCAGGCAGCGTCCGATCCCAGCTGCTATTTCGTTGACGACGAGAACTCCCCGCAACTGTTTCTGGGCTATGCCGTCGCCGCCGAGCGCCTGGCTCGACAATTCGACCAGGCCGGCATCCAGGTGGACGCCGATCACCCCTTGTTCGTCTACCTGCCCTGCGGTGTTGGCGGCGGTCCGGGCGGCGTCGCCTTCGGCTTGAAACTGGTCTTCGGCGATGCCGTGCACTGCGTGTTCGCCGAGCCCACCCACTCGCCCTGCATGCTGCTGGGGGTGTACACCGGCCTGCACGACGAAACCAGCGTGCAGGACTTCGGCATCGACAACATCACCGCCGCCGACGGCCTGGCGGTCGGACGACCGTCCGGGTTCGTCGGCAAAGCCATGCAGCGGCTGATCGATGGCTACTACACCGTGACCGACGAAGAACTGTACCGTCTGATGGTGATCGCCTTTGAACAGGACAAGGTCAAGCTGGAACCCTCTGCCTTGGCCGGCGTACCCGGCATGGCGCGGGTGCTGCAGGCCAGCGACTATCTGGCGCGCCTGGGCTACACCCCGGCCCAGCTGCAGCAAGCTACCCACCTGGTCTGGGGAACGGGTGGCAGCATGGTGCCGGACGATGAGTTCAATGCCTACCTGGCGAAAGGACGAAGCCTTCAATGAACAGGCCCGGCAGCGGTACCCCCGTGAAACTCAACGGCTCGCACTTGGGCAGCCTGCATGTGTTTCTGGTGGCCGCACGGCACCTGAGCTTTTCGCGCGCAGCCGATGAGCTGTGCCTGACGGGAAGTGCCGTGAGCCATCGCATTAACCGTCTGGAAGATGAGCTGGGGTTCAAGCTGTTTCATCGCATGCCGCGCAAGGTCAGCCTCACCGAAGACGGCGAGCGTCTGTTCACCGTCATGCAGCGGACCATGGATGAACTCGGCGAGGCCGTGCAGACGCGCGCCCACGCCGAGATCGCCGGCCAGCTGACCTTGTATGTACGCCCGTCCGTAGCACAGTGCTGGCTGGTGCCGCGGCTGGCACAGTTCAGCGCCCGCTACCCGGATATACAGCTGGATATTCGGGTCGGTAACGAGAGCATCGATTACCGCACGCGCAAGATCGACTTGGTCCTGTGCTACTCGGATGGCCACCATCCCGGATTGCAGAGCATCCACTTGATGAATGAGCGGATCGCCCCGGTGTGCTCGCCCTATTACGCAGAAACCCATGTATTGGCAGGCGACCCGCACCCGGTGGATCAGTGCACCGCATTGCATGACGTTGCGGCCTGGGACAACGCCGCATTCGATGCAGAATGGCAGCTCTGGGCCAACAGCACAGGTGCCGTCATCAAACCGCCGCGCCGGTTCCTCACATTCGATCGTTCAGACCTTTGCACGCTCGCTGCGCTGAATCACGCCGGCATTGCCATTGGCCGTGAGCAACTGGTCAGGGAGCGTATTGCGCATGGTGAGCTGGTGCTGCCGTTCGGCGACTTTGTGGATGCTTCCAGCTACGGGTACTACCTGGTCTATCCCCATCACGACCCGATGCCCAGAAGGTTACAGGTATTGATCGACTGGCTTATGGAGTGCGCAGCAAGCTAAGCCTGCGCGCTTTCAACCAGAGCCGGCTTGGTGGCCCCAATAACGCAGGCGCTTGCGAAAGCAGCCTCATGGGGCTAAATTGCCCAAGTCGCCGAAGCATCGGCGATGCGACCTTGGCCGGTCGGAATCGAAAGGCGCAGCAGCGCCCAGTCTTCATCGCAGGCGCTTTTTTTGTGCCCGCGATGTCGCGTTATGGCGGTGGTGCGCGGGACACCTTCGGGTGTGCCGGGCTCCTTTCGTCCCGGTCGGCCAACCCGCGTACTGCTGCCACCCAAACTCGCTTGGCCGCGAGCGGTGGCAGTTCCATAACGAAAGGAACTCATGCATGACCATCAGAAATCCGTTCAGGATCCTCGCATCCGTTCTCCGCCGCCGCCCAGCGCCGGCTCTCAAACCTCATCGCTTTCACCCAATCTGCCACTTGGCTCACCGCACCTCCAAACCAAGGCAGGTGCCCCATGACTGACCAGGAACGCTTATCCACCATCCAGAGCTACGCCTGGACCCTCGAACTGCTTGGCGAAGCCCTGGTCCAGCATGATGAGGTGCTGGAGTGCGAACACAACCCTCACCTGAGCTTTCGCAACACCGCAGGTATCCACCAGGCGATCCGGATCATCAGCCGGCTGGCCAGTGAACAATGCGGGAAGATGATCGATCCCGACGACCTGAGTGATCCAGCCGCTTGATCAAGGAGCTGCCGCCAGCCAAGTGCTGGCGCAGCTGTTGGATTGATATGCTTGCTGGTCATTTTGGGGGGCTCAGTCGACAGCCATCCGCCAGCGCAAGCAAACACGCCAGCCCAACTGCCTGGCCTCATCGGTGTAACCCACCGTCACCTCCCCGCCAGCGCGCTGGACCATGGTACGCACGATCGACAGCCCCAGGCCGGAACCTTCCCCGACGTGCTCACTGCCCCGGTAGAAGGGATCGAACACACGCTCCCAATCTTGCGGAGGAACACCTGGGCCATCATCATGGACATTCAGCACAATCCATTCGGCGTTCTGCTCTACTTGCAGCTCGACATGCCCACCCTCAGGCGCATGGCGGATGGCGTTCTCGACCAGGTTCTTGATCACGGTTCGCAATTCGACTTCCTGCATCGGCAGCTGCGCATCGTCACCTTCCAGGCCGATGTCGAGCTGCTTCTGCTCCGCAAGCGGCATCAGGTCCTCCAGCACCAGGCGGCAGGTTTCATGCAGTGACACCGAGCCTGGCGCCGCCTCGGCCAGTTGTGCGTTGGCCAATGCCAGCAGCTGCTCGATCAGCTTGCGGCTCCGGCCGATACCACGGCGCAGCTTGGCCACTTGCAGTTGAGCACGCGCCGACATGGCTTCCTGTTCAAGCCCCTCCGCCTGCAGCGACAACGCAGTCAGCGGGGTGCGCAGTTCATGGGCCGCATCGGCGACAAAGCGCTTCTGGCCTTCAAGGGTGCGCGAAACACGCCCGAGCAACCGGTTTATCGCCTGGACGAAGGGACGTATTTCAGTGGCCAACGGGTGCACGTCGAGCGGCCGCAGGTCCTGATCGTCGCGGGTATCCAGCATCGCCGCCAAGGTCGAGACCGGCCTGAACAGCTCGCGGATCAGGTTGGCCACCACCAGCAGCAGGATGGGAAAGAGGATTGCAAAGGGCATCAACGCACGCCAGGCGCTGTTGCGCGCATCGCGGTTGCGGCTGTGAATTTCCTGCGCCACGGCAAAGCGCTTGCCGGACGCGTCAGTCCTGACCAACACACGAAAAGGCTCGTTGCCCACCACCACCGTCGACAAGCCATCAGCCACCGAACCCGGAATCGGCAGTGGCAGCTGGCTGTCATCGGCGTGGCTGACGGACTGGCCATCGGCCAGGTACTGGATGACGATGCGGGTCTCTTCATCGTCCGCGTCCGCCGCGTGCGCGGTGCCAGGATAGCGGAACGCCAGGCCCTGGCGCATGTACAAGGCGGCAACCTGGTGCAGGCTGTTGTCTTGCAGCTCGAGCGTTTCATCGTAGGCTGAGAAGTAGCTGAAGGCCCCACTTACGGTCGCCACCAGCAGGATCGCGACGGACAGCGCCACCGACAAGCGCAGTTGCAGCGACTGCCTCAGGCGTGTTTTGAGACCATCCATCCCAGCCCCCTGATATTGCGGATCACGTCCTTGCCCAGCTTGCGCCGCAGCGCATGGATGATGAACTCCACGGCGTTGCTTTCAACCTCGTTGCCCCAGCCGTAGATCCGGTCTTCCAGTTCGCTGCGCGAAAGGATGGCCCCGGGGCGCACCAGCAGGGCCTGAAGCAAAGCGAACTCGCGGTTGGAAAGCTGCACAGGCGGCTGGTCGAGAACGCGCGCGCATTTGCTGACTGGGTCCAGGCTCAGCGTTCCATTGCCCAGTTCCGGCGCCGCGCGCCCGCCCTTGCGGCGCATGACCGCGCGCATCCGGGCCAGCAGCTCGGCCATCTCGAAAGGCTTTTGCAGAAAGTCGTCCGCCCCGCCATCCAGCCCGCACACCCGGTCATCGAGCCCCGAGCGTGCGGTGATGATCAGCAGCGGCACCGGGTTGTCGGCTGCACGCAGTTTTTGCAGCACCTGCAGGCCGTCCTGCCCAGGCAACCCCAGGTCTAGCAGTACCTGGTCGTAGGGCTGGGTACGCAGGGCTGCCTCGGCCGCCAGACCGTCAGCGACCCAATCCACCGCATACCCCTGCGCGCCCAGCGCGTCCTGCAACGCCTGGGCGATCATGCTGTCATCCTCGACCAGTAGCACCCGCATGGCCTTCCCCGAAGTGAACCTGTAGCGGCAACAATAGCCCGAGCGGCCGGGGACCGAAAGCGTATCCCCCCGCCTCGCTTCAGCCCTGCCCCTGCAGGGCGTCGAAGGCTTTCAGCAGGTCGGTCATGGCCGCCTTGCATTCGCCCTGTTGCGGCTGGCTGGCCCGCAGCGCATCCAGCGCATGGTCGATCGCCTTGTCCAGCACATGCCAGTCGCTGGCAGCACGCGGCTTGATGCCGGCCTCGGCGTCGTCCCAGGTCTTCTCCAGGTCCTTGATGCGCGCCTTGGCGCCCGGCAGGTCCTGGGCATCCACCTTGGCGGCGACATCCACGGCAATGGTGCGAAATGCGCTGAGGTCGCCCAGCTTGGTCGGGGCATGGATGCCCGCAGGCTGGGCTGGCTCATCCGGCTTGGAACAGCCTTGGGTGATCAGCAGTGCGCTGGCGACACAGGCGACGGCCAGCGATTTGAGCAGAACGTTGGAAATCATCGGTACTACCTCGCTATCAAGGGGCAAGTCGTTTGGATTGGCCGGCAGCAAACTGGGCCACGCAGACCAGGATGAAAATGACGCAAAGGAAGATCGCACTGGTCCAGGTCGCCCCCATACCGAGGCCACCGTACTCATGGGATTGGGTCAGCAGGTCACCCAGCGAGGCGCCGAGCGGACGGGTGAGGATGTAGGCCACCCAGAACACCAGCACGGTGCTCGCGCCCAGGCTCCAGGCGAGCAGGCAAATGCCGATCAGCGCGGCGAAGATGACGCAGCCGACACTGAAGCCAAGCCCCAGCGCCTCAGTCGCCAGGTCCCCGCCGGCCGTGCCCAGGGCGAAGGTGCACAGGACGGTGGCCCAGTAGAAGCCTTCACGCCGGGTGCTGACGATTTCGCGAATGGACAGGTTGCGTTCGACCGCGTACCAGACTGCGAAATTGATCACCAGCAGCACCGAGAAGAACGCCGTGCTGGCGTACAGGCTGATGTCCAGTTCATCGGTGAGGATGTCGGTGATCTGCGTGCCCAGGATGCTCACCAGCACCACACACAGCCAATAGATCCAGGGTTCGCAGTTGCGCTTGCGCATCTGCAGGGTCAACGCACCGGCCAGCAGCACGGCCATCACCGCACTGGTGATGGCAAGGCCCCAGCCGACGTCGACGGCGAGAAAGTCGGCGAAGGTCTCGCCGACCGTGGTAGACATGATCTTGATGATCCAGAAGGACAGCGTCACTTCCGGTACCTTGTTGAGCCAACCGCTGCTGGCAGTCTTCATCCGGTGTACCTCCTACAGTCCCGTCAGGGTTTCTGCAGCGCAGGTTACGGATGAAAACTTAGGTGAGCCTGAGGGCGCTGCCGAAAGGCCTGGTGAGCCTAGAAGTCCACCTTGCCCCGGCCCGCCTTGACGGTGCTGCGCCTGGCTTTTCCGTCGAGGCGGCGGGTCTTGGAGCCGAGGGTCGGCTTGGTGGGGCGGCGCTTCTTCTCGGTCTTGCCGGCAGTGATGATCAATTCGGCAAGACGCGCCAGGGCGTCTGCGCGGTTCTGCTCCTGGGTGCGGTACTGCTGCGCCTTGATGATCAGCACGCCGTCGCCGGTAATGCGACTGTCGCGCAGTGCCAGCAGCCGCTCCTTGTAGAACTCAGGCAGCGACGAGGCGCGAATGTCGAAACGCAGGTGCACGGCGCTGGACACCTTGTTGACATTCTGCCCGCCGGCACCTTGCGCGCGGATGTAGCTCAGTTCGATTTCGGCATCCGGCAGATGCACGTTGTTGGAGATGGTCAGCATGACACGGCCTTTGTGATTGCCCTCCATTATCTGCGCGTAATGCGGTCGAGTCGATCATCAGACGTACAGCGCCTGGTGCGCGGGCATTTACTGCGTTGTCAGGTAAAGCGTTCGACCTGCGCCGGCGTACGGCGCATCAGCACTTTGCCGTTGCGCACCGACACCAGCGCATGGCCCTGGCTGCGGACCATCTCGTAATCATCCGGCGCCGACAGCAGCAGCAAGTTGGCCGGCCGGCCGACCTCGATGCCATAGCGCTCGCCGAGGTTGAGGGTGCGGGCGCTGTTGTCGGTGATCAGGTCCAGGCTGCGTTGCAAGTCTTCGTAGCCGAGCATGTGGCAGATGTGCAGGCCGGCTTCGAGAATGCGCAGGATGTTGCCGTTGCCCAGCGGGTACCACGGGTCGACGATCGAATCCTGGCCGAAGCACACGTTCATCCCGGCTCGGTCGATTTCGGCCACGCGGGTTAGCCCGCGGCGCTTGGGGTAACCGTCGTAGCGGCCTTGCAGGTGGATGCTTTCGGTGGGGCACGAGACGAAGTTGATGCCCGACATCTTCAGCAGGCGGAACAGCTTGTAGCAGTAGGCGTTGTCGTAGGAGCCCATGGCCACCGTGTGGCTGGCCGTGACCCGCGCGCCCATGCCACGCACCCGCGCCTCTTCGGCCAGCACTTCAAGGAAGCGCGACTGCGGGTCGTCGGTTTCGTCGCAATGCACGTCCACCAGGCAGCCGGTGCGCTCGGCCAGGTCCATCAGGAACTTGATTGACGTCACGCCCTGGTCGCGGGTGTTCTCGAAATGCGGAATGCCGCCGACAACATCGGCGCCCATGGCCACCGCTTCGGTCATCAGCGCCCGGCCATTGGCGTAGGATTCGATGCCCTCTTGGGGGAAAGCCACGATCTGCAGGTCGACCAGATGGCGGACTTCCTCGCGCACCTCGACCATGGCCTTGAGCGCAGTGAGCTTGGGGTCGGTGACGTCGACATGGGTGCGCACGTGCTGGATGCCGTGGTCGACCAGCATGCCGATGGTTTTCTTGGCGCGGGTCTTGATGTCGTCGTGGGTGGTGATTTCCTTGCGCTCGGCCCAGCGTTCGATGCCTTCGAACAAGGTGCCGCTCATGTTCCACTTCGGCTCGCCCGCCGTGAGGGTGGCATCGAGGTGGATGTGCGGTTCGACGAAGGGCGCCACTACCAGGTTCTGCTGGGCGTCCAGGTCATGCGGGCTGGCCAGCGCGGCCACGTCGGCCTGAGCCGTGATGGCGGCGATGCGTTCGCCGTCCAGCTCGATGCGAAACAGGCCGGTCTTGCCACGCAGGCGGGCATTGATGATGTTCATGGCGTTACTCCTTACCTTGGTCTTCGTTCATGCGCCACACCAGCATGGCGACAGAAGCGTTCATGCGATAGAGCGGGTCATCGAGGGATTGCCCGCTCAGCTGTTCGATGCGTTGAATGCATTTGCCCAGGGGTGATCAGCGAACGGTCGACGATGCCTTGCAGCAGGCGCGGCTCATCCAGTGCCAGCTCAAGGTGCCCCGCGCGCTGGCGGGCGGTGACGAACACCAGCTCACCGCCCATCACCCACTCAGCGATACCCTCGTTTTCCGCCACGTAAGGCCAGCGCACCCGCCGCTGCAGGTTGCGTGCGCCAGCACGCACGGTCATCTCCTCCAGACCCGGCAGGTGCAGGATTTCGTCCAGCGCCAGGCTCACGGCTCGACGCCCGCCTGGCCCAGTGCCCGGCGCCGGCCGCTGAGTTCGAGCATGACGATGTAGCACAGGGCCGAGGCGCCAATGCCTACCAGCGGCGCGACCCACGGCGAGGCGTAGGCCAGCACCGCGCCCAGTGCATAGGCCCCCAGCCCCATGAAGTTGTAGCGCGGCAGCTGCGCCGAGGCCAGCGCCGGGTACCTGCCACGGTGGCGGTACCAGAAATCGGCCATGATCACACCGCCCACCGGCGGAATGATCGAGCCCAGCAGCACCAGAAATGGAATGAGCATTTCGTACATGCCACCGATCGCCAGCCCGATGCCCACCGCCGCCGCCGCCAGCGTGGCGGTGCGCCGACGCTCGCTGCGCAGCAGGTGGCAGGCGGCTGCCGAGACGTTGTAGATCGTCGGCCCCTGGATGGTCCAGAGGTTCAGGCAAAGCATCACCACCGCCGCGAACGACAGGCCTTGCAGCATCATCACTTCGACGATGTCGGCCTGCTGGTAGACCATCGCGCACCAGGCCCCGGCCACCACCATCAGGCCGTTGCCAAGCAGAAAGGCGACGATGCTGGCCACCACCGCCACCCGCCCGCTGCGCGACAGCCGGGTCCAGTTGGTGGCCTGGGTAGCGCCGCTGGCGAACGTGCCGAAGACCATGGTCACCGCAGCCGAGAAGGTCATGCTTTCATGGGGCACCACTGCCGCCAGGCCGGCAAAGCCTCCGGCATCGGCGGTAGCGATGTACATCGACACCAGCAGCAGCGCGAACATCAGCGGCACTGACACCCGCGACAGCAAGTCCAGGCCCTTGAAGCCGATGATCGCGGTGATACTGAAGCCCAGGCCGAACAGCACCATCAGCGGCACTGTGTAGCCGCCTGCCAGACCCAGCAGTTTGACCAGCACGATCGCCACGGTCCCGGTGCCCCAGGCGTACCAGCCCAGTTCCGCGAAGCCCAGGATGAAGTCGGAAAGCCGGCTGCCCGCCTCGCCGAAACAGAAGCGCCCCATCAGCACGGTGTTCAGCCCGCTGCGCGAGGCGATGAAGGCCAGGGCAGCGGCATACAACGCCAGCAGCGTATTGCCGATGGCAGCCACCCAGAGCATGTCGACGAAGTTGAAGGCCATGCCCAGCTTGCCACCGGCGAACATGGTGCCGGTGAAGAAGGTAAAGCTGAACAGCACCATGGCAATGGGCAGCAGCCCCTTGCGCGATGACGAGGGGGCTTCGCAAAGCGGGAATTCGGTGGGTGAGCTCATGGCACGGTGCTCCGGGTTGTCGTTGCGACAGCAGGGAGCAATATGCGGGCCGCTTTTGCCAACCGCGAAAAGCGGAGAACTGCGGGCAATCGGCACAACCATCCCTGTTCAACCTGCACACTGTCTAGCGATTCAGCGAAACAGACCTGTGCGCCAAGACCTGTTTTGAGGCGAGCGCGCACCAAAGCGGAACAGCACTGGGTAGTACTCACCCAGACCGCCGCTGGTGCGCGCGCCGCCATCATTCGCTGGCGTTGAGATCCACTTCTTTCCAGCTGTCATCCGGATCGAAGCGCTTCATGGCCTTGGCAATCTTGTCGCCCTGCGGCCCCAGGTCCTTCTCGAACACCTGCCCGTCGTGGCTGATCATGAAGCTCATCACGCCGGTGTCGTCGTATTTCGCTGGCCAGGCGACCAGGGCGAAACCGCGGCTCATCTGGTTGCCGATCAGGTAGCTGTAGGCGCCTCCCGGTGCCGACGGCCCTTGGGCATCGAGGATGCGGAAGTGATAGCCGTACCAGGCATCACCCACCACATCCTTGCCAAACAGCGGCCCCAGCGGGCTGATCTCGCCGCCCGCTTCGTCCTCCCAGAACAAACCGTCATGCTTGCCGGGCGTGCTGAAGATCTGCTGGGCATATTCCAGTGCGCCGTTGCCGTTGCGGTCCTTCGTGGCGTAGTCCATCTGCGCGTCGTGATAGGCCAGCACCGACTGCAATGCGGCCAGTTCATTACGGCCGATACGCCGGGCACGGATTTCAGCACTGCCGGCCTTGAGGTCGAAGCGCCAACCGTTGCTGGCCTTGGTCAAGGGGATGGGCAAGGTCCAGTGTTCAGGGCCCACGGCCAGGATGGCCTTGTTGTCGCCCTGCTTGTCGATCTGGTGCTGGGCCTTGTACTGCTCCAGGAAGGCATCGACGTCACTGCGCTGCACGCCCTCACGCGGAATGTAGGTGCGCCAGTCTTCACCCAGCACCTGGGTCAGACGCGCTTCGTCGGCGTGCTCGACGCCCAGCGCCTGGACGAACGATTCGACCGCTTTCTCAGGCGTCGGGAACACTTCCTGCGCGGCGGCCAGGTTTGCCCAGGCCAGGCCCAGACCGATCAGCAACCCGGCAATGGTTGTCTTGTTGTTCATCGACGGCCACCTCCCCCACCGCGACGCGCCGGCGCACTGGGCCGGGAAATTTGATGCCCCGCTGCACGGGAAGCGTTGGGCCGCTGGGCGAACGACTGGCTGGTACGGCCACGGTTGGCCTGCGCCGTGGTACGCGAAGGCGAGCGCACGCCGTCGAAGGCGTTGTTACGCGCGCGGCCAGCGGTGTTGCTCGGGCGGTTCTGCGCGGCCTGACGGGCCTGGCCTTCACCCTGGCGACGCGGGTTGTCGCGGGTGTTTTCACGCGTGTTGCGTGGTTCTGTGCGGCGGTCGGCGGGGCGTGCGGTGTTGTTGGCACCTTGCATGCGGTTGCCCACGCCGCCTTCGGCGCGTGCCTGGCGTGCACTGTCGCGGGCCTCGCGGTTGCTGGTAGCCGGGCGCTCGATGCCTGCGCGGTCCATCGAACTGCGGGCACGGTCACGGGCCTGGGCGCGCTGGGCATCATCACCGCGGAACGCAGCACGCTGGCTGGCGCCGTCGAGCTGGCGGCCGTACTGCTGGCGGCTGCGGTTGTCGCGGTACGGCACGCCATCGCGGTGTGCAGGGTTGTGCTGCCATTTGTTCTGATTGTTGGTGATGCGGTTATTGCCGTTGATGTTGTTGTAGCGGTTGACGTCGATATCGACATCGCCGTTGTTCCAGTCGCAATCGCCCCACACCGAATCGATGATCGCCACGCCAGCGCCGAACGCCAGCCCGGCCATCAGTGCGGTGCCCGCGTAATACATCGGCGACGGCGGGTAGTACACCGGCGGCGAGGCTGGATAGGCCCAGGTGCCGTAGGTGGTGGTCGGGTTGTAGGTGGGCACGTAGACCACCTGCGGGTCGGCCGGTTGAATAATGATGGTGCTGGTCGAGGAGCTGCTGGCAGGCGCGCTCTGCGAGCCGCCCGAGCTGGCCGGGGCCGCAGCCGGCGCCGCTGCGGGCGCGGCCTGCACCGTGACGTTCTGGTACTGGTTGCTGGTCAGGTTACCGGCCGCCTGGGCCTGATGGCGCAGGCGCTGCACGCCGGCCATCACGTCATCGGGTTGCGCAAGGAAGGCATCGCCCAGGCGCTGGACCCAGACCGGGTCCTGGCCAAGCACCACCAGCACCTGCGGGAACGCCACCAGCGACTGCACGCTTGGGTCCCAGGTCTGCTTGGCCACCTGCTTGACCGCGTCGTCGCCCTGGGCCTTGGGGTTGGCCTTGGACCAGGCTACCGCCTCGGTCACCTCGCCCGGGTAGGTCGACGCCATCAGCACCTGGGCCAGCAGCGGGTCGGGGTACAAGGCAATCGGCGCTAGCATCTGGTCGAGCTGCTCCTGGTTGAACACCGCCTGCCTGGCTTCGGCAGGCGCCGGGTCGGGCGCCGGCAGATCCTCGGCCAGCGCCTGGCTGGCAACACCGTTAAGGCACAACACTACCGACAAGACGCATAACAATGGCATGCGCATCGCAGTTCCCCATCTGGCCATACCGCGTGAAATGAGTGGATTGCAAACCGGGCAGTCGCTGCCGTGCGGTAAGGGTAGCAAAGGCGCCGTTTTCGACCACTTTTGTGTCTTTGATTTCAACGCACTAATGGCAACTAGGCTTACTGCCTTTAAATCTAAATCGCCTATCGAAACCGGGCTGTACTTAAGCTTCTGTTAGCCCTTCGGGACAATAAACCAACCCAGCAGGAGGCCTGAACCATGGCAACTTCAAGAGCCTGTCGTTTTTGCGTGGCTATGCTGTTGTGCGCCACCACGTTACAGGGTTGGGCGGCGGTTACCGACCGCGCCGAGCGGCGCCAGCAAGCACGCGAAGTGCGCCAGGAAACCCGCCAGGGGGCGCGGCAGACCAAACAGGACTGCCGCCACGCCGACCAGAAGAGCAACGCCCGTTGCCGCCAGGACAAGCGCCACACCAAGCAGCAGGGGCGCGAACGCGCAAGGGATATCAAGTATTGAGGCCTAGGTGGGGGCTGTTCGAAGAAGCGCCACCAGCGTAGACCCCTTGACGAAAATTCCTACCCCATGGGTTACGGCGGTCGAAAAATCAGGCGACAACATCATGACGGATGCTAAATCAACGAATGCGGGAAAACCCGAGTGTGAGTCAAGTGTCATCGGCAGCAGTACGCATGACGGCAGCGTCACTATTTAGCAAGCATCCAGGCGGAGGACTCGCAGCAACCTCAATAGTCACTATCGACAACACCAATTTCTACCCATCGCCAGCAATCAATAACCTAGCTCCATCGATTCCCACCGCCCGAATCCTGGAGCTACCCCCGATGAACACCACGGCCCGCCTGCTGCTCGCTGCCCTCTCCGCCACCGCGATCGCCGTGCTCACCGGGTGCGCCAGCCACCCCGAGCTGCGCTCCTACACCGCCGAGGAAACCCGCCAGTTGCAACTCGAATCCATCCAGCGCCAAGGCCTGTCGCTGGACGAGTACGAACTGCGCAAGCGCGTCATCGAGCGCTCTGCCAGCCCGCAGGTGATCACCGAGGTTGCCGAAGGTCTGCCTGCCATCAAAGGCTGAGTTGAAAGGCCGACTCAGCGCACTATCATGGCTCAGGCCGGACTGATCGCCTTCAGTCCTTGTCACCGAGGCTGGCCAATGATCGATCACCTGGACCATCTGGTCCTCACCACCACCGATGTCGAAGCCTGCACCGATTTCTACACCCGCGTGCTGGGCATGCAGCTGGAAACCTTCGGCAACAACCGCCTGGCGCTGCGCTACGGCAATCAGAAAATCAACATCCACGTCCGCGGCCATGAGTTCGAGCCCAAGGCGCATCTGCCGGTACCGGGCGCGCTGGACCTGTGCTTCATCAGCAAGGTCGCGCTGGAACAGGTAATCGCTCACCTGCAGAAGGTGCAATGGCCAATCATCGAAGGTCCCGTTGCGCGCACTGGCGCAACCGGCCCGATCCGCTCGGTGTACGTACGTGACCCCGACCTGAACCTGATCGAAATCGCCGAACCGCTCGGGGCATGAACTGCCTTGGACCAATGGTCGAGTAACGGCCGCCGCCGGTAGCCCTGCGGCAACCAACGCAGGTATCCTCGACCGCTCAAGAGCAAGCCTTCCAGGACGGTGACCATGACCAGGCCCCTTCTGCTGCTGACTGCGGCCCTTCTCTCGAGCCCGGCACTGCACGCGCAACAGATCCAGCGGCAACTGGGCAATTTTGACTTTAAGCTCGGTACCACGCCCTCGCGCAGCATGGCCCAGGGGCTGATCTCACCGAGCGCGACAGGCGCCTTCCACGGCGGCCTCGACCTCAGCCACCCCAGCGGCTGGTACGTCGGGCAGTATGCGCCGAGCATGGGCGTGACGCCCGACTCCACCCTGCGCCTGGACAGCTACACCGGCTACAAGCACCGCTTCGACAGTACCCTGGGCTACGAAGTGGGACTGATCCACTACAGCCAGCCGAACATCGCCGGCCCCGACAGCTACGCCCTGTACGGCGGCGTCTCAGTGCTGGGCAGCCGCTTTGGCGGTGCCTGGCGCGACAACCCGGACAACCGCACCGGCACGCTGTTCGCTGACTTCGGCCAGTTGCCGCTGGTCGATGTCGACCTCACCGTGAAGCTCGCCCACCACCGCCTGGGCACGCCCTTCACTATTGGCGACGGCAGCCAGATCAGCGGGTTTTCTGACTGGTCGCTGGAGCTGTCGCGGCCATGGCTGGGCATCGACCTGAACCTGATCTACAGTAACTCCGACCTCAGCGGCAGTGGCTGTGACGCCTATGCTGGCATCAACACCTATTGCGAAAGCATGGTCACCATCAAAGCCCAACGCAGCTTCTTCTAACGTAGCCTCAGCATGCTCCCGGACCGCCTGAACGCCGATCTGACCCAACCCGCCATCATGCACGGTGCGGCCCTGCCTTGGCTGGCCAGCCCGCTGCCCGGCGTCGAGCGCCGGCCGCTGTTTCGCATCGGTGGCGAAAAGGCGCGCGCCACCAGCTTGGTGCGTTATGCCCCCGGCAGCCATTTCAGCGCCCACCAGCATCCCGCCGGCGAAGAGTTTCTGGTCCTGGAGGGAGTGTTCGAAGATGAGCGCGGCCAATACCCCGCGGGCAGCTATGTGCGTAATCCGCCCGGTAGCGCTCACGCGCCAAGGTCTGCCGAG
Organism: Pseudomonas sp. NBRC 111124; assembly: GCF_001320245.1. Classification (GTDB taxonomy): domain Bacteria; phylum Pseudomonadota; class Gammaproteobacteria; order Pseudomonadales; family Pseudomonadaceae; genus Aquipseudomonas. The sequence goes on from NZ_BCBA01000004.1 coordinate 182,514, forward strand.
GGCTGCACTATCTTCGTCCGCTTGCAGCAATTTCACCCCGAAGACCGCGAGCAGATCTGCACCCGGCTAGCGGATCACGGCGACCAACTGCTGTTTGCGAACGCCCATGAACACGTTCACCTCAAGCAGCTGCCCGCCAATGCGACACTCCAGCTGGACAACCCGCGGGGCTTGGAATGCTTGGTCTTGCAGGGCAGCCTGGACGGCGCGGACTTCAGCCTCGCGCCATTGAGCTGGATGCGCCTGCCGGTCGGCACACCCTTGCAGGCCACCGCCGGCCATGAGGGCGCGCGCCTTTGGTTCAAGGAAGCAGCACCCACCCTGGGCCTGTGATCAAGTTCGATAGCACGTAGCGCATTCAAGTCTGTTCTTGCTTTTGCTCTGCTTTTGCTTCTTAGC
>NZ_BCBA01000005.1 GCF_001320245.1 Pseudomonas sp. NBRC 111124
TTCACCCGCGAAGAGGCCGGACGGTGTATCATCCGCCCCCCAAATCATTAAAAAGCTACGTCGCACGCTGCCCGCCAGCCCTGCGACCGTCTGGCGTTGCGCCAGAATCGACAATGGACTAACGGACTACACCATCGTGACCCAAGCCAAACCCCTTGCCCTGCTGGCCTTCACCCTGACCCTGGGCGCCTGCGCCAGCGATCCCGCCCCGCACCCTGCCAGCAACCTGGACTGGAACACCCCCGGCATGCAGCTGGGCGGCGACAACGGCCTGCCCCTGCGCGTCGAAAGCCCCTGCCGCAAGCGCGGCTGCGACAACGACAAGCTGTTTTTCAACCCTGGCAAGACCGAACCGAACGTCAACACCATCCACCGCGGCTGGTAAGAAAATATCCTTTTGGGCCGGTGACTTAGGCTATTTTCACGCTTTCGCAAGGAAGTGGTTTACAGGCGCCAACCGATCGTTATAATGACGCCCCATTGCCGGTATAGCTCAGATGGTAGAGCAACTGACTTGTAATCAGTAGGTCCCGGGTTCGATTCCTGGTGCCGGCACCATACGCAATACTCAAAAGGCTCACCGAAAGGTGGGCCTTTTTTGCTTTCAGCGTGCTGCACCCCTATGCTCGATCAGGCATCAGCGCCGACAGGTAAAGTGGATAGCAGGGGCAGAACATCAGACGGTAACGTGCAAACGAACCTCGATGTTGCCGCGGGTAGCGTTGGAGTATGGGCACACCTGATGGGCCGCCTCCACCAACGCTTGTGCATCAGCTTGCTCCAGCCCTGGCAAGTTGATGTTCAGGTCGACATCCAGGCCAAACCCACCCGGAATCTGGCCAATACCGACCTGGGCCGTGATCGAGGCGTCGGCTGGAATGCGGCGTTTGCTCTGGCTGGCGACGAACTTCAGTGCACCAATGAAGCAAGCAGAATAGCCCGCGGCAAACAATTGCTCAGGGTTGGTGCCATCACCACCGGCACCGCCCAGTTCCTTCGGCGTGCTCAATTTTACATCGAGGATATTGTCGCTGGAGATGGCTCGGCCATCACGACCACCGGTTGAGGTCGCGGTTGCGGTATAGAGAACGTTCATGGCTTTCCTTATGTTTGAATGCCTATTGGCGCTTTGAATGCTTGGCTGCCAACAGCGCGCAAGAGGTCATCGACCCGGTATGGGCCTTACGGGCTTTTGAATCAAGTGTTTGTAAAGCGTCTCAAGCCGCCGATGAACTCTGGCGGTTCGCTTGTTGCTGCCAGGCCTGCGGTGTCATGCCTTCTGCCTTCACGAAGGTGCGGCAGAAGTGCGATTGATCGCAGAAGCCGCATTCCAGTGCGATGTCTGCAAGCAACATCGTGGAGCTCTTCAATAACGCCCTGCTCTTCATGACCCGCTGTTCACGCAGCCATCGCTGCGGTGCCATCTGGGTACTGTTCTTGAACATGCGTGAGAAGTGACTGCGCGACAATGCGCACGCTTGGGCCAGTTCCGTCACGGTGATGCCGGTATCCAGCCTGTCCAGCATGAGTTGTTTGGCAGTGCGTATCTGCCAGGCGCTGAGCTGCCCTGTCGAAGCCAGTGCAAACGTCGCCAGCACAGTAGATGGGTCCTTGTTCATACACATCCATTCTCACATGTTCAGGAACAGCCCCCAGGGCAGGGGCTGGCGATGGCTCAGATAGAGGCGGCGACAGGCGCCAAGGTGGGGCCGTGCTGCACACGCTCAGGCGCCTTGTGCACCATGGTGTAGGCGTAGTCGACGCCCATGCCGTAGGCACCGGAATGCTCGCGTACGAGGTCCATTACGGCGTCGTAGGTGTCGCGGTTTTTCCAGTCGCGTTGCCATTCCAGCAGCACTTGCTGCCAGGTCACCGGCACGACGCCGGCCTGGATCATGCGCTGCATGGCGTAGTCGTGGGCTTCTTTGGTGGTACCGCCGGAGGCGTCGGCAACCATGTAGATTTCATAGCCGGCATCGTTCATGGCCGACAGGGCGAAGGTGGCGTTGCAGACCTCGGTCCACAAGCCGGAGACGATGATCTTGTTGCGGCCGTTCTTCTTGAGTGCGTCGCGCACCTTCTGGTCGTCCCAGGAGTTCATCGAGGTGCGTTCCAGCAGCGGGGCATCCGGGAACACGGCGAGCAGTTCGGGGTAGGTGTGACCGGAGAAGCTCTCTGTCTCGACCGTGGTGAAGGTGGTCGGGATGTTGAAGATCTTCGCTGCCTTGGCCAGGCCAACGGTATTGTTCTTCAGTGTTTGCCGGTCGATGCTCTGAACGCCGAAGGCCATCTGTGGCTGCTGATCGATGAAGATCAGTTGGCTGTTCAGTGGAGTCAGTACTTCGGTTTTAGGATTGCTCATGTTTGTTTCCTTTCAACTTTGTGATGTTCAGAGGCACCCGTAGCCACGAGTACACACCTCAGCGTCGTTGCTTGAGGACGAGCAAAAGATAACGAAACAAATCGGCTTTCGGTGGCGCACTTTTGCGCCTCTACTGGCGCATTCATGCGCCATGAACTTTGTCCTTTCGCTGCTAGCATTCGCGCACCCATCCGGATCGAACCGATCCTTTATGCGCAGGAGAATGCAATGGCAGCTTCACAACCGTTGAACAAACAGACCGCCTACTGGGGCGTTTCCTGGGAGGAGGCTTATGGCTATCCGCAGGCACGGCGGATAGGCAACGAGATCTACGTATCCGGGCAGTTCAACCATGACGAGGAAGGCAATCTGGTAGCGCCGGCGCCGCTTGATGCCGACGGCAAGCCCAGTGACTTTTCCACGATGGGCGAGCAGATGCGGGTCGCTTACGACAACATTGCGAAGTTGTTGGCCCTGTATGGCGCAACATTGCAGGATGTTGTCGAGGAAACGCTGTATGTGCTGGATATGGACGCTGCGTTCGCGGTAGTCGGCAACGTGCGCAAGGCGGCCTATGGCATTGAGCGGCCTCAGTGCGCGAGCAATATCATTGGGGTGTCGAGGCTTGCCCAGCGCCCGCAGCTGATCGAGATCGTGTGCAAGGCCGTGATAGGCGCCCGGGGCATCTGAGCCGCGCTCCCGGTTTCGGTTTACGTGGCCGGGGGTGCCAGTTGCCCCTCGACCAGGGGCTTTTGATTGGCCACGGCAGCGGCGCAGAAGGTCATGAAGGCTTTGACGCGCCACGACTTACGAATGTCCTGGTGGGTCAATAGCCACAACTCGTCCTGAAGCTCTGGCACCACAGGGCCTGCGCGCACCAGCCCTGGGGTCATGTCGCCCAGCATGCAGGGCAGAAACCCATACCCCAGGCCCGCCGCGATCGCAGCACTGGCGGCTGCCACCGAATCGGTGCGGTAGGCGATGCGCTCGGCTGGGACTCTGCTTTCGACATAGCTCGTCGCCCTCAAACCGCAGAGCGCCGAGGAGTATGACACCCAGTCCTGGCCGTCTTCGAAAAGCGGCAAGGCCGTCATCTGCCTGGCGCTGCAATAGGGTGCCCAGGCAATGTTCGCCAATTTGCGGCCCACCAGGCTTTCTGCAGGTTTCCTGGTCGCGCGAATCGCGATATCCGATTCATCCCGGGCAAGGCTGAGGGTTTGATTGCCCACCAGCACCTCGATGGTGATCCCCTCGTTCAGGGCTTTGAAGTCCGCGATGATGGGGGTGAAGAAGTGCAGCAGCAGCGAGTCGCTGGTGGTGATGCGAAGTTTCCCGAGGGGGCCTTGGCCTGCACGCGAAACACGCCGGGTGACGCTGACGATATCCAGCTCCACGCGCTCGGCCAGTGCGCGCAACTCTGCACCCTCGGCGGTCAGCAGATAGCCGGTTTTACGGTGGTCGAACAGCGCTATGCCAAGCGTTCGCTCAACTTGCGCAACACGGCGCGAAACGGTGGAAACATTGATGCCAAGCTTCTTGGCCGTAGCCGCACGGTTGCCGCAATCACTGAGCGTCTTGATGATCCGCAGGTCGTCCCACGAGAGCTGATTGGCAGCTTCGCCGACGTCCCACTTGGTCCCTTCAGCGGCAGCCGGTGCTTTTCCAGTTGGCGATTTCACACAGTTCGTTCCAGATGCGAAGGCGCTGATGATACGAGATCTTGGGAAGCTCGTGCTTGAACGCCGTCAGCAGATCCTCAACGACCTTCGGCACTTGCAGTCGCCTGCCATGGATACGAAAAAGCTCACCACGCGGTGAGCCATTTTATTTGCCGAGCACTTAAACCACCCCATGCATGAAGAACTCCACAGGCACCTTAAAAAACTCAGCAAACCCCTTAATCTGAGCAACTGTCATTTTCCGCTTGTTGTTCAATATCTCCGACACCGCACTCTGGCTCGCAATCGCAGCCAAGTCTTTCTGTTTTACATCGCGGTCAAACATCAGAAACTGCAAGGCCTCTGATTGAGTAGCGAAGGGAACCAGTACCGTTTCACGTTCGTACTCATACACGCGATCCGTCACCATCACGGCAAAGCGAGCTGCCGCGTGTTCTTCGCTACCTGCATGGGAGTAAAGCTCATCGATCAGCTTCATCCGCCCCTGCAGATCAGTATCGTCCTGTATCGGATCGTGACAAGCAGCCAGCAGCTGAGCCAAGGTCGTGGCTTGCTCGTCAAGCCCTGCAAGTAGGGGTGAAATGTTAGCGATGAAGGCATCCAGCCCAGCGGCTTCGACTTTTTCTCGCTTCATGTTGTCACCTTCAAATTCGTCAATTACTTAACATCGCGTCTGCACCACTTGTCGTATTCAGCGTGCGACAGAATGGCCTTGATGTAGATGATGCCTGAGGCTCCGTTGATCCAAGCGACAACCCTGCACTCGGTTTTCTTGATATCAAATATATAGATATCCAGCGGCCCCTTCTGGCTTGCAGGTTTCAATTTCGAGTGAGCAACCCGATCAACGTTCCACCCCGATGCGGTTAACCACGTCTGCCGGAGCTGCTCAAAAGACTCGAAGCGCAGGGCAGCCCTGTCGAATGTGTTCAGCCACAAGCTCAAAGGTGCCTTCCATTGCGCATGGGCCTCGATGGCCTTTGTAACCGCCGCTTTAGTAATCACCCGCATTTTTTCTTGTTCCGGCGTCCCGAGCAGAGACGAAAATATTCCAGATCCAGATATCTGTCAAGCAGATATCTGGATCTGGAATATTCAGCATTGGAAGTGGCGGGCACGGCCTTCGCAGGACGAGCCGCCCCGCGACGGATAAGCCGACGATGGGCTGCACCGCGCGACGAGTGGCGAAGATCGAAAATCAACAGGTTGGCATAATGGCATCGCGACTTACCCGCCTGTCCGTCTATTCACTCCGCCGTTGCGAGCCCCTCTGTAATGAATGCCGAAATCCGTTACTCGATCATCCTGGAGCACAACGCTGAAGTGCTGCTTGCCAACGCCTCCATGGCACAGGTCGAGGCATTCTGGGATGCCAACGACTCTCGATACTTTGGCTTGCGCATGGAAGACCCATGCGGGGCACATGTGCGCGTCATGGTTACCGATGAAATGCCAGATGAAGAGGCTGTGCTGTAGCCCCCAACTGCTTGTTCATGGCCTGACGCTGGACGCCTATCGAATATTCGGTCTTGATTCAGTCTGAATTCAGACTACGATATCGCTATCAAATAAACGAGGACACTCAGGTGAGAGTCGAAACCATCAGCTATCTGAAGCGTCACGCGGCAGACCTTGACCTCGCAGAGCCCATGATCGTCACGCAGAACGGCACCCCGGCCTACGTCGTCGAGTCGTACGCGGATCGAAAGCAACGTGATGAAGCCATTGCACTGGTCAAGCTGCTAGCCATGGGTTCTCGCGAGTATGCGAAGGGCAAACACAGTTCCGTAGAAGACCTGAAGGCGCGTCTGTACAAGAAGTTTTCCGAGGAGTAAGCGGTAGCGCATGACCAAGCCAATCATCCGTTTTACCGATTCCGCCTCGCAAAGCATCGAAGACCAGGTCCATCATCTCGCCGTTTACCACGGCAATCAGGTTGCTCTGCAGAAGATTACCTCGCTAGTCGACAGCATCGAACAACGGCTGTCGGCCGCGCCGGTTGGCTACCCTGTCAGCCCGCAGGCAAGTGACTTGGGGGTGATGCAATACCGGGAGCTCAGTCTCGACGGCTACCGGGTCTTCTATGAAATCATCGAGGATGACCACACCATCGCTGTGGAGCTGGTTGTCCGGCAGAAGCAAAGCGTCGAACAAGCACTGATTCGCTATTGCCTGATCTATCCCCTGACCTAGCAAAAGGGGCCGGGTTGCGGCCCCAATTGATCAAAACGCGGTGCTGACCGTCAGCGACATGTTGCGCGGGTCACCGTAGATCGCCCCGGCATAGAACCCGTACTGGGTGTAGTAGTGCTTGTCGAGCAGGTTGTCGACATTGAGGCTCACGGTGGTGTCATCGGTGAGCTGGTACTTGGCCATGGCATTCCAGATCGCATAACCCGACCAGTTCACATCGGTCGCGCCCGCACTCACGCCGTTCACCGGCTGCCCCGCCGGGCTGGAAATCGCGCGGATGTTGGTCTGTGCCTTCACCCCTGCACCCAGGGTCAGGCGGTCCAGCGGGCCGGACAGGCGATAGGTGGTCGAGGCCTTGAACAGGTGCGACGGGTCGCTGCGCCCGTCGCTGTCGACGCGGCGCAAGTGCAGGTAGGTGTAGCCGGCATAGACGTTCCAGTTCGGCGTCAGCGCACCGGCGATTTCCAGGTCGATACCATCGGTTTCCTGCCCGGTGCCAGCCTTGTAGGCGTCACCACCGGCTGGCGTGGTCAGCCCGTCATCGAGCACGGCCTTGTTTTCCTGCTTGGTGCGGAAGTACGCCGCCGACGCGTTCAGGCGCCCATCCAGCCACTCACCCTTGATGCCGGTCTCGTAGCTCTGACCCCGAATCGGCTCGACCTTGGTACCGCTTTCGGTCTCGGCCGTCTGTGGGTTGAAGATGTCGGTATAGCTGGCGTATAGCGAGTAATGGTCGTTGAGGTCGTACACCGCGCCCAGGTAAGGGGTGACGATGCCGTTGTTCTGCTGGTTGCTGCGCACGCCGGCGACACTGTTGGTGGTTGCCGAGTAATCGGTGGTCCGCACGCCGACGATGACCGACAGCGGGTCGGTAATGCTCATGCGGGTGGCCGCGTACATGCCCTGCAAGCGGGTGGTGGTCTTGCTGTGGCGGCCGGTGCGCGAGGCGATCATGTCGTAGTCGCTGTCCACGCCGTTGTGCCAGTCGGTCAGCGGGAAGCCGATGTTGGCGCGGAACTGGCAGCCCACCGAGGGCGCGCCGACGCGGTCGTCGCTGACCATGGTGCAGCTGTATTCCGGCGACCAGGCCACGGTACGGCTGTCGTTGTAGCCGACCATCGCCTGATGGGTACGGCCGAACAGCTGGAACGGGCCGGACAGGTCAATCTGCGCAGACTGCTGGGTGGTGTCGCTGGAGCTGTGCAGGCCGTTGAGCACCGCGCCGCTGCCATCCTGGTCCCAGTAGCCGCCGTAGCTGCCACGGCCAGCCGAGTTGACCTTGGCCAGGCCACGGTGGTTGAGCACTTCGGCTGTGCTTTGGGCGACTTTCAGGTCAAGGGCCCAATCATTGTCGAAGCGGTGCTCCAACGAACCGAAGGCGGTGCGGGTGGTGTACTCGCCGAAGCTCCAGCTCGGCACCACGTTGGTGCTGCGAGGCAGGTCGGTCTTACTGCCGTCCTTGTACCAGATCGGGATATTGGCGCCCCAGCCACCCCCGACCACCTTGCTGTATTCGTATTGGTAGCCGGCACCAATCGTGGTGGCGTCGTCGATGTCGAACGCGAAGTTGGCCAGGGCCGCACGCGAGCGCTCGGACTGGTTGTCGCGGAACGAGTTGGCGTCGCCCTGGGTCATCACGAAACGCGAGCGCAGGCGGCCGTCTTCGGACAGCGGCAGGTTGAGATCGGCGCCCAGGCGGCGCTTGTCCCAGCTGCCGTAGGTGGCGTAAGCGCTGCCGCCGAAGGTTTTGGTAGGTGCCTTGCGGATCAGGTTGACGGTGGCCGACGGGTCGCCGGTGCCACCGAGGAGGCCGTTGGCGCCGCGAACGATGTCGATGCGCTCGTACAGGTCCATGTTCAGCGCATTACCACCTCCGCTGAAATCGGAGCCGCCCTGGAACTGCAGACCGTCGACCTTCCAGTTGCTGATCGAGTAGCCACGGGCACGGAAGTCAGTGCGCCCACCCACTTCGGACTTGCTGGAACTCACCCCCGGGGTAGTGTCCATGGCCTGCTCGATGGAGTGCACATCGCGATCGTCCATCTGCTGACGGGTGATGGTGGTGACCGATTGCGGCGTCTGTCGTGGGGTCAGCTTGAGGCCAGTGGAGGCGCGGGTGCTTTCCACGGTGTAGCCGAGCTGACCGGTTTCATCTGCAGGCACCAGTGCACTGTCCTCGATCTGTGTGGCATCCAGCTCCAGTGGCTGGCTTTCGGCCGCCAAGGCGCTGCCACTGATGGCGACAGCAACGAAGAAGGCAAGCGGGTGCAGGCGGCTACCGCCCCGGACAACAGGAGTGAAGTCGTTCATGGCGCTCTTGTGATTCATTTGGGAAGGTTTCGTATTTGCAGATGATTTTTTGTTACGATTCTAGGCATCCGCCCTTTGGGCTCCATACCCGGCTTGTACGGGGATGTAATCGAACGTAACGAGCGCTGCCGGCCCTCCCCGATCAGGTGTTTTACCGATGAGCACGACCTTGCTGGTTGTCGATGATGACGACGAGATCCGCGAACTTCTCTGCGATTACCTTACCGATGCCGGCTATACCGTTCTGGCGGCCTCCGACGGCGATGGCATGCGCGAGCAACTGGCCGCGCGCAAGGTCGACCTGGTGGTGCTTGACCTGATGCTGCCCGGCGAGGATGGCTTGAGCTTATGCCGCCAGTTGCAGGCGACGCCGGGCATGGCAGTGATCATGCTGTCGGCCAAGGGCAGCACCCTGGACCGCATCATCGGCCTGGAGGTGGGCGCCGACGACTACCTGGCCAAGCCCTTCGAACCCCGCGAGCTGATCGCCCGGATCAAGGCGGTGCTGCGCCGCCCGCAACGCCTGGATGCCCCTGCCGACGCGCCAGCGGTCGAGGCCCAGCAGTTCGCCGGTTTCAGCCTCGACCACGTCAGGCGCCTGCTGACCCGCCCGGACGGCACAACCCTCACCCTGCCGCGTTCCGATTACCGAGTACTGCGTGAACTGCTGGAGGCCAACAACCGCGTGGTCTCGCGCGATCAGCTGACGCGCAGCGCGTTTGGCCGCGATCACCACCCCGACGATCGCTCGGTGGATATGTGCATCAGCCGCCTGCGACAGCAACTGCGCCACGCGCCGGCCAGCGACATCCAGATCCTGACCATCCGCAACGAAGGCTATCTGCTGAGCATTGCCCGCGCCGAGGCCGACAGCTGAAAATGCGCTGGCTCCGTCGCCTGTGGCCGCGCACGCTGTTCGGCCAGCTGCTGCTGATCATGGTCAGCGGCACGCTGTTGATTCAGTTGATGTCGAGCAGTATCTGGTTCGATGTGCGTTTCGCCCAGGTGCTCGAGGCACCGATCCGGCTCATGGCCGCACGCAGCGCTCCGCTGATTGTCCAGGCTGATTGCCACGCGCAAAATCTGCAGGTGCCCGCGCACTATCAATTGCGTTGCGTCGAGAACGAACCCGCGCAACAGGAAGATCCGCGGCGCGGGCGCCGGCGCGTTGAACTGTTGCTGCAACAGGCGCTCAAGTTCGAACTGGGCCATGCCCAGGAGGTGCGCCTGTTGAAGGTGCAGCTGACCGACGAACTGGGCCAGCCGATCGTCTGGCGCAGCTTGTTCGGCTTGCGCACTGCCCAGACGCATATCCAGTTCGCCGTACCGTTGGACGATGGCCATTGGCTGAGCATCGACGGCCAGGAGCTGCAGGGCTGGAGCGGAGAATCGGCATGGGTGCTTATCAGCGACTACCTGCTGCGGGTCTACGCGCTGCGCATCGTCGCCGTGCTGCTGGTATGCCTGATCGCGGTGCGCCTGTGCCTGCGCCCTTTGCGGCGCCTGGCCGACGCTGCACGCGGGCTGGGCAGCAACCTCGAACAGCCAGCGCTGGCCCTGGACGGTCCAGAAGAAGTGCGCCAGGCCGCGCTGGCCTTCAACGCCATGCAGCAACGGCTGATCGCCATGGTCAATGACAAGGCCTACTTCCTCGCCGCCGTCTCCCACGACCTGCGCACTCCGCTGACGCGCATGCGCCTGCGCCTGGAGCGCTTGCCCGACAACGAACACCGCGAACGCCTGCGGCAGAACATCACGCAGATGGACGCCATGATCGGCCAGGTGCTGGACTACTTGCGGGCCGGCGAGCAGTGCAACCTCCAGCAGGTCGACCTGGACCGCCTGGTGGCGCGCCTATGCACCGACCTGGCCACCGCGAGCGAACCCCTGCCGGTACACGGCACAGGCGGTACCTTGCGGGTCGATGCCCTGCTGCTGCAACGCTGTCTGCAAAACCTGCTGACCAATGCCCTGCGTTACGCCAAAACGGTCTCGGTCACCCTGGAGACAGCGCTCACCGGTGTCTACCTGCACATCGACGACCGCGGCCCGGGGATCGCGCCAGAGTTGCTGGTAACCATCACCGACCCGTTCGTGCGTGGCGAAGGCTCACGCAACCAGGCTTCGGGCGGCTATGGCCTGGGCCTGAGCATCGCCCAGCGCATCGCCAGCAGCCACGGTGGCGCCCTGCTGTTGAGCAACCGCGAAGGCGGTGGCTTGCGGGTCAGTGTGCTGCTGCCAAGAGATGGCGCCACCTAGCCGCGCTCTTTAGCAAAAGTGCTCACAAGGTAATAGTCTTTTACCGAAACCCCAGGTTTTCCCAACCGGGGGTTTGCCTATCCTACGCCGGTCATCCTGCCTGCGATGGACCCATGAAAGATTCGCTTCCCAGCCGTTATGCCTGCCTGGCCCTGTGCCTGCTGTTCACCTTCGCCAGCCTCCTGTTCCTTGCCCAGCACAGTTGGCTCTGGCCGCTGACGGTGGTCACTGGCCTGCTCAGCCTGGTCGGCCTCAACGACTTGCGCCAGAGCCATCACGCGGTGCGGCGCAATTACCCGATCCTGGGCAACATCCGCTACCTGATCGAGACCATTCGCCCCGAGATCCGCCAGTACCTGATCGAAGGTGACGACGACAAACTGCCGTTCTCCCGTTCGCAGCGCTCGCTGGTGTATGCCCGGGCCAAGAACGAGAGCGCCGAAAAGGCCTTCGGCACGCTCAACGATGCCTACAAGCCTGGCTTCGAATTCATCAGCCACTCGATGCTGCCGGTCGCCACCCCTGACCCGGCCTCATTCCGCATTGCCATTGGCGGGCCGCAATGCCGCCTGCCCTACTCCGCGTCGATCTTCAACATCTCGGCCATGAGCTTCGGCGCGCTCAGTGCCAATGCGATTGCCGCGCTCAACCAGGGCGCTCGCCTTGGCCGTTTCGCCCATGACACCGGCGAGGGCAGCATCAGCCCTTACCACCGCGAGCATGGCGGTGATTTGATCTGGGAAATCGGCAGCGGCTACTTCGGTTGCCGTACCGCAGACGGCCGTTTCGACCCGCAACGCTTCGCCGAGCAGGCACGCAGCCCGCAGGTGAAGATGATCGAACTCAAGCTCAGCCAGGGCGCCAAACCCGGCCACGGCGGGATTCTGCCGGCGCACAAGGTCAGCCCGGAAATCGCCGCAACCCGCGGCGTACGCGTGGGCGAAGACTGCATATCGCCAGCCGCGCACAGCTCATTCCGCACCCCGGTGGAGCTGCTGCACTTCATTGCCAGCCTGCGCGAACTGTCGGGTGGCAAGCCGGTAGGCTTCAAGTTCTGCCTGGGCCACCCGTGGGAATTCATGGGCATCGCCAAGGCCATGCTAGTCACCGGCATTACCCCGGACTTCATTGTCGTCGATGGCAAGGAAGGCGGCACCGGCGCGGCGCCTCGGGAGTTCAGCGACAACATGGGCGTGCCCATGCGCGAAGGCTTGATGTTCGTACACAACACCCTGGTCGGCCTGAACCTGCGTTCGAGCATCCGCATCGGTGCGGCGGGCAAGATCGTCAGTGCCTTCGACATCGCGAGCGTACTGGCCATTGGCGCCGACTGGGTCAACTCGGCGCGCGGCTTCATGTTCGCCATCGGCTGCATTCAGTCGCAGAGCTGCCATACCAACAAATGCCCGACCGGCGTGGCCACGCAAGACCCGTTGCGCCAACGCGCATTGGTAGTACCCGATAAGGCCGAACGGGTGGCCAGCTTCCATCACAACACGCTGCATGCCCTGGCCGAGATGCTCGCCGCGGCGGGGTTGGAGCACCCATCGGAGCTCAAGCCCAAGCACCTGGCGCGGCGTATCAGCACCAGCGAGATCAGCCTGTTTTCTGACTTGCACCCATTCCTCAAGCCTGGCGAATTGCTCAGCGGCTCAATCGAAAGCGAATTCTATGCACGGATGTGGCGGATGGCGCGCAGTGACAGCTTTGCGCCGGAGACAGGCGAGGTACAGGCCGCACCGGTAGCGGCCAGTGTGCACCGCAAAGAAACAGCCCCGGCATAGGCCGGGGCTGCTCGAGACGCTCGGTCAGGATCAGAAGATGCTGATCGGGTACTCGACGAATACACGGACTTCGTTGCCGTCGTCGTTGTAGCCGTTCTGCTGTACAGCGTTGTTGGTGCGAACGAACGAGCTGCGCAGCTTGATCGACAGGTCCTTGGCCGGGCCGTCCTGAACGACGTAGCGGATCTGGTTGAAGATCTCGCGCTCTTTACCTTCGCCGAAGCCCTGCGGGTTGGCGACGTTGCGGGTGTTGATGTTGTCACCCACCACGTAGGCCAGCTTGTAGGTCAGGCCAGGGATGCCGTAGGCGCCGAAGTCCAGGCCGTAGCCCAGCTGCCAGGAGCGCTCGTCTTCGGCGTTGAAGTCGGACCAGTAGGAGTTGGCCAGGTAGATGGTCGAACCACCGTCACCCACGCCGCCTTCATTCTGGTACCAGCCGTAGTTGTAGCCAGTGCTGCCGGTGCTGCGCTGGTGCGCCAGGGTGAACGAGTGCGCGCCGTAGGCGTAGGTCGCAGCGAGGCTCCAGATGGTGTTGGAGTCGCCGTTCAGGCCAGCCGCCTGCACGTACTTGTGGTCGATGTCCGACTTGTAGCCGTTGAAGTCCAGGGTCAGGGACTGGTCGCTGGCGATCGGGAAGACGTAGTTCAAGCCCAGGTAGTGCTTCTTCATCACGTCTTCGTTGTCTGCGGTGTACAGCGAAGCGGTGAAGTTGTCGGTGAACTTGTAGCTACCGCCGAAGACGTTGATCGACTTCAGGCCGCCACCGTCACGACGCTCGGCGCTCTTGCGCGCTTCCTGGGTGAAGCGGCCGGCGTTCAGCTCCAGGCCTTCGATCTCCTTGGAGGTGATCAGGGTGCCAGTGAAGCTTTCTGGCAGCAGGCGGGCGTCGTCATACTGCAGCACTGGCAGTGCCGGCATCTGGTCACCGTACTTGAGTACGGTGTTTGAGATGCGGAACTTCACGGCTGCGCCAGCGCGGGCCAGGTCATGCGGGCCGCTGGCGTTGCCATCGGCGTTCACAGTGTTGTGCGGCTTGAAGAAGTCGACACCGGCGCCACCGTTGTGGCCTTTGCCGCCGTCCAGACGCACGGCGTACAGGCCGAATGCGTCGACGCCGACACCGACGGTGCCCTGGGTGAAGCCAGAGGAGAAGTTGGCAATGGCTGCCTGACCCCATTCGATCTGGTCATCGGTGCCGTGCTTCTTGTCACGGTTGATGTAAGCGTTGCGCAGAAGGACGTTGGCGTGGCTGTCCTCGACGAAGCCCTTGCTGTCGGCCTGATCGTTGGCCTGGGCCTGGGTCGCGGCGATCATCGCCAGAGCGACCAGGCTGATCCTGGTTTTCAACATGTTGTTTTCCTTATTTCTAAATCAAAAACGCTTTGCACAATTACGCCAGGAACCAACGCCCCTTCGTAGGTTCGACGCTATGCGGATCCGAAGAAAAGCCCGCCGATCAACCTGTGGCGGGCTTTTCGCAGCAGCATGGCCATGGATGGCCAGCAAGCGTTGCTCGAATCCTAGCCGTGTGCGATTACAAATGTCAAAAAGTCGTGAATTACAGGTTGATATAACCAAATTGCCGGATGTAGCCGGTGCATTTTCATGTTACTCGGTGCAATCGGTAGGCATTTTGACTTCTGTGGGATGTTTTGGCCTGAAGCCAGGGAATAGCAGATTTTACAAACTGACACATATGTAAAGACAAGTCTTTACAAATACTCAAGCAACAGCAAATAACAAGCATTACCATCCGCGCCTGTGTTTCATTTCCCTATGCCCGGATGCTCAGATGCTTGCCCCCAATCGCCTGCCCTCACTTGGCCTTGGCCTTTCACTGTTGATCAGCCCCAGCCTGGCCAGTGCCACCAGCACCACACTTCCCGAACTCTCGGTAACTGCCGAGAGCGAGCGCGAAAAAGACAACCCGCAGGTAAAGGAGGTCAGCACCGCGACCCGCACGTCAACGCCAGTGCGCTATGTGCCGCAAGCCATCGACACGGTGAAAACCTCCAACGTGATGGATTACGGCAGCAATACGCTGGGCAAGGCGCTGGAGGGTATCCCCAACGTCAGCAGCGGTGCCGATACGCGCTTCGACAGCGTACGGATTCGTGGCTTCGAGGCCAGCAACGACTTTTATCTGGACGGCATCCGCGACGACAGCCAGTACATACGCGACCTGCATAACATCGAGCGGGTCGAAGTACTCAAAGGGCCGGCCGCCGTGCTGTATGGCCGCGGCAGCCAGGGTGGCATCGTCAACCGGGTGAGCAAGGCCCCCGAGCAGGGGCGTCGCTCGTCGATCGAGGCCCAGGGAGGCAGTGAAGACCTGCGCAGCCTGTACGCCGACCTCAGCGCCGACCCCAGCGACAGCATCAGCCTGCGCCTGAACATGGGCAACCAGGACAACAACAGTTTCCGCGATGGCATCGACGGTAGCCGGCAACTGTTCGCGCCGTCGATCAGCTGGCAGCTTTCACCCGACCTCAACTGGCTGGTGCAGTATGAATACAGCCGCTACAACCGCACGCCTGACCGAGGCATCCCCGGTGTCGACGGGCGTCCGGCGGATGTCGGCCGCAGCACCACCTACGGCGACACCCAGCGCGACTACATCGACGACCGCGCGCAATCATTGCGCTCGCGCCTGAACTACCAACTGAACGAAACCTGGCAATTGCGCCATACGCTCGGCCTGTTCAAGCTCGACAGCAACTTCGACAACACCTACCTGACGGGCTACAACGCCAGCAACCAGACGGTTACCCGCCAGCGCTGGCAGCAAGACCTGACCACCCGCAACCTGTTCAACAACCTGGAAGCCGAAGGTGACTTCGCCACGCTCGGCCTGGAGCACAAGCTGTTGATCGGGCTGGAGTTCGGCAATCAGCGCCGTGACCCGACCCTGTATACCGCTGCGCCGGTCGCGGCTGGAGGCAGCCCGGTACCCAGCCTCAAAGTCCACAACCCCGACCGCAGCCTGCAGCACAACGGCAGCATGGTGGTGTCGAGCGACAACCACACTGTGGTCGACAGCCGCGGGCTCTACCTGCAAGACCAGATTCGCCTGAATGACCAATGGCAACTGCTGGCCGGGGTGCGATTCGACCAGTTCGAGGTAGACACCACCAACAAGGTCCGCAACCTTTCCGAGAAACAGGACAGCAATACCACCAGCCCGCGCCTTGGCGTGGTCTACACACCTTGGCGCGATCACTCTTTCTACGCGTCGTGGAGCAAGACATTCTCGCCCGTCGGTGGTGGTTTGATCGGCATCACCCCAGGCGCGCCGGGCAACAGCAACGACACTAGTCCGGAGCTGACCCGGCAGAAAGAGATCGGCGTGAAGAGCGACTGGCTGGACGAACGCCTGAGCACCACACTCGCCATTTATGAACTGGAGCTCTACAACCGCCGCACCCGCGACCCGAACAACCCGGAGATCACCCTGCTCAGCGGCCTGCAGCGCTCACGTGGTATCGAATTGACGGCCACTGGCAATATCGTCGGTAACTGGTACGTCCGCGGCGGCATTGGCTTGCAGGATGCCACCATCGTCAAAGACAACAATGGCCTGGAAGGCAAGCGCATCAACGATGTGGCAAAACGCAACGGCAGCCTGTTCGTGACCTGGAAGCCAGAGCTGGGCTGGTATGCCGAAACCGGGCTGATGCTGGTCGGCGAACGCTACGCCGATAACCAGAACACCACGCTATTGCCAGGCTATGGCCGTTGGGATGCGCTGGCAGGGTTCCGTACCCACGACTGGGATGTGCGAACAGCGCTGAGCAACATTACCGACAAGACCTATTACAGTTCGGCGACCAGTGCCGCGCAGATCCAGGTCGGCGATCCGCGCAGCCTGGTGGTGACCGGTACTTACCGCTTCTGACCTACTTTTGCGCCTGTCATAAATGAAAACGCCACCGCAATTGCGGTGGCGTTTTTCATGGGGCGGGCTCCTGCCCTGGTCAGTGCCAGCCCCCCAGCAGTGCATCCAGCTCTGCATCGCTGATCAGCCCTTGAGGATAGCGGCCGTCAAGCAGACGTCGTGGGTCGGTCGTCCTGACCCGTTTGCCTCCATGGTGTTTCAACCACTGCGCCAGAACACTGAGCGATGCGTGATTCACTGCCGATGGGCGCAAAGCCGTCTCACTTGCTGCGTTCATGTCCACACGTACTCCCTGGGCCGTGAGCGGCTAATTTACGTCTTGATTGTTACAGATCGGTGTGCCCGGTCTGCCCGGGTAACCCGCTGAAAAACAATACAAAACCTATGCCATCCAGCCTGACGAAGATCGTCGGAGAAAAAAAGCCCGTCATTTGACGGGCTTCTTCGTGTGGCCAGTATCAGCGTTTGACCGGTGCTGGCTGCTGCTGGGTCAGGCAGTGGATGTTGCCACCGCCGAGCAGCAGCTCACGGCCCGGGATCATTACCACTTCGTGATCCGGGAAGACCTTGGCAAGAATCGCTCTGGCCTGGGCATCTGCCGGGTCATTGAAGCTCGGTGCGATGATGCCGCCGTTGACAATCAGGAAGTTCACGTACGAACCGGCCAGGCGTACCGACGGGTCGCGCTCCTGGCTACCGGCCACTTGATCGACACCGGCGCACTCTTCTTCGGTAGCGAACAGCGGGCCTGGGATCGGCATCTTGTGCACCACAAACTCGCGGCCTTTGGCATCACGGGTGTTTTTGAGCACCTCGTAAGCGGCGTGGCAACGGGCGTAGTTGGGGTCGTTGGAATCATCGGTCCAAGCCAGTAACACTTCGCCTGGGCTTACGTAACAGCAGAAGTTGTCGACGTGGCCGTCGGTTTCGTCGTTGTACAGGCCATCGGGCAACCAGACGATGGTTTCAACCGCCAGGTGCTCGCGCAGAATCTGTTCGATCTGCTCGCGGTTCAGGTGCGGGTTACGGTTGCGGTTGAGCAGGCACTCTTCGGTGGTGATCAGCGTGCCTTCGCCATCTACATGGATCGAACCGCCTTCGAGCACGAAGCCCTCGGTGTGGTAGCGCTGGCAGCGCTCCATTTCCAGTACCTTGGCCGCCAGTTCCTCATCGCGGTTCCATGGCGCATAGAGGCCACCGTCGAAGCCGCCCCAGGCGTTGAAGCCCCAGTCCACGCCGCGTACTTCGCCGTGGTCGTTGATCACGAAGGTCGGGCCGGTGTCGCGCACCCATGCGTCGTCGTTGCTGATTTCCACCACACGAATGTTCGGCAGGTCGAGCTGGCGACGGGCGTTTTCGTACTGGCTGGCGGAAACGGCCACCGTTACCGGCTCGAAACGGGCGATTGCCTTGGCCAGGGTGACATGCGCGGCCTGGGCTGGCTTGCCGCCCAGGCGCCAGTTGTCCGAACGCTCCGGCCAGACCATCCAGACCTGGCTTTGCGGGGCCCACTCAGCGGGCATGTGGAAACCGTCGGCGCGGGGGGTGGAGTTGAGGGTCTTCATGGGTAACCTCTGCAAAGGCACTGGGCCGATGGTCGATGGATAGCAAGTGAATGTGACATTACCAACGGTGCGTGAAGCCCGCGGTGATTGGCCAATTTATAACCGATATATATCGACTTTAAAAGCCAGATTTGTAGATAAAATCCATTCAATGTGTATTTTTAATCGATATTGATCGACAAGCGGTGAGCCAGGAGCTCTCTGCACTCGACGTTCGATATAATCGCTTGGCACAGGCTGCATCAGGATGCCAAAAAGCCTCAAGATGAAACCTGTTTCATATTTCTGCTTGGGAAGCCGAGCTTTTGGCCGATAACCCGATGCGAAGATGAAATCAACAGGTGGGCGCGTGCTGGCTCACCGCCAGCCGATCTAGGCTCAGTTTGCCAAGGCGGCGGACATCGAGCGGACCTTTCAAGGTCGGACCTTCAGCACACTGACCGAAGAACTCCCATGAACATCATAGCGACCGAGATTCCCGACGTAGTCATCATCGAACCGAAGATCTTCGGCGACAGCCGTGGCTTCTTCTTCGAAAGCTTCAATGCCCGCGAATTCAAGAAACAGACCGGGTTCGATGGCCACTTTGTCCAGGACAACCATTCGCGCTCCCAGCGCGGCGTGCTGCGCGGCCTGCATTACCAGATCGACAACCCTCAGGGGAAACTGGTGCGCGTGGTGCAGGGCGAAGTGCTGGACGTGGCCGTGGACATTCGCCGCAGTTCGCCATACTTCGGTCGCTGGGTGGCCCGGCGCCTGACTGCCGCTGACCACCTGCAGTTCTGGATCCCGCCCGGGTTCGCCCACGGTTTCCTGGTGCTGAGCGAAACGGCCGACTTCCTGTACAAGACCACTGACTACTACAACCCCGCCGCCGAGCGCTCGATCCGCTGGGACGACCCTGATCTGGCCATCGACTGGGGCGTTGAAAACCCGGCCCTGTCGGCCAAGGACCAGGCGGCCGTGCTGCTGAAAGACGCGGACCTGTTCCCATGAAAATTCTCGTCTGTGGTCACCATGGCCAAGTCGCTCAGGCACTGCAGGCGCAGTTGAACGGGCTCGGCGAAGTGCATGTGCTTGGCCGCGAACAACTGAACATGGCCAGCCCCGAGGCACTGCGCGAACCTTTGCGTCGCCTGGCCCCACAGCTGATCATCAACGCCGCTGCCCACACGGCGGTGGACCAGGCCGAAAGCGAACCAGACCTGGCCTTCGCGATCAATGCCGATGGTCCGCGGGTGCTGGCCGAAGAGGCGGTACGCCTGGGTGCACCGCTGATCCACTACTCCACCGACTACGTCTTCGATGGTGAAAAGGCCTTGCCCTACACCGAACTCGACCGCCCCAACCCGCTGGGTGTGTACGGGCGCAGCAAACTGGCCGGGGAACAGGCAATAACCGCAGTGGATGGCGAACACCTGATTCTGCGCACCAGTTGGATCTATTCGCTGTACGGGCGCAACTTCCTGCTGACCATGCAACGCCTGCTGCAGGAAAAACCGCAGCTGCGCGTAGTCAGCGACCAAATCGGCGCCCCCACCTGGGCCACCACCATCGCCGTTGCCACCCGGGCACTGATCGAGCGCTGGCAAGCCGGGCAGCGCGGCGCCTGGGGTACCTATCACCTGACCGCCCAGGGCGAAACTTCCTGGTTCGGCTTCGCCCAGGCGATCGGCGAACAGCTCAAGGCGCGCGGCCGTCCCTGCGCCGAGCTGCTGCCGATCTCTAGCAGCGAGTACCCGACCCCGGCGCGCCGCCCGGCCAACTCACGCCTGGACTGTTCGCGTCTGGCCCGTGAGTGGGACGTCCACCTGCCGCACTGGCAGCAAGCGCTGATCGACTGCCTCAAGTAGCGCATAATTGCGCCAGACCCCTCTGGCGCATTTACGCGATGATTGCAAAACCCACGCCCCCTCGCCGTCCGCGCTGGCGCAGCCTGGCCCTGCTGGCCCTGTGCCTGACGCCCCTGCTGTGGCCACTGCACCATCTGGCCGAACGTTACTACCAGCAAGAGCTGGCCTCGCAGAACCGCCAGACCCTTGACCTGTACGTGGCCAACCTGCTCGGCACCCTGCACCGCTATGAAACCCTGCCGCAGATTCTCGGCGACCTGCCGGCGCTGCGCGGGGTGCTGGCCGACCCGTTCCGCATCGAGGCGGTCACCAATGCCAACCGCCTGCTAAAGGACATCGTCCACCAGACCGGTGCCGAGGTGATGTACCTGATGGACGTTAGCGGCAACACCCTGGCCGCCTCCAACTGGGACAAGCAGGACAGCTTTGTCGGCCGCAATTTCTCCTTCCGCCCGTACTTCAACGAAGCCATGGCCGGCCACTTGGGCCGTTTCTTCGGCCAGGGCACCACCTCGGCCAAACGTGGCTACTTCTTCGCGGCCGCCGTGCGCGACGGTGAGCGCATCGTTGGCGTGCTGGTGGTCAAGGTCGATCTGGACCACACCGAAACCCTCTGGGGCCGCACCCCCGAGCAACTGCTGCTGACCGACCACAACGGCGTGGTGATCCTCACCTCGCGCCCCGACTGGCGTTTTCGCGCCACCCGCGCGCTGACCGAAGCCGAGCGCCAGGCGATCATCGCCATCCAGCCCTACCCGACCCAGGCCCCGCAACCGCTGCTGCTCAACCAGGACGCGTGGCTCACCCAGACCCGCGACATCAAAGAAACCGGCTGGCAGGTGAGCATCCTCGCCCCGCGCCTGCTGGTCGATCGTTCGGTGCAGACGGTCATGGCCATCGGCGCTGGCGCGCTGCTGGTGCTGATGCTGTTTACCGGTCTGGTGATGCAGCGCCGGCGCCACTACATCGACCGCATCGACTTCGAGGCTCGCGCCCGCCAGGAACTGGAGTCACGCGTGGCCGAGCGTACCGCCGCTCTCGAAGGCCTCAACACCCGGCTGAAAAGCGCCGTGCTGGAGCGCGAGAACGCCCAGCAGGAACTGGTGCGCGCCCAAGATGAACTGGTCCAGGCCGGCAAGCTGTCGGTGCTTGGCACCATGTCAGCGAGCATCAGCCACGAGCTCAACCAGCCCTTGGCGGCGATCCGTAGCTACGCCGAGAACGCCGAAATCCTGCTCGACCACCAGCGCACCGAGGACGCTCGCGGCAACCTCAAGCTGATTGGCGAACTGACCGGGCGCATGGCCTCGATCATCGCCCACCTGCGCGCCTTCGCCCGCCGCGACCGCCACGCCCCGGAAAGCGTGGCCCTGCAACCGGCACTGGATGACGCCCTGGCCCTTTTGGCCAAGCGCCGCCGGGCGATGGCCGTGGAGCTGATCCGCGATCTGCCCGAGGCCACCCTGTGGGTGCAGGCTGGCGAAACCCGCCTGCGCCAGGTGCTCGGCAACCTGCTGGCGAACGCCCTCGACGCCCTGACCGAAAAGGCCAACCCACGGCGCCTGTGGCTGAGTGCCGAACAGCGCGATGGCTACGTCTACCTGTACATTCGCGATAATGGCCCGGGTTTCAGCCGCCAGGCCCTTGAGCACGCAAAGGAGCCGTTCTTCACCACCAAGACGCGCACCCAGGGCCTGGGCCTGGGCCTGGCCATCTGCGAAAGCCTGATGCGCGCCCTGGGCGGTGAACTGCTGCTGGCCAACCACCCCGAAGGTGGCGCCCTGCTCACCCTGCAACTGCGCGTGGCCGCACCCGGCGCTACCTTGCCCACTTCGGAGGACCCTTCGGCATGACAACCGAGCCGTACATCGACAGCCAGGCTCAGGTGATTCTGGTCGATGATGACCCACACCTGCGCCAGGCTCTGAGCCAGACCCTCGACCTGGCCGGGCTCAAGGTGGCCGCCCTGGCTGACGCCCAAGGCTTGGCCGAGCGCATCGAGCCCGACTGGCCGGGCGTGGTGGTCAGCGATATCCGCATGCCAGGCATCGACGGCCTGCAGTTGCTTGAGCAGTTGCACGGCCGCGACAGCGAACTGCCGGTGCTGCTGATCACCGGCCACGGCGATGTGCCGCTGGCGGTACAGGCCATGCGCGCGGGCGCCTACGACTTCCTGGAAAAGCCCTTCGCCAGCGACGCCCTGCTCGACAGCGTGCGCCGCGCCCTGGCCCTGCGCCGCCTGGTGCTGGACAACCGCAGCCTGCGCCTGGCCCTGAGCGACCGCCAGCAACTGGCCACCCGCCTGGTCGGCCAGTCACCGTCGATGCAGCGCCTGCGCGAACAGATCGGCGCCCTGGCAGGCACACGTGCCGATGTCCTGATCCTGGGTGAAACCGGTGCCGGCAAAGAGGTGGTTGCCCGCGCCCTGCACGACCTGTCCAGTCGCCGCGCTGGCCCGTTCGTGGCGATCAATGCCGGCGCGCTGGCCGAATCGGTGGTCGAAAGCGAGCTGTTCGGCCACGAACCAGGCGCCTTCACCGGTGCGCAGAAGCGCCGTATCGGCAAGTTCGAGTTCGCCAACGGCGGCACGTTGTTCCTCGACGAAATCGAGAGCATGAGCCTGGACGTGCAGGTGAAACTGCTGCGCCTGCTGCAGGAGCGGGTGGTCGAGCGCCTGGGTGGCAACCAGCTGATCCCGCTGGATATCCGCATCATCGCGGCCACCAAGGAAGACCTGCGCACCTCCGCCGACCAAGGCCGCTTCCGCGCCGACCTCTACTACCGGCTTAACGTGGCACCGCTGCGCATTCCGCCCTTGCGCGAACGCGGCGACGACATCCTCGTGCTGTTCCAGCACTTTGCCGACGCCGCCAGCCAGCGTCACGGCCTGCCGCCCCACAGCCTGCAACCTGCCCAGCGGGCCATGCTGCTGCGCCACGATTGGCCGGGCAACGTGCGCGAACTGCAAAACGCTGCCGAACGCTTTGCCCTAGGCCTGGAGCTGGCCCTCGATGGTCAGGCGCAGGCTGCTGCCCCCGCTGCAGCGCCGATTCTGCTGGGCAATCTCAGCGAACAGGTCGAGCAGTTCGAACGCTCGTTGATCGCCGCCGAACTGGCCCAGCCCCACAGTTCCCTGCGCAGCCTTGCCGAAGCCCTCGGCATTCCGCGCAAGACCCTGCACGACAAGCTGCGCAAGCACAGCCTGCATTTTGAAGGCGGTACTAGCGGCAGCGACGACCACGAGGAAAATCGCCCATGAGTGCCGATAGCCAATACCTGCAGTCCGTGCTGCACGGTGACATCCCACTGACGCGCGAAATGGGCCTGGAAGTCATCGATTGGCAAGCCCAGACCCTGCGCCTGCAACTGCCGCTGGCGGCCAACGTCAACCACAAGAGCACCATGTTCGGCGGCAGCTTGTACTGCGCCGCAGTGCTGGTGGGTTGGGGCTGGCTCCACCTGCGCCTGCGCGAACTGGGTATCGAAGACGGGCATATCGTCATCCAGGAAGGCCAGATCAGCTATCCGCTGCCGGTGACCGGCACGGCGGTGGCGCGCTGCGCGGCACCGGACGAAAAGACCTGGGAGCGGTTCCTGACGATGTACCAGCGCCGTGGCCGAGCCCGGCTGACACTGGCGACCACCGTCAGCAACGCCGGCAGTGACGAGCCCGCGGTAACCTTCAGCGGGCAGTACGTACTACATCGCTGAGGCGAGCTGGATCAGCGCCTGGCGCCAGTTGGCGGCGCCGGGCAGGGCCAGGAAGAATGGATTGAGCAGCGACTCGCGGGCGGGGTAGCGGAACGGCTGACCCTCCAGGCCAATCACCTCGCCACCGGCACCTTCCAGCACGCCCTGTGCCGCCGCCGTGTCCCACTGCGAAGTCGGCGCCAGGCGCGGGTAGCAGTCGGCACTGCCTTCGGCCAGCAGGCAGAATTTCAGCGAGCTGCCGATATTCGCCAGCTCCAGCTCACCCACGGCAGCACTCAGGCCAGCCAGCAACGCTTCCTGCTGCGGGCTGGAATGACGACGGCTGGCCACCACGGTGAAGCGGCCACCGGCAGGCGGCGCATTGCGAACCTGAACAGGCGAAGCCTCGGCGCCAGCATCAGCACGCCAGGCACCCAGGCCACGGCCGCCGAAATAGCAGCGCCCGTTGGTCGGCATCGACACCACGCCAAACACCACCTCGCCATTTTCGACCAGCGCAATGTTGACGGTGAACTCCTCACTGCCGGCGATGAACTCCTTGGTGCCATCGAGCGGGTCGACCAGCCACCAGCGGCTCCAGCCCTGGCGCTCGGCCAGCGGGATATTGCAGTCTTCTTCGGACAGTACCGGTATTTGTGGTGCCAGCGCCAGCAAGCCATCGGCAATCACCCGATGCGCCGCCAGGTCGGCGGCCGTCACTGGCGAATCGTCGGCCTTGTTCACCACCGCCACGTCGGCGCGCCAGAACGGCAGGATAGCCTCGCCAGCCAGCTGGGCGAGCTTGACCACTTCGTGCATCAGTTGCAGGTCGTTCATGCTTCGAGCAGCCCTCGCTGGATCAGCAGGTCGCGGGCCAGGTATAGCGCCGCCAGCGCCCGCCCCTCGGTGAACTGCGGGTGCATGGCCAGGGCCGAGAGCTCGCGCAGGTTAACCTTGTCGACCCGCATCGGCTCCGGCTCGTCGCCCTCCAGGCGCTCCTCGTAGAGGTCGCTCGCCAGCACCACCTGGATCTTCTGGCTCATGTAGCCAGGCGACAGCGACAGCTCGGTCAGGTGCTCCAGCTGACGAGCGCCAAAGCCGGCTTCTTCCTTGAGCTCGCGGTCGGCGGCGGCCAGCACGTCCTCACCCGGTTCGATCAGGCCTTTGGGCAGCGACAGCTCGTATTCGTCGGTGCCGCCGCAGTATTCCTCCACCAGCACCGCGTGCTCGGCGTCGAGCATGGCCACGATCATCACCGCGCCGTAGCCGTTGCCACGGCCGACCAGGCGCTCATAGGTGCGCTCAATGCCATTGCTAAAGCGCAACTGCACAGCCTCGACCCTGAACAGGCGGCTGCTGGCAACGATTTCGCGACTGAGGACGGTGGGTTTCTGGCGCATGGGGCAGCTCCTTGGCGTGAACGGGTTACTATACCGTGGCTTGCCGACTGATCGAGAGTTTCCCATGCCTGTTCTTCCCTGGTCTGCCATCGACACCGTCCTGCTGGACATGGACGGCACCCTGCTCGACCTGCACTACGACAACCGCTTCTGGCTCGACCACCTGCCCCAGCGCTACGCCGAGCTGCATGGGGTCAGCCGGGCCATGGCGGAAATGGAGTTGCAGCCACTGTTCGAGCGCAATGCCGGCACCCTCAACTGGTACTGCCTGGACTTCTGGAGCCGCGAGCTGAACCTGCCGATTCGCGATCTCAAGCGCGAAATCGCCGACCTGATCGCCCTGCGGCCGGATGCCGACACCTTTCTCGCAGCCATTCGCAAGGCAGGCAAGCGTGTGGTGATGATCACCAATGCCCACCGCGATTCGCTGTCGCTGAAGCTGGAGCGCGTGGAACTGGCACCGTATTTCGAGCGGCTGATCAGCTCGCACGATTATGGCTACCCGAAAGAGAACCCGCAGTTCTGGGATGCGCTGAAGGCGGATATCGGCTTTGATCCGCAGCGCAGCCTGTTTATCGATGACACCCTGGCCATCCTGCGCAGTGCGCGGCGGTTCGGTGTGGGACACCTGCTGGCAGTACGCCAGCCGGACAGCAAAGCGCAGCCGCGCGATACCGAGGAATTCGCGGCGGTCGAGGATTACCGGGAGTTGCTGGTAGGCCTGTGAGGGCCTATTCGCGGGCACGCCCGCTCCCGCAGGTTTTGCACAACTTGTGGGAGCGGGCGTGCCCGCGAAACTGCCATGCGGATCAGTCTGGAATACGCAACACCTGCCCCGGATAAATCTTGTCCGGGTGCTTGAGCATCGGCTTGTTGGCCTCGAATATCTTGTTGTACTGGCCGGCATTGCCATACACAACCACCGAAATCGCCGACAGCGTGTCACCCTTCTTCACCGTGACGAACCTTGCCGCCGCCACGACCGGCCCGGTCACGGTAATCTGATCATCGACACTGGCCACCCCTTCGATGTTGCCAGCGGCGAGAATGATCTTCTCTTTTTCCTCCTGACTGGCTACCTCGCCCTTGAGAATGACCTTGTCACCTTCTACAGTGGCCGAGATGTTCGGGTTACCCAGGCCGACACTTTCCACGTGTTTCTTCAGCTGCTCTTCGGCATTGGCATTGCCGGGAGTCAGCAGGTCGATCAACTTCTCGCCGGCTTCCTTCACAAAACTGAACAGGCTCATGACGCGCTCCTTGTTGACGTAAACCTCGGAGCCAGGAGTCTAGGCCAGGATTGCCCCTACCGCCCCTCTGTGACTAATCGACGCGGTCTATCAAGGCATAGACCTTAGCGATTAGACGCGCCCGGCCCACACGCCTAGGCTTGGTGATATCAGACAGCCGCCGGTAGTCAACCTCCCGATGCACAGCAAACCCCCGGTCTGCGCGGCCTCCATGCCTCTGGCCCTGCCCGCCGCCAGCAACACCTACGACTACGTCCAGCTCAGCGACGGCGAACACGCTTGCACGCCACTGGCTGAAGAAGTCGCCTTGGCCATTGCCTACAACGGCCTGAACCAGGCGGTAATGCTCGTCAGTCCCACCGACCTGGAAGACTTCGCGGTCGGTTTCAGCGTCGGCAGCGGCATTGTCGAAGGCACGGCGGAAATCTACGACCTGAAGCTTTCCGGCAGCGGCTCGGCGATGTACGCCGACCTGGAAATCTCCAGCCGTGCGTTCTGGAACCTGAAGAACCAGCGCCGCCAACTGGCCGGCACCAGCGGTTGCGGCCTGTGCGGGGTGGAAGCCCTCGAACAGGCGCTGCCGGAATTGACCGCACTGCCTGGCGCACCGCTGCCCCCGGCACAGTGGCTGACGGGCCTGCGCGAGCGCATCGATGCCTTCACGCCGCTGGGCCAGCACTGCGGTGCCGTGCACGCCGCACTGTTCATGGACGCCCAGGGCCAATTACTGATGGGCCGCGAAGACATCGGCCGGCACAACGCCCTCGACAAGCTGATCGGCGCCTTGCTGCGCCAAGGCATCAGCACTGAAGGCGGCCTGGCCATCGTCACCAGCCGCTGCAGCCTGGAGCTGATCCAGAAAGTGCTACGCGCCGGTATCCAGACCCTGGTGAGCCTGTCGGCGCCCACCGGCCTGGCCTTGCAATGGGCGCGCAAGCACAACCTCAACCTCATTCATCTGCCCAAACACAGTGCACCGCGGGTCTACAGCCCAGCGGCGGAGTCGTAACAGCCGTGACCTCGTACCAGCAACTCCCGGACAACGCCCCAGCCTCCACCCCTCGCTACCAGCCCTACCACGGCCCCGCCGGCGGTTGGGGCGCGCTGCGCAGCGTGGCCAAGGCCTGGGTGGGCAGCGACAACGCGCTGAAGAACATCCGCGCCCTGCTCAAGACCAACCAGAATGGTGGCTTCGACTGCCCCGGCTGCGCCTGGGGCGACTCGCCCGAGAGCGGCATGGTCAAGTTCTGCGAGAACGGTGCCAAGGCGGTCAACTGGGAAGCCACCAAACGCCGCGTGGATGCGGCGTTCTTCGCCCGCTACAGCGTCAGCGCACTGCTGCAACAAAGTGACTACTGGCTCGAGTACCAGGGCCGCCTGACCGAGCCGATGGTCTACGACCCACAAAGCGATCGTTACCAGCCGATTGCCTGGGACGCCGCCTATGCCCTGATCGCCCGTGAGCTGAACAAGCTGGCCAACCCCGACCAGGCCGAGTTCTACACCTCCGGCCGAGCCAGCAACGAAGCGGCCTACCTGTATCAGCTGTTCGTGCGTGCCTATGGCACCAACAACTTCCCCGACTGCTCGAACATGTGCCACGAGGCCAGCGGCGTGG
Organism: Pseudomonas sp. NBRC 111124; assembly: GCF_001320245.1. Taxonomy (GTDB): domain Bacteria; phylum Pseudomonadota; class Gammaproteobacteria; order Pseudomonadales; family Pseudomonadaceae; genus Aquipseudomonas. Next base: position 27,859 of record NZ_BCBA01000005.1, read on the forward strand.
CCTTGGGCCAGAGCGTCGGGGTCGGCAAGGGCACCGTCACTTATGATGACTTCGAGCACGCCGATGCGATCTTCGTCTGGGGCCAGAACCCCGGTACCAATCACCCGCGCATGCTCGACCCCCTGCGCGACGCGGTAAAACGTGGCGCCCAGGTGGTCTGCGTCAACCCGCTCAAGGAGCGTGGCCTGGAGCGCTTCCAGCACCCGCAGAACCCGCTGGAGATGCTGACCAACAGCGACCGCCCGACCAACACCGCGTTCTTCCGCCCGGCGCTGGGTGGCGACATGGCATTGCTGCGCGGCATGGCCAAGTTCGTCGTGCAATGGGAGCGCGAAGCGCAGGCCAAGGGCGAGCCAGCGGTGTTCGACCATGTGTTCATCGCCGAGCACGGCCATGGCGTGGAAGAATACCTGGCAGCGGTAGACGCCACCTCCTGGGCGCACATCCAGGAGCAGTCCGGCCTGACGCTGGCCGACATCGAGCTGGCTGCGCGCATGTATTGCCGGGGCAAGCGGGTGATCATGTGCTGGGCGATGGGCATCACCCAGCACCGCCATTCGGTGCCGACCATCCAGGAAATCGTCAACCTGCAGATGCTGCGCGGCAACATTGGCGTGCCGGGCGCTGGCCTGTGCCCGGTGCGTGGCCACAGCAACGTGCAGGGCGACCGCACCATGGGCATCAACGAGCGCCCGCCGGTGGCCCTGCTCGATGCCATCGAAAAGCGCTTCAACTTCCCGGTGCCGCGGCACAACGGCCATAACACCGTCGAGGCGATCCAAGCCATGCTCGACGGCCGTTCGAAAGTATTCATTGGCCTTGGCGGCAACTTCGCCCAGGCCACTCCGGACACTGAACGTACTGCACAGGCCCTGCGCAATTGCGAGCTGACCGTGCACATCAGCACCAAGCTCAACCGCAGCCACCTGATCCACGGCAAGCAGGCGTTGATCTTGCCGTGCCTGGGCCGCACCGACATCGACCTGCAAGCCGATGGGCCGCAAGCCGTCACCGTGGAAGACTCATTCAGCATGGTCCACGCCTCCAATGGCCAACTCAAGCCGCTGTCGTCCCAGATGCGCTCGGAGCCTGCCGTGGTGGCCGGTATCGCGGCTGCAACCCTGGGCAAGCAGCCGGTGGACTGGCACTGGCTGGTGGCCGATTACAACCGCATCCGCGACCTGATCGGCGACACCATTGCCGGCTTTGCCGGCTTCAACCAGCGGCTGGCTCACCCGGGCGGCTTCTACCTGGGCAACAGCGCCGGCAGCCGCCAGTGGAAAACCACCACGGGCCGCGCCAATTTCAAGGCCAACCTGCTACCCGACACCTTGATCGACGAGCGTGTAAGGGCCAGCGGCCAGTTGCCGGACCTCATCATGCAGTCGATGCGCTCCCACGATCAGTACAACACCACCATCTATGGCCTGGACGACCGCTACCGCGGCGTACGCGGTCAGCGCGACGTACTGTTCGCCAACGAGGCCGACATCATTCGCCTAGGCTTCCAGCCAGGCCAGAAGGTCGACATCGTCTCGTTGTGGGGCGATGAGCATGTGCGCCGTGTGCATGGCTTCACACTGCTGGCCTTCGATATCCCTGCCGGGCAGGCGGCGGCGTACTACCCGGAGGTAAACCCGCTGATCCCGCTGGAAAGCATCGGCGAGGGCAGCCATACGCCAACGTCCAAGTTCGTTGCCATCAAGCTGGAACGCGCCCGGGACGACGGCCGAATCCTGTAAATAGAAAACGCCTCGGCAAAAAACGAAAAAGCCCTGTTCCGCGAGGTTCAGGGCTTTGTCATAAATACCTCTGACACGCAAAAACCGATAAAGTTTCACAGCAAATACAGCAACTTAGAGAATTGTGTACAACTCGTGCTACTCGTCGGATTTTCGTTGCCAGCTGCCCTCCTTAGCCTCAAATTCGCCCACGTCATCCCTATGAGGCTCTCTTGATGAAGAAGTACTCCTCGATTCTGTTGTTGTCTTTCAGCTTGCTCAGCGGCGTTGCCATGGCAGGCGGCAATACCGAGGCTGGCATTGGCGGCGCATTGGGTGGGGTACTCGGCTCCGTAGTGGGCAACTCCATCGGTGGTAGCACGGGCGGTGCCATTGGTGCCGGCCTGGGCGGTGCGGCCGGCGGTGCACTGGGTGCCGACAAGCGCCAGCGTGGCGAGGCAGCAATCGGTGGCGCCCTCGGCGCTGCGGGCGGTAACGTGGTAGGTCGTTCGGTGGGCGGCACCACCGGTAGCTACATCGGTGCGGCCGCAGGCGGCGGTGCTGGTGGTGCGCTGGGTAACTACATGGGCAACAAGGCCGATGAAGACGAGCGCCATGACGACCGTCGCTACCGTCGTGACTACGACGACCGTCGCCACTATGACCGTGGCCGCCACTATGGCCACCGCAAGCACCGTCACTGGCGTGACTGATACCTGAGGCTCAGCCTGCAGGTAAAAAAAGCCCTGCCCTCAACGGCAGGGCTTTTTCATGCCTGCGGATCCAGCTGCAGCCCAGCCAGGGTCACCTGTAACGCCTCAGGCAGCGGCACCGGTCTGCCGCTGGCGCGCTCGATGAACACTTGCACCACCGTCCCTGCCGCGCACGCATCGGCTTCCCCCGGGCGATAGAGCGCCAGGCGGTATTCCACCGTGCTGCCCGCCAGCCGTGTCACCCCTAGCCCCACTTCCAACACATCCGGGAAGCCGGGCAAGGCGAAGAAGTCTGCCGCCGAACTCACCACGAATGCCGCCAGCTCGCCATCGCGCAGGTCGACCTCTGCCTGCTCGACAAGGAATGCCTGGATGGCGGTTTCGAAGAAGCCATGCACAGTGGCGCCGGCGATGTGGCCGTTGACGTCGTTGTCCTGCGGGCGAGTGAGGATTGGGTGGAAGTGGGAGAAGGCGGTGCGGCTGGGGGATTCAGTCATGAGTTATCCACAGTTGGTTACATCAAAGAGAAGGTTCCCACAACAAGCAGGGAAGGCCTATAGTCGCAATCAACTATAGATTGCATAGCATGGTGCACACCCAATGAAACCGAGAATCACACCCGTGCCTACTCACCAGCTGGACCATGCAAACCTCAGTCGAATGGCAGAATCAGGCCGAATCAAAGCAACCCATATTGTAGGGCAGCCTGGAGGCTGGGCAGTTCAGGTTGACGTCAATCAGCAGGAACACGTGCTCATTGCTCAACGCAGTGGCAATGTCAGGCTGTTCAAGAAATTCGAAACCTTGGTGACCTACCTGCTCGAACTTGGTATCGACCATTTCCAGGTCGATGCGTCCACCTTCGACCCACGCCAGCTGAGCACCTATCAGCGCCCTGACCGCGCCCTGGCGCTCAAACGAGCTCATGAGGCAGCAGCCTATGAAGGCTGGTTTGCTGAACAGGTCGAGGCAAGCCTCAAAGATGAATCCCCGGTAATCGAAGACGATGACGCGGAGCGGAAGCTCACTGCCTTGCGTGCCAACCTCAAAGCCAAGATTCGCTGATGCGCCTGGTTTGGCGAGAAATGGCTCTGAAAGACCGTATACGCATCATGGAGCACATTTCCGAGGACAACCCTGCCGCTGCCATATTGCTGGACGAGACATTCAGGGACAAGGCTCGGCGCGCCAGTCTGACACCAGCGCTCTACAAGGCTGGCAGATATCCAGGCACTCGAGGAATTGTCGTAAGGCCAAACTACGTGATGATTTACCGAATCATGGATGATTGCATTGAGATCATACGCATCCTTCACGCACGACAGCAGTGGCCGTGACCCAGGCGCAAAAAAGCCGCCCCAGGGGGCGGCTTTCTCGTTACGGCTGGCGTCAGCTTACAGCTGTGGGCCAGCAGCCTTGATGGCGTCGGAAACTTCAAACTTCTTGAAGTTTTCGATGAACAGCTTGGCCAGGCCCTTGGCGGCCTCGTCGTAGGCAGCTTTGTCAGCCCAGGTGGCGCGTGGGTTGAGCAGCTCGGTATCAACGCCCGGAACAGCCTTCGGCACGTCCAGGTTGATGATGTCCAGGTGCTCGGTTTCGGCGCCGACCAGAGCACCGCTCTGAATGGCAGCGATCACGCCACGGGTGGTCGGGATGCTGAAGCGCTTGCCTACGCCGTAGCCACCGCCGGTCCAGCCGGTGTTGACCAGGTAGACCTTGGAGCCGAAGCCGTTGATGCGCTTGATCAGCAGCTCGGCGTATTCGCCGGCTGGGCGCGGGAAGAACGGTGCGCCAAAGCAGGTGGAGAAGGTCGACTTGATGCCGCCGCCCGAACCCATTTCGGTGGAACCGACCAGCGCGGTGTAGCCGGACAGGAAGTGGTAGGCCGCCTGCTCGTTGTTCAGGATCGAAACCGGAGGCAGAACACCGGTCAGGTCGCAGGTCAGGAAGATGACTGCGTTCGGCTCGCCACCCAGGTTGGCTTCGGCGCGCTTGGCGACGTGCTCCAGTGGGTAGGCGGCGCGGCTGTTCTGGGTCAGGCTGACATCGGCGTAGTCGGCGTGCTTGTTGGCGTCGAGCACGACGTTTTCCAGCACGGCGCCATGCTTGATGGCTTTCCAGATGACCGGTTCGTTCTTCTCGGACAGGTCGATGCACTTGGCGTAGCAGCCGCCTTCCATGTTGAAGACAACGCCTTCGCCCCAGCCGTGCTCGTCGTCACCGATCAGGTAACGGCTTTCGTCGGCCGACAGGGTGGTCTTGCCAGTACCGGACAGGCCGAAGAACAGGGTGACATCGCCTTCCTCGCCGATGTTGGCAGCGCAGTGCATCGGCAGCACGTCGGCAGCCGGCAGCAGGAAGTTCTGCACCGAGAACATGGCTTTCTTCATTTCACCGGCGTAACGCATGCCAGCGATCAGCACTTTCTTGGCGGCGAAGTTGATGATTACGCAGCCGTCGGAGTTGGTGCCGTCACGCTCAGGCTCGCAGACGAAGTTGGCGACGTTGAGGATCTGCCACTGGTCGCGACCGGCCGGGTTGAACTGGCCTGGCTCCGGGTTGATGAACAGGCAACGACCGAACAGGTTCTGCCAGGCAGTCTGGGTGGTCATCTTCACCGGCAGGTAGTGCTCGGCAGCAGCCCCTACGTGAACGTAGGAAACAAAGTGATCCTGGGCGTTGTTGAACGCCTCGACGCGGTCCCACAGGGCATCGAACTTGTCGGCCGGGAACTTGCGGTTGATCGGGCCCCAGGCGATGGCGGCCTGGGTGGAAGGTTCTTCGACGATAAAACGGTCAGCCGGCGAGCGGCCAGTACGGTGGCCAGTTTCGACGACCAGTGCGCCGGTATCGGCCAGCACGCCTTCACCGCGTTGCAGCGCTTCTTCAACCAGCTTATCGACGCTCAGGTCGGTGTACACGGTGTTGTTGGCTTGCGTCATGAGATACCCCATCCGGCCCGAGGCCGAGTGCTCCAAACGTTTTGTAGTTGTCTCGAAAAAACTACTACAGCGAAAAAAGTGGCCGGATTATGCCAGAAACGCCCAAAAAAAGTAGGCCCCTCCTGTCAGAACTCCGCTTTTGCGCAATTCGACAGGAGATTCACCTGAAATTAAACGTTTCAGTGGCGAGTTTCTGACGCCGCATCCGTGCCGCCACCGGCAAACAGTTGCGCCACGTCGCTGGCATCGAAGAAATAGCGCTGGTTACAGAACTGGCAATCGATCTCCACCGTACCACCGCACTCCTCGACCAGCGCCTTGGCATCGAGCTCGCCCAAACTGACCAGCGCATTGCCGGAACGTTCGCGCGAGCAGCTGCATTTGAAGCGCAGCGGCTGAATGTCGAACAGGCGTACCGCGTCTTCGTGGTAGAGGCGATGCAGCAGGGTTTCGTTGTCTTCCGACCACTCTTCGGGCTTGAGCGTCTTGGCCAGGGCAATCACATGCTGCCAGCTGTCTTCGCGCTCCTCATCGTCCGGCTGGCGATCGCGCGGCAGCTGCTGCAACAGCAGGCCACGGGCCTTGCCGCCTTCGGCGTTGAGCCAGAAGCGAGTGTTGAGCTGCTGCGACTGCACGAAGTAGTTGGTGAAGCACTCCGACAGGTTGGCGCCGTCCAGGTCGACGGTGCCCTGGTAGCGCTGGCCTTTGACCGGGTCGATGGTCAGCGTCAGGTGGCCGCCGGGCATCAGCTGCTCCAGGGAGGCATCGGCCGGGATCTGTTCCGCTTCGTAGCGGGCCATGCCACGAATATCACGCTCGCCCGAGCATTCGACCATCAGCAGCGGGATCGGCCCTTCGGAGCGCGCCTGCAGAATCAGCAGGCCGTCGAACTTCAGCGCGCCTACCAGCAGGGCCGTGGCGGCCATCAGCTCGCCAAGCAGCGCCTGCACCGGCTGCGGGTACTCGTGACGCGCCAGCACCGCGGCGTAGCTGTCATCGAGAGACACCCACTCGCCGCGCACATCGCGCTCGTCGAAGATGAAACGTTGGGTGAAATCGGTATCAGGCAAATCGCTCATAGGTTTTGGCTATCTGAAAAATGATGACAAAATGGTTACACGGGATGTCGAACTACTGCGAGATCCCGTGGTAGAGCGCTCACAAGGCACTCTCATTCCCGTTGGCAATAGAGGTATTTTATGGACAATCGACCACTGTTCCAAGCAAGGTGGTCCTGGGGGCCATTGGCAGCCTGTACGCTGCTTCCCATCGCTCTACTGTGTTTCTGGTTATGGCCTATTGGCCAGATCCTGTGCCTGACTTTCGACGAGTGGCTGTTCCATAGCCTCAATACGCCCTTGGCCGACAACACGACCTGGCGCTATATCTGGACCGTCGGCAGTCTGCGCCCCTTTGATATCGTCGTCGGCCTGATCCTTCTGGCCGTGCTGATCCGAGGCGATTGGGTGTTCAAGGCCAGCCAGGTTCGTGAAGCCTTCTTTGGCTTTTTGGTCACGCTGCTCCTATTAGTGGTGATTCGCGCGCTGTTTTCCAAGTGGGTGGATGCAATGGGCTGGCAACATGACAGCCCATCGATGGTGTTCGACAACGTGGTGCACCTCAGCAGCTACTACCCGAACCTGGAAAAAGCGTGGGAGCTAAAGGACCGTTCCAGCAACAGTTTCCCTGGCGATCACGCCTCGGTATTGCTGATCTGGGCCTTGTTCATGAGCCTGTTCAGCCGACGTCTGGTGCAGCACCTGGTGGTCTGGGGCCTTGCCTTGCTGTTCATGCTGCCGCGACTGGTGGCCGGGGCGCACTGGGGGCAGGACGATTACATCGGCGGCCTGCTGATGGCAGTGCTGGCGTTGGGCTGGAGCTGCCATACGCCGCTGGCGGCCAAGGGCAGTGCCTTGCTGCTGCGCTGGACGGCGCCGTTGTTTGCAATCGCGGCCAAGCTACCGTTGGTCGGACGACTGGCGGTGATCCGCTAAAGCGCTGGGGCTGCTGTGCGGCCCCAACTATTCAAAGCTCCCATGCAGCTGGTGAATCTGCCGCCGCTGCTTCTTGGTCGGCCGACCATCGGTCGTCACGCCCATCGACCCTGCCTTGCGCATCTCAGCAGCCTGCTCGCGGCGACGCACGCTTTCTTCAGTTTCTGCATACAACGCCTGCGCCTCAGGCGCCCCGCGCCGTACGGTCGACAGCCCCTTGACCACCACGGTGCGCTCATCGAAGCCAGTACGCAGCACGAACTCATCCCCAACCCGCGGCTCCTTGCCCGGCTTGCAGCGCTCGCCGCGGCAATGCACCTTGCCGCTTTCGATCGCTGCCTTGGCCAGCGCACGGGTCTTGTAGAACCGTGCGGCCCACAACCATTTATCCAGGCGGACCTTGTCATCGTCCTCGGCTTTTTGTGCCATCTCGTTTCCTCGAATTCTGTCTTTCATCGAACTGTACTACCGTAACTGACGGATGCAAAAAGTCCCCGCCGTGCTTACAGTTCACCACCTTATCCCCAGGGTGTGCTTCGTGAAGAAATTTGACCATCTGACAGTGATCGGCCTACGCGAGTGGGTGGCCCTGCCCGACCTGGGTGTGGCGGGCCTGCGCGCCAAGATCGATACCGGCGCCAGCACCTCCAGCCTGCATGCCACGGAGGTCGAACCGTTCGAGCGTGACGGCCAATCCTGGGTACGCTTCACCGCCCACCTCGGCTCGGTGGTGCAGTTGCGCCACCGCCGCTGTGAGGCGCCACTGGTGACCATGAAGACCATCAAGAGCTCCAACGGGCAGGCCCAGACCCGCTACGTGATCCGTACCACGCTGGCCTTGGGCGACGCCGTCTGGGAAGTCGAGTTCACCCTGGCCTGCCGCAAGAACATGCGCTATCGCCTGCTGCTTGGCTCCAAGGCGCTCATCCATGGCCAACTGGTGGTCAACCCTGGCTTGAAATACGTGCAAGACAAACCGGCCTATCCGGCCACCCTTTCCCCTGTCACAGGTGCTGCATGAAGATCGCTGTGCTGTCGCGCAATCCGCGTCTGTATTCCACCCGCCGCCTGGTCGAAGCCGGTACTCAGCGGGGCCATGAAATGGTGGTGATCGACACCCTGCGGGCCTACATGAACATCGCCAGCCACAAGCCGCAGATCCACTACCGCGGCAAGCCGCTGGAGGGGTTTGATGCGGTGATCCCGCGCATCGGTGCCTCAGTGACCTTCTACGGCTGCGCGGTGCTGCGCCAGTTCGAGATGATGGGCGTTTACCCGCTCAATGAGTCGGTGGCGATCGCCCGCTCACGTGACAAGCTGCGTTCACTGCAATTGCTGTCGCGTCGCGGCATCGGCCTGCCGATCACGGGCTTCGCCCACTCGCCTGACGACATCCCCGACTTGATCCAGATGGTCAACGGCGCACCGCTGGTGATCAAGGTCCTCGAAGGCACTCAAGGTATCGGCGTAGTGCTGTGCGAGACCACCAAGGCCGCCGAATCGGTGATCGAGGCGTTCATGGGGCTGAAGCAGAACATCATGGTTCAGGAGTACATCAAGGAGGCCGGCGGTGCGGATATCCGCTGCTTCGTGGTGGGCGACAAGGTGATTGCCTCAATGAAACGCCAGGCCAAGCCCGGGGAGTTCCGCTCCAACCTGCATCGCGGCGGAGTGGCCAGCCTGATCAAGATCACCCCGGAAGAGCGCATGACCGCCATTCGTGCCGCCAAGGTGATGGGGCTGAGCGTGGCGGGGGTGGATATCCTGCGCTCGAACCACGGGCCATTGGTGATGGAAGTGAACTCGTCGCCTGGGCTGGAAGGGATCGAAGTGACCACCGGCAAAAATGTGGCCGGGATGATCATCGAGCACCTGGAGAAGAATGGCGGGCCGAATCAGACCCGGACCAAAGGTAAAGGCTGATCCGGCCTGCACCGGCCTCCTCGCGGCTAAAGCCGCGAAGAGGCCGGAAAACCTCACACAGCATTGCGCGGCAACAACAGCCCCAACGGCAACCGCACACGCGCTTCGATCCCGCCACCGGAGCGGTTACGCAACTCGACATTCCCGCCATGCTGGGCCGCGATCCGTTTGACGATCGCCAAGCCCAGCCCGGTCCCCTTGCCGCCTCGGGCTCGGTCCCCGCGGATAAACGGGTTGAAGATGGTTTCCAGCTCCGATTCGTCGATCCCGGTACCCCGATCCAGCACGCTGAGCACCACATACGGCGCGCTCTCGTCACCCGATACATAGGCCGCCACCTCGACGCCCTTGCCAGCATGATGCAGAGCATTACCAATCAGGTTGCCAAGCATGCGCTTGAGCGAAACCCGGCGCAGCGGGAACGGCGGAATCGGCTCCAGACACAGGCGCACGCGTTCTTCCGGCTGGTTGTACGGTGCCACCACTTCACGCACCAGGTCGGCCAGGTCGACCTCTTCGACCGGCTCGTCCCGCCCATCGCGAATGAACGCCAGGAACTGGTCGAGAATCGCGTCCATGTCCTCGATATCGCGGACCATGTCGTCACTCAGCTCGCTGTCGCTGTTCAATAACGACAACGACAGGCGCAGGCGCGTGAGCGGCGTACGCAGGTCATGGGAAACCCCCGCCAGCATCAGCTCCCGCTCCCGGCCGGCCTGTTCGACATCCTCGGCCATCTGGTTGAAGGCGCGGTAGACCTCGGTCATCTCGCTGGGCGTGTCGCTGATCGGCAGGCGCACGCTGCGGCCCTGCCCCAATTGCCGGGCGGCGAATACCAAGCGCTTCAACGGTTGGTTGAGCTGACGCACGAAAATCCATGCAGAGGCGGTCGACAACAAGCCGATGGCCAGGAACCAGCCCAGCACGTTCCAGATCTTCTGCCCACGCAGCGGGTGCGGGTACAACGGCACCTTCAGCCAACCCGGGCCCAGGCTCGGTGCGTTCACCCACAAGGCAGGCGGCGCATGGATGCGCAGGCGTACTTCGGTGTCTTCACCCAGTTCGGCCTGCATCTGGCGCTGGTAGATCTCGCTGTATGGCCAGTGCTGTTCACCCTCCGGTACGCCGGAACCTGTGACCCGGATCAGCCCTGCGGCTTCGGCGATCTTTTCGCGGTTCTCTTCATCCGCCGCCCAATAGGCGCGCAGGGTCAGCGCGACACCGTGGCTGTACTGCCGATCGACCAGCACGTCCTCGTTCATCAGCAGGTAGACCAGCGTCAGTGCCTTGGAGAACAGGACAACGATCAGCACCAGCCACAACGTGCGGGCGAAGAAGCTTTGCGGAAACCAGAGCGGTGTTTTCATCGACGACGAAGCATCATTTGCCTGCGTTTCCGTCTGGTACGAACACGTAACCAACGCCCCACACCGTCTGGATGTAGCGGGGCTTGGACGGGTCCGGCTCGATCATGCGGCGCAGGCGCGAGATCTGCACGTCGATGGAGCGCTCCAGGGCATCCCATTCGCGGCCACGGGCCAGGTTCATCAGTTTGTCGCGGGTCAGCGGCTCACGGGCGTGCATCACCAGTGCCTTGAGCACGGCGAACTCGCCGGTGGTGAGCATGTGCACTTCGTCGCCACGCTTGAGTTCGCGGGTGGCCAACGACAGCTCGTAGTCGCCGAAGGTGACCGACTCGTCCTCGGTGCCCGGGGCGCCCGGCACGCTCGGCGACTGGCGGCGCAGCACGGCCTTGACCCGCGCCATCAATTCGTCCGGATTGAACGGCTTGCCCAGGTAGTCGTCGGCACCCAGCTCCAGGCCCTTGATGCGGCTGAGCTCGTCACCCTTGGCGGTGAGCATGATGATCGGGATCTGGTTGTTCGACTGGCGCAGGCGCTTGCACGCGGACAGGCCGTCCTCGCCCGGCAGCATCAGGTCGAGCACCACCAGGTTGAACACCTCACGCTGCAGCAAGCGGTCCATCTGTTCGGTGTTGGGCACCGCACGGGCACGGTAGCCCTTGCTGGTGAAGAAACGTTCCAGCAGGCTGCTGAGCCCCGGATCGTCGTCGACGATGAGAATCTTGTCACCTTCAGCGGTGTTGTGGGTGCCGGTCATGAATAACTCCTCTGATTTCGCCGCGCATTATGGCGTAGCCATAGCTGCACGTTGCGTGAGCATTGTTAGCAGATTTTTCCCCGGGCGCCAGTTCCGGCTGGCTGGGCGCCATCACCGCAAGCCGTTTGCGATGGGTATAATGCGCGGCTTTCATCCAGCGCCACCGGGCCGAAGGCCCACCGGCGCCCCCCGTATTCACAAATGTCAGGTGGTTTACATGGACAGCATCAACAGCCGTATCGCCGAGGAACTGGGCGTACGCCCCCAGCAGGTCGAGGCGGCCGTGGGCCTGTTGGACGAAGGCTCGACCGTGCCCTTCATCGCCCGTTACCGCAAGGAAGTGACCGGTAGCCTCGACGACACCCAGCTGCGCCACCTGGAAGAGCGCCTGCGCTACCTGCGCGAACTCGACGAGCGCCGCGCCAGTATCCTGTCCAGCATCGAGGAACAGGGCAAGCTGACCCCGGAGTTGGCCCGCGAGATCAAGCTGGCCGACACCAAGACCCGCCTCGAAGACCTGTACCTGCCCTACAAACAGAAGCGCCGCACCAAGGGCCAGATCGCCCTGGAAGCCGGCCTCGGCGAGCTGGCCGACGGCCTGTTCAACGACCCGAACCTGGCTCCGGAAAGCGAAGCCGCACGTTTTGTCGATGCTGAAAAAGGCGTGGCCGACGTCAAGGCTGCGCTGGAAGGCGCCAAGTACATCCTCATGGAGCGCTTTGCCGAAGACGCCGCCCTGCTCGAGAAGCTGCGCAACTTCCTCAAGCAGGAAGCGGTGCTCAGCGCCCGCGTGGTGGCCGGCAAGGAAGAAGAAGGCGCCAAGTTCCGCGACTACTTCGCCCATGATGAACTGCTGCGCACTGCGCCTTCGCACCGTGCCCTGGCGATCTTCCGCGGGCGCAATGAAGGCGTGTTGAGCGCCTCGCTCAAGGTCGGCGAAGAGCTGCCTGGCACCCTGCACCCGTGCGAAGTGATGATCGGCAACCACGTCGGTATCGAAAACCGCAGCCGCCCGGCCGACAAGTGGCTGGGCGAGGTGGTGCGCTGGACCTGGAAGGTCAAGCTCTACACTCACCTGGAAACCGACCTGTTCGGCGAGCTGCGCGACAACGCCGAAAGCGAAGCGATCAACGTCTTCGCTCACAACCTGCACGACCTGCTGCTGGCCGCCCCGGCCGGCCCGCGCGCCACCCTGGGCTTCGACCCGGGCCTGCGCACCGGCTGCAAGATCGCCGTGGTCGATGCCACCGGCAAGCTGCTGGACTACACCACGGTCTACCCGCACGCGCCGAAGAACGACTGGGACCGCACCATCGCCATCATGGCCGCCCTGTGCGCCAAACACTCGGTGGAGCTGATCGCCATCGGCAACGGCACCGCCAGCCGCGAGAGCGACAAGCTGGTGGCCGAGCTGGTGAAGAAGTACCCAGCCCTGAAGATCACCAAGATCATGGTCTCCGAAGCCGGCGCTTCGGTGTACTCGGCGTCGGAACTGGCCGCCCGTGAATTCCCGGACCTGGACGTGTCGATCCGTGGCGCCGTGTCGATCGCCCGCCGCCTGCAGGACCCGCTGGCCGAGCTGGTGAAGATCGACCCGAAATCCATCGGGGTCGGCCAGTACCAGCACGACGTCTCGCAAATCAAGCTGGCCCGCGGCCTGGACGCCGTGGTCGAGGACTGTGTGAACGCCGTGGGCGTCGACGTCAACACTGCGTCGGTGGCGCTGCTGACCCGTATTTCCGGCCTCAACGCTACGCTGGCACAGAACATCGTTGCCCACCGCGACGCCAACGGCCCGTTCGCCACCCGCGCGGCGCTGAAAAAGGTCAGCCGCCTGGGCGAAAAAACCTTCGAACAAGCCGCCGGCTTCCTGCGCGTGATGAACGGCGACAACCCGCTCGACGCCTCCGCCGTACACCCTGAGGCCTATCCACTGGTGCAGCGCATCGCTGCCGGCACCGAGCGCGACATCCGCTCGCTGATCGGCGACAGCGGCTTCCTCAAGCGCCTGGACCCGAAGCAGTTCACCGACGAGACCTTCGGCCTGCCGACCGTCACCGACATCCTGCAGGAGCTGGACAAGCCTGGCCGCGACCCGCGCCCCGAGTTCAAGACCGCCACCTTCCAGGATGGCGTCGAGGACCTCAAGGACCTGGAGCCAGGCATGATCCTCGAAGGCGTGGTGACCAACGTCACCAACTTCGGCGCCTTCGTCGACATCGGCGTGCACCAGGACGGCCTGGTGCACATCTCGGCGCTGTCGGAGAAATTCATCAAGGACCCACGTGAAGCGGTCAAGGCTGGCGACGTGGTCAAGGTCAAGGTCATGGAAGTGGACATCCCACGCAAGCGCGTCGGCCTGTCCATGCGCATGGGCGACACCCCGGGTGAAAAGGTCGAAGGCAACCGTGGCGGCAACCGGGGCAACGGCGGCAACCGCCAACAGCAGGCACCGCGCCAGCGTGAAACCGCCACTGCGGCCCCGGCCAACAACGCCATGGCCTCGCTGTTCGCCAACGCCAAGCAGCTGAAGAAGAAGTGATGGACATTCCCCAGGACTTGGTCCAAAGCGCCTACAGCCAGCTTCTTGGTTGCCGCGTGCAACGCCTGGATACAGGCGTTGCCGAGGTAGCGCTGGCGCTCGAACCGCAGCTGCGCAACCGCGGCCAGAAGCTGCACGGCGGGGCGATCTTCAGCCTGGTGGATATCGCCATGGGCCTGGCTTGCTCGACCAGTCACGGCTTCGACCAGCAGAGCGTGACCATCGAGTGCAAGATCAACTACATGCGCGCCATCAGCGACGGCGAAGTGCTGTGCACCGCCCGTGTACTGCACGCCGGGCGCCGCACTCTGGTGGTCGACGCCGACGTAGTTCAAGGCGACAAACTGGTAGCGAAAGCGCAAGGAACCTTCGCAGTTCTCTAGCTCACCAAGGGGTATCTGCGGTATTTTTCGGCAGTGCGCTGGCACTGCCGGAACCGCGTAAACCAGGCGACAACGCCAGTTCCTTTCTTCCTACCCTTGTAGACCGTCAGCTCTACCCCCATATTGGGGCGACTGACGCGTGAAGGAATACATCTTGAGCGACCTCCTCAACCGCCGCCTGAGCCTGCTCGGCGCCAATCTTCCCCTGCTCAAGCAGTGCCTGCACGGTATTGAGCGCGAATGCCTGCGCGTGACCGACGAAGGTCGCCTGGCCCAGACCCCGCATCCCGAAGCACTGGGGTCGGCGCTGACTAACGAGCAGATCACCACCGATTATTCCGAGTCGCTGCTGGAGTTCATCACTCCGGCCCTGGCCGACCCAGCCAAGGTGCTCGAAAGCCTCGAACAGACCCACCGCTTCGTCTACAGCAAGCTTGGCGACGAATACCTGTGGAGCCCGTCGATGCCTTGCACGCTGCCGGCCGAGGAGGACATCCCGATCGCCGAGTACGGCACCTCGAACATCGGCAAGCTCAAGCACGTGTACCGCAAAGGCCTTGCCCTGCGTTACGGCCGCACCATGCAGTGCATCGCCGGCATTCACTACAACTTCTCGCTGCCAGAAGCGCTGTGGCCGCTGCTGCGCGCTGCCGAAGGCAGCGAGGAAAGCGACCGCGATTACCAGTCTTCGGCGTACATTGCACTGATCCGCAACTTCCGCCGCTACAGCTGGTTGCTCATGTACCTGTTCGGCGCCTCGCCGGCACTGGACAAAGGCTTCCTGCGGGGCCGCCCGCATCAGCTCGAAGAGCTGGATGCCGAAACCCTGTACCTGCCCTACGCCACCAGCTTGCGCATGAGCGACCTGGGTTACCAGAGCAATGCCCAGGCCGGCCTCACGCCCTGCTATAACAACCTCGCCAGCTACACCGACAGCTTGCGCAAGGCGGTGGGCACGCCCTACCCGCCTTATGTGGAAGTCGGCACGCACGTGGATGGCGAATGGGTACAGCTGAATACCAACATCCTGCAGATCGAAAACGAGTACTACTCGAACATCCGCCCAAAACGCGTCACCTACACCGGCGAGCGGCCGATCCAGGCCCTGTCCTCGCGCGGTGTGCAGTATGTCGAAGTGCGCTGCCTGGACATCAACCCGTTCCTGCCGGTGGGCATCGACCTGACCGAAGCGCGCTTCCTCGACGCGTTCCTGCTGTTCTGCGCCCTCGAAGAGAGCCCGCAGCTGAACAACGGCGAATGCGGCCAGTGCACCGACAACTTCCTTACCGTGGTCAAGGAAGGCCGCCGTCCGGGCCTGGAGCTGCACCGCAACGGCCAGCCGGTCGGCCTGCGCGAGTGGGCCACCGAGCTTATCGGTCGCATCGGTCAGTTGGCCAGCCTGCTCGATCAGACCCAGGGCGGTGACGATCACGCCAAGGCCCTGGCTGCACAACAGGCCAAGGTCGACGATGCCTCGCTGACCCCGTCGGCCCAAGTACTGGCGCGCATGACCGAGCACGACGAGACCTTCATCCAGTTCTCCTTGCGCCAAAGCCGCCTGCACGCCGAGACCTTCCGCGAGCAACCGCTGTCGGTCGAACAGCAACAGGCCTTCGAGACCCTGGCACGCGAGTCACTGGCCAAGCAGTCCGAGCTGGAGCAGGAGGAAGTGGGTGACTTTGACCTGTTCGTCGGCGCTTACCAAGCCAGCATCCTGGCGATCAGCAACTGATGACCCGCACCGCCACCCCACGCAAGCCACGCGCCAGCAGCCAGGCCAGAATCGAAGCGATCCTGGCCTGCGCACGTGAGCTGCTGGCCGAACAAGGGGTGACGGGTCTGTCGATCTACAGCGTGGCCGAGCGTGCGCAGATTCCACCGTCGTCGGTGTATCACTTCTTCGCCAGCGTCCCGGCCTTGCTGGAGGCGCTGACCGCCGATGTGCACCGGGCCTTTCGCGAGGCATTGAGTGCGCCAATCGACAGCAGCGCGTTTGCCACTTGGCATGAGCTGTCGCGATTGATCGAGCAGCGCATGCTCGACATCTACAACGAGGATGCCGCAGCGCGGCAGTTGATCCTGGCCCAGCATGGGCTCAGTGAAGTCGTACAGGCCGATCGACAGCACGACATGGAGCTGGGCGACCTGATGCACAAGCTGTTCGACCAGCACTTCCACTTGCCGGTGATGCCGACGGATGTGGACGTGTTTGCCTTGGCCATGGAGTTGAGTGACAGGGTGTATGCGCGGTCGGTGCAATTGCATGAGGCAATCACCGCGCGCATGGCAGAGGAAGGCAAGCGGGTGTTCGAGGCCTATCTCGGTCTCTACCTGCCGCCGTTTCTGGCAAAGCGTTCCAGCTGAGATTTTGGGGCTGCGTTCAGGCCCCTTCGCGGGTAAACCCGCTCCCACAGGGGCCGCGCAAACGCTGATACCTGCACAGTACCTGTGGGAACGGGTTTACCCGCGAAGGGCTGCAACGCAGCCCCAGTCACGAAGTGCATCACAGCTTGGCGATGGACACTTCAGTCGATTTCACAAAGGCAATCACTTCGCTGCCTACTTGCAGCTCCAGCTCACGCACGGAGCGGGTGGTGATGACCGAGGTGACGACACCCGAGGCGGTCTGCACGTCGATTTCCGACAGTACCGGGCCTTCGAGGATTTCTTTCACGGTGCCTTTGAACTGGTTACGGACGTTGATGGCTTTGATGGTCATGGCTTGATTCCTTCTCGTTGGCTTCAGTCTGGTAGGTGAGTCATTCAGTGCGCCCAACGCAACTGCGTGGGCAAAGGGGCTACAGGGTCCGGCTCGGGCGGGATGCCCGGTACTGATAGAACGCGGTTGAGCACTTCGCTTTCCAGCGCGGCCAGGCGGTGTGAACCACGCGCCCTTGGCCTTGCCAGGTCGACGGTGAGGTCCAGGCCGACTTCGCCGTCCTCGATCAGGATCACCCGATCGGCAACGGCCACCGCCTCGTTGACGTCGTGGGTCACCAGCAACACGGTGAAGCCGTGCTGACGCCACAGGCGTTCGATCAGTTGCTGCATCTCGATGCGGGTCAGCGCATCCAGCGCGCCCAGCGGCTCGTCCAGCAGCAACAGGCGCGGTTGGTGGATCAGGGCGCGGGCTAGGGCCACACGCTGCTTCTGGCCACCGGACAACGCCGCCGGCCATTCATGGGCGCGATCGGCCAGGCCGACCGCCTCCAGGGCATCCAGTGCACGCTGGCGCCAGTCACCGCGCAGGCCCAGGCCGACGTTGTCGATCACCTTCTTCCAGGGCAGCAAGCGTGCATCCTGGAACATCAGGCGGGTTTCCTCGCGGGCCGCACTCAACGGCGCGGCACCGCCGAGCAACTCGCCGGAGGTCGGCAGATCGAGCCCGGCCAGCAGGCGCAGCAAGGTGCTCTTGCCGCAGCCACTGCGGCCGACGATGGCGACGAACTGACCGGCCGGGATGTGCAGGTCAATGCCCTTCAGCACTTCACGCTGGCCGAAGGCCTTGCGCAGGCCGTTGGCGGCCAGTGGGATGCCACGCAGCAGGCGCGGCGGCTGTTCTTTGAGCACCGTCATCATGCGCCCTCCTTCTTGGCTACCTGGTAGGCCGGGTGCCAGCGCAGCCATACCCGTTCCAGGCCGCGGGCGGCGAGGTCGGCGAGTTTGCCCAGTACGGCGTACAGAACGATCGCCAGTACCACCACGTCGGTCTGCAGGAATTCACGGGCATTCATGGCCAGGTAACCGATACCGGCGTTGGCCGAAATGGTCTCGGCAACGATCAGCGTCAGCCACATGAAACCCAGCGCGAAACGCACGCCGACCAGGATCGACGGCAGCGCCCCAGGCAGGATCACCTGGCGGAACAGGCCGAAGCCGGACAGGCCGTAGCTGCGGGCCATCTCTACCAGTGCCGGGTCGACATTGCGGATGCCGTGGTAGGTATTCAGGTAGATCGGGAACAAGGTGCCCAGCGCGACCAGGAAGATCTTTGCCGACTCGTCGATACCGAACCACAGAATGACCAGCGGGATCAGCGCCAGGTGTGGCACGTTGCGGATCATCTGCACCGAGCTGTCGAGCAGGCGTTCGCCCCAGTTCGACAGGCCAGTGATGAAGCCCAGCACCAGGCCAATGCTGCCGCCAATCACGAAGCCCAGCCCGGCGCGCCAGCCACTGATGGCCAAGTGGGTCCAGATCTCGCCGCTGCGCACCAGCTCGACACCGGCGCTGACCACCGCGCTCGGCGCCGGCAGGATGCGGGTCGACAGCCAGCCGGCGCTGACCGCCAGCTGCCAGGCCGCCAGCAGCAGCACCGGCAGTGCCCACGGCGCCAGGCGCTGGCTCAGGGTGGTGGAAGTTGTACGACTCATGGCCCGGCCCTCAGCTCTGCGCGACGGACTTGGGCAAGATGTCGTTGGCGACCATTTCCCCGAACGGGCTCACGTAGCCGCCAGTCTTGGGCTGCTCCGGGCGTTGCACATCGATGTGCGGGAACAGCAGTTCGGCAACCCGATACGACTCTTCCAGGTGTGGGTAACCGGAGAAGATGAAGGTATCGATACCCAGCTCGGCGTATTCCTTGACCCGCGCAGCCACGGTCGGGCCGTCGCCGACCAGCGCCGTACCTGCACCGCCACGCACCAGGCCGACACCGGCCCAGAGGTTGGGGCTGACTTCCAGGTTGTCGCGGTTGCCCTTGTGCAGGGCTGCCATGCGCTGCTGGCCGACCGAGTCGAAACGGGCCAGCGAGGCCTGGGCACGGGCGATGGTGTCGTCGTCCAGGTGCGAGATCAGTTTGTCTGCGGCCGCCCAGGCTTCCTCGTTGGTTTCGCGCACGATGACATGCAGGCGGATGCCAAAGCGGACCTCGCGGCCCTGAGCGGCAGCCTTTTCACGCACCTGGGCGATCTTCTCGGCAACAGCGCTCGGCGGCTCACCCCAGGTCAGGTACAGCTCGACCTGCTCGGCGGCGAGGTCCTGGGCGGCTTCGGAGGAGCCACCGAAGTACAGCGGCGGACGCGGTTGCTGAATGGGCGGATAGAGCAGCTTGGCGCCCTTCACCTGAATGTGCTTGCCGTCGTAGTCGACGTTCTCGCCTTCCAGCACCTTGCGCCAGATACGCGTGAACTCGACCGAGGCTTCGTAGCGCTCCTGATGGTTCAGGTGCAGGCCGTCACCGGCCAGCTCGTCCGGGTCGCCACCGGTCACCAGGTTGAACAGCGCACGGCCGTTGGACAAGCGATCAAGGGTCGCAGCCTGGCGTGCAGCCACGGTTGGCGAAATGATGCCTGGGCGCAGGGCGACCAGGAACTTCAGGCGCTGGGTCACCGGAATCAGCGACGCCGCCACCAGCCAGGAGTCCTCGCAGGAGCGCCCGGTAGGGATCAGCACACCGCCGAAGCCAAGGCGGTCGGCGGCCTGGGCGATCTGCTGCAGGTAACCGTGATCGACCGCGCGGGCGCCGTCGGAAGTGCCCAGGTACTTGCCGTCACCGTGGGTAGGGAGGAACCAGAAAATGTTAAGGCTCATTGGAGTTGTCTCCTCAAGGGTGGCGAGGGCCAGGGCGGCGCCCTGGCGCAGGCGAATCAATCAAGGCGCGGTGGCGACCTTGGCTGGGGGTGTCCAGATCACGTCCTTGATGCTCAGCGGCTTGGGAATCAGCTTGAGCGCCTGGAAGGTGTCGGCAATCTTCTGTTGAGCGGCCACCACTTGCGGGGTGAGCGGCTGGGCACCGTAGCCCTGGCGTTTAACCGAGGTCAGGGTGATGTCGGCGGGCAGGCCTAGCAGCGGCGCGACCTGATCGGTGACCTCCTGCGGGTTGGCCTGAGACCACTGGCCCACGGCGCGTACTTCGTCGATGAGGGTGCTGATGACTGCCGGGTGCTGGGTGGCGTAGTTGCGGGTAGCCAGGTAGAACTGGTGGTTGTCGACCAAGCCCTTGCCATCACGCAGGGTACGGGCCTGCAATTGTTGCTCGGCGGCCGCCTGGTACGGGTCCCAGATCACCCAGGCATCGACACTGCCACGTTCGAAAGCGGCACGGGCATCGGCAGGGGGCAGGTAGACGGGCTGGATGTCGCTGTAATTGAGGCCGGCATCTTCCAGGGCGCGGACCAGCAGGTAGTGAACGTTGGAGCCTTTGTTGAGGGCGACTTTCTTGCCTTTGAGCTCTTTCACCGACTGGACCGGCGAGCCCTTCGGCACGAGGATGGCTTCGCTGTGCGGCGCTGGCGGCTCGTAGGCTACGTAGAGCAGATCGGCGCCAGCAGCCTGGGCGAATACCGGTGGGGTCTCGCCGGTGACACCGAAGTCGATGGACCCGACGTTGAGCCCTTCGAGCAGCTGCGGGCCGCCAGGGAACTCGGTCCACTGCACTTGCACGCCCTGCTCGGCCAGGCGCTTCTCCAGCGTGCCCTTGGCCTTGAGCAGCACCAGGGTGCCGTATTTCTGATAACCGATACGCAGGCTCTCGGCCTGGGCTTGGGTGATGGCGCCGAAGGACACAGCCGCCGCAAACAGGGCGACCAGACCACGACGCAAGAAGACTGTGCGCATGGCGCTCTCCTGTGCGATTGAGGTTCGGGTTGCACCTGCTTGCCTCGTTGACGGGCGAGTAAGGTGGTGGAGCGAATGGCGCGGCCGGTCAGTGGTGTCGGCGTTGCCTTGTGTTCTGTTGGAGTGACATTACCAGCCTGCACATATATCTAGAAATCATATTTTTTCATTTGTTTATTCCTTTTTGGATTTATCCGACCTTATTCCCACAGGCATAAAAAAGGGCCGTCGAAACGGCCCGAAAATCCCTGCTATGGCTAAGAGCAATGCAACGAGGAATTCATCAACGATTAGGTTGCGGGGTCAGCCGCAGATAGGGTTTCACTGCCCGATAACCTTTCGGGAAGCGCTGCTTGATCTCGTCTTCGTCCTTCAGCGAGGGCACGATCACCACCTCATCGCCGTCCTGCCAGTTACCTGGTGTGGCGACCTTGTGGTTGTCGGTGAGCTGCAGCGAATCGATCACCCGCAGGATCTCGTTGAAGTTGCGCCCGGTACTGGCCGGATAGGTAATGGTCAGGCGCACCTTCTTGTTCGGGTCGATGACGAAAAGCGAACGCACGGTAAGGGTGTCGTTGGCATTGGGGTGAATCAGGTCGTAGAGGTCGGAGACCTTGCGGTCGGCGTCGGCAATGATCGGGAAGTTGACCACAGTGTTCTGGGTCTCGTTGATATCCTCGATCCACTTGTGGTGCGAATCGACCGGGTCGACCGACAGGGCGATAGCCTTCACGCCGCGCTTGGCGAAGTCTTCCTTGAGCTTGGCGGTCAGGCCCAGTTCGGTGGTGCACACCGGGGTGAAGTCCGCCGGGTGGGAGAACAGCACACCCCAGCTGTTGCCCAGCCATTCGTGGAAGCGGATCTTGCCTTCACTGGATTCCTGCTCGAAGTCCGGGGCGATGTCGCCGAGTTTGAGGCTCATGGGTACGGCTCCTATGCTGTGTTCTGGGCTGTGTTCTGCCTTATGGATTCAATGTGCCTGTATTCGATGAGAAATAAAAAGAATAAATAATGATTTATTTATAACTTTTGCGCATACCGAATTGTGGCCACAAAAAAGCCTCGCACTAGGCGAGGCTTTCTATGTGGCTACGGCTTACAGGAAGCTGTAAGTGTAGTTCACGATGAAGCGAGCCTGATCCTGGTCGGCGCTGGCCTCGTTGCTACCGCCACGGTAGACGCCCTGACGCAGGCTGAAGCCCAGGCCTTTGAGGGTGCCTTCCTGAATGGTGTAGTCGACGCGTGCGTCACGTTCCCACTCGTTGTAGGTGCCGTGGCCGCTCTTGTAGCGAATGTCGTCACCGCGCAGGTAGGCAATCGAGGCCTTCAGGCCTGGAACGCCCAGCGAGGCGAAGTCATAGGAGTACTGACCGAAGTTGGTGTTCTCACCGGCACGGGCAAACTGGTTGATCATGCTGTCGGTGAACAGGTAGAAGCTGGAACCACCGGCGCCTTCAGGACGGTTGTTGCCATCAACAACGTTACCCTGGTTCAGCCAGACGAAACCGCCGTCGTCGCTGACTTGCTGACGACCGAGCATGAGCGCGTGGCCACCCAGGGTGTAGGTGAACATGGCAGACCAGGTCTTGTTGTCGATCTTGCCAGTGTTCTTGGCGTAGCCGCCGTTGTTGTTGAAGTTGTAGCCGCCGCCGTGACCGTTGTTGCCGTCGCTGCTGCTGTCGAAGTAGCGCAGGTCGGTCTTGAACGACTGGTCGTCAGCGATCTTGAAGACGTGGGTCGCACCCAGGAAGTGCTGCTTGTAGAAGTCTTCCAGGTTCGAGTAGTAATACTGCAGGGTCAGGTCTGGAGTGAGCTTGTAATCCAGGCCGCCGTAGCGGAACTTGTTGCTGTCGGCAGTAGCGCCCGCGACCGACAGACCGGTGCGGTTGCTCGAAGCACGGCCCATGGCGTGGGTCAGCTGACCGGCGTTGACGGTCAGGTTGTCGATTTCCTTCGACTGGATGGTGCCACCCTCGAAGGTCTGCGGCAGCAGACGACCGTCGTTGGAGACCAGGATCGGCAGGTTTGGCGCCAGGGCGCTACCGAAGTGAACCTCGGTCTTCGAGAAGCGGGCCTTGGCGTTGGCGCCGAAGCGTGCCCACTGGTCTACGGCCGAACCGTCGCTGTCGCTTGGGAAGAAGGTGCCGACATCAGGGTGGTGGCCTTTGCCGCCATCCAGGTGAATACCCCACAGGGCCTGGGCGTCTACACCGAAACCAACGGTGCCTGGAGTGAAACCGGAGATGTAGTCGAGCTTGAAGCCCTGACCCGACTCACGGTTGTCAGCGCCACCATCACGGTTGTCGTTGTTGAAGTACATGGTGCGCGAGCTCAGCGACAGTTTGCTGTCTTCGACGAAACCGGCGGCACCTGCTGCTTGGGCGAAAACCCCCACTGCCACGGCCAGAGCCAGGCTGGACTTGTACATGTTTTGCTCCTCTACGTTCTAATTCTTGTGTATCTCTGGCGGCAGGATCTGTTGCCCCGCTCTACCGTGGATGGGCGATTAGCCCCAAAGCGTGACCATTTAGTCAATCATTTCTAAACATTTCTCGACTTTGGTCTAAGACGCCCCTGCGCTACAGGATAATGACAATCCTATAAATCCAAAATGACCGTTTTATGAATTTGTAAGATTTTTACGGAATAACGTAGGAACCTTCACTGCGAAAAGTTGTATCGGCGCTGTCAATCATACCTTTAGGTTATTTGCAAACGTTTGCCGACCAGCAGCCGATCACCCGCCCTTTCAAAGGGAAAAAAGACTAGCAGCAGATCACGCTTGCGCCAGCCGCCTTTTCCGGCACTGGCCAGGGTTAAAGCGTTTGGCTCCTAAGCTAATTCTAAAAAGTTATTTATTTTCCAATTCTTAGATCATCTAGTCTTCTCGCCATCCAAGACCCTTATTGCCTGACGAGAGGTTCACCATGATCCCGCATGCTCCGCTGCGCCTGTTCGCTGCCCTGACCCTCGCCAGCACCAGCTGGTTGGCCCAGGCTGCCGACCTCACCGTTGCCTACCAGACTACCGTCGACCCGGCCAAGGTGGCCCAGGTCGATGGCAACTATGAAAAGGCCAGCAAGACCAGCATCGACTGGCGCAAGTTCGATAACGGCGCGGACGTTATCACCGCCGTGGCCAGCGGCGACGTGCAGATCGGCTACCTCGGTTCCAGCCCGCTGGCTGCTGCCGCCACCCGCAAGCTGCCGGTCGAGACCTTCCTCATCGCCACCCAGATCGGTGCTGGCGAGGCACTGGTCGCTCGCGACAACATCAAGACCCCGCAGGACCTGATCGGCAAGAAAGTCGCCGTGCCGTTCGTTTCCACCGGCCACTACAGCCTGCTGGCCGCGCTGAAAAGCTGGAACATCGACCCGTCCAAGGTACAGATCCTCAACCTCGCACCGCCGGCGATCATCGCAGCCTGGAAGCGCGGCGACATCGATGCCACCTACGTGTGGGACCCGGCTCTGGGCGTGGCCAAGGAAAACGGCAAGGTGCTGATCACCTCGGGCGAGCTGGCCGAAAAAGGCGCACCGACGTTCGATGCCTGGATCGTGCGCAAGGACTTCGCCGCCAAGCACCCGGAGGTGGTCAAGGCCTTCGCCAAGGTCACCCTCGACGCCTACGCCGACTACCGCAAGGACCCAAAAGCCTGGCTGGCCAACCAGGACAATGTGGCCAAGCTGGCCAAGCTGTCCGGCGCCAAACCGGCTGATATCCCGGTACTGCTGCAGGGCAACGTCTACCCGCTGGCCGCCGACCAGGCCAAGGAGCTGGGCGCACCCACCACCCAGGCGCTGACCGACACGGCCACCTTCCTCAAGCAACAAGGCAAGGTCGACGCGGTGCTGCCGGACTACTCGCCCTACGTCAGCGACAAATTCCTTCCAAACTGATTCGGAGCCTGTCATGGCCTTGCTCGAACTGGAGCGCATCAGCGCACAGTACCCTGGCGCCACCGCCCCGGTGCTGGCCGACATCAACCTGAGCCTTGGGCCACGCCAGCTGCTGGTGGCTCTGGGGCCATCCGGCAGCGGCAAGACCTCGCTGCTGAACCTGATCGCCGGCTTCGTCGCACCAAGCGCCGGGCGCATCACCCTCGACAGCGTGCCGGTGCAAGGCCCCGGTGCCGAGCGCGGCGTGGTATTCCAGGATGATGCATTGCTGCCATGGCAGAACGTGCTGGGCAACGTTGCCTTCGGCCTGGAGCTGGCCGGCGTGCCCCGCGCCCAGCGTGAGGCCAAGGCCCGGGAGATGCTGGCACTGGTTGACCTCGACGGCTTCGGCGAGCGGCGCATCTGGCAACTGTCCGGTGGCCAGAAGCAGCGCGTTGGCCTGGCCCGAGCGCTGGCTGCCGACCCGCGGGTGTTGTTGATGGACGAACCGTTCGGCGCCCTCGACGCCTTCACCCGTGAACAGATGCAGGAGCTGTTGCTGCAGGTCTGGCAACGCACCGCCAAACCGGTGTTCCTGATTACCCACGACATCGAGGAAGCGGTGTTCCTGGCCAGCGAGCTGGTGCTGCTGGCGCCCAATCCCGGCCGCGTGGTCGAGCGCCTGCAGCTGGACTTCGGCCAGCGCTACGCGGCGGGCGAGTCGGCCCGGGCGATCAAGTCCGACCCACGCTTCATCGAAACCCGCGAGCATGTGCTGGCCCGCGTATTCTCCCAACGCCAAAGCCTGCAGGAGCACGCATGAGCAGCCTGGATCTGCCGGTTGCCGGCAAACGCGACAACCAAGCCCGGCCCGCCCCTCAGGCCCGCCGCCCCTTGTCTACCCGCTGGATCAGCACCCTGACCCTGGCTAGCCTGCTGCTCGCCTGGTGGCTGGTAACGGCTGCCGGCTGGATCGAGCCGCTGTTCCTGCCCTCGCCCGGCGATATCCTGGCCAAGGCCTGGATCCTGCTCACCCAAGGTTACATGGACGCCAGCCTGTGGCAGCACCTGGGCGCCAGCCTCGGCCGCATCGGCCTGGCCCTGGCCGCAGCGACCCTGACCGCCATCCCGGTCGGTATCGCCATCGGCTACAACCGCGTGGCCCGCGGCATCCTCGACCCGCTGATCGAGTTCTACCGGCCGATCCCGCCGCTGGCCTACCTGCCACTGATCGTCATCTGGTGCGGCATTGGCGAGCTGTCCAAGGTGCTGCTGATCTACCTGGCGATCTTCGCCCCGATCGCCATCGCCACCGCCACCGGCGTGCGCACCGTCGACCCGGCCAAGTTGCGCGCGGCGCAGTCGCTGGGTGCAAGTAAGGCGCAGCTGATCCGCCACGTGATCCTGCCCAGTGCCCTGCCCGACATCCTGACCGGCGTGCGCATTGGCCTGGGCGTCGGCTGGTCGACCCTGGTCGCCGCCGAACTGATCGCCGCCACCAGCGGCCTGGGCTTCATGGTGCAGTCGGCGGCGCAGTTCCTGGTTACCGATGTCGTGGTGCTGGGCATCCTGCTGATTGCCCTGATCGCCTTCGCCCTGGAGATGGGCCTGCGCGCCCTGCAACGCAAGCTGGTGCCCTGGCACGGCCAGAGCCACTGATTACTGACCACGCCAGCAGCCTGGCGCCTGATTGAAGAGACCGACATGAGCCTGACCATCACCCCCCTCAGCCCGGCGCTCGGCGCACAGATCAGCGGCGTGGACATCAGCCGCGACATCACCGCCGAGCAGCGCGACGCCATCGAGCAGGCGCTGCTGCAGCACCAGGTGCTGTTCTTCCGCGACCAGCCGATCAACCCGGAGCAGCAGGCGCGTTTCGCCGCCCGTTTCGGCGACCTGCACATCCACCCGATCTACCCCAACGTGCCAGAAACGCCGCAGGTGCTGGTCCTCGACACAGCGGTCACCGACGTGCGCGACAACGCCGTGTGGCACACCGACGTGACCTTCCTGCCGACCCCTGCACTGGGCGCAGTGCTTAGCGCCAAGCAGTTGCCGGCCTATGGCGGCGACACCTTGTGGGCCAGCGGCATCGCGGCATTCGAAGCCTTGTCGGCGCCGCTGCGCGACATGCTTGATGGCCTGACCGCCACCCACGATTTCACCAAGTCGTTCCCGCTCGAGCGCTTTGGCACCACGGCCGAAGACCTGGCACGCTGGGAAGCGACCCGGCGCAACAACCCGCCGCTGTCGCACCCGGTGGTGCGCACGCATCCGGTGAGCGGGCGCAAGGCGTTGTTCGTCAATGAAGGGTTCACCACGCGCATCAATGAGCTGAGCGAGCAGGAAAGCGAGGCGCTGCTCAAGCTGCTGTTCGCCCATGCGACACGGCCGGAGTTCAGCATTCGCTGGCGTTGGCAGGAGAATGACGTAGCGTTCTGGGACAACCGCGTGACCCAGCATTTTGCGGTGGATGACTATCGGCCCAATCGGCGCGTGATGCACCGGGCGACCATCCTGGGGGATGCACCGTTTTGAGGTTTCCTGCGCGGGCCTCTTCGCGGGACAAGCCCGCTCCTACAAGGGCAATGCGATTCCCTGTAGGAGCGGGCTTGCCCCGCGAAGAAGCCGGAACAGGTTGTTAGCGGACCAGATGCAAGAACTGCATGTGCCGTTCGTACTGGTCAAGGATGTCGTTGATGATCTGCTCCTTGCTGTAGCCCACCAGGTCGTAGTTCTGGCTGCCTTCGCTCAGGTGCACCTCGGCCCGGTAGTAGCGTCGGTTCTTCAACTCCTGGGTACCCAGCCCGCCCAGCGCGAACGACGGCGTGAAGTAGCCACGCATCTGCACCTGGTAGATGAACGGCTGCTCCTCGCCATGGCCAACCTTGAGGCTGACATTGTCATGGCTCGGGTCGTCCTGGGTCACCAACACCAACCCCTTCTGCTCGAACACCTCGCGCACATCGGCAATCGCCGGGCGTACCACATCGTCCATGAAGCGGTACACCTCATCGCGCGACGGGAAGTGCACGGCCTGGCTCAGGCGCTGGCGCCAGCCACCACGGCCACGGCGTGACTGGGCGAACGGTGCCAGCGAGTGCATCTGCGCGATCTGCCGCTGGCTCTCCAGGTAGAAGGCCTTGTGCAGCCCCCACATCATGCACAGCAGGATCAGCGAGAACGGCAGAGAGGTCAGCACCACCGCCGATTTCAGCGAGTCGATGCTGCCGGCGAACAGCAGGCCGCTGGTGATCAGCGCCGTCATTGCGCCCCAGAAAATCCGCAGCCAGTTCGGCCCGTCTTCATCAGCGTCGCCACCCTTGGCGGACAGGGTCGACAGCACCACGGTGCCAGAGTCGGCCGAGGTGACGAAGAACACGAAGCTGATGAACACCGTCACGGCGATCACCGTCTTGCTCCACGGGTAGGTCTCCAGCAGCAGGTAAAGGCTCATCGACGGGTTGTCCAACGCCGACTGGCCAAGCGCGGTCATGCCATGGTTGATCACCTGATCCAGCGCGCTGTTGCCGAAGATCGACATCCACGCCAGGGTGAAGCCCAGCGGAATCAGCAACACGCCGAAAACGAACTCGCGGATGGTGCGGCCACGCGAAATGCGCGCGATGAACAGCCCCACGAACGGCGCCCAGGCAATCCACCAGGCCCAGTAGAACACCGTCCAGCCACCTAGCCAGTCGCGTTGCTCACCGTAGGCGTACACGTCGAAGCTCTTTCGCGGCAAGGCGCCGAGGTAATCGCCAAGGTTCTGGATCAGGGTATTGAACAGGTGCTGGGTAGGCCCGGCGAACAGCACGAACAGCAACAGCGCACAGGCCAGGAACAGGTTGATGTCGCTCATCACCCGCACGCCTTTCTCCACCCCCGCTACGGCCACCGCCACGGCGGCGCCCATCATCAGCGCGATGAGGATCACCTGCACCCACTGGCTATGGCTGATGCCGAACAGGTAGTCGAGGCCCGCGTTCAGGTGCAGCACACCAAAGCCCATGTCAGCGCCCAGGCCGAACACCGTGGCGATGATGCCAAAGCCGTCCACGGCATAGCCGATCGGGCCATTGATGCGCTTGCCGATCAGCGGATACAGCGCCGAACGCAAGGCCAGCGGCAGATTGTGCCGGTAGGCGAAATAGGCCAGCGCCATGCCGACGAAGGCGAATACGCCCCAGCCATGCAGGCCCCAGTGCAAGAACAGAATCTCCATTGCCTGGCGCCCGGCCTCGGCCGTGCCCCCTTCGCCCACGGGCGGGGTGAGCATGTGAGTCAGCGGTTCGGACACGCAGAAGAAGAACAGCGTAATGCTGATACCGGCGGCGAACAGCATGCCGGCCCATGACAGGTAACTGAACTCGGGTTCGTCATGGTCGGCACCCAGCTTGATCTTGCCGTAGCCAGACAAGGCAGTGACCACCACGAACACCAGATACAGGGTCATGGCCAGCATGTAGTACCAGCCGACCGTGTTGGCCGCCCAGTTCTGCGCCGCCAGCAGCCACTCACCGGCAGCCTGCGGAAAGGCGATGACCACCAGGCCGAACAAGAGAATGAAACTTGCCGCGAAGTAGAACACCGGCGGGTTCATGCGGATCTTGCCATTGGCAAGGGATGGGGACGGTGCACTCATGAAACAGGCACCTCGTCGATCGACGTGAGGTTCGGAATGAACGGGTTCAGCAAAGGAATCCTCCTGTTGAACACCGGCAGCGGACCAGCGTTTTTCATTGAACAAGCGTTCAAGTTAACCATGGATCGGCTTTCAATGCGAACCGGGGCGCCGATTGGCGCCCCTTGTAACTCAATTCTTGTCCTGGCAATCCAGCTGCAGGTTGGCCTGGGTGATGTTGCTTTCGGCCGGCACGCTGCGGGTCAGCCAGACGTTGCCACCAATGGTCGAACCCTTGCCGATGGTAATCCGCCCCAGGATCGTCGCTCCGGCATAGATCACCACGTCGTCCTCGACGATCGGGTGGCGCGCCAGGCCCTTGTGCAAAGTACCCGACTCATCACTCGGGAAGCGCTTGGCGCCCAGGGTCACGGCCTGATAGATGCGCACCCGCTCACCGATGATCGCGGTTTCACCAATCACCACGCCGGTACCGTGGTCGATGAAGAAGCTCTGGCCGATCTGCGCACCTGGGTGGATGTCGATGCCGGTTGCCGAATGCGCCAGCTCCGAACTGATCCGCGCCAGCAACGGCAAGCCCGCTTGATAAAGATGGTGAGCCAGACGGTGATGGATGATCGCCAGAATGCCCGGATAGCACAGCAATACTTCATCCACGCTACGCGCCGCGGGGTCGCCGTGATAGGCCGCCAGCACATCGGTATCGAGCAGTACGCGCAGGCCTGGCAAGGCCGCCGCGAAACTCTGGATCAGGTGCAGGGCATGGGCATCGATACCCTCCAGTTCCGCCTTGCTCTGGCGCGCCGCGTAACGCAACTCCAGCCGCGCCTGTGCCAGCAGTGCCGTCAGCGCCGCGTCCAGGGTATGGCCAACGTAGAAGTCCTCGCTTTCTTCACGCAGGTCGACCGGCCCCAGGCGCATCGGGAACAGGGCCCCGCACAGCTGCTCGAGAATCTGCCGCATGGCCTCGCGCGACGGCAGTTCTCGCCCGCCCTGCTCGCCACTGCTGCGGCCATTGCGGCTGCGCCATTGCTCGCGGGCACCGCGCAGGCCACTGACGATATTGTGCAGTTGCCAGTGCCCAGTTGAAGGTTGTTCGCTCACGGTGTTCTCCTGCCCAAGGTGGCCAATCTGTCGTTATGGAATCCACTCTACGGCAAATCCGGCTCTTGGAAAAAACAACGCTTTATTCCATCCTGCGCTAAGTCGGGCATAAGCCGCGATGACGGCGGCAGTATCCTGGCCTACCCTCAAAGCAGCCAAAACCTGGCGCAGATCAAAAAACGGAATAACAAAATAAGTTTTTATTATTTCCTGGCCTATGCAGCCAACTCTATAGTCGCCACCCACTACTTCAACAACAAGCGCGGGGTCTGACATGTCGAAATTCGCCAAACCGCTTCTCAACGCCAGCCTGGCTATCCTGCTGGGTGCCGGCCTGCTCGGCCAGGCCTTCGCCGGCGAGCAACTGAAGACCATCCAGGAAAAAGGCGTGATCAACGTCGGCCTGGAGGGCACCTATCCGCCGTTCAGCTTCCAGGATGAAAACGGCAAGCTGACTGGCTTCGAAGTCGAGCTGTCGGAGCTGCTGGCCAAGGAGCTGGGGGTCAAAGCCAAGATCCAGCCGACTAAATGGGACGGCATCCTCGCCGCGCTGGAGTCCAAGCGCCTGGACGTGGTGGTCAACCAGGTGACCATCTCCGAAGAGCGCAAGAAGAAATACGACTTCTCCGAGCCCTACACCATCTCCGGCATCCAGGCGCTCATCCTGAAGAAGAAGGCCGAGCAGCTGAACATCAAGAGCGCACAGGACCTGGCCGGCAAGAAAGTCGGTGTCGGCCTGGGCACCAACTACGAGCAATGGGTGAAGCAGGACGTGCCGAAGGCTGACGTGCGCACCTATGAAGACGACCCGAGCAAGTTCGCCGACCTGCGCAACGGCCGCATCGACGCCATCCTGATCGACCGCCTGGCGGCGCTGGAATACGCCCAGAAGGCCAAGGACACCGAACTTGCCGGCGACGCCTTCTCGCGCCTGGAAAGCGGCGTGGCCCTGCGCAAGGGTGAGCCTGAGCTGCTGGCCGCGATCAACAAGGCCATCGACAAGCTCAAGGCCGACGGCACGCTGGCCAAGCTGTCCGAGAAATACTTCGGTGCTGACGTCACCAAATGATCGCTGAAAGCCTGCAACTCGTTGCCGACTCCACGCCCTTCCTGTTGAAGGGCGCGGGTTATACGGTGCTGCTCAGTGTCGGCGGCATGTTCTTCGGCCTGGTGCTGGGCTTTGCCCTGGCGCTGATGCGCCTGTCGAAGATCCTGCCGCTGAACTGGCTGGCGCGCATCTATGTGTCGTTCTTCCGTGGCACGCCGCTGCTGGTGCAGCTGTTCGTGATCTACTTCGGCATGCCGCAGATCGGCATCGAGCTCGACCCGATCCCGGCCTCGCTGATCGGCCTGTCACTGAACATGGCGGCCTACATCTGCGAAATCCTGCGTGCGGCGATCTCCTCGATCGACCGCGGCCAATGGGAAGCCGCAGCCAGCATCGGCATGACCCGCACCCAGGCCATGCGCCGGGCGATCCTGCCCCAGGCACTGCGCACCGCGCTGCCACCCTTGGGCAACAGCTTCATTTCGCTGGTCAAGGATACCGCGCTGGCCGCGACCATCCAGGTGCCCGAGCTGTTCCGCCAGGCCCAGCTGATTACCGCGCGCACGTTCGAAGTCTTCACCATGTACCTGGCCGTTGCAGTGATCTACTGGATCCTCTGCAGCATCCTCGCGCACTTCCAGAACCGCATGGAAGCGCGGGTCAACCAGCACGACCAGGAGCAATGAGATGATCGTCGTCAAAGGCCTGACCAAGCAGTTCAAGGGCCAGACCGTGCTCAACGGTATCGACCTGACCGTGCAACCCGGCGAAGTGGTGGCCATCATTGGCCCCAGCGGCTCGGGCAAGACCACCTTTCTGCGTTGCCTCAACCTGCTGGAAACCCCGGATGCCGGGCAGATCCAGATCGGCGACATCAGCATCGATGCCAACCGCCCGCTCGGCGGCCAGCAGAGTGCGATCCGCCGCTTGCGCCAGCAGGCGGGCTTCGTGTTCCAGAACTTCAACCTGTTCCCCCACCGCACGGCCCTGGAAAACGTCATCGAGGGCCCGGTGATCGTCAAGAAGACACCCCGCGAACAAGCCATCGAACTCGGCCGACGCCTGCTGGCCAAGGTAGGCCTGGCGGGCAAGGAAGATGCCTACCCACGGCGCCTGTCTGGCGGCCAGCAGCAACGCGTGGCGATCGCCCGCGCGCTGGCCATGGAACCCGAAGTGATCCTGTTCGATGAACCCACCTCGGCACTCGACCCGGAGCTGGTCGGCGAGGTGCTGGCGACCATCCGCGGCCTGGCCGAGGAGAAGCGCACGATGATCATCGTCACCCACGAGATGAGCTTTGCCCGGGATGTGGCGAACCGGGTGATCTTCTTCGACAAGGGCGTGATCGTGGAACAGGGCGAGGCCAAGGCGTTGTTTGCCAGCCCGAAGGAAGAACGTACCCGCCAGTTCCTGCGCAAGTTCCTCGGTACCGCTGCTTCCGAGTAAATCCTCCCTGGCCTCATCGCGGATAAATCCGCTCCTGCACAGCTGCCCTGTAGGAGCGGATTTATCCGCGATGGCGCCGGCACGCCCATTGAAAGTCCTCTCTTCTATATATATTCCAAAAAGTTAGTTTATTAACTTTTAATAAGCACTTAGGGTATATAAACCGGACCACCGGACCAGCAAATGTTTGTCGCCATCAGCTGAAGCGACGCATCCACTTTTGTGAGGTTCGGTTCTGATGACCACCCAGCCAGATACACCCTTTCATAGCGACCTCGACAGCTCGCCCCTGCTGCTGCCGGCCAAGGTGTTACGCAACGACGCCGAAGCCCTGCAAGCCGCCCGTGAGCTGGCCGAGAGCGCCCGCGAGCAAGCCGCCCGCCGCGACCAGCAACGCAAGCTGCCGTGGGCAGAAATCGAACAGTTCACCCGCAGCGGCCTGGGCAGCATCAGCGTACCCAAGGCCTACGGCGGCCCGGACGTTTCGTTCGCAACCGTCGCCGAAGTATTCCGCCTGATCAGCGCCGCCGACCCGGCCCTGGGGCAGATCCCGCAGAACCAGTTCGGCATGCTGCAACTGCTGCGCCTGACCGCGACCGAAGCCCAGCAGGCGCTGATCTTCCGCAGCGTGCTGGACGGCTGGCGCATCGGCAACGCCGGCCCCGAGCGCGGTACCAAGGACACCCTGACGCTCAAGGCAAGGATCACCCGCAGCGGGGACGGCTATCGCATCAGCGGGGAGAAGTTCTATTCCACCGGCGCGCTGTTCGCCCATTGGGTGGCCGTCAAGGCACTGGACGACGAAGGCCGCCAGCGCCTGGCCTTCGTCCGCCGTGGCAGCCCGGGGCTGCGCATCGTCGACGACTGGTCCGGCTTCGGCCAGCGCACCACCGCCAGCGGTACCGTGCTGCTCGACCAGGTACCGGTCGATGCCGAGCTGGTCATCGACAACTGGCGCCAGCGCGACATTCCCAATATCCAGGGCGCAGCCTCGCAGCTGATCCAGGCGGCCATCGATGCCGGCATCGCCGAGGCAGCCATCGACGACGCGATCGCGTTCGTCCGTGAAAAATCTCGCCCCTGGATCGAAGCCAAGGTCGAGCGCGCCAGCGATGACCCTTACGTGATTGCCGACATCGGCCGTCTGAAGCTTGAGTTGCACGCCGCCGAGGCGCTGCTACGCAAGGCTGCGCGCGTACTCGACGAAGTCAATGCCGGGCCAATCGATGCAGCCGCTGCTGCGCGGGCGTCGATCGCCGTGGCCGAGGCCAAGGTGCTGACCACCGAGATCGCGCTGCAAGCCAGCGAGAAGCTGTTCGAGCTGGCGGGCAGCCGCGCGAGCCTGGCCGAGTTCAACCTCGACCGGCATTGGCGCAATGCCCGCGTGCACACCCTTCACGACCCGGTGCGCTGGAAGTACCACGCGGTTGGCGCTTACCACCTCAACGGCACCCTGCCTGCGCGGCATTCCTGGATCTGACCTGAGGCGACCATGACAACTTCCGTTATCACCAGTGACAGCCAAGCCCTGGCTGCCGCCGAACATATCGCCCAGCAACTCAAACGCGACAGCGCCCTGCGCGACCGCGAACGTCGCCTGCCCCACGCCGAGCTGGAGCTGTTCACCCGCTCCGGCCTGTGGGCCATCAGCGTTCCCAAGGCCTTCGGCGGCGCGGGCGTATCCAACGTCACCCTGGCCCAGGTCATTGCCCGGATCGCCCAGGCCGACGCCTCGCTCGGGCAGATTCCGCAGAACCACTTCTATGCCCTGGAAGTGCTACGGGTAAACGGCAACCCCGCGCAGCAGCAACGTCTTTACGCCGAGGTGCTGGCCGGCCGCCGCTTCGGTAATGCCCTGGCCGAACTGGGCACGAAAACCGCTCACGACCGCACCACCCGCCTGACCCGCGACGGTGTCGGCTACCGCATCAACGGCCGCAAGTTCTACGCCACCGGCGCCCTCTACGCCCAGCGCATCCCGACTTCGGTGATCGATGATCAAGGCCGCCAGCAACTGGCCTTCGTCCCCGCCGACAGCCAGGGCCTGCAGGTGATCGACGACTGGAGCGGCTTCGGCCAGCGCACCACCGGCAGCGGTTCGGTGACGTTCAACAACGTCTGGGTCGATGCCGACGACGTGGTGCCGTTCCAGAGCGCCTTCGAGCGCCCGACGCCGGTTGGCCCGCTGGCGCAGATCCTCCACGCAGCCATCGACACCGGTATCGCCCGCGCCGCCCTGGAGGATGCCCTGCACTTCGTGCGCACACGCAGCCGGCCTTGGGTCGACTCCGGCCTGGACAAGGCCAGCGACGACCCGCTGACCCTGAAAAGTTTCGGCCACCTGGTGATCCGCCTGCACGCCGCTGAAGCCTTGCTCGAACGCGCCGGCGAATACCTCGACCGCGCCCAGGCCGACAGCAATGCCGCCACCGTGGCAGCAGCCTCCATCGCCGTCGCCGAAGCACGGGCGATCAGCACGGAAGTATCGCTCGCCGCTGGCACCACGCTGTTCGAGCTGGCCGGCAGCCAGGCCACCCTGGCCGAGCACAACCTCGACCGCCACTGGCGCAACGCCCGCGTGCACACCCTGCACGACCCGGTGCGCTGGAAGTACCACGCCATCGGTAACTACTACCTGAACAACGAAAACCCACCACGCCGGGGGACCATCTGATGGCCAAGCAGATCCTGCTCAATGCCTTCAACATGAACTGCATCGGGCACATCAACCATGGCCTGTGGACCCACCCACGGGATACCTCGACCCAATACAAGACCCTGGAATACTGGACCGACCTGGCACGCCTGCTGGAGAGGGGGCTGTTCGATGGCCTGTTCATCGCCGATATCGTCGGTACCTACGACATCTACGGCAAGTCCGTCGACGTGACCCTGAAGGAGTCTATCCAGCTGCCGGTCAACGACCCGCTGCTGCTGGTCTCGGCCATGGCCGCCGTCACCCGCCATCTGGGTTTCGGTCTCACCGCCAACCTCACCTACGAGGCGCCGTACCTGTTCGCCCGACGCCTTTCCACCCTCGACCACCTGAGCAACGGCCGGGTCGGCTGGAACATCGTCACCGGTTACCTCGACAGCGCCGCCCGTGCCATGGGCCTGGAGCAGCAACCCGAGCACGACCGCCGCTACGACCAGGCCGACGAATACCTGCAGGTGCTGTACAAGCTCCTGGAAGGCAGCTGGGCCGATGACGCCGTGGTCAATGACCGCCAACGCCGGGTGTACGCCGAGCCAGGCAAGGTGCGCAAAGTCCACCATCAGGGCGAGTTCTATACCGTCGAGGGTTACCACCTGTGCGAACCCTCGCCACAGCGCACGCCCGTTCTTTTTCAGGCGGGCAGTTCGCCCCGCGGCCTGGCCTTCGCCGGCAACCATGCCGAGTGCGTGTTCATCAGCGGCCAGGACAAGGCCGCCACCCGCGCCCAGGTCGACAAGGTTCGTGCGGCTGCCCAAGCCGCCGGCCGTGATCCGCAGGCGGTGAAGGTGTTCATGGGCATCACGGTGATCGTCGCACCCACCGAGCAGCAGGCCCAGGCCAAATATGCCGAGTACCTGCAACATGCCAGCGCGGAAGCTGGCGTGGCGCACTTCGCCGCCTCTACCGGCATCGACTTCGCCACCTATGGGCTGGACGAACCCATTGGCGCCAGCAAGGGCAACGCCATCCAGTCGGCCACCCGCCAGCTGCAGGAAAACGCCTGGACCCGCCGCCGCCTGCTGGAGCAACACGCCCTCGGCGGCCGCTATGTCACCCTGGTTGGCGCGCCCGATCAGGTAGCCGAACAGCTGATCGCCTGGATCGATGAAACCGGGCTGGACGGCTTCAACCTGACCCGCACCGTCACCCCGGAAAGCTACGAGGACTTCATCGAACTGGTGGTCCCGCAACTGCAGCAACGTGGCCGCTACAAGACCGCCTATGCCGACGGCACCCTGCGCGAGAAGCTGTTCGCCAGCGATCACCCGCACCTGCCTGCCGACCACCCGGGTTCCACCTACCGCAACACCTCTACCCCTGCCCCGACTGGAGCCCTGCACCATGCTTGAGAAACTGTTCCGGCCTGTCGCGGCCATCGCCATTACCCTCGGCCTGTCCACCAGCGCCTTCGCTGCCGAACCGCTAAAAATCGGCACCACCGCCGCCTTCGCCATCCCCCTCGAGGCGGCAGTGGAAGAAGCCCACAAGCAAGGTCTGGAAGTGAAGCTGATCGAGTTCAGCGACTGGATCGCGCCGAATGTCAGCCTCAACAGCGGCGACATCGACGTGAACTACTTCCAGCACATCCCCTTCCTGGAGAACGCCAAGGCTGCGGCCGGCTTCAACCTGGTGCCCTATGCCCCCGGCATCATCAACAACGTCGGCCTGTACTCGAAGAAGTACAAAAGCTTCGCCGAACTGCCCGAAGGCGCCAGCGTGGCCATCGCCAACGACCCGATCAACAGCGGCCGCGGCCTGCAGCTGCTGGCCAAGGCCGGTTTGATCACCCTCAAACCGGGTGTCGGCTACAAGGCCACCGAAGACGACATCGTCGCCAACCCGAAGAAACTAAAGATCCTGCAGGTCGAAGCGGTGCAACTGGTGCGCGCCTATGACGACGCCGACCTGGTGCAGGGCTACCCGGCCTACATCCGCCTGGCCAACAGTTTCGATGCCACTTCGGCGCTGCTGTTCGATGGCCTGGAGAACAAGGAATACGTGATCCAGTTCGTCATCCGCCCGCAAAGCAAGGACGACCCGCGCCTGGCCAAGTTCGTCGACATCTACCAACACTCGCCTGCCGTGCGTTCGGCACTGAACAAGGCCCATGGCAACCTGTACCAGGCCGGTTGGGAAGGCTGACATGAGCCAGGCCAACGCGCTCAGGGCGCCTACCGCACAACCATCGCCGTCAACGGCCCGGGAGCAGGCCCTGCGCCCGGAGGTCAACGAAGCCCACGTCCGCTTCATCGGGCTCGGCAAGACCTACCCTGGCCAGGCGCAACCCGCGCTGCACGGCATCGACCTGAACATCCGCCGCGGCGAGATCTTCGGCATCATCGGCCGCAGTGGCGCGGGCAAGTCGTCGCTGCTGCGCACCATCAACCGCCTCGAGCAACCGAGCCAGGGCCGCGTGCTGATCGACCAGGTGGACATCGCGCCGTTCGATGAAGACCGCCTGGTGGCGCTGCGCCGGCGCATCGGCATGATCTTCCAGCACTTCAACCTGATGTCGGCCAAGACCGTGTGGCAGAACGTCGAACTGCCGCTGAAGGTGGCGGGCGTGGCCAAGGCCGAGCGTCAGCATAAGGTCCGCGAGCTGCTGGAGCTGGTGGGCTTGCAGGACAAACATCACGTTTACCCGGCGCAGTTGTCCGGCGGCCAGAAGCAGCGGGTCGGCATCGCCCGAGCGCTGGTGCATGATCCCGAGATTCTGCTGTGCGATGAAGCCACCTCGGCGCTGGACCCGGAGACCACAGCCTCAATCCTTGAGCTGCTGCGCGACATCAACCAGCGCCTGGGCCTGACCGTGGTGCTGATCACTCACGAAATGGCCGTGATCCGTGATATCTGCCAGCGCGTGGTGGTGCTGGAACGTGGCGCGGTCGTCGAACAAGGCGAGGTCTGGCGCGTGTTCGGCAGCCCACGCCATGAGGTCACCCGCACCCTTCTCGCGCCGCTGCAGACCAAGCTGCCTGCGGCATTGCAGGCAAACCTGCGGGCCAGCCCGGTGGGCCGTGACAGTGCGGTGGTACTCAAACTCACGCTGCTGGGCGAGCCGGCGCTGTCTGATCTGTTCGCCGAACTGGGCGGGCGCGTGCGCCTGCTGCAAGGTGGCGTGGAAACCATTGGCGAGCATGCGCTCGGGCAGCTGATCCTGTCGATCCAGGGCTCGCCGCATGACACCCATCAACTGCTCGAACGCGCCCGCCGTTGGGCCGAAGACGTGGAGGTACTGGGCCATGTGGTTTGATCGTTTGCTTGAAGGCCTGCTCGACACTCTGCTGATGGTGGGTGTGTCCTCGCTGGTTGCACTGCTGGTGGGGGTGCCGATGGCGGTGCTGCTGGTCACCAGTGACAAAGGCGGCATTTTTGAGGCCCCGTTGCTGAACCGCGTGCTGGGAGGCTTCGTCAACCTGTTCCGCTCGATTCCGTTCCTGATCCTGATGGTCGCGCTGATCCCCTTCACCCGGCTGGTGGTGGGGACCACCTACGGTGTGTGGGCCGCCGTGGTGCCACTGACCATCGCCGCGACGCCGTTCTTCGCACGGATCGCCGAGGTGAGCCTGCGCGAGGTCGACCATGGCTTGGTGGAGGCGGCGCAGGCCATGGGCTGCCGGCGCTGGCACATCATCTGGCATGTACTGCTGCCCGAGGCGCTGCCGGGGATCGTCGGCGGGTTCACCATTACCTTGGTGACGCTGATCAACTCGTCCGCCATGGCTGGGGCGATTGGCGCGGGAGGGCTGGGGGATATTGCCTATCGGTATGGGTATCAGCGCTTCGACAGCCAGATCATGTTGACCGTGATTGCCATGCTGGTGGCCTTGGTGGCGCTGATACAGCTGGGTGGCGACCGGTTGGCGAAAGGCTTGAACAAGCGTTGAATTCTTCGCGGGCACGCCCGCTCCCACAGGGTTATCACAGCTCTCAGGAGCGTTGCAGTACCTGTGGGAGCGGGCGTGCCCGCGAAGAGGCCATCAGCCCCAGTGCAGATCTGCAGCCGGCACCGGCCGCCCGAACCAGTACCCCTGCCCCAGCTGGCACTGCTGCTCCAGCAGGAACCGCGCCTGCTCCGCCTGCTCGATCCCCTCGGCATGCACCTGCATGCCCATGCTCCGCGCCAGGGCGATGATCACCCGCACAATCGCGATATCATCATCATCCAGCGGCAAGCCGGCCACGAAGCCCTGGTCGATCTTCAACTTCTGCACCGGCAGGCGCTTGAGCCGCAGCAGCGACGAGTAGCCCGTGCCGAAATCATCGATGGCCAGGTTCAATCCCAGTTCGCGCAAGCGGTGCAGCTGCTCCAGCGCCACCTCCGGGTCTTCCATCACCGCACTTTCGGTCACTTCCAGCTCCAGCAGTGCCGGGTCCAGACCGGTTTCGTGCAACACATCGGCCACCTGCTGATACAACTCTCGCTGGCCGAACAAGCGGCTGGAAATGTTCACAGCAACGAACGCCAACGCGCGTCCATCCCTGCGCCACTGGACCATCTGCCGGCAGGCCTGGCGCAATACCCAGGCATCAATCTCGGCAATCAGCCCGGTGCGCTCGGCAATTGGGATGAACTCGCCCGGTGGCACCAGCCCGCGCTCCGGGTGCTGCCAGCGTACCAGTGCCTCAACGCCGACCATCCCCGCCGTGAACAGATCATGCACCGGCTGGAAGAACACCCGCAGCTCATCCTTGGCCAGCGCCCGGCGCAGCTCGCTCGCGGTTTCCACCCGATGCTGGGCATGGGCGGTCAGCTCTTCGGTGTACAGCGCATAGCAGGCACGGCCGTTGCCCTTGGCCTTGAACAGCGCTGAGTCG
Organism: Pseudomonas sp. NBRC 111124; assembly: GCF_001320245.1. Classification (GTDB taxonomy): domain Bacteria; phylum Pseudomonadota; class Gammaproteobacteria; order Pseudomonadales; family Pseudomonadaceae; genus Aquipseudomonas. Next base: position 68,411 of record NZ_BCBA01000005.1, read on the forward strand.
GCATTGCGCAACAGTTGCTCGGCGCTCAGGGCATCGTTGGGGAACAGGCTGATACCTACGCTGGCACTGATGAACAGGCGGTGGCCATCAAACTCGAAGGGCTCCCGCATGCGCTCGATGATGCCCTGCGCCAGCTTGCCGGCCTGGCCAACCTGCTGGCAGTTCTCGGCCAGTACGCCGAACTCGTCACCGCCCAGGCGTGCCAGGGTCACGTTGCTGCCAACAACCTCACGCAGGCGCTCGCCAACCAGCTTGAGCAACTGGTCGCCGATGGTATGGCCAAGGCCGTCGTTGATGCTCTGAAAATGGTCCAGGTCGAGCAACAGCAAGGCACAGCCGCGCTTGTTGGCCTGGGCCGCAGCCAGCGCCTGCTCGGCGCGGTCGTTGAACAGCAGACGGTTGGGCAGGCCGGTGAGCGGGTCATGGTGGGCCAAGTAGGCCAGTTCCTGCTCGGTGTGCTTGATCGCACTGATGTCGCTGAACACCGCCACGTAATGGCTCAGCTCACCGCTGTCGTCGCGGATGGCGCAGATTGTCTGCCATTGGGGATAGATTTCACCGCTTTTGCGGCGGTTCCAGATCTCACCGCTCCATTCTCCTTTTTCGGCCAGGGTGGCATAGATCTGCTGGTAGAACGGCACGCCGTGACGGCCCGACTTGAACTTGCTGGGGCGATGGCCCAGCACTTCTTCCTGCTGGTAGCCGGTGATGCGCATGAAGGCGCGGTTGACGTGCACGATCAGGCCTTGGCGGTCAGTGACCAGCACGCCTTCCAGGGTACTGTCGAACACCGCTGCGGCCATGCGCAGGCGTTCACGGTCCTCGCTGCGCAGGCGCGCACCGATACCGATGAAGTTAAGCAGGCGGGCGCGGGTCACGAAGATCAGCAAGGCGCTGACCAGTACCCACACCACCACGTTGATCTGCCGTCCCACGGTCAACGCCAGTGGGTCGTCAGACATACTGCGCAGGACCACCTCGGCCAGCACCAGCCAGAGGAACGAGAGCACCACATACAGCGCGGCCATGCGCAAGGCGTCGCGAACGGAAACAGACATGTCGGGAGGGAAAGCCCATAAAAAAGGATGGGGCATTATAAAGGCTGAAACATGCCGTGACTTCCTATCTGAAAGGGTGACTGGTTTTATTTCCCCGCCAAGGGATAATCACCCCCTTCTCCCTGCAATCCCGAGGGCTTCTACCCCTATGTGGTACAACGGTCTGCTCGACTTGTCGGCCTGGCAACTGGTTGGCGTTACCCTGCTGATGACCCACGTGACCATCGTCAGCGTCACCATCTACCTGCACCGCTACTCCGCCCATCGTGCGCTGGAGCTCAACGGCGCGCTCAAGCATTTCTTCCGCTTCTGGCTATGGCTGACCACGGCCCAGAACACCCGCGAATGGACGGCCGTGCACCGCAAGCACCACGCCAAGTGCGAAACCCAGGACGACCCGCACAGCCCGGTGTACAAGGGCCTCGGCACGGTGCTACGCAAGGGCGCCGAGCTCTACCGCGAAGAGGCACGCAACCCCGAGACCCTGCGCATCTACGGCAAGAACTGCCCGGAAGACTGGATCGAACGCAACCTCTACTCACGGTACAAGCTCGGCGGCATCGTGCTGATGGCGGCCATCGACCTGCTGTTGTTCGGCACCGCCGGCATCACCATCTGGGCAGTGCAGATGATGTGGATTCCGTTCTGGGCCGCCGGCGTGGTCAACGGCCTGGGCCACGCGGTGGGCTACCGCAATTTCGAATGCCGTGACGCCGCCACCAACCTTGTGCCGTGGGGCATCGTCATCGGTGGTGAAGAGCTGCACAACAACCACCACACCTACCCCAACTCGGCCAAGCTCTCGGTCAAGCGCTGGGAGTTCGACATGGGCTGGGCCTGGATTCGCCTGTTCTGCCTGCTGCGCCTGGCCAAGGTGCAACGCGTGGCGCCTATCGCCCACCGCGTGGAGGGCAAGGCCAGCCTGGACATGGACACCGCCATGGCCATCCTCAACAACCGTTTCCAGATCATGGCCCAGTACCGCAAGCTGGTGATCGGCCCGCTGGTAAAACAGGAACTGGCCAAGGTCGATGCCTCGGTACGCCACCGTTTCCGCCGTGCCAAGCGTCTGCTGTCGCGTGAAACCAGCCTGCTGGAAGACCGCCACCATGTGCGCATCGAGGGCATGCTCGCCCACAGCCAGGCGCTGAAGACCATCTATGAGAAGCGCCTGGCCTTGCAACAGATCTGGGCCCGCACCAGCGCCAACGGCCATGACATGCTGGCGGCCATGAAGGACTGGGTGCACGAGGCCGAGGCCAGCGGTATCCATGCCCTGCACGACTTCGCAGCACAGCTGAAGACTTACTCCCTGCGCCCCACCTGCGCCTGACAGCCGCTGATCGGCACGCCCTGCAACGGGGCGTGCCTGCTGGAACTTCCCCCCTGAAAATCGACTCGAACGCGGTACATCGCCCGCGTGGCGGGCCGGTTCGTGGCCGCGCGCCTCATCGTCGAGAACTGCTCCGTGCTCATGGTCAAAAACCTTCCGCCGTCGTTGTCAGGTACCCCGCCTCCCGAAGCTGCGCAAACCTTGCTGGCCCTGTTCCACGCTCAGGGCGAAGTCGCCCGTCTGAGTGAACGCGAACAGCTGTACAGCTCGCTGCTCGACAGTGTCAACGCCGTGCTCTGGGCATTCGACTGGGAAACCCGCCAGGTGCTCTATGTCAGCCCCGCCTACGAGCGCATCTTCGGCCGCCCGGCCAGCTTGGTGCTGGCTGACTACAACGAATGGCGCGACAGCATCTATCCCGACGACCTCGAGTTCGCCGAACGCAGCCTGGCCCAGGTGCTGCTCAAGGGTGCCGTGGAAGACCGCGAGTACCGCATCCTCAACGCCAGCGGCCAGGTGCGCTGGCTGAGCGACAAGTGCTACATCAACCAGCAGAACGACGGCGACCGGGTGATCATCGTCGGCATCGCCGAAGACATCACCGAGAAGAAGCAACTGGAAGGTGAGCTGCAGCGCCTGGCCACCACCGACGTGCTGACCCAGAGCAGCAACCGCCGGCACTTCTTCGAATGCGCCCAGCAGGCATTCGACAGTGCCCGCGAGGAAGGCACGCCATTGGCCTTCCTGCTGCTGGACATCGACGACTTCAAACGCATCAACGACAGCTACGGGCACCAGGAAGGCGACCAGGTGCTGCAACGCATCGCCGACAGCGGCAAGGCCGTGCTACGCCGTGGTGACCTGTTCGGGCGTATCGGCGGGGAGGAATTCGCGGCGGTATTCCCAGGCTGCAATGCACAGGTGGCCGAGCAGATTGCCGAGCGCTTGCAGCGGGAGATTCAGCGGCAGGCTTTCAGCCATGGTGATGAAGCGTACAGCGTCACGGTAAGCCAGGGTCTGACCGGGATGACCGACGAAGACGCGTCGCTGGACAGCTTGTTTGCCCGCGCCGACGCGGCGATGTACCGGGCCAAGCGGCAGGGCAAAAATCAGATAGTTCGTGGGTAGAGAGAGCCGAGGTCAGAAAATTCCTGCAGATCTGCAGTAGCACGCCGTAGGAATGGTCTCAATTTGCTTTGAAGTACTGCGATCAGCTCATTTGGCGCCGGTCGCGTGACATCATGAGTCCGAAACAAAGGCCTCAGGATGGGACATGGCAATCAGGTTCGAGCCCAAAGTCGGCCAAATTCTCGAGTGCAATTATGGTGACTACCGAATCTGCACCGAGCAAATGAATACACCCTTTCATTACGATTTTCGGCTCAAGCCAGAGATGGTCAAGAACCGGCTTGTTATTGTGATCAACGGAAGAATCGACTCCAACGCTTGTATCGTAGTCCCGTTATCAACCACCAAGGATTCAGGAAAATTAAGCCGAGGATGGCATGTTGAGCTATCTGCTGAGCTGATCGCTGAACTGCCCTATTTCAAACAGCAGACGCGATGGGCCAAAGCCGATCTTGTCGCACAAGTCAGCAGGGAGCGCTTATTCAAACCGAGACAAGTCGGCAGAGGCTGCCTTGATCAGATTCTGGCTCGTGAAGTGGTAGAACGGATCCAACGCGCGATCATAAAGGTCATGAATGCAGGCTCGCTCCTGAGAGGTTGACAGCCAGGCCCATCCTCCTTACTGTTGCCTTGTAGCCCATAGAGGCACTTAGCGTTTATCCCCCTTGAGGGACTTGCAAAACCCAGCCTTCGCTGGGTTTTGTCATTTCAGGACGCGGCGTTTTCAGGCTCCGCTCCGTCAATCATGCCCTCAGGCTTGACGTTCAATGGCTCAGCTGGCGTCTGATCCTCCTGCGGCTTCACCTCCGGATTCTCCACCTTGCGCAACCGGCTCAGCTCCGGTAGCCCTACTTTCAGCAAGCGCGCCGTCTTGTTGCTGGCGATCTTGTCCAGCCCCTGATCCGCCGGCAGGCGCGCCAATTGCCCGGCTAGGTTGAGGGCCAGGATCTCCCGTGAATACACCCCGCCACCCAGCTGGTAGATCGCTGCGATCAGCTCGCGCAGGCTCAGCGGCAGGCGCCAGCGGGTACGCAGCGCCGAACCGAACGCTGCGCCGAACTCGTTGAGCGACAGCTGTACCCGGTCCTCGTCCAGTTCGCCACCGGCCAGGCGCCACTCTTGCAGGCAGCGCAGCACCGCCAGGTCGCCCAGGCAGTGCAGCAGGCCAGCGCAATAGCAACGTTCCTGTTCCAGTTCGAGCATGCGCGCCAGCGAGCGGGCGTATTCGGCCGTGTGCAGAGAAAGATTCCAGTAATGCGTGGCATGCTGCGTCAGCAACGGGTCGCTCAGGCGTGCGCTGCGCTTGAGGGTCAGTCCAAGAATCAGATTCATGCTCTGGGTGCTGCCGAGCTTGTTCAGCGCCTGCATCAGGGTCTGCACCGGGGCGTCACGGTGCAGGGCGGCACTGTTGGCAGCGGCGATCAGCACCGCCGTGATCTGCGGGTCGTCGCGCACTTCCTCTTCGAGCACTTTGAGGTTCAGGCCCTGTGGGTTCAGCGCACGCTTGATCGCTACCTGCACATCGGCGAACAGCGGCCCACCATCGGCGGTGGCGCGGCGTTGTTCGAGGTAGGCCGCCAGGTTGGCGCCAGGTTGCAACGGCGGTACCGGGCAGGTGATCTGCTCGCCCACGGCCAGCAGCAGCTCTTCCAGGCTCTTGCGCAGCTTGTCCAGATTCAGCGGTTTGCTCAGGTAAGCCGTGGGGTGCAGCGGTAACGCTTCGCGCACACTGGCGCTATCGCTGCGGCTGCTCATGAGAATGAACGGCAATTCCGGGCCCTTGGCGCGCACGTTGCGCAGCAGGTCGAGGCCATCGCAGCCTGCCAGCTCGCGGGCGGCGATGATCAGGTCAGGCTTGCTGGCCAGCGCCGTGAGCGCTTGCGAGCCGTCGGCGCAGACGTGCAAGCGAGCGTCGCAACGCACGCTGAGCAGCATTTCGCTCAACATTTCGCGTACCCAAGGATCACCTTCGGCGATCAGGACGCAAGGTGGGGTGGGGTCTGCAGCACTCATGGCCAACTCCTCAATATCCCTGACACACAGTCCTTCGCAGCTTCCAAGGCGAATCCTTCCACCACCATAGCCGCACACGGCTTTTCTGGGCACAAAAAAAACCCGCCTAAGCGGGTTTTTTCATGAAGCGCGTCACATCAGGCGAGTTCAGCGAAGCACTCTTCGATGATGGCCAGGCCTTTTTCCAGCAGCGCGTCTTCGGCGGTCAGCGGAACCAGGATACGCAGGACGTTGCCGTAGGTGCCGCAGGACAGCAGGATCAGACCCTTGTCGCGTGCCTTGGCCACAACCTGGGCAACGGCAGCAGCGTTCGGGGTGTGGGTGCCTTTTTCGAAGACTTCCACAGCGATCATCGAGCCCAGACCACGGACGTCACCGATGATCGAGTGTTTTTCCTGGATCTTGCGCAGGCCAGCAGTCAGCAGCTCGCCAACAGCCTTGCTGCGATCCAGCAGCTTCTCTTCCTCGAACACCTGGATGACGGCCAGGGCCGCGGCGCAGGCGATTGGCGAACCGGCGTAGGTGCCGCCCAGGCCGCCCGGAGCAATGGCGTCCATGATTTCGGCCTTGCCGCACACACCAGCCAGCGGGAAGCCGCCAGCGATGGACTTGGCGAAGGTGGTCAGGTCAGGCGCGACGCCCATCTGTTCCATGGCGAAGAAGGTGCCGGTACGGCCAGCGCCGGTCTGCACTTCGTCGGCGATCAGCAGGATGCCGTGCTTGTCGCACAGCTCGCGCAGGCGCTTCATCAGCTCTTTCGGTGCTGGCAGGAAGCCGCCTTCGCCTTGTACTGGCTCGAGGATGATCGCGGCGATGTCGCGCGGCTCGGCGTCGTTCTTGAAGATGCGCTCGACCGAAGCGATGGCGTCGTCAACGCTGACACCGTGCAGTTCGCTCGGGAACAGGGCGCGGAAGATGCCGCCTGGCATCAGGCCCATGCCAGCGGAGTACGGCACGACCTTGCCGGTCAGGCCCAGGGTCATCATGGTACGGCCATGGTAACCACCGGTGAAGGCGATCACGCCAGCGCGGCCAGTGGCGGCACGGGCGATCTTCACGGCGTTTTCAACGGCTTCTGAGCCGGTGGAAACCAGCAGGGTCTTCTTGTCGAAGTCGCCTGGGACCAGCTTGTTGATCTTTTCGCACAGCTCTACGTAAGGCTCGTAGGCCAGCACCTGGAAGCAGGTGTGGCTGACCTTGGTCAGCTGCTCTTGCACAGCGGCAACCACTTTCGGGTGCAGGTGGCCGGTGTTCAGTACTGCGATGCCGCCGGCGAAGTCGATCAGTTCGCGGCCTTCAACGTCGATCACCGTCGAGTTCTTCGCGGATTCGACGAAGATCGGGTGGATCTGGCCAACGCCACGTGGGACGGCGGCGACACGACGTTGCATCAAGGATTCGTTGGTCTTGCTCATAAAGCCCTCATTGCGCCAATGGCGGCGCTTTTATTCGGGGGTGGCTGGGAGTGTTCGCGAACAGTATTCGTTGATCGACTGCCATGAACGCCCTGGCCACCAGGTACTGCTATGTCAAAAAGGCCAGCGAGACGTCGCTCTCGCGCCCCGCTGGCAGAGGTAAAAGCGTTTACCCGGCGATCAGACGCTGATGCACAGGTATTTGATTTCGAGGTAGTCCTCGATACCGTATTTGGAACCTTCGCGGCCCAGGCCGGAGGCCTTGATACCGCCGAATGGCGCGACTTCGTTGGAGATCAGGCCGGTGTTGATACCCACCATGCCGTATTCCAGGGCCTCGGCGACACGGAACACACGGCTCATGTCACGGGCGTAGAAGTACGAGGCCAGGCCGAACTCGGTGTCGTTGGACATGGCGATGACTTCGGCTTCGTCTTTGAAGCGGAACAGCGGCGCCAGTGGGCCGAAGGTCTCTTCTTTAGCGACAGCAGCGGTTTTCGGCACGTCGACCAGGATGGTCGGCTCGAAGAAGTTGCCTTCGATCAGTTTGCCACCGGACAGCACCTTGGCGCCTTTGCCCACCGCGTCTTCGATGTGTTCCTGAACCTTGGCGACAGCCTTGCCGTCGATCAGCGGGCCGGTGGTGGTGCCTTCTTCCAGGCCGTTACCGATCTTCAGCTTGGCGACAGCCGCGGCCAGCTTCTGGGCGAACGCGTCGTAGACGCCGTCCTGCACGTAGATACGGTTGGCGCAGACGCAGGTCTGGCCGTTGTTGCGGTATTTGGAGATGATCGCGCCCTCGACCGCCTTGTCCAGATCGGCGTCGTCGAACACGATGAACGGGGCGTTGCCACCCAGCTCCAGGGAAACCTTCTTGATATCCTTGGCGCATTCTTCCATCAGCTGGCGACCGATTTCGGTCGAGCCGGTGAAGGACAGCTTGCGTACCAGGGAGTTGCCGGTCAGCTCGCCGCCGACTTCGCCAGCGCTGCCGGTGACGACGCTCAGCACACCCGCCGGGATGCCGGCACGGGTAGCCAGCTCGACCAGGGCCAAGGCGGAGTACGGGGTTTGCGAAGCAGGCTTGAGCACCATGGTGCAGCCAGCGGCCAGGGCCGGGCCGGCTTTACGGGTGATCATCGCGGCCGGGAAGTTCCACGGGGTGATGGCCGCGGTAACGCCGATCGGCTGCTTGATGACGATCAGGCGCTTGTCTGGCTGGTGGCCCGGAATGGTGTCACCGTAGACGCGCTTGGCTTCTTCAGCGAACCACTCGATGAACGAGGCGGCATAGGCGATTTCGCCCTTGGCTTCGGCCAGCGGCTTGCCTTGTTCGGTGGTCATCAGGCGAGCCAGGTCGTCCTGGTTCTCGATCATCAGTTCGAACCAGCGACGCAGCTTGTTCGAACGCTCCTTGGCGGTCAGTGCGCGCCAGGCCGGCAGGGCCTTGTCGGCAGCTTCGATGGCGCGGCGGGTTTCCGCAGAGCCCATCTTCGGCACGGTACCGATGACTTCACCAGTGGCCGGGTTGGTCACGTTGATGGTCTGGCCGCTGTCCGCATCCAGCCACTCACCGTTGATGAAGGCTTGCTGGCGGAACAACTGAGCGTCTTTGAGCTGCATGTCGGCTTCCCGAATTGTTGATTGTATGAAAAGCGCCCAAGGCAGGGCATCGAGCGTTTGAAATCTCAAACGAATGCTAAGCGGCTGCTGGGGTGTTGGACAATAGGCTGTTCGAAAAAAAGAACGAATGGTTGAACACCCCGGCGGAAATTTCACAATTCTGTGCTGTAGCAGCCGGCCTCTTCGCGGGCATGCCCGCTCCCACAGGTACCCCATCGAATTCAGAAGTTGTGAGACTCCTGTGGGAGCGGGCGCGCCCGCGAAGAGGCCGGTACAGGTTAGACGATCGAGCTGAAGGAAATGTGATGGGAGGACCGACGGCCCTCCCGGAGGGGGAAGGAATCAGAACGCCTTGGCCAGGTCGATCACGAGAGCCCGGTAGCCAACGGAGCCCGGCTGGCGGCTGTGCACCTTCAGCTCCACCAGCACCTCCTGCGTGCCGCGACGCACTTCATTGAGCACTGTGGTGGTCAATTTCTCGGGCGTGAGGAAGTTCACTGAAGCCGAATAAATGAACTGGGTATCGGTCTCTGGCCGGTAGGCCACCACCGAGGTCACCGGGCTGTACCACTCGTCGCCACGCTCCTTGCCGTATTCCCACACCTGCTCGACGGTGCCCTTGGCCTCGTCGATCTTGTACTCCACCGCCCGGCTGTAGTTACCGCTGAGCTTGGTGGGCGCAAAGTCGCGGCCCCAGCCGTTGTCGAACACGGTTAGCGTGCCTTTACCGGTGAGCCAGGCAGTGTGCTGGGTCCAGGACCAGTCGAAGCCTTCGCTTGCGACAGGTGTCAGCACTTTCTCGCGCAGGTGCTGCGGCCAGCCCTGGGGTGAAGCGAGAATCCACTTCACCTGCTTGTCCCGACCGATCTTGGCCACCCCCTGATGCCTGGCTGAAACGATAATGCTGTCGTCATCGGCATCGTAGTCGATGGCATTGACGTGTGCCCAGTTGCGCCCGGTGCCCACGCCCGGGGTATCACCGAACGGCAGGTTGCCTTCGGCCAGTTCGTTGGCCAGCCGATCATCCTGCTTTTGTACACCCTCGGGCAGCTGGATCGCCGCCTTGCCCAGGGTTTCCAGCAAGTCGCCGCGATAGGGGTCGAGAATCTGGTTCAAGTCCCAGAAGTCCAGCACATCCCCCGCCTCGCTGACTTCGATGATGTGGTCACGGATCGAGCGCACCCGCTTGCCATCCGGACGACGGTAATCGCTGGTGCCGACACGCAGCAGGTAGGTGCCGTTGGTGGTTTCGCGAATCTCATGGGAGAAGTCGGCGAACTTGTCCGGCAGGTTGCGCTGCCAGATACGCCGGCCCAGCAGGTCGAACTTGGAGTAGGTCTGGCCCTGGCCCCAGATCAGCTTGCCATCGCGGGTCTGCTGGAAGCCCATGGTGCCGCCCAGGCCGTCGCGGCGATTGGAATCGTGGATCTGCTCGATGTCCAGGTACCAGCGCACGTCACCGTTACTGTCGGAGATCCAGTTGTTGCCGACCTGGTCCCACTCGGCAGCGCCGCCCAGGCCGTTCCACTTGAAGGCTCGGCCACCGGGAATATCCCCTTGCAAGTGGTTGAACAGGTACAGGCGCTGTTCGAAACCGGGCGCCACCTTGACCGGCTCCACCTCCGGCAGCGCGGCGGTCTGTTTCGCCACCACCGGCAAGCGCACTGCCGGGGCGTAGATCTGGTATTGCTCGCGGATGCGCTCGCCGTCGAGCTTGTAGCTCACTTCCACCTGGTTGACGTGATCCGGGTACAGGCCGAATACCGGGATGCCGCCATAGGTCCACAGCGAGCGCTCGGACACCTCGTAGGCGATGTCCACACCGCGCTCGCCCTTGCCGCGCACCCGCACATGGGCGGCGCTCAAGCTGCGGCCGCCATCGCGGATGATTGCGGTCAGCGGCGCCAGGCGGTAAGGGTTGACCACCACATCGCCGAGCAGCGCCTCGCCGCGCTCGGGGACTTTGGCCGTGAGGCAGGCGCCTTCGGGCAGTTCAGGGGTTTGGGTCTTGGCATTCATGGCAAAGCTCCTTTTTACTCAGAAGTCGTAACGGGCGGTGGCGCCGAAGGTGCGCGGAGTACCGAGCACGCCGGCATAACCACCGTTGGCGGAATTCCACAGGCTGGTGAAATAGGTCTTGTCGCCGGCGTTCTTCACCCATAGCGACAGGTCGACCACGCCGTCGCCCTGGTCCAGGCGCACGCCGGCGGAGAGGTTGACCAGCGCGTAGCTGGGGATCTGGCCGAAGTCGGAATCATCGATGGTGCCCACCGCTCTTGAGCGGAACGCGTAGCTGGCGGTGACGTAGGGCTCGACGTGCTGGCTGGCCTGCCACTTGTATTCGCCGTTGAGGTTGGCGATGTACTTGGAGGCCCCGACCACCTGGTGGCCGGACAGGTCGCAGGTGGCGCTGGCGTTGGCCAGGCTCACTTCCGGCGGGCACGGTGCGTCGTCGTACTTCAGGTAGCGCACGTCGTTCCACGAACCGTTGAAGTTCACCGTCAGGCCTTTGATCGGCAGCGCCGTGGCTTCGAACTCCAGGCCCCGCGAGCGCACGCTGCCGGCATTGGCCAGGTACTGCACGCGGTTGATCTGGTCGTAGACGTTGGCCTGGTAGCCATGCACCTCTGTCCAGAACAGGTTGGTGTTGAGTTGCAGGCGGTTGTCGAACAGCGTGCTCTTGAGGCCCAGCTCGGCGTTGTTGGCCCGCTCGGTACCGACCAGCAACGAGTCGGTGCCCAGGCGTGGCGCAGCGCCGACGGTGAGGTTCACGCCACCGGACTTCTCGCCGTGGGTCAGGGTGGCGTAGCCGAGCAACTGGTCGTTGAACCGATAGCTCAGTCCCAGCAGGCCGGAGGGGCTGAAGCTGTACTGGTTGAGGTCCCCCGAATCGTACGCCCCCACCCTGCCCTGACGCGCAGCAGCGGCAGCACCGGTCACGGCAGCACCACCGGTTGGCGCATCGCGGGTCACCCATGCGCTCTTTTCTTCGTAGGTGCCGCGGATGCCGGCGGTGAAGTCCAGGCGGTCGGTGAGGTGCCAGGTGCCCTGAGCGAACAGCGCGTAGCTGTCGGTATCGATGTGGCCGTTGCCGATGGTATTGACGTTGGCCAGGGCGCCGGCCGGGGTGATGTTCCAGATGTCGGCCTGAGGGCCGTAATAAGTGAAGGACTTGTTGTCCAGGTCCTGCTTGAAGTAGTACGCGCCAAGCACATAGTCGAAGAGGCCACCGGTCGGCGACGCCAGGCGGATCTCCTGGGAGTACTGCTTGTCGCGCACCGATACCCCGGCGCTGTAGAACACCGGCACATTGAGGCCGTCGTCATTGCGCGGGGTGAAGTCCCACCAGCGGTAGGCGCTGATCGAGGTCAGGGTGAAGTCGTTGGGCAGGGTCCAGTTGGCTTCCACCGAAGTACCGCCCTGGAACACCGTCACCTGTTGGTCGGCGTCGAAATTGACCTTGCGGTCCTTGCCCGACACCAGCGTCGCACCCGCCTGGGCGGCCAGGCTTTCATAGCGGTTGACGCCGTTGATGGTCGGCCCGGTGCTGTACAGGCTAAGGATGCCGTTGTTGGAATCTTCCTCGTTATATTCGCCGATCCAGCGCAAGTTGAAGGTTTCGCTCGGCTGGAACAGCAACTGGGTACGAAAGCCCTGGCGCTTGCCGCCGTTGAGTTCGTCGCCGTTGTGGATGTTCTTCACATAGCCATCGTCTTCAGTGTGATAGGCACTGATTCGCCCGGCCAGCGTCTCGGTGATCGGCCCGGAGTAGCTGCCCTGGGTCTGCAGGTAGCCGTCCTCGCCAATCGATTGCTGGATGCTGCCTTCCGGGTGGAAGGTCGGCTTGCGCGTGGTGATGTTCAGCACCCCAGCCGTGGTGTTCTTGCCGAACAGCGTGCCCTGCGGGCCGCGCAGCACTTCCAGCTGCTCGACGTCGAGCAGGTCGAACACGGCCATGCCCGGGCGGCCAAGGTAGACGTTGTCCAGGTAGATGCCGACGCTGCCCTCCAGGCCATCGCTGGCCGGGTTGTTGCCCAGGCCGCGAATCGAGATGCTCGACTGGCGTGCATGCACATAAGCGACGTTGGTACTGGGCACCAGCTGTTGCAGATCCTGCACACGATAAATGCGCTGGGTTTCCAGGGTTTCGCTGCTGAGCACGCTGATCGGCGTGGGCACGCTCTGCGCGGTTTCCTCTCGACGACGGGCGTTGACGGTGACGGTGCCGAGCTTGGCTTCCTGTTCCACAGCCGGGGTAACGCTGACGGGCTCTTCGGCGAAGCTGCCGCTGGATGCCGCCAGCAACACGCCGGCGGCCAAGGGTTGCAAGGTGAAACGCGACGCGCGCGCAGGCCAACGGGAAAGTCCAGACATGCAAATGCTCCTTGAGGCATGGGCCCTGGGCGAGCATTTCCGTTGGCGGAACCGAATCGCGGTCAGTCGGGCTTATATTCTTTTAAGAGATATAAATATTTATAATTCATATTTTGTGGAATAAGTGACTCCCTTTATAAGGGGACTCACCCTTGTCAGCAATTGCATTTGACCGAAGGTTTTAATGTAGAAAATGCATATCGATCTGCGTCAGCTGCGCCACTACATTGCCCTTGTCGAGCACCGCAGTTTTGTCGCCGCAGCCGCGGCGGTGAACCTGTCGCAATCGGCCTTCAGCCGCAGCATCCAGACCTTGGAGCACAACGTCGGCTGCCGCTTGGTCGACCGTGCCAGCAAGGAACTTTCACCCACCCGCCAGGGCCTGCTGGTACTGGAGCACTCGCGGCGCCTGGTGCATGGCGCGCATAACCTGGTCAACGAGATCCAACAGTTCAATGGCGCCACCACGGGCGTGGTGCGTTTCGGCTCCGGCCCGGCGCCCGCGGGTGGCCTGGTGCCAAAGGCCGTGGCGCGCTTCGTGGCCGAGTACCCGGCAGCGCGCACCTGCTTCCAGGTGGATAACTGGCAGGCGCTGAACCGCAAGCTGATCGCCGAGGAGATCGAGTTCTTCGTTGCCGACACCCGCCAGTTCGAGTCCGACCCGGATTACCGCGTGCATAAGCTGGCGCCGCAGCGCTGGCACTTTTGCTGTCGGGTCGGGCACCCGCTGACCGAGCAGGCCGAAGTGCACGCACGCGATGTTTTCGACTACCCGCTGGCAACCACTTTTCGCCCGCCGAACATCCGCAAGATCCTCAGCGACCTCAGCGGCCGTCAAGACTTTCTTCCGACGGTGGAATGCGAGCACGGCTACGCGCTGCTGAACGTGGTGATGCATTCGGACACCATCGGTATTGCCTGCAATGCCAACTTGCGGCCCTACCAGAGGGAGCGGGGTCTGGTGGCGTTGAAACTGGTGGACCTGTTACCGGAGCAGGAAGAGGCGTTCTACACCCGCTATGGGGTCGTGAGCCGGGTGGGATATGGCTTGTCGCCATTGGCTCAGGGACTGGTCAGGCAATTGATTGACTGTGATACCGAGATCTGACGGCCACCTCAATCTGTGGGAGCGGGCGCGCCCGCGAACACCGGCGGAGCCGGTGCCATCAATCGCGGCGCCTGCTTCGCGGGCATGCCCGCTCCCACAGGTGTTGTCTGCAGGCCTACCCCTTGCGGGTTGTCCGGCTCAACTGCCCATCAACCCCAACCGGCACTTCGCCGGCCAGGGTCACCCGCCGCACCACGCGCGGCTGGGTGCCGTAGTCATCGACCGCATAATGCTGCGTGGCGCGGTTATCCCAGATCGCCACATCCCCTGCCTCCCAGCGCCAGCGCACGGTGTTCTCCAACCGCGTCACATGCCCCTGCAGCACTGCAAACAGATGCTGCGAGTCGGCCAGCGAATAACCTTTGATGCGCTTCACGAAATGGCCCAGCTGCAATGCCCGCTCACCACTGATCGGGTGCACCCGCACCACCGGGTGTTCGGTCTCGTACACGGTCGAGGTGAACACCTTGCGATAACGCTCAAGCTTGGCCGGGTCGACATCGGGCTTGATGCTCGCATAGTCATATTCGTTGCTGTGCACTGCCCACAACTTGTCAGCCAGTTCGCGCAGCGGCTCGGGCAGTTCCTGATAGGCCGCCGCCGTGTTGGCCCACACGGTATCGCCGCCGGAAGCCGGCGCCACCACGCTGCGCAGGATCGAGGCCTTGGGGTAGGCATCGACGAAGGTCACGTCGGTGTGCCAGGAATTGGCCCGCTGGCCTTCGGCCCCGTCCAGCTGCAGCAGGTAGCTGGTGCCGTCCACCACCGGTACGGTGGGGTGGGCGACGGGCTCGCCGAGCAGCTTGGCGAAACCTTCCTGGCTCTGGTCATCCAGGTGGGTCTGGCCACGGAAGAAGATCACCTTGTGTTTCACCAGGGCGGCCTGGATGGCATCGACGGTGGCGGCATCCAGGTCGGCGGACAGCTTCACCCCGCGGATCTCGGCACCGATACGGCCGGCAACCGGGTGGATGTCGAGTTCGAGGGCGTGCGGCGCGGTGGCCAGTGCGGCATTGCTCATGGTCGTGGTCCTTGCGGTCAGGGGCGGGTTGTGGGTTCAGCGGGCGGCCTGCACGGCCTGTTCGTGTTGCAGTGCGGCATCGAGGAAGCGCGGTTCGATCCACTCGGAAACCTGGAAACCTCGGCGGATCAGGCGCTCGCGGGTGGCCAGGTCGACACCCTGCTGCAGCTGGGCGACGAAGTCGGCGTCCAGCCGTGGGTCGAAGTAGTGACCGAGGTCTTCCTTGGCCAGGTCATCACTGAGGATGCTGCGTGGCCAGTTGGCGTTGCTTGCCACCAGGTCGACGTAGGCATCGCGGTTGTGCTCGTCACGCAGCCAGCTCGCGGCCTGCTCCTGGGCATTGACCAGGCGCTGCACTAGTTCGGGGTACTTGCGGATGAAATCGCCCGTGCCGAGCAAGACCGCCTGGGTGCTGCCGGCCCCCTTCAGGTCGCGAGAGTTGACCGGCAGCTCGACCAGCCCGCGCTCACGCAGCGACAGCAGGTTGGAAAGGCCCCAGGTAGCGTCGATCTGCTTGGCGGCCAGTGCAGCGTTGGCGGCGTTGAAGTCCAGGTTGATCACTTTCAGGTCGCGCTCCGACAGCCCCTGGCTGGCCAACGCGCTGGCGAACGACAGCTGGTTGGCGGTGCCGCGGAACACCGCCACGCGCTTGCCCTTGAGGTCGTGCAGGGTCTTGATGCCGGAGCCCGGTACCACGCCCAGGTAGCTCTTCACCCCACGCACGCCGGCTGACAGCACGCGGGTGTCGAGGCCATTGGCCTTGCCGACGATAGCCGCCAGGTCGCCCAGGTAGGCGAAATCGGCCTGGCCGTTGGCCAAAGCTTCGTTGACCACAGGCCCGGCACCCTTGAAGAAATGCCAGTCGATGCGGATGCCGTCTTTGGCGAATTCCTTTTCCAGCAGCTGCTGGTCACGCAGTACATCCACCACGCCGCCAGCACTGTGCTTGCTGCCAGCACTCAGGTCGGGCACGGCGATGCGGATGCTCTCAGGCTTTGCCAGCTCGGCCGCGTGCCCGCTTAGGGTGAAGGCTAGACCGAGAGCGGTGATGAGGTGGCGCAGAGGGGTTTTCATGGCAAGGCTCCTTGGCAGGCTGCCACCGGCGATGGCCGGCGCTTTGGCCAGAAGCTAGGCAGGTCTTGTTAGAACCTACAAAGATCAAAACTTCATTTTTTAGTAACTGAAAGACATAAATGAGGATTCATGCGGGGCGCAGGACGGCTTGCGGGAAACGCATGGAAAATATGAGGAAAACGCAATGACAAGGGGGTTCCGTATGCAGGGGTTGCATGCTCTTATCTCTTGAAAGCTACTTGTGTAATTTTTTAATTCCATAAGTGAATAACATTGGAACGCTTCGAGAGATGGCCGATGAATGGAGTTCTGAGCAGAGGGCGAGGTTGGCTTCGAGGGCCGCTGCGCGGCCCAATCGCGACGCATGGCCGCTCCCACAAGGGCAGACTCTTGCCGTGGGCAGTACCGGTCTTTATTGCGCTGTTGTGGGTAGTGGCGAGCCGGCAGCACTGGATGAGCGAGCAGATCCTGCCAGCCCCCTCACTGGTGTGGCAAAGCGCGCTGGAGTTTGGCTCCGGTGAGCTTTGGGGGCACTTGTGGATAAGCCTGCAGCGGCTGTTCTGGGGATTGTTGGCGGGCATCAGCAGCGGCTTGCTGCTCGGCACTTGGCTGGGCACCTCACGCCATGCGCAGACCTGGGTGCTGCCAACCTTCGTGGCCCTGGCGCAGATCCCTACCCTGGCCTGGATTCCGCTGTTCATGCTGTTCTTCGGGATCGGCGAGCTGCTCAAGCTGGTAGTGCTGGTGAAGGCCGTGGTGGTGCCGGTCACCTTGCATACCCTGGTCGGCGTGCGCGATGCCCAGCCCAAACTGCGCGAGGCCGCCGCCGCCCTGCGCCTGCCGCGTCACCTGCTGTTCCTGCGCTTGCTGCTGCCGGCTGCCCTGCCCGCGTTCCTCACCGGCGTGCGCCTGGCCCTGGCAACGGGCTGGACCTCGTTGCTGGCCGTCGAGTTGCTGGCCTCCAGCGAAGGCATTGGCTACCTGATGGTCTGGGGCCGGCAACTGTTCATGCTCGACCTGGTGTTGCTTTGCATCCTGGTGATCGGCGTGGTCGGTGCGTTGCTGGAGCGTGGTTTCTCGACCCTGGAAAAACACCTGCTGTACTGGCCGCAACCGGCCACCGGTGAACAGCAGCGCGGGCCCATGCCGCGGGGCTGGCAGAGCCTGCTGCTGCCGGCGGCACTGTTGGCGCTGTGGCAGGCCAGCAACAGCCTCGCCTGGATCGACCCGAACATTCTCTCCTCACCGCTGGACGTGCTGCGCACCTTGCTCGCCGGGCTGGCCGATGGATCGCTGCCAGAAGCCATGCTGCTGAGCCTGCAGCGCACCCTGACCGGCCTGGTCCTGGGCGGCGGCGCCGGCTTGCTGAGCGGTCTGTTGCTGGGACTCTCGCGCAATGCGGAACGTCTTTTCGGGCCAAGCCTGACGGCGCTGCGGCAAGTGGCGCTGTTCGCCTGGGTGCCCTTGCTCACCGCCTGGTTCGGCCTTGGCGAAGGGGCCAAAAACGTGTTCGTCGGCCTGGCCGCTTTCTTCCCGCTGCTGATCGCCACCCAACGCGGTATCGCCGGCCTCTCGCCACAGCTGGGCGAAGCGGCCCGCACACTTCGCCTTAACCTGTGGCAACGCCTGCGCCTGCTGGTGCTGCCCGGCGCCGCGCCAGCGATATTCGCCGGCTTGCGCCTGTCATTGATCTACGCCTGGCTGGGCACCATCGGCGCCGAGTACTTCATGCCCTCGGACGGCGGCATTGCCAGCCTGATGATTGGTGCCCAGCAACTGTTCCGCATGGACCAGGTCATGGCCGCCATGGTTCTGATCGGCCTGGTCGGCGCCCTGCTCGGCACCCTCGGTCAACGCCTCGAATCGCGCGCCACGCGCTGGAGAACCGCATGAATGCCTTCAATGCCTCACACCTGCTCGCGGCCAACCAGGCCGACACCACACCGCCACTGGTCAGCTTCGAGGGCGTCGGCAAAGTCTTCAGCGTCGATGGCCAGCCGTTCGAGGCCATCCGCAACTTCAACCTGGCCATCAATGAAGGTGAATTCATCGCCATTGTCGGCGCCTCGGGCTGCGGCAAGTCAACCCTGCTGCGCCTGCTGGTGGGGTTGGACACCGACTACAGCGGTAGCATCCGCGTCGATGGCCAGGCGGTTAGCGGCATCGGTGGCGAGCGTGGCATCGTGTTCCAGGAGCACCGCCTGTTCCCCTGGCTGACGGTTGAGCAGAACATCGCTCTGGGCCTGGTCAACGAGCGCCTGACCCAGGGCGAGCGCGCCCGCCGTGTACATGAGTTCGTGCAACTGGTAGGCCTGGTCGGTTTCGAGTCGGCCTACCCCCACCAGCTTTCCGGTGGCATGGCCCAGCGCGTGGCGATTGCCCGCGGCCTGGTGGCGAGCCCGCGCATCCTGCTGCTTGATGAGCCGTTCGGCGCGCTCGATGCACTGACGCGCCAGCAGTTGCAGGATGAACTGCTGGCCATCCGCGAGCGCGCCGGCATCACCACCTTGTTGGTCACCCACGATGCTGAAGAAGCCACCTACCTCGCCGACCGGGTTGTGGTGCTGGAACCGCGCCCAGGGCGGATCAAGTCGGTGGTGGAGATCGACCTGCCACACCCACGCCTGCGCACCGGTGTGGCGTTGCATGGGCTGCGCGAAAAAGTCCTGCACCAGATCACCGGTGACGGCGGCTACCTGCCGCCGCCGGCCCGCCGAGTGGAAGGTTTGCGGCCCGAACTGATTGCCCTCTAGGCCCAATCCGCCGCGGGCAAGAAGCGCTCGACCACGGCGTCATGCTGCACCTTCTGCTTATAGACCTGCCGGTCGAACGGCAGACCGGTGCGCATGGCATAGACCGGTTTGTTCCTCGGTTCGCAAGCCTTGAAATTGCGCCGCCCCGGTTAGATGAATGAGGTACTGCTATGCCGCCCCCAGTCCGCGCAAATACTCCCAAGGGTAGATACCCCGTTGGTGCCCATCGCTGAACAGCAACTGCACGCCGTAACCCTGCGGCTCGATGCGCGCTACCCGCACATCGTCCTGCACCACGGCAATCGCACCGCCCAAGCGGGCAGCGCGGCATTGCGAGCAAGGGCAGGCAGCGCGTAAGCGGGCGTGGCTGATAACCTGCTCGGCATCCTGCCATTGCACAGTCAGATGCCCTGCCTCGCGCTGGTTGCGTATTGCACTCGGGCTGTTCATCAAGCCGCCCCGCGCAGCTGCGCCAAGGCGATACGCACGGCCTTGCGCACTTCCGGGTCGCTGTCTGCTTCAGCCGCCTGCAATGCCGGCAAGGCACTGGCCTGGCCCAGTTCGCCGAGCGCCAGCGCGGCTTCCTTGCGCAGGTTGGCGATGCCGTGGCCAAGCAAGTCGGCCAAAGCATCCAGCGCTTCGGCGTGACGCAAACGGCCCAGCGAGCGGGCAGCGCGCAAGCGCACTTGCCAGAAGCCATCGTCCAACGCCGCTACCAATGCTGGGCCCGCCTGGGCATGGCCCACCTTGCCCAGCGTCGTCGCGGCTTCCTCGCGCACCTGCCAGGCCGGGTCGCGCAACGCGCTGACCAACGCCGGCAGCACGCCGGAATCACGCGCAAGCCCCAGGGCACCAATTGCAGCACGACGCACCTCGGTGTCGGGCTCGTGCTCGGCCAGCCTGGCCAGCGCGGGCAACGCCGGCTCATGTTTGAGCCAACCCAGAATACCTACGGCTTCGCGCCGCACTGCCGCGTCGGGGTCCTCCAGCGCCCGCAGTGCAGGCCCGGCGGCGTCTTCAAGGCGCAGCTCACGCAGGGCACGCAAGGTACTGGCGCGGACGAAAGTATCTGCGTGGATCGTCCAGGGCAAAATCAGCTGCCCGGTCTCTGGGCTCTTCAATTCGCTGAGGCTCTGTGCTGCGGCCAAGCGTACCGCTTCGGCGCTATCTGCCAGTGCGGCGCACAAGGCCTGAACCACTTCCGGCTCCTCCCAGGCTTCCAGCAGGCGCGCGGCCTCGGCGCGCACTTCGTCAGCAGCATCGACCAGCAGGGCATCGGTAAGCCACGGCAAGGCGTCCGGGTCTTCCAGGTCGGCCAGTTCGATCAGGGCAATGTGCCGCACGCCGGCGTCATCGGCTTCGAGGCGTGGCAGCAGTTCAAGAATCTCGGGGTTGTCGGTGCTTCGCGCAGTCATAATGCGATCCTTAACGGCAGAGGGTCGACGGCCGGCAGGCCAAGCGGCGTCAGGCGCGGCAATTCACGGCCCTCTTCATGGCGCAGCAAGGCCAGACAATGGCGTTTGAGGTGGGTGAATTCAGGGCTGGTCAACAGGCTGGCGCGGCGCGGGCGGGCAAAGTCCAGGCGCAGGTTCTCGATGAAGCGGCCGGGGCGCGGGCTCATCACCAGAATGCGGTCGGCCAGGAACAAGGCTTCGTCGATATCGTGGGTGACGAACACCACGGTGGTACGGATGCGCGCCCAGATATCCAGCAGTAGTTCCTGCATGCGCGAGCGGGTTTGCGCATCCAGTGCGCCGAACGGCTCGTCCATCAGCAGCAGACGCGGGCGGTTGATCAGCACCCGGGCAATTTCGGCGCGCTGCTGCATGCCACCCGACAACTGGCTGGGCCAGCGCTCGGCGAAATCGGCCAGGCCCACCAGCTGGAGCATTTCACGCGCCTGCTGGCGGCGTTCGGCCTTGCCCAGGCCTTGCATCTTCAAGCCGAAGGCGACGTTGTCGAGCACGCTGCGCCACGGCAGCAAGGTGTGGTGCTGAAACACCATGCCGCGCTGAGGCGACGGCCCGGCGATGGCCTGGCCATCCACGCTCAGCACTCCGCTGCTGGGCACCAGGTGCCCGGCCAAGGCGCCGAGCAGCGTCGACTTGCCACAGCCGGAGGGCCCCAGGATGCAGACAAATTCGCCCGGTTCCACGGCGAAATCCAGGCGCTGCACCGCCTCGAAGGCCTCTCGGGCCTCACCCAGCCGAATCGACAGCGCATGCCCATCGATTCGCCCGGGCGGCTGTTGATAACTGTTCATCAGCCAGCCCTCCGCGTGCGGTACCAGGGCGTGGCGAATGCGCCGAGGCGCTTGACCAGCGCGCTGCTGCCCATGCCCAGCACGCCGATCAGCAGCATGCCGACGATGATGTCCGGGTAGTTCTGCAAGGTGTACGACTCCCAGGTGTAGTAACCGATGCCGAACTGCCCGGCGATCATCTCGGCGGTGACCAGGCAGAACCACGAGGTGCCCATGCCGATGGCAAGGCCGGTGACGATGCTCGGCAGCGCACCAGGCAGCACCACTTCGCGCAGGATCGCCCAGCGCCCGGCACCCAGGCTGCGCGCCGACGCCACCAGACGCGGGTCGACCGCCTCAGCGCCATGCACGGTGTTGAGCAGGATCGGGAACAGCGCACCGGTGAAGGTGATGAATACCATCGACAGCTCCGAGGAAGGGAACATCAGGATCGCCAGCGGGATCCACGCCACCGCCGGTATCGGTCGCAACACTTCGAGCGGCGGCAGCAAGGTGTCCTCGGCCCATTTCGAGCGGCCAATCAATAGCCCCAGGGTCACGCCCAGCAGTGCCGCAGCGGCATACCCGGCAAACACCCGCGACAGGCTGCTGCCCAGGTGCGCCAGCAGGGCGCTGGAGGTCAGCAACTGCCAGGCCGCCTCCAGCACCGCCTGCGGTGTGGGGACATAGGTAAAGGTCAGCAGGCCAAGGTCCAGCTTGACGCTGGCCGCCACCTGCCAGAACAACAGGCAGGCCAGCAGCGAAGCCAGGCGCACGGGCCAGCGTTTGAGGTCGCGGGTCATGTCGGTGCCTCCCGGTCAGCGCTGGGCGACCAGCTTCTGGTTGGCACTGACGAAGTCCAGCGCTTCACCGCCATGGGCCTTGGCGTACTGCTCGGCCTGGTCCTTGAGCAGGAATGCCGACAGCTCGCCCTTGGCGTTGCGCACGAACCAGGCCTGGTTGGCCAGCAGCTTGATGCCGCTGTCGGCAGCCTGAGCGTAGATCGCGCGGATGTCTTTGCCCTCTTGCTCCAGCTGGGCCAGGGCGCCGAGGGCCGCTTGCGGCGAAGCGTAATGACGCACCTTGTCTTCACCGCGCACCCAGATCTGCGCCAGGCGGCTGAGGTCGGTGATCGGCTTGCCGGTGAGCGCATCATTAGCCTTGAGCGGCAGCGGGTCGTAATTCTTCAGCGCCTTGTCGTAGTCGAGGCCAGCCTGCTTGTAGGCGGCACGGATGTACTGGTCGTCGATGAACTGGTCGGTATCGAGGCCGCGGTCGGTCTTTTTCAGCAGCTTCAGCGTATCAATGGAGGTGGCCACGGCCTGGCGGTATTCCGGCTTCCAGGTCAGGTCGCGGGTCTGCAGGCCGAGCGGGCCGTGGAACAGGTAGTTGACCTCGGCTTCGATGCCGGTGACCTTTTCGATCAGCTCGCTGTACTTCTCCGGTTCGGCTGCAATCAGGCGGTCGGCTTCAAGGCTGGCGCGCAGGTAGGCGGTGACCACTTCCGGGTACTTCTTCGCGTAATCGGCATCCACCAAGGCGCCATGGAACGTTGGCGCGTTGGCCTGGGCACCGTCGTAGACTTTGCGGGCGAAGCCGCGATTGGGGAACAGTTCGGCGAACGGAACGAAGTCGGCGTGGGCCTCGATGCGGTTGCTGCGCAAGGCGGAGCCTGCTATTTCCGGGGCCTGTGCAATGATCCGCACGTCCTTCTGCGGGTCCCAGCCTTGGGCGGCGACGGCGCGCAGCAGCATGCCGTGGGCGGTGGAGGCGAACGGCACGGAGATGGTCTTGCCCTTGAGCTCAGCCAGCGACTGCACCTTCGACGCTGCCGGCACGACGATGCCGTTGCCGCTGCCATGCACACTGCCCGACAGCACACTGATGAACAGGCTGCGCTTGCCGGCATCCAGGTGCGCGACACCGTTGAATGAGCCAGGGAAATCAGCCATGGCGCCGAAGTCGAGCTTGCCCGCGACCATCTCGTTGGTCAGCGGCGCGCCGCTGGTGAAGTTCTTCCACTCGACCTGGTACTGGGCATCCTTGTACTTGCCGTCATGCGGCAGGTACTTGTCGAGCAGGCCCAGCTCGCGGATCAGCAGGCCGCCAGTGGCGCAGTTGATCGTGGTGTCCTGGGTACCAATGGCGATGCGGATGGTTTCGGCGTTGGCGTTCAGGCCGGTGAGCGCCAGCGCGAGGCCGGCCACGGTTGCTACAAGGCGCATGGGTGTTTCCCCTCGAATCGTTTTGAGTTCTGGAATCGTCTCCGCCGCCCGGCTTGGGGGGTGGGAAACGAGGGGCAGTGCAGGAAGGCGCGTCCGGTGGTTCACCGGTAGCGGGGAAGAATCAGCGCAGCAGGTACGGGATGTCGACCTTGACCGCGCCGGTGGGGCAGTCTTTCTCGCAAGGCATGCAGTACCAGCACTCGTCGAAGGCCATGTAGGCCTTTTGCGTGGCCGGGTTGATCGCCAGCAGGTCCATGGGGCAGACCTCGACACAGACGGTGCAGCCTTTTTCGGCGATGCACTTGTCTTCGTCGATGGTTACCGGGGCGCTGCTGCGAAAAAAGATTTCCTGGGGCTGGTAAGCCATTTCACGGGGTCCTTGGGGCCCTCGGCCCGCTGTTTTATTCAGGCGGCGTCGGCTTTGACCCGCAGCCGGTCATAGGCGGTCTGTTCCTGGGCATCCAGCGCGATCAGGTACGGCTCGACTGCTTTCTTGAAACTGGTCATCTCACCGTTTTCGCCTTTTTTCAGATGGCAATGGCAGAACCACTCACCATCGTTGCGCTCAGGGAAGTCCACGCGGTGGTGGTACAGGCCCCAGCGGCTCTCTTTGCGGAACAATGAGGCGCGTGCCGCCATCTCGGCACAGTCGCGGATCACCGACACTTCCATGGCACGCATCAGCTCGTGCGGGTTACTGGCTTTCATCTGGTCGAGATCACGTTCGATCTCGGCAAAACGTGCCAGACCGATCTCCATCTTCTTGGTGACCTTCGGCGGCTGCAGGTAGTCGTTGACCATGCGCCGCAGCTTGTACTCAACCTGCGCAGGCGGCAGGCCATGCTCGCGTTGCAGCGGGGCGAACACCCGCGCGCGCTCGCGCTCGACCTGCTCGGCGTCGACCTCGGCCAGGTCCCGCCCGGCCACGTACTGCGCGGCGTTCACACCGGCAAACCAGCCGTAGGTAAATGCGCCAAGCATGTAGTTGTGCGGCACCGCAGCCATGTCTCCGGCGGCATACAAGCCCTTCACGCTGGTCTCGGCCTTCTCGTTGACCCACACCCCCGAGGCCGAATGCCCCGAGCAGAAGCCGATCTCGGAGATATGCATCTCGACCATGTGCTGGCGGTAGTCGGTGCCCCGCCCGGCATGGAACTGGCCGCGGCTGGGGCGCTCGTTGCTGTGCAGGATTTCTTCGATGTTCTGGATGGTTTCCTCGGCCAGGTGGTCGAGCTTGAGGAACACCGGGCCGTTACCGCCTTCAAGCTCCTGGTGGAACTCCCACATCATCTGCCCGCTCCAGTAGTCGCACTCGATGAAGCGCTCGCCCTTGCTGTTGGCGGTGTAGCCACCCAGCGGGCCGGTGACGTAGGCGCAGGCCGGGCCGTTGTAGTCCTTGATCAGCGGGTTGATCTGGAAGCACTCGAGGTTGGCCAGCTCGGCGCCGGCATGGTAGGCCATGGCATAGCCGTCGCCGGCATTGGTCGGGTTCTCGTAGGTGCCCATCAGGTAACCCGACGATGGCAGGCCCAGGCGCCCGGCGGCACCGCAGGCGAGGATCACCGCCTTGGCGCGGACCACGCGGAACTCGCCGCTACGGCAGTCGAAGCCAAGCACACCGGCAGCGGCGCCTTCGGCATCGAGCAACACGCGGGTGCAGACCATGCGGTTGCTGATCTCGACACGGGCACGCTTGAGCTGGCGGTAGAGCACCTTCTTGATGTCGTGGCCTTCGGGCATGGGCAACACATAGGCGCCCATGTGGTGGACCTTCTTCACCGCGTAGTCGCCGGTCTCGTCCTTCTCGAACTTCACCCCCCAGCGGTCGAGCTGTTCGATGGTCTCGAAGCTGTGGGTCGCGTAGGCATGCACGGCGGCCTGGTTGACGATACCGTCGTTGGCCACGGTGATTTCCTTGGTGTACTGCTCGGGCGTGGCATGGCCGGGGATGATGGCGTTGTTCAGGCCGTCCATGCCCATGCTGATGGCGCCACTGCGCTTGACGTTGGCCTTGTCCAGCAGCAGCACGCGCAGACTCTTGTCGTGCTCCTTGGCCTTGATCGCGGCCATCGGCCCGGCGGTGCCGCCGCCGATGACGATGATGTCGTAATCCTGGGTCTCGATACTCATGCCTTGCTCCCCTTCTGGCGGTCGATGCGCAGGCGGTACTGGAAGGCATCGCCGCGGTAATACAGGTGTTCGAAGTCCAGTGGCGTGCCGTCGGCGGCGTGGGTCAGGCGTTCGATGCGCATGATCGGCGCGCCCTCCTCCACCTCCAGCGCCTGGGTCAGGTCGCTGTCGGCCAGCACCGCATCGATGGCCAGGTCGGCATGACCCAGGGCGATGCCGCAGTCGTTTTCCAGCAGCAGGAAGATGTCGCGGGTGACCAGGTCGGCCTTCTCCAGCCTTTCACCGACGGCCTTGGGCAGCCAAGTCAGTTCCAGCGACACCGGCTCGCGGTTGATCAGCCGCACCCGGCGGATCTCGGTGACCAGGCTGCCCTCCTCGACCTGCAGCCGCGCGGCAACAAGTGCGTTGGCCGGCACATGGCGGAAGCTGCGCAAGCGGTTGATCACCTCGTAGCCCATCTGCGTCATCGACTCGCCCAGGCCCTGCAGGGTGCTGACGTTCTGGAACGCCTTGGGCTTGGCGACGAAAGTGCCTTTGCCATGGATCTTGAAGATCAGCCCTTCTTTCTGCAGATCACCCAGCGCTTGGCGCACGGTGATGCGGCTGACGTCGAACGCCTTGCCCAGTTCGCTTTCCGAGGGCATGCGGCTATGCGGTGGATAAGTGCCGTCGAGGATGCGCTCGCGCAGCAATTCCTTGAGCTGGGTGTAGAGCGGTACCGGAGAAAGGGGGAGCAGTTCGGCCATGGGTCTCTTCGCTGATCGATGACTTGTTATAACAAGTTGTGACGAGAGAATAGAGGGCATAAGAGCCTGTAAGGAAATACTGATATCGCATATGGATAGATGGATTTTCGCTGGCCCGATCCAGTAGCAGTGGAAAAACAGCCTTAGATCAAGGCGATGGACGCCGCCGAATCAGATGGGTATCATGCGTGCGCGTTGCACTCGTAGCTCAGCTGGATAGAGTACTGCCCTCCGAAGGCAGGGGTCGTGGGTTCGAATCCCGCCGAGTGCGCCATGAATTCAGCACTCCCGGTCGCTTGGCTGATCGAGATGCACGCAAAAAGCCCCGCACAGTTCATTCTGGCGGGGCTTTTTGCGTTGAGGGCAGTCAGCCTTGCACGATGATCTGCCCTTGTAGGTCCTTGACCATCATTTCGATGGCCGGCTTCATCGCCTGGAACTGCTCGGGAGTGCACACCGCCTTGTTGTGCTTGAACTGAATGCGCCGTTCGATGACGACCGCATGGCCGTCCTGTGTATAACGAGCGCTGTAGTCGAAACTGTCATCTTTCACAGTGATGCTTTCGGGGATTGCCTGAATGGCGATTTCAGCCGGGAATTCAAAACGCGCCTTTTCCAGCATTTCATCGCCAAAGCAGGCGAAGGGTTGGGTTCGGTTACTTTCCCCGGCGTAGTCGCTGACAAGCCCCGCAATGCCACCAAACAGACTGCTGATTGCCGCCACCCCGACCGGACCAGGCAAATTGACCAAATTCGCGGTATGCCCTTCGGCCACACTGGTGAAATGCTCAGGCCCCTGGGAAGGCAAAATGACAATCTTGCCACTACCTCGCTGCCCATAGTGGTTGAGCACTTGTTCGACGTAGCGATCCAGGTCAGCCGGATCCATGCTTTTGACGCCGAATCGGTGGTACTCACTGGCCCAGCCCTCGATCGCCGCAGTGCTGGTGAAGTCAGCAGCACCCTTGCTGTCTATTTTGAACAGCAAATCACTTGCCACCCTGCCAAATTGAGTAGGTGGCGTGCTCCCGAACTTACCCGACACGGTCAGTATTGTTGGCTTGTTTAGTACCAGTTGCGGAAGAAAGCCGGCAGCGACCGATGGATCGGTAGAATCCAGATACAGGTCCAGGCTCGGGATGTAAGTCACCGCGTGGTTGAGCACGCCGAGCGTTGCCACCTTCGGCAAGGAGTAGGCGTTACCCTGATTGATCAGCGCTGGCGAACTTTCGATGCCTGCTGCGTTCAGCAGCGCATTGAGCAATGCCACATGGTCCTTGCAGTCACCATAGCGGTTGTTCAGAACGGTCTGCGCCGTGTGCGGAACCACGCCGCCAGCACCGACGTAAACAGCCACATAGCGAATGTTCTTTCGCACCCAGTCACTGAGCTTGAGTGCCTTGGCACGGTCATCGTCTGTATCCGCCGTCAACTGTTCGGCCAGTGTCGCTATCGCTGGCGTCACCTCAACGGTGGCACGGGCCTGGTAGCTGGATGCCAGTGCGGCATAATCCTTGAACGTCGAAACCGCGAGGTAGCTGCCGTAGTCCAGATAGGACACCGCGCCTTCTTCGATCCGTGCCTGGTTGGCTGGCACGAAGTCCCAGCGATGGACCTTACGCCCATTGCCACTTTCCGGGGCCGATGCCTTGAAGCCGCGGGCATCGGCGTATAACGGCATGCCTGCTGGCAGGTCATAAATAATGGTGAACTGCTCCACAGGATGGAACCCTGGTGTGATCAGCTCTTCGAAGTGGCCTGGGAACAGCGCAGTAGCGCGATCAAGCTTGTAGCGCAGCACCAGGCGATCACCTACGGCAACCTGTGGATAGATCACCACCTTGACGCGCGAATCCTGGAACATCGGCGCAAAGGAAGATATCTGCTCTTGCTGCTCCTTGATCTGTGATGCATCCACCACCACCTTTCGCCCATCAGGCTTCTGGGTGTATGCGTCAATGATCGTCAAGGTTTCTAGCGAATGGTTGAAGCTAAGCGCACGCTGAGCCGCTTGCCGAATGGCCCGTTCCTCATTGATGCGGAAAGTCGACTCGGCTTCCAGCTGGAAACTGCCGTCAGGCTGAACGGTGAAGGAATGCACGAACTTTTCGACAGTGATCGAGTGATCAGTACCATCGTCCAGAGCATTGGCAAAACAAGCACCGGCCAATGTAAAGGCCAGTGCGCCCGTGAGGGATAAGAATTTCAGCATTCGCATGGAAGCGCTCCTTGTCGCTGTCGTGAGACTCACTGCATGGGAACATTAGTGATCACCGGCTAGCTATGAGACCGGGATGCCTCGTCGCGAGTGACAGCTCCTACAATTCTGTAGGAATAGATACCTTCCTCTCTCCCTCCCACTGTGCATTGGTGATAGCGTGAGACCCTGCTCGTTTTTTTGATCGGGCCTCATCTACATTGCAAAGGAATGTGCATTCCCATGACATTTGCCAAGATCTTCGCTACGTCACTGTTGGTGACCGGCGTTTCCATGTTTTCAATCCCTGCCCAGGCCAACCTTACCCAGCAGCAATCCGCCGCCATCATCAAAACCTTCGATGGCAGTGATCCGGTCGATTTCAAGCATTTCCTCGGCAACCTCAAGGGCAGTGACCTGGCCAAGGCCGACAACCTCACCGCCACGCTCGACGCCTACCTGGCCGGCAAGCCGCTCGCCGCCGAACAGCAGAACGAGATCAACCGCCTGCTCGGCCTGTACACCCGCATCAAGTACGCCAAAGCCGCCACGGAAAACCTGCGCGAGCTGGTAGCCATCCCCACCTTCAGCGTCGACGGTGTGCCGCAGCACGAAAACCCCGAATTCCTGAAGATCGCCGACAAGATCAAGGCCCTGGCCGAGAGCTTCGGCCTGGCCTTCCGCAACGTCGACAACCGCGTCTACGAGATCTCGCTGGGTGAAGGCAAGGAAGTGGTCGGCATCCACGCCCACGCCGACGTGGTACCGGTCAACCCGGACAACTGGAAACTGGCCGACGGCACCCGTCTCGACCCGTTCAAGGTCACCCTGGTCGGCGACCGCATGTACGGCCGTGGCACCGAGGACGACAAGAACGGCATCATCGTGGCGATGTATGCATTGAAAGTGGCCAAGGATGAAAAGCTACCGCTGGCCCGGCAGTTCAAGCTGCTGATCGACACCACCGAAGAAACCAGCGGCGACGCCATCCCGTACTACTTCGAGCGTAACCCCACGCCGGACTACAACCTGGCACTCGATGGCGGCTACCCGGTGGTGATTGCCGAGAAAGGCTACGGTACGGTCATGGCCAGCTTCAGCAAGCGCCCGGCCACGGGCCAGGGTGCGGAAATCGTCAACCTGACCGGCGGCCTGGCGACCAACCAGATTCCGACCACGTCGGTGGCGACCTTGGTGGCGGACAACCCGGCCGAGCTGGCCAAACACTTGGAGAAGGCTGGCGCCGACTATGTGAAGCGCAATGGCAAGGACTTCAGCATCGACGCCAAGGTCGACGGCAAGAACGTGCTGCTGACCGTGACCGGCGTGTCTGCCCACTCCTCGGAACCGGAGTCCGGCGTCAACCCGGTGGCCCGCATGCTCGACTTCCTCAATGGCCTGGGCCAGCAGGTGCCGCTCAAGCACAACCACTTCACCGACGCCGCCCGCTACGCCGCCGACAACTGGGGCCTGGACTATCTGGGCAAGAAGCTCGGCATCGGCTTCGAAGACTCGTTCATGGGCCCGCTGACCACCTCACTGACCTTCGTCGGGGTGGATGCCAAGGGCCTGAAGCTGGCCGTGAACCTGCGCATCCCCAAAGGCAAGCCGTTGGCCACGCTGAAGGACCAATTGGCCGACAAGCTTGGCAAATGGACCCGCCAGAGCCACACCTCGGTGGCCTTCGACTACAGCCTCGACGAGCCGATGTTCCGCAACCCCGAAGGCGAGTGGGTCAAGGCGCTGCTCGATGTGGCCAGCGAGAACCTGGGGATGAAACATGAATTCGGCACCTCGGCCGGCGCCACCTCGGTGCATGACCTGCCCAATGGCGTGCAGTTCGGCCTGGCCATGCCGGACGTGAAGTACACCGGGCACAACGACAACGAGTTCAAGACCGTGGAACAGTTCATGCTCGACCTGCAGGTGGTGAGCGAGATGGTGGCGCGGATCGGGCAGATGCCGAAGCTCTGAGCCAGCCGTACCGGCCTCTTCGCGGCTAAAGCCGCTCCCACAGGATTTTCATCAGCTTCAAGGCATGTGCCGTCCCGGTGGGAGCGGCTTTAGCCGCGAAGAGGCCGGTACAAGAAACACCCATGACGTTTTTTAATCGACTCGATGCCGTTTCCTGCATTGCCGTGCAGGCCGGCGTGCCGGATGCTTTATTTACTCCAAGAGCTCGTCTTTTCTCCCGCAGAGGCCCGTATGAAGACCGTCGAACAAATCCTCAAGACCAAGTCCCAGCACCAGACCGTGTACACCATCGGCCCGGATGACTCGGTGCTCGACGCCCTGAAACTGCTGGCGGAGAAAAACGTGGGTGCACTGCCGGTGGTGGAGAACGACCAGGTGGTGGGCATCGTCAGTGAACGGGACTATGCCCGTAAGCTGGTGCTCAAGGGCCGCTCCTCCGCTGCCACCCCGGTGCGCGAAATCATGAGCGCGCCAGTGATCACGGTGGAACCAAAAAGAAACCTGGATTACTGCATGCAGCAGATGACCGACCGCCACCTGCGCCACCTGCCAGTCGTGGAAAACGGCAAGCTGCTCGGCCTGCTGTCC
This sequence comes from Pseudomonas sp. NBRC 111124, assembly GCF_001320245.1. Lineage (GTDB taxonomy): Bacteria > Pseudomonadota > Gammaproteobacteria > Pseudomonadales > Pseudomonadaceae > Aquipseudomonas. The sequence goes on from NZ_BCBA01000005.1 coordinate 99,413, forward strand.
ATCGGTGACCTGGTCAAGGAAACCATTGCCGAACAGGCCAGCCTGATCAAGCAACTGGAGCAATACATTCGCGGCGAATGACCACGCCTCAGTGGTAGGCGCGCTCCAGCTCGTCCAGCTGATGGTCGAAGCTGCGCAGGCGCGCCGACCAGGTGTACACCAGCACCTCCAGGTCACGATTGAGCACGGCGGTGTTGCCATGGCCGTTGCCCGAAGGCTCGCACAGGTCCAGCTGATAACGCTCGCGGGCCATGGCCGTGGCCACGCTGGACAGGTCTCGGGCATTGGCCAGCCAGTGATGATGATGGTCGTGGATTTCACGGTCGAGAACCCGGCACTGGCGTTTCAACGCATCCAGGCTTTGCTCCAGCGGAGTACCCTTGAGCTCGCCCATGACCTCCTCGAAGGTGCGACCGGAATGCCAGTAGCTGCCCCAGAAGTATCGGTCGAATACTGTTTCGACGCGGCGTAGCGCAACCTTGGTGTTCCAGATGGTCAGCAGCGTTCGACCCTGGATCACTTCACGCTTGTTCAGGCGCAACTGCTGCCAGGCAATCCAGGTCAGCGCCACCATCGCGGTGGCGGCGGAAAATGCAGCGCCAGCGTAGAGAAACTGTATGGCCTGATTCATCTGCTGGGTGTGGCGGATGCCAAAGAAGTAACCGGCCGTCAGGGTGCCCAGGATCGTCACGGAGCACCAGAAACCTGGTGCGTAGGGATCTTTCATCGCGCTATCCCCTATTGTTTTTCCTGAGCATAGCAACGGCCGATCACTCGTCAGGTGCCGCTCGGCACTTATTTTTTCTTCGGATGCAGTGCCTCGTTCAACTGGTCGATCATCGGTATCCAGTCTGCATCAGCGGTATAGCTTTCCTTGAGAAATGCGCGCTGCCCTTCATTCCAGAAAGGCGCATCCACCAATTTCACACCGTCATCCAACGGCGAGTGCGTGGTAATGAAGCGCTCGATTTCAACGGGATCATCAGGCAGCCCCAGTTGCTTGAAAATTTCCGAGAAGTGGTGGTTCGGTTTTTCCATGTTGCCTCCTTAGCACCGGGCCGGTCAGCTGAGCTTTCGGCCCGGCATGGGTTGGTTATCATCAGCACAGTTCTCGTACTTCGGCGTGCGGTACCAGTTTGAGGTACTGCTCCATGCTCATGTGGATCAGGTGATCGTGATCACCCGCCTCCAGATAGACATCGCCCTGACGGGTAAGACTCGAATCGAGCAGCATCTTTATCTGATAGGCGTCGCCCATTGCCGGAATGGCGCCCCGCTCGCAATCGCCGAACAGCATCGGCAAGGCGCTTTCACGGGTCATTTGCCAGTCGCCGAACATGCGCACCTTGCTCATGTCCATGTGCCGGTTGGCCGGTAGCACGGCCATGATGTAGTTGCCGTGGCGATCGTCGAGCATGACCGACTTGGCGACCCGCTCGGCGGGTACCCCGGCCGTGCGCGCCGATTCAAGGCTAGTGGCCGAGTGTGGGTGGGGAATGATGTCGTAGTCGCAGTTGGCCTGGTCCAGGCGCTGCTGCAGGGTCTTGGCCATACGCATGATGCACCTCCGGTTTCGCCCCCAATTTCCAATTTTAGGCCGCGGGTGGGCAGGCATGGCTAAACTTCAAACAGAGAGGTCAACGAGGTGACGACAGGTGATCACTCGATGTTTCAGCTGCTTGCTGCTGTTGCTGCTTGGTCTTGCCCCGGCCAGCGCCGACTGCCTGATTAGCAACCTCGGACAGGCCAAGGCCCAGGGCACCGAGTTGGAGGCCGTCATCACCAATCTGAGCGTGCCGCTGATCCTGCTCGGTATCGCCTTCATCATCGCCGAGGCGTTCCTGCCCAGCTTCGGCGTGATCGGTTTCAGCGGCATCGTCGCTTTCGTGGTCGGCGCCGTGATCCTGATCGACACCGATGCACCGGGCTTTGGTATCCCGCTGACGCTCATCGGTGCCCTCGCCGTGCTTTCGGCGCTGATGATCGGCGGTCTGCTGGGCATGGCCCTCAAGGCGCGCCGACGGGCGCTGGTCAGCGGTGATGCTGGCCTGGTCGGCAGCCTGGTGACGGTCACCCAGGTGATGGCGGGCAACCCGTTCTGTGGCTCGGTCCAAGCCCAGGGCGAACAATGGCAAGCCCAGTGCGCCACGCCGCTGCAGCTCGGGCAGAACGTCCGGGTCACGGCACGCCATGGGGTGATGCTGGAAGTGAGCGCCGCCGCGCCTGCGGCGCAAGGAGACCGATGATGTTCATGCAAGTGGGTTTCGGCGCGGTGCTGATCGTGCTGGCGATGCTGTTGCTGTCGGCATTTCGCATCCTGCGCGAGTACGAGCGGGGCGTGGTATTCCAGCTGGGGCGCTTCTGGCAGGTCAAAGGGCCGGGGCTGATCCTGCTGATCCCGGTGATCCAGCAGATGGTCCGGGTCGACCTGCGTACCGTGGTGCTGGATGTGCCGCCACAGGATGTGATCACCCGCGACAACGTGTCGGTGAAGGTCAATGCCGTGCTGTATTTCCGCGTGCTCGACCCGCAGAAAGCGATCATCCAGGTCGAGGACTTCCTCGTCGCCACCAGCCAGCTGGCCCAGACCACCTTGCGTGCCGTGCTGGGCAAGCACGAGCTGGACGAACTGCTGGCCGAGCGCGAGCAACTGAATTTGGACATCCGCCAGGTACTGGACGCACAGACCGACGCCTGGGGCATCAAGGTGGCCAACGTCGAGATCAAGCACGTCGACCTCAACGAATCGATGGTCCGCGCCATCGCCCGCCAGGCAGAAGCCGAACGTGAGCGGCGGGCCAAGGTGATTCACGCCGAGGGCGAATTGCAGGCGTCGGAAAAGCTGATGCAGGCCGCGCAGATGCTCAGCAAGGAGCCGGGGGCCATGCAGTTGCGCTACATGCAGACGCTGGGGACGATTGCCGGGGATAAGAGCTCGACCATTGTTTTTCCGTTACCGGTCGACTTACTCAAGGGGTTGGTGGACAAGCAGAAATGAGCGGGGCTGCAAGGCAGCCCCGGCGTACGATCAGATAGGCGCCCGGCGCAGGGTGGCGAGGAAGGTCGCCGCGCCAATAAACAACCCGGCAAAGGTACGGTTCAGGCGCTTCTGCTGCTTGGGCGTGCGCAGCAGGCGCAGCACCCGCGAAGCCAACCCGGTGTAGCCCGCCATCACCAGCATGTCGACGCTGATCATGGTCACGGTGATCGCGATGTACTGCGCCAGCAGCGGCGCGTGCGGGTTGATGAACTGCGGCAGCACGGCGAGCATGAACACCAGCGCCTTGGGGTTGCTGACGTTGACCAGGAAACCACGGAACACCAGGCTCAGCGGCTTGCCGATCGGGCGCACGCTGGAATCGTCGGTCATGTCCATGGGCAAGGCGCGCCATTGTTTGTACGCCAGGTAGACCAGATAGCCCACGCCGAACCACTTGATGACCTGGAAGGCGGTGGCGGAAGCGGCCAGGATGGCGCCGACACCAGCAGCGATGATGGCGATCTGCACGATCAGGCCCAGTTGCAGGCCTAGGGCATTCCAGTATCCACGCCAGAAACCGTACTGCAGCCCGCTGGACATCGAGGCAATGGCCCCGGCACCCGGCGACAGGCTGATCACCCAGCACGCGGCAAAGAAGCCCAACCACACTTCCATCGACATCACACACCTCGCTCAACAATTGTTGCAAAACGTTAAGCTAAGGTTTTGGCGAAAAAATAACCAGCAAATTCTGCGGGCATCTATCGCCTGCACTGGCCCCTGTAGGAGCGGGTTTACCCGCGAAGAGGCCAGCACTTGCAACATCAATGGGTCAGGACATCGCCTCGAGTTCAGCCTGCATGCTCTCCAAAGCTTCCAGAGCCTCCATCCAGGCCTCTTCAAGCTCACCCTCACGCTGCTTCAACTTGGTCTGCCGAGCCAGCAGATCGCGCAGCTCATCCTTGCGCGCCGCCTCGTACACACCGCCGTCGCCCAGCGCAGCCTCAACCTCGGCCAGCTGCGCATGCACCTGGTTGAGCTCGCTCTCGAGCTTGTCGGCCGCCTTCTTGTGCGGTGCCAACTGTTGGCGCAAGGCTGCCGCAGCCTGACGCTGGGCCTTCTTGTCGGTCTTGTCCGGGTTGGCCGGCGCATTGCTGGCCGGCGCACTGCGCTGACGGTACTCGACCAGCCAACGGCTGTAGTCGTCAAGGTCGCCATCGAAGGGCTCGACCTTGCCATCGGCCACCAGCAGGAAATCGTCGGTGGTGCTCTTGAGCAGGTGGCGGTCGTGGGAAACCACCACCACGGCACCGGCAAACTCCTGCAGGGCCATGGTCAGCGCCAGGCGCATTTCCAGGTCGAGGTGGTTGGTCGGTTCGTCGAGCAGCAGCAGGTTCGGCCGTTCCCAGGCGATCAGCGCCAGGGCCAGGCGGGCCTTCTCGCCGCCGGAGAAGTTCACCACCGGCTCGTCGACACGGTCGCCATGGAAATCGAAACCACCCAGGAAGTCGCGCAGGGTCTGCTCACGTTCGGTCGGCGCGATACGTTGCAGGTGCAGCAGTGGGCTGGCCTTGTCGTCCAGCGAGTCGAGCTGGTGCTGGGCGAAGTAGCCGACGGCGAGGTTCTCGCCACGGACCAGGCGGCCCGACAGCGGCTCGAGCTCACCGGCGAGGTTCTTGATCAGGGTCGACTTGCCGGCGCCGTTGGGGCCGAGCAGGCCGATGCGCGCACCCGGGACCAGCTGCAGCTTGACCTTGTCGAGGATCGCCTTGTCGCCATAGCCCAGGCGGCCTTCGGACAGGCTCAGCAGCGGGCTGGAGATCTTCTGCGATTCGCGGAAAACGAAGTCGAACGGCGAATCAACATGCGCCGCCGACAGCTCTTCCATGCGTTCCAGGGCCTTGATCCGGCTCTGCGCCTGACGGGCCTTGGTGGCCTGGGCCTTGAAGCGGGCGATGTACTTTTCCATGTGCGCGCGCTGCGCCTGCTGCTTCTCGTAGGCCTGCTGCTGCTGGGCCAGACGCTCGGCACGGGTGCGCTCGAAGGCCGTGTAACCGCCCTTGTACAGGTTGAGCTTGCGCTGCTCGACATGCAGCACATGGTCGACCACCGCATCAAGGAAATCGCGGTCGTGGGAGATCAGCAACAGCGTACCCGGGTAACCCTTGAGCCAGTCTTCCAGCCACAGAATTGCATCGAGGTCGAGGTGGTTGGTCGGTTCATCGAGCAGCAGCAGGTCGGACGGGCACATCAGTGCCTGGGCCAGGTTCAGGCGCATCCGCCAGCCACCGGAGAAATCGCCGACGCGGCGGTCCATCTGCTCGTTGGTGAAACCCAGGCCAGCCAGCAGCTTGCGCGCGCGGGCATCGGCGGTGTAGCCGTCGGCCACTTCCAGCTCACTGTGCAGGCGTGCCAGGGCAGTGCCGTCGTGGGCCTGTTCGGCCACGGCCAATTCGGCCTGGACCTTGCGCAGGCGGGCGTCGCCGTCAAGTACATAGTCCACGGCCAGGCGGTCGAGGGTATCGACCTCCTGGCGCATGTGGGCAATGCGCCAGTCGCCGGGCAGCTGGCAATCGCCGCCATCGGGCGAGAGCTCACCGCGCAGCATGGCGAACAGGCTGGATTTTCCGGCGCCATTGGCGCCAATCAGGCCGGCCTTGTGACCGGCGTGCAGGGTCATCTCGGCGCCTTCTAGCAAGCGCTGCGGACCACGCTGTAAAGTGAGGTTGGATAGTCTGATCATAGTGGTCGCGGAGTCTACCAGCTTCCTCGGCCCGCAGCGTGAGTGGAATCATGTACACCGACCTGTGGAATTACGCCCTGGCGCTGTATGCCCGCCCGGGTGTCGAAAAGGCCTGCCTGGATGTGCAGGCGATGGGGGGCGACGTCTGCCTGCTGCTCTGTGCAACCTGGTTGCAGGCGCGTGCAGTGCCCTTCAATGAAGAGCGCGCCCAGGCACTGCTCGCCATTGCCGGGCCATGGCAACGCGATGTGGTTACGCCGTTACGCAGTCTGCGCCAGCAATGGCGCACGCCCGCGCAGCACGATCCACACCTGGCGGAGGTGCGTGAGCAAGTGAAGGGGCTGGAGTTGCAAGCGGAGAAGCAATTGCTGCAACGGCTACAAACCTGTGCGCAACAGTGGCCTTCGGGCTCGCAGGAGCCCAAGGACGATTGGCTGGACCGGCTGGCACCGGACCAGGCCCGTGGCCACGACGCGCTGGTTGACTTGCGCGTCGCGGCCGCAGGGCTTCAGGAGGCCGAAGACGGCGACTGAGCTGGGGTGCTGGCAGGTGCCGAAGACGGGGCAGGAGCGGCCGAGTTGGTCGCTGGCGCACTGGCTGCTGGTGCAGCCGGTTTGGTTTCGGCAGGTTTCGCCGGGGCCTTCGCTGCAGATCTGGCTGCTGGCTTGGCGGCGGCAGGTTTGGCCGGTGCTTTGGCAGCAGCAGGCTTGGCAGCGGCAGGTTTGGCTGCAGCGGGTTTGGCTGGAGACTTGGCAGCAGCAGGTTTAGCGGCTGGCTTGGCTGCGGCGGGTTTGGCGGCGACTGGTTTGGCAGCTGGCTTTGCGGCGGCGGTTCGGGCCGGTGCTTTGGCTGATGCAGGTTTGGCGGCCGCTGGCTTGGCTGGGGCCTTGGCAGCAGCAGGCTTCGCAGCTGGCTTGGCGGCAGGTTTGGCAGCGGCAGTTCTGGCCGGGGCTTTGGCTGCTGGCTTCGCGGCCGCTGGCTTGGCTGCAGCAGGTTTCGCGGCTGGCCTGGCGGCGGCGCGGGCCGGGGCCTTGGTTGCGGCCGGTTTGGCTGGAGCCTTGGCGGCTGCAGGCTTGGCGCTGCGGGCCGGTGCCTTGGCAGCAGCCGGTTTCACGGTTTTGGCAGCCACTGCACGCTGGTCGAGCGCCTTGCCAGCTGCCTCACGAACCTTGCCGACACCTTGAGCCAGTTTCAGGCTTTCCTGGGCATCACGTTTGAGTTGCTGAATGTAGGTACGGGTCTGGGTCTGGCGTTCCTTGAGCGAATCGAGCAATGCTTCAAGTTCACCAATAGCCTTTTGCGCCTTGTTCTGCGCCTTGGCTTTGCCGGCCTTGGCCGAATCCTGCAACTTCAGGCGACCGTTGTGCAGTTTTTCCTGAGCTTTGCCGCGCTGCTTTTCCAACTTGGCCAGCAATTTCTCCGCATCAGCCAGCGCTTGCGAGCAGGCTTCTTCCAAGTGTTCGAGCAGGCTGCCCGAAAGTTGCTGGAGCAGGTGCAACGGCGTACTTACTGGCTTCTTTTTAGCCGACATGGTTTACCTCCTGGCTGACGAGATTGCGGCTCATACTATGCTTCTGCTGCTACCGCCGCTAGGGCATGTTGACAGTATTGATGGCGCCGCGTTGCATGCCTGGGCAAAGTTGTTATCTTGCAGCTCCATGCAAGTGTAGTTGCTTAACAAAACGTTGCTGATATTTACGCATGTACAAGCAACAAGGCTGGCATACTTCCCTGCTCATTGAGCTGGAGTTACCCATGCCGCGTTATCTTGTTTTTGGCCTGTACCTGATGGTGCCATTCGCACTGGCCGCCACCGATACCGCTCCTGCCAATGATCACGACCTGGCCTACAGCCTCGGCGCCAGCCTCGGTGAGCGCCTGCGCGAGGAGGTGCCTGGCCTGCAGCTGGATGCGCTGGTCGAAGGCCTGCGCCAGTCCTATCAGGGCCAGCCATTGCAGCTCGACAAGGCACGCATGCAGGCCATTCTCCAGGAGCACGAAGAACAGGCCAGCAGCGCCGCCGAACAAGCCGAAGTGACCCGGCTGCAGGCCGTGGAAACCCGCTTCATGGCCAACGAGCGGGCTCGTGCCGGTGTGCACGAGCTGCCGGAAGGTGTGCTGTACAGTGAGCTGAAAGCGGGTAATGGCGCGCAACCGAAAGCCGGAGGCAAGGTACAGGTGCGCTATGTGGGTAGGCTCCCCGACGGCTCAGTGTTTGACCAGAACCAGCAACCGCAGTGGTTCAGCCTGGGCTCGGTGATCGAAGGCTGGCAGGTGGCGCTGCCACACATGAAAGCGGGTTCGGCCTGGCGCCTGGTGATCCCCTCGGCACAGGCCTACGGTGCCGAGGGCGCAGGTGACCTGATCGCGCCCTACACGCCGCTGGTGTTCGAAATCGAGTTACTCTCGGTCGGCGAATGACGCCGGCCTTCAGGCTTCAACCGCGCCCTCTTCCTTGTGCGCGTTATGCAGCACCTCGATCAGGCAGTCTTCCAGCTCGAAGCGTTCGTGCAGAAGGCCGCCCAGCTTGCCGAGTTTTTCGGCGAAACGCGCAGGATCCTTGCATTCCCCCTTGTCGCAATGGTCGTTGAAGGCCAAGGCAAACTGAGTGCTTTCATCAATGCGCGGATTGATCTGCGTGGCCAGTTCCAGGCCTCGTGTATCGCCGAACGCTTTCGCTTCACTGACCAATTGCTCGCTGACCTCGAAATGCCACGCCGAAACGTAGTCGACCAGTAGCGTGCAAAAGTCGCCGTTTGTGTCCTTGTCGGCAAAGGCCGGCTTGGCGTCGCGCAAGGTGCGGAAAGCCTGGACCAGCGCCTCTCGCTCATCGAGCCAACGGTCGATCAGCTTGTGAACCCCACCCCAGCGTTCCTGGGCGTTCTGGCAACTATCGAGCATGGCAATCTCTTCCCTTCTGGGTAGATGCCGCTGCACCTCGCACCACGACCGTGCAGCACAAAGGTGACATCAGCAGGACGGCATCGAGCAGTTGTATTTTCGGTATGCGTGCTGCGAGATTATTCCCGAGCGTGCTTGGCATCAAGGTACGCAGCAGACAAAGTTCATACAAGTGTTTAATACCCCGATGCACCACCATTGGTCGCGCTATCGACCACCGGCCTGCGCCAGATCAAGGATTGCCAAGCGAGCGGAAACGATACGCCAGCAGCCAACTCAAGGGCAGCAACGCCAGCAGTAGAAACCCCAGCAGGCTCCACTCCGGCAAGGTCAGGTCGAGAAAGCTCCAGGTCAGCGAACTGCAGTCAGGGCCGCCGAGCAAAAGTTGCCGCGCAGCATCACGCCACGACAGCTCGAACACGCGCCCGATTGGCAACGGACACATATGGCTGGCATCGGTCGCGCCTTGCAACCACACATGCCGTGCCGCCAGCAGGACACCGCTGGCCGCGCACAGCAGCGCCGTTCGCGCGTACCGCCGTGCCCCGACAATACCAGGCCCATGCAGCGCCGCACACAGGCAGACCAGTGCGTAAACGCCCAGCAGTAGCCGTTGACTGAAACACAGCGGGCAAGGCACAAGCCCAAGGGCACTCTCGAGATAGAACGACACGCCCAGCACCCCCAGCGAAGCAAGGCATGCCGGAATGAAAAACGTGCGCAGACTGGCCATCGACATGGGCAGAAAGGTCCCGGGAAAGTTGAAGTAACCTGGAACGGTAGAGGAAAGTCCGGGGTTGTTTCAAGGCGCTACTGGAATGACAAGTCGCTGTATTGCAAGGGAAGTTTCCACCCGAGCTGTAGGAAACTTCCTAAGTAGATTCTGCAGAACTAACTTACAACGCGGAAAAAGTTACTCCCCATGAGCCCGCGCACCCGCGCGGGCTCATGGGATGCTCAGGCGCGCTCGCCGTGTGGCAGCGGCAACGCCAGAAGACGCTCATCGAGCAGGCCCAGGCCTTCTTCGAACAGCTGATTGCTGCGCTCGGTTTCGCCCAGGCTGGCGAGCAGGCGCGCAAGCTCGGCACAGGCTTCCGGATTACGCTCCATGCGCAGGCTGCTTTCGAGATAGTCGCGTGCCTTGCCCCACAGGCGGTTTTGCAGGCTCAGGCGACCGAGGGTAAGCAACAGGCTCGGGTCTTCCGGATGGGCCTTCAGCCAACCTTCGGCGGTTTGCAGCTGACGCGCCGGGTCATCACCGCGTACCAGGCCATACAGGCGAGCCAGGTGGCTTTCGTACTCGCGTTTGAGCGCAGTGCGCAGCACCTGCTCGGCTTCGCCTTGGGCACCCACCTGGCGCAGCTGTTCGGCATAGGCCAGCACCAGTTGCGGCTCCTGGCGCTGGGCTGCGGTCAGTTGCTGCCAGGCACGCTCAAGGGCCTGACGGGCACTGTGCGAATCCTCGCCGCGGGTGGTCGCCAGGCCAAGGTTTTGGCCCCAGGCGCGCTTCTCCAGCGCGGCCAGCTCGTCGGCTGGCAATACCTTGCCCTTGCGCAGGTCCGGCAGCAGGCGAATCAATGCCGACCAGTCGCCACGCTCCAGGTGCAGGCGCTGCAGAAGGCGCAGCACCTGCGTGTTGTGTGGATGGCGCTCCTGCATGGCCAGCAGGGTTTCCAGCGCACCATCGCGCTCGCCACGGTCCATCTGCAATTGCGCATGGGTCAGGGCAATGGCCAGCTCGGCCTGGGGCTGACGCTCCAGGGCACGCTCAAGCAGGCTGTCGCTGTCTTCCTTGCGCCCCTGCTCATTGGCGGCGCGGGCGGCACCCAGGTAATACAGCAACGGCTGACGCTCGGCCTCGGCAGCACGATGCAGGTGACGCTGGGCACTGGCCCAACGACCTTCGGCCAGGTCCAGCTGGCCTTGCTCGATAGCAATCCGCACGCGTCGGCTGCGGTTGCGTCGCGACCACGGGTTGACCACGCCACTGGAAGTCAGCACCAGGCCGACCAGGTAACGCAGCAGCAACAGCAATACGATTACGCCAACCAGCGCTGCGAGCGCCGCCCATAACCCGGACTGGTAGCGGAAACCGCCGTAGGCAATCAGCACGTAACCACTGTGCTTGGCCACTGCAATGCCCAGCGCTGCGGCAATCACGATTGCCAATACGGCCAGCAGGTAGACACGCTTCATGGCTTGCCCCCTTCCGCCTCGGCTGGCAGATGGCGGCGCTGGATGTACGCCTGCACTGCGGCCAGGCTTTCGCTCAGGTCTGGGGTCACTACCGAGACAGGCTGCTCAGCCAGCGCATTGAGGCTGTCGAGCATCGCCTTGCTTTGCGGGTTGTCGGCATTGAAGTTGGCCAGCAGCACGCTGCGTGCATCATCCAGGGCCTGAGTGTAGACCTTGGCCTCGCCATTGAGCGCAGCCCACTGCGCCTGCTCGATGGTCAGGCTCAGGGCCAGGCGCAGCTGGTTCAGCTGCTGGCCAGCCAGCAACGGCCGCACATTGTCGTCGGCGTTGAAGTCGATCTGGAAGTACTTGGAGATTTCTGCCCACCACTGCGACAGGCGACTGGCCCCATCACCATCAGCGGTCAGCGCACCCAGCGCATCGGCGTTGCTGGCGAACTCGGGCGACTGGGCGCTGAGCTGCTGCACCAGCTCACGCTGGGCGGCGAGCTTGAGGAACAGGCCGGTGCGGTCCGGCTGCTGGGTGCTGTTGAGCGTGGCCAGGCTGCGCGCCAGTTGCTCGCGGGCGGCAAAGGCACCCGGGTCGCTCTGCTCGCGAAGGATTTCGTCAGCACCTTCGACCAGCGCCTTGGCGCTGGTGATGTCCTGCAAGGCCGACAGGCGCAAGGTAGCCAGGCGCAGCAAGTGCTCGGCTTCTGCCAGGCGCCACTCCTTGCGGCTTTCGCCAAGGACGGTTTCCAGACGCTGGCTCAGGCGTTGCTGGTCGCCCTGCAGCTGCGCCACCAGGCGGCGGCGGTCTTCCAGCTCGCTGGCTGCCGGCAGGCTGGCCAGTTGCGCACTGATCTGTTGCTCGCGCTGCTGCAGAGCAGCGGCGCGCTGGTCGAGCGCTTCGAGATGCTGGCCCTGGTTCGCTTCGCTGCCTTGCAGGTGGCGCACCTGCCAGACACCCCAGCCGCCTACTGCAACCCCGGCCGCACCGACCAACAGCGCCAGCATGGCCAGACCACCGCCAGAGCGCTTTACGGGCTTGTCGGTGACGGGTTGCGCCGGCTCCTGGGCCGACGGCTGATCATTGTTGGACAAGACAGTTTCGCTCACGTATCCATCCTTTGCATGGGGGCGCTTCGCGCTAGTGCGAAGCGCCTTGAGAAGCAGGTGCAGCGCTGCGCTGCACGGCTGCCAGCAAGGCCGTGGCACTCGCGCCACGGCAATCCACAACCTGTTGGGCCCCGGCGGCCCGGGCCTGTTCTGCGACCCTTGGGCTGGGCACGAACAATGGCAGCCTGGCTACCTGCGGCCAGTCGGCGGCGGCCATCTGCTGCAAATGTTCAAGACCCTGCCCACTGCTGACCACCAGGCCATTGAGGCGTTCCGCTTCTATGCGGCGCATCAGCGTGCCCGCCGGGTAGTCCGGCAGGCAGCGACGATACAGTTCCAGATATTCGACACTAGCACCTTGCTCTGCAAGACGCTCGGCCAGAAGTTCGCGACCTCCAACGCCACGGGCAATCACCACGCGTGACGTAGGAACTGCGATAGCCTCGCGCAGGATCGGGAGTGCGAGCAAGGCCTCACTGTCATCACCTTGCGCAGGGAAAGTCACCTTCAGACCGGCGGACTGCAGCACCGCCGCAGTCGCTTCACCCACAGAGAACCAGGCGGTGGGCGGGGGTTGCAGGCCGGCCTCTGCCAGCCGCTTGAGCAGCAGCCGGGCCGCCGGCTTGCTGACCACGATGATCGCCTGACACTGCGCCAGCCCAGCCAGCTGCTGACGCTGTCCGCCATCCAGAGCGACGGGCTCGATGGCCAGCAACGGCAGGCAACTGCTGGCCACACCGGCAACAGCCAGGCTCTGCGCCAGTGCCGCGCAGTCCTCTTCAGGCCGAGTCAGCAGCAGGCGCCAAAGGCTCACGGATGCCCGGCCTCGCCGTAGACTTCCTTGAGAATGGCTTCGGCGCCCTGGCCCAGTAGTGCTTCGGCAACCTGCACGCCCAAGGTTTCCGCAGCGTCCCGCGGCGCACGGGCATCCGCTACCAGCAAGGTACCGCCACTTGGCTGGCCAACCAGGCCGCGCAGCCACAACTGATCGTCTTCGAGCACCGCATAGCAGGCGATGGGCACCTGGCAGCCACCGTTGAGGCGCTTGTTCAAGGCGCGCTCGGCAACGACGCGGTCGGCGGTATCGGCATGGTGCAGCGGCGCCAGCAGCGCATGGATTTCAGTGTCGGCGCTGCGGCACTCGATACCCACCGCGCCCTGGCCACCGGCTGGCAGGCTGTCGTCGACGCTGATGGTATCGGTGATGCGATCCTCGAAGCCCAGGCGGATCAGGCCCGCGGCGGCGAGGATGATGGCGTCGTATTCGCCGGCATCGAGCTTGGCCAGGCGGGTGTTGACGTTGCCGCGCAGGAAGTGGATTTTCAGGTCCGGCCGACGGGCCAGCAGCTGGGCCTGGCGGCGCAGGCTGGAGGTGCCGACGATGCTGCCGGCCGGCAAGGCGTCGAGGCTGGCAAAGGTATTGGAGACGAAGGCATCACGCGGGTCTTCGCGCTCGCAGATGCAGTACAGGCCCAGGCCATCGGGGAAGTCCATGGGCACGTCTTTCATCGAATGCACGGCGATGTCGGCTTCGTTGTCCAGCAGCGCGGTTTCCAGCTCCTTGACGAACAGGCCCTTGCCGCCGATTTTCGCCAATGGCGCATCGAGCAGCTTGTCGCCGCGGCTGACCATGGGCACCAAGGTCACCAGCAGCCCGGGGTGGGCCTGCTCGAGGCGGGCTTTGACGTATTCGGCCTGCCACAAGGCCAAGGCACTTTTACGGGTGGCAATGCGGATTTCGCGAGTGGACATGAAACGCCCCGATCCAGAGAAATGCCGCTGATGATAACAGCATCACCGGCATCGCTTGCAGATGTGGGTCAGGATCCTGTTGTGACCGGTACCGGCGGGCAGGCCGATACCGGTTAAAGTGACTGCATCATCTTGCGCACACCCGCCACATGCCGGCGGCTGACCGTCAACGCATCACCATCGAGGCCCTTGAGGAACAGCTGAAAATGCCCCAGCGGCGTGCGTTGCAGGCGCTCGATACGCTCACGGGCAACCAGCGCATTGCGGTGAATGCGCACGAAGCGCTCGCCGAATTCGTCCTCCAGTGCCTTGAGCGGCTCGTCGAGCAGCACCTCCCCGGCTTCGTGACGCAACGTCACGTACTTGTGGTCGGCGATGAAATAGATCACCTGAGGCAATGGAATCAGCTCGATCCCTTTGCGCGTGCGCGCACTGATATGGCTGCGCGGGCCGCCGCCCTCGCTGCCCGGCCGGGTCAGCGCCGCCAGCTGGGCACGGTTGGGCTTCTCGGCCTTGCGCAAGGCATCGCGCAGGGCCTGAGGCTGAATCGGCTTGGTCACATGGCTGAGGGTGCTGTCCTTGAATGCCTCGGCACCGTATTCATCATCACCGGTACAGAACACCACAGACGGTGGCGCCTCGCGCTCGCACAGGCGAGCGGCGACCTGCAGGCCATCCAGGCCTGGCATGCCGATGTCCAGCAGGACCACATCGGGCCTGAGGCTTTCGATCAGTGCCAAGGCCTCCTCGCCGTTGGTGGCGCTGGGCTCCAGCACGGTGTACCCCTCCAATTCAGCGATCAGCCGTGTCAGGCGTTCACGGGCTTGGGGTTCGTCATCAACGATCAGGACATTCATAATTGCTCTGGATTCCTGAGTGAGTCTCGCACAGGTATAGCGTAGACAAGAGCAGGTCGAGCGACACTGCGGTCACGCTCTAGACCGATACGAAGGCCAAAGATTCACTGAGCCGGCAGAATCACTGCCAGTCCTCTGTCCAACTGTAGACGCTCCATGGAACACTGCCGTTCAATCGTTAAATATCGTTCAGGCCTGCCTTTATGGGGGTTTTCCACAGCTTTCTGTCGACCGACGCCCTGCGGCAGTCGGCCCAACCCTGCTATTATCGGCGCCACTTTTTCGTTCACGCCTGCAATGAGTGAATCCATGAGCACCGACAAGACCAATCAGTCCTGGGGCGGCCGCTTCAGTGAGCCCGTCGACGCCTTCGTCGCCCGTTTCACCGCCTCGGTCGACTTCGACAAGCGCCTGTACCGCCACGACATCATGGGTTCGATCGCCCACGCCACCATGCTGGCGCAGGTTGGCGTACTCAGCGATGCCGAGCGCGACACCATCATCGATGGCCTGAAAACCATCCAGGGCGAAATCGAGGCTGGCAGCTTCGACTGGCGCGTCGACCTCGAAGACGTGCACATGAACATCGAAGCGCGCCTGACCGACCGCATCGGCATCACCGGCAAGAAGCTGCACACCGGCCGTAGCCGCAACGATCAGGTAGCCACCGACATCCGCCTGTGGCTGCGAGACGAGATCGACCTGATCCTGGCCGAGATCACCCGCCTGCAGCAGGGCCTGCTGGAACAGGCCGAGCGTGAAGCCGAAACCATCATGCCCGGCTTCACCCACCTGCAGACCGCCCAGCCAGTCACCTTCGGCCACCACTTGCTGGCCTGGTTCGAAATGCTCAGCCGCGACTACGAGCGCCTGGTCGACTGCCGCAAACGCGCCAACCGCATGCCTTTGGGCAGCGCCGCTCTAGCGGGCACCACCTACCCGATCGACCGTGAGCTGACCTGCAAGCTGCTGGGCTTCGAAGCCGTAGCTGGCAACTCGCTGGACGGCGTCTCGGACCGCGACTTCGCCATCGAATTCTGCGCTGCTGCCAGCGTGGCGATGATGCACCTGTCGCGCTTCTCCGAAGAGCTGGTGCTATGGACCAGCGCCCAATTCCAGTTCATCGACCTGCCTGATCGCTTCTGCACTGGCAGCTCGATCATGCCGCAGAAAAAGAACCCGGACGTGCCGGAGCTGGTGCGTGGCAAGAGCGGCCGTGTGTTCGGCGCCCTGACCGGCCTGCTGACCCTGATGAAAGGCCAGCCGCTGGCCTACAACAAGGACAACCAGGAAGACAAAGAGCCGCTGTTCGACGCCGCCGACACCCTGCGCGACTCGCTGCGCGCCTTTGCCGACATGATCCCGGCAATCAAGCCCAAGCACGCCATCATGCGCGAAGCAGCCCTGCGCGGTTTCTCCACCGCTACCGACCTGGCTGACTACCTAGTGCGCCGCGGCCTGCCGTTCCGTGATTGCCACGAGATTGTCGGCCATGCCGTGAAGTACGGCGTCGATACCGGCAAGGACCTGGCCGAGATGAGCCTGGACGAGCTGCGCCAGTTCAGCGATCAGATCGAGCAGGACGTGTTTGCCGTGCTCACTCTGGAAGGCTCGGTGAATGCCCGTAACCACATCGGTGGTACCGCGCCTGCGCAGGTACGTGCTGCCGTCGTGCGCGGCAAGGCCCTGCTGGCTTCGCGTTAAGTAGCGTCTGGGGCTGCACTGCAGCCCCAGCCTTCAACGTTTACCGCTGCGAATCATCTCCATGAAGGCCGGCATCGAAGCCTCCTTGTCTGCCACGATCCGCGCCATGTGCGGGTTCTCGCCCATCCGTTGCAGCAACGCCTTCGCCTGCGGGAAGTCCGCCAGGAAGTCGATGCCCAGCACTTTCTTGCCGACCGCGTACGCCAGGTCCACCGAGAAGCAGAACATCAGGTCCGCCACTGTCAGCTGCTCACCCGCCACATAAGGCGCGAAACGGCCGTTGCGCTTGAGCGTGGCAAACCCTGCCAGCAAGTCGGTACGTGCACGCTCTTTGATCAGGGGTTCCACCGCCATGCCGAAGAACGACTCGGCGTAGCAGGTACGCGCCGGCAGCTCGATGTACAGTTCGATTTCCTTCAGCAGCTCGCGCACTTTGGCCTGGCCGAACGGGTCGCTTGGCAGCAGCGCCTTGCCGGCTTGGGTCTGCTCGATATAGTCGAGGATGACGCTGGTCTCGCTGAGAAATCCGTGTTCGGTTTCCAGCACCGGCACCTTGCCGCGCGGGCTGACTTCCAGCGCCTGCGGCGCCTGCCCGCCGTAGAAGGTGACTTCCTCGAAAGGCAGGCCTTTCTCCAGCAGGGCCAGCTTGACCATGTTGTAGTAGTTGCTAACCGAGAATCCGTGAAGCTTGAGCATCGAGTTACAGCCTCCAGGCCGTGTGGGGATGGCTCGGCTGTTATAGACCGTACGCCGGCCCCTGACCAGCGTCATGCACCCGGTCGATGACCGGGCATTGCCAGCGCGGGCATGGCAAACTGTGCGTCCCACCACAGGAGTACCGCCATGAGCGAGCACGACGAAACCGGCAATGACGACGAAGCCTTCGCCGAGGCGACACTGACCGAGGCCATCGAAAACCAGATCGAAAGCGGCGAGCCGGCAGCGGCCAAGGCCACCTTCAACAAGCTGACCCTGGTCGGCTACGAGCGCGACGACATTCTCAACCTCATGGCTCACGTGCTGGCATTCGAAATCGACAACATGCTTCAGGAAGACCGCCCGTTCGACGGCCAGTGGTACGAGACAGCCCTGCGCGCCCTGCCCGAGCTGCCGCCTGAGATGGATCAAGGCGACGACGAATAACCCGACTACACTCCAGGATCAGGCATCGCTGGCGGTGCCGCCATCCTCGTCTGGAAGTCAGGAGTTGCCATGTCCTTTACCCCCGAACTGATCGCCGAACTGGAAGTACTCGCCCTGTTCAACCTGGACAGCAGCCAGGAAGGGATCAAGATTCACGCCAACGCCTCCCCTGCCCTGGTTGCTGCGGCCAAGCGCCTGCACGACAAGCAACTGACCGATCAGCCCGATGGTGGTTACCTGACCAGCCTGGGGCATGATGCGGTAGAAAGCGTGCAACTGCTGCTCAATGTCCTCAAAGCCCCACAGCCCGCCTGAGCCTGCACCGGCCATGTGGGAGCGGGTTTACCCGCGAGGCAAGCACCGCGGTGCATGGCAAGGGCTACGCCCTTGTTCGCGAGTAAACTCGCTCCTACACAGGCCGCGCCGAAATGCGATAGAAAAATGGCGCCAATAATCCATATTCCGCTTATCCGACTGCCCCACTCAGGCTAAACTCCCCCAGCTCCCCTGCCCCCCTGAGTGCGCAATGAACCACCCCCACGAAATCCGCCCAGACCTGGACGAAGGCATCGATCGCAAGGTGCTGGCGACATTGCGTGCGCGCTTCCTGCACATCAACCAGTGCCGGCTCGAACGCGCGATGGAGGGCCTGTCGAGCCGCCAGCAGCTGGTCCTGACCCTGCTGCCGCTGCTGTTCCACGTCAACCATCCGCTGCTGCCCGGTTACGTTTCCGGCGCCACGCCGGCCGGGGTCGCGGGGTTCGAACCGGATGCCGACCAGGTCGCCGATGCCCAGCGCCTGGCTCGCTCGTTTGCCTACAAGGCACGCCACGGCAACCCGCCACGCCCGATCCACGGCCTGTTCCTGATGGGCAGCCTCGGCTCGCTGGCCCAAGCTGAACAGAGCGACATGGACCTGTGGGTGTGCCATGCCCCTGGCCTGGCCGAAGCCGAGCGCGAAGAGCTGCGGCGCAAATGTCAGTTGCTGGAAGCCTGGGCCGCCAGCCAGGGCGCCGAGGCACACTTCTTCCTGATCGACCCGCAAAGCTTCGCCCTGGGCCGGCGTGACAGCCAGCTCAGTTCCGATGATTGCGGCACTACCCAGCATTTCTTGCTGCTCGATGAGTTCTACCGCACCGCCATCTGGCTCGCCGGGCGCACGCCGCTGTGGTGGCTGGTGCCGGTCTATGAAGAGCACAACTACAACGCCTATACCCAGACCCTGCTGTCCAAGCGCTTCATTCGCAACCAGGACGCCCTCGACCTTGGCAACCTTGCGCATATCCCGCCCGGCGAGTACGTCGGCGCCGGCCTGTGGCAACTGTTCAAGGGCATCGATTCGCCCTACAAGTCACTGCTCAAGCTGTTGCTGACCGAGGTCTATGCCAGCGAGCACCCGACCGTGCGTTGCCTGAGCCTGGACTACAAGCAGGCGGTGTTCGCCAACCACCTCGACCTTGACGAGCTCGACCCCTATGTCATGGTGTACCGGCGCATCGAGCGCTACCTGCAGCAACGCGGCGAAACCGAACGGCTGGAACTGGTGCGACGCAGCCTGTACTTGAAGGTCAACAAGAAGCTGAGCGGGCTGGACCGTACCCGCAGCAACGGCTGGCAGCGCCAACTCTTGCAGCGCCTGGCCGATGAGTGGGGCTGGGACGAGCGCCAGCTGGCCATGCTCGACAGCCGCAGCCAGTGGAAGGTGCGCCAGGTTGCCGTCGAACGCCGGGTGCTGGTGGCGGAACTCAACCATAGCTATCGCTTTCTCGCCCAGTTCGCGCAAAACCAGGGCGCCAGCAGCCGCGCCGACCAGCGTGACCTGAATGTCCTGGGCCGGCGCCTGTACGCTGCCTTCGAACGCCGCGCCGGCAAGATTGAGGTGATCAACCCGGGCATTGCCCCGGACATCGCCGAAGACACCTTGACGCTGGTCCAATCGCCGAATCGCAAGGAACCTGGCAGCCATCATTGGGGCCTGTACAACGGCAACCTGGGGGTGCACGAATGGGAGCATTTCAGCCCGATCAAGCGCTGCCGTGAGTTGCTCGAGCTGCTGACCTGGGCCCACCGCAACGGTGTCATCGACAGCGCCACGCGCCTGGCCCTGCACCCGGGCGACAGCGACCTCAGCGAATTCGAGCTGTTCAACTTGCTGGGCAGCTTGCAGCAGAGCATCCCGCTGCCGCTGGCCAGCGTCAGCGAAGCGCACCTGCTGCAACCGAGCGTGGCTGACGAGATTCTGCTGCTGGTCAATGTCGGTGTCGACCCGCTGCGCCATCACCGCGACCTGAACATCATGATGACCACCGAGCGCACCGACTCGTTGAGCTATGCCGGCGTACGCGAAAACCTGGTGCTGACCATCGACCAGGTCACCCTCAACAGCTGGAACGAAGTGCTGGTGCAGCGCTACGACGGTGAGCACGCACTGCTGCGCTGCCTGCGTGACTTCCTCAACAGCCTCGGCCAGCGCAGCCACCGCCCGCAGGTCCGGGTGCGCTGCTTCTGCCACAACCGCGCCCAGGCCATCAGCCAGCGGGTCGAGGAAATCTTCGACACTGCACAACTGCTGCTCGACCAGGGCCTGAACCACCGCTACCTGCTGCAGGTGGCGCAGTACACCCATGTACTGGAACTGCTGCCCGGCCAGGTCAGCCTGGCGACCCTGGCCGATCATGACGCCGTGCTCGATCATCTGGGCGAAGCGCGCAGCCGCTACAGCCCGTTGCACCTGGATGGCAATGCACTGCAGGACTACGACCTGCCCCTGGTTCTGGAACAAGGCCGGCGCAATTGCATCCAGGTGTTCTACCGACTGCTCGACGGCTGGGCCGACCTGTACGTGCTGGATGAGTACAACGCCCTGTGGCAGCAGCGCCTGCCATTATTTGACGAAAGCCATCTGCTGCTGCCGTTGCAGCGTTTTCTGCGTTCGGTGGTGGTGCGCCACGATGCCCGTCTGCCGCTCGAGCATCTGCAGCAGGCTGCACTGGCTATCCACTATGCCCAGCTACTGCCCTCCGGCCCGGGCAAGGCGCGCAGCATCGAGCCCCGCTGGGCGCCCAGTGCTGGCGTCGACCAACCTTACTATGAGGTTCAGGCCATTCTGCAGGGCGGTACGGGGGATGATGTACATGTGACGCTGTACTGCGACCAGCAGGAGTTTTCCGAGCTGGAGCATGGCGATCAACTGTATGAGGTGGTCGCCCGGCAGATCCTTGGCCAGCGACGTAGCGAGGGGCACTACCGCTGCTATATCACCGACCTGGACCTGTCAGAGCTGCTCGAAGATGAACAGGGTTCGACCAGCCTGTATTTGCGCTACAAGGGCGAACTGGAGCAGGCTTTGAACGATGGCTTGGTGCGACTGCAGGCAATCCTGGAGCCTTGAACCATCAGAGGTCGAAGTCGCCAGCGGCTTCCGGTTGGTATTCGACTTCCAGCAGCTTCAGTTTCAAGGTCTTTCCCCCTGGCGCCGGCCAGTCGATCTGCTCACCCACCGACAAGCCCAGCAGCGCACAGCCGATCGGCGCGAGGATAGAAACCTTGCCTTCACCCCCCGCATCCTTCGGGTACACCAGGGTCAGGTGGTAGTCCTTGCCACTGGCTTCCTCACGGCAATGCACGCGCGAGTTCATGGTCACCACACCGGCGGGCACTTCGTCATGCCCGACCACCTGACCGGCACGGTCCAGCTCCTCCTGCAAGGCGAGCACACCCGGCGTACTTTCGTCGAGGCTGTCGATCAGGCGCTCGAGACGCTGTACGTCCAATCGAGTGAGGGTGAGGGAAGGCTTGGTGCTCATGATCCAGTCAGACTCCTTTGAACAGGCGGTTTCCTGCAGGCAGATAAAGCAAAACCCCGCCCAAGGGCGGGGTTTGTGAATGCTTTTGCGTCACCGACGCACAACCCGACACTACCACAGCCGGGTAAATACTCAAGCCCGCGCGCGCAGGGCCTCGGCTTCGCGGCAGATCTGCCGGCGCCGTTCGTCGTCGGCCGAGCGCCATTCACGGATGTGCTCGACATGCCGGTGGCAGCCGGTGCACACCCGCTGTTCATCCAGCCGGCAGACGCTGATGCAAGGCGAAGGCACGGCCGGGCTGACGTTGCTGTACAGCGGCTTGGGCGGCCGCACCTGGCTGGTCATGTCAGATCTCGTCGAAGTCCAGCTTCTCGCCGGCCCGCTCCCAGACGATGCGCTCGAGCATCTCATTGAGCAGCTCTTCGCTTTTCTCGCACACCCACTTGCCACTCTCTTCGTCGTAGTCGAAGTGGAAGCCACCGGAACGGTCGGCCAGCCACAGCTGACGCAGCGGCTCCTGGCGGCTGAAAATCAGCTGGGCGCCGCCTTCGAACTTGACGGTCAGCACACCCCCGGAGTTTTCCATGTCCAGGTCCAAGCCGCTCTCGTCGAACAGGTCTTCCAGGGCCTGTTGGGTCGCGTCGACCAGATCATGGAAACGCGCTTCGCTCAAACTCATTGCAGGAACCTCGAAATTGGCTGCTTTACGGGCAAGCCGGGCAAGATACGGGCGCCGGGCCATGAATGCAAAGGTTTAGCCGCACTCGGCACTGGCTCGATTACCCGTGGCGATAGCCCCAAAGCATAGCCCGCCCGACGGACCGGCTCTTGCATAGGCAATCCGCCGGTCGCTCGGTATACTCGGGCGCAATACTGCATATTTCAAAGGATTTCACCCATGAAGCGCCTGATTTCCTCGCTCGCGGCGCTGGTCGCCGTTGCCTGCCTCGTTTCGGCCTGCGGTCAGAAGGGCCCCCTGTACCTGCCAGAAGACGGCAAGGACGGCAAAGGTCCGAAAAAGACGCACCAGCACCAGCACGCGCCTGCGGTCCAGCCGCAAGAAGAGCAGCCAATCCAGCCCGAGCAGACGCCAGAGCAGTAAGGAAATCAGATGAACGCTTTCAACTACCGCGACGGTGAACTGTTCGCGGAAGGCGTGTCCCTGTCGGCCATCGCCGAACGGTTTGGCACCCCGACCTACGTGTACTCGCGCGCTCACATCGAAGCCCAGTACCGCAGCTACACCGACGCCCTGCAAGGCACCGATCACCTGGTGTGCTTCGCCGTAAAGGCCAACTCAAACCTCGGTGTGCTGAACGTCCTGGCGCGCCTGGGCGCGGGCTTCGACATCGTCTCCGGCGGTGAGCTGGAGCGTGTGTTGGCCGCTGGCGGGCGTGCCGATCGCGTGGTGTTCTCCGGTGTCGGCAAGACCCGCGAAGACATGCGCCGCGCCCTGGAAGTCGGTGTGCACTGCTTCAACGTCGAATCCACCGACGAGCTCGAGCGTCTGCAAGTGGTGGCCGCCGAGATGGGCAAGGTTGCCCCGATCTCGCTACGCGTGAACCCGGACGTCGATGCCGGCACCCACCCGTACATCTCCACCGGCCTCAAAGAAAACAAGTTCGGCATCGCCATCGCCGACGCCGAAGCCATCTACGTACGCGCCGCACAGCTGCCGAACCTGGATGTGGTCGGTGTCGACTGCCACATCGGCTCGCAGCTGACCACCGTCGACCCGTTCCTCGATGCCCTCGACCGCCTGCTCGCCTTGGTCGACCGCTTGGCCGAGTGCGGCATCCACCTGCGCCACCTGGACCTGGGCGGCGGCGTTGGCGTGCGCTATCGCGACGAAGAGCCGCCACTGGTCGCCGATTACATCAAGGCCATCCGCGAGCGCGTCGGCACCCGTGACCTGGCCCTGGTTTTCGAGCCAGGCCGCTACATCGTGGCCAATGCCGGTGCCCTGCTGACCCGCGTGGAATACCTCAAGCACACCGAACACAAAGACTTCGCCATCATCGACGCGGCGATGAACGACCTGATCCGCCCGGCCCTGTACCAGGCCTGGATGGGTGTCAGCGCAGTTGCCCCACGCGAAGGCGAAGGCCGTGCCTACGACCTGGTCGGCCCGATCTGCGAAACCGGCGATTTCCTCGCCAAGGACCGCGTGCTGAACCTGGCCGAAGGTGATCTGCTGGCCGTGCAGTCGGCGGGCGCCTATGGTTTCGTCATGAGCTCCAACTACAACACCCGTGGGCGTTGCGCGGAAATCCTGGTCGACGGTGACCAGGCTTTCGAAGTCCGCCGCCGCGAGACCATCGCCGAACTGTACGCTGGCGAAAGCCTGCTGCCGGAGTGAACCCATGCTGCTGCGCTTTACCAAGATGCATGGGCTGGGCAACGACTTCATGGTCCTCGACCTGGTCAGCCAGCACGCGCACATCCAGCCCAAGCACGCCAAGCAATGGGGTGACCGCCACACCGGTATCGGCTTCGACCAGCTGCTGATCGTCGAGGCACCGAGCAACCCGGAAGTAGACTTCCGCTACCGGATCTTCAATGCCGACGGTTCCGAAGTCGAGCAGTGCGGCAACGGTGCGCGCTGCTTCGCCCGCTTCGTGCTGGACAAGCGCCTGACCGCGAAGAAGCGCATCCGCGTGGAAACCAAGGGCGGCATCATCGAGCTGGACGTGCAGAACGACGGCCAGGTGTGTGTCGACATGGGCCCGCCGCGCTTCATCCCGGCAGACATCCCATTCATTGCCGACGAGCAGGCGTTGAACTACCCGCTGGAAGTCGACGGCCAGGTGCATTCGATTGCCGCCGTGTCCATGGGCAACCCGCATGCCGTGCTGCGCGTCGATGACGTGCACACTGCGCCGGTGCATGAACTGGGCCCGAAAATCGAAAATCACCCACGCTTCCCGCAGCGGGTGAATGCCGGTTTCCTTCAGGTCATCGACCGCCATCGCGCCAACCTGCGAGTATGGGAGCGTGGCGCCGGTGAAACCCAGGCCTGTGGCACCGGCGCTTGCGCCGCGGCCGTGGCCGCCATCAGTCAGGGCTGGATGGACTCTCCGGTGTCTCTCGACCTGCCGGGTGGCCGCCTGAACATCGAATGGGCCGGCCCCGGCAAGCCCGTGTTGATGACCGGCCCCGCCGTGCGCGTCTTCGAAGGACAGGTTCGTCTCTAAGCGAGTAACCGCCATGACTGATCAGCCAGTACCCCAGCAGCCTGACGAGCTCGATGCCGAAACGGTGGTCGCCTACCTGCGCGCCCACCCCACTTTCTTCGCCGAGCACGACGAGTTGCTGATCGAGCAACGCATCCCCCATCAGCGCGGCGACAGCGTTTCGCTGGTGGAGCGCCAGCTCAAGCTGCTGCGCGACCGCAACATCGAGATGCGCCATCGCCTGTCGCAACTGATGGACGTGGCCCGTGACAACGACCGGCTGTTCGACAAGACCCGCCGGCTGATCCTCGACTTGCTCGATGCCGGTAATCTGGAAGAAGTGGTGATGGCTGTCGAAGACAGCCTGCGCCAGGAATTCCAGGTGCCTTTCGTCAGCCTGATCCTGTTCGGTGACAACGCAGCGCCCGTCGGCCGTTGGGTCAGCAATGCCGAAGCCCAGCAAGCCATCGGTGGCCTGCTCGGCGGCGGCAAGACTGTGAGCGGCAATCTGCGCGAACACGAACTGGCCTTCCTGTTCGGCAAGGAACAGCAGCAGGAAGTCGGCTCCAGTGCGGTTGCAGCACTCGAATACCAAGGGCTACATGGCGTGCTGGCGATCGGCAGCCGCGACCCGCAGCACTACAAGAGCAGCGTCGGCACCTTGTTCCTCGGCTATATCGCCGAAGTGCTCGGCCGCGTAGTGCCGCGCGTGACCCAGACCCTGCGTCCGGTGCGCTGATGGAACGCCAGCTGGAGGCTTATTGCGCACACCTGCGCAACGAGCGCCAGGTGTCGGAACACACCCTCCTAGCCTACCGCCGCGACCTCGACAAGGTCATCGAATACTGCAACAGCCAAGGCATCGCGGGCTGGGACGCGCTGCAGATCCAGCAACTGCGCCAGCTGATCGCTCGCCTGCACCATCATGGCCAGTCCTCGCGCAGCCTGGCGCGATTGTTGTCGGCAGTACGCGGTCTATACCGCTACCTCAACCGCGAAGGCTTGTGCCAGCATGACCCGGCCTCCGGCCTGAGCGCGCCCAAGGGCGAACGCCGGCTGCCCAAGGTGCTGGACACCGACCGCGCCCTGCAGCTGCTCGATGGCGGCGTCGACGACGACTTCATCGCCCGGCGCGACCAGGCCATCCTCGAGCTTTTCTATTCCTCCGGCCTGCGCCTGTCCGAGCTGAACAACCTTGACCTCGAGCAGCTCGACCTGGCCGCAGGCTTGGTGCAGGTGCTTGGCAAGGGCAGCAAGACCCGCGTGCTGCCGGTCGGCCGCAAGGCCCGTGAGGCCTTGCAGGCCTGGTTCAAACTGCGAGGCATCGGCGGCCCCCGCGACAGTGCGGTGTTCATCACCCGCCAAGGCAATCGCATGAGCCCGCGAGCCATCCAGCTGCGGGTCAAGACGGCCGGCGAGCGCGAGCTGGGCCAGCACCTGCATCCGCACATGCTTCGCCATTCCTTCGCCAGCCATGTGCTGGAATCGTCTCAGGACCTGCGTGCGGTGCAGGAAATGCTCGGCCATGCCGACATCAGCACCACGCAGATCTACACCCACCTGGACTTCCAGCACCTGGCCGCGGTGTACGACAGCGCCCACCCTCGGGCCAAACGCAGCAAAGGCACAGACTCATGAGCATCAAGCTGATCACCTTCGACCTCGACGACACCTTGTGGGACACCGCGCCCGTGATTGCCAGTGCCGAGGTCGTGCTGCGCGACTGGCTCGAAGCCAACGCACCGATCCTCGGCGGCGTCCCGGTGGAGCACCTGTTTGCCATTCGCGAACGCCTGGTGCAGGCCGAGCCGGGCCTCAAGCACCGCATCAGTGCTCTGCGCCGGCGCGTGCTGTTCCATGCCCTGGAAGAAGTCGGCTACGGCGAGAAGCAGGCGCAGGCGCTGGCCAACGAGGGCTTTGAAGTATTCCTGCACGCCCGCCACCAGATCGAGGTGTTCCCTGAGGTACAGCCGGTGCTGGAGATCCTGCGCCGTCACTACACCCTGGGCGTGGTCACCAACGGCAACGCCGATATCCGCCGTCTGGGGCTGGCGGACTATTTCCGCTTTGCCCTGTGCGCCGAGGACCTGGGCATCGGCAAGCCGGATCCCGCACCGTTCATGGAAGCCCTCAAACGTGGCGAGGTTGAAGCCAGTGCGGCGGTGCACATCGGTGACCACCCAGGCGATGACATCGCCGGGGCCCAGCGCGCCGGTTTGCGTGCGGTATGGTTCAACCCGCAGGGCAAGGCTTGGGCGGGTGAGCGTGCACCGGATGCGGAGATCCAGCGCCTTTCGCAGCTACCAGACATTCTGGCATCCTGGCGCTGACTGACAGGCACAAAAAAGCCCGCAGCGACGGCGGGCTCTTTTGCATTCAGCCACTCAGATAGGGCGGCTGCCGTACTTGTTGTCCGGCTTCTTGGGCGGGTCGGCGACCACGTTGGCCTCGACTTCCTGCACCTTGCCACCGCGCGAAAGAAACTCTTCCATCGCCTTGGCCAGGGCATCACGCTCCTTTTGCTTGGCTTCCATGCTCGGCATCTCGTCTACCGAGACAGCGGCCTTGGATTTGCCCTTGGCAGTCGGTGCCGGGCTGCTGTCATCATCGCCAGCATCTTCCGCGACATCGTCAGCTGCCGCTTCGAGGCCCTCATCAGCCTCGTCTTCGTCGCCTACTTCGAGGTCATCATTTTCCAGATCGTCGTCGCTCATGTTCTACCTCATGACTTGCGAAAAGCAGGTTAGTTATAGACCAGTGCAGCCGTAGACCGGCAGCCACCAGTGAAAATTCAACTGGCCGTGGGTTAGGCCACTGCCCTTGGGTCGGCGCTCCTGATGGGAGGCGGCACCCAGCAGGTCCTGCTCCTGGCAGGACCTGACAAATCCTTGAACCCTGCTGGCCGCACGCTAATGGCAAGCCTAGCAAAGGCTGGTAAAGCGTGCGGACTACTCGTCAAACACCCTTTGGCGCGCATTCTAGCGTGCTCGTGGAAAAAGCAAAGCACCATAAACGCCGCAAAAGTTGTAAGTTTTTGGCCTACGTCGCGAACGTGAGTGATAAACCGTTTGCCATGCAGGAAATGGTAAAAAAAAGGCAAAAAAATGCCCGGCGAACCGGGCAAGTTTTTCCAGCGTCGCGCTTACAGGTTGTAGCCGCGTTCGTTGTGTTGAGCCAGGTCAAGGCCGACCGACTCTTCTTCTTCGTTGACCCGCAGGCCCATCACCACATCCAGCACCTTGAGGATCACGTAGGTGACGATAGCGGTGTAGACGACGGTGAAGATCACACCTTTGGCCTGGATCCAGACCTGGGCACCGATGTCGGTGACCGCGCCGAAGCCGCCCAAGGCCGGTGCCGCGAACACGCCGGTCAGGATGGCGCCGATGATGCCGCCGACGCCGTGTACGCCGAAGGCGTCGAGCGAGTCGTCATAACCCAGCTTGCGTTTGAGGGTGGTGGCGCAGAAGTAGCAGATCACGCCCGAGGCCAAGCCGATCACCAGAGCGCCCATAGGGCCCACGGTACCAGCGGCCGGTGTGATCGCGACCAGGCCGGCAACCACACCCGAGGCGATGCCCAGGGCACTTGGCTTGCCGTGGAAGACCCACTCGGCGAACATCCAGCCCAGCGCAGCGGCGGCAGTGGCGATCTGGGTCACCAGCATGGCCATGCCCGCAGTGCCATTGGCGGCGGCGGCGGAACCGGCGTTGAAGCCGAACCAGCCGATCCACAGCATGGCCGCGCCCATCAGGGTATAGCCCAGGTTGTGCGGGGCCATCGGGGTGGTCGGATAGCCTTTGCGCTTGCCCATGACCAGGCAGCAGACCAGGCCTGCGATACCGGCGTTGATGTGCACCACGGTGCCGCCAGCGAAGTCGAGCACGCCCCAGTCCCACAGCAACGCGCCGTCACCACTCCAGACCATGTGCGCGATGGGTGCGTACACCAGGGTGAACCAGATACCCATGAACACCAGCATTGCCGAGAATTTCATGCGCTCGGCAAAGGCACCGACGATCAGCGCCGGGGTAATGATGGCGAAGGTCATCTGGAAGGTGATGAACACTGCCTCAGGGAACAGTGCGGTGGCCGACGTCAGGTTGGCCGGCGCGACGCCGCTCAGGAACGCCTTGGAGAACCCGCCGACGAAGGAATTGAAGTTGAGCACGCCCTTTTCCATACCGGTGGTATCGAAGGCCATGCTGTAGCCATAAATGACCCAGAGAATGCTGATCAGACCCGTGATGGCGAAGCACTGCATCATCACCGACAGTACGTTCTTGGAACGCACCATGCCGCCGTAGAAAAGGGCCAGACCCGGAATGGTCATGAACAGCACCAGCGCTGTCGAGGTGAGCATCCAGGCGGTGTCGCCGGAGTTCAGCGCTGGGGCAGCTGCTTCCTCTGCCAGGGCAAGCCCGGGCATTACGAGGGACAATAGGGCTCCTAGCCCTGCGATCTTACGCAGAGTCATGTTGTTTTCTCCTGGGGCGTTGGGTTTGGTGAGGCTTTTTTCGGCGCTTAGATCGCGTCGGTATCGGTTTCGCCGGTACGGATGCGGATCGCCTGCTCCAGATTCACCACGAAGATCTTGCCGTCACCGATCTTGCCGGTGTTGGCCGCCTTGGTGATGGCTTCGATCACTCGATCAAGGTCCTTGTCGTCGATGGCGACGTCGATCTTCACTTTTGGCAGGAAGTCGACCACGTACTCCGCGCCGCGATACAGCTCGGTGTGGCCCTTCTGCCGGCCGAAACCTTTGACTTCGGTGACGGTAATGCCCTGCACGCCGATTTCCGACAACGACTCGCGCACGTCGTCCAGCTTGAACGGCTTGATGATGGCTGTGACTAGCTTCATGAAACTCTCTCCCGATTTGGTGGACTTGCCCCAGGAAAACAAACCCGTCTCAAGTCTAAGCGCAGCGCCTGGCTTTGTAACGCGTCGTCGGCATCCGGCTTCGCGTGCGCACTGCCTGGTCACAAGGAACTGCATCAGTGCATGGCTCATACAGGTCTTTGCAGAATCCTTGCCAGTTCCGTTAAACGACTGCAAAACAGCGAGTTATGCGAATCAGTCGGGATTGGCCAGTCGCCAGCATGGTAAACATGCACAACTTCGGTGCAGGCAGGCCCGGCGAGCTGCTCGAAAAATGTGCAGCCACCTGAGGTCAATGGCGCAGGGTTGCCGCGTGCTACACTGCGGGCCATTTCTCAGTATCAGTGGACAGCCCGACATGCTCGCGCCCAAAGCCCTTCTCGACGCCCTGAGCGACCAGGCCTCGCGCCTGTTCAGCAGCGATACCACGCAGCCTCGCGCCGAACTGGAAAGCCAGTTCAAGGTGCTGATGCAAGGCGCCTTCAGCAAACTGGACCTGGTCAGCCGTGAAGAATTCGACAGCCAGATGGTCGTGCTGGCGCGCACCCGTGCCCGCCTCGAGGCCCTGGAGAAGCAAGTCGCCGAGCTGGAAGCGCGGATGGCGCCAGCCGCGCAGGAATAACCGTTACGCAAAGACGCTGTGGCTGCGTTGCACTCCAGGTTTCAGGCCGAAGCCCTGTGCTGGCCTGCGGCCTTGGGCGGCAGTTCGCTGGCATGCAGGTCGCCACGGAACAGCGCCGCCCCGCACACGGTGAATAACGTTTTCACCCGGCTATGCGAGTTGCGAATCTCGGCCTGTATTTCCTCGATCAGCGGATCGCTGGACTGCAACGCAACGGCACGATTGGCCCACTCGATTGCTGCATAGCGGCTCTGCTTGCGCGTACCACAACCCTGCATCCAGGCCAGCCCAAGTTCCGCACAGGCACGGGCGGCGATCCAGGCATCGGGGTGCTCGGCCAGCCCCAGCAGATAGTCGACCGCCTCTACACGCTCCCGCGCATCACCGTACTGGCGCAGCAGGAGGCCTAACTGCAATTGCGCCTTGGCATGGATTGGCGGATGGCTCAGTGCATCGAGCAACAGCCGCTTGATCGCCAGCACCGCCTTACGGTCCTCCAGCCCTTGCGCAAGGCTCATGCGCTGGCAAGCCAGGTCGAACTTGGCCAGTGGATGGCCAAACTCCGCCGCCCGCAACAGCCAATGTTCGGCAGCCTTGGCACTGAGGTAATGCGCGGGGGTACTGTCCAGCCAGCCACGGTGCAGATCGTACAGTGCGATGGCGGCATCCGGGAGTTTCAGCTCCGCAAAGGCTTCATACAGGAAGTGCGCAGCCTCATGCTGGCCGGCAGCCCAGAGCAGGCGCGGCACGTCGAGCACCTCGAAGCCCTGCCCCTCGCGCCCGCACTGGCGCTTGACCGCCAGACGCAACCACGTGCTTGCCTGCTCGGCAGATTGCCCAAAGCCCCACAACCCGAACTGAAGCCCCGCAGCCCGCAGCACGCAGGCCGCCGCCTGGCGACGGTCATCGCTCAGCCGTTCGATGACGGTGCGCAAGACCTGCGAATCGTCCTTGGCCTCGTTTAACAGCACCAGGCACACGAGGCTATGGAAGGGCTCGCCAATGGCCGGAACGAAGCCATGGTCAGGGTAGAGCGCGACACTGTCGACGAAGTCACGCATCGCACCGGCGAAATCACCCATCGAATAGCGCCGCAGGGCGCCACGCCGGGCCAGCAGCGTCGCGCGCTCCTTGGGCCTGAGCTCACGCTGGGCCCACTGGGCAAAGGTTCTGTGCCAGGTCGCGATCTGTGGCAGTTGCCTGGCATGCGGCAGCCAGAAGGTGTCTTCCAGGGCCAGCCAGCGGATTGCATTGCGCTGCGCTTCAGGCCAACCCAGGCACAGCGGGCCGTTGGCCAGTGCGTCGACAGCCGCAGCGCTGCCGCCCCAGCGTGGGGTCAGGTATCTGGCATAGGCCTCGATCGCCTCGAAGCAGCCGGGAAACCATGCCAACGCATGGCGTAGCCAGTAATCCGTGGCGCTTTCGCGAGGCTCATGCAAGCGTGCGCTCAACCCTGCAGGCAATGTCTGCGGCAGCGCCTGCAAGGGCGTCAGGCCGTATTTGACCAACAGCGGCGCAGCGGCTTCCTGCACTTCCACATCAGCATGCGCGCTGGGTCGATAGCGCGGCACTTGGCCAGCGAACAACTCGACCAACCAGCCGGGCTCACGCAGGTACGCGCTGATGTGCAGCATGCCGATCACTGCGGCAACCGGTTGCGCGCTGCGCTCCATAGCGCGCAGGAAATGCGCCGTGCCCTTCTCGCAGGCCTGCTCCGCAGCCAGTCGGCGTTCTTCGGGAACTGCTTGATGGCCAGCCTGATCACGGATCTGGCAGGCGAGACTGAAGCAGTGAAAGCCCATCACCACATGCGGGTGATAAGCCTTGGGGCAGGCCTCGATCCAAGTGTTGAGGGTATGCGTCAAGGCCTTGCCGCCCTGCGTATCGCAATCCTGCAAGTAGCCTTGCACTGCGTCCAGGTAGGCAGCGCACTCACCGGGGGGCGCTTGCCGCCACTGCGCCTGGAGCGCATCGAACAAGCGGGTGAGTTCGGCGTACTGATTGGCCTGCACCCGTTCTCGGATCTGCTGGCGGGTGCGATTGAGCATTTGCACGGGCAGTACCTTAAGTCCATTTTCAGGGTCGCGTTGCCATCCAATGGCAACAGCTGTTGCACTTGAACACTAAGCCATAGCCGGGCTCTTCGCAAAGAATTGGATCCAGTATTTGTCAGATTGTGTGAAAAGGCAGGAGAAAGACCTGGCATGCAAAACAAAGTCGCATTTTTCTTGCGCCAGCGTTGCTGAAACTCACTAGGCTCCGACAGGCCGCAGGAAGCGGCCCTTGATCCAGTAAAAAGGAGCGTCCATGTCCCTAGCCCTCGTCCACAGCCGCGCCCAGGTCGGCGTGCAGGCCCCGGCCGTCAGTGTCGAAACGCACCTGGCCAACGGCCTGCCCCATCTCACCCTGGTCGGCCTGCCAGAGACCACGGTCAAGGAGAGCAAGGACCGTGTGCGCAGCGCCATCGTCAACTCCGGGCTGAACTACCCGCAGCGGCGTATTACCCAGAACCTCGCACCCGCCGACTTGCCCAAGGACGGCGGGCGCTATGACCTGGCCATTGCCCTGGGCATTCTGGCCGCCGATGGCCAGGTGCCGTTGCCGGCCTTGGCCGACATGGAATGCCTGGGCGAACTGGCCCTGTCGGGCAAGCTGCGCCCGGTGCAGGGCGTGTTGCCGGCGGCACTGGCGGCACGCGAGGCAGGCCGGGCGTTGGTGGTGCCGCGGGAAAATGCCGAAGAAGCCAGCCTGGCCGGTGGCCTGGTGGTGTATGCCGTGGCGCACCTGCTGGAATTGGTGGCGCATCTCAACGGGCAGGTGCCGTTGCCGCCGTTTGCTGCCAATGGCCTGGTCATGAAGCAGCAGCCTTACCCGGACCTTAGCGAGGTCCAAGGCCAGGTCGCGGCCAAGCGGGCATTGCTGCTGGCGGCAGCCGGGGCGCACAACTTGCTGTTCACCGGGCCGCCCGGCACAGGCAAGACCTTGCTCGCCAGCCGCCTCCCCGGCCTGCTGCCACCACTGGATGAACACGAGGCGCTGGAGGTGGCGGCCATCCAGTCGGTCAGCGGCCACACGCCGCTCAGCAGCTGGCCGCTGCGGCCATTTCGTCACCCGCACCAT
The DNA here is from genome assembly GCF_001320245.1 of Pseudomonas sp. NBRC 111124. Classification (GTDB taxonomy): domain Bacteria; phylum Pseudomonadota; class Gammaproteobacteria; order Pseudomonadales; family Pseudomonadaceae; genus Aquipseudomonas. The sequence continues at coordinate 132,388 of NZ_BCBA01000005.1, forward strand.
TCGGCCTCAGGGCCGGCGCTGGTCGGCGGTAGCAGCCGTCCGCAACCTGGCGAAATCACCCTGGCACACCATGGCGTGCTGTTTCTCGACGAGTTGCCAGAGTTTGAAAGGCGCGTGCTGGAAGTGCTGCGCGAACCGCTGGAATCCGGCGAGATCGTGATTGCGCGGGCGCGCGACAAAGTGCGATTCCCGGCGCGGTTCCAGCTGGTGGCAGCGATGAACCCCTGCCCTTGCGGGTATCTGGGTGACCCGACCGGCCGCTGCCGTTGCAGTACCGAGCAGATCGCGCGGTATCGCAACAAGCTTTCAGGCCCGTTGCTCGACCGTATCGACTTGCACCTGACCGTGGCCCGCGAGACTACGACGCTAAATAACCAGCCCAGTGGGGAGACCAGTGCCGATGTGGCAGCCAAGGTCGCCGAAGCCCGCGAAGTGCAGCAGCGACGGCAGGGCTGTGCCAATGCGTTTCTCAACCTGGAGGGGTTGCGCAGCCATTGCCAGCTGACAGCAGCGGACCAAGCCTGGCTGGAAAGTGCTTGTGAGCGGTTAAGCCTTTCCTTACGGGCAGCGCATCGGTTGTTGAAGGTGGCACGCACATTGGCTGATCTGGAGAGTAGCCAAGCGATCAGCAAAGGCCACTTGGCCGAGGCATTACAGTACCGGCCGGGCAGCAGCTAGGTCCTTTGGGCTGCTTGGTTCTGCCAGGCCCACCCGGCAACCGAATACATCCCAGGCCCGGTCAGCGCCAGGCCGCCATAAAGCGCCACCAGCAACCAGGCAAATTGCCCCTGCTCCAGCGACCAGTCTGGATGAACCACTACCAGCGCCACCAGCAACACGCCCAGTACCGGCAAGCAGGCCAACCGCGCGGCCACGCCCAGCACCAGCAACACCGGACAGGCCACCTCGGCAAACACAGCCAGGCCCAAGGTCAGCGGCGCTCCCAGGCCAAAAGGATCTTCGATGCGCTGCAACTCCCCGCTCCAGTCCAGCAGCTTTGGCAACCCGTGGATGGAAAAAAGCAGCACAGCAGCCATCACCCGCATGAACAGCAGGCCGCTGGCGATCAGGGCCGGTGATTGGGGGTCGAGCAAGGTCTTCAGGCGTGGCATGGCAATGGGCTCGCGATTCGATCAAGCCAACGAGCATCCCCCGACTGCGCTGCAATTGATTGTTCAGGTGTGCTCATTCACCCGACAATGCCTCCTCGACTGCCTGGAGCAGTACTTCTTCAGGAAACGGCTTGCCCAGACAAGCCCGTGCGCCGTTGCGCAATGCCGCCTGCAGTGCACCTTCGTCCCAATGCGCGGACATGCCGATCACCGGCAAGCGCCAACCCCGCCGCGCCAGTTCACGCTGCACCTCAAGCCCGCTCATCCCGGGCATCTTCAGGTCGAGCAGCACGCAGCCTGCCTCGCGTGCCAGGCCCGAAGCCAGAAACACTTCCCCCGTCGCGAACGCCAGGCTCTCGAACCCCGCCGAACGCAGCAGGTTGGCCAGGCTTTTGCGCACCGAAGCATCATCATCGACGATGCACACCGCTCTGCTCATGCGCCGGGCCGTGCCCCGATGACGTTGTGCATGGCCACCAGCTCCAGCAATGAACGTGACTGCATCTTGTTCATGATGTTCTTCTTGTGGACCTTGGTGGTCACCTCACTGGTGCCTATTTCCTTGGCTATCTGCTTGTGCGACAGGCCGCCGACCACCAGCGTGAACACCTGCCGCTCGCGCTGGGTCAGACGCTGATACTTTTCCTCGACCCGCCGGGCATGGTGCCATTTGCGCCCCTCGGTCACAGCACGGGCACGTACCGATTCGAGCAGTGCCAGCAGCTGGTCTTCGTCGAAGGGTTTGGTCAGAAATTCCACGGCCCCGGCGCGCATCGCCTGTACCGTCATGGGAATGGTACCGAAACCGCTCATGAACACGATCGGCCAGGGCAGCGCCAGCCGGCGCAGCGCAGCCTGCACCTCAAGGCCGCTGGTTTCGGGCAGGTGCATGTCCAGCAGCAGGCAGGCGGTGGAGGTTTCCAGGCGCGCCTCGAACAGCTCTTCGGCACTGGCGAACAAGTGGTGGGGAATATCCTGCGAGCGCAGCAGGCGGCCCAGTGCCTTGCGCACCGATGGATCGTCGTCCACCACCAGCACGGGCACGCTCACACCGTCATCGACCGGCTCGATGAGATCGCCCACAGTGCACAAAGGCGATTGGCCCAGCCCCAGGCAAGGCACGTCGAGGCTGACTTCGGCCGCCAGGCGATAGCCGCGACGCGGCACGGTCTGGATCAGACCGCGATCGCCAAAGGCCTTGCGCAACAGCGACACCTGCACCTGCAGGTTGTTGTCTTCGACCACCGTGCCGGCCCACACCTGGCTGAACATCTCGTCCTTGCCCACCACCCGGCCCTTGGCCTTGATCAGCGTGGCCAGCACCTCGAACGCCCGACCGCCCAACGGGATCGGCTTGCCATCAAGGAAGGCTTCGCGCCGCTCCAGCGACACCTGGGCATTGCCTATTCGGATCATGGTTTCCTCGCACGGGCATGGGCGTTTGCGCAGCCTAGGGCAGCCTAGGTCAGCGAACGCCATCCGACAATTATCCCGAGGGATAGGTGGGTCCCAGCACTATACAAGCGCCTTCCAGCGGCCAGGTGTTGATAACGGACAACAGCGTTCCCGTTTCTGCCAAGCGGGCTGCAGGCCGCATTCTTGAGAGGGCCGCTGGGTATACTCGCGCGTCAGGATGCTGCAAGCAGGGGGTGCTTTGTGCTCGATGAACGCCTCGCAAACAGGCCCATCGATTTCGACCAGTCGATCGACGACAACTGGCTGAATCGCTGCGATGTCACGCCACTGGGCCAGGAAGGTGAGCTCAGCTACTTCCGCTTGCACGACCCCGCCACCCACCAAGCCTGGATCGCCGTGCGCGCCCCGCTCGAGGCCCCTGCGGCCTGCCAGCGCCTGGAGCGCGACTACCGCCTGCAACTTGATCCGCAATGGGCGGTAATCCCCTCGGCGTTTGTCCGCTGCGCGGAAGGCCCGTTGCTGGTTTACCCCGCCGGGCGCTCCATCGCCGAGCTGATCAGCCAAGGCCCAGTCGACCTGGCAACCTTTCTCGACATTGCGGTAAATGCCGCCAACGCCCTCGCGCAGGCCCACGCGTGCAATGTGCTGCACGGTGCATTGCTGCCCGAGCACGTGTGCCTGCAGCAGAACCTGCGGGTGCGACTGGGTTGTTTTCGCGCCGACACGCCAGAACTGATCAGCGAACAGGGCACCGCGCTTGGCAACTGGGCGTATCTGGCACCGGAGCAGATCTGCCCCCATGGCAGCAGCAGCGACCGGCGCAGCGACATCTATGCCTTGGGCGCGATCCTCTACCAATTGCTGCTGGGCGAGCTACCGTTGACCGGGCGCGATACCCAGCATTGGCGCCAGTTGCATGCCGGCGTTCAGCCACGCACGGCCTGTGAGGTTGACAGCCGGGTACCGCAGCCGCTGAGCCGGATCCTGGCCAAGGCCTTGGCGAAGGAGCCCGATGCCCGCTACCAGAGTGCCCAAGCCCTGGCCGTCGACCTGGCTCACTGCCAACGGCAATGGGCCGCCAGCCGGACCATCGCCCCCTTCGAGCCCGGCTGTGCCGACCCGGTCTCGCCCAGCCGCGAGCGCCTGTATGGCCGCAGCGCCGAACTGAGGCTCATCGCCCTGATGCTCAATGCCCTGCGTCGCGAGAGCAAGCCCCAGGTGCTGTTCATCAACGGCGCTGCCGGCATGGGCAAGTCCAGCCTGGTCGAGGCCGCGCTCAAAGCCCATGCCGAAGGCTTCTGGGCTGTCGGCAAGTGCAACAGCCCGGAACAGGCCGTGCCCTATGCGCCATGGGTCGAGATCCTCGGTTCGCTCACCACCCAGTTGCTGGCCAAGAACAGCCAAGACCTCGACCACTTGCGGCGCGAGATCTTGCAGCGCATCAACGGCCACGGTCGACTGCTCGGCAAACTGGCACCTGACCTGCAACTGATCCTCGGCCCGCTGCCCGACCTGCCGGAAAAGCCCACGCGCCTTGCACTGCAGAAAGAACAGCGGGCCATCGTCGATTTCCTGCAGGTATTCAGCCACCCCGGCCAGCCTCTGGTGCTGTGCTTCGATGACCTGCAGTGGGCCGACGATGCCACCCGGCAGCTGCTGGCACAGTTGCACGACCAGGCTCCCTGCAACCTGTTGCTGATTTACGCCCGGCGCAACGATATGCAAGCTGCGGGTACGCCAATCGCCCCCTGCGCAAATCAGCGCTGTACCACGCTGGACCTGCGCCCACTGACCGTCGGGGCAATCACCGAACTGATCGGCGAGCGCTACCACGTCAGCGCCGATGACGCGCAGCAGGTTGCCGAACTGGTGCACGACAAAACCGCAGGCAATCCGTTCTTCATCAATCAGATCCTCAGGGCCATGGTCGAGGACCGACTGTTCACCTTCGATACCCAGGCCATGCGCTGGTCGTGGTGCCTGCAAGCCGTGGCCAGGCAACGCTACTCCGATAACGTCGCAGATCTGATGATCCACCGCCTGGCACGCCTGCCCGCGCCCCAGCGCGAAGTGCTGCGGATTGTCAGCGCGGCTGGCAGCCGCTGCGACGAACGCCTGCTTCAGCGCCTGCTTGCCGCCCTGCCGGGCAAACCGCTGCAGGCCATGATGGACGCAGGCTTCCTGCTGACGGGGCAGAAAGGCCTGGGCTTCGCCCATGACCGGGTGATGGAAGCCGCCTACCAACTTACGCCTGTGCGTGATCGCGACCAGCTGCACGCAAGCATTGCTCAGGCCATGCTCCAGGCCTGGCACAACGACTTGCAGGAGGTTGTATTCGAGGTTGCCAATCAGCTGCAACGCGCCAGCCCACGCGGGTTTGCCACGGATGAATGCGAAGTCTTCCTGCAGCTTTTGCAAGACGCTGCGCTGCGCACGCGGGACAGCGGCGCCTACGAGCAATCTGCGGCCTACCTGCAGACGTGCGAACAGCTGTTGAGCCATGGTGCCACGTCGCAAAGCCACGCCACGCATGCCTTTGCCATCGCCTGCATGGCGGCAGAGTGCGACCTGCAACTGGCGCGCATGGCTGCAGCCGAAGGCCGGGTCGTGGAATGCCGCCAGCGTGCAGGCTCGACGCTGGAGCAGGCGCAGGTATGCCGGCTGCAGGCACGCTTGCACACCTTGCGCGGCGATTATCAGGCCGCCACCAGTACCGCTGTCGCCGGCCTCGAACTGTTGGGCATCAGCCTGGCTCGCGGTGTCGACCCGCAGCGGGTGATGGCCAGCCATGTGCATGTCCATGCCCTGATCGAACAGAAGGGCCGCCACTGCCTGGCCTCGCTGCCGCGCACCGACTCGGAAGAAGTGGCAGTTGCCATCGGCCTGCTAGCCACCCTGTCGTCGTCGTTTTCCGTGCAGGACGATATCTGCTTCCTGCACTTGGCCAAGCTCATGGAGCTGTCGCTGCTGCACGGCGTCGCTCCGGGCAGCACCTACGGCCTGGCCTGGTATGGGGTGATGATCGCCGAGCGCTTCGGCACCTATCACGACGGCCACGCCTGCTGCCTGGCGGCGCTCAAGCTGATCGAGCGACACGGTTTCGAGGCTGATCTGACCAGTGCGCTGCTGGCTCTGGACCAAGTCAGCGCCTGGACCTCGCCCATCGAGTGCGCGCGCCGCACGGCGCTGGAAGCGCTCGATTCGACACGCTTGAGCGGCGACCTGGCCATGACTTGCCATGCCTGCTGCCACCTGGTTTCCGACTCCCTGTTCATGGGCCGCTATCTGCCGGATGTTGCCGAGGAAGTGGCGCAGGGCCTGGTCACCGTACGCGGTCATGGCTACCGCGATATCGAACAGATCCTGCGCGCCCAACAGGGGTTTGTCGCCAGCCTGAGGGGCGCGGCCGCAACAGCCTCGCCGACGCGGCTGCACTCACCGACCACATTGTTTTTCCAGCACCTGTTCACCGGCATGTCAGCGTTTTACCTGGGTAATGTCGCGCAAGCCATGCGCAGCCTGAATGCAGCGGGCGACAGCGCCTGGGCTGTCCCTGCGCACATCAACCTGGCGGACTACCACCTGTTCCGTGGCCTGACCCTGGGCAGCCCGGAAGCTCCCGGCAGCCTTGCTGACAAGCTGGCCGAGCTGCACATCCTGCACGAGCGTTTCGGCCGCTGGGCCAGCTTCAATCCAGTGACCTTCCGCAACAAGCTACTGCTGATCGAAGGGGTGATCGCCAAGCTCGAAGGCGACGGTCTGGCAGCCATCCGCTGCTTCGACCAGGCGCAGATCGCCGCGACTGCCGCCGGTTTCATTCACGAACAGGCGCTGGCCCACGAACAGCTGGCCGAGGTCTGCATCCCCAGCGGCCTCATCTCTGGTGCCAACCTGCACCTGCGCATCGCCCGCGATTGCTTCCACATCTGGGGAGCGACCGGCAAGGTGCACCAGCTGGAGGCCCTGCACCCGTTCCTGCGCACGCAACCCGTCCAGGAGACTTACCGCTCCACCCAGCAGGCCAAGCTAGACCTGGAAGCCGGCATCGAGGCGGCACGGGCGTTGTCCGAGGAAGTGCTGCTCGAAGGGTTGATCGAAACCCTGATGGGCCACCTCACCCAGCACTCAGGCGCCGATCATGGTGCCCTGCTGATCGTCAGTGGCGCCGAGTTCCAGATGGCCGCCCTTGCCTACATTGATGATGCCGGGCTTCACGTGAGCATGGACAACTGCCAGAGGTTCATGACCCAGGCGCCACTGTCGATCATCAACGCCACCATGCGCACTAAAAAGCCGCTGGTGCTCAATGACGCCCTGAGCGATTGCCCCGAGGCGTTTCGCCAGGAGCTGCACGCGCGTAACGCGCGCTCGGTACTGTGCCTGCCGCTGGTTATCCAGGGGGTGCTGATCGGCCTGGTGTATCTGGAAAACCGCCTGGTGCCGAACTTGTTCGGCAGCCAGCGCCTGGCCATGCTGGAGATCCTCGCCTCGCAGGCCGCCGTGTCGCTGCAGACGGCCAAGTTCTATACACGCTTGGCCGAGGACAACCAGTCCCGCGCGCAAATGGAAGAGGAACTGCGCCGATCACGCGCGGAACTCGCACGCAGCGCACACCTGCAGGTGATGAACGAGCTGTCGGCGTCCATTGCCCACGAGATCAGCCAGCCACTGCTAGGTATCGCCTCCAATGCCGCAGCCAGCCTGCGCTGGCTCAAGCGGACGGAACCCAACCTGGAAGAGGCGATTGCGGGCCTTGAAGACATCCGCAATGACAGCGAACGGGCCGCCAACATCGTCCGCGCACTGCGCTCACTGGCCAAGCAGTCGCCGATGCAACTCAAGCCGGTAAAGGTCGACGAGCTGATTCGTGAGGTGCTGCGCCTGACCTCGGCCGAAGCCGCCAAGTACGGGGTCGACGTGCAAACGCAGTTGCAGGCCGGGGTGGGCGTGATGGCCGACCCGGTGCAGTTGCAGCAGTTGGTGTTCAACCTGATTACCAACGCACTGGAGGCGCTGGCGGGCTATCGCAGTGATGGGGTGTTGCGGATTGTGTCTGTCGTTGCCGGGGATGGGGTCGAGATCTGCGTGGATGACAACGGGCCCGGCATTGCAGCAGAAGAGCGGGAGCGGGTGTTTGATGCATTCCATACCACCAAAGATGCGGGAATGGGGATGGGGTTGGCGATCTGCAATTCGGTGGTGCAGGCCCATGGCGGGCAGTTGCAGGCGTTGGTATCGGAGTTCGGCGGGTGCCGCATTCGCTTCACGCTGCCTGTGAGTGCTTCCTAGCCTGTACCGGCCTCTTGGCGGGCGTGCCCGAGAAGGAGCCGGTACAGGTTTACATCAGCGGGCGCTCAACGCCGCATAGCTGTTCATCAGGTTGCGGTAGTTGGGGATCCGCTGCGACAGCAGATTACCCAGCCCTTCGATGTCGTTGCGCCAGTCGCGGTGCAGCTCACAAGCCACCGAGAACCAGTTCATCATCTGCGCACCCGCCTGGGTCATGCGCACCCAGGCTGCCTGCTGCACGGTCTCGTTGAAGGTGCCCGAAGCATCGGTCACGACGAACACTTCAAAGCCTTCAGCCAATGCCGACAGGGTCGGGAACGCCACGCACACATCCGTCACCACGCCAGCGATGATCAACTGCTTGCGGCCAGTGGCCTTGATCGCCTTGACGAATTCTTCGTTGTCCCAGGCGTTGATCTGGCCTGGGCGGGCGATGTACGGCGCATCCGGGAACATTTCTTTCAGCTCTGGCACCAGTGGGCCGTTGGGGCCTTGCTCGAAGCTGGTGGTGAGGATGGTCGGCAGGCCGAAGAACTTGGCCAGGTCGCCCAGGGCCAGGACGTTGTTCTTGAACTCGTTGGGCGAGAAGTCCTGTACCAGCGAAATCAGGCCGGTCTGGTGGTCGACCAGCAGCACCACGGCATCGTCCTTGTTCAGGCGCTTGTAATCGGGTTGGCTCATGGGGGTGACTCCTTGGGTTGGGAAAACGGGCCGGGATTCACTCAAGGGCATGTCCTGAAGGGTTATACCGGCGGATAGATTCGGCTTAAGGATGGCCCTGCGCCTGGCGCCAGGCCTTGGGCGGCTGGCCGACCAGGCGGCTGAAGGCTCGGGTGAAATGGGCCTGGTCGCAGAAGCCGCACTCCAGGCTCACATGAGTGATCGCAGCTTCGGTGATGAGCAAACGCTTGGCTTTTTCCATGCGCGCCAGCAGGCGCCAAGCCTGGGGCGAAAGGCCAGTGTTGACCTTGAAGGCACGGGAGAAATGGCTGCGGGTGAGGTTGCACACGCCGGCGATCTCGATGATCGACAGCGAGCTGCGCAGCATCAGTTCCTGGGCCTGGCGCAACCGTGCGGGCGTTAGCGCGCCGTGGGTTGGCTGTGGCTCTTGGGACGTCCCAGGGTGCATGGCGACTCTCCTGTTCAATGAAGAAAGTGTCGCCGCCGGCACGTGACAAAGTCCTGAGCCAAACCTGAATTGTTATTAAATCTGCACTGCTGGCCCTGGCCCTGTGGCCGATACCCTAAGATTCGATTCGGATTCAGCTTCAGGCAAAGGTTCATGCAGGAAAATCATGCTTACCGCACCGTGGCCATGGTGCTGTTCAACGATGTGCTGTTGCTGGACGTGACCGGGCCGATGGACGCCTTTGCCATCGCCAACCGGTTCCTGCCTGTACACAAGCGCTATCGCCTGGTGACCGTGGCCGAAGGCCAAGCGCCGGTGCGCAGCTCCTGCGGCCTGAGGGTGTTGGCCGACCAGCGACTGGAAGACCTGCCGGCCAATGTCGATCTGCTATTGGTGCCCGGTGGGCCGGGCGCCTATGACGTTGCCCTGCCAACGATCGAGCACTGGCTGCCGCAGGCCGTGCGTGGCGCCCGGCGCTTCGGCGCAATCTGCACCGGGGTGTTTCTGCTCGGGCGTGCCGGGTTGCTCGGCGGCTATCGCTGCACCACGCACTGGAATTACGTGGAGCGCCTGGCGCAGGCGTTTCCCGAGGCCAAGGTCGACACCGAACACATCTACGTGGTCGACCGCGACTTGATCACCTCCGGCGGCATCACAGCAGGCATCGACCTGGCGCTGGCCGTCGTCGCCGAGGACCACGGCAAGGCGTTGGCCCTGGAAGTTGCCAAGGTGCTGCTGGTGGCGCGTCATCGCCAGGGCGGGCAGACGCCTTACGGGCCGCTGCTGGCCGCAGTGCCGCGGGATGACTCGCCGATTGCCCGCGTACAAGCGTACATCGTCGACCATATCGACCAGGCGTTTACCGTGCAGAAGATGGCCGACCTGGTGGCCATGAGCGGTCGCAACTTTGCCCGGACCTTTCAGCGCGAAGTCGGGATTACGCCACTGCAGTACCTGCAGAACGCGCGGATCGACCAGGCGCGCAAATTGCTCGAATGCGGTGAACTGCCGTTGAAGCTGGTGGCGGCGCGGTGCGGGTTTGGCAGTGATCGGCATATGCGCAAGGTGTTCTGCGAGCGGATCGGCATGACACCGGCACAGTACCGGGCGCAGTTTGGCGGCGGCTGAGCCTGTCAACCAATCCGGGACAATGTTTCTTCCCGGCAGCAGATTGTTTGAGTAATGGCCAACCTCCAGAATTGTCCGCCAAACTGTTCAAACGCTGCCCCGGCAGCTCATGGAGTACGAGCCAATGCCACACGAAGGCAGCCTTCTGCAAACCGCGGTGATCTTTCTGCTCGCCGCCGTTGTCGCCGTTCCTCTGGCCAAGCGCCTGCAATTGGGGGCCGTGATCGGTTACCTGCTAGCCGGCGTTGCCATCGGCCCGCAGGCCCTTGGCCTGATCCGCGACACCGAAAGCGTCGCGCATATTTCCGAGCTGGGCGTGGTCCTGCTGCTGTTCATCATCGGCCTTGAGCTGTCGCCCAAGCGCCTGTGGCTGATGCGCAGGTCGGTGTTCGGCGTCGGCACCGCCCAGGTGCTGCTGACCGGCGCGGTGATCGGCGCTATTGCCCTGTTCGGTTTCGGCCAGTCGCTGCCAGCGGCCGTCGTGCTCGGCCTGGGCCTGGCGCTGTCGTCCACGGCACTCGGCCTGCAAAGCCTGGCCGAGACCAAGCAGCTCAACGCACCCCATGGCCGCCTGGCATTCGCCATCCTGCTGTTCCAGGACATCGCCGCGATCCCGCTGATCGCTCTGGTCCCGCTGCTGGCAGCCAGCGGCCCGGACACCAGCCACGGCGACAGCCTGCAACACGGCCTGAAGGTGTTCGCCAGCATCGCCGTGGTCATCATCGGCGGTCGCTACCTGCTGCGCCCGGTGTTCCGCACCGTGGCCCGCACTGGCCTGCCGGAGGTGTCCACCGCCACCGCGCTGCTGGTGGTGATCGGTACCGCCTGGTTGATGGAAGAAGCCGGCATTTCCATGGCCCTGGGCGCCTTCCTCGCCGGCCTGCTGCTGGCCGACTCGGAATACCGCCACGAGCTCGAATCGCAGATCGAACCCTTCAAGGGCCTGCTGCTGGGGCTGTTCTTCATCAGCGTCGGCATGGGCGCCAACCTCAGCCTGCTGTTGGAAATGCCGTTGGTGCTGCTGGGCCTGACCCTGCTGCTAGTAGCGGTGAAGCTGGTGCTGCTGATTGGTGTCGGCCGCCTGGCCGGTGGTTTGAACAGCGCCAGCGCGCTGCGCTTGGGCATGGTGCTGGCGGCCGGCGGTGAATTCGCCTTTGTGGTGTTCAAGCTGGGCAAGGACCAAGGCCTGTTCGACACTCAGACTTACGACCTGCTGCTGATGACCATCACCCTGTCGATGGCCATCACCCCGCTACTGATGCTCGGGTGCGCCCGCGCCCTCAAGCGCCCGCAACCGGCGCGAGAAGTGCCTGAGCAGTACAAGACCATCGACGCCGGCACGCCGCGGGTGGTGATCGTCGGCATGGGCCGCATGGGCCAGATCGTCGCGCGCATCCTGCGGGCGCAGAAGATCCCGTTCATTGCCCTGGAAACCTCGGTGGACACCATCGAGATGACGCGCATGTTCGAGCAGGTGCCAGTGTTCTACGGCGACCCCCTGCGCCCCGAGGTGCTGCATGCAGCCAAAGTGGGCGAGGCGGAGTACTTCATCATCACCATCGATGACCCCGACGCTGCCATCCACACAGCGGAGCGGGTGAAACGCCAGTATCCGCACCTGAAAGTGCTGGCCCGGGCGCGCAACCGTCAGCATGTGCACAAGCTTGCGGATGTGGGCGCAGAGCCTATTCGCGAGACGTTCTACTCAAGCCTCGAGATGACCCGCCGGGCGCTGATCGGGTTGGGCTTGAGCGACGAGCAGGCGGCGGACCGGATCGAGCGGTTTGCCCAGCATGACGAGGAAGTGCTGGAAGCCCAGGGGCTTGTGCGCGATGACCGGGCCAAGGTGATGCAGACGGCCAATGAAGCACGGGTGGAGTTGGCGCGGTTGTTTGATTCGGATGCGGATTGAGTCAGGCACACCGAAACGAGAAGAGGGCTGACGCCCTCTTTTTTTTGGGCCTGACGCTCAGGACTGTCCCCTTAATTTAGGAAACACCCTACACAACAGATCCACTCCTGTCTGATAGTCCGCAGAAACTCTTCTCCCTAGGCTCTCTTGGCCGCCACCGTATCAGCGGCGCTGATCGCAGCCAGGTATCGTATTGAGTCCCAACAACCCAACCGCAAAAATCGCCGAGAAGAAAGGCCAGCACTCCTGGCTGGACGAAAAACTGCCCGACCTCAGAACGCTTGCCCGTGAAATGCGTATCCAGACCGTCGAAGAACTGCCCGCTGCCGTATCGCACGAAGCCGCTGTCGAGCTTGCTGCGATCAATCTGGGCTTGAGCAGTGCAAGGACCCTGTCAATAACGGTCGACACCCCAATGGGCGGCATACAGATTCAGCGTAACTGCCTCAATCACATCGTCGAAAAACGGCAAGACGCCAGGGAGCGCTATGTGAAGGTAGCGCTGGATACATTAACGGGGCCATTCGAGGTTTGGGAGGTCGCTTACACCAATGAGACTTGCAGGCTGGCCTTCATAGGCGTCTACGAAACCAAGCGGCAGATGCTGGTAGTCGTAACACTCAGTACCGGCAACATGCTTTGGAATTTCATGCAGTGCGATGCGAAAGCATTGAACAAGCATCGCCATGGAAAGCTTCTCTACAAGCGATACGATTTTCTGCCGAACAAAGAAAAGGGCCACTGTCACCAGTGGCCCTGTAATCGCGCTTGATATTCATATACACACCCTCAAGCCAGGGTGTGGAGGTCTCACCCGACGCTGATGATTCAGCCATCGACGGGGTTCCTACGCCAGCTATCGCCGCTGAATGGCAACTGGTTTCGCGCTCAGGTGAAACGCTAACAATACTCATGAATCAAGTCAACGATGGGCCCCGTGCGGAAGCCATCTATCAAGTTACTTCGTGTTACTTGTCAGCAGTCAGCGCGTTATAGCTGGTCATGAGATTCCGGTAGTCCGGAATATGGTTGGAGCACAGCGCCGCCAGCCCTTCAATGTCGTTGCGCCAGTCGCGGTGCAGCTCGCAGGCCACGCCGAACCAGGTCATCAGCTGGGCACCGGCCCGGCTCATGCGGTCATGGGCGGCGTCGCGGGTCATGGCGTTGAACGTGCCGGAGGCATCGGTTACCACGAATACGTCGAACTCTTCTTCCAGCGCCGCCAGCGCCGGGAAGGCCACGCACACTTCGGTCACGACGCCGGCGATGATCAGCTGCTTCTTGCCGGTGGCCTTCACTGCCTTGACGAAGTCTTCGTTGTCCCAGGCGTTAATCTGGCCAGGGCGAGCAATGTACGGAGCATCCGGGAACAGCGCTTTCAGTTCCGGCACCAGCGGGCCGTTGGGGCCTTGTTCGAAGCTGGTGGTGAGAATGGTCGGCAGGTTGAAAAACTTGGCCAGGTCGGCTAGGGCCAGCACGTTGTTCTTGAACTTGTCCGGCTCGATGTCACGCACCAGGGACAGCAGGCCCGCCTGATGGTCGACCAGCAATACGGCAGCGTCGTCTTTGTTCAGGCGGTTGTAGGTGAATTTGCTCATGGTCTGTGCTCCTAAGGTTTATGAATTTTTCAGCAATCTGGGGTGTTTCGCGTTGATGGGCACAGATTAAAATCATCACCTTTCCGGCGGTAGACTGCGAAAATTGCCTTTAGCGTTCCATCTGGAGAACGATCATTGGAAGACCTCAACTCCCTCTACTACTTCACCCAGGTTGTAGAGCACGGTGGCTTCGCCCCGGCCGGGCGGGCGCTGGACATGCCCAAGTCGAAGCTCAGCCGGCGCATCGCCGACCTTGAGGACCGCCTCGGCGTGCGCCTGCTGCACCGCACCAGCCGCCACTGCTCACTGACCGAGATCGGCCAGGCGTACTACAACCGCTGCCTGGCCATGCGCGTTGAAGCCGAGGGCGCGGCCGAGATCATCGAGCGCAACCGCAGCGAACCACGCGGGCTGGTGCGCATCAGTTGTCCAACTACCCTGCTCAACTCCTGGGTCGGGCCGATGCTGACCCGCTACATGCTCAAGTACCCGCAGGTGGAGCTGTTCATCGAGAGCACCAACCGCCGTGTCGACCTGCTGCACGAGGGCTTCGACATTGCCCTGCGGGTGCGCTTCCCGCCGCTGGAGAACACCGACATGGTGATGAAGGTGCTGAGCAACAGCACCCAGTGCCTTGTCGGCCAGCCGCAGTATCTGGAACAGCTGCCGAAAGGCTTCGACCCGCAGCTGCTCAGTACCCTGCCGAGCGTGCATTGGGGCAGCGCCCAACGGGAGTACCAGTGGGAGCTGTTCCAGGGTGAAGACAACAGCCGCAGCATTGTCATCCCGCATACACCACGCATGGTGACGGACGACCTGTTCGCCTTGCGCCACTTCGTGGTGGCTGGGGTGGGTATCGCGCACCTGCCGAGGGTGGCGGTGCGCGAGGACCTGGCGGCAGGGCGGCTGGTGGAACTCATCCCGGACTGGCACCCGCGGTGCGGCATCGTGCATGCGATCTTCCCGTCACGGCGCGGGTTGCTGCCATCGGTGCGGGCATTGATCGATCATTTGGCCGAGGAGTTCGCCATCAGCGACATGGCATGAACCCGTGCAGGTAAAGCAACCTCTTCCAGCACACAGTTACAAGACCCCTGACCTATCCTTGCTTCACAGTCCCGGATCATCCCCCTTGGAGGCCCCATGATCCGCGCCAATCACGGACCAGGCCGCGCCCTGCTCGCCACCCTCGCCCTCTCCCCGGTACTCAGCCAGGCCGACGAACCCGGCTGGTCGCTGCTCAGCCGCAACTACTTCCTCCACAGCGACTTCCGCTCACCGTCCGGCAGCGGCCAAAACTATCGCCAGGAATGGGCGCAGGGCTTCATCGGCGAGGTCCGCTCAGGCTTTACCGAGGGCACTGTCGGCGTCGGTATCGATGCGCATGGGTTCCTCGGTCTCAAGCTCGACGGTGGTCGCGGCCATGCCGGCACCGGCCTGCTGCCACGGGACAGCGATGGCCGTGCCGAATCGGACTATTCCAGCGCCGGTGCCGCGCTCAAGCTGCGCATGGGCAACACCCAGCTGCGCTACGGCGAGATGATGGTGGAGACCCCTGTGTTCGACACAGGCGACAAACGTCTGCACCCTGAATACGCCACAGGCTGGTTCGTGGAGAACACTGACGTGCCCGATTGGCGTTTGCAGGCTGGCCGTTTCACTGCCTTCAACAATCAGGACAATAGCTCGACGCATGACGACTTCAGTGGCTATGGCGCGACAACCGACAATCGCGCCATCAGCCTGGCGGGTGCGACATTCGCACCGCACGGCCCGTTTGGCGGCGCATTGTACGCCGGGCAGCTGGAAGACACCTGGCGCCAGGCCTACCTCAACTTGAACATGGCCGAGGGCAACTGGCGCGTCGACGGCAATCTGTACAAGACCCGCGACACCGGCAACGCCAGCGCCGGAGCGATCGACACCCTCGCCTACAGCCTGCTGGGCAAGTACAGCTTCGGCGCCCAGGCCCTGACCCTGGCCTACCAGAAGGTCGAGGGCGACACGCCGTTCGACTTCGTCGGCGGCGACTCCATCTACCTGGCCAACTCGATCAAGTACGCCGACTTCAACGGCCCCGGTGAGCGCTCGTGGCAACTGCGCTACGACCTCAACTTCGCCACCCTCGGCGTGCCTGGCCTGAGCCTGATGGGCCGCTATGTCAGCGGTCGCGGCATCGACGGCAGCCATGCACCTGCGGGCGGCGCCTACGCAAACCAGTACGGCCAGGGTGGCAAGCACTGGGAACGTGACGTCGACCTGAAATACGTGGTGCAGTCCGGTGCCGCCAAGGACCTGAGCCTGTCGTTTTCCCATGTCAGCCACCGCGGCAACCAGGCTCAGGCAGCCGATGACATCGACCGCATCTACCTGATCATCGAATACCCACTCAAAGGCAGCTTCTGACATGAGCACTTCCCCTTCAGGCGCCTGGAGCCCGTTGCGCAACACCACCTTCCGCATGCTGTGGATCGCCACCATCGCCTCCAACATCGGCACCTGGATGCACGAGGTCGGCGCCGGCTGGTTGATGACCACGCTATCGGCCAACCCACTGCATGTGGCACTGATCCAGGTGGCCGGCTCGCTGCCGATGTTCTTCCTCGCCCTGCCAGCCGGCGCGGCGGCGGATATCGTCGACAAGCGTCGATACCTGCTGCTGGTGCAGCTGTGGATGTCGTCGGTCGCCGTGGTGCTGGCGTGCCTGACACTGCTCGGGCTGATGAACGTCACCCTGCTGCTGGTGCTGACGTTGGCGCTGGGCATCGGCACCGCGTTGATGATGCCGGCCTGGAGCGCGCTGACGCCGGAGCTGGTCGGCAAGCAAGACCTGGCCAACGCAGTGGCCATTTCCAGCGTCGGCATCAACGTGTCCCGCGCCATCGGCCCGGCGCTGGCCGGCGTCGTAGTGAGCCTGGTCGGCCCTTGGCTGACCTTCGCCCTGAATGCCGCGTCGTTCGCCGGGGTGATCCTGGTGCTGTTCCTGTGGAAGCGTGAAGTGCAGGAGCCGCTGCTGCCGGCCGAGCGCTTCGTCGGTGCCATGCGCACCGGCCTGCGCTTCGCCCGCAGTGCCAAACCCTTGCAGGCTGTGCTTATGCGGGCATTGGCGTTCTTCTTCTGTGCCAGTGCGGGCACCTCGTTGCTGCCACTGATCGTGCGCGGCGAGATGCACGGCAGCGCTGCCGACTTCGGCCTGCTGCTGGCGGCCATCGGGATCGGTGCGGTAGCCGGCGCCACGCTGCTGCCGCGCCTGCGCGAGCGCATCAGCCGCGACCGACTGGTGATGCTTGCCAGCCTGCTGTATGCCCTGTTCCTGCTGGCGCTGGCGCTGGTACGCCACTTCTACGTGCTGCTGCCGGCGATGCTGCTCAGCGGCGCGGCCTGGATCGCGGTGCTGTCCAACCTGCAGGTGGCAGCGCAAACCTCGGTACCGGCCTGGGTTCGGGCGCGGGCGTTGTCGGTATATATCCTGTTCTTCTTTGGCGCCATGGCCTGCGGTGGCTTGCTGTGGGGCACGCTGGCCAGCCATGCTTCGATCACCCTGAGCCTGCTGCTGGCTGCTGGCGGCCTGGCGCTGGGCACGTTGCTGACCTGCAAGGTCACCCTGCCGGAGACCGAGGCCGAGGAGCTGACACCGTCGCTGCACTGGCCGGTGCCGGTGCTGAGCGATGACATGGACAAAGACAGCGGGCCGGTGATGGTCACCGTGGAGTACCACATCGAGCCGGCCAAGGCCGAGGCGTTCCAGCAGGCGGCGCGGGAGCTGGAGGCGATGCGCAAGCGCAATGGCGCATTGTCGTGGGGGTTGATGCGGGACAGTGCAGATCCTGCGCTATGGCTGGAGTTCTTCTTCGAGGAATCGTGGCTGGAGCATTTGCGCCATCACCATCGGGTAACCCGGGGGGAGCTGAAGATCGAGGCGCGGGTGCGCATGCTGCAGACCGAAGGAGTCGAAGTGAAGATTCGGCATCTGTTGGCTGGTGGGGAGCACAAGGCTCACCATTGATGCTGGCCTTACCGGCCCTTTCGCGGGGCAAGCCCGCTCCTACAAGGAAACGCATACCCTTTGTAGGAGCGGGCTTGCCCCGCGAAGAGGCCGGCACTGAAGGAACAAAAAAGGGGGCCAGCAACTGGCCCCCCTTTCATATCTGCTCAGCTTAGAACGCGAAGCACGAGCAACCCAGCGCACCCCAGAAGCCCTGGAAGTCGTTTACCGGCACACTCGATTTACGCGCCTTGTCATGGCTGTGCGCGTGCACCCCGCACGGCCCCGAGCATTGATGCACTGCAGCCGCCAGCGACGGCGTGCCCACGCGCCAGTGCCCTGGCACCTTGGCCACGGGGGACCACTCCGGCAGTACCGGTACCTGCGGCGGGCCGAGCTTGTCGAACTCGCCGGCACCATACACGACCTTGCCATCGACAAGGGTCAGCACCGACTCGATGCCCTTGATCGCTTCTTCATCGACGCTGAAGAAGTCCAGCGACAGAGCCGCCAGGTCGGCCAGCTGACCTACCTTGATTTGCCCCTTCTTGCCCTGCTCGCTGGAGAACCAGGCGCTGCCCTGGGTGAACAGCTGCAGCGCGGTTTCCCGATCCAGGCCTTCCTTGTACAGCTCCATGCCGCCAACGGTCTTGCCGCTGACCAGCCAGTACAGCGAAGTCCACGGGTTGTAGCTGGACACACGGGTGGCATCGGTACCGGCCCCGACTGGCACGCCCATCTCGAGCATGCGCTTGATCGGCGGGGTCTGCTCGGCAGCCTTGGCGCCGTAACGGTCGACGAAGTACTCACCCTGGAAAGCCATGCGGTCCTGGATGGCAATGCCGCCGCCCAGGGCACGCACGCGCTCGATGTTCTGCGGGGTGATGGTTTCAGCGTGGTCGAAGAACCATGGCAAGCCGTTGAACGGGATGTCGCGGTTGACCTTCTCGAACACGTCGAGCATGCGCGTGATCGATTCGTTGTACGTGGCGTGCAGGCGGAACGGCCAGCGCTGCTCGACCAGGTGGCGCACCACGGGCTCCAGCTCTTCTTCCATGGTCTGCGGCAGGTCCGGACGCGGCTCGAGGAAGTCTTCGAAGTCGGCGGCGGAGAACACCAGCATCTCGCCAGCGCCGTTGTGGCGCAGGAAATCGGTGCCGCTGTGCAGCTTGACGCTGGAGGTCCACTTGCGGAAATCGTCGAGCTCTTCCTTGGGCTTCTGAGTGAACAGGTTGTAGGCGATGCGTACGGTCAGCTGGTTGTTGTCGGCCAGCTCCTGGATCACCGAGTAGTCATCTGGGAAGTTCTGGTAGCCGCCGCCAGCATCGATGGCGCTGGTCAAGCCCAGGCGGTTCAGCTCGCGCATGAACTGGCGGGTGGAGTTGACCTGGTATTCCAGCGGCAGCTTCGGCCCCTTGGCCAGGGTGGCGTAGAGGATCATCGCGTTGGGGCGAGCGATGAGCATGCCGGTGGGGTTGCCGAACTTGTCGCGCTGGATCTCACCACCCGGTGGATTAGGCGTGGTCTTGTCGTAGCCGACGGCCTTGAGCGCAGCGCGGTTGAGCAGCGCGCGGTCATACAGGTGCAGCAGGAACACCGGGGTGTCCGGCGCGGCCTGGTTGATTTCTTCCAGGGTCGGCATGCGTTTTTCGGCGAACTGGAATTCGTTCCAGCCACCGACCACACGTACCCATTGCGGCGTCGGCGTGCGCGCAGCCTGGTCCTTGAGCATGCGCAGGGCATCAGCCACCGACGGCACGCCTTCCCAGCGCAGTTCCAGGTTGTAGTTCAGGCCACCACGGATCAGGTGCAGGTGCGAGTCGTTCAGGCCTGGGATCACCGTGCGCTGCTTAAGGTCGATGATCTGCGTGGCGCTGCCCTTGTGGGCCATGGCCTCGGCGTCGTTGCCCACGGCGATGAAGCGGCCATCCTTGATGGCGACGGCAGTGGCGGTGGGCTTTTCGCGGTCAACGGTGTGCAGTTTGCCGTTGAACAGAATCAGGTCGGCGGTCATGGAACCTCCTTGGGTGGATGCGTGGGCGGAACCGGCTTGGCCGGTGAAGGGCAATGCGGACCAGAGGGCGCCGGCAGCACCAAGTACAGTGCTGGTGGCGAGGAACTGGCGACGAGTCTTGTCGTTGCGGTCCTGGGACATGGGCTTCTCCGTCTGGGGGCGGCAGCAAGCGCAACTGCGGAGCATGCCGGTTGACGCAGGGTCAGGGCTTGGATGGATGTGCGGTGGGTTGTAGAAGGTTAGCCCTGCCCAGGTTTTCTGCTGCCAGGTTGGCAATGGGCCGCAACGCGGCCCCGGCTTTCCTAGCGGCTCAAGAAGGCCAACAGGTCCTCATTCAGCTGCTGCGCATGGGTCACCGCAAACCCGTGCGGCGCGCCGGCATACACCTTCAGCTCAGCGCCACAAATCAGCTCCGCCGCCTGCTTGCCGGTGGTCTCGAACGGCACGATCTGGTCGTCATCGCCGTGGATCACCAGGGTCGGCACATCGATCTTGGCCATGTCCGGGCGGAAGTCGGTCTCCGAGAACGCGGTCACACAATCGAGGGTGCCCTTGATCGAGGCCATCAGCGCGATGTTCAAGGTTTGGGTCTGCACGCCCTGGGAGACCTTCTGACCATGGTTCAGGCCATAGAACGGCGTGGCGAATTCGGCGATGAACTGCGCGCGGTCGGCACGCAGGCCCGCACGAATACCTTCGAATACCGACAGGTCGACGCCCTCGGGGTTGTCCTCACGCTTACCGAACACCGGTGTCACCGCCCCCAGCAGCACCAGCCCGGCCACCCGCTCGTTGCCGTGGCGGGCGATGTAGCGGCTGACATCGCCGCCGCCCATCGAGAAGCCCACCAGTGTCACGTCACGCAGGTCGAGGTGTTCGATCAGCTGGGCGATGTCGTCGGCAAAAGTGTCGTAGTCGTAGCCGGTCCACGGCTGGCTCGAACGGCCGAAGCCACGGCGGTCGAAGGCGATGGCGCGGTAACCGCGGCTGGCCAGGAACTCCATCTGCGAGTCCCACATGTCGGCGTCCAGTGGCCAGCCGTGGCTGAACAGCACCGGTTTGCCACTGCCCCAGTCCTTGTAATAGATCGAGGTGCCGTCGCGGGTAACGAGAGTGGTCATGTCGGTATCTCCTTGAAAGTCTGCAGTTGAAGGCGTCGAGTTGAAGGCGTTGGCTCAGCCGCGCAGCCAGTTGGCACAGCGGCGGGTTACCCAAGGCATGATGAAGAACACCACAGGCAGGATGACGAACAGGTTGACGATCAGGTTGCCGCTGATCGGGCCGCCCAGCTGCGGGAAGCGCGCAAACAACGGCGCCAGCAAGTGCGGGATGACCATGGTCATCGGGCAGATCACCAGGTAGGTCAGCAGCGCCTGCTTCCAGCGCGGTGGTTGCGCCGCGTTGACGCTTGGCGGGGTGAACCAGAATTCCGGGTCATCATGCACCTGGGTCTGGTCACCGCCATCGAGCAATGGCAGGACTTCGTTGACCAGCGCCTGGCGCTCGGCCGAGTTGACCCAGGCCTGCAGCAGGCTGGCGTCGGCGAAGCGCACCACGGTGGTGAAGTGCAGCCCGCCTTGGTCGGGGCGGATGACGTTGACGTCCAGATGACCCGGCTGGCGACGTGCGGTGCTGACCGCGCGCTTGAGCCATTCTTCGTAAGCCGCCAGCGACTCGGCGCGGGCCTTGTGCTGGATGACCAGGGTCACCACGTTGCGGTTGTCTTGGAGTGCGGTGTTCATCGGCGTTCCTTGGGATGAGCTTGCCCGCATCCACTGTGCAACGGCGGACGGGCGGAGGATTGGATAAGTGTGCTGCCCTTGTCGGGCACCGCCTGGCGGTGCCCGACGCCCGGCTTACTTGTTGGCGTTGAAGGCGTTGTAGCTGGTCATCAGGTTGCGGTAGTCCGGGATGTGGTTGGAGCACAGCGCGGCCAGGCCTTCGATGTCGTTGCGCCAGTCGCGGTGCAGCTCACAGGCCACACCGAACCAGGTCATCAGTTGCGCGCCCGCCTGGCTCATGCGGTCGTGGGCGGCGTCGCGGGTCATGGCGTTGAACGTGCCGGAGGCATCGGTCACCACGAACACGTCGAACTCTTCTTCCAGCGCCGCCAGCGCCGGGAAGGCCACGCATACTTCGGTCACTACGCCGGCGATGATCAGCTGCTTCTTGCCGGTGGCCTTGACTGCCTTGACGAAGTCTTCGTTGTCCCAGGCGTTGATCTGGCCAGGGCGGGCAATGTATGGGGCGTCCGGGAACAGCGCTTTCAGCTCCGGCACCAGCGGGCCATTAGGGCCTTGCTCGAAGCTGGTGGTGAGGATGGTCGGCAGGTTGAAGAACTTGGCCAGGTCGGCCAGGGCCAGCACGTTGTTCTTGAACGCGTCCGGCTCGATGTCGCGGACCAGGGACAGCAGGCCAGCCTGGTGGTCAACCAGCAGAACGGCGGCGTCGTCTTTGTTCAGGCGGTTGTATTTGAACGGGGTCATGGTGGTAGCTCCTAAGGGTTTTGATTTTCAGTAAGTTGGGTGTTTCGCGTTGATGGGAGAAGATTAAAACCAACACCTTTGGAGCGGTAGATAGCGGTTTTTGGCTTTAGCGTTCCATTTGGAGAACGATCAGTTGGCAGCGGTTTTGCTGACCTCATTGCTTGCCCGAGCAAGCTGCTCTATTACTACGCACAGCCCTCCCCTCACCCCCGAGACCTCCATGCTGGCGTTCATCCAGTCGTCCCCGTTGTTGCTCGGCACCACCCTGATCCTGCTCGACCTCGTGCTCTGGCAGCTGATCCCCCTTGAGCGCCGGGCCTGGCGCATCGGCACGCGGCTAGTGGTCTTCCTGCTGTTCAGCGCGGTGCTGGTAGCCGCCGGCATGAGCCCGCTGCAGCCGCCGCCGTGGCCCGACGATGTATCGCGCAACCTGATCGCCACGGTATTGACCATCGGCTGGTGGCTGTTCGGCGCGCGTACGGTGACCGTGGTGTTCGGCCTGCTGCTGGTGGCCCGTGGTAGCCACGGCGGTCGCCTGCTGCAGGATGTGCTGGGGGCGCTGATCTTTCTCGCGGCCGTGGTCGCGGCAGCGGGCTATGTGCTGCAACTGCCGGTGAAGGGCCTGCTGGCCACTTCCGGGGTGATGGCCATCGTCATCGGCCTGGCGCTGCAGAGCACCCTGGCCGACGTGTTCAGCGGCATCGTGCTGAACACCACGCGGCCCTACCAGATTGGCGATTCGATCTCCATCGACGGCACCGAGGGCAAGGTGCTGGATATCGACTGGCGCGCCACGCGCCTGCTCACCGGCAGTGGCAGCCTGGCGGTGATCCCCAACTCGGTGGCGGCCAAGGCACGGCTGCTCAACCACAGCCGCCCGGCCGATGTGAATGGGGTGTCGATCTGTGTGGTGGTGCCGGCCAAGGTACGCCCCAAACGGGTTTTCGATGCCCTGGAAAAAGCCCTGCAGGGCACCAGCGCGATCCTCGCCTCACCCAGGCCCAAGGTCACGGTGAAGGCCTCGACGCTGGAGTCGGTGGAGTACGAAGCCAGCGGTTTCATTGCTGACATGGGCGGCAAGACCGATGCCCGCAATCAGCTGTTCGACCTGGCGCACCGCCATCTGGAAGCCAGCGGGGTGATGTGGAACGTCGACCTGGCGATGCCGCCACGCAGCCGCCAGCGGGAAGTGCTGGACGAGGTGCGGGTGTTCCGCTCGCTGAGTGGCGAAGAACGGGACGCCTTGAGCCAGCGCATGACCGCGGTGGAGTATTTGGCCGATCAGGTGATTCTGGAAGTCGGTCAGCAGTCCGATCATCTGTTGGTGATTGGCAGCGGCGTGGTTTCGGCATCGGTGCGCGATGGCGACAAGCTGCTGGAGGCCGGGCGCATGGGGCCAGGTGAGGTGCTGGGGATCGAGGGGATCATCGATGAAGATGACTCGATGGCCGAGTTCCGCACCTTGACCAGCTGCGTGCTGTATCGCATCGAGAAGGAGCAGGTGAAGAGCTGCCTGGAGCAGCGTGGCGAGGTGCAGACGGCGCTGAGCAAGTTGCAGCGGTTTCGGCGCCAGAGCCGGGAGTCGTTGTTGCTGCAGAAGCCGGTTTCGATCAAGAAAGGCGGCTTCCTCAGCTGGCTGCACAAGTAAGCCTGTGCCTTTTCGCGGGTAAAACCGCGAAGAGGCCAGTGGCTACAACACCACTCTCAGGCATTGCCCCGCGTGGTACAGCGAGAACCCGGACTCATAGAAGGCGGTGCGCAACGAAGGCGCACTCACGCCCTTCATCGGCGAGAACGGGATCGGCAAGCTATCCGCCTCCCCCTTCAGCAGGAACTCGGCAAACGCCCGGCCGATCACGGTCCCGGTGGTGTTGCCACGGCCGTTATATCCGGTCACCGCCACCAGCCCCGGTGCCGGTTCGAACAGTCGCATCAGGTGGTCCGGGGTGAAGTCGATGCAGCCGGTCCAGTGCATTTCCCACTCGACCTTGCCCAGCTCCGGGTAGTAATGGCTCTGGATCCGGTCGGCCCAGCTGCGCACGAACCACGCCGGCTTGTTGTCGACCCGGCCGAGGCTGCCTAGCAACAGGCGCCCCTGATCGTCGCGGCGGATGCTGCTGAGCACGGTGCGGGTGTCCCACGAGCCCTGGCCATGCGGCAGCACCTTGTCGGCGGCCGCGCCGTGCAGCGGCTTGGATGCCACCTGATAGTAATAGCCACGGAAGAACTGCTTCTGCAGGTTGCTCCAGTCGCCTTCGGTATAGGCGCCGGTGGAAATCACCACCTTCTCGGCACGCACCGACCCACGTACTGTCTTCACCCGCCAGGCATCGCCATCGCGCTCAAGGCCTTCTACCGCCGATTGCTGGAACAGCTTGCCGCCCAGGCGCGCCACGGCGGCGGCCAGGCCCTGGGTGTAGCCCATCGGGTTGATGGTGCCGGCGCGACGGTCAAGCAGCGCGGCGGAAATCTTGTCGGTCCCGCAGTATTCCTGGCACTGGGCGCCGGTCAGCAGTTCGACGTCGGCACCGCGGCGGCGCCATTGCTCGTGTCGGGCCTCGAGGTCAGCGATGCCGGTGGCGTTGTGCGCCATGTGCAGCGTGCCTTTGTGCTGGGCCTGGCAGTCAATGCCAAGGCGCTCGATCATGGCGAACACTTCAGCCGGGGCTTCGCCAAGCACTTTGTTCAGGCGGCTGCCCTGCTTCTGGCCGAGGGTGGCCTCGACATCATCGGGGCGGATCCAGGTGCCGGCATTGACCAGCCCGACGTTGCGCCCGGAGCCGCCGTGGCCGATCTTCCAGGCTTCCAGCAGGATCACCGACTTGCCCTGTTCGAGCAGGTGGATGGCCGCTGACAGGCCGGTGATGCCGCCGCCAATCACGCAGACATCGGCCTTGTGCTCACCGGCTAGGGCCTGGGCGGCCACGCTCGGTTTGCTGACGAATTCCCACAAGCACTCTTGACGCAATTCGGACATGGCCCGGCTCCAGCAATTTGTTCTTGTTGGGGCTGCTTTGCAGCCCATTCGCGGGGCAAGCCCGCTCCTACAGGGATCGCGCAGGCGCTGGAGATCCCTGTAGGAGCGGGCTTGCCCCGCGAACCGG
The DNA here is from genome assembly GCF_001320245.1 of Pseudomonas sp. NBRC 111124. Classification (GTDB taxonomy): domain Bacteria; phylum Pseudomonadota; class Gammaproteobacteria; order Pseudomonadales; family Pseudomonadaceae; genus Aquipseudomonas. The sequence goes on from NZ_BCBA01000005.1 coordinate 157,561, forward strand.
GGGTTACGCCCCCGGCCATGCAGCATCAATCCATCAGTCGAACACGATACCCTGCGCCAGCGGCAGCTCGCGCGAGTAGTTCACGGTGTTGGTCTGGCGGCGCATGTAGCCTTTCCAGGCATCGGAACCGGACTCACGACCACCGCCCGTCTCCTTCTCGCCACCGAACGCCCCGCCAATCTCGGCGCCGCTGGTGCCGATGTTGACGTTGGCGATGCCGCAGTCACTGCCCGAAGCACTCTGGAAGCGCTCGGCCTCACGAAGGTCGGTGGTGAAGATGCACGACGACAGGCCTTGTGGCACTTCGTTGTTCAGGCGCAGGGCCTCTTCGAAATCGTCGTAAGCCAGCACGTAGAGGATCGGCGCGAAGGTTTCGTGGCGCACCACGTCGCTTTGCGCAGGCATTTCGGCGATGGCCGGGGTGACGTAGTAGGCGTTCGGGTACTGGTCGGCCAGCTGACGCTCGCCACCGAATACCTGGCCACCCTCGTCACGGGCCTTGGCCAGTGCACCCTGCATGGCATCGAACGACTGCTTGTCGATCAACGGGCCAACCAGGTTGTCCTTGCGTGGGTCACCGATGCGCACTTTGCCGTAGGCGGCCTTGACGCGGGCAACCACTTCGTCCTTGATCGAGCGGTGCACGATCAGGCGGCGCAGGGTGGTGCAGCGCTGGCCGGCGGTACCGACAGCGGAGAACAGGATGCCGCGAACGGCCAGGTCGAGGTCGGCGCTCGGGGCCAGGATCATGGCGTTGTTGCCACCCAGCTCCAGAATGCTGCGGCCGAAGCGGGCGGCCACACGTGGGCCGACTTCACGGCCCATGCGGGTGCTGCCGGTGGCGCTGACCAGCGGTACGCGTGCGTCGTCGACCATGGCTTCGCCAGCTTCGCGGCCGCCGATCACCAGTTGCGCCAGGCCAGCCGGTGCATCACCGAAGGCTTTCAGGGCTTTCTCGAACAGCGCCTGACACGCCAGGGCGGTCAGCGGGGTCTTCTCGGACGGCTTCCACACCACCGAGTTACCGGCCACCAGTGCCAGCGCGGTGTTCCATGCCCATACGGCCACAGGGAAGTTGAAGGCACTGATCACGCCGACCACGCCCAGCGGGTGCCAGGTTTCACGCATGTGGTGGCCAGGGCGCTCGGAGGCGATGGTCAGGCCGTACAGCTGACGCGACAGGCCGACAGCAAAGTCGCAGATGTCGATCATTTCCTGCACTTCGCCCAAGCCTTCCTGGGTGATCTTGCCGGCTTCGATCGAGACCAGCTCGCCAAGGTCGGCCTTGTGCTCACGCAGCACTTCGCCGAACAGGCGCACCAGCTCACCACGGCGCGGAGCCGGCACGCTGCGCCAGGCTTCGAAGGCACTCTGGGCCTGATCGATGCGGGCGATGGTCTCGGCCTTGCCGAGCAATTTCACCGAGGCGATCTGGCTGCCGTCGATCGGCGTGTGAACAGGGTAGTCGCCCTGGGTGTAAGCCTCGGCGGCAACGCCAAGGCGCTCGAGCAATCCAGCAACCATTTGTGCTTCTCCTACATCGGGTGATGGGGTGGAAAAATGATGTGGATCAGTATTAATCCGATCACACCGGTGCAACAAACGACCTTTATTCCGCATATCATTCCGTCAGGTAATGATTTGAGCCGCAGAGACCGCTATGTCCAAACGCCTGGTGCCTTCCATGACCGCCCTGCAGTGCTTTGAGGCTGCAGCCCGCCACCTGAGCTTCACCCGTGCCGCCGAAGAGCTGCACCTGACCCAAAGTGCGGTCAGCAAGCAAGTGGCGCAGCTTGAAGAGATGCTGCGCCACCACTTGTTCCTGCGTATCCGCCGGCGCCTGCAGCTCACGCCCGCTGGCAGCCTGTACCTGGCTGAGGTGAACAAGATCCTCACTCAGGTCGACATGTCCAGCCGCTACGTGCTCACCTATGGCGAGCAGACCGAGATATTGAAGGTAGCCACTCAACCGAGTTTTGGCGTGCGCTGGCTGATCCCGCACCTCAAAGGCTTTGGCAAACGCCACACGAACATTCACCTCGACATCCGCAACGAGATGGAGCCGTTCGCCTTGCTGCAGGGCTCGGCGGATGTAGTGTTCTTCTACGGGCAGGGGACTTGGCCGGGGGCTACCTGCGTGGAGCTGTTCGGCGAAGAGGTGGTGCCGGTGTGCGCGCCGGAGCTGTTGGCAGGGCGTGCGCTGGGGGATGCGGGTGAGTTGGCGGACATGGTGCTGCTGCAGAGCACGTCGCGGCCGGAGGCCTGGCATGAGTGGTTTCTGGAGCTGGGGTTGCACAGTGTCAGCGCTTACCACGGGCCGCGCTTCGATACGTTCTATATGGCGCTGAGTGCAGCGCAGGCAGGGTGTGGGGTGGCGTTGGTGCCGCGGTATCTGGTGGCTAAAGAGCTGGCAGAGGGTAGCTTGGTCATTGCGTGGAATCATGCGATGGGCAGTGCCGGCAAGCATTACCTGGCCTATGCCGAGCATGCGGCGGAGGTGCCCAAGGTCAGGGCATTGGTGGAATGGATTCGCGAGCAGCTTCAATCATAAAAGGAATGACAGACCCACTTTTTTTCGCTTGTGAGCCAAGTGCATTCCCAGCTTTCATGTAAGTGTCCGAACCTAACCAGGAAGCTAGCGATGCCCGCCTACGATTTCGTCAGCCCCGACAGCATCCGCGCGCAGTTCTCTGCCGCCATGTCGCTCATGTACAAACAGGAAGTGCCGCTGTACGGCACGCTGCTGGAGCTGGTGAGCGAAGTCAACCAGCAGGTCATGGCCCAGCAGCCCAAGGTGGCCGAGGCCCTGCGCTGGACCGGCGAAATAGAACGCCTGGACCAAGAGCGCCACGGCGCCATACGCGTCGGCACCGCCGAAGAACTGGCAACCATCGCCCGCCTGTTTGCGGTGATGGGCATGGCACCGGTCGGCTACTACGACCTCAGCTCTGCCGGCGTGCCGGTGCACTCCACCGCGTTCCGCGCCGTGCATGAACAGTCGCTGCATGTCAGCCCGTTCCGCGTGTTCACCTCGCTGCTGCGCCTGGAACTGATCGATAACCTGCCCCTGCGTGAGCTGGCCCAAGGCATCCTGGCCAAGCGCAAGATCTTCACCGCGCGCGCACTCGAACTGATTGCCCAATCCGAGCAGGATGGCGGCCTGAACGCAGCCGATGCCGACGAATTCGTCCGCGAAGCCCTGCACACCTTCCGCTGGCACCAGGACGCCACGGTCACTGCCGAGCAGTACCAGCAGCTGCACGATCAGCACCGCCTGATTGCCGACGTGGTGGCCTTCAAAGGCCCTCACATCAACCACCTGACCCCACGCACCCTGGACATCGACGCGATCCAGGTTGGCATGCCGGCCAAGGGTATCCCGCCGAAAGCCATAGTCGAAGGCCCCCCTACCCGCCGCCACCCGATCCTGCTGCGCCAGACCAGCTTCAAAGCACTGCAGGAGCAGGTAGCGTTCAGCGATCACCAGGGCAGCCACACCGCGCGTTTCGGCGAGATCGAACAGCGCGGTGCAGCGCTGACACCGAAGGGCCGGCAGCTGTACGACAAACTGCTAGATACCACCCGCGCCGCTCTGAGAGGCGCGCCTGCCGAGGCCAATGCCGAACGCTACATGGCGCTGCTGCAGGAAAGCTTTACTGCCTTCCCGGATGACCTGGCACAGATGCGTGAGCAAGGGCTGGCGTACTTCCGTTACTTCGCCACCGAGAAAGGTCTGGCAGCACGTGAGCAGGCGGATCGCCCTACCACGCTGGAAGGCCTGATTGCGGCAGGCCATGTGCACTTCGAGGCGCTGGTATACGAGGACTTCCTGCCGGTGAGTGCGGCAGGGATCTTCCAGTCGAACCTGGGCGATGAGGGCCAGGCCGAGTATGGCAGCAATGCCAACCGCGAGGCTTTCGAAGCGGCGCTGGGGCTGCAGGTGCAGGATGAGCTGGCGCTGTATGCGCAGAGCGAGCGGCGCTCGTTGGAGGCGAGTGCCCAGGCGTTGGGGCTGGGTTCGTTGTAAGGCTTGAAATCGCGGGGGCGCTTTGCGCCCCATTCGCGGGGCAAGCCCGCTCCTACAAGTTATGCGCAAGCCTCAGGCCTGCGATGATCCTGTAGGAGCGGGCTTGCCCCGCGAATGGGCCGCGAAGCGGCCCCCTGCGGTCTCAGCGGAAGCGGTCCACTTCCTGGCGCAGCTGCGCCGCCAACCCTTCCAGCTCCCGCGCGGTAAAGGCCAGTTCATTGGCCACATCACGCTGCTCGCTGTTGGCCTGGGCAATGCTCTGCAGGTTTCGGCTGAGCACCGTCGCCGTGCTGCTCTGCTCCTGGGTCGCGGTGCTGATCACGGCAAACTGCTCGCCTGCGGTACGGCTCTGCTCATCGATCCGCGCCAGCGCTTCGGCGACCTTGTCGTTGCGCGCCAGCCCTTCCTGCATCAGCAGGTTGCCCTGCTCCAGGGTATTGATGGCGTGCCCGGTCTGCTGCTGGATGCTGGTAATCATCCCGGAAATCTCATCGGTCGCCTGACGGGTACGCGCAGCCAGCCCACGCACTTCATCCGCGACCACGGCAAAGCCACGGCCCTGCTCACCGGCCCGGGCAGCCTCGATGGCGGCGTTTAGCGCCAGCAGGTTGGTCTGCTCGGCAATCGCAGTGATTACGCTGATGATGCCGCCAATCTCCTGCGAACGTGCGCCCAGGCTGTCCATCACCGTAGCGGTGCCGCCCAGCGCCTCGGCAATCTGCCGCAGCGAGCTCGACGCTTCATCCATGGCGCCGCGGCCGATGCGGGTCTGCTGGGCATTGTCACGGGCCATGCGCTCGGTGCCGGCCATGTTGTCGGCGATGTTCATGGAGGTCGCGCTGAACTCCTCCACCGCACCGGCCATGCTGGTGATTTCGCCGGACTGCTGGTCCATGCCCTCACAGGCACCGGTAGACAGCCCGGACAGCGAACGCGCACGGCTACTGACCTGCTCGGAGGCACTGCGGATGTGCTCGACCATGGTCGACAGCGCCTCGCCCATCTGGTTGAAGCTGCGCGCCAACTGACCGATTTCGTCATGGCTGGCCACGCTCAGTCGCGCATTCAGGTCACCGGCACCCAGTGCCTCGGCCTGGCGCACCAGGTCATCCAGCGGGCGCAGCTTGCGGCGCAGCAGCCACAGGGTGGCAGCCACCGCCAGCAGCATTGCCAGCAGGCTGCCGATGGCCAGGCGCAGGCCAACGCTCCAGGTCACCTCGCGGATTTCAGCCTTGGGCATGCTCGCGATCACGGTCCATGGCCCCTCGGCGAACGGCGCGCTGGCGCTGAACAGGTCCTGCTCGGCATTGGCAGGCGGCACCAGCCATTGGCCCTGGTCATCGCGAATGGCCAACGAACCGGTTGCGCCGATGCGGAAGCGCTTGAGGTTGGCGAACTGGGCGTTCTGCGCGTCGGTGTAGTCGAAGCCGACGAACAACACCGCGATCACCCGGCCGTTGCTGTCGCTGACAGGCACGTAGCGGGTCATGTAGTTGCGCTCGAACAGCAAGGCGCGGCCGACGTACATCTGCCCGGCCAGCAGCTTGGTGTAGGCCGGGTGCTGGCGGTCGAGCTGGGTGCCGATGGCGCGGGTGCCGTCCTGCTTCTTCAGGTTGGTGCTGATGCGCACGAAGTCATCGCCGCTGCGCACGAACAGGGTCGCGATGCCAGCGGTCATCTGCTGGAACTCGTCGACCACCTGGAAATCGTTGTTCAGCAGCCGATCGCCCAGATAGAGGGCTGGCGTGCTCTGGCCTGCGACCTGCACAGTCTCGCCCGCGTGCAACGCCAGGCCCGAGGCAAAGCGGCGCTCGAACAGGCCGCTCAGCCGCTGGGTGTTGTCCTTCAGCGAGCCGTGAAAGGTATCGAGCTGATCGGCCAGCAGCCGCGCTTCGCTGGCCAGGTGGGCCTGGCGGGTGGCGAGGTTGGCATCGTCCAGCGCACGCAGGGCGAACAAGGTACTGCCGGAAATCACCAGCGCCAGCACGATGGCGAGGGCGATACCGAGTTGCGAGGCAATTCGGGCACGCGGTTGAGACATGTTGAAGCTCCTGGCAAGAGGCCGGGATCGTCCTGATCACGCTGACCGCCCGCTTGTTATCGACGGGAAATCGCGCCCTCTTCCGGGACGCTGGTGCCAGTAGATCGGCGTCGCTTGTGAATACTTGAGTGTCGGGCCGGGATATTCGCAAACGTTTTCCTTTCGCCGATACAGGTGATCAGGTAGCGGGCAGAATTTCCACCACCGGCAGGTCCACCGCCGCCGCCTCCTCCTGCAGAAACACGCTCAAGCGCCGCAAGCGCTCCCCACCCGGTCGGGTACGCGGCCACACCAGGTAATAATCCATGCCACTGGGCACCGCCGTCGGCCACGGAAGGCTCAGGCGCCCCTGAGCGACATCCTCGGCAACCATCAACAAGTCACCCATCGAAATGCCGTATCCCCGTGCCGCCGCAATCATGCCCAGCTCCAGGGTGTCGAACACCTGCCCGCCCTTTAGCGACACCTTTTCGCTGAGCCCCATGCGCTCCAGCCATTCGCGCCAGTCCCGCTTGTCGGGGGTCGGGTGCAGCAACTCGATACCGGCCAGCCGCCGCTCGTCCCACGGCCCTTCCTTCAGCAGATCCGGCGCGCCCACCGGGATCAAGAGCTCGGAAAACAACCGACGCACCTCCCAGTCCGCCGGGAACACTCCGTCGCTGAGCAACACCGCGCAATCGAACGGCTCCTGATTGAAGTCCACGTGGTCGACATCCATCCACGCACTGGTCAGCTGCACTTCGTTGCCCGGCTGCAAGTGGCGGAAGCGGCTCAGCCTTGCCAGCAGCCAGCGCATGGTCAGGGTCGACGGCGCTTTCATGCGCAGAATGTCGTCTTCCCCGCGCAAGGTATCGCAGGCCCGCTCCAGCGCAGCAAAGCCTTCACGCACGCCAGGCAGCAGCACCCGCGCCGCCTCGGTCAGCTGCAGGCTGCGGCCACTGCGCACGAACAGCCGACAGGCGAAGTGCTCCTCGAGGGTGCGGATATGCCGGCTGACCGCGCTCTGGGTGATTGACAGCTCTTCACCCGCACGGGTGAACGAGCTCAGCCGCGCAGCCGCTTCGAATGCGCGCAGTGCATACAAGGGAGGTAGCTGGCGGGACATGAGGCACCTGTCATACGGGGATGTGGATGGAATGCTCAGAATCATATATGCATGAGTTCAACTCATGCCAACCATCGCATTTATCCTTTTGTGCAAAGCTGACCGAAGCCTCAGAATCGTCGCCTTGCTCACAGGACCAGGAAGAAGGACACCCCCATGCATGTCGCGCCCACCACAGAACTCAAGGCTTTGCTGCGCCTGGCCGGGCCGCTGATCGCCTCGCAGTTGGCGCACATGCTGATGGTGCTCACCGATACCCTGATGATGGCCCGCATCAGCCCGCAAGCCCTGGCCGGGGGTGGCCTTGGCGCGGCAAGTTATTCGTTCGTGTCGATCTTCTGCCTGGGCGTGATCGCCGCAGTCGGCACGCTGGTGGCGATCCGCAAGGGCGCCAACGACATCGAGGGCGCGACCCGCCTGGCGCAGAACGGCCTGTGGCTGGCCTGGGGCCTGGCGCTGGTGGCGGCACTGGCGCTGTGGAACCTGAAGCCGGTGCTGTTACTGTTTGGCCAGCAACCGGAGAACGTCGACTCGGCGGCCGAATTCCTGACCCTGCTGCCATTGGCCCTGCCCGGCTACCTGACCTTCATGGCCCTGCGCGGCTTCACCAGTGCGCTGGGCCGCTCGACCCCGGTGATGGTCATCAGCCTGGTCGGCACAGTGCTCAACTACCTGCTCAACGTCGCCCTGATCGAAGGCATGTTCGGCTTACCCAAGCTGGGCCTGATGGGCATCGGCCTGGTTACTGCAGTGGTGTCGATGGGCATGGCCATCGCCCTGGCGCTGTACATCCGCTGGCACCCGGCCTATGCCCCCTACCCGCTGCGCAAAGGGCTGTCGCGCCCTTCGCTGCCGGCCCTGCGCGAGCTGTGGCGGTTGGGCCTGCCGATTGGCGGCACCTACATGGTGGAAGTCGGGCTGTTCGCCTTCGCCGCGCTGTGCATGGGTGTGCTGGGCAGCACCCAACTGGCGGCGCACCAGATCGCCCTGCAGATCGTCTCCACCGCGTTCATGGTGCCCACCGGGTTGTCGTATGCGGTGACCATGCGTGTGGGCCTTTACTACGGCGCTGGCAACCTGCTGGCAGCACGCAGTGCCGGGCGGGTGGGGATCGGCTTCGGCGCGACGATCATGTTTGCCTTTGCGGCGTTGTTCCTGCTGTTGCCGGAGGCGCTGGTGGGGCTGTTCATCGACCGCAACGACCCGGGCTTTACCGCGATCTATCAGCTGGCGGTACAGCTGCTGATGGTGGCGGCGTGGTTCGAGCTGTTCGATGGGATGCAAACTATTGCCATGGGCTCGATCCGCGGCTTGAAGGACGCCAAGACCACCTTCCTGATCGGGTTGTGCTGCTACTGGCTGGTGGGCGCGCCGAGTGCCTGGCTGTTCACCTTTACCCTCGGTGGCGGGGCGGTGGGGGTGTGGTGGGGGCTGGCGTTGGGGCTGGCCTGCGCAGCGGTGGCGCTGACCCTTGGCTTCGAGTGGCGGATGAAGCGCTTGCTGGGCAAGGCCGGCGTTGGAGCTGCGGCTTCGGCCTGACATGAAGGCCTCTTCGC
>NZ_BCBA01000006.1 GCF_001320245.1 Pseudomonas sp. NBRC 111124
GCATCTCCATCTCGGCAACGAAGCTGCGGTCGACCTTGAGCAAGGTGATCGGCAGGCTGTTCAGGTGCACGAAGGACGAGAAGCCGGTACCAAAGTCATCCAGCGAGAAACGCACCCCCAGCCGACCCAGGGCATCCATGGTCTGGCGCACCAGCTCGTTGCGGCGCATCACCGCCGTTTCGGTCAGCTCGAATTCCAGCCAGCGGGCATCCACGCCATGCTCGATGATCAGCCGGCTCAGGGTGGCCAGCAACTGGCTGTCCTGAAACTGGCGGAAGCTCAGGTTCACCGCCATGTGCAGCGGTTCCAGCCCACGCTCGCGCAATGCCTGCATGTCGCGCAGGGCACGGGAAATCACCCAGTAGCCCAACGGCACGATCAACCCGCTCTGTTCGGCCAGCGGCACGAACTCGCTGGGCGGCAGCAGGCCGCGCTCGGCATGGCGCCAGCGCACCAGCGCTTCGAGGCCAACGATGCGCCCATCGGCAAGGTTCAGCCGCGGCTGGTAGTGCAGCTCCAGTTCATCGCGGCGCAGCGCCCGGCGCAGCTCGCTTTCCAGGTCGGCCAGGCTGCGCGCGTTGCGGTTGATGCGTTCGTTGAACACGTGGAAGGTGCAGCCTTGGCTACCCTTGGCCTGGCGCATGGCGATGTGCGCATGCCACATCAGCGGGTCGGCGCCGCCCTGGGCGCGGGCATGGGCAAGGCCCAGGCTACAGCCAAGCAACAGGCTTTCGCCGTCGATCCAGTAGGGTTCGGCCAGGGCCTCGACGATACGTTCGGCAATCCATTCGGCGCGGTTGGCGTCGCGGCGCGTGTCGATCAGCAGGGCGAACTCGTCGCTGCCCAGGCGCGCCAGCTGGTCACCGGCCTCCAGCTGCTGCTTGAGGCGTGCCACCACCTGCAAGATCAGGCGATCGCCGCACTGATGACCGAGCGCATCGTTGACGTGGCGGAAGTTGTCCAGGTCAAGATGACCGAGGGCTACACCGCGACCTTCGTTATCTGCCAGGCGCGTGGTCAGCAGGGCCTGGAAGCCTTGACGGTTGGCGATGCCGGTCAGCGGGTCCTGCTCGGCCAGGCGCTGCAAAGTGGCCACCAGCACACCGCGCTCGCGCACATGGCGCAGTGAGCGGCGCAGGGCATCGACATTAAGGTGGTCGCGTACCAGCCAGTCACTGACGCCGGTCGGCGACGTGTCGGGTTCATGGTCGAGCAAGAGGATGGTCGGCAATTCGCAGCGCCCGGGCGCGGGCTGCAACGCTGGCGTGGCCAGCACCACGGCCTGGCGGTCATGGCTGAACAGGGTATCGACCGCCGCCCAGTTCGGCGCCGTCAGCAATACGGCGGTGCCGCCCAGCGGTAGCAGGCATTCGCGTAATAAGGCGGCCCATTCCGGCTCATCAGCCAACAGCAGCAAACGCAAAGGTTCGACAGGCGTGGACAAGCGGGCTCCTTAAGGCTCGAAAGGTGTTGCGTTGGATGTCGGACATGCTACTGCATAAATGAAAATGATTTTCACTTTTAGACATGTCCTTTGCCTACAGTGCCTCCCGTCGCATTTTGACGTGCATCCTGCGGGAAAGTCGTCAAACCGGCAATTACGATTTTTCCGGTGAATAGCATTAGTTTCACTAATGCTTATCCGCCAACAAAAGTCTGACCCAAACGTCAGACGGTCGCGCCACAAGTGGCCCATGCCTGTTAGAATGCGCGGCTATTTTCTGGCGACCCCCGGTTTCTAGCATGTCCCGACTCAATCCCCGGCAACAGGAAGCCCGTGACTACGTCGGCGGCCCTCTATTGGTGCTCGCCGGTGCTGGCTCGGGCAAGACCAGCGTGATCACGCGCAAGATTGCCCACCTCATCCAGAACTGCGGCATCCGTGCCCAGTACATCGTGGCGATGACCTTCACCAACAAGGCCGCCCGCGAGATGAAAGAGCGGGTCGCCACCCTGCTGCGTCCGGGGGAAGGCCGGGGCCTGACGGTGTGTACCTTCCACAACCTGGGCCTGAACATCATCCGCAAGGAGCACGAGCACCTGGGCTACAAGCCTGGCTTCTCGATCTTCGACGAGTCGGACATCAAGGCGTTGCTGTCGGACATCATGCAGAAGGAATACTCCGGCGACGACGGCATCGACGAGATCAAGAACATGATCGGTGCCTGGAAGAACGACCTGGTGCTCCCCGCCGAAGCCTTGGAAAAGGCGCGCAACCCGCGCGAACAGACCGCCGCCATCGTCTACACCCACTACCAGCGCACGCTCAAGGCGTTCAACGCAGTGGACTTCGACGACCTGATCCTGCAACCGGTCAAGCTGTTCCAGGAGCACCCCGAAGTGCTCGAGCGCTGGCAGAACCGCGTGCGCTACCTGCTGGTGGACGAATACCAGGACACCAACGCCAGCCAGTACCTGCTGGTGAAGATGCTGATCGGCATGCGCAACCAGTTCACCGTGGTGGGCGATGACGACCAGTCGATCTACGCCTGGCGTGGCGCGCGCCCCGAGAACCTGATGTTGCTCAAGGAGGACTACCCCTCCCTGAAGATCGTCATGCTCGAACAGAACTACCGCTCTACCAGCCGCATCCTGCGCTGCGCCAACGTGCTGATCGCCAACAACCCGCACGCCTTCGAAAAGCAGCTGTGGAGCGAAATGGGCGTGGGCGACGAGATCCGCGTGATCCGCTGCAAGAACGAGGAAGCCGAGGCCGAACGCGTGGCCATGGAGATCCTCACCCTGCACCTGCGCACCAACCGCCCGTACAGCGACTTCGCCATCCTCTACCGCGGCAACTACCAGGCCAAGCTGATCGAACTGAAGCTGCAGCACCACCAGGTGCCGTATCGCCTGTCGGGCGGCAACAGCTTCTTCGGCCGCCAGGAGGTCAAGGACCTGATGGCCTACCTGCGCCTGCTGGTGAACCCGGACGACGACAACGCCTACCTGCGAGTGATCAATGTGCCGCGCCGGGAAATCGGCTCGACCACCCTGGAAAAGCTCGGCAACTACGCCACCGAACGTGGCATCTCGATGTACGCCGCCAGTGAAGAGCTGGGCCTGGGCGAACACCTGGACGCTCGCTACACCGAGCGCCTGCAGCGCTTCAAGCACTGGCTCGACGGGGTGCGCCACAAGGTCGCCCTGGAAGACCCGATTGCCGCGCTGCACGAGATGATCCGCGACATCGACTACGAGAACTGGATCCGCCAGCAGACCGCCAGCGACAAGGCGGCGGAGTTTCGCATCAGCAACGTCTGGTTCCTGGTCGAAGCGCTGAAGAATACCCTCGAGAAGGACGAAGAGGGTGACATGACCATCGAGGACGCCATCGGCAAGCTGGTGCTGCGCGACATGCTCGAGCGCCAGCAGGAAGAGGAAGAAAACGCCGAAGGTGTGCAGATGATGACCCTGCACGCCTCCAAGGGCCTGGAATTCCCTTACGTGTTCATCATGGGCATGGAGGAGGAGATCCTCCCCCACCGCTCCAGCATCGAGGCCGACACCATCGAAGAGGAACGCCGCCTGGCCTACGTGGGCATTACCCGCGCGCGCCAGACCCTGGCCTTCACCTTCGCCGCCAAGCGCAAGCAGTACGGCGAGATCATCGACTGCACGCCCAGCCGGTTCCTCGACGAACTGCCACCAGACGACCTGGCCTGGGAAGGCCTGGACGACGCTCCGGTCGAGGTGAAGGCCGCACGCGGCAACAACGCCCTGGCCGACATCCGGGCAATGCTCAAACGCTGATAGACCTTTATTCTTTAACTTTGCCGCTATTTGCGGCCACCTTTGCTACATCGAGGAAAACATAGTGGAAGCACTGCATCAGAAGATTCGCGAAGAAGGCATCGTGCTTTCCGACCAGGTTCTCAAAGTCGACGCGTTTCTCAACCACCAGATCGACCCGGCGCTGATGCAGCTGATCGGTGACGAGTTCGCCCGCCTGTTTGCCGATGCCGGCGTGACCAAGATCGTCACCATCGAAGCCTCGGGCATCGCCCCGGCGGTGATGACCGGCCTTAAGCTGGGCGTCCCGGTGATCTTCGCGCGCAAGCACCAGTCGCTGACCCTGACCGAGAACCTGCTGACCGCCTCGGTGTACTCCTTCACCAAGCAGACCGAGAACACCGTGGCCATCTCGCCGCGCCACCTCAACAGCAGCGACCGCGTGCTGGTGATCGACGACTTCCTGGCCAACGGCAAGGCGTCGCAGGCGCTGATCTCGATCATCAAGCAGGCCGGTGCCACCGTTGCCGGCCTGGGCATCGTCATCGAGAAGTCTTTCCAGGGCGGCCGTGCCGAGCTGGACAGCCAGGGCTACCGCGTCGAGTCGCTGGCCCGGGTGAAGTCGCTGGAAGGTGGTGTGGTCAGCTTCATCGAGTAACTGCGGCGCCTGCTTCGCGGGTCAAGCCCGCTCCTACAAGAGATCACAATCCCCTGTAGGAGCGGGCTTGTCCCGCGAATGGCCTCACCTCAACTTACCGGGTCGCAGCCAGCCCCGCCAGCAGCAACCGCTGATACAGCTCTTCCTTCAACCCCTGCGGCCGATCCAGCTGCATCCGCGCCAGGTGCGCCTCATACCCCTCCGGCCCCGGCGCCTCCAGCGCTGCCTTGCCCAGCTCCAGCACTTCACTCAGCTTGAACTTGCTCTTCAACCAGTTCAGCGCGCGCAACAGATCCCGTTCTTCAGCCGTAAAATCGGTGCCCAGCGGATACTCCGGGAACAACCGCCCATGGCGTGCCTTGATGGCTTCCAGCCGCTCAGGCGTATTGTCCGTAAACCGCGCATCCAGCTTGAAGTCCTTGGCCAGCTTGCCTGCCCCCTTGGCCTGCGCCATCAGCTCGTCCTGAAACCGTGAATCGCTCACCGCCAGCAATCGCGCAATCACTTCGCTGTCGGTCTGCCCGCGCAGGTCGGCGATGCCGTACTCGGTCACCACAATATCGCGCAAGTGCCGGGGAATGGTGCAGTGGCCATAGTTCCAGAGCAGGTTGGAGCTCACCTCACCACCCGACTCACGCCAGCTGCGCAGCAGCAGAATCGAGCGCCCGCCCTCCAGCGCATGGCCCTGGGCAACAAAGTTGTACTGCCCACCTACCCCGCTGAGCACCCGCCCGTCCTCCAGCTGGTCGGCCACCCCGGCGCCGAGCAGGGTCATGCCGAACACGGTGTTGACGAAGCGCGCATCGCGGCGCTGGCGGCGCTTGAGCGCTTCCTGGCCGTACAGTTCGTTGATGAAGCTGATTCGGGTCATGACGAAACGGGCGCGCTGCTCCAGCGGCATCTCGCGCAAGCGCTGGTAAAACGCCTGCGGACCCAGGAAGAACCCACCATGCACCAGCACGCCCTGCTCGTCCGCCGGGCGCCGCACCACGCCCGCCTCAGCCAGCGCGAGCAGGCCATTGACGAACATCTCGCTGCAGCCATACAAGCCTTGCGCAAAGGCCTCCAGCCCCCCTTCTTGCTCGATTAGCGCCTGCCAGGGGCCAACGTCCAGTTCATCGAGCAAGGCGCGGTAACCTTGGTTGTCGCCCTGACGCGCCAGCAACGCCGCCGCCAGCGCATCGCCCATGGCACCGATGCCGATCTGCAGGGTACCGCCGTCACGCACCAGCGAGCTGGCGTGCAAACCGATGCAGTGGTCCTGGGTAGTGACCGGCATGTTCGGGGTAGAAAACAGCCGGCGCTGCTCCGCTTCGTCGATCAACAGGTCGAACGCATCGATCGGCAACTCCGCATCGCCCGGCATGTAAGGCAACTCACTGTGAACCTGGCCGAGCATGAGGATGGTCTCCCCTGCCGCACGCCGCTTGGCGATCATCGGCTGCAGGTCGAGGGTGATGTCGGGGTTGCAGGCCAGGCTCAGGTGGACGGGCTTCTCCGGCGTGGCGGCGACCAGCTGGGCAACCAGGTTCAGGCCCTTGGCGTTGATGTCGCGCGCGGCGTGGCTGTAGTTGCTGCTGATGTAGTCCTGCTGCGCGGCTTCGCTGTGCAGCAAGCTACCGGGCTGCATGAAGAACTGCTCGACGCGGATGTTCGGCGGCAGGCTGTCGTTGCGCAGGTCGGCGAGGTAAGTGAGTTCTTCGTAATCGGCGAACACGCGCTCTACGAAGGGTTCGAGGAAGCGCCGTTGCAGGCCTTCGCCCAAAGGTGGCCGGCCAAGCGAGAGCGCGGTGTATATCGTCAACCGTCGCTCCGGCAGCTCGCGGACCCGGGCGTACAATGCGTTGACGAAGGCATTGGGTTTGCCCAGGCCCAGCGGCAGGCCCATGTGGATGTGGGCTGGCAACCGGGACAGGACCTGCTCGACAGCGTGGTCGATGGAGCAGAGGTGCATCGGGGCCTCCTGAATCATCCATTGGGTCAGGGGTTGGACATGAGCTCGAGCACGTTGGTTGCTCGCCCAAAAAACAAAGCCCGCCAGAAAGGGCGGGCCTTGTGCAATTCATCTGTGGCTCAAAGCCCGGACATCTTCTTGATGGCCCCTTTCAGGTCATCATCCGAGCAGTCCGCGCAGGTGCCCTTCGGCGGCATGGCGTTGATACCCGTAATGGCCTTGGCCAACAGCCCGTCCACCCCACCCTGCTCATCAGCGCGTTTTTTCCACGCAGCGCCGTCGCCAATCTTCGGTGCGTTCAACAACCCAGTGCCGTGGCAGGCGTTGCAGTGCTTGGCAATCACTTCATCCGGCGTCTTGGCACCGCCGCCCCCTGCGGCTGTAGCCACTTCCATGCCCTTGCATTCCTGGCCCTGCACACACACCTGGCCGACTGGCTCAAGGCGTTTGGCGAGCTCGTCGTTGGTCGCTGCGGTTGCGCTCAATGCCCAAAGGGCGAGTACGGCTGCTGGTACGGCCAGCATCTTCTTGATTTGGTTCACGCGAACACCCTCATGGTGGCTAATCACGCCCGCGGCCACGGTAATGCGAGCGCTGAAAAGTATAGCGGGAACCCGGAAACCGTGAAACGACCCTACTCAGGAAAGGGGTATTGCCGAAGCAATGCACTGCGCTGGATCAAAAGTTCGAAGGGGTAGCCGCGCTGATCAGCCGCGCAGGCGCGTCGAACGGGTTGCGGAAACGGTGCGGGCGGGTGCTTTCGAAGTAGTAGCTGTCGCCCGCTTCGAGAATGAAGATCTCGTTGCCCACCACCAGCTCGAGCTTGCCTTCGAGCAGAATGCCGGTTTCTTCACCGTCGTGGGTGAGCATCTCTGCACCGGTATCGGCGCCCGGCGGGTAGACCTCGGTGAGGAAGGCGATGGCGCGGTTAGGGTGCGACTTGCCGACCAGCTTCATGGTCACCGCACCGTCGGAGATGTCGATCAGCTCATTGGCCTTGTAGACGATCTGTGTCGGGCTTTCGGTCTCAAGCTCGACCGAAAAGAATTCGACCATCGACATGGGGATGCCGCTGAGTACCTTGCGCAGCGAACTGATCGAGGGGCTCACGCTGTTCTTCTCGATCATCGAGATGGTGCTGTTGGTCACCCCCGCGCGCTTGGCGAGTTCCCGCTGGGACAGGCCCTTAAGCTTGCGGATGGCTTGCAGTCGTTCGCCGACGTCCAAAGCTTGCGCCTCCTGAAACGGTGAGATGGCGGGGTGAATGTGAACGATATCATGGCAATGCCGTTCAGTATTTACAACACACCGCCCCTCACGCTGTCCGCTTCGGCGCCTTATTCGCCGTAGTAGTCCAGCGGCACGCGTTTCAGGTTGCAGAAAATCTGGTAGGGAATGCTCCCGGCCTGCATCGCGACATCACTGGCCAGCACCTGCTTGCCCCACAGCTCGACCGGGCTGCCGACGTTGGCCTCGGGCACGTCGGTGAGGTCGATGCAAAGCATGTCCATCGACACGCGGCCAATCAGCTGGCTGCGCTTGCCGGCGACCATGACCGGCGTGCCGGTGGGCGCGTGGCGCGGGTAGCCGTCGGCGTAGCCCATGGCGACGACGCCAACGCGGGTCGGCCGCGGGCTGACGAACTTGGCGCCGTAGCCAACCGGCTCGCCAATGGGCAGCTCGCGTACGCTGATGACCCGCGATTGCAGGGTCATCACCGGCTGCAGGCGCGCAGCCTGGGGCTGGTCGGCTTCGAAAGGGCTGGCGCCATACAGCATGATGCCTGGGCGCACCCAATCGCTCGGGGCCTGCGGCCAGGCCAGCACACCGGGCGAGTTGCGCAGGCTGCATTCGGCAGCAAGGCCTTCGCGAGCGGCGTTGAACACGGCGATCTGTTGCTCGGTGGCGTCGGCCTCCGGCTCATCGGCGCGTGCGAAGTGGCTCATCAGCACGATGCGCGAAACCTTGCCGCTGGCCAGCAGGCGCTGGTAAGCCTCGTGGTAGTCCTTGGGGTGCAGGCCGACGCGGTGCATGCCGCTGTCGAGCTTTAGCCAGAGGGTCAGTGGCTTGTGCACCTGGGTCTGCTCGATGGCTTCGAGCTGCCACAGCGAATGCACCACGCACCACAAATCATGCTCAGCGATCAGCGCCAGTTCGCTGGCTTCGAAAAAACCTTCAAGCAGCAGCACAGGTGCCTTGATGCCAGCAGCTCGCAGCTCCAGCGCTTCCTCGATGCAGGCCACGGCAAAGCCGTCGGCTTCGGGCTCCAGGGCCAGTGCGCAACGCACGGCACCGTGGCCATAGGCGTCGGCCTTGACCACGGCGAGGGCCTTGGCACCGGACAGTTCACGGGCCAGGCGATAGTTGTGGCGGAGAGCTTGCAGGTCGATCAGGGCGCGGGCGGGACGCATGGCGGCTGCCTTATGGTATTCAGGTTGAAATCGGTGTTGGGTTCTTCGCGGGCTCGCCCGCTCCCACAGGTACTGCACAGTTTTCAAAACCTGTGGAGCACCTGTGGGAGCGGGCGAGCCCGCGAAAGGGCCGGCACAGACTATTACTGCTGGTGAGCCGGCGCAGTCTGGCCATGCTTGGCCACTTCCGGGCTGTTGCCATACCGGGAGATGTCCAGGCCTTCGGCACTGATCTGCGGCTTCTTGCGCGCAATCAGGTCAGCCAGCAGCCGGCCGGAACCGCACGCCATGGTCCAGCCCAACGTACCGTGACCGGTATTGAGGAACAGGTTGCGGAACGCGGTGGCACCCACGATCGGCGTACCGTCCGGGGTCGCCGGGCGCAGGCCGGTCCAGAAGCTGGCCTGGCTCAGGTCGCCGCCGCGAGGATAAAGGTCGTTGACGATCATCTCCAGCGTTTCGCGTCGACGCGGGTTCAGCGACAGGTCAAAACCGGCGATTTCAGCCATGCCGCCCACGCGGATGCGGTTGTCGAAACGGGTGATCGCGACCTTGTAGGTCTCGTCGAGAATGGTCGAGCTCGGCGCCATGTCAGCATCAGTGATCGGCACGGTCAGCGAGTAACCCTTCAGCGGATACACCGGGGCCTTGATACCCAACGGCTTGAGCATCTGCGGCGAGTAGCTGCCCAGGGCCAGCACGTAGCGGTCGGCCGTTTCCAGCTTGCCATCGATCCACACGCCGTTGATGCGGTCGCCGGCGAAGTCCAGGCGCTGGATGTCCTGACCGAAGCGGAACTCCACACCCAGATTTACGGCCATTTCGGCGAGCTTGGTGGTGAACAGCTGGCAGTCGCCAGTCTGGTCGTTGGGCAGACGCAGAGCGCCGGCGAGAATGTCTTTCACCCCGGCCAGGGCCGGCTCGACACGGGCGATGCCATCGCGGTCGAGCAGCTCGTACGGCACGCCGGACTGTTCGAGCACGGCGATGTCTTTGGCCGCGGCGTCTACCTGGGCCTGGGTGCGGAACAGCTGGGTAGTACCCAGGCTACGGTTCTCGTAGGCAATACCGGTTTCGGCACGCAGTTCGTCAAGGCAGTCGCGGCTGTACTCGGACAGACGCACCATGCGCTCCTTGTTCACCGCGTAGCGGCTGGCGGTGCAGTTACGCAGCATCTGTGCCATCCACAGGTACTGGTCGACATCACCGGTTAGCTTGATGGCCAGGGGCGCATGGCGCTCCAGCAGCCATTTGATGGCTTTCAGCGGCACACCTGGGGCAGCCCAGGGCGAGGCATAGCCGGGCGAGATCTGGCCTGCGTTGGCAAAGCTGGTTTCCAGGGCCACTGCCGGCTGGCGGTCGACCACGGTCACCTCGAAGCCTTGCCGGGCCAGATAATAGGCACTGGCGGTACCGATCACACCGCTACCAAGTACCAATACTCGCATCGTTCATCCCTCGCACGCGGCGCACCGCTATTTTGTTGATATGGCATGGATGCGCGCAGTATAAGAATCTGAGCCCAGTGCAATTCACTATATAAAAGCCTATTATTGGCGAGAATTCTCGGCAAAATCGCCTTTCACGGAGGGGCATCCCCTATGAGAACCCAGCACCAGAGCAAGCGTGAACTGGACAAGATCGACCGTAACATCCTGCGGATCCTGCAGAATGACGGGCGTATTTCCTTCACCGAACTGGGCGAGAAAGTTGGGCTGTCCACCACCCCTTGCACCGAGCGCGTACGCCGCCTGGAGCGCGAGGGCATCATCATGGGCTACAACGCCCGGCTCAATCCGCAGCACCTCAAGGGCAGCCTGCTGGTGTTCGTGGAAATCAGCCTGGACTACAAGTCCGGCGACACTTTCGAGGAGTTCCGCCGCGCGGTGCTCAAGCTGCCCCATGTGCTGGAGTGCCATCTAGTATCCGGCGACTTCGACTACCTGGTGAAAGCGCGCATTTCGGAAATGGCTTCGTACCGCAAGCTACTCGGCGACATCCTGCTGAAGCTGCCGCATGTGCGCGAGTCGAAGAGCTACATCGTGATGGAAGAAGTGAAAGAGAGCCTCTGCCTGCCGATCCCGGACTGACGCTAGACCAGCACCTGGCGGGTACTGGCGATGAACTGGTGCACCAGTTGCTCGGCCTCGGGCTCGATCATCGGCTCCGGGCCTCGCCCGCGCGGGCAGGCCATGCGCGGCGTGGTGCCGAACAGGCGGCAGATCATCGGCCGTTCTTCATAGACGGTGCAGCCGTTGGGGCCCAGGTGCACGCAGTTCAAATGCTCCAGCGCAGCTTCCTGTTCGGCCTGGGTCTTGCGTGGCAGGCGCGCCATCTCTTCGGACGAGGTGGTGACCGGGCCGCAGCAGTCGTGGCAGCCGGGCTCGCATTCGAAGGACGGAATGAGCTCGCGCAGGAAGTGGATCTTGTGGCGGTTGCAGGACATGGCTGGGTAAAAGACTGAGAGTGAAATCAGGTTTGAATTATAGGGCCAATTGCATAGCCACGGCTTATCCTCCTACAACCGAAACCGCAACAGGACACCACTCATGATCCACAGCGCGCAGCACGCCGCCTCCTACTACGCCGCCAGCAGCGCGCCCCACCCGGACCATTCCTTCCTGCAAGGCGAACATAGCGCCGACGTGTGCATCGTCGGCGGCGGCTACTCGGGCCTGAACACCGCTATCGAACTGGCCGAACGCGGCTTCTCGGTGATCCTTCTGGAAGCGCGCAAGCTCGGCTGGGGCGCCAGCGGGCGCAACGGTGGCCAACTGATTCGCGGCGTCGGCCACGGCCTGGAGCAGTTCCTCCCGGTGCTAGGCGAGGACGGCGTACGCAGCCTGAGGCTCATGGGCCTGGAAGCCGTGGAGATCGTCCGCGAGCGGGTCGAGCGCCACGCCATCGCCTGCGACCTGACCTGGGGCTACTGCGACCTGGCCAACAAACCCGACGAGCTGAAGGCTTTTGCCGAGGACGCCGAAGAACTGCGCAGCCTGGGCTACCGCCACGAACTGCGCCTGGTCGGCAAGGACGACATGCACAGCGTGGTGGGCTCCGACAGCTATGTCGGCGGCCTGATCGACATGGGCTCGGGCCACCTGCACCCGCTCAACCTGGCCCTGGGTGAAGCCGCCTTGGCCAGCCGCCTGGGCGTGGAGCTGTTCGAGCAGTCCGAGGTCACGCGCATCGACTACGGCCCTGAAGTGCAGGTGCACACCGCCCAGGGCCGGGTGCGCGCCAAGACCTTGGTACTGTGCTGCAACGCCTACCATAACGACCTAAACCGAGAACTGGGCGGCAAGGTGCTGCCAGCCGGCAGCTACATCATTGCCACCGAGCCGCTCAGCGAAGAACGCGCCCATCAGCTGCTGCCGCAGAACATGGCCGTGTGTGACCAACGCGTAGCGCTGGACTACTATCGCTTGTCGGCCGACCGCCGTCTGCTGTTCGGTGGTGCCTGTCACTATTCCGGGCGCGACCCGAAGGACATCGCGGCCTACATGCGGCCGAAGATGCTCAAGGTGTTCCCGCAGCTGGCGGATGTGCGCATCGATTATCAATGGGGCGGCATGATCGGCATCGGCGCCAACCGCCTGCCACAGGTCGGCCGCCTGGCCAGCCAGCCGAATGTCTATTACGCCCAGGCGTACTCGGGCCATGGCCTCAACGCCACCCACCTGGCCGCGCGCCTGCTGGGTGAGGCGATCAGCGGCCAGCAGAGCGGGCGGTTCGACTTGTTCGCCAAGGTGCCACACATCACCTTCCCTGGCGGCAAGCACCTGCGCTCGCCAATCCTGGCGTTGGGAATGCTCTGGCACCGGCTCAAAGAGTTGGTCTGAGGCCCTGGATATCTAGTCCTTCCAGAAGGGTTTGCGCCCCTCGGTACGTGCCTGCTCCCAGCTCAGCCCGATATCCCGCAGCTGGTCATCATCCAGCTGCAGCAGGGCCCGGCGGGTGTGCCAGCGATGCAGCATCAGCCCCCAACGCCCGAGCCCTGCCGGTGCGTTGAAAACCTTGGTCTGCTGCCCGGCGTCCAGTTCCTTGGCCAACAGTTGCAAGCGCACATCGCTCATGCCACCCATCGCTGCTTTCTCCCATTCAGTGTGTAACCGTGGAGAAAGCATGCGCGTCGGCACCCCTGGCAATACAGATCCAATACAGGCTTATTATTCCCATACAGCATTGGTCGTCTGACGCCTGAATGCTGTATTTTCCACGCAACTGTACTGGTCGCTTCCTACAAGAAGCGTAGGAGTATGCCTTGACCCTCTACCTGAACCTCGCCGAATTGCTCGGTGCGCGCATCGAACAGGGCCTCTACCGTCCCGGCCAGCGCCTGCCATCGGTGCGTGCGCTCAGCGTGGAGCACGGTGTCAGCCTGAGCACCGTGCAGCAGGCCTACCGCATGCTCGAAGACAGCGGCATGGTCTTGCCACGGCCCAAGTCCGGCTACTTCGTCAGTGACCATCGCCACCTCCCGGCCCTGCCCGCAGTCAGCCGCCCGGCCCAACGCCCGGTGGACATCTCGCAGTGGGAGCAGGTGCTCGAACTGGTGCGCAGCACCCCTCGTCAGGACGTGATCCAGCTCGGCCGGGGCATGCCGGACATCGACAGCCCGACCCTCAAGCCGCTGCTGCGCAGCCTTGCCCAGTTGAGCCGGCGCCAGGACATGCCGGGCCTGTACTACGACAACATCCACGGTAACCTGGCCCTGCGCGAGCAGATCGCCCGCCTGATGCTCGATTCCGGCTGCCGCCTGGGCCCGGCCGACCTGGTGGTGACCACCGGCTGCCACGAGGCGCTGTCATGCAGCATCCGCGCAGTGTGCGAGCCGGGCGATATCGTCGCGGTCGATTCGCCGAGCTTCCACGGCGCCATGCAGACTCTCAAGGGCCTGGGTATGAAGGCCCTGGAAATCCCCACCGACCCGGTCACCGGTATCAGCCTCGAAGCCCTGGAACTGGCGCTCGAGCAGTGGCCGATCAAGCTCATCCAGATCACCCCGAGCTGCAACAATCCGCTCGGCTACATCATGCCCGAGGCCCGCAAGAAAGCCCTGCTGAGCCTGGCCCAGCGCTACGATGTGGCGATCCTCGAAGACGACGTGTATGGCGACCTGGCCTACACCTACCCACGCCCGCGCACGCTCAAGTCGTTCGACGACGACGGCCGCGTGCTGCTGTGCAGTTCGTTCTCCAAGACCCTCGCCCCCGGCCTGCGCATCGGCTGGGTCGCCCCCGGCCGCTACCTGGAGCGGGTGCTGCACATGAAGTACATCAGCACCGGCAGCACCGCCAGCCAGCCGCAGTTGGCCATCGCCGACTTCATCGCTGCCGGCCACTACCAGCCGCATGTGCGGCGCATGCGCAGCCAGTACCAGCGTGGCCGCGACCTGATGAGCGACTGGGTGACCCGCTACTTCCCATCCGGCACCCGGGTCAGCCGACCCCAGGGCGGCTTCATGCTGTGGGTGGAATTGCCTGAACATTTCGATACGCTGCGGCTGAACCGCGCTTTACTGGAGCAGGGCGTGCAGATTGCCGTGGGCAGCATTTTCTCGGCCTCGGGCAAGTTCCGCCATTGCCTGCGCATGAATTTTGCCGCGCGACCAACGCCGCAGATCGAAGCGGCCGTGCGCAAGGTGGGTGAAACCGCCCTTCGTCTACTGGAAGAAGACCACGCCGAGGCGTAACTTTTCGCCGCCTTGCACATCCAACCCCTTAGCGCTTTGCCGTACAGGACGATCCACCCTTGAGACTCCAGCGAGCCTTGTCTTTGCTGCTGGTGCTGCTGCTCGGCCTCAATGGCTGCGCCAGCGTCGGCACGCCCCGTGAAACCAGCCAGGCGTTGCCAGCCAGCGAGTCTGCCTTCGGCCGCTCGGTGCTGCGCCAGGCCGCGCCCTATGAGGGGCGCTCGGGCTTTCGCCTGCTGCCCAACAGCAACGAGGCTTTCCGTGCCCGTGCCGAGCTGATTCGCAACGCCCAAGCGAGCATCGACCTGCAGTACTACATTGTCCACGACGGCTTGAGCACACGCGCCCTGGTGCACGAACTGCTGCGTGCCGCCGACCGCGGCGTGCGCGTGCGCATCCTGCTCGACGACACCACCAGCGATGGCCTGGATACCATCATGGGCACCCTCGATGCCCACCCGAACATTCAGATCCGCGTGTTCAACCCGTTGCACCTAGGGCGCAGCACCGGCGTGACGCGCGCCGTAGGCCGCCTGTTCAACCTGTCCCGCCAGCACCGGCGCATGCACAACAAGCTGTTCCTGGTGGACAACAGCATGGCCATCGTCGGCGGGCGCAACCTGGGTGACGAGTACTTCGATGCCGAGCCCAACCTCAACTTCACCGACATCGACCTGCTCGGCGTCGGCCCGGTGGCCGAGCAATTGGGACACAGCTTCGACCAGTACTGGAACAGCGCCCTGAGCCGGCCGATCACCGACTTCCTCTGGCAGGCGCCGGATGCCGACGACCTGCGCGCCAGCCGCCAGCGCCTGGAAGTGTCCCTGGCCCAAGCGCGGGTGCAGCGCAAGGCGTTGTACGACCGGCTCATGTCCTATCAGTCG
The DNA here is from genome assembly GCF_001320245.1 of Pseudomonas sp. NBRC 111124. Lineage (GTDB taxonomy): Bacteria > Pseudomonadota > Gammaproteobacteria > Pseudomonadales > Pseudomonadaceae > Aquipseudomonas. The sequence goes on from NZ_BCBA01000006.1 coordinate 15,335, forward strand.
CAGCCGCGCCTGGGTGTCTGGCGCAACGAGCTGATCTGGGCCCACGCCCAGGCGCTGTGGGATGCGCCGAGCAAGGTACTGGCAGATGATGTGCCGGACCCGCAATTGCTGCTGAGCCAGCAACTGGCACCGGACTTGGCTAGCGTGCACCGCGAGCTGATCCTGATGTCGGCGTATTTCGTGCCGGGCGAGCCGGGCTTACTGTACCTGACCGGCCGGGCCGACGCCGGAACGTCGGTGAAGTTGCTGACCAACTCGCTGGAAGCCACCGATGTGCCGGCGGTGCATGGCGGCTATGCGCCCTATCGCCGCGCGCTGCTCGAGCACGGTGTGCAACTGTTCGAACTGCGTCGCCAGCCGGGTGAACCGACACCCGCGCGCCTGAGCTTCTACGGCAGCAGCTCGGACTCGAGTCTGCACACCAAGGCCATCGTGTTCGACCGGCGCAAGACCTTTATCGGCTCGTTCAACTTCGACCCCCGCTCGGTGCTGTGGAACACCGAGGTCGGTGTGCTGGTGGACAGCCCGGAGCTGGCCGAATACACGCGCGAGCTGGCCCAGCAGGGTATGGCGCCTGCGCTGAGTTACCAGGTGAAGCTGGTGGGTGACAAACTGGTCTGGGCGACCGAGGACAATGGCCAACGGCACATGCTGACCTCGGAGCCGGGAGGCATGTGGCGGCGGTTCAATGCCTGGATCAGCAAGGCCGTAGGCCTGGAGAAGATGTTGTAGGCTCAGGCCGAGGCTGGCTCGAACGCTCCGCGCCTGCGGGTCAGTACCACCAGCCCCGCCGCCCCCGCCGCCATCAGCCACAACAATGCGTGGCCACTGACCCACTGGCTCCCCGCCCCGGCCAGCAACGGCCCGAGCAGACAACCAATGCCCCATAGCTGCGCCACATGGGCATTGGCCCGCACCAGCGCGTCATCGCGGTAGCGCTCGCCGATCAAGATCAGTGACAAGGTGAACAGGCCACCAGCACTGGCCCCGAACAATACCCACAGCGGCCATATGACCGGCGTGTCCAGCAGCAGCGGAATCGCCAGGCTGGAAATCATCAACGTCACCGCACAACCGGTGAACAGCGACTGCCGTGACATATGGTCGGCCAGCGCGCCGATCGGCAACTGCAACACTGCATCGCCCACTACTACGGTGCTGACCATGAACAGGGCAATCTCGGTGCTGAAGCCCTGCTGCAGGCAATACACCGGCAACAAGGTCAGAATCATTGCTTCGAAGGCGGCAAACAGGGCGACAGCCCAGGCAATCACCGGCAAGCGCCGGCAGAAGGCGAACAGGTCGCCAAAGGTCACGCTGCAGGCCTCGGTGCTCGGCGCACCACCGCGGCCCAACAACAGTAACGGCGCTAGCAGGAGCAGGCCGGTGGCAGCCCAGAAGCCGAAATCATCGTCGGAACCGAGGAAGCCGAGCACCAGTGGCCCAGCGAGTTGACTCAGGGCGTAGCTGCTGCCGTATAGCGCCACCAGGCGGCCGCGCCATTGCTCGACCACCAACTGGTTGATCCAGCTTTCGCCGAGAATGAAGACCACGGTCAGCGACATGCCGATCAGCAAGCGCAGGGCCAGCCACAGCGGGTAGCTCGGCAGCAGCGCCAGCAGGCCAATGGACAGCGCCCCACCCCACAGGCACAGGCGCATCGCCGAGGGTACGCCGACCCAGCCGGCCAGGCGGCTGGCCAGGCTGGCACCGAGCAGCACGCCCAGCGCCGGCATCGCCGCCATCACACCGATGGCGAACCCTCCGTAACCCCAAGCCTCAAGGCGCAGGGACACCAGCGGCATGCTCACACCGAGCGCGAGCCCGACACTGAGCACCGACGCCAGCACGGCAAAGTAGGTTCCCCAACGCATTGCAGCCTCCCAGGCAGAATTCTTGAATGGCAGAAACAACGAAGCCGGGGCGGTATGAGCCGCCCCGGCTATTGGCGGGCCGCTAGGCGGCCCTCTGGATTACAGCTTGATCCAGGTCGCTTTCAGCTCGGTGTACTTCTCCAGTGCGTGCAGCGACTTGTCACGGCCGTTGCCCGACTGCTTGAAGCCGCCGAACGGTGCGGTCATGTCGCCGCCGTCGTACTGGTTGACCCAGACGCTGCCAGCGCGCACGGCACGGGCAGTCTTGTGGGCCTTGGAGATGTCCGAGGTCCAGATGCCGGCTGCCAGGCCATACGGGGTGTCGTTGGCGATGGCAATGGCTTCTTCAGCGGTGTCGAAGGCGATCACCGACAGCACTGGGCCGAAGATTTCTTCCTGGGCAATGCGCATGGCGTTGGTCACGCCGTCGAAGATGGTCGGCTCAACGTAAGTGCCACCGGTCTCTTCCAGGGTGCGCTTGCCACCGGCCAGCAGCTTGGCGCCGTCCTTGTGGCCGGCGTCGATGTACGACAGCACGGTGTTCATCTGCTGGGTATCGACCAGAGCACCGACGGTGGTCTGTGGGTCCAGCGGATTGCCTGGCTTCCAGCCTTTGAGGGCCTCGACCACCATCGGCAGGAACTTGTCCTTGATCGAACGCTCGACCAGCAGACGCGAACCGGCGGTGCACACTTCGCCCTGGTTGAAGGCGATGGCGCTGGCGGCCGCTTCTGCAGCAGCTTGCAGGTCCGGAGCGTCGGCGAAGACGATGTTCGGGCTCTTGCCACCGGCTTCCAGCCAGATGCGCTTCATGTTCGACTCGCCTGCATAGACCATCAACTGCTTGGCGATCTTGGTGGAGCCGGTGAACACCAGGGTGTCGACGTCCATATGCAGGGCCAGGGCTTTGCCCACGGTGTGGCCGTAGCCTGGCAACACGTTCAGCACGCCAGCCGGGATGCCGGCTTCGATCGCCAGCTGAGCGATACGGATGGCGGTCAACGGGGATTTTTCCGACGGCTTGAGCACCACCGAGTTACCGGTGGCCAGGGCCGGGCCGAGTTTCCAGCAGGCCATCAGCAGCGGGAAGTTCCACGGTACGATGGCGCCAACCACGCCAACCGGCTCACGGGTGACCAGGCCGAGCTGGTCGTGTGGGGTCGGGGCGACTTCGTCGTAGACCTTGTCGATGGCTTCGGCGGTCCAGTGAATGGCTTGTGCCGCGCCCGGGATATCGATGCTGGAGGAGTCGCCGATCGGCTTGCCCATGTCCAGGGTTTCCAGCAGCGCCAGCTCTTCCACGTTTTTACGCAGCAGGTCAGCGAAGCGAATCAGCTTGGCCTTGCGCTTGGCCGGGGCCAGTTGCGACCAGACGCCGGAATCGAAGGTGGCACGAGCGTTTTCCACGGCGCGGTTGGCATCGGCCAGGTCGCAGCTGGCAACCTTGGCCAGGAAGCGTCCGTCGACCGGGCTCAGGCAGTCGAATGTTTCACCGGATGCGGCGTCGGTGTATTCGCCGTTGATGAAGGCGCGGCCTTCGATCTTCAGTTGCTGGGCACGTTGTTCCCAGTCCGCACGGGTCAGGGTGGTCATACGAAACTCCTCCTCTTGTTTAGGTGCAACGCCGCACTGAGGACTCACTGGCGTTGTCAGAATTCTGGCCGGGCGACGAGCGCACACTGGCAAGCGATACCCTAAACCAGGCGGGGTAAAGTATCAATATATTTGACACGAACGGCCTAAATGCCTACTGATGTGCATTTTATTAAACAACAACAGGAGCCGCACCATGAGCATCGCCAGCATCATCGACTTCGCCCAGGTTCTCACCGAGGCCGAACGCTACCGCCCAGCGGCGGAAAAAATCCTCAAGGGCGAGCCGGACCAGGCTGTCTACAACCACTATTCCAGCCCATGCGGGCAGTTCGCAGCGGGCGTCTGGGAAGGTGAGATCGGGCAATGGACGGTGAACTACACCGAGCATGAATATTGCGAGATCGTGCAGGGCGTTTCGGTGCTGCGCGACCAGGATGGCGGCGCCAAAACTCTGCGTACCGGTGATCGGTTTGTCATTCCTGCCGGCTTCAAAGGCACCTGGGAGGTGCTGGAGCCGTGCCGCAAGATCTATGTGATGTTCGAGCAGAAGTAACTATGTAGTGCTGGTAGCTTGAACGGCTGCGTGAGGATGGTCCCGCCCCCATCGGGCCACCTTCACGCAAAAGGAAGCTGTCCATGAACAATGACCAAGTGCTGCAAACCCTCGCCCACCTGATCGGCACCCGCTACGAACCCTCGGTGAAAGACACCATCACCGAACTCACTGGCCGCCCACGAGTGGTAGGCCCCAACGAGATCAGCACACGCGAGTACGACATCAACCGGGTTCACATCCGCACCGATGCCAACCAGCTGATCCAGGGCTTCAGCTTCAACTGAGCTTGCGCAAGCATAAAAAAACCCGCGTCCTTTCGGATGCGGGTTTTTTTAGGTCGCCGATCAATTACTTGATCTTGGCTTCCTTGTACACCACGTGCTTGCGAACAACCGGATCGTATTTCTTGATCTCGATTTTGTCCGGAGTGGTGCGCTTGTTCTTGTCGGTGGTGTAGAAGTGGCCGGTACCGGCACTCGAAACCAGACGGATCAATTCACGCATGATGCTCTCCCTTAAACCTTGGCGCCAGCTTTACGGATGTCAACCAGAACGGCGTCGATGCCGCGCTTGTCGATGATACGCATGCCTTTGGCGGATACGCGCAGACGCACGAAACGCTTCTCGGATTCAACCCAGAAACGGTGGTGCTGCAGGTTTGGCAGGAAACGACGACGGGTTTTGTTGTTTGCGTGGGAAATGTTGTTCCCGGTTACTGGACCCTTACCAGTAACTTGACAGACTCTCGACATGACTCAGCCCTCTAAAACCACATGCCCAACCCGGCATGGGTTGGCCGCTTAATCTCTCAGTCTTTGGCGCCAGGCGCCGTGATTCTGGAGGTCTTATCGACCGGATCCGCTGATGCGACAGGCCGAGCCCCTAGAAAAGAGCGCTGCTTTATACCAGAAAGACTACGTCGCAACAACAGTAGATGAGCATTCTGCTGCCACGAATCGTGCGCGAGCAGCATAACGACTCGCTCGCCACGCTGTCGACCGCTCGTCGCCAAGCACCTGAAAAAGAAGGTGGTCATTTCCTTTTTCGCGCACTAGGGTAGGACGTTTCCAGACTGCGCCGGCAGATGGGCCATTGACCAGCCAAGGAGCCACCATGCGTGCTGCCGCCCTTTCCTTATTGTTCACCTCCCTGCTTGCCGCAGGCGTTGCCCAGGCCGCCCCGTTGAGTGTCTGCACCGAAGCCAGCCCCGAAGGCTTCGACGTTGTCCAGTACAACTCCCTGACCACCACCAACGCTTCGGCCGACGTGCTGATGAACCGCCTGGTCGAGTTCGACGCAGCCCAGGGCAAGGTAGTCCCGAGCCTGGCGCAGAGCTGGACGGTGTCAGCCGATGGCCTGACCTACGATTTCAAGCTGCGCGATGGCGTCAAGTTCCACACCACGCCGTACTTCAAGCCGACCCGTGAGCTGAATGCCGACGACGTGCTGTTCAGTTTCCAGCGCATGCTCTACCCCGCCCACGCTTGGCACAAGACCGCGCCAGGCGGCTACCCGCACGCCCAGTCGCTGCAACTGGGTAGCCTCATCAAGACAATCGAAGCCCCCGAGCCAAACACCGTGCGCTTCACCCTGACCCACGCCGACGCCACGTTCCTGGCCACCCTGAGCATGGGCTTCGCCTCGATCTATTCGGCCGAATACGCCGACAAGCTGCTCAAGGAAGGCAGCCCGGAAAAACTCAACAGCCAACCGATCGGCACCGGTCCGTTCGTGTTCCAGCGTTTCCAGAAAGACGCCGTGGTGCGTTACCGCGCCAACCCGGATTACTTCGACGGCAAGCCGGCAGTCGACCCGCTGATCTTCGCCATCACCACCGACGCCAACGTTCGCTTGCAGAAGCTCAAGCGCAACGAATGCCAGGTAGCCCTGTCGCCCAAACCGGTGGACATCGCCGAAGCCGGCAAGGACGGCAACCTCAAGGTCGCCACCACCCCGGCGTTCATGACGGCCTTCGTCGCCATCAACAGCGAACACCCACCGCTGGACAAGCCTGAAGTGCGCCAGGCGATCAACCTGGCCTTCGACAAACAGGCCTACCTCAAGGCGGTATTCGAAGACACCGCCACCGCCGCCAACGGCCCCTACCCGCCCAACACCTGGAGCTACGCCAAGGACCTGCCAGGCTACCCGCTGGACCTGACCAAGGCCAAGGCGCTATTGGCCAAGGCCGGCCTGGCCGATGGCTTCAGCACAACCCTCTGGACCCGCCCGTCGGGCAGCCTGCTCAACCCCAACCCGAGCCTGGGGGCACAGATGCTCCAGGCGGACCTGGCGAAAATCGGCATCAAGGCCGAGATCCGCGTGATCGAGTGGGGCGAGCTGATCCGACGCGCCAAGGCCGGCGAGCATGACTTGCTGTTCATGGGCTGGGCCGGCGACAACGGCGACCCGGACAACTTCCTGAGCCCGCAGTTTTCCTGCGCGGCGGTGGAGTCGGGAACCAACTTCGCCCGGTTCTGCGACAACCGCCTGGACCAGCTGATCAGCGCCGGACGCACCACCAACGACCAGAGCGTGCGCAGCCGGCTGTACCAGCAGGCGCAGACCCTGATCCAGCAGCAGGCGCTGTGGGTGCCGCTGGCGCATCCGACGGCGGCGACGCTGCTGCGCCAAGGGGTCGAGGGGTATCAGGTGAGTCCGTTTGGGCGGTTGGATTTCAGCAAGGTGTCGTCGGCTCGTTGAGGTTTTGGGGTGCATGCCTTGAGGTTTTCAGCGCCTGTGAGATCGAGCGCCGCCCGCG
>NZ_BCBA01000007.1 GCF_001320245.1 Pseudomonas sp. NBRC 111124
CGGCGCTCGATCTCATAGGCGCCACAAATCTCCAGCCAGGCCCCTAAGCCACCACCCACCCCTGCTCGACCATCGACAGCGGCTCCCCGTCACCAATGATGATGTGATCCAGCACCCGTACATCGATCAACGCCAACCCGCGCTTCAGCGAAACCGTCAGGTGCACGTCATCCTGGCTCGGTTCGCTGTTCCCCGAAGGGTGGTTGTGACACAGGATCAGTGCAGCCGCGTTGTGCTGCAGCGCCCGACGCACCACCTCACGGGGGTAGACGCTCGCCCGGTCGATCGTCCCTCTGAACAGTATTTCGAACGCCAGCGGCCGATGCTTGGTATCCAGAAACAGGCAACCGAAGACCTCGCTCACTTCATGGCGCAGCATGGATTTCAGATAACGTCGCACAGACGCCGGACTCTCCAGTACCGGCCCGCGCTCGATGGACTCGTCCAGATAACGCCTGCCGATCTCAAGCAGTGCCTGTAACTGCGCATACTTCACCGGCCCCAGCCCTGGCTCGCGCAGCACAGCCGCGCGGTCAGCCTCCAGAAACGGCCTAAGCCCACCAAAGCGCGTCAGTAGCCCTCGGGCAACCTCCAGCACATTGCGCCCGGCAACCCCTGAGCCCAGCAGCACAGCCAGTAACTCAGCATCCGATAGCACCGCCGCACCGCGCTGCAACAATTTCTCCCTTGGCCGTTCTTCAGCCGGCCACTCCCTGATATTCATCCCTGCTCCCTGCCCTTGCTGCGGCCTGTTTCGGCCCTGTGTTAATCTATTTCGCCTCGTACATGCGACGTTCTGCCGCAGGCATTTTCAAACGTCGCCGCCCGCTCTCACTGGAAAAAGGCAAGCCTATGCAGCGGCTGTATCGCAAGCGCATCGTTCTCGGCGTCGGAGGTGGCATTGCCGCCTACAAAAGCGCCGAGCTGATTCGCCGACTCCTGGAGCACGGCGCGCAGGTGCGCGTCGTCATGACCCGTGGTGGTGCCGAATTCATCACCCCGCTGACCCTGCAGGCGCTGTCCGGCCACCCGGTGCACATGGATCTGCTCGACCCTGCCGCCGAAGCGGCCATGGGCCACATCGAACTGGCCAAGTGGGCCGACCTGGTGCTGATCGCCCCGGCCACCGCCGACCTCATGGCGCGCATGGCCCAGGGCATGGCCGACGACTTGCTGACCACCCTGGTACTGGCTACCGACGCCACCGTGGCCGTGGCCCCGGCGATGAACCAGGCGATGTGGCGCGACCCGGCCACCCAGGCCAACCTCGAGCTGCTCAAGAGCCGTGGCATCCAGGTGTTCGGCCCGGCCTCTGGCAGCCAGGCCTGCGGCGACGTGGGGCTGGGGCGTATGCTCGAAGCCACCGACCTGGCCTGGTGCGCCGCAGAAAGCTTCAAGCGCCAGGCGCTGACCGGCAAACACGTGCTGATCACCGCAGGCCCGACCCAGGAAAACATCGACCCGGTGCGCTACATCACCAATCATAGCTCCGGCAAGATGGGCTTCGCCCTGGCCGAGGCGGCCGCCGAAGCCGGTGCTCGGGTGACCCTCGTCACCGGCCCCGTCCATCTGCAAACCCCCGATCGCGTTCAGCGCATCGACGTGGTCAGCGCGCGGGACATGCTCGCGGCCTGTGAAGCGGCCATGCCGTGCGACCTGTTCATCGCCTCCGCAGCGGTTGCGGACTACCGCCCAGAGGTAGTCGCCCCGCAAAAGCTCAAGAAGGATCCTACGACCGGCGACGGTATGCTGCTGCAGATGGTGCGCAATCCCGATATCCTTGCCACGATCGCTGGCCGTGCCGACCGCCCGTTCAGTGTCGGCTTCGCCGCCGAGACCGAACACTTGCTCGATTACGCCACGCGCAAGCTCAAGGACAAGAACCTCGACCTGATCGTCGCCAATGATGTGGCCAACCCCAGCATCGGCTTCAACAGCGAGGAAAATGCCCTGACCGTGATCGACCGCCAGCAGCACCAGACCCTCTTCGCGCAGACCAGCAAGGGCAAGATCGCCCGGCAATTGGTCGCCTTCATCGCCGAACGGCTCAATCAGGTTCAATAAGTTACATGCACGCTCTTCAAGCCAAGATCCTCGACCCACGCCTGGGCAGCGAATTCCCGCTGCCGCAATACGCCACGCCAGGCTCTGCCGGCCTCGACCTGCGCGCCCTGCTGAAGGAGGACACCGTCCTCGAGCCCGGCCAGACCCTGCTGATCCCGACCGGCCTGTCGATCTATATCGGCGACCCGGGGCTGGCGGCCATGATCCTGCCGCGCTCGGGCCTGGGCCACAAACACGGCATCGTGCTCGGCAACCTGGTCGGCCTGATCGACTCGGACTACCAGGGCGAGCTGATGGTGTCGTGCTGGAACCGTGGCAACACGCCGTTCACCATCGCCGTCGGCGAGCGCATCGCACAGCTAGTGCTAGTACCTGTGGTACAAGCACATTTCGACATCGTCGAGCGCTTCGACGAGAGCCAGCGTGGCACGGGCGGCTTCGGCCATTCCGGTAGCCGCTGAGCCGAGCAACAACCGTTCAGGCCAAGGATGGCGAACTCTCTGGCGATTCCACCGTCCAAGCGTTCAGTTTGCGCCTGCCCAGAAAAGCCTTTGACTAATGGAGTTTCCCGAGATGAACGACATGGCCCACCTGGCACCCGCCGCACTGCCAGACAGCATTTTCCGCGCTTATGACATCCGTGGCGTGGTCGGCAAGACCCTGCACGGCGAAACCGCCTACTGGATCGGCCGCGCCATCGGCGCGCAGACCCTTGCCCAGGGTGAACCTCAGATTTCCGTTGGCCGTGATGGCCGCCTGTCCGGCCCGATGCTGGTCGAACAGCTGATCCAAGGCCTGGTCGATGCCGGCTGCCAGGTCAGCGACGTCGGCCTGGTGCCGACCCCTGCCCTGTACTACGCCGCCAACGTACTGGCCGGCAAGTCGGGCGTGATGCTCACCGGTAGCCACAACCCGTCGGACTACAACGGCTTCAAGATCGTAATCGCTGGCGACACGCTGGCCAACGAGCAGATCCAGGCCCTGTTGACCCGCCTGAAGACCAACGACGTACCACGCGGCGAAGGCAGCGTGCAGAAGGTCGAGATTCTCGATCGCTACTTCCAGCAGATCGTCGGTGACGTGAAGCTGGCGAAGAAGCTCAAGGTCGTGGTCGATTGCGGCAACGGCGCCGCTGGCGTGGTTGCGCCGCAGCTGATCGAAGCCCTGGGCTGCGAGGTCATCCCGCTGTTCTGCGAGGTTGACGGCAACTTCCCCAACCACCACCCGGACCCGGGCAAGCCGGAAAACCTCGAAGACCTGATCGCCAAGGTCAAGGAAACCGGCGCCGATATCGGCCTGGCCTTCGACGGCGACGGTGACCGCGTGGGCGTGGTGACCAACACCGGTAGCATCGTCTACCCCGACCGCCTGCTGATGCTGTTCGCCCTGGACGTGCTGGAGCGCAACCCGGGCGCCGAGATCATCTTCGACGTCAAATGCACCCGCCGCCTGACCCCGCTGATCGAACAGCACGGTGGCCGCGCCCTGATGTGGAAGACCGGCCATTCGCTGATCAAGAAGAAGATGAAGCAGACCGGCTCGCTGCTGGCTGGCGAGATGAGCGGGCACATCTTCATCAAGGAACGCTGGTACGGTTTCGACGACGGCATCTACAGCGCCGCGCGCCTGCTGGAAATCCTCAGCAAGGCCTCGAAGAACGCCGAAGACCTGTTCGCCGCCTTCCCGAACGATATTTCCACGCCGGAAATCAACATTGATGTGACCGACGAGGGTAAATTCAGCATCATTGATGCACTGCAACGCGACGCCCAATGGGGCGATGCCAACCTGACCACCATCGACGGTGTGCGGGTCGACTACCCGAAAGGCTGGGGCCTGGTACGCGCCTCCAACACCACGCCGGTGCTGGTGCTGCGTTTCGAGGCTGAAAGCGGCGCCGAGTTGCAACGTATCAAGGATGTTTTCCGCGCCCAGTTGCTGCGGGTTGCCCCTGAGCTGCAACTGCCGTTCTGACCGACTATCTGTTCCTTACAGGAGCCCTGCATGACCCTCGATCGCAATGCCGCTTCCCATGTAGCCGAGGTTTTGTCCGAAGCACTGCCTTACATTCGCCGCTTTGTCGGCAAGACCTTGGTGATCAAGTACGGCGGCAACGCGATGGAGAGCGAAGAGCTCAAGACCGGCTTTGCCCGTGACATCGTGCTGATGAAGGCCGTTGGCATCAACCCGGTGGTCGTGCACGGTGGCGGCCCGCAGATCGGCGACCTGCTCAAGCGCCTGTCGATCGAGAGCCACTTCATCGATGGTATGCGCGTCACCGACGCCGCGACCATGGACGTGGTGGAAATGGTCCTCGGCGGCCAGGTCAACAAGGACATCGTCAACCTGATCAACCGCCACGGCGGCAGCGCCATCGGCCTGACCGGCAAGGACGCCGAGCTGATTCGTGCGAAGAAGCTCACCGTCAGCCGCCAGACCCCGGAGATGACCCAGCCGGAAATCATCGACATCGGCCACGTCGGCGAAGTGGTCAGCGTCAACACCGACCTGCTGAACATGCTGGTGAAAGGCGACTTCATCCCGGTGATCGCGCCAATTGGCGTGGGTGCCAACGGTGAGTCGTACAACATCAACGCCGACCTGGTGGCGGGCAAGGTGGCCGAAGCGCTGAAGGCTGAAAAACTGATGCTGCTGACCAACATCGCCGGCCTGATGGACAAGCAGGGCCAGGTCCTGACCGGCCTGACCACCGAGCAGGTCAACGAGCTGATCGCCGACGGCACCATCTACGGCGGCATGCTGCCAAAGATCAAATGCGCGCTGGATGCGGTCCAGGGCGGCGTGACCACGTCGCACATCATCGACGGCCGCGTGCCGAATGCGGTGCTGCTGGAAATCTTCACCGACAGCGGTGTGGGCACCCTGATCAGCAACCGCAAGCGTCACTGATCCTTTCGTAATACCGGGCGGGGCAAGCCGCCTCCATGTAGCCAGATGGCGCGTGGGGGTAGGCTTGCCCCGCTCTGCATTTGCAACGGCACACGCAAACAGATGGCTCGCGGCCAGTAATCTTCATGCCGCCTCTCAAGATTCGCGACTGGCAGCCGAGACAACGTGGCAGAATACAAGATCATTGCAAATTGCCATTATCCATCTGGAGTACACGCGTGAAATACGCATCACAAGGACTCGTGCTGGCAGCCGCCTTGGCTGTCGGGTCCATTGCCGGCTGTGCCACCGAAACATCCACCGCTGTTGCCGTGCAGCAGGTCGAAAGCGTTAGCCGCCCCTACAGCGGTGTGCGCGCACCGATTGCCGTGGGCAAATTCGACAACCGTTCCAGCTACATGCGCGGCATCTTCTCCGACGGCGTCGACCGCCTCGGTGGCCAGGCCAAGACAATCCTGATCACCCACCTGCAGCAGACTAACCGCTTCAACGTGCTCGATCGCGACAACATGAGCGAGATCCAGCAGGAAGCGGCGATCAAGGGCCAGGCCCAGCGCCTGAAAGGCGCCGACTTCGTGGTGACCGGCGACGTCACCGAGTTCGGCCGCAAGGAAGTCGGCGACCACCAGCTGTTCGGCATTCTTGGCCGCGGCAAGACCCAGATCGCCTACGCCAAGGTGGCGCTGAACATCGTCAACATCAGCACATCGGAAGTGGTCTACTCGAGCCAGGGCGCCGGTGAATACGCCTTGTCCAACCGCGAGATCATCGGTTTCGGCGGCACCGCCAGCTACGACTCGACGCTCAACGGCAAGGTTCTCGACCTGGCCATGCGCGAAGCCGTGAACAAGCTGGTCAACGCCGTCGAAAGCGGTCAGTGGAACCCCAAGGCGCAATAACCGACTTTTTCCAGGAAGGACACCTCAATGACTATTACCCTCCCGGCTTTGCGCAGCTGCGCAGGCCTCGTGCTGGGCGGCTTGCTGCTGGCCGGCTGCAGCGGCCCAAAGACCCTCTACCAGTGGGAAAGCTACCAGCCCCAGGTTTACGGCTACCTCAAAGGCGACGCGAAAGAAGAACAGGTCATCGCCCTGGAGCGTGACCTGGAGAAGATCAAGGCCAAGAATGGCGCCGTGCCGCCGGGCTACCACGCGCAGCTGGGCCTGCTGTACTCCAGCCTCGGCAAGGATGACCAGATGATCCAGCAGTTGCGCACCGAAAAGGCTCTGTTCCCGGAATCGGCCGCCTACATGGACTTCCTGATGAGCAACGCCAGCAAGGGGGCCCAGCAATGATCAAGCGCCTCACCCAACTCCTGGTCGGCGCCTGCGTGCTGGCCCTGTTCACCGGCTGCGCCGAGCGCAAGACCATCGACTATTCGGCGTACAAGCAGAGCCGGCCGAAGTCGATCCTGATCCTGCCGCCACTGAACAACTCACCGGACGTGAAGGCGACCTACAGCATGCTGTCGCAGGCTACTTACCCACTGGCCGAAGCCGGCTACTACGTGATGCCGGTGGCGCTGGTAGACGAAACCTTCCGCCAGAACGGTCTGACCACCCCGGCCGACATCCATCAGCTGCCGACCACCAAGCTGCACGAAATCTTCGGCGCCGACGCCGGCCTGTACGTGACCGTGTCGGACTACGGCACCCGCTACATGGTGCTGAGCAGCGCAACCATCGTCACCGCCAGCGCCAAGCTGGTCGACCTGAAGACCGGCACAACCCTGTGGACAGGCACTGCCACAGCCTCCAGCCAGGAGAACCAGCAGAACCAAGGCGGCATCATTGGCATGTTGATCAGTGCGGCAGTCAACCAGATCATCAGCAGTGTGCAGGACGATGCGGGCTACCCGATCGCCGGTATGACCAGCGCCAGGCTGCTGACGCCGTATGCCAATGGCGGCATTCTCTACGGGCCGCGGTCGCCTAAATACGGCACTGACTGAGTAACCTTGCGCGAAATGGCCGAAACAGGCTGCACAAAAAAGGCGACCTTCCAGGAAGGTCGCCTTTTTCATTCCCAAGCCAGGATCAGATCCCGTACTGCGCCCGGTAAGCCTCGACAGCCGGCAGGTGCTGCTTGAGCTGCGGATCGTCTGCCAGGAACTCCAGCACCTGGGTCAGCGAAACGATGCTGACAACCGGAATACCGAAGTCACGCTCCACTTCCTGGATCGCCGACAGCTCGCCGTTGCCGCGCTCTTCGCGGTTCAGCGCGATCAGCACACCAGCGGCTTTGGCCTGCTGGGCGTTGATGATCTGCATCACTTCGCGAATCGCGGTACCGGCAGTGATCACGTCGTCGATGATCAGCACGTCACCGGCCAGCGGCGCGCCAACCAGGCTGCCGCCTTCGCCGTGATCCTTGGCTTCCTTGCGGTTGAAGCACCACGGCACGTCGAGCTGGTGCTGATCCGCCAGGGCCACGGCAGTGGTCGCTGCCAGGGGGATACCCTTGTAGGCTGGGCCGAACAGCACGTCGAACGGAATCTTGCTGTCGACGATGGCCGCCGCGTAGCAACGGCCCAGTTCAGCCAGTGCGGAACCGGTGTTGAACAGGCCGGCATTGAAGAAATACGGGCTGGTACGCCCCGATTTCAGGGTGAATTCACCGAAGCGCAGCACGCCGCGATCGATGGCAAAACGGATGAAGTCGCGCTGATACGGCTGCATGTAAGGTCCCGGACACCACGGATTTAGCTAAATGGGTTGAGCTCGGGTATCATACACGCACGAGATTTTTGGGGCCATTTATGCGGATCATCAGTGTGAACGTGAATGGCATTCAGGCTGCGGCCGAGCGTGGATTGCTCAGCTGGCTGCAAGCCCAGAATGCCGACGTCATCTGCCTTCAGGATACCCGCGCCTCGGCCTTTGAACTCGACGACCCAGCTTTCCAGCTCGATGGCTATTTCCTTTATGCCTGCGACGCGGAGGTACCCGCCCAAGGTGGCGTGGCACTTTACTCGCGCATGCAGCCCAAGGCAGTCATCACCGGCCTGGGTTTCGAGACAGCCGACCGCTACGGGCGTTATCTGCAAGCAGATTTCGACAAAGTCAGTATTGCCAGCCTGCTGCTGCCTTCGGGTATGAACGGTGATGAAGACTTGAACCAGAAATTCAAGTTGATGGACGACTTCGCCAAGTACCTGGACAAACAGCGTCGCAAGCGTCGTGAATACATCTATTGCGGCTCGTTCTACGTGGCACAGCAGAAGCTCGACATCAAAAACTGGCGTGACAGCCAGCAGTCGCCGGGCTTCCTGCCACCAGAGCGGGCATGGATGGATGCGATCACCGGCGACATGGGCTACGTTGATGCCCTGCGCGAAGTCAGCCGTGAAGGCGACCAGTACAGCTGGTGGCCGGACAACGAACAGGCCGAGATGCTCAACCTGGGCTACCGGTTCGACTACCAGATCCTCACCCCGGGTCTGCGCCGCTTCGTGCGCAATGCCCGCCTGCCGCGTCAGCCGCGCTTCTCCCAGCATGCGCCGCTGATCGTCGACTACGACTGGACGTTGACCATCTGAGTTCTACTCAGGCACAAAAAAGCCGACATTACTGTCGGCTTTTTTGTGCCTTTCGAAACAGTCAGTCAGCCAAGGCGGCGTTCTGCAGTTCGAAAATTTCGTTCATGCCCTTCTGCGCCAGCGCCAGCATGGCGTTGAAGTCTTCAGGCTGGAAGGGTGCACCTTCGGCGGTGCCCTGAACTTCGATGAAACCACCGGCGCTGGTCATGACAACGTTCAGGTCGGTTTCGGCAGCCGAGTCTTCCAGGTAGTCCAGGTCGAGGACCGCTTCGCCCTGGTACATGCCCACCGATACGGCAGCGATCATATGCTTGAGCGGGTTGCCGGCCTTCAGGCCACCACGCTTCTTGATCACGGCCAGGGCGTCGCACAGGGCGACCATGGCGCCGGTGATCGACGCGGTGCGAGTACCGCCATCGGCCTGGATCACGTCGCAGTCGATGTACAGGGTGATGTCACCGAGCTTGCTCATGTCCAGCGCGGCGCGCAGCGAACGGCCGATCAGGCGCTGGATTTCCAGGGTACGGCCACCTTGCTTGCCACGGCTGGCTTCGCGCTGGTTACGCTCGCCGGTTGAACGCGGCAGCATGCCGTACTCGGCGGTCAGCCAGCCTTGGCCCTGGCCTTTGAGGAAGCGCGGTACGCCGTTTTCGACGCTGACCGTGCAGATGACCTTGGTGTCACCGAACTCTACCAGTACCGACCCTTCGGCGTGCTTGGTGTAGTTGCGGGTGATGCGGATCGAGCGGAGCTGATCGGCGGCGCGACCACTTGGACGTTTCATCTGGGATACCTGTACTGGGACTTTGAATCTGCCCGCCATTATAGAGCCCGTCGCCCACAGAGGACATGCCTATTGTCGCGCCCCCGGCAGCCTGTCGCCTTTTCCCACTCGCTGGCATGCGCTCTGTAACATGGGCGGATTGGGCGCCACGTGCGCACTGCGCTACAATCCCGCGCTTTCATATCATTTACGCGAGGTACTTCCCATGGTGCACAGCATGACCGCTTTTGCTCGTGTCGAGCGCGCAGGCAGCCAAGGCACCCTGGTCTGGGAATTGCGCTCGGTCAACCACCGTTACCTTGAACCCCACCTGCGCCTGCCGGACGCCCTGCGCGACCTCGAAGGCGCGGTACGTGAAGGTCTGCGCCAGGGCCTGTCGCGCGGCAAGGTCGAGTGCACCCTGCGCCTGCACGAAGACAGCAACGGCAAACCGCTCAAGGTCGACCGCGAGCGCGCCGCGCAACTCGTCGCCGCTGCCGAAGAGGTGGCCGGCCTGATCAAGCAGCCGGCTGCGCTCAACCCGCTGGAAGTGCTGTCCTGGCCAGGCGTGCTGGTGGCCGACGCTACCGACCCTCAGGCTTTGAACGCCGAAGCTGTGGCGCTGTTCGACGAAGC
Organism: Pseudomonas sp. NBRC 111124; assembly: GCF_001320245.1. Taxonomy (GTDB): domain Bacteria; phylum Pseudomonadota; class Gammaproteobacteria; order Pseudomonadales; family Pseudomonadaceae; genus Aquipseudomonas. Next base: position 9,912 of record NZ_BCBA01000007.1, read on the forward strand.
GCTTGCCGAGCTGAAGGCCGGGCGCCTGCGCGAAGGCCAGGAACTGGCCCGTCTGATCAACGAACGCCTCGATAACATGACCAGCGAGGTCACCACCCTGCGCGCCCTGGTGCCGCAAATGCTCGCCGCCCAGCGGCAGAAGATCATCGACCGCTTCGGCGACCTCAAGGCCGAGCTCGACCCGCAGCGCCTGGAGCAAGAAATGGTGCTGCTGGCGCAGAAAAGCGACGTTGCCGAAGAGCTCGACCGCCTCAGCACCCACGTCAACGAAGTACGCCGGGTGCTCAAGTCCGGGGGTGCCGCCGGTCGGCGCCTGGACTTCCTGATGCAGGAACTCAACCGCGAAGCCAACACCCTGGGCTCCAAGGCCTTCGACCCACGCAGCACGCAAGCGGCGGTCAACCTGAAGGTGTTGATCGAACAGATGCGTGAACAAGTACAGAACATCGAGTAAGGCCACCCCGACCATGAATCAAAGCAGCGGCACCCTCTACATCGTTTCGGCACCGTCCGGCGCCGGCAAGACCAGCCTGGTCACCGCCCTGATCAAGGCCGACCCGCGCGTCAGCGTCTCGGTCTCGCACACGACCCGCGCCATGCGCCCGGGCGAAGAGCACGGCGTGAACTACCACTTCGTCAGCCATGACGATTTCAAGGGGCTGATCGCCAAGGGCGATTTCCTCGAGCACGCTGAAGTGTTCGGCAATTTCTACGGGACTTCGCGTAGCGCGCTGCAAGAGGTGCTGGACCGGGGCAACGACCTGATCCTGGAAATCGACTGGCAAGGCGCCCAGCAGGTGCGTAAGCTGATGCCCGAGGCACGTTCGGTATTCATCCTGCCACCGAGCCAGGAGGCCCTGCGCGAGCGTCTGGACGGCCGTGGCCAGGACAGCGAAGAGATCATCGCCGGGCGCATGAAGGAAGCGGTCAGCGAGATGGAGCACTACGACGAATATGAGTACGTCATCATCAACGATGACTTCGACGTGGCGCTGGAAGACTTGAAGGCGGTGTTTGCGGCCAACCGGTTGCTGCTGAACAAACAGCAGCAGCGCTACAGCGGGCTGCTGCAAGAGCTGCTCGCCTGATACACCGAAAGGGGCCGCTTTGCGGCCCATTCGCGGGCAAGCCCGCTCCTACAGGGATCAGCGCAGGCCGCGTGGGACCTCTGTAGGAGCGGGCTTGCCCCGCGAATGGGCTGCAGAGCAGCCCCTTGCATCACTCCTGCAGCGGCAGGGTCGCCTGCTGCCGCAGCGTCGCCCCCAGGAAGTAAGCCGGCGCACGCATCCGCGAAATCATCATCAGCACGATCCCCAGTGCCGAAATGATCGCAGCAATCACGAACACCAACCCAAGCCCCGCCACATGCGAGCCGCTGCCGAAGTCCGGCGAGGCGCTGTCGATGGCCGTACGCACGAAGATCACCGACAGGATCACCCCACCCACCAGCGGGCACAGGCCGCGCATGAAGAAGTGTCGCAGGCTGCCGAACAGGCTGTCACGGAAGTACCAGACGCAGGCGAATGCAGTCAGCGAATAGTAGAAGCAGATCATCATGCCCAGCGCCGTGATGGTGTCGGCCAGCACGTTCTCGCTCAGGGTACGCATGGTCACGTAGAACAGGCCTGCCGCCACGCCAGCGCAGATGGTCGCGTAACGCGGCGTCTGCGAGCGCGGGCAGACGCTGGCAAATTTCTGCGGCACCGCGCCGTAGTAACCCATGGCCAGCAGCGTGCGCGCCGGCGATACAAAGGTCGACTGCAGTGACGCAGCAGTGCTCGCCAGCACCGCGATCGACATCAGGATCGCCAGCGGCCCCATCACCGGCCCGGCCAAGTGCGCGAAGACGTTTTCCTGGATGCGCGGGTTATTCAGGCCCAGGCCTTGCTCGCTGATGCCGGCGAACTGCAGGGTGGCGATGGCGGTGATCAGGTACAGACCCAGGATCAGCAGCACCGTCCAGGTCGCCGCCTTGCCCGGCACTTCGTCACTGCCGATCGACTCTTCGCTGACGGTCAGGCACACATCCCATCCCCAGAAGATGAAGATCGACAGTGACAGTCCGGCGGCAAAGGCCGAAAACGACTCGACGCCAAACGGGTTGAACCAGGCGAAATCGAACTCCAGCGGCGGCGGTGCGGTGCTGCCACCGAAAGCCGCGAAGGCAAAGCCGAGCAAGACCATGAGCTGCAGCGCCACCAGGCCGTACTGCACGGTCATGGTGGTGGCCATGCCGCGGCAACAGATCCACACCGCCATGGCAATGAACACGCAACACGTAGTGATATTGATCAACAGGTTGTCGGCCAGTGCCGCCAGCTCATGGTGGCCGGTGATCTGGCTGAGAAACAGATAAAAGAAGTCGACCGCAACGCCCGCCAGGTTGGACAGCACGATGGTGGTGGCAACCACCAGCCCCCAGCCACCGATCCAGCCGATCATCGGGCCAAAGGCCCGGGCCGACCAGGTAAACGAAGTGCCGCTGTCCGGCTCGGCCGAATTCAGCTCGCGGTAACCCAAGGCAACCAGCAGCATCGGCAGGAAGCCGACAATGAACACGGCGGGAAGATGAGCACCGACCTCACGTACGGTCGGGCCAAGGGCGCCGGTCAGGGTGTAGACCGGGGCGATAGTGGAAATGCCCAGCACGATACTGGCCAACAGGCCAAGACGGCCCTTGGCCAGGCCTTTGCTGCGCTGAGTGCTGCCCGAGTCGGCCACATCGGGTGGGCGGCCGGCTTCTGTGTAATTGCTCATGAGTTTATGCCGTAACTATTGGAATTGTTTTCACAGGCCTTGTTCCCAAGGCCTGCTTCCACTCATTGAAAGCGCGCTGACGGGGGTGAGTCATCCCGGACTTTTGGCTGACGGCTGTCAGGTCTCCCGTGCAGCATGGGCAATGCAGGCCTCACGGAACGCCTGGAAAAGGCTCCGGGAGACCGGGTTGTCGGCGAAACGCCATTCAGGGTGCCACTGCACACCAAGCACAAAGCCCGGCGCGTCAGGCATCGACACCGCTTCGATCAGGCCATCGGGGGCCCGTGCTTCGACCCGCAGGCCTGGGGCCAGGCGGTCGATGCCCTGGCTGTGCAGCGAGTTGACCTCGAACTGCACAGCCAGGCCCAGGCGCTCGAACAACCCGCCAGGCGCAACGCTGACGGGGTGACGAGGGCCATATTGCACTTCAAGGGGCGCATCCTCTGGCTCACGATGATCCATGTAGCCAGGCAGCTCCTGCACACGCTGGTGCAAGCTACCGCCCAGGGCCACGTTCAGTTCCTGGAAGCCACGACAAATGCAAAATACCGGCACGCCAGCGGCAATTGCCGCCTGCAGCAACGGCAGGGTCAGCCGGTCACGGGCAATGTCGTGCCGGGTCCCTTCAGCGCTGGCGGCGCCATTGTAATGATGCGGCTCGATATTTGAAGGCGAGCCGGTAAAAACAATGCCGTCGAGCTGAGCCAGCAGCGCCTGGGGGTCGCTGCCGCCATCGCGGGCCGGCAGGATCAGCGGCAAACCGGCGAAGCCGGCGGCCTCCACATACTTGTCGCCTACTGTATGCGACGAGTTCTTCCCCACCTGCTGGCGGCAGGCGCTGATACCAATCAAGGGGACCGCAATTGCGCTCATGGGCTTACACCGTGTGCAGGTACCAGTTGTACTCGAGGTCGGAAATCGAAACTTCGAACTCGGCCAGCTCACTTTCCTTGCAGGCCACGAAGATATCGATGTAGTCCGGGCTGATGTATTGGTTGAGGACTTCGCTGTCATCCAGCGCACGCAGGGCGTCGCGCAGGTTGTTCGGCAGGCTCTGCTCCAGCTGCTCGTAGGAGTTACCTTCGATCGGTGCTCCCGGCTCGATCTTGCTGGTCAGGCCATGGTGGATGCCGGCCAGGATCGCCGCCAGCATCAGGTACGGGTTGGCATCGGCGCCGGCCACACGGTGCTCGATGCGTACGTTATCGCTGCTGTCGGTCGGTACGCGCACGGCCACGGTGCGGTTATCCAGACCCCAGCTCGGCGCGTTCGGTACGTAGAACTGCGCGCCGAAGCGGCGGTAGGAGTTGATGTTCGGGCACAGGAAGGCCATCGACGCTGGCATGGTCTCCAGCACACCGCCGATGGCGTGGCGCAGGGCGTCGCTTTGCAACGGGTCTTCATGGGCGAAGATGTTCTTGCCGGTTTTCTTGTCCAGCAGCGAAATGTGCACGTGCAGGCCGTTGCCCGCCTGGCCCGGGTAGGGCTTGGCCATGAAAGTGGTGTCCATTTCATGGTCGTAGGCGACGTTCTTGATCAGGCGCTTGAGCAGGATCGCATAGTCGCAGGCCTTCATCGGGTCGGCGACGTGGTGCAGGTTGACCTCGAACTGTGCCGGGGCGCTTTCCTTGACGATGGCATCGGCTGGCAGGCCTTGCTCCTTGGCCGCTTCGAGCATGTCCTGCAGGCAGTCGGCGTACTCGTCGAGGTCGTCGATCAGGTACACCTGGGTCGACTGCGGGCGTTTGCCTGAAATCGGCGAGCGTGGCGGTTGCGGGCGGCCGTTGAGGTTGTCCTGATCGATCAGGTAGAACTCCAGCTCGAACGCGGCGCAGATATCCAGGCCCATGGCGTCGAACTTGCTCACTACCTGACGCAGCACCTCGCGCGGGTCGGCGAAGAATGGCTCACCTTCCAGCTCGTGCATGGTCATCAACAGCTGCGCGGTCGGGCGCTTTTGCCATGGCTCATTACAGAGCGTGCCGGCAATCGGGTAGCAGATGCGGTCGGCGTCGCCGATATCGAGGCCCAGCCCGGTGCTTTCCACGGTCGAGCCATTGATGTCGAGGGCGAACAGCGACGCGGGGAGGTTGATGCCTTTTTCGTACACCTTGTGCAGGCTGGCGCGCTCGATGCGCTTGCCGCGTACCACGCCGTTCATGTCGGAAATCAGCAGATCGACGTACTGCGTATCCGGATGGGCCTGAAGGAAGTCATTCATCTCGCTGGAAGTACTGGCGCACGGGGTGACCGACGTCATGGCTTACATCCTATGATTTGCTGCGGCGATGTGGGGATACGGCTGGCGCCTCACGGGCGACGATGGTTGCAGCTGTTGTTCTTTTCACTTTCCCATCGTGGGGATTGGTTACCCGACCGGGCGCATTGATTCCGGGGGGCCGTTTCACTATAAAATGGCCCTGACGCAACAGACATTGGCAATTCGGCAAGCAGAGCGTGCACCAATGCAATATCAGATTACCCACGCCGACCTCTCCCTGGTCCTGGCACTGGAACGCGGGCGCTCACTGGCCAAGGCCGCCGAACTGCTCAAGGTCGACGTTTCGACCGTGTTCCGCTCGATTCGCCGGCTGGAGTCGGCGCTAGGCACCGCGCTGTTCGTAAAAAGCCGCAAAGGCTACCTGCCGACCGACACGGCGCAGGCCCTGGCCGAGCAGGCCGAACGCGCCGAGCAGGCGTTGGAGGCCGCGCGCATCGCCATGACCAGCGGCGAGCAGGTGGTCAGCGGCACCGTGCGCGTGACTTGCACCGAAGCCGTGATGCACAGCCTGTTGCTGCCCGCGCTGGCGGCGTTCATGCCGAACTATCCGGCGCTGTCGCTGGAGATGGGTACGTCCAATACGTTCGCTAACCTCAGCCGCCGCGATGCCGACATCGCCCTGCGCCTGACCAACACGCCGCCGGAGCATCTGGTGGGGCGTTGCCTGGGCTCCACTTCCTATGTGATCTGCGGTCAGCCGCAATGGCGTGAGCGCTTGAACGAATCGGCCAGCAGCGTGCCGTGGATCGCCCCGGACGACTCGATGCAGGACCACCCTACCGTGGTCTGGCGCAACCAGCAGTACCCGGGGTTGAGCCCGCGTTATCAGTGCAGCAGCATGTCGACCATTGCCCAACTGGTCAGTACCGGGCTGGGCGTGGCGGCGCTGCCTGACTACATGGTTGATGCCTTGCCGGGGGTGGACGCGTTGAGCGGACCGTTGCCCGGATGCGATACCCAGCTGTGGTTGCTGACTCGACCGGATTGCCGAGCATTGCGCTCGGTTCAGACTTTGTTCGAGGAGCTGACGCCGCGGTTGCGGGATGCAATGCTCTGAGGTTATCGTCGGGATCATATGAGGGTGTCTGCTCCGGCGCTTTCGCGGGTAAACCCGCCCCCACAGCGACCGCGTACCCTGTGGACGCGGGTTTACCCGCGAAGAAGCAAACGCAGGGCTTGAAGTGACTACCCGACAAAACAGCGCTTCCCTATTGGCTGGTGATTTTTTAAACTATCGAGTCCGCCTGCCCATATTGGGCTGCACGCCCACCGCATTTGCTACTGAGGAAGACCATGGCCCGCGTAACTGTTGAAGACTGCCTGGAACACGTGGATAACCGTTTTGAGCTGGTCATGCTCTCGACCAAGCGCGCCCGTCAGCTGGCCACTGGTGGCAAAGAGCCGCGCGTTGCATGGGAAAACGACAAGCCAACCGTCGTTGCCCTGCGTGAAATCGCTGAAGGCATCGTCACCAACGAATTCATCGCTGCTGAAGAGATCGTCACCGAGGATCCGGTCTTCGCCGCGTTCGAGGACGAGTCCAACGAGGCAGTCTGATCGATGCCCTGTCGACGTCGCGCGGCACAAGGCCCTCTTCCTCGGCAAGAGGTGAAACCATGCCGGGCATAGAAGCCTTAGCCGAACGGCTGTCGACCTACCTGGGCCCCGAACAGGTCAACCTGGTTCGCCGTGCCTACTTTTACGCCGAACAGGCGCACGATGGGCAGCGCCGCCGCAGCGGCGAGCCCTACGTGACCCATCCGCTGGCCGTGGCCAGCATCCTCGCCGACATGCACATGGACCATCAGAGCCTGATGGCGGCCATGCTGCACGACGTGATCGAAGACACCGGCATCGCCAAAGAAGCCCTCTGCCAGCAGTTTGGCGAGACCGTGGCCGAACTGGTCGATGGGGTCAGCAAACTGACCCAGATGAACTTCGAGACCAAGGCCGAGGCTCAGGCCGAAAACTTCCAGAAGATGGCCATGGCCATGGCACGCGATATCCGCGTGATCCTGGTCAAGCTGGCCGACCGCCTGCACAACATGCGAACCCTGGAAGTGCTGTCGGGCGAAAAACGCCGGCGCATCGCCAAGGAAACCCTCGAGATCTACGCCCCCATCGCCAACCGACTGGGCATGCACACGGTGCGCGTGGAGTTCGAGGACCTCGGCTTCAAGGCCATGCACCCGATGCGTTCGTCGCTGATCCACCGGGCGGTGAAGAGCGCACGCGGCAACCGGAAAGAGATCGTCGCCAAGATCGAGCATTCGCTGGCCAACTGCCTGGCCGCCGATGGCATCGAGGGCGAGGTCAGCGGCCGGCAGAAACACCTCTATGGCATCTACAAGAAGATGCGTGGCAAGCGCCGCGCCTTCAACGAGATCATGGACGTGTACGCCTTCCGCATCATCGTCGACAAGGTCGACACCTGCTACCGGGTGCTCGGCGCTGTGCACAACCTGTACAAGCCGCTGCCCGGACGCTTCAAGGATTACATCGCCATCCCCAAGGCCAACGGCTACCAGTCGTTGCACACCACGCTGTTCGGCATGCACGGCGTACCCATCGAAATCCAGATCCGCACCCGCGAGATGGAAGAGATGGCCAACAACGGCATCGCCGCGCACTGGCTGTACAAGTCCAACGAGGACGAGCAGCCCAAGGGCAGCCACGCCCGTGCACGGCAGTGGGTCAAGGGCATCCTCGAACTGCAGCAGCGCGCCGGCAATTCGCTGGAATTCATCGAAAGCGTGAAGATCGACCTGTTCCCGGACGAGGTCTACGTGTTCACGCCCAAAGGCCGGATCATGGAGCTGCCCAAAGGCTCCACCGCCGTCGACTTCGCCTACGCGGTACACACCGACGTCGGCAACAGCTGCATCGCCTGCCGTATCAACCGCCGCCTGGCGCCGCTGTCCGAACCGCTGCAGAGCGGCTCGACGGTGGAAATCGTCAGCGCGCCGGGCGCGCGGCCGAATCCGGCTTGGCTCAATTTCGTGGTCACCGGCAAGGCGCGTACGCATATTCGCCACGCCCTCAAGCAACAGCGCCGCTCCGAGTCGATCAGCCTCGGCGAGCGCCTGCTGAACAAAGTGCTCACCGGTTTCGACAGCAGCCTGGAGAAGATCCCGCAGGAGCGAATCCAGGGCATCCTTGCCGAGTACCGCCTGGAGCTGATCGAAGACCTGCTCGAAGACATCGGCCTGGGCAACCGCATGGCCTACGTGGTCGCCCGCCGCCTGCTGTCGGCCGAAGGCGAACCGTTGCCGGCGCCGGAAGGCCCGCTGGCGATCCGCGGTACCGAAGGCCTGGTGCTGAGCTACGCCAAGTGCTGCACACCGATCCCGGGCGACCCGATCGTCGGCCACCTGTCGGCGGGCAAAGGCATGGTCGTGCACCTGGAAAACTGCCGCAACATCAGCGAAATCCGCCACAACCCGGAAAAGTGCGTACAGCTCTCCTGGGCCAAGGACATCGCTGGCGAATTCAACGTCGAGCTGCGTGTCGAGCTTGAACACCAGCGCGGCCTGATCGCCCTGCTGGCCAGCAGTGTCAACGCGGCCGACGGCAACATCGAGAAGATCAGCATGGACGAACGCGACGGCCGTATCAGCGTGGTCCAACTGGTGGTCAGCGTGCATGATCGTGTGCACCTGGCCCGTGTGATCAAGAAGCTGCGTACCTTGACCGGCGTGGTCCGCATCACCCGCATGCGTACGTAGTCCGCCAACCGCAAGGAGTCATCATGAGCAAGACCGTAATCAACAGCGACAAGGCCCCTGCCGCTATCGGCACCTACTCCCAGGCGATCAAGGCCGGCAACACCGTCTACATGTCGGGCCAGATTCCGCTGGACCCGAAAACCATGGAACTGGTGGAAGGCTTCGAAGCCCAGACTGTACAGGTGTTCGAGAACCTCAAGTCCGTGGCTGAAGCAGCGGGTGGTTCGTTCAAGGACATCGTCAAGCTGAACATCTTCCTGACCGACCTGAGCCACTTCGCCAAGGTCAACGAAGTGATGGGCCGCTACTTCGAACAGCCCTACCCAGCCCGCGCTGCCATCGGCGTAGCTGCACTGCCGAAAGGCGCCCAGGTCGAAATGGACGCCATCCTGGTCATCGAATGATGCCCCTGGTGACGGGCGCCCTGCCCGTCACCCCTCCTCTGCAAGGTTATCCCGTCATGCGTCAAGCACTGCCCCTCGCGCTGGCAGCCCTGCTTCTGGGCGGCTGCGCCAGCCACAAACCCGAAGACTTCAACGGCACCTGGATCAACCAGGCCGCCATCAAGGCCGCCAGCGAAGGCGGCAGCCTGCGCCAGGCCCTCAACGAGCATGGCCCGGTGTTCGAGTGGAAGCTCGATGTCGCCCATCAGCAGGCCAGCTTCAGCAATGGCTTCGAGGCTGCCGACGGCCAGCTGAGCGCCAACCAGAAACAATGGCAGGCCAGCTTCCAGGGCGGCCAGACCGACCAGCTCGAACTGGATGGCGATGAACTGAAAGCCACCAGCCCGAACGGTGTCGAGCAGACGTTCGTCCGCGTCAAGCAGCCCGGCAATGCGCCATTGGGCGGTAGCTTCGAGAAGGCGCTGTACCAGGCTTACCTCGGTGGCGACTGGAAGATCATCGAAGGCCAGGGCAAAGGTGGCACCGTACGCTTCAGCGATACCGGCAACGTCACCGGCTTGCCAGGCCCAGACCGTTTCGCCCTGTGCCTGGCCGGCGACTGCGCCAGCATGGGGGGCAACAACGACAGCCTGTGGCTGGAGCGCAACCAGCGCGGCGCGCCGTTCATCTTCAAGCGTGATGGCGACAAGCTAACGATCTTCCAGGCGGTGAACACGGCCCAGGCAGACGATATTCCGCAATTGGCCGCCGGTACTCAGCAGTGGGTGCTGCAGCGCAATTGAAATGCGATCCCTGTAGGAGCGGCCTTGTGTCGCGAAAGGGCTGCGAAGCAGCCCCAGGGTTTCAGCTTCACCGCATAGATTGCCGGGCCGCTATGCGGCCCTTTCGCGACACAAGGCCGCTCCTACAAGAGCTGCGCCAAGCCTGTAACTTCAGCCCTTGCCTGCCAGGATGGCGGCATAGCCTTCCTTGTAGCTCGGATACTCCGGCGCCCACCCCAACGCCCGCACCCGGGCATTGCTGCAACGCTTGCTGCCGGTACGCCGCACTCGCTGTTCATCCGACCACTCGGTAACGCCCATATACCCCCGCAGCCAGGCCACCACATCGGCCAGCGGCGCCGGGTCGTCATCGACACCAATGTAGCAATCCTCCAGCGCCACACCCTCGGCATCGGCCTGCAGCAGAAAGGCCAACAGGCTCGCGGCATCCTCGGCATGGATCCGGTTGCCATACAGCGGCGGTTCCTCGGCCACCCGATAGCCATGCCGCACCTGGCTCAACAGCCACTCGCGGCCTGGCCCGTAGATGCCGGTCAGGCGGATCACGCTGGCCGGAATACCGCTCGACAGCGCCAACCCTTCGGCTTCCAGCATGACCTTCCCCGAATAACCTTCAGGCTCGGTGGCGGCTGTTTCGTCAATCCATCCGCCGTCTTTTTGCGCAAATACGCTGCTGCTGGAGACGAACAGCAAACGCCGCGGGCGCTGGCCACGCTCGGCCAGCCACGCCAGCACATGGCGCAAACCGTCAACGTAGGCGGCCTGATAGCCCGCCTCGTCATGCTGACTGGCAGCAACGCAGTACACCAGATAGTCCGGCGAGCCCTGTGGCCAGGCCTTTGGAATGGCAGGGTCGGACAGGTCTGCGGCGATGGGCGCGACGCCCTCGGGCAGCTGCCCGACCGAGCGGCGCAAGCCACTGACCTGCCAACCTTTGGTCAACAGCTGGCGGGCCAAACGTCCGCCTACATCACCACATCCCACGATAATTGCGGAAAGGTCTGACATCACAAAACTCCCTAGACCAAAGGATCAGGCTAGCCGTATTACACGATAGGCGGCTAGACCGTAGGTGAAAAAAGCAACAAGATTACTTTTGTTAACAAGAATTACTTGCAATAATGGCAACCCTATCTGTTCTCGGCCGAACTCGAGGCCTTGGAGAACGCACACTTTCTTCTTCATCAGGTCCGGCCAGCATGACACGTACTCAACCTTCCGCTTCGCCAAACCCGTCGCGCGCCTGGCGCGCCATCGCCGCGCTGATGTTCAGCCTGGTGCTGGCCCCGGTTGCCATGGCCGATGAGCCTAATACCAATGCCGCCACCCCGGCTGCTGCTGTCGCGCCAGCTACTCCGGCACCGGCTGCTGCCGAAGGCCAGGCCGCCGCCCCGGTCGATGCACCTGCTGCCGCCGACCCGGCCGTTCAGCAACTGGTTGAAGACACCTCGCTGGGCATGGCCCATGACCTGTCCCCATGGGGCATGTACAAGAATGCCGACATCGTCGTCAAAATCGTGATGATTGGCCTGGCCATCGCCTCGATCATCACTTGGACCATCTGGATCGCCAAGGGCTTCGAGCTGATGGGCGCCAAGCGCCGCCTGCGTGGCGAGATCGCCGCGCTGAAGAAGTCGGTGAGCCTGAAAGAAGCCAGCACCGTCTCCAATAAAGAAGGCACCCTGGCCCACACCCTGGTCCACGATGCCCTCGAAGAGATGCGCCTGTCGGCCAACGCCCGCGAGAAAGAAGGCATCAAGGAACGCGTCAGCTTCCGCCTGGAGCGCCTGGTAGCCGCCAGCGGCCGCACCATGAGCAGCGGCACCGGCGTGCTCGCCACCATCGGTTCCACCGCGCCATTCGTCGGCCTGTTCGGCACCGTGTGGGGCATCATGAACAGCTTCATCGGCATCGCCAAGACCCAGACCACCAACCTCGCCGTGGTGGCACCAGGTATCGCCGAAGCCCTGCTGGCCACCGCCCTGGGCCTGGTTGCAGCGATTCCCGCCGTCGTCATCTACAACGTCTTTGCCCGCTCCATCGCCGGCTACAAGGCACAGGTGTCCGACGCCTCCGCCCAGGTGCTGCTGCTGGTCAGCCGTGATCTGGACCACCAGGGTAGCGACCGCGCCGCCCCGCACATGGTGAAAGTGGGGTAAACCATGGGCCTGCATCTCAACGAAGGTGGCGATGACCTCGCCGAGAACCACGAAATCAACGTCACGCCATTCATCGACGTGATGCTGGTGCTGCTGATCATCTTCATGGTCGCAGCCCCCCTGGCCACGGTCGACATCAAGGTCGACCTGCCAGCCTCGACGGCCAAGCCGGCACCGAGGCCGGAAAAGCCCGTGTTCGTCAGCGTCAAGGCCGACCAGAAGCTGTATGTCGGCGACGATCAGGTACCTACCCCCGACCAGCTTGGCCCGATGCTCGACGCCAAGACCAAGGGCGACAAGGAAACCACCATCTTCTTCCAGGCCGACAAGGGCGTGGATTACGGTGACCTGATGGAAGTGATGAACAACATGCGCGGGGCCGGCTACCTGAAAGTCGGCTTGGTCGGACTCGAGACGGCAGCCAAGAAATGACGAAAACGCGCTCAAACGTGGCGCGCTACGGTGGCAGCCTGGCGATCGTGCTGGGCGTGCACGTGGTCGCCGTGCTGCTGACGCTCAACTGGTCGGTGCCACAGGCCATCGAGCTGCCCCCGGCAGCCATGATGGTCGAACTGGCACCGCTGCCCGAGCCCGCGCCGCCGCCACCACCGAAAGCCGCCCCGCAGCCACCGGCACCGGTCGAAGAACCGCCGTTGCCAAAGCTGGTCGAGGCGCCGAAGCCGAAGATCGCCATCGCCAAGCCGCCCAAGCCGAAGCCCAAGCCTCAACCACCGAAGCCTGAGAAGAAGCCCGAGCCGCCGAAGGATGAGCCGGCCAAGGAACAGGTAGCTGACACGCCGCCAAGCAACACGCCACCGCAGAAGTCGGCGGCACCGGCGCCAAGTATCGCCTCCAACAGCCAAGCGCTGCCAACTTGGCAGAGCGACCTGCTGCGCCACCTGGCGAAGTACAAGCGCTACCCGGAGGACGCCCGCCGCCGAGGCCTGCAAGGCATCAACCGCCTGCGCTTCGTGGTCGACGCCGAAGGTAAAGTGGTGTCCTACTCCATGGCAGGCGGCTCCGGCAGCGCGGCTCTGGACCGGGCGACCATGGAAATGATCCGCCGCGCTGGCACGGTACCCAAGCCGCCGGCTGAGCTGCTGACCAATGGCACGATCGAGGTAGTGGCACCGTTCGTCTACTCGCTGGACCGTCGCTGATACTTTTGTTTCTGTCACAAATCGGCAAGTCTGATAACGTGCGTCTATCGATTGCAGCCGCTATGCTGGGCCCGCAACTTCATGGACGCACGTTATGACCCTCACAGAATTACGCTACATCGTCACGCTCGCCCAGGAGCAGCACTTCGGCCATGCTGCCGAGCGCTGCCACGTCAGCCAGCCGACCCTGTCGGTCGGTGTGAAGAAGCTTGAGGACGAGCTGGGCGTGCTGATCTTCGAGCGCAGCAAGAGCGCGGTGCGCCTGACCCCGGTCGGCGAAAGTATCGTGGCCCAGGCGCAGAAGGTACTGGAGCAGGCCCAGGGCATTCGCGAACTGGCTCAGGCCGGCAAGAACCAGCTGACCGCCCCGCTCAAGGTCGGCGCCATCTACACCGTCGGCCCGTACCTGTTCCCGCACCTCATTCCACAGCTGCACCGGGTTGCGCCGCAGATGCCGCTGTACATCGAAGAAAACTTCACCCACGTGCTGCGCGAGAAGCTGCGCAACGGCGAGCTGGACGCGGTGATCATCGCCCTGCCGTTCAACGAGGCCGATGTGCTGACCCTGCCGCTGTACGACGAGCCCTTCTGTGCGCTGATGCCGGCCGACCACCCGTGGACGGCGAAGAAGACCATCGATACCGCCATGCTCAACGACAAGAGCCTGCTGCTGCTCGGCGAGGGCCACTGTTTCCGCGACCAGGTGCTGGAAGCCTGCCCGACGCTGAACAAAGGTGGCGAAGGCTCCAGGCACACCACGGTCGAATCCAGCTCGCTGGAAACCATCCGCCACATGGTCGCGTCCGGCCTGGGTGTGTCGATCCTGCCGCTGTCGGCCGTACACAGCCATCATTACGCGCCTGGGGTCATCGAAGTGCGTCCGCTTACCCCGCCAGCGCCGTTCCGCACCGTGGCCATTGCCTGGCGCGCCAGCTTCCCGCGGCCGAAGGCGATTGAGATCCTTGCCGACTCGATCCGCCTTTGCTCGGTGGCCAAGCCACCCGTGGAACAACCGGCCTGATCCATGAGTGAGTTGTCGAAGGTCTCGGTCACGGCGCTCAAGGGCGTAGGCGATGCCATGGCGGAAAAACTCGCCAAGGTCGGCTTGGAGAACCTGCAGGACGTGCTGTTTCACCTGCCCTTGCGCTATCAGGACCGCACCCGCGTGGTGCCGATCGGCCAGTTGCGCCCGGGCCAGGACGCAGTGATCGAGGGCGTGGTCAGCGGTGCCGACGTGACCATGGGCAAGCGCCGCAGCCTGGTGGTACGTCTGGGTGACGGCACAGGTGTGCTGAGCCTGCGCTTCTACCACTTCAGTAATGCGCAGAAGGAAGGCCTCAAGCGTGGCACCCACCTGCGCTGCTATGGCGAAGCCCGCCCCGGCGCTTCTGGGCTGGAGATCTACCACCCGGAGTACCGTGCGCTGAATGGCGACGAGCCGGCGCCACCGGTGGAGCAGACCCTGACGCCGATCTACCCGTCCACCGAAGGCCTTACCCAACAGCGCCTGCGCCAGCTCTGCCAGCAGAGCCTGGGCATGCTCGGCCCGCGCAGCCTGCCCGATTGGCTGCCCGACGAGCTGGCCCGCGACTACCACCTGGCGCCGCTGGACGATGCCATCCGCTACCTGCACAACCCGCCGGCCGACGCCGACCTCGACGAGCTCGCCGAAGGCCAGCACTGGGCCCAGCACCGCCTGGCCTTCGAAGAGCTGCTGACACACCAACTGTCGCAACAACGCCTGCGCGAGAGCCTGCGCAGCCTGCGGGCGCCGGTACTGCCCAAGGCCAAGCGTCTGCAGGCGCAATACCTGGCCAACCTCGGTTTCAAGCCGACCGGTGCGCAGCAGCGGGTGGCCAACGAAATCGCCTATGACCTCAGCCAGCACGAGCCCATGATGCGTCTGGTGCAGGGGGATGTCGGCGCCGGCAAGACCGTGGTCGCCGCCCTTGCCGCACTGCAGGCCCTGGAGGCCGGCTACCAGGTGGCGCTGATGGCGCCCACCGAGATCCTTGCCGAGCAACACTACATCACCTTCAAGCGCTGGCTGGAGCCACTGGGCATCGAAGTCGCCTGGCTGGCCGGCAAGCTCAAGGGCAAGGCCCGCGCCAGCGCGCTGGAGCAGATCGCTGGCGGCGCGCCAATGGTGGTCGGTACCCACGCGTTGTTCCAGGAAGAAGTGCGCTTCAAGCACCTGGCCCTGGCAATCATCGACGAACAGCACCGTTTCGGCGTTCAACAGCGCCTGGCCCTGCGCAAGAAAGGCGTGGCCGGCGAACTGTGCCCGCACCAGCTGATCATGACCGCCACACCCATCCCGCGCACCCTGGCCATGAGCGCCTATGCCGACCTCGACACTTCGGTACTCGACGAGTTGCCGCCAGGGCGCACGCCGGTAAATACCGTGCTGGTCGCCGACAGCCGCCGCTTCGAGGTGGTCGAGCGGGTCCGCGCCGCCTGCGCCGAAGGGCGCCAGGCCTACTGGGTGTGCACGCTGATCGAAGAATCCGAAGAGCTGACCTGCCAGGCGGCCGAGAGCACCTTCGAAGACCTTGCCAGCGCCCTCGGCGAACTGCGCGTGGGCCTGATCCACGGCCGCATGAAGCCTGCAGAAAAAGCCGAGGTGATGGCCGAGTTCAAGCAAGGCAACCTGCAACTGCTGGTCGCCACCACGGTGATCGAAGTCGGCGTGGACGTGCCCAACGCCAGCCTGATGATCATCGAGAACCCCGAGCGCCTGGGCCTGGCCCAGCTGCACCAGCTGCGTGGCCGGGTGGGTCGGGGCAGCGCGGCGAGCCACTGCGTGCTGCTGTATCACCCGCCGCTGTCGCAGATCGGCCGCGAACGCCTGGGGATCATGCGGGAGACCAACGATGGCTTCATCATCGCCGAGAAAGACCTCGAACTGCGCGGGCCCGGCGAAATGCTCGGCACACGCCAGACCGGCCTGCTGCAGTTCAAGGTCGCCGACCTGATGCGCGACGCCGACCTGCTGCCGGCCGTACGTGACGCTGCCCAGGCGCTGCTGGCACGCTGGCCCGACCACGTCAGCCCGCTACTCGACCGCTGGCTGCGTCACGGCCAGCAATATGGCCAGGTGTGACGCCTGTCCCAGAATGGATCCAGCTTGGCCGACAGGCTGGTTATACTTCGCGTTTAAAAGAATTTGTGGATACAGACCATGACTGAAGTTGCCCTGGACACCGCAACCCCCCACGCACCGTCTGTTATCCGGCTGTTGCTCGAAAAACTGCACGTGGCCTTTGAGGAGGTGGCGGACTATCCAGCGCTGCCAGCCGCGTCACGCGTGCAGGCGATCCTGCTCGATGACGAGGTCGGCGCCCTGCTGGTGCTGTTCCCGCAGAGCAAGCTGCTGGACCTCAGCCGCCTCGAAGAGCTGACCGGCCGCAAGCTCAAGGCCGTGCCATTGCCACGCCTGAAGCAGATGCTCGATAAGCACCAGCTCAAGGCCTTGCCGGCTATCCCGGCGCTGACCAGCTCGCCCTGCCTGTATGAAGGCAAATTGCTCGAGGCCGAACACCTGTTCATTCAGTCCGGCGAAGCCGGACTGCTGCTGAAAGTGCACCGTGATGACTTCAAGCGCATGCTCGCCAAGGCCAGCGCCGGCAGTTTCGGCCAGCCGGTGCGCGACATCCGCCCCAATCTCGATCGCCCGGATGACGACCGCAAGGAGATCACCGAGGCTGTTCAAGCGTTCACGGCCCGGCGCATCCAGAAGCGTCTGGAAGAGACCATCGAGATCCCGCCACTGGCCGACACCGCGCAGAAGATCATCAAACTGCGGGTCGACCCCAACGCCAGCATCGACGACATCACCGGTGTGGTCGAAACCGACCCGGCCCTGGCCGCCCAAGTGGTCAGCTGGGCCGCTTCGCCCTATTACGCCTCACCTGGCAAGATCCGCTCGGTGGAAGACGCCATCGTCCGCGTACTGGGCTTCGACCTGGTGATCAACCTGGCCCTGGGCCTGGCGTTGGGCAAGACCCTGAGCCTGCCCAAGGACCACCCGCAGCAGGCTACGCCGTACTGGCAGCAGTCGATCTACACCGCTGCCATCATTGAAGGCCTGACCCGCGCCATGCCCCGCGCCGAACGCCCGGAATCCGGTCTGACCTACCTGGCGGGGCTGCTGCACAACTTCGGCTACCTGCTGCTTGCACACGTGTTCCCGCCACACTTCTCGCTGATCTGCCGCCATCTGGAGGTCAACCCGCACCTGTGCCATACCTACGTGGAACAGCACCTGCTGGGCATCAGCCGCGAACAGATCGGCGCCTGGCTGATGAAGCTGTGGGACATGCCCGAAGAGCTGTCGACCGCGCTGCGCTTCCAGCATGACCCGGCTTATGACGGCGAGTTTTCGGCCTACCCGAACCTGGTGTGCCTGGCGACCCGGCTGCTGCGCTCGCGCGGTATCGGCTCGGGGCCACAAGAGCAGATTCCAGATGAGTTGTTGGAGCGCTTGGGGATCACCCGGGACAAAGCCGAAGATGTGGTGAACAAGGTGCTCGAGGCGGAGGCCTTGCTGCGCGATCTGGCGTCGCAGCTCAACGCTCCACATTGAGCCATTGGGGCTGCTCTGCAGCCCTTTCGCGACACAAGGCCGCTCCTACAGGGGATCGCATACGTCTGCAGGAGCGGCCTTGTGTCGCGAAAGGGGCGCAAAGCGCTCCCAGCGGTTTCAGCTTTTTTTCTTGGGTTTCAGGTACTTCATCAGCCCTTGGAACCACATCACCAGCGCCGGATTACCCTTGATCTGTATGTTCTTGTCCTGAATGCCTTGCATGAACGCCAACTGCTTGTTACCCGCCTGCATCGTGGCAAAGCCGTAAGCGGCATCCTTGAAGGCGATGGCAAATGCCGGCTGCGGATGGCTGCCGCCCTTGCTGCTGATGCGTTCGCCGCTGACGATGAAGTGCCGCGCCACCTTGCCGTCCAGCGTCTGCATCTGGAACACCAGGTCCTTGTCCTTGAGTTGCTGCTGGAACGCCGGGTTGTTGCGGCTGGCCCTGGCCATCAGCAGCCCCATGGCCCAAAGAAGAAAGCGAAACTTCATCAACGCGCCTCGAATAAAAAATGACTGAAGCGCGCAGTTTATCCTTTTCCTGAACAAATTATGCAAGTTCGCAACATTTACCTTCCAGAATGCATAACGGGCGCCCTAGGGCGCCCGCTTGGATGACACTGAGGGTCAGCCGCCGATCACTTTTTCTTGGCTGGCTTGGCGGGCACGTTGACGCTGTCGCGCAGGTTCTTGCCAGGCTTGAAGGCAACGGTGTTGCTGGCCTTGATCTTCACCGGCTCACCCGTTTGCGGGTTCTTGCCAGTGCGGGCACCACGATGACGTTTTTCAAAGGTGCCGAAACCGACCAGGGTGACCGTGTCCTTGTCCAGGGCACCGGTGATGCTGTCGAGAATGGCATTCAGCACCTGGTTGGCCTTTTCCTTGGTCAGGTCGGCCTTTTCGGCGATGACAGCGGCGAGTTCTGGTTTACGCATAGTGAAGCCTCTTTGACGGGATTTCTTGTTGTTATTGCCGTGCTGCCATCGAAGCAGCGTTCAAGGCACCGCAGGCTCTAATCTGCGGCAGACGGAACTGAGAATGGCACGCCCACCGAGGCCGCGCCAGTATCTGCGCGGCCATTGTGCTGGCAACAACAGGATAAATCCGACAGAACGCCCGCTATTCACGCCATCAGGGCGGGTAGCTGCCTATTCAGCGCCAGTTTTTCCATGACCGCGGCGCCAGTCAGGGCATAGCCGAGCAACTGACCGTCGGCGGCATGGCAGAGCACTTTCAGGTCGCTACCCTGCCCTTCGACCTGCCAGTTGCCCTCACGGCCTGCTGGCGGCGGCGACACCACCAGCGGGCAAGCCGGGGTCTTCACGGTGATCGGCATCGGCCCGTAGCTGACCGCAGTTGGATTGCCGGCCAGGGTCTGCGCCAGGGCTCGGGCGCAGGCCATCAACGGCATTACATAGAGCAGGTTGATGCCGTCGACTTCGGCGCAATCGCCCAAAGCGAAGATGTTGCTGTGCGAAGTGTGCAGCTGACGGTCCACCATCACACCGCGGTTGGTCTGCAACCCGGCGGCAGCGGCGAGGTCGATACGCGGGCGCAGGCCAATGGCCGATACCACCAGGTCGCAGGCGATCACTTGCCCATCGGACAAGTGCGCCTCAAGCCCTTCATCCACCTGTTGCAGGCGAGTCAGCACCGGGCCGAGATGAAAGCGCACACCCAGCCCTTCCAGGCCTGCTTGCACAGCGGCAGCAGCGGCCGGGTGCAACAAGGTCGGCATGACCTGCTCGCAAGGCGCAACTACGTCGACCTGGAAACCGCCCAGACTCATGTCGTTGGCGAACTCGCAGCCGATCAGTCCAGCACCGAGAATCAGCACGCGCTGCTTGCCTGCGGCAGCGGCGCGCAAGCGTGCGTAGTCCTCCAGGTCGTTGACCGGGAACACTCGGTCGGCACCATCACCTTCGATCGGCACCTGCACCGTCTGAGCGCCCCAGGCCAGCACTAGGTCGCGGTACTCGACTGCCTCTTCACCAATCCATAGGCGCTTATGGCCTGGGTCGATGCCGCTGATTCGCGTGTGGGTGCGCACCTCGGCTTTGAGCTGCTCGGCCATGGCCCCAGGCTCGGCCATGCACAAGCCGTCGGCGTCCTTGTTTTTGGCAAAGCCGGTGGACAGCATGGGCTTGGAGTAGGAGCGGCCGTCGTCGGCGGTAATCAGCAGCAGCGGCGTGTCGCCATCAAGCTTGCGAAATTCACGGGCCAGGTTATAGCCAGCCAGGCCGGTACCGATAATTACCACGGGGGACGTCATGCGCTGCTTTCCTCTTTTAACCGATGGCGATCATTTCGAAGTCGCTCTTACCCACACCGCAGTCAGGACACAGCCAGTCTGCTGGCACATCTTCCCAGCGGGTACCGGGCGGGATGCCGTCGTCCGGCCAACCTTCGGCTTCGTCATAGATCAGGCCACAGACAATACACTGCCACTTTTTCATCAGGTCAATTTCCTCGGTGTCGCTCAGGCTTTGTTGTAGACGGGCATTATGCAAGCAGTCAGGGCAATCATGCTAAGCTCGCCGCCTCTCTGGCTGTAATCAAGCATACCGACGTGTCGTACGAATCCCCGCAAGCAGCCGCTGTCGCGTGGCTGCCGTATTCACAGCTGGCCACTGAAATCGACCAGCCAACCCTGGACTGGCTGTTCGACGAAGGCTCCCTGACTCGCCGCCTCACCCAGCTGTCCCAGGACCACTTCAGTGTCACCCCCCTTTTTGAAGGCTGGCAACCGCTGCGCGATGACGAATGCCGAGCCCTGAACATCGCTCCAGGCGCCGAAGGCTGGGTGCGCGAGGTGTTCCTGCGCGGGCATGGCGACCCGTGGGTGTTCGCCCGCAGCGTGGCCAGCCGCCGCGCCCTGGAGCGCGGCGGCCTGGACCTGGAGACCCTGGGCAGCCGTTCGTTGGGTGAGTTGCTGTTCTGCGACCAGGCGTTCATCCGCCACCCGATCGAGGTGTGCCGTTATCCACAGGGCTGGCTGCCGGCCACTGCCGCGCAAGACGGCCTGTGGGGTCGCCGCTCGCGCTTCGCCCGTGACGGCCTCGACCTGCTGGTGGCCGAGGTATTCCTGCCTACACTGTGGCAGGCGGCCAAGGAGGAGAACCGCTGATGTATCTGCAACTGCTCAAGTCGCTCAACCGCCTGCACCCACGCGCCTGGGACTTCGTCCAGCTCAGCCGCATGGACCGGCCAATCGGTATCTATCTGCTGCTCTGGCCGACCCTGACAGCGGTATGGATCGCTGGGCAAGGCTCGCCGACCCTGGCCAACGTGCTGATCTTTGCCCTGGGCGTGGTGCTGATGCGCGCCGCCGGCTGCTGCATCAACGATTTTGCCGACCGCAAGGTCGATGGCCACGTCAAACGCACCGCCGACCGCCCGCTTGCCAGTGGCCGGGTCAAATCGCGTGAAGCGTTGGCGTTGTTCGCCATTCTGGTCGGTGTGAGCTTCCTGCTGGTGCTGTGCACCAACAGCCGCACCGTGTGGCTGTCGTTCGGCGCGGTGGCGCTGGCATCTTGCTACCCGTTCATGAAGCGCTACACCTATTACCCGCAGGTGGTGCTGGGTGCGGCGTACTCCTGGGGCATCCCCATGGCCTTCACCGCTGCCGGTGGCGAACTGCCGGCCAGTGCCTGGCTGCTGTATATCGCCAACGTGCTTTGGACGGTGGGTTACGACACCTATTACGCCATGGTCGACCGCGATGACGACCTGAAGATCGGAGTGAAATCGACCGCGATCCTGTTTGGCGAGGCGGACCGGGCGATCATCCTGACCTTGCAGCTGTTGTCGTTGGGCTGCCTGCTGCTGGCGGGTAGCCGCTTCGAGCTGGGTGGCTGGTTCCACCTGGGGTTGCTGGGTGCGGCGGCGTGCTTTGCCTGGGAATACGGGTCGACGCGCAAGCTGGACCGTGAGTCGTGCTTCAAGGCGTTTCTGCACAATCACTGGGCGGGGTTGCTGGTGTTCATCGGGGTGGTGCTGGATTACGCATTGCGCTGATGCCTGTGGGAGCGGATTGACCCGCTCCCCACAGGGTAAGAAGGCAGCCTTCAAGGCTTGGCGACGTGCCAGACATCCTTCATGCCGTCACCGGTCATGTCCCCGGCCTTCTTGTCCTTGAGGAAGGTGTACAGCGGCTTGCCGTCATAGGCCCACTGCATCTTGCCGTCGTCACGCTTGATTTGCGTCCATTTTCCTTCGGCTTTTTCGCCTTTTTCGACCATCAACGGTGGCCAGTTCGTCGCACAATCACCGTTGCACATCGACTTGCCGCCGGCATCTTTGTCGAAGGTGTACAGCGTCATGCCTTTGTGGTCGACCCACATGCCGTCTTTTTCCATCGCATGGTGGGCGGACGCCACCCCCGGCAGCGCCAGTGCAGCGAAAAGGGCCATCCAGCTCAGCGTATGTCGTGTCATTGGAATCACCATGAATTCGGGGGTGGATTGCATGCTTTTTACCGCCGCAGCGGCCCTGTGAAGCCTAGCCCAGTCATGGAATGTCGCCAGAACGGCCAACACCCTGTCACACAGCTGCAATAATTCCGTTATCTAATGCGGGCCAAGACACGATTCCTGGGAGAGGTTTTGAGCATGGTTGGCAGAAACATTCTGATCGTCGACGACGAAGCACCGATTCGCGAGATGATCGCCGTTGCCTTGGAAATGGCCGGCTATGACTGCCTGGAAGCCGAGAACTCCCAGCAAGCCCACGCGATCATCGTCGACCGCAAACCGGACCTGATCCTGCTCGACTGGATGCTGCCCGGCACTTCCGGCATCGAGCTGGCACGCCGCCTCAAGCGCGACGAGCTGACCGGCGACATCCCGATCATCATGCTCACCGCCAAGGGCGAAGAGGACAACAAGATCCAGGGCCTGGAAGTCGGTGCCGACGACTACATCACCAAGCCGTTCTCGCCACGCGAACTGGTGGCCCGCCTGAAGGCCGTGCTGCGCCGCACCGGCCCGAGCGACAGCGAAGCGCCGATCGAAGTCGGCGGCCTGCTGCTCGACCCGATCAGCCACCGCGTGACCATCGACGGCAAGCCGGCCGAGATGGGCCCGACCGAATACCGCCTGCTGCAGTTCTTCATGACTCACCAGGAACGCGCCTACACCCGCGGCCAACTGCTCGACCAAGTGTGGGGCGGCAACGTGTATGTCGAGGAGCGCACCGTCGACGTGCACATCCGTCGCCTGCGCAAGGCGCTGGGTGAAGCTTACGAAAATCTGGTACAAACCGTCCGGGGCACTGGCTACCGCTTCTCGACTAAAAGCTGATCGAGCTGACAAGCGCCACGCTGCAAGTCGTTGTACAAGGACCGTCAATTGAACCAGAACTGGCACGCGACCCTGATTCGCCACCTGTTGCTGCTGATCACTGTTTGCCTGATCGGCGGCCTGGTCAGCGGCTATTACGGCTGGAGCCTGGCCATCGGCCTGGCGCTCTACCTGGGCTGGACGCTCAAGCAGCTGCTGCGCCTGCACGACTGGCTGCGCAACCACCAACCCGACGAAGCACCGCCCGATGGCTACGGCCTGTGGGGTGAGGTGTTCGACAGCATCTACCACCTGCAACGCCGCGACCAGCGCGTGCGCGGGCGACTGCAGGCGGTGATCGACCGGGTCCAGGAGTCCACTGCGGCGCTGCGGGACGCGGTGATCATGCTCGACAGCGATGGCAACCTGGAGTGGTGGAACCGCGCTGCGGAGACCCTGCTGGGCTTCAAGACCCCACAGGACGGCGGCCAGCCGGTGACCAACCTGGTGCGCCACCCGCGCTTCAAGGAATACTTCGAAGCGGAGAACTACGTCGAACCGCTGGAAATCCCCTCGCCGATCAACGACCGCCTGCGCGTACAACTGCACATCACCCGCTACGGCAACAACGAGCACCTGATGCTGGTGCGCGATGTCACCCGCATCCACCAGCTCGAACAGATGCGCAAGGATTTCGTCGCCAACGTCTCCCACGAACTGCGCACCCCGCTGACGGTAATTACCGGCTACCTGGAAACCCTGCTGGACAACGTCGAGGACGTGAACCCGCGCTGGGCCCGGGCGCTGCAACAGATGACCCAGCAAGGTTCGCGCATGCAGACCCTGCTCAACGACCTGCTGCTACTGGCCAAGCTGGAAGCCACCGACTACCCGTCGGACAACCAGCCGGTAGCGGTCGATGCACTGCTCGCCGCGATCAAGAACGATGCCCAGGCACTGTCGGGGCCGCGTAATCAGAAAATCACCCTGGAAGCCGCGCCGGGCCTGCGCTTGAAGGGCAGCGAGTCGGAACTGCGCAGCGCGTTCTCCAATCTGGTGTTCAACGCCGTCAAGTACACCCAGGATGAAGGCAGCATCCGCATCCGCTGGTGGGGCGACGAACACGGCGCGCACTTGTCGGTGCAGGATTCCGGCGTCGGTATCGACGCCAAGCACCTGCCGCGGCTGACCGAGCGTTTCTACCGGGTCGACTCCAGCCGCGCGTCGAATACCGGCGGCACCGGGCTGGGGCTGGCGATCGTCAAGCACGTGCTGATGCGCCACCGCGGCAAGCTGGAAATCAGCAGCGTTCCGGGGCATGGCAGCACCTTCACCTGTCACTTTGGCCCGGCACAATTGGTCAACGACAAGGTCTGAGGGACCAAGGGCTGCTTTGTAGCCCTTTGCTTTTGTAGCCCCAGCCGCTACATTGGATCCCCTGTGCCAGCAAGAGCTGGCACTTTTTTTCTCCCTATCTCAAAGACGGACCCCGTAAAAACTCCATCATGGACCCTTCCCCTGGTATCAGCCTCGCCTCGTTATTCGCCGATTTCGGCATGATCATCTTTGCCTTCCTGCTGGTGCTGCTCAACGGCTTCTTCGTTGCCGCCGAGTTCGCCATGGTCAAGTTGCGCGCCACCCGCGTCGAGTCCATCGCCGAGCAGCATGGCTGGCGCGGCAGCATCCTGCGCAAGGTGCACAACCAGCTAGACGCCTACCTGTCGGCCTGCCAGCTGGGCATTACCCTTGCTTCGCTGGGCCTGGGCTGGGTCGGCGAGCCGGCCTTCGCCCACTTGCTCGAACCGCTGCTGGCCTATCTGGGCGTGGACAGTGCCGAAGTGGTCAAGGGCGTATCGTTCTTCGTCGCTTTCTTCGTCATCTCGTACCTGCACATCGTGGTCGGTGAACTGGCGCCCAAGTCGTGGGCTATTCGCAAACCCGAGCTGCTGTCGCTGTGGACTGCGGTGCCGCTGTACCTGTTCTACTGGGCCATGTACCCGGCCATCTACCTGCTCAACGCCAGCGCCAACACCATTCTGCGCATCGCAGGCCAAGGTGAACCCGGCCCGCACCACGAGCATCATTACAGCCGTGAAGAGCTCAAGCTGATCCTGCACTCCAGCCGTGGCCAGGACCCGAGCGACCAAGGCATGCGCGTGCTGGCCTCGGCCGTGGAGATGGGCGAACTGGAAGTGGTCGACTGGGCCAACTCCCGTGAGGACATGGTCAGCATCGACGCCCATGCCCCGCTCAAGGAGATCCTCGCGCTGGTGCGCCGGCACAAATTCAGCCGCTACCCGGTGTACGACGCCGAGCGGGAGGAGTTCACCGGCCTGCTGCACATCAAGGACTTGTTGCTGGAGCTGGCCGAACTCGAACACCTGCCAGAGACCATCGACCTGGACGACCTTGCCCGCCCTCTGGAGCGCGTATCGCGGCACATGCCGCTCTCGCAGCTGCTGGAACAGTTCCGCAAGGGCGGCGCGCACTTTGTGCTGGTGGAGGAAGCCGACGGCAAGGTGATCGGCTACCTGACCATGGAAGACGTGCTGGAAGTGCTGGTGGGCGACATCCAGGATGAACACCGCAAGACCGAGCGCGGCATCCTCGCCTACCAACCGGGCAAGCTGCTGGTGCGGGGCGACACGCCGCTATTCAAGGTCGAGCGCCTGCTCGGTGTCGACCTCGACCACATCGAGGCAGAAACCCTCGCCGGCCTGGTCTACGAGACGCTCAAGCGCGTACCTGAAGAAGAGGAAGTACTGGAAGTCGAAGGCCTGCGCATCATCATCAAGAAGATGAAAGGGCCGAAGATCGTCCTGGCCAAGGTGCTCAAGCTCGACTGAGCCTAAGGGTTGCCGGCAGTGAAGTCCGGCAACCCGCCCAGCGGGCGGTCGAACTGGAAGGGTATCGACTCCAGCGCCAGCCCCACATTGCGCTGCACCACGAAATGCAGGTGGGGCCCGGTGCTGTTACCGGTATTACCCGATTTGGCCAGGGCTTGCCCGACCGCCACCTGTTGCCCCTCACGCACCACTACCGAACCACGCATCAGGTGCAGGTACACGCCCATGGTGCCGTCGGGGTGCAGAATCCGCACAAAGTTACCCCCCGGGTTACTGCCTCGGCCACTCTGGCCATTCTCGACCTTCACCACCATCCCGCCTCGCGCCGCAATGATCGGCGTGCCCTCCGGCATGGCGATGTCCATCGCATAGCGGCTTCTGGGGCCGAAGTGGCTGAATCGGCCATTGGGTCCCTGGGTCAGGCGAAATGGCCCGCCTTTCCAGGGGAACGGGTAGCGGTAGGCCAAAGAGCGCTGGCCTGGGTCGCCCATGGCGTACTGGAAGCTGCTGGCGTATTGCAACTTGCCACCTGGCGCGGCCAGTACCGAACTCAGCACCTTGCTCGAACGCGGCCCTACTACGGCGCGTATGTTGCGCGGCTGGTTGCCACCGAAGGCGTTGATCAGCTTGTCGATGCGCAGTTCGACCTGCATTGGCACGTAAAGATCGTTGCGCACCATGAAGCGCACGCCGCCGGGGAAGGTCTCGGCCTGCAGGCGTACCTTGCCATCAATGTGATCGAGGATCGGCTCGCTGAGTTCGAAGGTTTTCGCCCCTGGGCTGTAGCGATCGGAATACGAAACCACGCCGAAATTGTCGACGGTCTTGTAGATCGTAGTGCCCATGCTCGACGCCGAGGCCGAAAGCAAGGCACAGAAAAGCAGCAAGCGGGCGGCTGGCATGATGGTGGCTTTTTGACAGTGATGATCTGTCGAAGACTAGCAGCGGGATTGGCGGGCGGTACTGCAGTTGGTCGGACGCCGCCGGCAGGCTAATGCTGACCCTGTAGGAGCGGGCTTGTCCCGCGAAGCAGGCAGCGCGGTGACTGGCACCGGCTTCGCCGGTGTTCGCGGGGCAAGCCCGCTCCTACAAAGGGTTCTGTGTATGGCCTTGATCAGGCGCTGGGGGTGAAGTGCTTCTGCTGGGTACCGCGGGCAATCAGGCGCGACAGATAGTCGAGTTTCTGCGCATCCTGGTCGACGAACTTGAAGGTCAGCTGCAGCCAGTCACTTTCTGGCTTGGGCTCCAGCGCAGCGATGGCATGCAGATAGCCGTTCAGGCGCGCCACTTCGGCGTTCTCACCCTGCTCCAGGTCGAGCACTGCGCCTTCCAGCACCTGCGGCAGCGCCGCGCTGCGACGCACCACCAGCAAGGCTTCCTTGAGGCTCAGCGCCTTGATCACGCAGGGCTGGGTACCGCTGGCCAGGCGCAACTGCCCCTGCCCCCGCCCGGCCTGAGCCGCAGCAGCCGCAGTTTGCGGCTTCGGCGCATTGAGCAAAGGCTTGGCCGACGCGGTAGCAGGCGCAGCCACTTTGGCCGCTTCAGGCTTGCCGCCGGTCAGTGCACTCAGCGAGTCGTTGGCGAATGCCGAATTCACCCGTGCCTGTGCACCGGCCATCAGGCTGTCCAGCTTGCCGATCTTGCTCAGGGCTTTCTTCACCTTGGTCAACAGCTGCTCGTTGGTGAACGGCTTGCCGACGAAGTCGGAGACGCCGGCCTGGATGGCCTGGATCACGTTCTCCTTGTCACCGCGGCTGGTCACCATGATGAACTGCAGGTCCTTCATCTCGGGCTGCTGACGGCACCATGTCAGCAGTTCGAGGCCGGACATCTCCGGCATCTCCCAGTCGCACAGCACCAGATCGAACGGTTCCTTGCCCAGCATGGCCATGGCCTTGCGACCGTTGACCGCGTCTTCGATGACCATGCCCGGAAAAGCATTGCGCAGGCACTTCCTGACCAGGTCACGAATGAACGGTGCGTCATCCACGACCAGCACATTGACTTTACTCATCGATACTCCTCTTGAACCCGACTAGCCTACCGCGCAATGGTGGCCACTTGCCAACTCTAGGGTCACGCCGGGACTTCTTCGCATCGTTCGCGGGTGCCTGCTTATTGCTCTGCCACAGACGAAAACGCCCGGCACGGCCGGGCGTCGATGCTCGGGAGCAATCTTATTTATCGTCAGGTTTGCCCGGAACATTAGCGCTTTCGGCCGCATCATCTGCGGTGCCTTCGACTTCTGCCTTCATGCGCTTGAGGCCCATGTGACGTACGTCGGTACCGCGCACCAGGTAGATCACCAGCTCCGAGATATTGCGCGCGTGGTCGCCGATCCGCTCCAGCGAACGCAGCACCCAGATCACGCTGAGCACCCGCGAGATCGAACGCGGGTCTTCCATCATGTAGGTGACCAGTTCGCGCAGGGCGGTTTTGTATTCGCGGTCGATGGTCTTGTCGTACTGGGCCACCGCCAGCGCCAGGTCGGCATCGAAGCGGGCGAAGGCATCGAGGGCGTCGCGCACCATGTTGCGTACCTGGTCGCCGATGTGGCGTACCTCGACGTAGCCACGCGGCGACTCGCCTTCCTCACACAGCTGGATGGCGCGGCGGGCGATCTTGGTCGATTCGTCGCCAATGCGCTCCAGGTCGATCACCGACTTGGAGATGCTGATGATCAGGCGCAGGTCGGAGGCTGCCGGCTGGCGGCGGGCGAGGATGCGCAGGCATTCCTCATCGATGTTGCGCTCCATCTGGTTGATCTGTTCATCGACTTCACGCACCTGCTGAGCCAGGCCCGAGTCGGCCTCGATCAGCGCGGTAACGGCATCGTTCACCTGCTTCTCGACCAGGCCACCCATGGCCAGCAAGTGGCTGCGCACCTCTTCGAGTTCGGCGTTGAACTGCTGGGAAATATGGTGCGTCAGGCTTTCTTTGTTGATCATGTGTTCGCTCCGCGAAGCAGCTGCAAGCTTCAAGTAGTTCGTATCGTGCCCTGCACAAGCCGGCCTCAGCCGTAACGACCGGTGATGTAGTCTTCGGTCTGCTTCTTCGCCGGGTTGGTGAACAGGGTGTCGGTATCCCCGAATTCGACCAGTTTGCCCATGTACATGAACGCGGTGTAGTCCGAAACGCGGGCCGCCTGTTGCATGTTGTGGGTCACGATGACGATGGTGTACTTGGATTTCAGTTCGTAGATCAGCTCTTCGACCTTCAGCGTCGAGATCGGGTCCAGCGCCGAGCACGGTTCGTCGAGCAGCAGCACCTCAGGCTCGACGGCGATGGTACGGGCAATCACCAGACGCTGCTGCTGGCCACCGGACAGGCCCAGCGCGGACTCGTGCAGGCGATCCTTGACCTCGTCCCACAGGGCCGCGCCCTTCAGCGCCCATTCCACAGCTTCATCGAGCACGCGCTTCTTGTTGATGCCCTGGATACGCAGGCCGTAGACCACGTTCTCGTAGATGGTCTTGGGGAACGGGTTGGGCTTCTGAAACACCATGCCTACCCGGCGACGCAGCTCGGCCACGTCTTCGCCCTTGCGGTAGATGTTGTTGCCGTACAGGTTGATGGCGCCTTCCACGCGGCAGCCGTCGACCAGGTCGTTCATGCGGTTGAAGGTGCGCAGCAGGGTCGATTTGCCGCAACCGGACGGGCCGATGAAGGCAGTGACGCGCTGCTTGGGGATGTTCATCTGCACGTCGAACAGGGCTTGCTTGTCGCCGTAGAACAGGCTCAGGCCCGGCACTTCGATGGCCACGGTTTCTTCAGCCAGGCGCAGGCCCTGCTTGTCGCGACCCAGGGCAGACATGTCGATGCCGTGGGTATGGGAATCATGCTGCATGGTCAACTCCATACGCTATCAATACGTTTCAAAGGGCCGCCCGGCTGGCAGGCAGCACGCTTGCAATTCAGGCTCAGCTGTCGAGCGCCTTGTACTTCTCGCGCAGGTGGTTACGGATCCACACCGCCGATAGGTTGAGGGTGGCAATCACCAGTACCAGCAGCAGCGCGGTGGCGTACACCAGCGGGCGCGCCGCTTCGACGTTCGGGCTCTGGAAGCCGACGTCATAGATGTGGAAGCCCAGGTGCATGATCTTCTGGTCCAGGTGCAGGTACGGGTAATTGCCGTCCAGTGGCAGCGAGGGCGCCAGCTTCACCACACCCACCAGCATCAGCGGCGCCACTTCACCGGCGGCGCGGGCCACGGCGAGGATCATGCCGGTCATCATGGCCGGGCTGGCCATCGGCAGGACGATCTTCCACAGGGTTTCGGCCTTGGTCGCACCCAGGGCCAGCGAACCTTCGCGCACGGTGCGCGGGATCCGCGCCAGGCCTTCCTCGGTGGCCACGATCACCACCGGCACGGCCAGCAGCGCCAGGGTCAGCGAAGCCCACAGCAAGCCGGGGGTACCCAGGGTTGGCGCCGGCAGCGCCTCGGGGAAGAACAGCCGATCGATCGAGCCGCCCAGCACGTAAACGAAGAAGCCCAGGCCGAACACGCCGTAAACGATCGCTGGTACACCGGCGAGGTTGTTCACCGCGATGCGGATCAGGCGGGTCACCGGGCCTTGCCTGGCGTACTCGCGCAGGTAGACCGCAGCCAGCACGCCGAACGGTGTGACGATCACGGCCATGATCAGGGTCATCATCACGGTACCGAAGATGGCCGGGAAGATGCCGCCCTCGGTGTTGGCTTCACGCGGGTCGTCGCTGAGGAATTCCCAGACCTTGACGAAGTAAGTGCCCATCTTGCTGAAGCCGGACATGCCGTTCGGCTGGACCGCGTGCACCACCTTGCTCAGGTTGATTTCCACTTCACGGCCATTGCCGTCACGCGCCACCAGGCTGTCGCGGGCGAAGGCCTGGTGCAGGCCCAGCAGGCGCTCCTCGATAGCCTTGTAGCGGCTGTTCAGCTCCGCACGCTCGGCCTCGATGTCGGCCTGGGCAGCGGCGTCCAGCTTGCCGTCCAGTTCCAACTTGCGACCGTGCAGGCGCAGGCGCTCGAGGCCATGGTTGATGGCACCGATGTCCTTCTTCTCGAGGGTTTGCAGTTCGCTGTTGAGCTGGTTGGCGCGTTTGAGGCGGGCTTGCAGTTCATTCCAGGCCTCCGGGCCTTGGGCAACCACGCGGCCTTCTTCCTTGACACTGACTAGGTAGCCGTAGAAGTTGCCCCATTCGCGGCGCTCCAGAGCGATCAGGTCGGCCGGGCGCTGCTCGTCGACCAGCCAGTCGCCGACCACCCAGGTGAAGTCGCTGCCGTTGAGGTCACGGTTACCCACCTTGACCAGCTCGCGGGTCATGAATTCCGGGCCATCGTCCGGCACCGGCAGGCCGGCACCCTTGAGGCGGGCACGCGGGACTTCTTCCTTCTGCACCACTTCGCCGATGACAACGTGATCGGCCTGGCCCGGCACCTTGTAGGTGGCCTGGATCAGGTCGGCTGGCCAGAAGTGGCCCAGGCCGCGCACGGCGATCACCGCCAGCAGGCCAACGGTCATGATCACCGCCATGGCCACCGCGCCACCGCTGATCCAGACGCCTGGGGCGCCGCTCTTGAACCAGCCTTTGAGGGAATCCTTTTTCACGGATCGCTACCTTTCTATCAAAGCGACGAGTATTTCTTGCGCAGACGCTGGCGAATCAGCTCGGCCAAGGTGTTCATGACGAAGGTGAACATCAGCAGCACGAGGGCGGCGAGGAACAGCACACGATAGTGGCTGCCGCCGACTTCCGATTCAGGCATTTCCACCGCCACGTTGGCGGCCAGGGTGCGCATGCCTTCGAACAGGTTCAGTTCCATCACCGGGGTGTTGCCGGTGGCCATCAGCACGATCATGGTCTCGCCCACCGCCCGGCCCATGCCGATCATCAGCGCCGAGAAGATGCCCGGGCTGGCGGTGAGGATGACGACGCGGGTCAGGGTCTGCCACGGCGTCGCACCCAGGGCCAGGGAGCCCAGGGTCAGGCTGCGCGGCACGCTGAACACGGCGTCTTCGGCGATCGAGTAGATATTCGGGATGACCGCAAAGCCCATGGCGATACCCACCACCATGGCGTTGCGCTGGTCATAGCGCAGGCCGAGGGTGTGCTCGATCCACAGGCGCATGTCACCGCCGAAGAACCAGCTCTCGAGGTACGGGCTGACTGCCAGGGCAAACCAGCCGATCGCCAGGATCACCGGGATCAGGATCGCCGCCTCCCAGCCATCCGGAATGCGCAGGCGGATCGACTCCGGCAGGCGGCTCCAGATGTAGCCCGTCAGCAGAATGCCCAGTGGCATGATCAAGAACAGGCTGAATACGCCTGGCAGGTGGCCTTCCAGGTACGGCGCGAGGAACAGGCCGGCGAAGAAGCCGAGGATCACCGTCGGCATCGCTTCCATCAGTTCGATCACCGGCTTGACCTTGCGGCGCATGCCCGGGGCCATGAAGTAGGCGGTGTAGATGGCAGCGGCAATGGCCAGCGGGGCCGCCAGGATCATCGCGTAGAACGCGGCCTTGAGCGTACCGAAGGTCAGTGGCGACAGGCTCAGCTTGGGTTCGAAGTCGGTGTTCGAGGCAGTCGACTGCCAGACGTACTTGGGCTCGTCATAGTTCTCGTACCAGACCTTGCCCCACAGTGCACTGAAGGAGATTTCCGGATGCGGGTTGCGCAGGCTCAACGGCAGCAGTTTGCTGCCTTCTTCAATGAAGATGCGGTTGGCACGCGGCGACAGCGCCAAGATGCCAGCACCCTCTGCAACCTGCTCGACCAGCAGGGTACGGTGCGCGGTGCTGTGGAACACGCCGAGCTTGCCTTCGCTGTCCAGGGCGATGAAGCCCTTGCGGCGCTCTTCGGCATCGATCTGCACGATCGGCGCCTGGCCCAGCTGGAAGGTGCGGATCAGCTTGAGGCGCTGTTCGCCATCCGGGTCGCGGGCCATGAACCACTGGGCAAGGCCGCCCTTGGAGTCACCGATGATCAGCGAGATGCCGCCCACCAGCTGGGCGGTGGCGGTGATTTCGGTGTCGGCGCTGTCGGCCAGCTTGTAGCGGCCATTGAGGCTCTTGTCGCGCAGGTTGAAGACATCAGCGGTGGCACGGCCGTTGATCACATACAACCA
The DNA here is from genome assembly GCF_001320245.1 of Pseudomonas sp. NBRC 111124. Classification (GTDB taxonomy): domain Bacteria; phylum Pseudomonadota; class Gammaproteobacteria; order Pseudomonadales; family Pseudomonadaceae; genus Aquipseudomonas. The sequence continues at coordinate 42,998 of NZ_BCBA01000007.1, forward strand.
CTGCTGACGCGGGTCGATGAAGATGTTCTTCACCGCTTCGGTCATCTGCGGCAGCTCGATGCGGTTCTGCTCGGTACTGGTCTCGCCGGTCAGCATGTTTTCAGTACGCGACAGCTCGACCACCTGCAGGTGCGCACCCGTGGAGCCGGCCAGCACCAGGGTGTCGCCATTGACGTTGACGTTCACGTGTTCCAGCGGGCGGCCCTGCTCGTCGAGCACGAACGGCGCCTGGCCGTACGGGTAGTCGATGCCGGGGGTGATGGTCTTCTTGTTCTCCGGGTAGGTGACCTTGTAGGTGTGGTGGAACACCAGTGCCTGACCATTGGACAGACCGAGCACAACCAGCGGGCTGCCCGGCTGATCGGCGCTGATCGAAGCGACTTGGGTACCTGCCGGCAATGGAAGATCGACGCGACTGAGCTGGTTACCGGTCTTGGTGTCGAAGAAAATGGCCTGACCCTTGTCCGAAACACGCATGCCGACCAGGTTCTGCTCTTCAAGGGCAATCATCAGTGGCCTGCCGGCGTCCTGTTGCAGCCAGGTTGGCTCCAGGGCCTTCTTGCTGGTCAGCTCGGCGCCCTGAAACAGTGGCAGCACTACATAGGCCAGGTAGAAGAAGATCAGCGTGATGGCTGCCAATACGGCAAGCCCGCCCACCAGTACATACCAGCGGGTCAGGCGATCCTTGAGGGCGCGCATGCGGCGCTTGCGCTGCAGCTCGGGCGTATTGAAGTCAATCCGCACGGGCGGGGAGTTTGGGGTCATTGTGGAATTGGCCAGATCATTCATGCGCACACCCTAGCGGTCCCGTATGACAAAAACATGACAGTGAGTTGACGCAAAAAAGCCCGCCGCTCAGGAACCCTGGCACCGGACTGGAAAATCGTGGAAGAGGCCGGGCATCAGCACCGGCCTCATCCTCAATTACTTACTTCTTTGCAACGTTACCGGCGTTGGACAGGCCCAGGTCAGCCAGGGTCTTGTCGACCACTTTGGCCGGCAGCGGGATGTAACCATCCTTGACCACGACCTGCTGGCCAGCTTGCGACAGGACCAGCTTGACGAACTCGGCTTCCAGCGGGGCCAGAGGCTTGTTCGGGGCCTTGTTGACGTAGACGTAGAGGAAGCGCGACAGCGGGTAGCTGCCGTTCAAGGCATTGGTTTCATTGTCTTCAACGAACTCGCCACCCTCTTTCTTGGCAAGAGCCACAGTCTTGACGCTGGCAGTCTTGTAGCCGATGCCCGAGTAGCCGATGCCGTTCAGCGAGGAGCTGATCGACTGCACGACCGAAGCCGAGCCAGGCTGTTCGTTGACGCTAGGCTTGAAGTCGCCTTTGCACAGGGCCTCTTCCTTGAAGTAGCCGTAGGTGCCCGATACCGAGTTGCGGCCGAACAGCTGAACCGGCTTGTTGGCCAGGTCGCCGGTCACGCCCAGGTCGCCCCAGGTTTTCACTTCGGCTTTGGCGCCACACAGGCGGGTAGACGAGAAGATGGCGTCGACTTGGGCCATGGTCAGGCCTTTGATCGGGTTGTCCTTGTGCACGAACACGGCCAGAGCGTCGACGGCGACCGGGATGGCGGTCGGCTTGTAGCCGTACTTTTGCTCGAAGGCCTGCAACTCGACGTCCTTCATCTTGCGGCTCATCGGGCCGAGGTTGGCGGTGCCTTCTGTCAGCGCAGGTGGCGCGGTGGAGGAGCCGGCAGCCTGAATCTGGATGTTTACGTTTGGATATTCCTTCTTGTAGGCCTCGGCCCACAGAGTCATCAGGTTCGCGAGGGTGTCGGAACCGACGCTGGAGAGGTTGCCCGAAACACCGGTGGTCTTGGTGTAGGTCGGGATCGCAGGGTCGACAGCGGCTACCGCGTTGGCGGTGGCAACGCCAGCGGCGGCAAAGGTGATGGCCGCCATCAAACGCTTCAGTTTCATGCCTTGCTCCTAGCAGGAATATTGGGGTGTTGGATGGAACGGGGCCAAGTATCTGCAGGCCGCATGAATACGATATGACTCAATTGTGACAAATGGATGAAAGGCCATCACTGAAAATGCTCTGGCCCCTTCGCGGCTAAAGCCGCTCCCACAGGCATTTGCACAGACTCAAAGCCTGCACCTCAACCTGTAGGAGCGGCTTTAGCCGCGAAGAGGCCAGTAGCCGCGCCGCAGATCAGCGCTTGTTGGCGAGCAGGTACAGACCCACGGCCAGGCCGACGGCGCACAGGCCGGCCACGTAGTAGGCAGGTGCCATCGGACTGACCTTGAGCAGCGCCGTCACCACCATCGGCGTGAGGCCGCCGAAGATGGCGTAGGCGACGTTGTAGGAGAACGACAGCCCGCTGAAGCGCACCACCGCAGGGAACGCCTTGACCATCACGTACGGCACTGCACCGATCACCCCCACGCACAGGCCAGTCACTGCATACAGCGGGAACAGCAGCTCAGGATGGGTCGGCAGGCTGTGGTAGAAGGTCCAGGAGCTGGCCAACAGCAGCAGGCTGCCAATCACGAACACTCGCCCCGCACCGAAGCGGTCGGCCAGGCTGCCGGCACCAATGCAACCGAAGCTGAGCAGCACGATCGCCAGGCTGTTGGCCTTGAGCGAGTCGGTGGGGCTGACGTGGTAGATGCTCTGCAGCAACGCCGGGGTCATCAGGATCACCACCACGATGCCGGCAGACAGCACCCAGGTCAGCAACATCGACAGGATGATCGGGCCACGGTGGTCGCGCAGCACCGCACGCAGCGGCAGCTCTTCAGCCAGGGCCTTGCGCTGCTGCATCTCGGCGAACACCGGGGTTTCGTGCAGCCAGCGGCGCAGGTACACCGAGAACAGGCCGAATACACCGCCGAGCAGGAACGGGATCCGCCAGGCGTAATCAGCCACTTCTTCAGTGCTGTAGAGGGTGTTGATCAGCGTCGCGACCAGCGAGCCGAGCAGGATGCCCGCCGTCAGGCCGGCGGTCAGAGTGCCGCAGGCATAGCCGGTATTGCGCGCCGGCACGTGCTCGGAGACGAACACCCACGCGCCCGGCACTTCGCCACCGATAGCCGCGCCCTGGATCACCCGCATCAGCAGCAACAGGATCGGCGCCCACAGCCCAACCTGTGCATAAGTGGGCAGCAGGCCCATGATCAGGGTGGGCAGGGCCATCATGAAGATGCTCAGGGTGAACATCTTCTTGCGCCCGAGCAGGTCGCCGAAGTGGGCCATGACGATGCCACCCAGCGGCCTTGCCAGGTAGCCGGCGGCGAAAATGCCGAAGGTCTGCATCAGGCGTAGCCATTCGGGCATGTCGGCGGGGAAGAATAGTTTGCCGACCACCGTGGCGAAGAACACGAAGATGATGAAGTCGTAGAACTCAAGGGCTCCGCCCAGGGCGGACAGTGATAGGGTCTTGTAGTCACTGCGGGTCAGTGGCCGCGAGGGCTGCTCGATACTGCTCGGCACGGAGGTCATCGCTCTTCGTTCTCTTGTAGGTCATGCAGGCCGCTTGGCACGCGGCTTCTGGATAGGGGCGAGGAGCGAAGATAGCAAATTGCCGAGCTGCGCTGAAAGCGATACAAAATCCATACAGATATTCGTGAATGTGCGGTCGTCGCATGGCGATCGGCTATATATACTGCCCGCTCGTAGGAAAAGGTTGCTTTAACCGTGGGAAGTTGTGCGAAAACGCCGGGCTTGATGTCAGACGGTTTCGCAGAGTTTCCCTATGGCCGCCCAGCGAAACGGAATCGGCGTAGTATGTTGTCAGCTGAATCGTTTGCCCGGCCTTGCGCCACACCAACGAAAGCGTCACGGGTCAGAGGCCCCATCGCATGATTGAGCTCGAACAAGAAGATCCTATCCCGCAAGGCGATTTGGCCTTGCAGATCACCGCGCTGCCGCGCGAAACCAATGGTTTCGGCGACATCTTTGGCGGTTGGCTGGTCGCGCAGATGGACCTGGCTGGCACTGCCATGGCCAGCCGCGTCGCTGGCGGCCGGGTTGCTACGGTATCCATCGACCGCATGGCATTCCTGGTGCCGGTGGCCGTGGGTGCGCAGCTGTCGTTCTACACCCAGACCCTGGAAATCGGCCGTAGCTCGATCCGCATGATGGTCGAGGTATGGAGCGACGACCCGCTGTCCAGCGAATGGCGCAAGGTCACCGAAGCGACATTCGTGTTCGTCGCCATCGACGGCAGCGGCCGAACCCGTTCGGTGCCTCGTCGCTGAGCCTCGCGAGCGGTAAACTCATTGCACGTCACCGGGTCCAAGGGCCCATAGGCAATCAATGAGACGAGCGCAATGGCTACCTTCAAGGTCGAATCCGAGCAACACGGCGAACTCAACTGCTGGCGCATCAGCAGCGACCACGCCGAACTACTGATCGCCCAGCAGGGCGCGCAGATCCTCAGCTACCAGCGTGTTGGCGAGCCACCGCTGCTGTGGCTGAGCGACCAGGCCATCTTCCGCCAGGGCAAATCGGTACGCGCCGGTGTGCCGGTGTGCTGGCCGTGGTTTGGCAACCTGCAGCGCAACCCTGCATCGGTGCAGGCCATGTTCCGAGGCGAGCAGGCGCCCGCCCATGGTTTGGCGCGCACGCGTGACTGGCAATTGCTGGGCGTCGAAGAAAAAGGCGATGAGCTGCACATCGAATTCGAGCTGCCAGAGGCCCAGGGCGACCTGCCGGAATGGCCGCATGCTGTCGAGCTGAAGCTGCAGATCGTGCTGGGTGACGCGCTCAGCGTATCTCTGAACAGCCGCAACATGGGCAATAGCCCCGTAACCATCAGCCAGGCCCTGCACAGCTATTTCGCCGTCAGCGACGTACGCCAGGCGCGGGTCGAAGGGGTCGAGGGGCTGGAGTACATCGAGACCCTGGCCGACTGGGAACAGCGCCAGCAGCTGGGTGCGTTGACGTTTACCGGGGAAACCGACCGGATCTACCTGGATACGCCGCAGCAGCTAAGCATCGTCGACCCGCAGTGGAAGCGGCGGATTACCTTGACCTGTAGCGGGTCGCGCTCGGCAGTGATCTGGAACCCTTGGACCGAACGGGCCAAGGAACTGGCGGACATGGCCGATGACGGCTGGCAGCGGATGCTGTGCATCGAGACGGCGAATGTCTGGGACGATGTGGTGGAGCTCAAGCCTGGGGCCAGCCGGTCGCTGCAGGTCAGGATCGGTAGCGCAGGGCTCTGAGATTTGCTTTGGCAGGCTAGGCCTCTTCGCGGGGCAAGCCCGCTCCTGTAGGAGCGGGCTTGCCCCGCGAAGAGGCCGGAACAGGCAATCAGAGATCGGCGTCTTCCACCACCCTCACCTTCCCCGCATCCAGCGCATAGGCTGCATCGGCCAGGTCATTGCTGACCTTCTCCACCTTCAGCGTGCCGCTGACCCACAGCGGCGTGTAGATGTCGTCGATCTTCAAGCCCTTTGGATACCGTACCAGCACCAGCTGGTTGGGCGGTGGTGGCGGCACATGGATGCACGCACCTGGGTAAGGCACGAGGAAGAACAAGGTGCTATTGCCCTTGGCATCGCTTTCCAGCGGCACCGGGTAGCCGCCCAGGCGGATGTCCTTGCCATTCATGGCCGCCACGGTCTTGGTTGAATACATCACCGCCGGCAGGCCCTTGCTCTGCTTGAGGCCGCCCTTGGCAGTGAAGGTGCCATTGGCTTCCGGTGAGTTGTGGTCGATTTCGGGCATTGCTTCGAGGGCCTTCTGGTCCGACTTGGGCATCAGCTCCAGCCAGTCGGTTTCGGGCAGTTCGGCATGGGCCAGGGTAGTGGCCAGCAACAACGGAATGAGGAAAAAGGCACGCATGGAAATGCTCGGCAACTCGGGATGAATTGCCGGGCATTCTAACCAGTATTCAGCGTTTCTTGATGAATCCGTAGATCACCAGCAGGATGATCGCACCCACCAGCGCACCGATGAATCCAGCGGCCTGGCCCGCTTGGTAGATGCCCAGTGCCTGGCCGCCGTAGGTGGCGAGCAGGGAGCCGGCGATACCCAGCAGAATGGTCATGATCCAGCCCATGCTGTCGTCACCCGGCTTGAGGAAGCGGGCTAACAGGCCGACGATGAGGCCGATGAAGATGGTTCCAATGATGCCCATGGCAGTCCCTCTGATATGAAGATGGAACAAGCCAAAGCCTAGACAGCGCTTTGGCTTGTTGCCATTTTCAGAGGGCAGACTGCTAACAGAAGTTCGATCAGATGCTGATCAGCGCCTCTACTTCGGCAATCTTGGCTTTCAGGCTGACCATGTCCTGGCAGCGCAGGGTGGCGTGGCCGACCTTGCGCCCGACCTTGAAGGCCTTGCCGTAGTGGTGCAGGTGGCAGTCGTCGATGGCCACGACCTTGTCCACCGCCGGCACTTCGCCGATGAAGTTGAGCATGGCGCTTTCACCAACCTTGGCGGTCGAGCCCAGCGGCAGGCCGGCAATGGCACGCAAGTGGTTCTCGAACTGGCTGCACTCGGCGCCTTCGATGGTCCAGTGCCCGGAATTGTGCACACGCGGAGCGATTTCGTTGGCCTTCAGGCCACCGTCGACTTCGAAGAACTCGAAGGCCATCACACCAACGTAATCCAACTGCTTGAGCACGCGACCAACGTAGTCTTCTGCCAGACCCTGCAGCGGGTGTGCCTGGCTGGCTACCGACAGTTTCAGGATGCCGCTCTCATGGGTGTTGTGCACCAACGGGTAGAAGCGAGTTTCGCCATCGCGGGCACGCACGGCCACCAGCGATACTTCGCCGGTGAATGGCACGAAGCCTTCCAGCAGGCAGGGCACGCTGCCCAGCTCGGCAAAGGTACCCACCACGTCTTCAGGCGTGCGCAGCACCTTCTGGCCCTTGCCGTCGTAGCCAAGGGTGCGGGTCTTCAGCACAGCCGGCAGGCCGATATTCGCGACCGCCGCGTCGAGGTCTGCCTGCGAGAGGATGTCGGCGAAGGCCGGGGTTGGGATACCCAGGTCGCGGAACATGCTCTTCTCGAACAGGCGGTCGCGGGCAATGCGCAGGGCTTCGGCACTCGGATAGACCGGGACGAACTGTGACAGGAACGCCACGGTCTCGGCCGGGACGCTTTCGAATTCGAAGGTCACCAGGTCGACTTCGTCGGCCAGCTGGCGCAGGTGGTCCTGGTCGCCGTAGTCGGCACGCAGGTGCTCGCCCAGCGCAGCGGCACAGGCGTCTGGCGCCGGGTCGAGGAAGGCGAAGTTCATGCCCAGCGGGGTGCCCGCCAGTGCCAGCATGCGGCCCAGTTGGCCGCCACCGATTACACCGATCTTCATGGGTTCAGCCTCAAGCCTGTCGCGGGTCTGGATTGTCCAGCACGGTGTCGGTCTGTTCGGTGCGGAACTGCTTCAGCGCCGCGTGATACTGCGGGTACTTGGCGCCCAGGATGCTCGCCGACAGCAGTGCGGCGTTGACGGCGCCAGCACGGCCGATGGCCAGGGTGGCAACCGGCACGCCGGCAGGCATCTGCACGATCGACAGCAGCGAGTCGACGCCCGACAACATCGACGACTGGACAGGCACGCCCAGCACCGGCAGGTGGGTCTTGGCAGCGCACATGCCTGGCAGGTGGGCAGCCCCGCCTGCTCCGGCGATGATCACCTCGATGCCACGGCCCTCGGCCTCCTCGGCATACTGGAACAGCAAGTCCGGGGTGCGGTGGGCGGAAACCACCTTCACTTCGTAGGGAATGCCGAGTTTTTCCAGCATATCGGCGGTGTGGCTAAGGGTGGACCAATCGGACTTGGAGCCCATGATCACGCCAACCAGTGCACTCATCGTCGAGCCTCTTCGCTTGTGCGCCCTTGGGCGCGTCAAAAAACAACAAGCCACGCGGGACGACCGGCGTGGCTTGTTTGCTGATCAGAACCGGACGCATCCGGTCGAAAGGCCGCGCAGTATACCGTAACCCAAGGGCTTGCTGGCACCCCCGGCGACCAACTGTCGCCCTTATTTTTCGGGGCTTTGGCTGACTCGAAAGTCAGCTGTGCAGGGTGTTGCGCGCGGGGGAACAGGTTCTATCTGCAGCTCGACCGGCTCCATCCTCATCCTTTTCCACCCCCACATACGGAGCTTGGAAAATGAGCGATAGCAATTCAACCCTGCACATCTGGCTGTATCTGCATGATGACGTATCCGAGATGAGTCAGATCACCCTGGGCGATGATTACCTGATCCCGCTGAAGAACGAACTGCTCAGTTTCCTCGACCTCGATGTGAAGTTCATCATCGAGGACACTCATACGCCTGGCGTGACCGACATCGACTACAAGGTCGGCCCCGAGCAAGCCCTTGTTCAATGGAGAGAAACCTTGCAAGACCATGGCCTGATCACCTGGGGCCTGCACAAATATCTGCTGGTCACTCGGGGCGACCTGAGTTTCACAGACAAAGGTATTGCCGAGATCGAAGGGCAGGTCGGCATCGCTTCGACCACATCCTACATTGCCATCGGCCATGAAGTGGGCCACATGCTCGGCGCCGTCCACGAGGATGGCGAGACCTTCTTCGAGGGCGGCTGGTGGAAAAACTCCTACACCAATGGTGGCTACAACCCCCTGAAAGGCAACGCGTACCGCTACAGCGACGCCAATCGGGAAAACATCAAGCGCCATCTGGCGCGCTTGATCGGGGCAAACTGACCCGCCCAAGCGCCCTACTCGGGGGCCATGCCCGACTCGAGCTTACGCCACAGCAGCCGAACATTGGCCTTGCGCACCAGGGCGCAGCGGTACAGGCGGATTTCCAGCGGCACGTGCCACTGGCTGCCGCCGCATATGGCGAGCTCGCCGCGCTCCAGTTCGCCGCGCATCGACAGGCGCGGCACCCAGGCGATGCCCATACCTTCCAGCGCCATGCTTTTGAGACTGTCGGCCATGGCGGTCTCATAGACCGTGGTGTAGCGCAGGTTGCGCTGGCGCAACAAAAGATTGACCGAGCGACCGAGGAAGGCGCCGGCAGTGTAGGCCAGCAGCGGCACACTGCCCTCGCCTTCGAGGTCAAACAGTGGTTTGCCGTCGGCATCCACAGCGCACACCGGTAGCATTTCGGTGTTACCCATGTGCAACGACGGGAAGATTTCGGCATCCATCTGCAGGGCGGCGTCCGGGTCATAGAACGCCAACATCAGGTCGCAACCACCTTCACGCAACGCATGCACGGCGTCTCCGACGTTAGTCGCAACCAGGCGAGTGGCAATGTTCAAGCCGTCATTGCGCAACTGGGCCACCCACCGCGGAAAGAAGCCCGACGCCAACGAGTGCGCCGCAGCCACCTGCACCACTTCACCCTGCCCGCCTTCCAGATGATGCAAATGGCGGAGAATTTCGCTTAATTGGTCGACAACCGTGCGTGCCGTGACGAGAAACAGCTGGCCGGCCTCGGTCAGTTCGATCGGCGTGCGCGAGCGGTTTACCAACTGCAGGCCCAGCGCAGCCTCGAGGCTACGTATACGCCGGCTAAAGGCAGGCTGGGTGACGAAACGTCGCTCCGCCGCCTGGGAAAAACTGCGGGTGGAGGCCAGGGCACTGAAGTCCTCCAGCCACTTGCTTTCGAGGTTCATGAAGCAGATCTCCCGTCGCGCACCAAAATGGAACACGCTCGAATGTCAATTGGCGTCACACGAAACACTATGCCGTTTGTGCATAGGTTAGCGTGCAACAGCATTGGCCGCAAAATCCCCTTCAGGCCTAGGATTGGCGCCATTCCGGCATGTGCCGGGTCAAAATCGAGATGATATCCATCATGTCCTCCGCTGCATCGTTCCGCGTCGAAAAAGATCTGCTTGGTACCCTTGAAGTCCCTGCCGATGCCTACTACGGCATCCAGACCCTGCGCGCTGCCAACAACTTCCATCTCTCCGGTGTTCCGCTGTCGCACTACCCGAAGCTGGTTGTGGCCCTGGCCATGGTCAAGCAGGCCGCTGCCGACGCCAACCGTGAGCTGGGGCACCTGAGCGATGCCAAGCACGCTGCCATCAGTGCAGCCTGCGCCCGCCTGATCAAAGGCGATTACCACGACCAGTTCGTGGTGGACATGATCCAGGGTGGTGCCGGTACTTCCACCAACATGAACGCGAACGAAGTCATCGCCAACGTCGCACTGGAGGCCATGGGCCACCAGAAGGGTGAGTACCAGTACCTGCACCCGAACAACGACGTGAACATGGCGCAGTCGACTAACGACGCCTACCCGACCGCCATCCGCCTCGGCCTGCTGCTGGGTCACGATGCCCTGCTGGCCAGCCTCGACAGCCTGATCCAGGCCTTCGCTGCCAAAGGTAAAGAGTTCGACCACGTACTGAAGATGGGCCGTACCCAGCTGCAGGACGCCGTGCCGATGACCCTGGGCCAGGAATTCCGCGCCTTCGCCACCACCATGAGCGAAGACCTGCAGCGCCTGCGCTCGCTGGCTCCGGAACTGCTGACCGAAATCAACCTGGGTGGTACTGCCATCGGTACCGGCATCAACGCCGACCCGGGCTATCAGGCCCTGGCCGTACAACGCCTGGCCACCATCAGCGGCCAGCCGCTGGTACCGGCTGCCGACCTGATCGAAGCCACCTCCGACATGGGCGCCTTCGTGCTGTTCTCCGGCATGCTCAAGCGTACCGCGGTCAAGCTGTCGAAGATCTGCAACGACCTGCGCCTGCTGTCCAGCGGCCCGCGCACCGGCATCAACGAGATTAACCTGCCAGCGCGTCAGCCAGGCAGCTCGATCATGCCAGGCAAGGTCAACCCAGTGATTCCTGAGGCCGTCAACCAGGTGGCCTTCGCCATCATGGGCAACGACCTGGCCCTGACCGTCGCTGCCGAAGGTGGCCAGCTGCAGCTGAACGTGATGGAGCCGCTGATCGCCTACAAGATCTTCGACTCGATCCGCCTGCTCCAGCGCGCCATGGACATGCTGCGCGAGCACTGCATCGTCGGCATCACCGCCAACGAACAGCGCTGCCGTGAGCTGGTCGAGCACTCGATCGGCCTGGTCACCGCCCTGAACCCGTACATCGGCTACGAAAACGCCACCCGTATCGCCCGCGTTGCCCTGGAAACCGGCCGCGGCGTACTGGAACTGGTGCGTGAAGAGAAGCTGCTGGACGACGCGATGCTCGACGACATCTTGCGTCCGGAAAACATGATCGCTCCACGTCTGGTTCCGCTGAAGGCGTAACCCGGCCGCTGCAAACAGTCTCACCAGGTCGAGGGACTAGACACCTCTCAACCTTTCAAAGGCCCGAGCGCACGCTCTGGGCCTTTTTTTTCGCCTCTTGAATGCCGCGCCAGCCATGCCGTGCCGGTATCGGCACACAACTTGCTCCATAATGCTTCCCAGGCCCACGGGATGACCGAGCATGCTGCACAGCCACCTGACCACCCTCAACGCGGTTTCGCTGATCCTCAACCTGTTCCAGGAAGAGGGCTGCGAGGCGACGACATTGCTCGCCGGCAGCGGCATAGGCCCGGCCGACCTAGGCCATAGCGACGCGCGTATCACCACCCAGCAAGAGCTGCAGGTGTGCGCCAATGCCGTGGCCCGGCGCGAGGAGATCGGCCTGGAGCTGGGCCGGCGCATGCATGTGTCGTGCTACGGCATGCTCGGTTACGCCCTGCTCTCCAGTGCCACTTTGGGTGACGCCCTGCGCCTGGCGCTGCACTATCCGGCACTGCTGGGAACAGTCTTCAAACTGCGCCTGGTCGACGATGGCCAGCGCGTCTGGTTCAGCGCCAGCGAATGCCATGACAGCCCGGCTCTCGCCGCCTTCAATGCCGAATTCTGCCTGGTGTCGCTGAAAGTGATCTGCGATGACCTGCTCGGCCGCACACTGCCGCTGCTCGCCGCCCGCTTCGAGCACCCGCGGCCCGGCTACCACCGCCTGTACGGCGGGGCCTTCCAGTGCCCACTGTCCTTCGACGCCGATGACAACGCCTTTGCCTTCGAACGGCGCTGGCTGGAAATGCCATTGCCGCTGGCCGACCCGATTACCCACAAGGCCATGAGCGAGCGCTGCCGGCGCCTGAACCTGGAGTTCACCGGGCGCCAGGCCTGGCTGGGGCGGATCCGCCAGCTCTTGCTGCAACAGCTGGATGCAGCGCCGGGGCTGGAGGGGCTGGCGCGGCAGATGAACTGCTCGTCGCGAACCTTGCGCCGCCACCTGCAGGCGCAGGGCTGCAGTTATCAACAACTGCTCGATGAGCTGCGCTTCGATCGCGCCAAGCAATTGCTGGCCGATGAGCAGATGCCGATCTACCAGATTGCCGAGACCTTGGGGTTCAGCGAGACCGCGAGTTTCCGCCATGCATTCCAACGCTGGAGCGGCGTAGCCCCCAGCCATTTCCGCGGTTGAGCTGGACTGGCCAACGAGCTTGGCCACATCGATCCCCTTTTGGCCGTTTGCGTCGTTCTCCGCCACCAGGCCTCCCGCGAAAATGGGCCGACGCCAGTCCCCCCGGAGAACAACAAATGCTGACGATCTATTCCGATGATCACCGCCTGCACCATGGCCGCTGCGAGCTCATCGACGGCAAGCTGATGCCGTGCTTTGAAATGCCATCGCGGGCCGACCACGTCCTCGAGCAAGTGAAAAAGCGCAACCTGGGCGACGTCCAGGGCCCGACCGACTTCGGCCGTGCACCGCTGCAACGCATCCACAGCGCCAACTACCTCGATTTCTTCCAGGGTGCCTGGGCACGCTGGGCCGCGCTGGGCCACGACGGCGACCTGCTGCCCTTCACCTGGCCGGCGCGCACCCTGCGCCAGGTCAAGCCAACCGGCCTGCATGGCGAGCTGGGTTATTACAGTTTCGACGCCGGCGCGCCGATCACTGCTGGCACCTGGCAGGCCGCCTACAGCGCCGCGCAGGTCGCCCTGACCGCCCAGGCGGCAATCCAGCGAGGCGCCCATTCGGCCTTCGCCCTGTGCCGCCCACCAGGGCACCATGCTGCTGCTGAAGTCATGGGCGGCTATTGCTACCTGAACAATGCCGCGATTGCCGCCCAGGCCTTCCTCGATCAGGGCCGCGCCAAGGTGGCGATCCTCGACGTCGACTACCACCACGGCAACGGCACCCAAGACATCTTCTACCAGCGCAGCGACGTGTTCTTCGCCTCGATCCACGGCGACCCGCAAGACGAGTTCCCGTTCTTCCTCGGCTATGCCGACGAAACCGGTGAAGGCGCAGGCGTTGGCTGCAATATCAACTACCCGCTGCCCGCCGGCAGTGACTGGGCAGCCTGGAGCGCCGCGCTGGAAGACGCCTGCCAACGCATTGCCGGTTATGACGCCGACGTGCTGGTCGTCTCCCTGGGCGTGGACACCTTCAAGGACGACCCGATCTCCCAGTTCAAGCTGGACAGCCCGGATTACCTGGAAATGGGTAAGCGCATCGCCCAACTCGGCATACCCACCCTGTTCGTGATGGAAGGTGGCTACGCTGTGGAAGAAATTGGTATTAACGCGGTCAATGTGCTGGAAGGGTTCCAGCGCGCCCAGCCAGGAGCCTGATCATGGTCCGACTCAAGCGTCTGCTCGCCCCGTTCATCGCTGCCACCCTGTTCACCGGTGCCCTGCACGCTCAAGCCGAGCAGCGCACCCTGCGTGTGTATAACTGGTTCGATTACATCACCCCGCAGACCTTGAGCGACTTCCAGAAGGAAAGTGGCACCAAGCTGATCTACGACATCTTTGACACCAACGAAGCGCTCGAAGCCAAGCTGCTCACCGGCAACTCCGGCTACGACGTGGTAGTGCCGTCCAACGTGTTCCTCGCCAAGCAGATCGAAGCCGGGGTATTCCAGCCACTGGACCGCAGCAAGCTGCCGAACTGGCAACACCTGGATCCGGCGCTGATGAAATTGATCGAAGCCAACGACCCGGGCAACAAGTTCGCCGTGCCGTACATGTACGGCACCATCCTGATCGGCTTCAACCCGGACAAGGTCAAGGCGGTGCTCGGTGAACAGGCCCCGGTGGACAGCTGGGACTTGATCTTCAAGGAAGAAAACATCGCCAAGCTGAAACAGTGCGGCGTCGCCCTGCTCGACTCGCCGTCGGAGATCCTGCCGCTGGCCCTGCAGCACCTGGGCCTGCCACCCAACAGCGACAAGCCGGACGACTACAAGAAGGCCGAAGCGCTATTGCTGAAGATCCGCCCGTACATCACCTACTTCCATTCGTCGAAATACATGGCCGACATCGCCAATGGCGATATCTGCGTGGCAGTGGGCTACAGCGGCAGCTTCTCGCAGGCCGCCAACCGGGCGAAGGATGCAAAGAACGGCGTGGTGGTGGACATGCGCCTGCCCAAAGAAGGTGCACCGATCTGGTTCGACATGCTGGCAATCCCGAAGAACGCGGCGAACCCGGAGGACGCCCACGCGTTCATCAACTACCTGCTGCGGCCTGAGGTGATCGCGCCGATCAGCGACTTTGTCGGCTATCCGAACCCGAACAAGGACGCCACCGACAAGGTCAGCCCGGCGATTCGCAACAACCCGAATCTGTACCCGACGGCGGAGGCGATGGCCAAGCTGTATACCCTCAAACCGTTGACGCGTGAGGCTGAACGGACGCGGACCCGGGCCTGGACCCGGATCAAGTCCGGCACCTGATGTAGAGCTGGGGCTGCTTTGCAGCCCCATTCACCCTTTCCAGGCTCTGCGCAGTTTCAGCAAAGCCTCGGCAATCTGCCCCTCCGGCACCGCCGCAAACCCCAACACCAGGCCTGTCCGCTTATCCACAGGCAACTCGCTGTCCTCGAGCCAGTAACTGCTCAGTGGATTCACCTCCACCCCCACCTCCTCAGCCCTGGCGACCAGCTGCTGCTCCCGTGCAAAGTTATCCACATCCACCTTCACATGCAGCCCCGCTGCCACCTCAGGCATCGCGCCTAACCCTGGCACATCCCCCGGCCACCCAGCCTTGAGCACATTGCGCCGGCTCAGCGCCGCCTTGCGCATGCGCCGGATGTGCCGCTGAAAATGCCCTTGGGCCATGAATTCGGCCATCACACACTGGTTGCCCACTTCCGAATGCCGCACCGCCAGTGCCCGGCCCTGGCTGAATGCCTGCACCAGCCGAGGCGGCAGCACCAGGTAGCCCAGGCGCAAAGCCGGGAAGGCGATCTTGCCGAAGGTACCGACGTACAACACCCGCCCCTGGCGGTCGAGCGCTGCCAGTGGCGCTAAAGGCGCACCGCTATAACGGTACTCGCCGTCGTAGTCATCCTCGATGATCCAGCCGTCGTTGCGCTCGGCCCAGGCCAGCAAGGCCAGGCGTCGGGGCAGGCTCATGGTCACGCCGGTCGGGTACTGGTGCGCCGGGGTGACATAGGCCAACCGACAATCCGGCAACTGCGCCAGGCGCTGGCAATCCATGCCCTCCTCGTCCACCGGCACCCCGGCCACCTTGCCGCCGGCCACAGCGAAGGTATGCCCGGCAGCTCGATAGCCCGGGTTTTCCACAGCCACACCGTCGCCCGGTTGCAACAGCAACTGTGCACAAAGGCTGATGGCCTGCTGCGCGCCACTGGTGATCACTATTTGTTCAGCCCTGCACAGAAGGCCGCGCGAACGGCGCAAATAGGCAGCAATCAGCTCGCGTAGCACCGGCTCACCCGCCGGGTCGCCATAGCCCAACTGCGCAGGGGAGGGATTACGCCAGAAACCCGCCTGTAGCTTGGCCCACACGTCAAACGGGAAGAGATCGAATGCCGGAATCCCGACGCGAAATGCCCTGGGCGGACCGCTTTTTGGCGGCGGAAGGTGATTACTTTTCAATCGTTCCAGCGGCTCACTGGAAAGCTGGTTGCTGGACAAATCCTCAGTATTATCCGCATGAAATGTGGATAAACCTGTTGATAACCCTAAGGATAACCCTGTGGACAGTTGTGTGGATAGTTTTTGCAGGCGGCTCACATAAGTGCCATCCCCGACCCGGCTTTCGATATAGCCCTCGGCATACAACTGGTCATAGGCGCGCACCACGCTGTTGCGCGACAGCGCCAGCACATTCGCCAAGTCACGCGTGGCCGGCAGCCGGGTGCCGCTGCTCAGGCGGCCGTCCAGCACCCGCGCACGCAAGGCCTGGTACAGCTGCTGACTGAGCCCGCGATGACGATCGAGCACGATACCGGCAGGATCGAAAGGCAATACGAGGGGGCGCTCGCTCATGGCATTGGACCTGTCAAAACAGTCATTAATGGCTCTTACACAGAACCAATAGCCTGCCTAGCATGGAGCCATTCGACAAGGACCCAGCGCATGTACAACAGCAAACCCCACCAGGAACACGACCTTGAACGCTTGCACCAGCACATGCGCGAGACCCGCCTGGCCGTGCTGATCAGCCACGATGAACAGGGCCTGCTGGCCACGCACCTGCCGGTGTTGCTCGACACCGACGAGGGCGGATTCGGCACCGTCTACGCCCACCTGGCGCGAGCCAACCGCCAGTGGCAGGCGCTAGAGCAAGGCGCCGAAGCACTGCTGGTGTTCCCAGGCCCCGATGCCTACGTCAGCCCCGGCTATTACCCGAGCAAGGCTGAGAATCCCAAAGTAGTGCCGACCTGGAACTACCTTGCCGTACACGCTTACGGCACGGCCGAAGTGATCCACGAGGCCGCGCCGCTGCTACAGATTGTCAGCCGCCTGACCGACCGTCACGAGCAAGGCCGCAGCGAGCCCTGGAAAGTTACCGATGCCCCCGCCGATTACCTCGACGGCATGCTCCGCGCCATCGTCGGCATCCGCCTGCCCATCACCCGCCTGCAAGGCGCACGCAAGCTCAGCCAGAACCGCTCGGCCGAGGATATCGCCGGCGTACGCGAAGGCCTTGGCGCCAGCCCGGATTACCAGGACAACCAACTTGCGGCGCACATGCGCCAACTCTGAAGGAAAAGCCCATGCCCAGCGTTACCCTGCGCCCCGTCAGCGCTCAAGACCACGCCGCCTGGCTCGCCCTGTGGCAAGCCTACCTGCGCTTCTACCAGACCGAACTGGCCGAAACGGTCAGCCTCAGCACCTGGCAACGCCTGCTCGACCCGAACGAGCCGACCCATTCGACCCTCGCCTGGGTCGATGGCAAGGCAGTGGGTATGGTCAACTTCATCTACCATCGTTCCAACTGGAGCATCGAGAACTCCTGCTACCTGCAGGACCTTTACGTCGACAGCAGCCAGCGCGGCCTGGGCATCGGCCGCCAGCTGATCGAGCACGTGTATGCCACGGCCAAGGCCGCTGGCTGCATCAAGGTGCACTGGCTGACCCACGAAACCAACGCCACCGCCATCAGCCTGTACGAACAGGTTGCCGAGCGCCCGGGCTTCATCCAATTTCGCAAAGGGTTGTAGGCCACATGACTGACGCACTGAACTGGAAACCCGCCGCAGCGCCCAAAGCCGAGCCCATCGACGGTCGCTTCATCCGCCTGGAAAAACTCGACCCGGCGCGCCACGGCGACGACCTTTGGGCCGCCCTGCAAGGTCCTGATTCCGACCCGGTGCTGTGGGACTACCTGCCCTATGGCCCGTTCACCGAGCGTGCTGCCTTCGACCGCTGGCTGCAAGGCAACGCCGCCGGCCACGACCCGCTCTATTACACCGTGATCGACCGCGCCAACGGCCAGGCCCAGGGTGTGCTCACCCTGATGTCGATCGTGCCCGACCACGGCCGTATCGAGATCGGCCACATCGCCTTCGGCGCCCCCATGCAGCGTACGCCCAAGAGCACCGAGGCCGTCTACCTGTTGGGCAAATTGAGCTTCGAGTTGGGCAACCGGAGGCTGGAATGGAAGTGCAATAACGCCAACGCCCGCTCCAAGCGTGCAGCGGAGCGCTTCGGCTTCACGTTCGAAGGGGTGTTCCGCAAGCACCTGGTGGTGAAGGACCACAACCGCAATACGGCGTGGTATTCGATCACCGATGATGAGTGGCCTCAGGTGGCGGCGGGGTTTGAGCGGTGGCTGAGTGAAGCGAACCAGCGGCCGGAGGGCCAGGTAGAGACTCTCGAGGCATGCCGCAAAGGCTGAAAGATTTGCAGGATATACCGGCCTCCTCGCGGGTGAACCCGCGAAGAGGCCGGCAAATCCGACACAAAAAAAGGGGAGCACCCGCTCCCCAGAGGTAAACCACTTGTAGATGAAGGCTTATCTCAACCCTCGATCTCGATAAGGATCTCACCCGGTGTCACGCGATCGCCCTTGGCCACGTGGATGGCCACGACCTTGCCGGCGATGGCCGCCTGCACTTCGGTCTCCATCTTCATCGCTTCGGTGATCAGCACGGCCTGGCCGGCTTTGACCACGTCGCCTTCCTTGACCAGCACATCGACGATGTTGCCCGGCATGGTGGTGCTGACGTGGCCCGGTGCACTGGCCTGCTTGCGCTTGCTGCCACCGCCACCGACAAACTCGTTGAGCGGCTCGAACACCACCTCTTCCGGCATGCCGTCGATCGACAGGTAGAAGTGACGCTTGCCTTCGGCCTTGACGCCCACGCCGGTGATGTCGACGCGGTAGGTTTCGCCGTGCACGTCGATGACGAACTCGGTTGGCACGCCTTCACCACCGTGGGAGGCCACTGCGCCCGCTTCAGGAATCGGCAGCAGGGCTTCGGGGGTCAGGGTGCCTGCTTCGCGTTCTTCCAGGAACTTGCGGCCAATGTCCGGGAACATGGCGAAGGTCAACACGTCTTCTTCACAGCGGGCCAGGGCGCCGATATCACCACGCAGCTTGGCCATCTCTGGCTTGAGCAGGTCGGCCGGGCGCACGTCGATGACTTCTTCATTACCGATGGCCTGGCGGCGCAGCTGCTCGTTGATCACACCCGGCGCCTTGCCGTAACCACCCTGCAGGTACAGCTTCACCTCGTTGGTGATGGTCTTGTAGCGCTCACCGGCCAGCACGTTGAAGAACGCTTGGGTACCAACAATCTGCGAGGTCGGCGTTACCAGCGGCGGGAAGCCGAGGTCTTCGCGCACCCGCGGGATCTCTGCCAGCACTTCGTTCATGCGGCTCAGCGCGCCCTGCTCCTTGAGCTGGTTGGCCAGGTTGGAAATCATCCCGCCGGGTACCTGGTTGACCTGCACGCGGGTATCCACGGCGGTGAACTCGCTCTCGAACTGGTGGTACTTCTTGCGCACGGCGTAGAAGTACAGGCCGATTTCCTGTAACAGCTCCAGGTCCAGGCCGGTGTCGAACTCGCTGCCCTTGAGCGCCGCGACCATCGACTCGGTGCCTGGGTGGCTGGTGCCCCAGGCGAAGCTGGAGATTGCGGTGTCGATGTGATCGGCACCGTTTTCCACAGCCTTGAGCTGGCACATGGCGGCCAGACCGGCGGTGTCGTGGGAATGAATGAAGACCGGTAGCGACTGCTCGGCTTTCAATGCCCGCACCAGCTCACCGGTAGCGAACGGCGTCAGCAGGCCGGCCATGTCCTTGATCGCCACCGAGTCGCAACCCATGGCTTCCATCTGTTTGGCCTGGGCGACGAAGGCGTCGATGGTGTGCACCGGGCTGACGGTGTAGGCGATGGTGCCTTGGGCGTGCTTGCCGGCAGCCTTCACCGCTTCGATCGCGACACGCAGGTTACGCACATCGTTCATGGCGTCGAAGATGCGGAACACGTCGATGCCATTGACCGCAGCCTTGGCAACGAAGGCCTTGACCACGTCGTCGCTGTAGTGGCGGTAGCCCAGCAGGTTCTGGCCACGCAGCAGCATTTGCAGACGGGTGTTAGGCAGTGCCGCGCGCAGTTTGCGCAGGCGCTCCCACGGGTCTTCTTTGAGGAAGCGCACGCAGGCGTCGAAGGTGGCGCCACCCCAGACTTCCAGCGACCAGTAGCCGACCTTGTCGAGCTTGTCGCAGATCGGCAGCATGTCTTCGGTACGCATGCGGGTAGCCAGCAGGGACTGGTGGGCGTCGCGCAGGATCGTGTCGGTTACGTGAATTTTCTTGGACATTATGGGGTTCCTCACAGGCCTGCGTGGGCGGCAATGGCGGCGGCGATGGCCAGGGCCAGCTCTTCGGGTTTGCGCTTGATCGAGTAGTTGGTCAGCTCCGGGTGGCTTTCAACGAAGCTGGTGTTGAACTGACCGCTACGGAATTCCGGGTTGCGCAAGATTTCCTGGTAGTACGCGGCGGTGGTCTTCACCCCTTGCACGCGCATGTCGTCCAGCGCCCGCAGGCCGCGGTCCATGGCTTCTTCCCAGGTCAACGCCCAGACCACCAGCTTCAGGCACATGGAGTCGTAGAACGGCGGAATGGTGTAGCCGGTGTAGATCGCCGTGTCGGTGCGCACGCCCGGGCCGCCGGGGGCGTAGTAACGGGTGATCTTGCCGAAGCTGGGCAGGAAGTTGTTCTTCGGGTCTTCGGCGTTGATGCGGAACTGCAACGCGTAGCCACGGTGCTGGATGTCTTCCTGCTTCACCGACAGCGGCAGGCCCGAAGCGATGCGGATCTGCTCGCGGACGATGTCGATCCCGGTGATTTCCTCGGTGATGGTGTGCTCCACCTGCACCCGGGTGTTCATCTCCATGAAGTACACCTCGCCATCGGCGAGCAGGAACTCCACGGTACCGGCGTTCTCGTAGTTCACTGCCTTGGCCGCACGCACCGCCAAGTCGCCGATGTAGGCGCGCTGTTCAGGGGTGAGCTGTGGGCTCGGGGCAATCTCGATGAGCTTCTGGTTGCGGCGCTGGATCGAGCAGTCGCGCTCGAACAGGTGCACGACGTTGCCGAAGCTGTCACCGAGGATCTGCGCCTCGATGTGCTTGGGGTTGACGATGCACTTTTCCAGGAACACTTCGGCCGAACCGAAGGCCTTGGTGGCTTCGGAGATTACCCGCGGGAAGTTCTGTTCCAGCTCTTCACGGCTGTTGCAGCGGCGGATACCACGGCCGCCACCACCAGAGGTGGCTTTGAGCATCACCGGGTAACCGATGCGCTCGCCTTCGCTCAGGGCTTCGTGGATGTCGGCAACGTTGCCTTCGGTACCCGGGGTGACCGGCACACCGGCTGCAATCATGGTGCGGCGCGCTTCGGTCTTGTCGCCCATGCGGCGGATGACGTCGGCGGCCGGGCCGATGAACTTGATCCCGCGCTCGGCGCAGATCTCTGCCAGTTCGGCGTTTTCCGACAAGAAACCGTAACCCGGGTGCAGGGCGTCACAGCCGGTTTCCACAGCAAGGTTGACCAGCTTGCGCGGGTTCAGGTAACCGGCCAGCGGCTCGGCACCAATGCTGTAGGCCTCGTCGGCGCGCTTGACGTGCAAGGCGTGACGGTCGGCGTCGGAATAGATCGCGACAGAGCGAATGCCCATCTCGGCGCAGGCACGCACGATCCGAACTGCGATTTCACCCCGGTTGGCGATCAGGATTTTTTTTATCACTGGAGTCTTCCCAAAGCCGTAGGAACAGACGATCCGGGTCTACCGGTCGGCGCGTGACCAGAGGATGCTGGCCAGTCGCACATTCACCCTAGCGCTGAAGGTTGATAAACAAAAATCAATATTTGTTAGGGGCTGTATTAGCAAAAGCTTATAGTTCGGTAACAAGGTATTGCCGAAGAGCCGAATAAAATGCGTAAGTCCTTGATGCGTATGACATTGCGTCAATTGCAGATCTTCAACGAGGTGTGCGATTTACGCTCGTACAGCCGGGCGGCGGAGGAAATGTCGCTGACGCAACCCGCCGTAAGTTTACAGATTCGACAACTCGAAGAGCTCATCGGCCAACCGCTGTTCGAGTATGTCGGCAAGAAGCTCTACCTGACCGAAGCCGCCGAAGCCCTGCAACGGGCCAGCCGCGATATCTTCGGGCGCCTGGAGAGCCTCGATATGCAGCTGTCGGACATGCAAGGTTCACTGCAAGGGCAGCTGAAGCTGGCGATCGAGTCCAGTGCCAAGTACTTCGTGCCACACCTGTTCGCCGCCTTCAAGCAGCGTCACCCGGAGGTCAACCTGACCCTCACCGTGGTCAACCGCGCCCAGGCGATCCGCCGGCTTTCCGACAACCGTGACGACCTGATCATCATGTCGATGGTGCCGCAGGACATGGGCCTGGAGTTTCTGCCGTTTCTCAACAACCCGATCATCGCCGTGGCTCCGCCGCAGCACCCGCTGTGCAAGCTGGAACAGCTGCGCCTGCAGGACCTGGAGCCTCATACCCTGCTGGTCCGCGAGCAGGGTTCGGGCACCCGCAAGGCCTGCGAGGAGTACTTCAAGGACAAACGCGTGCACTTCACCCAGACGCTGGAGGTCGCTTCGG
Source organism: Pseudomonas sp. NBRC 111124 (assembly GCF_001320245.1). GTDB lineage: Bacteria > Pseudomonadota > Gammaproteobacteria > Pseudomonadales > Pseudomonadaceae > Aquipseudomonas. The sequence goes on from NZ_BCBA01000007.1 coordinate 65,253, forward strand.
CCGATGCCCAGCGCGAATGCGTGATCGCCGGCCTGGGTATCGCCCTGCTGACTCGGCACGCCGTGAACATGGAGCTGGCCACGGGGGTGCTCAGGGAGCTGCCGGTGGAGGAGCTGCCGTTGTACCGCAGCTGGTGCGTGGTGCAGGCCAAGGCCAAGCGACAATCGCCGGTGGCCTTGGCCTTTCTGGCATTCATCCGCAGCGAACGTGCGCTTATCAGCGCGCTTGTTGAGCGGTTTTCGGGGAAGTTGCCGCCGACGCTTGCCATACCGTGAGTGCTTGCAGATCGGGGTAGTCGGACAAGTCACGGAGCAATTGACGCTGGTCGCAGTAGCTCTCGATCGCGCGGCGGTATTCCATGCGGCGCTGATCCTTTTCCTGCTGCTTGCGAGCCTTGGCGCTGGGTTGGTACGTACCGTCGAAGTCACGAGCCATTGCCTGTCTCCCAGATAGGATGCGGGAGTTTCAGACTGGCCTTGAGGGTTTACGGTTTAGCTGTGGAATCATGACAAAGCCGTGAATTTTCGCTGCCTGTACCGACTCTTTCGCGGGCCCGCCCGCTCCCACAGGGATAGCGCCAGACCTGAGGGCAGCAAAAATCCTGTGGGAGCGGGCGAGCCCGCGAAACGGCCGGTACAGGCATACCTCAGTCGTCGGTAGCCTTGATCGACTTGGGCGACAAGCGCAGGCTGCGCAGGCTGCGCTTCACGCTCTTCAGGTGATTGACCAGGCTCGGCCCACGTGCCATGGCCACGCCCATGGCCAGCACGTCGATCACCACCAGGTGAGCGATACGTGAGGTCAACGGGGTGTAGATCTCGGTGTCTTCATGCACGTCGATCGCCAGGTTGACCGTCGACAGCTCCGCCAGCGGCGTCGCGCTCGGGCACAGGGTGATCAGGTTGGCACCGCTTTCTCGCACCAGGTTGGCGGTGATCAGCAGGTCCTTGGAACGTCCTGACTGAGAAATGCACACCGCCACGTCACCCGGCTTCAACGTCACCGCCGACATGGCCTGCATGTGCGGGTCCGAGTAGGCTGCGGCGCTGAGCAGCAGACGGAAGAACTTGTGCTGGGCGTCGGCGGCGACTGCACCGGATGCACCAAAGCCATAGAATTCCACGCGTTGCGCCTGGGCCATGGCGCTCACGGCCTGTTGCAGGGCCTGCGGGTCCAGGTGCTCACGCACTTCCATCAGGGTGTGCAGGGTGGTGTCGAAAATCTTCAGGCTGTAGTCGGCAACCGAGTCGTCTTCATGAATCGCGAACTGGCCGAAACTGGCACCGGCTGCCAGGCTTTGCGCCAGCTTGAGCTTGAGATCCTGGAAGCCCGAACAACCGATCGCCCGGCAGAAACGCACGATGGTCGGCTCGCTGATGCCCACACTGTGCGCCAGGTCGGCCATGGAGCTGTGCATTACGGCAGCCGGGTCGAGCAGCACGTGGTCGGCCACTTTGAGTTCCGATTTGCGCAGCAGGTGGCGCGATTGGGCGATATGTTGCAACAGATTCACGGGCTGGACTCGGTTATGATCGGCTGGCCGGGATGTAGCTTTCTTGTAGTTATACTACATGGACGCCAACCCGCCCAGTTAAACGAACGTGGAGAGTGGTGGTTTGACTATTCCTTGCGACATCATGGTGTTCGGTGGCACCGGTGACCTGGCCCTGCACAAACTGCTGCCGGCGCTCTATCACCTGTATCGCGAGGCACGCCTGAACAACGCGGTGCGTATCATCGCCCTCGCCCGTCGCCACATAAGCCGCAACGAATACCTCAAGCTCGCCGAACGCCATTGCCGGGCGCAGATCGCCCGCCACGACTTCGACGAAGATGTGTGGCAACGCTTTTCCGCCCGCCTCGACTACTTCCCCATGGATGCCGCACAAAGCGCCGATTTTGGCCGCCTGGCGCGCTACCTCGGCGAGCCTGGAGGGCTGACCCGCATCTACTACCTGGCCACTGCGCCCAACCTCTTCGTACCGATCGCCAACCACCTGCGTATTGCCGGTTTGGCCGACAGCGAAGCACGCATCGTGCTGGAGAAGCCGATCGGCCACTCGTTGGCCTCCGCCACCGCCATCAACGAAGCGATCGGCGCGGTGTTCGACGAATCGCAGGTGTTTCGCATCGATCACTACCTGGGCAAGGAAACCGTGCAGAACCTGATGGCCCTGCGCTTCGCCAATGCCCTGCTGGAACCGGTATGGCGCAATGGCCAGGTCGACCATGTGCAGATCAGCGTCTGCGAAACCCTTGGCGTGGAAAACCGCGGCGGTTACTACGACCGCGCCGGGGCAACCCGCGACATGCTGCAGAACCACCTGCTGCAGCTGCTGTGCCTAGTGGCCATGGAGCCGCCGGCACAATTTGAGGCCGAGGCCGTACGCGACGAGAAGGTGAAGATCTTGCGCGCCCTCAAGCCCATCACCGGCCAGGACGTGCAGGACAAGACCGTGCGCGGTCAGTACGGTGCCGGGCACATCGGCGGCCAGGAAGTGCCGGCCTACTACTTTGAGAAGGACGTCGACAACGATACCGACACCGAAACCTTCGTCGCCGTGCACGCCCACATCGACAACTGGCGCTGGGCCGGTGTGCCCTTTTACCTGCGTACCGGCAAGCGCATGGCGCGGCGCTCGTCACAGATCGTCATCCAGTTCAAACCGGTGCCCCACGAGCTGTTCAACGGCGGCCAGGTCAACCAGCTACTGATCCAGCTGCAGCCAGAGGAACGCATCAGCCTGCGCATGATGACCAAAAGCCCGGGCAAGGGCATGCGCCTGGAACCGGTCGACCTGGACCTGAACCTGGCCCAGGTATTCGGCCAGACCCGCCGCTGGGACGCTTACGAACGCCTGTTGCTGGACATCCTCGAAGGCGATTCAACGCTGTTCATGCGCCGCGACGAAGTGGAAGCCGCCTGGGCCTGGATCGACCCGATCATCAAGGGTTGGGAAGAACACTTCCAGGCACCACGCCACTATGCCGCTGGCACCAACGGCCCGGAACAGGCCAACAGCCTGCTGGCCAGGCATGGCAGGCACTGGCATAGCTGAGTGAGGGTGCGCTCATTGCGTCCAGGGACGGCCGAGCATCTGCCTGAACTCAAGCGCCGGAATCGGCCTGCTGATCAGGTAGCCCTGGGCCTCGTCACACGCCTGCTCACGCAGGAACGCCAGTTGCTCCGCCGTTTCCACTCCTTCTGCCACAACCTTCAGGCCCAGGCTTCTGGACAGGGTGATGATCGCCTGGGTAATGGCCGCATCCTGGCTGCCCTCGTGCAAACCACGTATGAATGCCTGGTCGATTTTCACGTAATCTACCGGCAGGCGCTTGAGGTAGCTCAATGACGAGTAGCCGGTGCCAAAATCGTCGATGGCCAGTTTCACGCCCAATGCGCGGAGTTGACCGAAGGTCGAGATGATGTGTTCGACGCTGTCCAGCAACTGGCTTTCGGTCAGTTCCAGCTCCAGCAGGTGCGGCGCCAACCCGGTTTCCTCGAGCACTTGGCGTACCAGGCTGACCAGCTTGCCCTGGCGCAGCTGGTAGACCGACAGGTTGACCGACACCCGCACCTCCAGCCCTTGCAGTAGCCATGCGCGCGCTTGCTTGCAGGCCTCCCGGAGCACGAACTCTCCGATGGGGGCGATCAGCCCGGTTTCTTCCGCCAGACCGATGAATTCCCCTGGCGGCACCATGCCCCTCTCTGGATGCAGCCAGCGCACCAGCGCTTCGGCGGCATGCAGATGCCCACTGAGCAGGCACAGTTTGGGCTGGTAATAGACCAGCAGTTGCTCTTCTTCGATGGCCTTGCGCAGTTGGTTCTCCAGCTGCAGGCGCTCGAGGGTGCTGGCGCGCAGGCTCTCGGTATAGAACTGGAAGTTGTCGCCGCCCAGATGCTTGGCATGCTGCTTGGCCATATCTGCCTGGCTGATCAGGGCATCGGCATCGAGCGTGGCATCGGACAGCACGCTGATGCCCACCGAAGCACTGACCACCACCTCGTGCCCATCGAGCCGCTGCGGCTTGCGCAACTTGTTCAACAAGCGAGTGGTGACCCGCACCAGGCTCGACAGGTTGCTGTAACCATCGAACAGCACGGCAAATTCATCGCCGGAAAGCCGCGCCACCGTATCCGCCTCGGGAACGGTACTGACAATGCGCCGGGCAATCTTGTGAATCAACTGGTCGGCCAGTTCATGACCCAGGCTTTCATTGAGCAGCTTGAAGCGGTCCAGATCAACATGCAGCAAGGCAAGGCTGCGGCCGTTGCTGCGCACGCGCTGCGAGGCTTCCTGCAGACGCAGCCGGAACAGTGAACGGTTGGCCAGCCCGCTCAGTTCGTCGTACTGCGCCAGGTAGCGCAGGCGCTCATCGGAGGCTCGACGCGCCGAGAGGTCGGTGAAGAAGCCGACTACCTGGCTCAAATGGCCCTGGGTATCGCGCACAGCCGTCAGCTGCAACCATTGCGGATGTAACTCGCCATGCTTGCGTGCCTCCACCAGCTCAGCTTGCCACCCGCCTTGCTGTGCCAGCGCCAACTCGATGGCCTGGCTGTGCCGGCGTGCATCGCTATGGCACGGCAACTCGAACAACTCGCGCGCCAGCAGCTCGGCGCGGTTGTAGCCGGTCATCTGGCAGTAGGCCTGATTGACCGCCAGGACCACGAAATCGGCACCCAGAATTACCACGCCTTCATTGCAGGCCTCGAATACCGTGGCAGCCAGGCGCTGCTGTTCTTCAAGCCTTTTCTGCGCGGTGATCCGCTGCAGGTCCTGGTTCAGTGCCTGATTGTGGAAACGCCGCAGCAGGCTGCGGTCGAGCAGCCGGTTGACCTGCCAGGCCACCACCACCAGCGCCGCCAGCAGGATCAGGCCAAGCCAGCCCCAGCCACGCTGCTGTCCCGCCTCGAAGTTGAGCAGGAACAGAACGGGCGGCAACAGGCAGGGCAAGGCGAAGCTGAGAAAGGCCGGCAGGCTGACGGCATAAGCAATGCTCGCACTCAAGCTGGCCATCCCCAGCAAGCCGAAGACCCAGGCCTGCTGCACGAAGTTGTCCTCCGGCACCAGGGCGATCGCCGCACAGGCCAAGGTCAAGCCGCTGAATGCCGAGCCGAGCAGGAACATGCGGCGCCAGCCGGGGTTGGCCTGGCGTTGCGCGGAGGCGCCCTCGAACGCTGCCACCTGGATCACCCGGAGGGCCACCAGCGCCAGCAGCCACACCAGCCATACGCCTACCAGCAGATAACGCCCGGGGCTCCACAACAGCCAGGCGCACAGCAGGCCATTGAGCAGCATGAACAATGTGGGTAACAGAGAGCCTTGATACAGCAGACGGGTTCGCTCGACGGAAAGCTGAGTGGCGAACTGCCTGCGCACGTTCCTTGTCATCTCCAGCGATACGCCGATCGCCGTACGGTCCTGGGTCATAGCGCTGGTTCTTGTAGTGTTCTTGTTATGGTTGGCACTAAACGAGCTGCGATCTTACACAAACGGCAGACATGGCCAAACTGCTCTGGGTCATCTTTCACCACGTCACGCGGATGCAGACACTGGTATAGCTGAAATGCTGCAAATACCAGAACCCGATGTGCGACCGCAGGAGAGGTGAATATTTATACAGTAGACGTTTGCCCGTTGACCGGCCTGCCCCTAGAATGGCCGGATGCACACAGATGACCTCTCCCTCCTGCTGAATTCCCTCAACGATGCCCAACGCCAGGCCGTAGCGGCCACGCTTGGGCGTCAGCTGGTGCTTGCTGGCGCCGGTTCCGGTAAAACCCGCGTGCTGGTGCACCGCATCGCCTGGCTGATCCAGGTCGAGCAGGCCTCGCCGCACTCGATCCTGTCGGTGACCTTCACCAACAAGGCTGCCGCCGAAATGCGCCAGCGGATCGAGCAGTTGCTGGGTATCAACCCGGCGGGCATGTGGGTGGGCACCTTCCACGGCCTGGCGCACCGCCTGCTGCGGGCGCACTGGCAGGAAGCACGCCTGGTGCAGAACTTCCAGATTCTCGACAGCGATGACCAGCAACGGCTGGTCAAGCGGGTCATGCGCGAACTTGGCCTGGACGAGCAAAAATGGCCGGCACGCCAGGCCCAGTGGTTTATCAACGGGCAAAAGGACGAGGGCCTGCGCCCGCAACATATCCAGGCCGGCGGCGACCTGTTCCTGCAGACCATGCGCGATGTCTACAGTGCCTATGAACAGGCCTGCGAGCGCGCCGGGGTCATCGATTTTTCCGAATTGCTGCTGCGCGCCCTCGACCTGTGGCGCGATCACCCTGGCCTGCTGGAACACTACCAGCGACGCTTCCGCCACCTGCTGGTGGACGAATTCCAGGACACCAACGCCGTGCAGTACGCCTGGCTGCGCCTGCTGGCAGGCAAAAACGGTGGCAGCCTGATGGCCGTGGGCGACGACGACCAGTCGATTTACGGCTGGCGCGGCGCCAAGATCGAGAACATTCACCAGTACACCGCCGACTTCCCTGACGCCGAGATGATCCGCCTGGAGCAGAACTACCGCTCCACCGGCGGCATCCTCAAGGCTGCCAACGCACTGATCGCCAACAACAGCGGGCGCTTGGGCAAGGAGCTGTGGACCGACATGGGCGAAGGCGAGCCGCTGACGCTGTACGCCGCCTATAACGAACACGATGAAGCGCGCTATGTGGTCGAGACCATCGAAAGCCTGATCAAGCAAGGCAGCGCGCGCAACGACATCGCCATCCTGTATCGCTCCAACGCCCAGTCGCGGGTGCTGGAAGAAGCCCTGCTGCGCGAACGTATCCCGTACCGGATCTACGGCGGACAGCGCTTCTTCGAACGCGCCGAAATCAAGAATGCCATGGCCTACCTGCGCCTGATCGAAGGCCGCGGCAACGACGCCGCGCTGGAGCGGGTGATCAACGTGCCGCCACGCGGCATCGGCGAAAAAACCGTCGAAGCCATCCGCGAGCATGCCCGTCACAGCCAGCTGTCGATGTGGGAAGCCATGTGCCAGCTGCTGGCCGCCAAGGCGCTGAAAGGCCGCGCCGCTTCTGCCCTGGGTGCCTTTATCGAGTTGATCGAGGGCCTGGCCGGCAAGGTCGCCGACATGCCGCTGCACACCATGACCCAGACAGCCATCGAGCAGTCCGGCCTGATCATCTATCACCAGGAAGAAAAGGGTGAAAAGGGCCAGGCACGGGTAGAAAACCTTGAGGAACTGGTCAGCGCCGCGCGCAACTTCGAAACCAGCGAAGACGACGCCGACCTGTCGCCGTTGTCGGCCTTCCTTGGCCATGCCTCGCTGGAGGCTGGCGATGCCCAGGCAGACGAGCACGAAGACAGCATCCAGCTGATGACCCTGCACAGTGCCAAGGGCCTGGAATTCCCCTACGTGTTCCTGGTGGGCATGGAAGAAGGCCTGTTCCCGCACAAGATGAGCCTGGAAGAACCCGGCCGCCTGGAAGAGGAACGCCGCCTGGCCTACGTGGGCATCACCCGCGCCATGCGCCAGCTGATCATGACCTATGCCGAGACCCGCCGCCTTTATGGCAGCGAGACCTACAATAAGGTGTCTCGTTTCGTACGCGAGATTCCGAGCGGTCTGGTTCAGGAAGTACGCCTTTCCAACAGTGTCAGCCGACCGTTCGGCGGTTCGACGAGCGGTACCAGCAACCTGTTTGCCAATGCCAATATTCCGCAGACCGCCTTCAACCTTGGCCAGCGCGTGCAGCACGCGGTGTTTGGCGAAGGGGTGATCCTCAACTTCGAGGGCTCCGGCGCCCAGGCACGGGTGCAGGTGAACTTTGCCGAAGGCAGTAAATGGCTCATGCTGGGCTACGCCAAGCTCGAGGCCATCTGAAGCTTCGAAGCATTCAGGCAAAAGCCGGAAACATCTTGTCGCTGGCCATGAGCACAGGAACCTGTGCACCATGGCGCGCGTGCAATCCACAACAGGGGAAATCCCATTTATGCAACGTTTTCTTAGCATCGCACTGGCGCTCTGCGTCGGCCTGACGCTGAGCCTGGACGCCAACGCCAAGCGCTTCGGCGGCGGCAAGAGCTCGGGCGCCGCGCCTATGCACCAGACTCGCCAGGCATCGCCAACCACGCCTGCAGCCACGCCGACCGCTCCTGGTCGCGCCCCGGCCGCCGCCAGCGGTGCTTCGCGCTGGCTGGGCCCATTGGCCGGCCTCGCCGCCGGTGGCCTGCTGGCATCCATGTTCATGGGTGACGGCTTCCAGGGCATGCAGATCATGGACTTCCTGATCATGGGCCTGATCGCCTTCCTGGTGTTCCGCTTCATTGCCGCGCGCCGTCGCCAGCAGCAGCCGCAAATGGCCGCTCCGGGCCATGCGCCGTTCCAGCGTGAAGCCCACGGCCAGCAGCCTGCCCAACCGTCGATCTTCGGTGGTTCGGCCGCCCCTGCCGCCGCAGCCGCTCCGGTGATCAACGCGCCGGCATGGTTCAACGAGCAGAGCTTCCTGGCCGCGGCCCGCAGCCACTTCCAGTCGCTGCAGCAGCACTGGGATGCCAATGAAATGGACAAGATCGCCGAGTTCGTCACCCCGCAGATGCTTGAGTTCCTCAAGCGCGAGCGTGCCGACCTGGGTGATGGCTTCCAGTCGACCTACATCGATGACCTCGATGTGCAACTGGACGGTGTCGACGATCGCGCCGACCGTACCGACGCCACCCTGACCTTCCGTGGCGTGTCGAAGACCTCGCGCTTCGACCAGGGCGAAGCCTTCAGCGAAAGCTGGCACATGGTTCGCGCCCAGGGCGAGAACCAGCCTTGGCTGGTCGCCGGTATCCGTCAAAACGGTTAACCGCCGCACGTTGCACAAAAAACCCCGGGCCTGTCCCGGGGTTTTTGCTTTTGCCAGAGCGGCCTACTAGGGTATAACGCGCAGCGTTGTCATCAAGGTCAGAGGATGTGAACCGTGGAAGAAGTGATCGAACAACTCCGTGAAGCCAACGAGCCCGTACCGGTGCCATTGGAACTTCCCGACGAGGACCAGCTGGTAGAAATAGAGGAACAGCTGTTCATCAACATTCCTTTCGTGTTCAAGGAGTTTCTGCTGACTGTCAGTGACGTGGTGTACGGCTCGCTGGAGCCGGTGACCTGCACCGACCCACAGTCGCACACCTACCTGCCCGACGTCGCCGCCAACGCCTGGGACGCTGGTGTGCCGCGTGAGCTGATCCCGCTGTGCCAGGATGGCGACAATTACTACTGCGTCGAGGAAGATGGCACCGTAGTGCTGTGGGATGGCGAGGAAGAAGCCGTCGCCGAGGAAAGCTGGGAATCGGTGTGGCACTGGGCCCGGGACGTGTGGCTGGAAAGCTGACATCACCACCCGCAATCGCAGGGCCGCTTTGCGGCCCGCTCGCGATACATGGAAGCGCCTACCGAGGCACGCCGTCAGTGCGAATGATCGCGGCTGTTCTCCAATGTCTCCAGCAAGGCGATCTGCATCCGCGAATGCACGCGGATGAACCAGCGCCACAGCAACGCCACGACTACTGCCGCTACCACGGCGATCACTAGCAACAACTCGCTGGTTGGCAGGATGCTCGCCGACAACGCCGACAGCAGCAGGAAGATCACCAGCAGCGACAGCAGTGGAATCACCTCGGCAACCACGCGACGCACGCGCTGAGTATGCCGCCCGGCCATTTCCGGCTTCACGCCCATCTCCGCCAATAGCATCGACAGCGCCTTGAGCTTGCGATAGGCGGCAATCAGGAACGGCAGCGACAGCAGCAATGCCGCGCCCCAGATCAGCGCCTTTTGCTGGCTGACATCCGTCACCCACTCGTTCAACCAATTGCCGATACGCCCGGCAAAATAGCCGCCGCTGAAGAAGATTGCGATCACCAGCGCCAGGTTGACCCCCACCTGCAGCAGAATGCGCCGGATCATCGCCGCCAGCATGGCGCTTTCACCTTGAGGCTGAATGTTGCGCAACCATTCCCCGTAGAGCGACAGCACCCTCGCCAGGCGCCGTGGCACAACATTGCCGAGCTTCTGCGACAGCGGATCGGCGGCACGTATCAGGTAGGGCGTCAGCAGCGTGGTAATGGCCGAGACCGCCACCGCCACCGGGTACAGGAAGTCACTGGTGACCTGCAGTGTCATCCCCAGTGCCGCAATGATGAAGGAGAATTCGCCAATCTGGGAAAGGCCCATGCCCACACGCAACGAGGTACGTCCGTCATTACCCGCAATGAATGCGCCCATGCCGCACGACAACATCTTGCCCAGCACCACCGCCAGGGTGATCACCACGATCGGCCAGGCGTAATCGACCAGCACCTGTGGGTCGATCATCAGGCCGATGGCGACGAAGAAGATTGCGCTGAACAGGTCACGCACAGGCTCGATCAGACGTTCGATCTTCAGCAGCTGGCGCGACTCGGCCATGATCGCACCGATCAGGAAGGCCCCCAGCACCATGCTGTACTCCAGCTTTACCACCAGCAGACAGAACCCGAAGCACAGGCCCAACACGGTGATCAGCAACATTTCGTTGCTTTCGAACTTCGCCACGTAGGCCAGTAGCCGGGGCACCAGCAGGATGCCGATGACCAGCGCGACGATCATGAACAACGACAGCTTGCCGACCGTCGAGAACACTTCGCCGGAGCTGACCGAGCCACTGACGGCGATGCCGGACAGCAAGGCGATGATACCGATACCGAGGATGTCCTCGACGATCAGCACGCCGAAGATCAGCTGGGCGAAACGCTCGTTCTTCATCTTCAGGTCGTTCAGCGCCTTGACGATGATGGTGGTCGAAGAAATTGCCAGGATCGCGCCCAGGAACAGCGAGTCCATGGTGTTCCAGCCGAACCAGCGGCCGATCTCGAAACCGATCCAGATCATCAGGACGATTTCCAGGAAAGCCGCGATAAATGCCGTGGCCCCGACTTTGAACAGCTTGCGCAAGCTGAACTCCAGGCCCAGGCAGAACATCAGGAAAATCACCCCCAGCTCGGCGAGGGTCTTGATCGTGTCTTCATCGTGGATCAGGCCGAACGGCGGGGTATGCGGGCCGATAATGAAACCCGCGACGATGTAGCCCAACACCACAGGCTGCTTGAGGCGATGAAAGAGAATCGTCACCACGCCGGCGACCAGCATGATCACTGCCAGGTCCTGGATGAAGCTGATGGCATGCATGGCGCGATACTCCTTTTCGACGTTGCTGGATGCCCAGGCAGACCGCTCCTCTGCCAAGGCCAAGCCAAGCGAGCAGCAAGTACATACTGTATTGAATGCAGGAAAGCCCATGTTGCATGGGCGTACTCAGGTTAACATCGCACCCCGCCGCAAAATGCCGGTGCAATATGCAGAAACAGATCGGCTGATCAGCCGCCTCTGATGACGTAATTGGCGTGACGACGGAGCGTCAGGCAACGTCCCGTAACAGGAAGGCAAACCTTCAAGAGGGGAACCAGAAGTGTCAGAAGATACCCGCCCCGTTTCAGCGCAACCTCACCGTGAGCACACTATGGAACCTGGAAACGCCCAGCTGAGCATGACCGTCCTGATGACCCCGGACATGGCCAACTTTTCTGGCAACGTACATGGCGGCACCTTGCTCAAGTACCTCGACGAAGTGGCCTATGCCTGCGCCAGCCGCTACGCCGGCAGTTATGTAGTCACCTTGTCCGTCGACCAGGTGATCTTCCGCGAGCCGGTGCACGTCGGCGAACTGGTGACCTTTCTCGCCTCGGTCAACTACACCGGCAATACCTCGATGGAAGTGGGTATCAAGGTGGTCACCGAGAACATCCGCGAGCGCTCGGTACGCCATTCCAACAGCTGCTTCTTCACCATGGTTGCGGTCGATGACAACCGCCGCCCGGTACCTGTGCCGCCACTCCAGCCACACTCCAGCGAAGAGAAACGCCGCTTCCTGCAGGGCCAGCAGCGCCGCCAGATCCGCCAGGAACTGGAAAAACGCTATCAGGACCTGAAGACAGACTCGAACTAAAACGCCAGGCGCTGCGCCTCGAAGCGCACGCGCGGGTGGGCGATACGATCCTGGGCCCGCACCAGCTGCAGCTCGTAGCTGGCGCAGGCCTGGGTTTCCAGCAGCACCTCATGCACCGCTGCGGCCGTGAATTCGAAGGCCTGCTGCCAGCTGTCACCCAACAGCACGCGGGCCAGGAACAACCCCGAAGTCAGGTCGCCCACGCCAACTGGCTGCCGCGGGAAGGCCAGCAGAGGACGGCGCAGGTGCCAGCTTTCTTCGCGGGTCACCAGCAGCATCTCGAACATGTCGTCAGCTCGCCCCGGATACGCCAGGTGCTTGACCAGCACTACTTGCGGGCCACGCTCGAGCAGGCTGCGCGCCATGTTCACGCAGTCCTCCAGCGATTGCGCACGTCGGCCGCAGAAGCTGTCCAGTTCCAGCTGATTGGGGCAGAGGATGTCCGCCTTGGCCACGGCTTCATCAAGTAGGAACTCGCTAACCTCCTGCGGAACGACACAACCCTTCTCAGCGTGGCCCATGACCGGGTCGCACAGGTACAGCGCCTTCGGGTTCACCGCCTTGATCCGCTCGACGCCGGCGAGGATCGCCCGGCCCTGTTCGGCGCTGCCCAGGTAGCCGGATAGCACCGCATCGCAGTGGCCCAGCTCGCCGATGTTGGAAATGCCTTCCACCAATGCAGGAATTTGCGCGGGAGCGAGCACTTCACCCGCCCACTGGCCATACTGAGTGTGATTGGAAAACTGTACGGTATTGAGGGGCCAGACGTTGACCCCGATACGCTGCATGGGGAATACCGCAGCGCTGTTGCCGGCGTGGCCGAACACCACGTGGGACTGGATGGCGAGCAGATGCGGGGTACGTTTCATGCGGGAGGATTCCAAAGCTGTTTCAAGGATTGTGCAGCGCGCAGTATGGACTCGATTGCCACCTGTACGACAGGCCAGGGACGCAGTTAAGCTGGTTCGACTTGTTTGGAGCATACGTAAATGTTGACCCTGGAGAATCTCTTCGTCCTGATGTTATTGGCCACGGCAGGCGCTTGGTTATGGCACAACCATGGGCTGCGCGAGAAGGCCCTGGAGCGGGTCAAACAGCACTGTGCAAAGCTCGACCTGGAGCTACTGGATGACGCCGTTGCGCTCAAACGTATCGCCTTCATCCGCGATGCCAACGGCAGGAAGCGCCTGGCCCGGGTTTATGCCTTCGAATTCACCGTGACCGGCGAGCAGCGCCACCCCGGCACCGTTACCCAGTTCGGCGCCCACAGCGCGCAGATCGAACTGGCGCCCTACCCGTTCGAGATCAAGACGCCGCCACGGGCTGACAATGTGATCGAGATGCAGCAGTGGCGCCAAGAGCACAATCGCTGGCACAACTGAACTGTCAGCTGTAGGAGCGGCCTTGTGTCGGGAAAGGGCTGCGCAGCAGCCCCTGCAATTTATGTATCTGTGCTGAATCCCTGGGGCTGCTTTGCAGCCCTTCGCGACACAAGGCCGCTCCTACAAGACAACGCATTTCGCCAACGCAGCTTGTATAAACTGCTCTGGCTGCGCCTGCTCGAAGATCAGCTCGATGCGCGAGTCTTTGCGCCAGTCACTCGGCTGCCACTGCGGCAAGTTACCCTCCAGACCGTTGAATGATTGCCATCCCTCCGAAGTGTGGATAACTCCCTTGGCGCGCCGCCATGGCCAGGCCGCAAGAAACGCCTGCAGACGCTGTGGATCGAATCGCTGACTGGGGTGCCAGCGCCAGCCAATACTCCACCCCCCATCCCCCTCCTGAGCCAAACATATCGGCAGGGAAGGATCTATCCACAGGGCTGATGAGGCAGTGGACAGACCTGCCGCAGGAAAGTTATTCACAGAACTGTCACTGATTTGACTTGTGGATGAAACAGGCAGCACGTCGAGTTCGACCAAGCCCTGCCGGGTCCAAACCTTGTGTATATTTAAAAATCCTCTATTTATCAACAACTTAACATCTTCATCCACAGTGTCGGCTTTGTTCAGCACCACCAGCGCTGCCGCCTGCAAGGCCTGCTGCTGAGCCTCCGGCAATGACTCGCCTTTTGCCAATGCTTGAGCATCCAGCACCATCACCAACGGCTGCACTGCCAGCACCCCAATCCAAGGGGCCTGCCCCAATTGGGTCAGCAACTGCAAAGGATGACCAAGACCGGAAGGCTCGATGAACAGCCGATCAGGCCGAGCCTTGCGCAACAGACGACCCAGGCCGACCTGGAACGGGGTGCCGTTCACGCAGCAGAGACAGCCCCCGGCCACCTCACCAATGGCGATCCCGTCCTCATCTCGGCTGAGCAATGCCGCATCAAGGCCAACCTGGCCAAACTCGTTGACCAGCACGGCCCAGCGTTCGTCAGCCGGGCGCTGGGCCATCAGCTGGCGGATCACGCTGGTCTTGCCGGCCCCCAAGGGGCCTGCGATGACGTGGGTGGGGATGTTCTGCAGCATGCCAGGGCTTCTTTGCGGGATTTTGCTCACTATGCCCCGTCAGGCCAGCCAGTCAAGGCTGAGCAAGAGTCGCCGCTGTTCACTGGCGGGCGAGCGGTGCACCAGTCCCGCGCCTTCATTACCCAGCCATCGTTCCCCTTTGAGGACGGCCACCTCACCCGCCTGCAGGCTACGAATGTTATCCACAGGCGCCGCCGCCAGATGCAGACCGATCCGCTCTACTGCGCCTTCTTCCAGCCATTCGCTACCAGGGCCGACGTAGGTGGTCAGCAAGCGCAAGGGCACGTTATCCACATGGAAGCGCGGGCACATGGCGCCTTGCAGCACCCGCAGGCGCAGCCCTACCCGCCGTGCTCCGATCAGGCAGGTGTAGGCTGATACCAGCCACTTCACATCGGCGACAAACCCTTCGTAGCCGTGCAGGTCGGCGGCCTCCTGCAGCAGGCCAGGCAGTTGCGGCGGCTCGTGCTCGTTCACGTCGAGTACACGCTGGTCGGCCAGGGACTGGCCGAGGCTGACCACCAAGGCGGCAAAGTCTTCCACTTGTGCGGGTAACTGGCGCTGCCAGACGGCCAGATTCACGCCTTCTTGAAAAATCTCGGTCAGGACCTTGGGCGCTGTACCAAACGCCTGGCGGATATCCACAGGGCGCACCGCCAGGTTCATGCTGCTTCCTCGGCATGCCAGGGGCCGAATGGATCCGGCAGGCGAAGCCAGGCCATGGGCCCCAGGTCCATTTCCTCATCGGTCAACAGGCATGCATCAAGCTCTGTGGATAACTTGGCAAAGTCGATGTTCTGCCCGATGAACACCAGCTCTTGGCGGCAATCACCGGTGTCGGCCTGCCAATGCTTGAGAATGTCCGCAGTACTTTGCTCATCCTGCGGCCAATGCTCGCGTGGCACAAAACGCCACCAGCGCCCGGCCAGACCATGGCGCATCATGCCGCCGGCCTGCGACCAGCTGCCGGCTTCCTGGAATTTGCTGGCCAGCCAGAAGAAGCCCTTGGAGCGCAGCAGTCGCCCATTGCTCCAGGTGCTGTGGATAAGGTCGAAGAAGCGTTGTGGGTGCAGGGGCCGGCGGGCTTCCCAAGTGGTCGCCGCGATGCCGTACTCCTCGGTTTCAGGAATGTGCTCGCCGCGCAGTTCCTGCAGCCAACCGGGTGCCTGTGCGGCCTGGTCGAAGTCGAACAGCCCGGTATCGAGAATCCGCGCCAGTGGCACCTGACCCATGACCATCGGCACGATCTGCGCGCGGGCATTGAGGCTGCGCAAGATGGCGGTGAGCTCTTCGCGCTCGTGCTGGCTGATCAGGTCGATTTTGCTCAGCAGCAGCACATCGGCGAACTCGACCTGTTCGATCAAGAGGTCGCTGATGGATCGCTCATCTTCTTCGCCCAGCGTCTCGCCACGACTGGCCAGGCTGTCGGCTTGCTGATAATCACGCAGGAAGTTCAGGCCATCGACCACGGTGACCATAGTGTCCAGGCGCGCCATGTCCGACAGGCTACGACCTTGCTCATCGCGAAAGGTGAAGGTTTCCGCGACTGGCAGTGGCTCTGAGATACCGGTGGACTCGATCAGCAAGTAATCGAAGCGGCCTTCTTCGGCGAGCCGCGCGACTTCTTCCAGCAGGTCCTCGCGCAGGGTGCAGCAGATGCAGCCGTTGCTCATTTCGACCAGTTTTTCTTCGGCGCGATTGAGGCTGACGTTGCGCTGCACTTCGCTGGCATCGATGTTGATTTCGCTCATGTCGTTGACGATCACCGCGACCCGCAGGTTGTCGCGGTTTCGCAACACATGGTTGAGCAAGGTGCTTTTGCCGGCGCCAAGGAAGCCGGAAAGCACGGTGACAGGAAGGCGATGTGACATGGTGAAACCTCTTCAGGCGGACGCACTCGAAACGATGCATTGCATAATGTTATAAAGTAACAATACAATTTCGCCAAGTCGTATTCGTCGCAAGCGTAATTCGGATATGAAAATGCGCATTGCAGCCTGGTCGGCGGATATCGTTGACCCTTTTGCCTGGTACCCCGAATGACTAGCCTGACGCTTCCGGACATTGCCACACAGCCGCAAGAACACACCGCCCCACTTGATTGGGTCGGCATGTGCGGTATTGCCCTGCCCATCCAGTTCGACGGTCGCCATGTATCGGCCATGGCCAATGCCGGTGTCAGCCTGGTGGATGGCACATCGCGCGGCATCCACATGTCTCGCCTCTACCTCGCGCTGGAATCGCTTGAGCAGCAACCGTTGACGCTCTTGGCCATCCGCCGTCTTCTTGCAGATTTTCTTGCCAGCCATAAGGGGCTTTCCAATGCGGCTTATCTCGATCTGGCATTCGAGCACCTGCTGAAACGGCCTGCCTTGGTCAGCCCACTGGCCGGCTGGAAGCGCTATCCGGTTACCCTCGAAGCGAAATTTGAAAATGAAATGTTCCACGTGGAACTATCAGTGGGTGTGCCTTACTCGTCGACGTGCCCCTGTTCGGCAGCACTGGCAAGGCAACTGATTCAACAACAGTTCGAGGCCGATTTCTCAGAGCAGCAACTGGAGTGCAGCAAGGTGCTGGAATGGTTGGGCAGCAGCCAGGGTATTGTCGCAACGCCCCATAGCCAGCGCAGCCAGGCGCTAGTCAACGTGCGCCTGCAGAACGATCTCGCGTCGTTACCGATAACCGAACTGATCGACCAGATTGAGGCCAGCCTGGGTACGGCAGTGCAGACTGCAGTAAAGCGTGCAGACGAACAGGCGTTCGCCTTGGCCAATGGGCAGAACCTGATGTTCTGTGAGGACGCCGCTCGGCGACTGCATCAGTCGCTACGACAGTTGGGGTGGGCTACCGCCTTCAGGGTGCGCGTGGAACATGCAGAGAGCCTGCATGCCCACGATGCGGTCGCCAGTAGCCAATGGCAGTGGTGAAACTCAAGTACGGGGTTTGACTGTTCCACAGTCGTTGCCGAGCCATACGGCCCGGGTGTTCATGCTGCCTTGCTGCTGAACGCCCGAGGCATTGAAGGTGCCGTTGACCTGGGTTGTGAATTCCTTGTCGCTGAGGAAAGTCGCCTGACCGGTGCCCTGGGCTTTGGGGCAGCTGAACTGAAACTTCCAGACATTGCCGGTGCGATCAGTAATTTTCTGCGTGCAGCCCGACTTCGGATCCTGCAGCGGAATGTCGTTGGTCTGAACCTGCTCAGGCGTCAGGCACGAACGCACGCCATTGCCGCCAATGGTAACGCCCTGCTTGGCCAACACTCCTTCCATCATGGCGCGCTGTTCCGGCGGCAGGTTCTTCAACTGCCCGAGCATGAATTGCATGTCGGGTAGCGGCTTGCCATCGACCTGCATGTTGCTGGTTGTCAGCTCCCACAGGCCAGGTTGCAACATCTGTGCATGCACCAGTGGGCTGCTCAGGCTAAGGGCCAGAGCCAACAGTGGCAGACGAATCTTCATCAACGAACGCTCCTCGAAAAACCGGCCAATGGGCCGGGTTCAGCCTTAGACGCCAAATCCGCTTTCAGGTTGCAAGGCGGACCTGGAACGTGTTCTGTTATCCGCTGTGTATTCGGCAAGCAGGATGCGTATGGATTACCACAGCCCCTACTTCTTCGGCTACGTGCTCGGCCTGGTTCACGTGCTTGGCATGATCGCCGCGTTGCATGCAGTGTTCACCGTGCGTACCGCCCAAGGCGCGATTGCCTGGGCCATGTCGTTGTTCTTTATTCCCTACTTCACGCTGATTCCCTACCTGGTGTTTGGGGCCCGCTCGTTCTACGCCTACATCCAGGCCCGGCGCCAGGCCAACCAGGAAATGCACGTGGCCATGGCCAGCCTCAACTGGCGACCCTGGGTAGAGGAAGCCCTCACTGCCAGAGAATCGGAAAGCTACGCGGCCTTGCGTGCCATGCCGAAACTCGGCCGAATGCCTTGCCTGGCTAATAACCAAGTGAAGCTGCTGATCAATGGCAAAGCCACCTTTGACGCGATCTTCTCCGCCATCGAGCACGCACGCGAAGCGGTACTGGTGCAGTTTTTCATCATCCACGACGACGCCCTTGGCAAAGACCTGCAGCAGTTGTTACTGCGCAAGGCGGCCGAGGGTGTGAAGGTATTCGTGCTGTACGACCGTGTCGGCAGCCATGCCCTGCCTGCCCGCTACAGCCAGGTGCTGCGTGATGGGGGTGTGCAGATCCACGCCTTTGCTACCCGTCGAGGATTGTTCAACCGCTTTCAGGTCAACTTCCGCAACCACCGCAAGATCGTCGTGGTCGACGGCCTGCTCGGTTTCATCGGTGGGCACAACGTGGGTGATGAGTACCTCGGCAAGAACCCGCACCTGTCACCTTGGCGCGATACCCATGTGCAGATCAGCGGGCCGGTGCTGGCCTGCCTGCAGGAGTCGTTCGCCGAAGACTGGTACTGGGCCACGCGCCAGCTGCCACCTTTGATCCTGCAGGATACCTACCCCGACAATGGCGTGCTTTGCCAAGCCCTGGCCAGTGGCCCGGCAGACCCGCAGGAAACCTGTTCACTGTTCTTCATCGAAGCCATCCACTCGGCAATAAAGCGGGTGTGGATCACCAGCCCCTACTTCATTCCGGACGAAGCCGTGTTTGCCGCCTTACGCCTGGCGGTGCTACGCGGGGTGGATGTGCGCGTGCTGATCCCCTCTCGGCCCGATCACAAGATTGTCTATGCGGCCTCCAGCCTGTTCGCCTTCGAAGCGGTTCGGGCCGGGGTACGTATGTTTCGCTATCAACCAGGGTTCCTGCACCAGAAGGTGGTGCTGGTGGATGATGAGGTCAGTGCGATCGGCAGCGCCAATCTGGACAACCGCTCGTTCCGGCTCAACTTCGAGATCACCTTGCTGACCGTGGACCGCCTGTTCGCCGACCAGGTGGAGGCAATGTTGCTGGACGACTTCGAAGAGGCCCGTGAAATCACTGCAGAAGACAGCCGCGATACCCACCGTGTTCAGCAGTTAGGGATGCGCATAGCTCGGCTGATTTCACCCATTCTCTAAATGAAGAAGGGGCCGCTTTTGCGGCCCCTCTGCAGTCGTCATAACTGTTCAGCGATAAAGATCTTCCCGCGTCCAGGGCAGATCATGGTGACCATCGGCATATGGCTTCACGGCCAGAATCTGATGCAGGTTGATCCAGCCCTTCTGGAATGCGTAGGCACAGCCGGCCAGGTACAGACGCCAGATCCGCAGCGTCTTCTCCGGCACCAGCGCCGCCGCCTTGTGCAGCTGGTTCTCCAGGTTTTCGCTCCAGTGATGCAGTGTCTTGGCATAGTGCAGGCGCAGGCTCTCGACGTCCACCACCTCCAGCCCCGCCTCACAAATGCTGGCGGTGATCATCGACAGATGCGGCAGCTCGCCATTGGGGAATACGTAACGGTCGATGAAGTCACCCGCCCCTCGCCCGACAGGTCGGCCATCGATGTGCTTGGCAGTGATGCCATGGTTCATCACCACGCCACCTTCGCGCACGGCGCCGAACAGCTTCTGGCAATACAGGGGCAGGTTGGCATGGCCAACGTGCTCGAACATGCCAACGCTGACCACCTTGTCGAAACGGCCATCCTGGGGCAGGTCGCGGTAGTCGAGAATCTGCAGGTCGACCCGCTCGGACAGCCCTTCGGCCTTGACCCGTTGCCGTCCGAGTTTCAGCTGTTCTTTGCTCAAGGTAATGCCGAACACCTTGGCACCATATTCGCGAGCGGCAAAACGAGACAAGCCGCCCCAGCCGCAACCCACGTCCAGCAGATAGTCACCGGCATCCAGGCGCAGCTTGCGGCATAAGTGGTCGAACTTATCCTGCTGGGCCTGATCGAGGGTATTGTCCGGCTCGCGGAAGTAAGCGCAGGAATACGCCATGTCCTGATCCAGCCACAGCTGGTAGAACTCATTGGAAACATCATAGTGGTAGGAAATGGACTGGGCGTCGGTGTTCTTGTCGTGGGCCAGACGCTGCGGCGGTGTCTCATCCTCGCCGGTCAACAGTGCTTCGCTGAGCTCGTCGCATACGCGGATCGCTTCGCCGATGTCGCCTTCAAGCTCCAGCTTGCCCTCCACGAACGCGGTGCCCAGCTGGTCCATGCTTGGATGTGTCAGCTGTGAGATCAGCTGTGGGTCCTTGACCAGGATGGTGACCTGCGGGCTTGGTCCCAGATCGAACTGGTTGCCATCCCACAGCTTGAACCGCAGTGGCAGGTGCAGGCTCTGCAGTGCCGGTGGAAGTTGAGCAAGCATGAACACCTCTCCCTATCGCTATCCCTAAAAGACCACGACGTCTGATAGTTCGAACGCCGTCGGATCAGAGTAGTTCATTCGTGGGAGGTTTCCTCTAACCGAGACCAAGGTCTAGAACCAACTGATCTGATGAAAGCAAGGGATTGTATACAATCCGCGCTTCTCAGCTTAACCTTATGCCCCTCTCGCGCTTCCTCATCTGGAGTACAAAACCCATGAAATCCTATGACGTGGTGATCATCGGCGGCGGCCCTGGCGGCTACAACGCAGCGATCCGCGCTGGCCAACTGGGCCTGAGTGTCGCCTGCGTGGAAGGCCGCTCGACCCTCGGTGGCACCTGCCTTAACGTCGGTTGCATGCCATCCAAGGCGTTGCTGCACGCCTCCGAACTTTATGAAGCCGCAAGCGGCGACGAGTTCGCCCACCTCGGCATCGAAGTGAAGCCAACGCTCAACCTCGGCCAGATGATGAAGCAGAAGGACGAGAGCGTGACCGGCCTGACCAAGGGCATCGAGTACCTGTTCCGCAAGAACAAGGTCGACTGGGTGAAAGGCTGGGGCCGCCTGGATGGCGTCGGCAAGGTCATCGTCAAGGCAGAAGATGGCAGCGAGACCACGCTGCAGGCCAAGGACATCGTCATCGCCACCGGCTCCGAGCCCACTCCTCTGCCCGGCGTGACCATCGACAACCAGCGCATCATCGACTCCACCGGTGCCCTTGCCCTGCCGCAGGTACCCAAGCACCTGGTGGTGATCGGCGCTGGCGTCATCGGCCTGGAACTGGGTTCGGTGTGGCGCCGGCTGGGTGCACAGGTCACCGTGATCGAGTACCTGGACCGCATCTGCCCAGGCACCGATGAAGAAACCGCCAAGACCCTGCAGAAAGCCCTGGCCAAGCAAGGCATGGCCTTCAAGCTTGGCAGCAAGGTCACCCAGGCGAAGACAGAAACCGACGGTGTCAGCCTGACCCTCGAGCCGGCTGCCGGCGGTGCCGTCGAAACCCTGCAAGCTGACTACGTGCTGGTCGCCATTGGCCGCCGTCCTTATACCAAGGGCCTGAACCTGGAAAGCGTTGGACTGGAAACCGACAAGCGCGGCATGCTGAGCAACGAGCACCACCGCACCTCGGTCCCGGGTGTATGGGTGATCGGCGATGTCACCTCCGGCCCGATGCTGGCGCACAAGGCTGAAGACGAAGCGGTCGCCTGCATCGAGCGCATCGCCGGCAAGCCCCATGAAGTGAACTACAACCTGATCCCCGGCGTGATCTACACCCGCCCGGAACTGGCTACCGTCGGCAAGACCGAAGAGCAGCTGAAGGCCGAAGGCCGCGCCTACAAGGTCGGCAAGTTCCCCTTCACCGCCAACAGCCGCGCCAAGATCAACCACGAGACCGAAGGCTTCGCCAAGGTCATCGCCGATGCCAACACCGATGAAGTGCTCGGCGTGCACCTGGTCGGCCCGAGCGTCAGCGAGATGATTGGCGAGTTCTGCGTGGCCATGGAGTTTGCCGCCTCGGCTGAAGACATCGCCCTCATCTGCCACCCGCACCCCACCCGTTCCGAAGCGCTGCGCCAGGCGGCGATGAACGTGCACGGCATGGCCATGCAAATCTGACCCCGCTGGCTCCGCCGGTTTTTTCGAAATACCATTGATGCACGCTTTCGATCAAACCAGCGGGGCCCCACCGGTTGAGCATCAACTTCGATCTGAATGACTTGCAAGCTTTCCGCGCTGTCGTTGAGCAAGGCAGTTTTCGCCGTGCGGCCGACACCATCCGTATTACCCAGTCAGCGTTGAGCCGGCGCATCGAGAAACTCGAGTCGGCGCTGGGCGTGAAGTTGCTCGAACGGACCACGCGCAAGGTGTCGCTGACCAACGTCGGGCGCGCCTTCCTGCCCCAGGTCGAACGCCTGCTGGACGACCTGGACCTGGCGCTGCTCAGCGTCGGGGACGGTGGCTCACTGCGCACCGGCACCCTGACCATCGCCTGTGTGCCGTCAGCCGCCTACTACTTCATGCCCCATGCGATCCGCGCCTACCATGCGCTGTACCCGAAAGTACGCATCAACCTGTACGACGCCTCCGCCAACGAGGTGAGTGCCGCCCTGGCCTCCGGCGAAGCAGACTTCGGCCTCAGCTTCACGGGCAATCTCGCTCCGGAGATCGAGTTCAGCGACTTGCTGGAGGAGCAGTACGTCATCGCCTGCCGCCACGACCATCCCCTGGCCAAGCAGGATAAGGTGACCTGGGCACAAGCCTACGAACATGACTACATCAGCCTGGGTAAGTCGTCTGGCAATCGCCTGGTACTGGACCGGGCGTTGGCCGGCATGCAGGTGAGCAAAGAGAGTGTCTGCGAGGCAAGGCATGTGACCACCCTGCTGGGCCTGATCGAAGCGGGCCTGGGTATTGCTGCGGTGCCATCGATTGCGCTGCCGATGTCACCTCATCCAATTTTGGCCAGCGTTGCACTGGTCGAACCGCAGGTCAGCCGCAAGATGGGCCTGCTCAAGCGCCGCGGCCGCACGCTGACGCCTGCGGCACTTGAGATGGTAAGGCTGATTCGGGAATTGCCCGGCGTATTACCGGGCGACTGAATCCAGGCCGGTGGCACGTACGTCAGGCTGCAC
Source organism: Pseudomonas sp. NBRC 111124 (assembly GCF_001320245.1). GTDB lineage: Bacteria > Pseudomonadota > Gammaproteobacteria > Pseudomonadales > Pseudomonadaceae > Aquipseudomonas. The sequence goes on from NZ_BCBA01000007.1 coordinate 88,615, forward strand.
GGCAGGTGAGGCCAGGTACTGCAGAAGCTGTTTCGCCTCGGCAGGGTGCTCGGCGCCTTTTGGAACAGCGGCAGCGAAACGGGTGACCGACTGCAGGCTCTCCGGAATCTTGCCAACGAACGTCACACCTGACACGGGCAGCAACTCGGCCACCTGCTGGAAACCAAGTTCATAGGTACCCTGAGCCACCTGCGAGGCCACGGGTATGCGCTCGACCATGGTGCTCTTGCCGACCAGGCGCTCCTCGATGCCCAACTTCTTGTACAGCTCCTTCTCGATATACACGCCACTGGCGCTATCCGAGTAGGCCACCGATTTTGCCGACAGCAGCGTCTGTTTCAGCTGATCGGGGGTGCCAATATCGGGTTTGGGCTGGCCCTGCTTGACCACCATACCGATGCGCGAGTCCGCCAGTTCGACGCGTGAAGCCGGGTCAACCTTACCCTGACGGATAAGCTCGTCCAGTGCATAGCCGACCATGATCACCACGTCGGCATGCTCACCACGAGCCAGGCGATTGGGGATTGCTTCGGGCGCCTTGCCCATCGAGGGCCCGAGCACGGTCACCAGTGTATCGCCGCTCTGCGCGGCATACTTGGGTGCCAGTTGCTTGTAGGCGGCGGTGAAGCCGCCCGAGGTCATTACGGTCAGTTCAGCAGCCTGGGCAAGGCTGCAGCCAGCCAGAAGAGCAGCGGCAAGTAACGCTTTCATCGAGTTCCTCATACGGCCACCGGTGCACGGTGGGCCAAGCGACGGTACAGCATCCAGGTGGCGACGAATGCACACAGCGCGGCAAACATCATCCAGTAGGCAGGTGCCGCCTTGTCATTGGTGACATGGATCATCCACGTCGAGATAGCCGGGGTGAACCCCCCGAACAGCGCAGTCGCCAGGCTATAAGCCAGCGAAAAACCGGCCACACGGACTTCCACCGGCATGATTTCGGTCAGCGCCGGGATCATCGCGCCGTTGTACATGCCATACAGGAACGAGAACCACAGCAGCACTTCAAGCATGTGGCCGAAGGTCGGTGCCTGGGCCAGATAAGACAGTGCCGGGTAAGCGGTGATCAAGGTCATCAGCGACATGGCCAGCAGCAGCGGCTTGCGTCCGAAGCGGTCGCTAAGGGCGCCACCGATGGGCAGCCAGATGAAGTTCGACACGGCTGTCAGCAAGGTTACAAGTAGCGCGTCACCGGTACTCAGTTGCAGCACGGTCTTGCCAAAGGTCGGCGCATACACGGTGATCATGTAGAAGGCCGTGGTGGTCATGGCCACCATCAGCATGCCGAACAGCACCATGCCGGAATTGGCAGCCAGCGTCGCCAGCACCTGCTTCATGGTTGGGCGATGTTCGCGGGCGGCGAACTCCTCGGTTTCCTGCAGGCTACGACGCAGCAGGAAGATGACCGGGATGATCATGCAGCCCACAGCAAACGGTATCCGCCAACCCCACTGGGTAATCTCGTCAGCAGTCAGCCACTCGTTGAGGCCAAAGCCGAGCGCCGCGGCCACGACGACCGCCACCTGCTGGCTGGCGGATTGCCAACTGGCGTAGAAGCCCCTGTGTCCAGGCGTTGCCATTTCGGCCAGGTACACAGACACACCGCCGAGCTCCGCGCCGGCCGAGAAACCTTGGAGCAAGCGCCCGATCAGCACCAGCGCCGGAGCCAGAAGCCCGATACTGGCGTAGCCGGGCACCAGCACGATCAGCAAGGTCCCACTGGCCATGATCGCCAAGGTAACGATCAGCCCTTTACGCCGGCCTACGTCATCAATGTAAGCACCCAGGATCACCGCACCCAGCGGGCGCATGAGGAAGCCTGCGCCAAACACAGCGAAGGTCATCATCAAAGAGGCGAATTCATTGGACGCAGGGAAGAAGGCCGCCGCGATATGCGTGGCATAGAAGCCGAACAGGAAGAAGTCGAATTGTTCGAGGAAGTTTCCGGACGTTACCCGGAAGACCATACCGGCCTTGGACTTGCCCTCGGGCACCGAGTGTGACGGCAGACTCATGGTGTGGATCTCCAGCGTTTCTTAATAATTGTAAGTGCTTATTTCTGGAATGATCGTCGAAAGCGGCGCTGGAGATAATCGTTCATTTTTCATTAATTGATGCGTGAGTGCGATCAATGAGGGGTGTGCTCGGGTTCGTGGCGCCGAGGATCCGAAATATTCACCGCTTAGAGGGGTTCGCGTTATTGTCCCAATCAACGGAACAATGATTCACTTTAAAGCCCAATTGTCTTGACCGATCTTGCGCTTCAGAATGGCTCCCATACCGCAGACAACGCCACCGGGCACAGCGCGGTGAGCCATTCGAACTCAAGAATCAGGAGCTACAAGATGAACAACTTCAAAGGTACAACTGCAGTCGTCGGTCGTGTGTTGCTGGCCGTGCTGTTCCTGCTCAGCGGCTTCAGCAAGCTGACCTCGCCCGAGGGCACCATCGCCTATATCGAATCGAGCGGACTGCCCTTCCCGCTACTGAGCTACCTGGCAGCACTGGGCGTTGAACTCGGCCTCGCGACACTGCTGATCATCGGCTTTCAGACCCGCATCGTCGCGGTGGTCATGGCACTGTTCACCGTGATGGCAGCCTTCGCCTTCCACAACAACCTGGCGGACCAAGGGCAGTTCATCAACTTCTTCAAGAACATCTCGATTGCAGGTGGCCTGTTGCAGATCGCAGCATTTGGCGGCGGTGCATTGAGCATTGATGCGCTGATCGGCAAGATCAAAGGGAAGACCCTACTGAAAGCAGCTTGAACCTCACTGATCGCACAAATGAAAAAGCCCCGGCATCGAGCCGGGGCTTTGGTTTTTCCAGATGGAAAACGCTTATTCCACCGTCACCGACTTCGCCAGGTTACGCGGCTGATCGACGTCAGTGCCCTTGAGCACTGCCACGTAGTACGACAGCAGCTGCAGCGGGATGGTGTAAAGAATCGGCGCCAGTTCGTCGACGATGTGTGGCACCTTGATCACGTGCGTACCTTCGCCGTTGCTCATGCCGGCATTCTCGTCGGCGAACACCACCAGCTCACCGCCGCGGGCACGCACTTCCTGCAGGTTGGACTTGAGTTTCTCCAGCAGTTCGTTGTTCGGCGCCACGGTCACCACGGGCATGTCGTTATCCACAAGCGCCAGCGGGCCGTGCTTGAGCTCACCGGCCGGGTAGGCCTCGGCGTGGATGTAGGAGATTTCCTTGAGCTTCAGCGCACCTTCCATGGCCACTGGATACTGAGCACCGCGGCCGAGGAACAGGGTGTGGTGCTTGTCGGCGAACAGCTCGGCGGTTTTCTCCACGGTGCTGTCCATGGCCAGGGCTTCACCCAGGCGCGCTGGCAGGCGGCGCAGTTCTTCGACCAGCCCGGCTTCGACGCCCGCTTCGAGGGTGCCGCGCACTTGGCCCAGGGCCAGGGTCAGCAGCATCAGCGAGACCAGCTGGGTGGTGAACGCCTTGGTCGAGGCCACGCCGATTTCCGGCCCGGCCAGGGTCAGCAGGGTCAGGTCGGACTCACGCACCAGCGAGCTGATGCCGACGTTGCAGATCGCCAGGCTCCCGAGGAAGCCCAGTTCCTTGGCGTTGCGCAGGGCGGCCAGGGTATCGGCGGTTTCGCCAGACTGGGAGATCGAGACGAACAGGGTGTCCGGCTGCACCACTACCTTGCGATAACGGAATTCGCTGGCCACTTCGACCTGGCAAGGAATGCCAGCCAGGCTTTCCAGCCAGTAACGGGCGACCATGCCGGCGTGGTAGCTGGTACCACAGGCCACGATCTGCACGTTGCGCACTTTGGCGAACAGCTCGGCAGCCTGGGGGCCGAAAGCCTGCACCAGCACATGGTCCTTGCCCAGGCGGCCTTCCAGGGTACGCTGGACCACGGTCGGCTGCTCGTGGATCTCTTTGAGCATGAAGTGGCGATAGGCACCCTTGTCGGCGGCTTCGGCGCCTTCGTGGTATTGCACGGTTTCGCGCTGCACTGGGTGGCCAGCCTGATCCCAGATCTTCACCTGGTCACGGCGGATCTCGGCGATGTCGCCCTCCTCCAGATACATGAAACGGTCGGTGACCTGGCGCAGGGCCAGTTGGTCGGAAGCCAGGAAGTTCTCGCCGTGGCCCAGACCGATCACCAGCGGGCTACCGCTGCGCGCGGCGACGAGGCGGTCAGGCTGTTTCACGCTGATCAGTGCCAGGCCATAGGCACCGTGCAAGCGCTTGACTGCGGATTTCAGCGCATCGGCCAGGTCCGGGACAGTCTTCAGGGTGTGGTGGATCAGGTGCACGATGACTTCGGTATCGGTCTGCGAGGTAAACACGTACCCCAGACCTTTCAGCTCTTCACGCAGCTCTTCGTGGTTCTCGATGATGCCGTTGTGCACCACCGCCACTTCGTTACCGGAGAAATGCGGGTGGGCGTTGCCTTCGGTCGGCGCACCGTGGGTGGCCCAACGGGTGTGGGCGATGCCCAGCTGGCCGGTCAGTGGCTCGGCAGCGACAGCGGCTTCCAGCTCGGCGACTTTGCCAATGCGGCGGCGGCGCTGCAGTTCGCCCTGCTGAGTGTAGACGGCCAGGCCGGCACTGTCGTACCCACGATACTCAAGACGCTTTAGGCCTTCGATGAGAATGGCCGTGATGTTGCGCTCGGCTACGGCACCAACGATTCCACACATGATTATTGCTCCTGGCTGATCGCGGCGCAGATCAGGTTGATGCCGCGGGCTTGAATCTGTTCGCGTGCCGCTACGGGCAGGCGCTCGTCTGTAATAAGGGTGTGCACGCTGCCCCAAGGCAGCTCGAGATTGGGGATCTTGCGCCCGACCTTGTCCGACTCGACCATCACGATCACTTCACGGGCCACCTCGGCCATCACTCGGCTGAGGCCAAGCAGCTCATTGAAGGTGGTGGTGCCGCGCTGCAGGTCGATGCCGTCAGCACCGATGAACAGCTGGTCGAAATCGTAAGAGCGTAGGACCTGCTCGGCCACCTGACCCTGGAACGACTCCGAATGCGGGTCCCAGGTACCACCGGTCATCAGCAGCACCGGCTCATGTTCGACCTCGCTGATGGCACGGGCCACATTCAGCGAGTTGGTCATCACCACCAGTCCCGGTTGGCGACCGAGCTCCGGGATCATCGCGGCGGTGGTGCTGCCGCTGTCGATGATGATCCGCGCATGTTCGCGTATACGCCCGACCGCAGCACGGGCGATAGCCTTCTTGTAGGCAGAGACCGGTTGCGCGGGTTCACTGAGCATTTCCTGCGGTACTGGCACCGCACCGCCGTAGCGGCGCAACAGCAGACCGTTGGCCTCCAGCGCAGCAAGATCCTTGCGGATGGTCACTTCCGACGTTTCGAAACGCTTGGCCAGGGCGTCGACACTCACCTCGCCCTGCTCGCTGAGCAGGGCCAGGATGTTGTGGCGGCGCTGGGGAGTGTTTCGTTTCGACATGGGCGGTTAAGTTTCGATTCGAAAGATAGTGGTTGCAATCAAAACCTAAGATGGCCGGTTCGTCAAGCTGTGGATAAAATATTCTGACCAGCCGCGTTTTGCATCTGCCAATAAAAAAGCCGACTTATGCACATAAGTCGGCTTCGATAGTGATAGCTGTGTATAACTTAGCTTTTCTTGATCTTCTCCGGCCGCTTCCAGCCCGAGATATTACGCTGGCGCGCTCGTGCCACTGCCAGGTCACCCGCTTCGACGGCCTGAGTAATGGTCGAACCGGCTGCCGTAGTCGCACCGGCCTTGATTTCCACAGGCGCCACCAGCGAGTTATTGGAGCCGATGAACACATCCTCACCCATCACGGTCTTGAACTTGTTGGCGCCATCGTAGTTGCAGGTGATGGTGCCGGCGCCAATGTTGGTACGTGCACCGATCTCGGCGTCGCCCAGGTAGGTCAAGTGGCCGGCCTTGGCGCCTTCACCCAGGTAGGCGTTTTTAAGCTCGACGAAGTTACCCACATGGGCCTTGGCTTCCAGCACGCTGCCCGGGCGCAGGCGGGCGAACGGGCCGGCATCGCTGCCCTCACCCATCACTGCACCGTCGAGGTGCGTGTTGGCCTTGATGATCGCGCCCTTGCGTAGGGTGCTGTCCTTGATCACGCAATTCGGACCGATCTGCACGTCGTCCTCGATGACCACCTTGCCTTCGAGAATCACGTTGATGTCGATCAGCACATCGCGACCCACGGTCACTTCGCCACGTACATCGAAGCGCGCCGGGTCGCGCAGGGTAACGCCCTGGGCCATCAGCCGGCGGCCTTCGCGCAGCTGGTAGTGGCGCTCGAGCTCCGACAGTTGGCGACGGTCATTGGCGCCCTGCACTTCCATCGGATCGTGCGGCTGTTCGGTGGCAACCACCAGCCCATCGGCTACCGCCATGGCGATGACATCAGTGAGGTAGTACTCGCCTTGGGCATTGTTGTTGGACAACCTGCCCATCCAGTCGGACAGCCGTGCGGCCGGCATGGCCAGGATGCCGGTGTTGCCTTCCTTGATCGCCTTCTGCGCTTCGCTGGCGTCCTTGTGCTCGACGATGGCGGTCACCTGGCCTTCGCCATTACGCACGATGCGGCCATAGCCGGTCGGATCCTGCAGGGTCACGGTGAGCAGGCCCAGCTGCTTGTCACTGACCTTGGCCAACAGGCGCTGCAGGGTTTCTACTTCGATCAACGGCACATCGCCATAGAGCACCAGCACCGTGTCGGCAGTGATCGCTGGCAATGCCTGCGCAACGGCATGGCCCGTCCCCAGCTGCTTGTCCTGCAGAACGAAATTCAGGTCGTCGGCTGCCAGGCGCTCACGTACGAGCTCGGCACCGTGGCCGATGACCACATGAATGCCTTGCGGCTGAAGCTGGCGCGCGCTGTGGATAACGTGGCCGAGCATGGAGTTGCCGGCTACCGGGTGCAGTACCTTGGGCAGCGCGGAGCGCATGCGGGTACCTTGGCCGGCGGCGAGAATGACGATATCGAGGGACATTGACTGGCTACCAATCCTGGGCGGTCAGGGATGACCGAAGCGGGGAATTCAGAAAAGAAAAAGGGTAGCCGAGGCTACCCTTTAACTCAATCACAACGGAAGTATGCGGCCTGGACCGATTACTTGCCTCTGCGCATTTGCTGGACGGTACGCAGCTGAGCTGCAGCCTCGGCCAGACGTGCGGCAGCAGCACCGTAGTCGAAGTCCGAGCTTTTCGCATTCAGGGCGTTCTCAGCAGCCTTGAGGGCTTCCTGAGCCTGAGCTTCGTCCAGATCGGCAGCGCGCTGCACGGTGTCGGCAAGAACCTTGACCATGTTCGGCTGCACTTCGAGGAAGCCACCGGAGATGTAGAACACCTCACGATCGCCACCTTGCTTGGTCAGCGTGATCGGACCAGGCTTGAGATTGGTGATCAGCGGGGCATGGCCTGGAGCGATACCAAGATCGCCCAGGTTGCCGTGTGCTACTACCATCTCGACCAGGCCGGAGAAGATTTCTCCTTCCGCGCTGACGATATCGCAATGGACTGTCATAGCCATCTGCTTGCCTCAACCTGATTAGCGCCCCTTGCGGGGCGCCGGGATTACAGTTTCTTGGCTTTCTCGATCGCTTCGTCGATGCTGCCGACCATGTAGAACGCTTGTTCTGGCAGGTGGTCGTAGTCACCTTTGAGGATGCCGCTGAAGCCAGCGATGGTGTCTTTCAGGGAAACGTACTTGCCTGGCGAACCGGTGAAGACTTCGGCCACGAAGAACGGCTGCGACAGGAAGCGCTGGATCTTACGAGCGCGGGCTACCAGTTGCTTGTCGCTTTCGGACAGTTCGTCCATACCCAGGATCGCGATGATGTCCTTCAGCTCTTTGTAGCGCTGCAGAACATACTGAACGCCACGAGCGGTGTCGTAGTGTTCGTTGCCGATCACGTTCGGGTCCAGCTGGCGCGAAGTCGAGTCCAGTGGGTCTACCGCTGGGTAGATACCCAGGGAGGCGATGTCACGGGACAGAACGACGGTGGCGTCCAAGTGGGCGAAGGTGGTCGCTGGCGACGGGTCGGTCAAGTCGTCCGCAGGTACGTATACGGCCTGAACGGAGGTGATCGAACCTTCTTTGGTCGAAGTGATACGCTCTTGCAGAACGCCCATCTCTTCAGCCAGGGTCGGCTGGTAACCTACTGCCGAAGGCATACGGCCCAGCAGTGCGGAAACTTCGGTACCGGCCAGGGTGTAACGGTAGATATTGTCGACGAACAGCAGAACGTCGTTACCTTCGTCACGGAACTTCTCAGCCATGGTCAGGCCGGTCAGCGCTACGCGCAGACGGTTTCCTGGTGGCTCGTTCATCTGACCGTAGACCAGCGCTACCTTGTCGAGAACGTTGGAGTCCTTCATCTCGTGGTAGAAGTCGTTACCCTCACGAGTACGCTCACCCACACCAGCGAACACGGAGTAACCGCTGTGTTCCATGGCGATGTTACGGATCAGTTCCATCATGTTTACGGTCTTGCCGACACCGGCACCACCGAACAGACCAACTTTACCGCCCTTGGCGAACGGGCAAACCAGGTCGATAACCTTGATGCCGGTTTCCAGCAGGTCGTTGCCGCCTGCCTGGTCAGCGAACGAAGGCGCTGGCTGGTGGATACCGCGACGCTCTTCTTCGCCGATCGGGCCGGCTTCGTCGATCGGGTTGCCCAGTACGTCCATGATACGGCCCAGGGTGGCCTTACCAACTGGAACGGAAATGGCAGCACCGGTGTCAACGACATCCAGACCGCGCTTCAGGCCTTCGGTCGAGCCCATCGCAATGGTACGAACCACGCCGTCGCCCAGCTGCTGCTGAACTTCGAGGGTGGTTTCCGCGCCTTGTACTTTCAGCGCGTTGTATACACTCGGTACGACGTCACGTGGGAATTCCACGTCGATGACGGCGCCGATGATTTGAACGATACGTCCGCTACTCATAGCTGGATCCTCTGAATTTTTGAACCGTTAAACCGCGGCAGCGCCGCCGACGATTTCCGAGATCTCCTGGGTGATCGCAGCCTGACGCGCCTTGTTGTAGATCAACTGCAGCTCTTTGATCAAATCACCGGCGTTGTCTGTGGCGTTCTTCATGGCGATCATCCGGGCTGCTTGTTCAGCAGCGTTGTTCTCGACCACCGCCTGGTATACCTGCGACTCCACGTAACGCACCATCAAGCCGTCCAGCAGCTCTTTTGCGTCGGGTTCGTACAGGTAATCCCAGTGATGCTTGAGATCCTGATCCGGGGTTGCCACCAACGGTACCAATTGCTCGACCGTCGGTTTTTGGGTCATGGTGTTGATGAACTTGTTCGAAACCACCGAAAGGCGATCGATACGGCCGTCCAGGTAGGCGTCCAGCATCACTTTGACGGAGCCGATCAGATCGTTGATCGATGGCTCTTCGCCCAGGTGGCTGATCGCGGCTACAACGTTGCCGCCAAAGATGCGGAAGAAAGTCGCACCCTTGCTGCCGATCACGCACAGGTCGATTTCAACGCCCTGTTCGCGGTTTTCGTTCATGTCCTTGACCAGGGCCTTGAACAGGTTGGTGTTCAAGCCACCGCACAGACCACGGTCACTGCTCACCACGATATAACCGGCGCGCTTTACAGGGCGCTCGATCATGAACGGGTGGCGGTATTCCGGGTTGGCGTTGGCCAGATGACCGATCACCTGGCGGATACGCTCCGCGTAAGGACGGCTAGCAGCCATGCGCATTTGTGCCTTGCGCATCTTGCTGACCGCCACTTTCTCCATGGCGCTGGTAATTTTTTGCGTGCTTTTGATGCTCGCAATCTTACTGCGAATCTCTTTTGCGCCTGCCATGTATCACCTATCAGGTTAGCAAGCGGGGGCCTGAGCCCCCGCTGCGGCTTACCAGGTCTGGGTGGCCTTGAACTTCTCGAGACCGGCTTTCATGCCAGCGTCGATTTCGTCGTTGAAGTCACCCTTCACGTTGATCTTCGCCATCAGTTCGGCGTGATCACGGTTGAAGTAGGCGATCAGCGCTTGCTCGAAGCTACCGACCTTGGAGACTTCCACGTCAGTCAGGAAACCACGCTCAGCGGCGTACAGCGACAGAGCCATGTCCGCGATGGACATTGGCGCGTACTGCTTCTGCTTCATCAGCTCGGTTACGCGCTGACCATGCTCCAGCTGCTTGCGGGTCGCTTCGTCCAGATCGGAAGCGAACTGGGCGAATGCAGCCAGTTCACGGTACTGAGCCAGAGCGGTACGAATACCACCGGACAGCTTCTTGATGATCTTGGTCTGAGCGGCACCACCAACGCGCGATACCGAAACACCGGCGTTCACTGCAGGGCGGATGCCCGAGTTGAACATGGCCGATTCCAGGAAGATCTGACCGTCGGTGATGGAAATCACGTTGGTCGGAACGAACGCGGAAACGTCGCCAGCCTGGGTTTCGATGATCGGCAGGGCGGTCAGGGAACCGGTCTTGCCAGTGACTGCGCCGTTGGTGAACTTCTCTACGTACTCTTCCGAAACGCGCGATGCACGCTCCAGCAGACGGGAGTGGAGATAGAACACGTCGCCTGGGTACGCTTCACGTCCTGGTGGACGGCGCAGCAGCAGGGAGATCTGACGGTAGGCAACAGCCTGCTTGGACAGGTCATCGTAAACGATCAGGGCATCTTCACCGCGGTCACGGAAGAACTCGCCCATGGTGCAGCCGGCGTATGGCGCCAGGAACTGCAGTGCGGCGGATTCCGAAGCACTGGCAACAACCACGATGGTGTTGGCCAGGGCGCCGGCTTCTTCCAGCTTGCGAACGATGTTGGCAACGGTGGAACGCTTCTGGCCGACAGCAACATAAACACAGAAAATACCGGAGTCTTTCTGGTTGATGATGGCGTCGATGGCCATGGCGGTCTTGCCGATCTGACGGTCACCGATGATCAGCTCGCGCTGGCCACGGCCGACAGGGATCATGGCGTCGACGGACTTGTAGCCAGTCTGTACAGGCTGGTCTACCGACTTACGCCAGATCACGCCTGGAGCCACTTTTTCGACCGCGTCGGTCTGGGTGTTGCCCAGAGGACCTTTGCCGTCGATCGGGTTACCCAGTGCGTCAACGACGCGACCCAGCAGTTCCTTACCAACCGGAACTTCCAGGATGCGGCCGGTGCACTTGGCGCTCATGCCTTCGGCGAGGGTGTCATAGGCACCCAGGATCACTGCACCTACGGAGTCTTGCTCCAGGTTCAGGGCCATGCCGAATACGCTGCCAGGGAACTCGATCATTTCGCCGTACATGACGTCGGCCAGACCGTGGATCCGCACGATACCGTCGGATACCGAAACAACGGTACCTTCGTTACGGGCTTGGGAGCTCACATCGAGGTTGTCGATGCGGCCCTTGATGATTTCACTAATTTCGGAAGGATTGAGTTGCTGCATTGCTCTGCTGCCCCTTCAAACTCAAGATTTCAATGCTTCGGCCAGTTTCGCGATTTTGCCGCGAACAGAGCCATCGATTACCAGGTCACCAGCGCGGATGACGACGCCGCCAATCAGGCTGGCATCCTCCGACGCGTGCAGGCGAACTTCCTGGCCTAGCCGTGCACTGAGAACCTTGGCGAGTTTGTCTTGCTGTTCTTGGTTCAACGCGAAGGCACTGGTGACTTCCACGTCCACGGATTTCTCTTGCTCGGCCTTGTACAGGTCGAACAGAGCGGCAATCTCCGGCAGAAGCAGGAGACGGTCGTTTTCCGCGGCAACATGAATGAAATTCTGTGCCTGTGCATTGAACTTGTCACCGCACACGTCAATGAACGTGGCGGCCTTTTCTGCGCTCGTCAGTCGCGGGGCCTTGAGCAGGCGCTGCATGGTGTCGTCTTGCGACACCGCAGCAGCCAGGCCGAGCATGGCTGACCAATTGGCCAGTTGCTGATGGGCCTGGGCATGCTCAAAGGCAGCCTTAGCGTAAGGTCGGGCCAACGTGGTCAGTTCTGCCATGATCGCCCTCGCTTAAATTTCAGCGGCCAGTTTGTTAACCAGCTCCGCATGCGCGTTTTGATCGATTGTGGCGCCAAGGATCTTTTCAGCACCGCCAACAGCCAGGGCACCCACTTGGGCACGCAGGGCGTCTTTAGCGCTGTTCAGTTCCTGTTCGATCTCGGCCAGAGCCTGAGCCTTCACACGGTCAGCTTCGACGCGGGCCTGGTCACGGGCTTCCTCGACAAGCTGAGCAGCGCGTTTCTTGCTTTGCTCAATGATTTCGGCTGCCTGTGCTTTAGCTTCACGCAGTTGCTGACCCACTTTCTCTTGGGCCAGCTCCAGGTCGCGAGCTGCGCGGTTGGCAGCGTCCAAGCCGTCGGCAATCTTCTTTTGACGCTCTTGCAGAGCAGTGATGACCGGAGGCCATACGTACTTCATGCAGAAGAGGACAAAAATCAGGAAGGCAACGGATTGGCCAATCAGGGTTGCATTAATGTTCACGCCAACACCTCGCTCGGTCTTAATTCATCACAGCCATCAACTCGTGGTTACGAGTGATTAGCCGGCGATCTGACCAACGAACGGATTCGCGAAGGTGAAGAACAGAGCGATACCAACACCGATCATGGTCACGGCGTCCAGCAGGCCGGCAACGATGAACATTTTGACCTGCAGCATCGGAACCATCTCAGGCTGACGAGCAGCGCCTTCCAGGAACTTGCCGCCCAGCAGGCCGAAACCAATGGCGGTACCCAGAGCACCCAGGCCGATCAGCAGAGCAACAGCGATAGCGGTCAGACCAACTACAGTTTCCATCTTTCCTCCCGACTTTTACGTCGTATTGGTTAGGTTTTTAAGTTGAAGCGGTAAAACAAATCGTTTGGTACAGCTGCCCTTGCGGACTTTTAAAGCCCTCCCCCCAAACGAGCGGGGAAGGCTACAAGACACGCCAGGCGGTCTTAATGGTTATCTTCATGAGCCATCGACAGGTAGACGATGGTCAGCATCATGAAGATGAAAGCTTGCAGCGTGATGATCAGGATGTGGAACACAGCCCACGCCCACTGCAGCACGATACCCAGGCCGCTCAGCCAGAGGATGCCGGCGCCGAACATCACGGCGATCAGGATGAACACCAGCTCGCCGGCGTACATGTTGCCGAAAAGACGCAGTGCCAGCGAGATCGGCTTGGCGATCAGGGTGACGAATTCCAGCAGGAAGTTCACTGGGATCAGCAGGATCTGAACGAAGATGTTCTTGCTGCCGAACGGGTGCAGGGTGAGCTCACCGATGAAGCCGCCCAGGCCCTTGATCTTGATGCTGTAGAAAATGATCAGGGCGAACACGCAGAAGGCCATGGCCAGGGTCGCGTTCGGGTCAGTGGTCGACACGGCGCGGAACGGAATGTGCGGATCACCGGAGATCTTCATGGCCAGCTGAGGAATCCAGTCGACCGGTACCAGGTCGATGGCGTTCATCAGGAACACCCATACGAAGATGGTCAGTGCCAGCGGAGCGATGACCGGGCTACGGCCGTGGAAGGAATCCTTCACGCTGCCGTGGACGAAGTCCACCATCACTTCAACGAAGTTCTGCAGACCGCCTGGTTGGCCGGAAGTCGCCTTCTTGGCCGCCATGCGGAAGATGAACAGGAAGATCAGACCCAGCGCGACGGACCAACCCAGAGTGTCCAGGTGGAACGCCCAGAAGCCCATTGCCTTGGCTTCTGCAGCCGAATGGGCAAAGCCCCAGCTGCCGTCTGGTAGTTGACCGTAGGTCAGGTTCTGCAAGTGGTGCTGGATATAGCCCGAAGCGGTTTCTGCTGCCATGGTTGCCTCAAACGCCCTAAGGTCTCGAAAGTCTTTTATTCATCAGCAGGGGCGCGAACCAGCTGACCAAAAGGGTCAACACGAAGACGCCGAATACTGCTAACGGCGCCAGTGGCTTCACTCCTGCGAAGGTCAGTGCAAAAAGCACTGCCGTCAAAATCATCTTGCCTGCTTCGCCCGCGTAAAACGACTTGACGATAGCTTGTGCCGCCCGAGCTCCGCTGAAGCGAAAAGCCTTCCAGGCGAAATACACATTGGGCAGCCAGGCAATCAAACCTCCGCAAAGGCCTGAGTATCCACTGACCGCCCCTTTCCACTGCCACAACACCAAAGTTGCCAGCAGTAGTACGACGAATTGAGCCAGCAGTACCGGAAAAACCGCCCAGCGATGGAAAGGCAGGCGGTTTGGCGTGCGGATTTCCATCACAACTGCTCCTCGGAAGTCGACCAACAAGTCAGCTATGACTTGGCATAATTTGTGCCGACAAAATGCGCGCAGAGTATAGGGGTGGATTAACCCCTATTCAACTCTTCGGTAGTGATTTCCGACTGCGCGCTACAACGGGAATTGTTTCAGCGGATGTGAGCAAGCACGCCTTGCAACTCGTCAAGCGAGTTGTAGCGAATAACCAATTGGCCTTTGCCCTTGTTGCCGTGGCGTATCTGCACGGCAGAGCCCAGGCGCTCTGCGAGCCGCTGTTCAAGGCGCGCGATGTCCGGATCAGGTTTGCTCGGTTCGACCGGCTCAGGCTTGCCGCTGAGCCACTGACGCACCAGTGCCTCGGTTTGGCGCACGGTGAGCCCACGTGCGACAACATGACGCGCCCCCTCTTCCTGACGTTCTTCCTCGAGGCCGAGCAATGCCCGCGCGTGGCCCATTTCCAGATCGCCGTGGGCGAGCATGGTCTTGATTGCCTCAGGCAGCGAGATCAAGCGCAGCAGGTTGGCCACGGTCACGCGCGACTTGCCCACAGCATCGGCCACCTGTTGCTGGGTCAGCTCGAACTCCTGTTGCAGGCGCTGCAGGGCCAGGGCTTCTTCCAACGGGTTGAGGTCTTCGCGCTGGATGTTCTCGATCAGTGCCATTGCGATGGCGGCTTCGTCCGGCACTTCGCGCACCATCGCCGGGATGGTGTCGAGGCCGGCCTGCTGGGTGGCGCGCCAGCGACGCTCACCGGCGATGATTTCGTAGCGGCTACCGTCGATCGGACGGACCACGATCGGCTGCATCACCCCATGGTTGCGAATCGAGTGCGCCAGCTCTTCGAGTGCCTCGGGGTCCATGTCGCGGCGTGGCTGGTATTTGCCACGCTGGATCAGGTCGACGGGCAGGTGTTGCAGTTCTTTCTGGTCGATCTTCACAGCCTGCTCTTCGAGCGCGCTGACGGACGGACCACTGAGCAGTGCATCCAACCCACGTCCGAGACCCCGTTTCTTAACGGCCATGCGGATTCCTTAAGTTGTTTGTGCAGTGCGGGATTGACGGCGTTGACGGCGTACCAGTTCCCCGGCCAGGGCCAGGTAGGCCAGTGCGCCACGCGATTGCTTGTCGTAGGCCAGCGCCGGCATGCCGAAGCTCGGGGCCTCGGCCAGGCGGATGTTACGCGGGATGACCGTGTCGTACAGCTGCTCGCCGAAATGTTCCTTGAGCTGCGCTGAAACATCGTTGTTCAGGCTCAGGCGCGGGTCGTACATGGTCCGCAGCAGGCCTTCGATCTTCAGCTGCGGGTTCAACCGGGCAGCGATACGCTTGATGTTATCCACAAGGTCACTCAGACCTTCCAGTGCGTAGTACTCGCACTGCATTGGGATGATCACGCCATCGGAGGCGACCAGCGCGTTGAGCGTGAGCATCGACAGCGACGGCGGGCAGTCGATGAGGATGAAATCGTAGTTTTCGCGGATCGGTGCCAGCGCATTGCGCAGGCGGCTCTCCTTGACCTGCATTTCCAGCAGCACGACTTCCGCGGCGGTCAGGTCGCGGTTGGCCGGCAGCAGCTGGTAGGCGCCATGCTCGGAATAGTGCATGGCCTGGGCAAGGTCGCATTCCCCGATCAGCAGGTCATAGACCGAATGTTCGAGTTCGTGTTTGTCCACACCGCTGCCCATGGTCGCGTTGCCCTGGGGATCGAGGTCGATCAGCAGCACACGACGCTTGGTCGCGGCCAGCGATGCTGCGAGGTTGATACAGGTAGTGGTCTTACCGACACCACCTTTCTGGTTCGCGATTGCGAATACCTTAGCCATTGTTGCGTGTGTTCCCAATCAAGCCTTGCGGCGCAGTATCAGCAGATGGCGCTGGCCCTGGCAACCTGGAACGGTCAGGGCCTGCTCGCTTTCCACTGTGAAGTCTGCGGGCAATGCTACCAGTTCATCGGCAGGATGCAGCCCCTTCATTGCAAGCCATTGCGTCCCGGTGTCGCCCAGATGGCGGGTCCAGTTGGTGAAGTTCTCCATGCTGCTGAAGGCGCGGGAGATGATTCCGCTGAACGGTAGCGAAGGCTGGAAGGCTTCGACCCGGCTGTGGATAACCGTGAGGTTGTCCAGTTTCAGTTCCATTTTCACCTGGGTCAGAAAGCGGGTTTTCTTGCCATTGGCGTCCAGCACCGTCACCTGTTTGTGCGGATGCAGGATAGCCAAAGGGATGCCGGGCATGCCACCGCCACTACCGACATCCAGCCAGTTGGCGCGTTCGCTGTGGATAAACGACATGACGCTGAGGCTGTCGAGCAGATGGCGGGAAACCATCTCGTCAGGATCGCGGACGGCAGTCAGGTTGTAGGCTTTGTTCCATTTGATCAACAGGGCCAGGTAGCCCAGCAGCTTTTCGTGCTGCTCGGCGCTCAACTCGACACCGAGCTGGCGCGCACCTGTGGACAACTCTTCGGCGTGTTGCGGGGTGACCTGGGAACTCAAGCGCTTTGCTCCAATTCGCGGCCAGCGCCGCGTTTTTTCAGATGAATCAGCAACAGGGAAATCGCCGCGGGGGTAACGCCGGGGATTCGCGAAGCTTGGCCAAGGGTCTCTGGACGTGTCTGGCCGAGCTTGCCCTGGATTTCCTTCGAGAGCCCGGAAATCGTGGTGTAGTCGATATCCACAGGCAAACGGGTGTCTTCACTGGCGCGTAGGCGGGCGATCTCGTCCTGCTGGCGATCGATATAGCCGGCGTACTTGGTCTTGATCTCGACCTGCTCGGCAACCTGTGGATCGATTTGCGCACCGCCGGTCGCTTCGATCAGCCCCGCATAGTCGATCTCTGGCCGGGCCAGCAGGTTGAGCAGGCTGTATTCGTGGCTCAGCGGGGTGCCGAACTTATCCACAATGGCTTGGCCTTGCTCGGTATTCGGGCGCACCCAAGTCGACTTCAGGCGCTGCTCTTCGCGCTCGATGCCGTCGCGCTTGGCGCAGAACGCGGCCCAGCGATCGTCGTCGATAAGGCCGAGCTCACGACCTTTTTCGGTCAGGCGCAGGTCAGCGTTGTCTTCGCGCAGGATCAGCCGGTACTCGGCACGCGAAGTGAACATGCGGTACGGCTCCTGGGTGCCCAGGGTAATCAGGTCGTCGACCAGTACGCCGATGTATGCCTCGTCGCGGCGCGGGCACCAGCTTTCGCGGCCTTGCGCACGCAACGCGGCGTTGGTGCCGGCCAGCAGGCCTTGGGCGCCGGCTTCTTCGTAACCAGTGGTGCCGTTGATCTGGCCGGCGAAGAACAGGCCACCGATCACTTTGGTCTCGAGGCTGTACTTGAGGTCACGCGGGTCGAAGTAGTCGTACTCGATGGCATAGCCCGGGCGGACGATGTGGGCGTTTTCCATCCCGCGGATCGAGCGCACCAGCTCCAGCTGTACATCGAATGGCAGCGAAGTGGAAATACCGTTGGGGTACAGCTCATGGGTGGTCAGGCCTTCCGGCTCGATGAACACCTGGTGGCTTTCCTTGTCGGCGAAGCGGTGAATTTTGTCTTCGATCGACGGGCAATAGCGCGGGCCGACACCTTCGATCACACCGGAGTACATCGGCGAACGGTCGAGGTTCGACGCAATGATCTCGTGGGTGCGGGCGTTGGTGTGGGTAATCCAGCAGCTCACTTGGCGCGGGTGCATGGCTGCGTTGCCCATGAACGACATTACTGGGATCGGCGTGTCACCTGGCTGCTCGGTCATGACCGAGAAGTCCACGGAGCGCCCATCGATACGCGGTGGGGTACCGGTTTTCAGGCGGCCGACGCGCAGTGGCAGTTCACGCATGCGGTGAGCCAAGGCAATCGACGGCGGATCGCCGGCGCGACCACCGGAATGATTCTGCAGGCCAATGTGGATAAGGCCACCCAGGAAAGTACCGGTGGTCAACACCACGGATTCGGCGAAGAAGCGCAGGCCCATCTGGGTCACAACACCTTTGACCTGGTCCTGTTCGACAATCAAGTCGTCGCAGGACTGCTGGAATATCCACAGGTTCGGCTGGTTTTCCAGGATCTCGCGGACCACCGCCTTGTAGATGGCACGGTCGGCCTGCGCACGGGTGGCGCGTACGGCCGGGCCCTTGCGGTTGTTCAGTATGCGGAACTGGATGCCGCTCTTGTCGGTGGCCAGCGCCATGGCGCCGCCGAGCGCATCGATCTCTTTGACCAGATGGCTTTTGCCAATACCACCGATGGCGGGGTTGCAGCTCATGTGACCGAGGGTTTCCACGTTATGGGTCAACAGCAGGGTTTTCACACCCATGCGTGCTGACGCAAGCGCAGCCTCGGTACCGGCATGGCCGCCGCCGATGACGATCACTTCAAAACGGGAAGGGAAATCCACCACGCACCTCGTGCCTGTTTTTGCGAATAGAGAAGGTAAGCGGACAAGTATAGGGACTTCACCCCCTTTAAAGAAACCGTCTGAGCAAATTTTGACCAGTCTGTGGATGAGTGGCAGACAACAGAAATCAAAGAGAAGAAATTTATAAAAGCTTTGTTTTTATGTTTATTCTTATGCACAGTCTTATCTGTGGATAAGGTTCTGTAATCCTTTCTTTATCTGATGTACAGAGGAATTGAAACCTGTGGCTTACCGGCCATAAGGGTTATGGATAAGGTCTTTTAGCCTGTGGATTAAATGCCTATTTACCCACAGGCGGATTTGTCCTCAGAAAAAAAGCCTGTTTATCAAGAGGGCTGATGCTGGGTTTTCCACAGGGCTCCTGAACTGGAAATCGTGTCTGTGGATGATTTTATGTAGCGCTTAAATGGCTTCTTCGCAGCTAAAGCCGCTCCTGCCGAGGTCATAGAGGTTCTTGAAAGATCCGACGAGTGGATAAATTGCGGGCAAAAAAAAGCCGCTCCCGAAGGAGCGGCCTTGGATTAGCCTGGCTGTGGCTTACTTACCGATGCAGAAACTGGAGAAGATTCGCCCCAGCAAGTCATCGGAACTGAAGGCACCAGTGATCTCACCCAGCGCCTGCTGTGCCTGACGCAGGTCCTCCGCCAGCAATTCACCCGCGCCAGCCAGGATCAGCTGTGCGCGGCCATGCTCCAGGTGCGAACTGGCCTGGCGCAAGGCATCCAGATGGCGCCGGCGGGCGCTGAAACCGCTCTCGGCGGTCTGTTCATAACCCATGCAGGCCTTGAGATGATCACGAAGCAGCTGCAAGCCTTGATCGTCACCCTTGGCACTCAGGGTGATGGTCACGTGGCCGTCGTCGCACAGCTCCAGCCCTACCCGCTCACCGCTGAGGTCCGCCTTGTTTCGGATCAGCGTGACCTTGGCCGGGTCTGGCCGCTGGTCGAGGAACTCAGGCCACAGCGCGAACGGATCGCTGGCTTCTGGCGCGGTGGAGTCCACCACCAGCAGCACCCGGTCGGCCTCGCCGATAGCCTTCAGCGCGCGTTCCACACCAATCTTTTCCACATGATCGTCGGTATCGCGCAGGCCAGCGGTGTCGACCACATGCAGCGGCATGCCGTCGATGTGGATATGTTCCCGGAGAATGTCCCGGGTAGTGCCAGCGATGTCGGTGACGATTGCCGCTTCACGACCCGCCAGCTGGTTCAGCAAGCTCGACTTGCCCGCATTCGGCCGGCCGGCGATCACCACGGTCATGCCGTCACGTAACAAGGCGCCCTGCCCGGCCTCGCGCTGCACAGTGGATAACACGGTACGCACTGCATCGAGCATCGCCAGCACATGGCCATCGGCGAGGAAGTCGATTTCTTCTTCGGGGAAGTCGATCGCCGCCTCGACATAGATACGCAAGGCAGTCAGCGCTTCGGTCAGGCTGTGTACGCGCTTGGAGAATTCCCCCTGCAGCGAGCGCAAGGCGTTGCGCGCGGCCTGGCTGGAGCTCGCTTCAATCAGGTCGGCGATCGCTTCGGCCTGGGCCAGGTCGAGCTTGTCGTTGAGGAACGCGCGCTCGCTGAATTCACCAGGACGGGCCAGCCGGCAGCCGACTTGTACACAGCGTTGCAGCAGCATATCGAGAACCACCGGGCCACCGTGGCCCTGCAGCTCCAGTACATCCTCGCCAGTAAAGGAGTTGGGGCCAGGGAAGAACAGCGCGATGCCTTCATCCAGCACCAGGCCCTCCTCGTCACGGAACGGCCCGTAATGGGCGTGGCGTGGCGTCAGGGTACGACCAGTGATCAGTTGCCCAGCCTGGCTCGCCAGCGGCCCGGATAGCCTGACGATGCCCACACCTCCGCGGCCCTGGGCGGTGGCGATGGCGGCGATGGTTTCACGCACAGTGTTCATGCTCGAAAGCCTCTACGACAAAAACGACAGATAGCAAAAACGCCCCCGAAGGGGCGTTTTTATTCACAGGCTAGCGCAGTAGCCCGTCAAGCAGCAGCTTTTTTGGTGGCTGCTTCGATACGGCGGGTGATGTACCACTGCTGAGTGATCGACAGGCAGTTGTTCACAACCCAGTACAGCACCAGACCAGCCGGGAACCACAGGAAGAAGAAGGTGAAGATGATCGGCATCATTTTCATCACCTTGGCCTGCATCGGATCCGGAGGCGTTGGGTTCAAGCGCTGCTGGATGAACATGGTAGCGCCCATGATGATCGGCAGGATGAAGAACGGATCCTTGATCGACAGGTCGGTGATCCACAGCATCCATGGGGCCTGGCGCATCTCGACGCTTTCCAGCAGAACCCAGTACAGGGACAGGAACACTGGCATCTGCACCAGGATCGGCAAGCAGCCGCCCAGCGGGTTGATCTTCTCTTTCTTGTACAGCTCCATCATCGCCTGGGACATCTTCTGGCGATCGTCACCGAAGCGTTCCTTCAGCGCGGCAAGCTTCGGCGCCACGGCACGCATGCGCGCCATCGAGCGGTAGCTGGCAGCCGACAGCGGGAAGAACAGGCCCTTGATGAGCATGGTCAGCACGATGATCGACCAGCCCCAGTTGCCCAGCAGGCTGTGGATATGTTGCAGCAGCCAGAAGATCGGCTGGGCGATGAACCACAGGAAGCCATAGTCGACGGTCAGTTCCAGGCCTGGGGACAACTCTTTCAGCTTGGACTGGATCTTAGGACCGGCATACAGCACGGCGCTGGTTTCGACCTTGCCGCCCGCTGGAACGCTGAGAGCAGGGCCGGTGTAGCCGATGATGTAGTTGCCTTGGCTGTCCTTGCGGGTCTGGACAGTGTTGTTGTCCGATTTGGCGGGAATCCAGGCGGTCACGAAGTAGTGCTGCAGCCAGGCGACCCAGCCGCCGGACACATTTTCTTTCAAACTACCTTTGTCGATGTCCTTCATCGAGACCTTTTTGTAAGGCTCGGAAGCAGTCCACATGGCGGCGCCCAGGTAAGTGGCGGTGCCGGTGGCGGTGCTGGAGGACGGGTCGGAGCTGGCGTCACGCTTGAGCTGGGCAAACAGGTTGCCGTTCCAGGCCTGGCCGCTCTGGTTGTCGATCAGGTAGCTGACGGTCAGGTCGTACTCACCGCGCTTGAAGCTGAAGCGCTTGATGTAGTTGACACCGTTATCGCTGAACTTCAGATCGACCACCAGTTGATCCTGGCCGTCGGCCAGCTGGTAGGCCTTCTGCTCGGCAGCGTACAGCGGCCGACCGGACGAACGGGCATCCGGACCATTGGCACCGGTCAGGCCGCTTTGTGCCAGGTAGACACGCTCGCCGCCGTTATCGAACAGCTGGAACGGAATGTCCGGATGGTCCTGGCGACGTGGGTATTTCGGCAGGTTCAGCTGGACGATGTCACCACCGACCGGGTCGATAGCCAGTTCCAGGACATCGGTCTTGATCCGGATCAGGTCCTTGCTGACTGCAACCGGTGCCAGTTCGGCAGGGCTGGATTCGGCATTGGCGCTTGGCACATCGGCGCTGGCGGTACCGGCCGGCACGCCATCCGGCAAGGCCGGGGCAGTGGTGCTGGCAGCAGTATTCTGAGTCGGCAGGGCAGCCTGGCCGTAGTCCTCGTTCCACTTGAGGACCATGACGTAGGACACGATTGCCAGGGCGACGATCAGGATCGTGCGTTTAATATCCATGATTACTCGGCTATCGAAGAAGTTCGGGAGGAAGTAGCGGGGGGAACGGGATCGAAACCGCCGTCGTTCCACGGATGACAACGCCCCAGGCGACGAACGGCTAGCCACCCGCCACGCAGGAGGCCATGGTTTTCGATGGCTTCAAGAGCGTAACAGGAGCAACTGGGGTAGAAACGACAGTGATTGGCCATCAGGGGACTGATGGCGTAACGGTAAAACTGGATCGGAACGATGGCCAGTTTACGCATCTTGACTGTCTACCCCTGCGGAATCGGCGTTTGCCGCTGGAGTTGGCCGGCTGCGCGCCAGACGTTTCCAGAGCTTGCCAAAGTGTTGGTGCAATTCCGGGTTTTCTATCTCACCCAATCCCTTGCGCGCGACGATCACTATATCCAGGCCACCCAGCGATTGCTGGTTGAGCCGGAAGGAATCGCGCATCAAGCGCTTGAGGCGATTGCGTTGAACGGCGAGCTTGACGCTCTTCTTGCCGATCACCAGGCCGAGGCGCGGGTGATCCAGGCCGTTCTCGCGAGCAAGGATCAGCAGGTTTTTCCCTGGAACCTTGCCGGTTGGGGAGTCGAAGACCGCTTTGAAGTGCCGGGGTGTAAGCAGTCGCTTTTCCCGACTGAAGTCCTGACTCACCACCTGTGCCGAAAAATCAAATGGCCAGACGCTTACGGCCTTTGGCACGACGACGCGACAGAACAGCGCGGCCGTTCTTGGTAGCCATACGGGCACGGAAGCCGTGGGTGCGAGCGCGCTTGATGGTGCTTGGTTGGAAAGTACGTTTCATGGCGTTGTTACCTGGGTTTGTCGACTACGGGCCGGAATGGCCCCCTTTTTAAGAGATCGGCGATTCTAGAGAAAGCAAGCCCGTAGGTCAATTTCCAACCAGCCTTTCCTTATGGAAGGCGCTTTTGCTGCTGGAGACATGGATGGGTTGATCCGTCAGGCAAACGGACGACAAAATGAAAAAAAAGAAGAGACATATAAAAAGCTTTTCTGAAGAACTTATAAATCTTAAGTGGATAACCTTCTGTGGATAACCTCTCTGAGCCCTTAAAAATCGGGGTGTACAGGGATTCAAAACCTTGTCGGTAACAGGTGCTGCGCTTGTGCCCGAGGTGAGGACAGCCTGTGGATGGAATGGGTCGTTATCCACAGTCGAGTTATCAACAGGCCTGCTCTCAGGGTTGTGCATAGCCCTCATGTCGGGTTATCCACAGACCTTATTCACATGGGTTGGAAGACGTTTTTGCCGCTAAATGGCTGTTTTGTCATGGCTTGGAATGTTTCCACATGTGGATAACTGATCGCTCGACCGGTACAATGGCGGTTTGTTTTTGCCTCATCCGGCTTTCAACTCAGGGGATATCCGTGTCAGTGGAACTTTGGCAGCAGTGCGTGGAGCTTCTGCGCGATGAACTGCCTGCCCAGCAATTCAACACCTGGATCCGTCCGCTACAGGTCGAAGCCGAAGGCGACGAGTTGCGCGTCTATGCGCCTAACCGTTTCGTGCTCGATTGGGTGAATGAAAAGTACCTTGGCCGTCTGCTCGAATTGTTGGGTGAAAACGGCAGCGGTATGGCGCCAGCCCTTTCCTTGTTAATAGGCAGCCGTCGCAGCTCTGCTCCACGTGCAGCACCTAACGCACCTGTGAGCGCTGCAGTCGCTGCTTCGCTTGCACACAACCAGACCCAACAGGCCAATGCGCCTGCGGTAGCTGCCGTTGCCGAACCGGTTCAAGTACCGGTAGCGGAACCTGCACAGGTAAATGACGTCGCTGAATCGGCTTCGCGAGACAGCTTCGATGCGATGGGCGACAACGCCTCGGTACCTGCCACTGGCAGCCGTACCGAGCAGCGCACTGTCCAGGTTGAAGGCGCGCTCAAGCACACCAGCTACCTGAACCGCACATTTACCTTCGAGACCTTTGTAGAAGGTAAGTCGAACCAACTGGCCCGCGCAGCGGCCTGGCAGGTTGCCGACAACCCCAAGCATGGCTACAACCCGCTGTTCCTCTATGGGGGTGTGGGCCTGGGTAAAACCCACCTCATGCATGCTGTGGGTAACCACTTGCTGAAGAAGAATCCGAATGCCAAAGTCGTGTACCTGCATTCCGAGCGCTTCGTCGCAGATATGGTCAAGGCCCTGCAGCTCAATGCGATCAATGAATTCAAGCGCTTCTACCGCTCCGTGGATGCGCTGCTGATCGACGACATCCAGTTCTTCGCCCGTAAAGAGCGTTCCCAGGAAGAGTTCTTCCACACCTTCAACGCCTTGCTCGAGGGTGGTCAGCAGGTCATTCTCACCAGCGACCGCTATCCGAAGGAGATCGAAGGCCTGGAAGAACGCCTGAAGTCGCGCTTCGGCTGGGGCCTGACGGTAGCCGTTGAGCCGCCAGAACTGGAAACCCGCGTGGCAATCTTGATGAAGAAGGCCGACCAGGCCAAGGTCGAGCTGCCACATGATGCTGCGTTCTTCATCGCCCAGCGCATTCGCTCCAACGTACGTGAACTCGAAGGCGCCCTGAAGCGGGTGATCGCACACTCGCACTTCATGGGCCGTGACATCACCATCGAGCTCATTCGCGAGTCGTTGAAAGACCTGCTGGCGCTGCAGGACAAGCTGGTGAGTGTGGATAACATCCAGCGCACCGTGGCCGAGTACTACAAGATCAAGATCGCCGATCTGTTGTCCAAGCGCCGTTCGCGCTCCGTTGCGCGCCCGCGTCAGGTCGCCATGGCGCTGTCGAAGGAACTGACCAACCACAGTCTGCCGGAGATCGGCGACATGTTTGGCGGTCGCGACCACACCACCGTGCTTCACGCCTGTCGCAAGATCAACGAATTGAAGGAATCCGACGCGGACATCCGCGAGGACTACAAGAACCTGCTGCGGACGCTGACGACGTGATGGTCGCCAGCGCAGCTAATTGAAGGCAAGGGACTAGACCATGCATTTCACCATTCAACGCGAAGCCCTGTTGAAACCCCTGCAACTGGTCGCCGGTGTCGTCGAGCGCCGCCAGACCTTGCCGGTGCTGTCCAACGTCCTGCTGGTCGTGCAAGGCCAGCAGCTGTCGTTGACCGGTACCGACCTGGAAGTCGAACTGGTTGGCCGCGTGCAACTGGAAGAGCCGGCTGAGCCAGGCGAGATCACTGTCCCGGCGCGCAAGCTGATGGACATCTGCAAGAGCCTGCCGAACGACGTTCTGATCGATATCAAGGTCGACGAGCAGAAGCTCCTGGTCAAAGCTGGCCGTAGCCGCTTTACCCTGTCGACCCTGCCTGCCAACGATTTCCCTACCGTTGAAGAAGGCCCGGGTTCGCTGACTTGCAACCTGGAGCAGAGCAAACTGCGCCGCCTGATCGAACGCACCAGCTTCGCCATGGCCCAGCAGGACGTGCGTTATTACCTCAACGGCATGCTGCTGGAAGTGTCGCGCAACACCCTGCGTGCGGTTTCCACGGACGGTCACCGCCTGGCTCTGTGCTCAATGAGCGCTGCGATCGAGCAGGACGACCGGCACCAAGTCATCGTTCCGCGTAAAGGTATTCTGGAGCTGGCGCGCCTGCTGACTGATCCGGAAGGCATGGTCAGCATCGTTCTGGGTCAGCACCATATCCGTGCGACCACGGGTGAGTTCACCTTCACTTCCAAGCTGGTCGATGGCAAGTTCCCGGACTACGAGCGTGTACTGCCCAAGGGCGGTGACAAGCTGGTGGTCGGTGACCGTCAAGCGCTCCGCGAAGCGTTCAGCCGTACGGCGATTCTCTCCAACGAGAAGTACCGTGGCATTCGCTTGCAGTTGGCTGCAGGCCAGCTGAAGATCCAGGCCAACAACCCTGAGCAGGAAGAAGCGGAAGAAGAGATCAGCGTTGAATACGAAGGTAGTTCGCTGGAGATCGGCTTCAACGTCAGCTATCTGCTGGACGTATTGGGCGTTATGACTACTGAGCAAGTTCGTCTGATTCTGTCCGACTCCAACAGCAGCGCACTGCTGCAGGAAGCGGGCAATGACGATTCTTCTTACGTTGTCATGCCGATGCGTCTGTAATACGTAGCAGGCGAAATGTCCCTTCGACGTATCATGGTCACCGCGGTGCGCAATCTGCACCCGGTGACGCTCTCACCTTCCCCCCGCATCAACATCCTCTACGGCGCCAACGGCAGTGGCAAGACCAGTGTGCTCGAAGCTGTGCACTTGCTTGGCTTGGCCCGATCATTCCGTAGTACTCGGTTGAACCCGGTCATTCAATATGAGCAGCCAGCTTGTACCGTGTTTGGCGAAGTTCAGCTGGCGGAAGGAGGCACCAGTAACTTGGGCGTCTCAAGGGAGCGGGCGGGCGAATTCACTATCCGCATTGACGGGCAGAACGCCAAGAGCGCGGCTCAGCTGGCGGAAATGCTGCCGCTGCAACTGATCAACCCGGACAGTTTCCGGTTGTTGGAAGGCGCACCGAAAATCCGTCGACAGTTTCTCGATTGGGGAGTGTTCCACGTGGAACCTCGTTTTCTGCCTGCTTGGCAGCGTCTGCAGAAGGCGCTGCGGCAGCGGAACTCATGGTTGCGGCATGGTACACTTGACCCAGCTTCGCAAGCCGCCTGGGACCGGGAGTTATGCCTGGCCAGCGCGGAAATAGATGAATACCGTCGCAACTACATCAAGGCCTTGAAGCCCGTCTTCGAGCAAACCCTGAGCGAGCTGGTCGAGCTGGACGGGTTGACCCTGAGCTACTACCGAGGCTGGGACAAGGACCGGGAACTGCAAGAAGTACTCGCCTCCTCACTCCTTCGCGATCAGCAGATGGGCCACACCCAAGCCGGCCCTCAGCGTGCTGATCTGCGTCTTCGTCTGGCTGCCAACAACGCAGCTGACATCCTGTCGCGTGGTCAGCAAAAGCTGGTGGTGTGCGCACTGCGCATTGCCCAGGGCCACCTCGTCAGTCAGGCGCGCCGTGGCCACTGTATTTATCTCGTTGACGACCTGCCGTCCGAACTGGATGACCAGCATCGCCGCGCACTGTGCCGCTTGCTTGAAGAATTACGCTGCCAGGTGTTCATCACCTGTGTAGATCACGAATTACTGAGGGAAGGCTGGCAGACGGAAACGCCAGTTGCCTTGTTCCACGTGGAACAAGGCCGTATCACCCAGACCCACGACCATCGGGAGTGAAGGCATGAGCGAAAATCAAACGTACGACTCCTCCAGCATTAAGGTGCTGAAAGGTTTGGATGCCGTACGCAAGCGTCCCGGCATGTACATTGGCGACACCGATGATGGTAGCGGCCTGCACCACATGGTCTTCGAGGTGGTCGACAACTCGATCGACGAAGCCCTCGCCGGTCACTGCGATGACATCACCGTCATCATCCACACGGACGAATCCATTAGCGTGCGCGACAACGGTCGCGGCATTCCGGTCGACGTGCATAAAGAAGAAGGCGTTTCCGCAGCCGAGGTCATCATGACCGTGCTGCACGCCGGCGGTAAGTTCGACGACAACTCCTACAAGGTATCCGGTGGTCTGCACGGTGTAGGCGTGTCGGTGGTAAACGCACTGTCCGAGAAACTGGTGCTGACCGTTCGCCGCAGCGGCAAGATCTGGGAACAGACCTACGTTCACGGTGTTCCACAGGCGCCGATGGCCATTGTCGGTGACAGCGAAACCACCGGTACCCACATCCACTTCAAGCCTTCGGCTGAAACCTTCAAGAACATCCACTTCAGCTGGGACATCCTGGCCAAGCGTATTCGCGAACTGTCGTTCCTCAACTCGGGTGTCGGCATCCTGCTGAAGGACGAGCGTTCGGGCAAGGAAGAGTTCTTCAAGTATGAAGGTGGCCTGAAGGCTTTCGTGGAATATCTCAACACCAACAAGACCCCGGTCAACTCCCAGGTCTTCCACTTCAACGTCCAGCGGGACGATGGCGTGGGTGTCGAGATTGCACTGCAGTGGAACGACAGCTTCAACGAAAACCTGCTGTGCTTCACCAACAACATCCCGCAGCGTGACGGCGGTACCCACCTGGTCGGTTTCCGCTCCTCGCTGACCCGTAGCCTGAACAGCTACATCGAGCAGGAAGGCCTGGCCAAGAAGAACAAGGTCGCCACCACCGGTGACGATGCCCGTGAAGGCCTGACTGCGATCATTTCGGTTAAGGTGCCGGATCCGAAGTTCAGCTCGCAGACCAAGGACAAGCTGGTCTCCTCGGAGGTGAAAACCGCCGTGGAACAAGAGATGAACAAGTACTTCGCCGACTTCCTGCTGGAAAATCCGAACGAAGCCAAAGCCGTGGTCGGCAAGATGATCGACGCTGCCCGTGCCCGTGAAGCGGCGCGTAAAGCCCGTGAAATGACCCGGCGCAAAGGCGCGCTTGATATCGCCGGCCTGCCGGGCAAACTGGCGGACTGCCAGGAGAAGGACCCTGCCCTTTCCGAACTGTACCTGGTGGAGGGTGACTCTGCGGGTGGTTCGGCCAAGCAAGGCCGTAACCGTCGCACCCAGGCAATCCTGCCGCTGAAGGGCAAGATTCTTAACGTCGAGAAAGCACGCTTCGATAAAATGATCTCGTCCCAGGAAGTGGGCACGCTGATCACTGCACTGGGCTGCGGCATCGGCCGCGAAGAGTACAACATCGACAAGCTGCGTTATCACAACATCATCATCATGACCGATGCTGACGTCGACGGTTCGCACATCCGTACCCTACTGCTGACCTTCTTCTTCCGTCAGCTGCCGGAGCTGGTCGAGCGCGGCTACATCTACATCGCACAGCCACCACTGTACAAGGTGAAGAAGGGCAAGCAGGAGCAGTACATCAAGGACGACGAGGCCATGGAAGAATACATGACCCAATCGGCACTTGAAGATGCCAGCCTGCACCTGGACGAGTCGGCGCCAGCCGTTTCCGGCGTACAGCTGGAAACCCTGGTAAATGAATTCCGCGCCGTGATGAAGACCCTCAAGCGCCTGTCGCGCCTGTACCCGGAAGACATCACTGAGCACTTCATCTACCTGCCGGAAGTCACCCTGGAGCAACTGGGCGACCACGCCGTGATGCAAGCTTGGCTGGTGAAGTTCCAGGAGCGCCTGAGCAACAGCCAGAAGTCGGGCCTGACCTATCAGGCCAGTCTGCGCGAAGACAAGGAGCGCAATGTCTGGCTGCCGGAAGTGGAAGTCACCTCCCACGGCCTGGCCAGCTACGTCACCTTCAACCGCGACTTCTTCGGCAGCAACGACTACCGCTCGGTGGTCAACCTGGGTGACAAGCTGTCTACCCTGCTCGGCGAAGGTGCCTACGTGCAACGCGGTGAACGTCGCAAGGCGATCACCGAATTCAAGGAAGCGCTCGACTGGTTGATGAATGAAAGTACCAAGCGCCATACCATCCAGCGATACAAAGGTCTGGGCGAGATGAACCCAGAGCAGCTGTGGGAAACCACCATGGACCCAACCGTCCGCCGCATGCTCAAGGTCACTATCGAAGACGCGATTGCCGCCGACCAGATCTTCAACACCCTGATGGGCGACGCGGTGGAGCCACGCCGTGACTTCATCGAAAGCAATGCCCTGTCGGTGTCGAACCTGGACTTCTGATCTGGTTGTAGGTTCACAGAAAAGCTGCACGCTTTCACAAATAGATGACCGGCCGGGCTTCAACCATGGCCCCTGTCGGTCACCATCAAGCCCGCCTTCGCGGGCTTTTTTTTGCCTGGAATTCCTGCCGGGGCGCCCTACTCCGCTCATTGGAAAATGATGCAGATGGGGGGATTTGAGGAAGTGATTTGATGGGGCGCTGGAAGTGCTGAGAGGGTCGGCGGGCGGATCTGAGCAGCAGAGAGATTGAGAGGACTTTAAAACTAATATTTGAACACCTTAATAGTTAATTAAGCGTACGTGTTAAGTATTAATTTGAACAATTTAGTATGGAAATGGAATTTGGTGGAAGTTGCCATTTTGGATTTTTTGTAGATTTCGAAGGGATGTTGGAATAAGATCTATGACCAACTTTTCCGCTTTGCACTGAAGATTTTCAGCCAAATCAGCTGTTTGAAGCGAGAGCTTCAGACCTGATCCAAATTGCTCCAGCGATCACGAAGTGGCCGTTTAGAAATAAAGAGAGCAAGCCGATTGCTTTAGATTCTGATCAGTCATGAGAGTCATGACCAATGAGAGAAAAGGAGACCTGAAAATGTAGAAAAACGCGATCAATCCCGAGAGGACTGACCGCGCTTAGCGAAGCAGACTTGCGTCCTCAGAACCCGCAATGTCTGCTTTTTCGAAGCGACTGTCAATCCTCTCCCATTTTTTCGACCTTAGCGAGGTTACTCGACGGCACAGTGTTGCCTGTCGAAAGGCCTCACTTCGCCCGCCCTGCGCCTTGATTTTTTGGCGCAGCGTCGGCGCTCGTTTCGAGATTTTCGGAGGTGTTTCATGACAGTACGAAAGGTGGTCACGCGGCGGTCCAACCATTACCGCGGCTACTTCCCATCGCTCAAAAATAAAAAGCCTGTGCCCTGGGAGTCCCAGCTCGAAGGCGCTCTTTTTCGGCTTCTTGAGCTGTCTCCTGCGGTCATCGGCTACGTCCCGCAGCCCAGTGAGGAACGTGTTCCATCGCTCCAGGGCTACTTCAAATATTACCCAGACGTACAGGTTTTCCTCGCGGATGGGCGCGAGTGGTGGTTTGAAGTGAAGCCTCACGACCGACTGAAGATTGCCAGCGTCAGGCAGCGACTGGATGCCGCTGAGCGCTACTTCAACGCCACTGCCCGTAACTTTTCGGTGATCACTGAAAAGTTAATTGAAGCTGAACCCCTGGCTACCAATCTTAGAAGGCTGATGTATCACCGGCGCGGTCCAGAGCTTTCGCATCAGGCGTTGGAGGAGGTAATGGCGACCTTCAACGAATGGCCGCCTATGACCGTTGCAGATCTGCTCTACGTGGTTGGTGAGGGGAAAGCCTGGCGCTTGTTAGGCCTTGGGGTGGTGGGCATTGACCTTGATAGGTCAATTGACACTGACTCCCCGGTCTTCCTGCAAGGGGGGCACCGTCATGCAAACCTTTTCCCTTAGGGTGAAATTGGTCGTCATCGTTCGTGGCGTACTGATGGTGCTTGAGAAGAGGCTTATTGACCGGAAGCTGCTCTTTTTCGATGAGCTTGGTGAGCCCACGAAGCTATCCGAGAAGGAGTTCTATGAGGCCTACGAGAAGCGCGAGATCGAGATCTCCGCTGATCAGCCATACCTTGGGAGGGTTCCGTATGTGCGGAACGTCCCTCCAGATATTTCATGCTTCCCCAAAAAACATGGAGATGAGGCATTGCGTCGACGCAAGTATCTGGACGACCTAACTAAGCGCGGTAAATACAAGCTACCGGGTGACGAAGACATGATCAAGAAGCTTAGAGATATCGCCAAAAAGATTGGGGATGCGTGCGCACCCTCGGTTTCCACTATTCGACGTTGGGCAGCCAAATACATTGGCCAGAACGTAGTAAAGCTTATCCCTCAGCATGCCAAAAAGGGTCGGGCTGCCGCGATACAGGGAGAGCTCGAAGTTATTCTTGAAGGGGTGATTAATAAAACCTACCTGCAGGATACGATTCCAGCGGTCAGCGTGGTCGTTTCAGAATTCGAGGATCAGATAAAAGAGAGGAACAAAAGTCGTTTGCCTTCGGATCAGCTCAAGATCCCAAGCGGAATGACTGTCCGAAGGTACATCGCCAAGCTGGATCCGTACCTTGTGGATAAGGAGAGGCTCGGAAAACACGCAGCAGACAAGAAGCACCGTGTTGCGGCGGGTGTCCTACGTGTCCATGAGATTTTGGAACGTTGGGAAATTGATCACACCTTGTTGGACGTCCAGCTTGTGGATGAAACCTCGGGGCTGTGCATTGGGCGCCCCTATCTGACGATCGTCCTCGACCGCTTCTCTCGAATGGTGATGGGATATTTGCTCCACCTGTCGGCGCCAAATACGGAAACCGTGCTTCGTGTGATCGAACGCTCAATCCGTCCAAAAGCCGAATTGCTGAAGCGCTTTCCGAAAGTGAGAAATGAATGGTGGGCACGTGGGCTGCCGGCTCGAATAGTCCCAGACAACGCAGCGGAATTTCACGCGGGCGATCTCATCATGGGATTCAACGAGTTGGGTATCGAGATCATGTATCCCGCTTCAAGGGCCCCTCAAAGGAAAGGTGCCGTCGAACGCTTTTTCAGCACACAGAACCTGGGGCTTATCCACAACCTCCCGGGTACCACCTTCTCGAATATCCAGCAGCGTGGCGATTACGACTCGGAGAAGAATGCATGTTTCACGCTCCCTCAATTGGAGGCGGTGGTAGTGAAATGGATCGTCGATGGTTACCACCAGACTCCTCATCGGGGGCTGGACAACAGAACACCGGCTCAAGTCTGGGGGACTAGCGAGGCGAACCATGTCATCAGCCTTCCCGTCGACCTGGACTCGTTGGAGTGCATTCTGGCCAAGCGGGCCTCGGTGAAGGTTCACCATTACGGCATCGAGGTTGCCAAAGTGGGCTACCACTCTACGGAACTTGCTGAGCTCCGTATGCGTTTGGCAGACGGAGAAAAGGTAAACGTCCGCTATCGAGACGAAGCCGGGCACGTTTGGGTTCACGACCGCTTCAGAAACTTGTTCTTCAAAGTGCCCGCCAAAGATGAGCGAATGGCCGGTAAGAGCAGGGAGGTGTGGAAGGCTGCCGAGAAAGCGCTGCGAGAAAAATATAATGAGCAGCCTAGCTTCGAGGCTACGCACAGGTGCTACCAGGAAATTATGGAAGATGCAGACGAGGCCCGCCGTTCGCAGACGCTCAGAAAACGACGCGCAGCTGCCATAGCGAAAATCGACAAGGAGGGTCGAGTGACCGAAAGCACGCCTCCACCCAAGGTACTCGCTGAAGTGGAATGGACCGGTGACTCTATTCCTAACATTCCGCCAGCAGCCTTCAAGGTCTCGGTTCGTCGCCCTGCTGGGAGTTCTAAGCCATGAACGCCATCAATCTGTACGAATGCTACGAGCATGGTGAATACAGCTTTACGCTCCGCGATCGTTTTATTCACAGCCCTCAAGTCGAGCGAGCGTTGACGCGACTAGGCGATATCCACGGCGATAGTCGGCGTACCAGAGCAAGTAAAGGGTTGCTGATCCAAGGTCCAAGCGGAGTGGGCAAGAGCACATTGGTCAAGGAGTACATTCGGTCATTGGAGGAATTGGAGAGCCATGACCCACAGAAGCGGACAGTTCTGTTCGTCGAGATGCCTTCGTCTCCAACCAAAAAGAACCTGGCAGCAGCCATTTTGGCAGAGCTGAAGGATCCCTTCGCAGAGGCACGAGGACATTCGGCAGAGGTTAAATTTGCGCGAGTAGTCCTGCTGCTGAAGAACCTTGGCGTGGAGATGTTGGTCCTCGATGAGGCGCAGCACCTGGTCGATTATCGTCGTAATGGTGCGTATGAGGCAGCAGACTGGATCAAGAGTCTGATGAATGAAACCAGTATCGCGTTTGTTCTGATTGGGCTGAAGCGCACCGAAAATCTCCTGCTAGCAAACGAGCAACTGCGACGCAGGTTTTCGGCCACGGTGGCATACGATCGCTTCACCTTCTCCGCTAATACGTCTCTTCATTTCGTGATGTTGTTGCAGGCAATCGAGGGCGAACTGCCTGTTCAAACCATCAGTTTTGTAGAGCCAGCGATGATTAAACGCTTCTACCTGGCTTCCTATGGATTGATCGACTACCTCATCAAGATTGTGGACAGGGCTGTTTGGCTGGTTCAAGTCCAGGACCTTGTCGGGATTGAACTTCCTGTGCTGGCCCAGGCTTTTGAAGACGAGGTTTGGAGCTACGCCACCGAGGATCGAAACCCCTTCAGTGCGAGCTTCAATTTCCAGCCTCTGTTCGGGAAGCGGGAGCCGTTTGAGACGTTCGAAGAGAGCAGTACCTGACGGCCAAGGGCCGGGCTTATCGGCCCGGCTCTACTCCCCTGATTTTTATGTCTTCGATTTCATGGATGTGTAGGAATGTTTGGTCTTTTAATCAACCCACGACCACACCAAGACGAAAGTCTTTTGGGGTACCTGCAGCGCCTGGCGAAAGCCAACGGATTACCCAGAAAGGAACTGCTCACCGCCTTTGCACGAGCCGACGAGACCGATGTTGCGGACTGGCTGCAGATGATGGAAGGACCACTGAGCTGGCCTGCGGTATCTGCTGAGTTTCGTGATCCAAGGCCCAAGGGGGTCAAGTTATGGACGACTCATCACGCTCGTTACTGTCCGATCTGTTTGGGCGAAGCCGGTTATTGGAGAGAAAGCTGGGGCTTGACCCTGGTTACGACGTGTTCTGTCCACGGCACTGAACTCCACGGGCGGTGCCCCAACTGTCTGAAGGAAACCGATCCAAGCGCAATGAGTGCGAATAGTTGCCAAGCGTGTGGCACCTCATTGAGTGGGACCAATTTTGAGATCGCGCCGGCGAGTGATACGGCCGCCTGGCTCACCTCTGGCTTTGAAGATAGGTTTTACGCCGACTCGTTGCCAGCTGACGCGGGATTGGCGGCCCTCACCTACGAACAGTTTCACGAGTTGTCATCGCGTCTCGCTGTCAGAAGTTTGCCTACGGAAAGAACCCAGCCGCTGAAGGTTGCTGATTCGGGTTCGCTAGAGATATCGCGGCTTATGGCAAACGCGGCGGGCGTGGTTCTCATGAACTGGCCTCTCGCATTCAGAGAACTGCTGAGTGGCCTCAAGGCAGTCCATTCCGATAACGAACATTGGACGCTCAGCAGATCGTTCGGCCCGATATACCACGACATCCACCGTGATCTGGATGACTCTTGTTTTGACTTTCTTCGTCGAGAGTTCGAATCATTTCTGCAGCATGCGTGGGAAGCACCGTTAGCGAAGCGAAATCGCAATTTGAGTGAGGAGACGATTGAGAGACATCGTTGGGTGTCGTTCGATTCTGCTGCTGAAGCTTGTGGTCTCGGGGTATCAGTCATAAAACGCCTTCATCAGGAGGGACAAATCGCCTATCGGGAGAAGGTCCATGAAGATCGAGTCTTTACGGTCGTGGACCTGGATCATTTGAAGGCAATCTCGCAGCATCTCCAGGGCGTGGCTGATATGAAAGAAACCTCGACTTTGCTAAGCCTCTGTCGCAATCGGGTTAGGCAGCTGCTAGCTGGTGGTACCCTCCAGTTCTTTGGTGGAGAACCGCGCCCAGGCGAAAGGTGGCTGATTGACTGCCGCTCGATCAACGAATTGATTGATGAGAAGCTGCCTACCAGCTCTGACCAGAGCCTGGTGTCGATCAACTACTTGGCC
Source organism: Pseudomonas sp. NBRC 111124 (assembly GCF_001320245.1). Lineage (GTDB taxonomy): Bacteria > Pseudomonadota > Gammaproteobacteria > Pseudomonadales > Pseudomonadaceae > Aquipseudomonas. The sequence goes on from NZ_BCBA01000007.1 coordinate 124,270, forward strand.
AAGCATTCTCTGCCCAAGGGGGGTGGGTTGGTCGAGTTGGTTCAGGCAATACGTGCAGGTGAACTTCGCGCTTACGGCCCAGCTGAGAATGGCTCGGTTGCGGTAGGGGCGTGGTTACTCAAGCCGCAAGATTTTGCAGCGTGGCAACAAGCCCGAGCTGAGAACAAGAGTCCGGTCTTTCCCGGCCTGTCGGTAGTCAAGGCTGCTGCGCTGTTAGGCGTCAAAGAACAATGCGCATACGCGTTCGTTCGACTGGGTCTGCTATGGAGCACTGCTGTCGAACGAGGCCGGCGTACGCAATTGATGGTTAAGCCTCAAGCCATCGACAGATTCAGGCGTGGCTATATCTTGGGACCGGAGATTGCGGTGTATTTGGGGAAGTCGACCAGGGAGGCGTTCAAGCACCTTTGGGAGGCCAGGTTTCGCCCCGTTGCGGGGCCATCCATTCCAAACGCGGCTTGCCGGCAGTACGTTTGGGTAAGAAGCAAAAAGCTGATCGATTACCTCGCAAGTGAAGCCGCCCAGATCGACGATCCTGAAGCCATCACGTTTTTATCCACACCGATCGCTCAGCCTCGTGATTGCCGATTCAGGCATGTGGGATCAAGATAGTTAGCACGCTTTCTTTCTTGATTGCTAAAATCATCGAACCCATTTTGGAGAATCTTATGTCCCGTCTCGCTGAATTCCGCCTGCTCGAACAACAGCTCGCAGCCCAACTGGCGGAGCTGGAAGCGCTGAAAAATGACTCTGCCCTGAAGCAGGAAATGGAATTTGAAACGAAGCTGCGCAGTTTGCTCAACGAGTATGGCTACGGCCTGCGCCAAGTGGTGCTGATCCTCGATCCGCAAGCGGTGGCTTCCACTGATATGGCCCCAAAAACCTCTCGGAAACCACGCGAAGTGAAGGTCTACAAGAATCCACACAGCGGAGAGGTTGTTGAGACCAAGGGTGGTAATCAGCGTACGCTTAAGGCCTGGAAAAACGAGTATGGCGCTGAGGTAGTCGAGTCTTGGCTCGCCAATTGATTGCACTGCAGGCGGCTTCTGGCACGAGATGAATCGTGGTGCGCCCCGAATGCAAATTCCCATTCTGGGGCGTGACGAAATTTTCTGCGGGTGGTGGATTTAGAGAATTAAAACTGTCGCTAGAGGGTCCCGTCTTTCGCGGCCTGCAGCCATTTGGAGAGGAAACGCAAAACTGTCGCAATCACCCAAAACGCCGGTTCAGACTGATTCGCTAGAGAATTAAAACTGTCGCAGCCTGAAACGACGCGGCTTTCACGTGTATTCAGAGCCATCATTATCGATAGCCTGCTTACAAACATGTAATTCCTGGATCACGTGGATGACAGCTCCCAGTCGGTAAGCTTCACTCATGTCTTCATGGAGTAACAGAAATGAACACCGCTAAAAGCATTGCCGCCCTCATGCTCGTAATCGCCTCCTCATCCGCTTTAGCTGAAGGAGGATCTGATCGCTTACACGGAAAGATGATTCAGGCAAATGAGCAAGCAATGCGTGCCTACGCCGCTGCCAATGGAAAAAAACCACCTGAAGTGATCCATTATCGCTACGGAATGAAACTGGATGTGGCGAGAGTTATCAGTATGACTTCGCTCAAAGGTAGCTGCGACGTGATGCCGACACAGATGAATTACGAGGACTCAACAGGTGAGTTGAAAATCCTCGAATATCGCTCTGCTGGAATTAACTGTAGAGGTCAAAACTGACCGAAGGGACAGGGTAAGTCTTGGAGTAAGCTGACCACGACCAGCGCTGCAGCTGGTCGGCTGGCCGGCAGAAGCCCTTCCCCCGGGGCATCTTGCATTACGTGTCAGGATAACTGGCAACTACTTGATCGTCCCCACTCTTGGTGAGGCCGATGACTTGATAGGCGTGTTTCATGCCATCAACCTCCATACCTGGTGAGCCAGCGGGCATGCCAGGTACCGCGACGCCTGCCAGGTCGTTGCGCTTTATGAGCTCCTGCACCTGGGCTGCGGGGACGTGACCTTCCACAAACTTGCCATCGATAACCGCGGTGTGACACGAAGCCAGCCTCGGAGCTACTCCTAGCTCTTGCTTCACCGCCCTCATGTCCGTTTCAACGTGGTCGACGACCTTGAAGCCGTTTGCCTCCAAGTGCGCTATCCATTTCTTACAGCAACCGCAATTAGCGTCCCGGTGCACATCGATAGTCAGGGGCTCCGCAGCAAAGGCGGCTGAGGCGATTAGAAGTGACGCTGCGGTACTTAAACCGAGGAAGCGGCGCTTACTTGTCATGAGTGTGCTCCTTCCCGTCTTTGTGCACATGGGTTTTGGGAGTAGAACCTGTGTGGTGGTCCGAGTGCGCCTCGCCGGACTCGTGTTCACCGTGGTGCTCCGCTACTGATGAAGACTCCGAATGCGAACTGCCATGATCATGACTTTCCTCAGCCACGCCGTTTGCTGCGGAATCATCATGATTTCCATGACCTGATTTCGCACCACCGTGTTGGCCTTCATGGTTATGCATATCGCTTTCGCCACCGCCATGTTGGTGACCACCACTGGAAGCGACCATCATCTGGTACTGCTCAGCATTGAGTTGCGGTAGCTGGTCCAGGAACGCGACGATTCCCCAGATGTACTGGTCGTCCATGCTCTTACCCCAGGCTGGCATGCCTGTCGCTTTGATACCGTGCTTGATGGTCCAAAACGCAGCAGCAGGGTCACCGCTTACACCTATCTCGGTGAGGTTTGGTGGGGATGGGTATAGGGCTTGGCTGAGTTCAGTTTTCTCCACCCCTGGCGCGAGGTGGCAACCGATACACATGGCGTTGTAGTTGCCTGCCCCTGCTTGGATGAGAGCAGGATCTTTAAGGTTTGGCACCTCAATGTCGCTTGCTCGGACTTCAATCGAGCGATCCCGCGCCATGGCCAAAAACGCATGCACAGCGGGGAAGTGTGGGTCGTCCGCACCAACGTTCACGAGACCGAAGTAAGCAGCACCTAGCACTGCTGCGCTAGTAACAGCACCTGCCGCCACCAGCGTTGTAATTGTTTTTTTCATGTTGAGTTCTCAAAACCACATCCGAATACCGGCCACAAAACGAGCTTCGTCCACGTCCCCGCCTTCATCCCGAATGAAATCGGCGGTTTTGCCGTAGGAACGGCTCCAGGTGACACCTATGTATGGCGCGAACTGGCGAACAATCTCGTACCGTAACCGCAGCCCGACTTCGGTGTTTGCCAGGCCAGAGCCGACGCCGCGTTCCGGGTCGTTCTTGCCATAAAAGTTGGCCTCAGCGGTTGGCTGAAGAATTAAACGATTGGTTAGCAAGATGTCGTACTCGCCCTCCAGACGGGCAGCGGTTTGACCGTTCTCGCCGATAAAGGCGGTGGCTTCAGCTTCGAAGTCATACAGGGCCAGGCCCTGAATACCGAACGCAGCCCAGGTCTGCGGATCCTCCGGTTTGAAATCCTGCCGGACGCCGGCGACAACATCCCACCACGGGCTTACCGAGCGGCCATAGAGGAGCTGCAGCTCAGCATCTTCAGTCACACCATTGGTTCGTTCACCTTCCGAGCGAATCCAGAGCCTATTGATATCGCCGCCCACCCAGCCGGATGCATCCCAAGCAAGCGTGCTACCTTCATCGGCATCTTGGTATTCCAGTTGGTCTAGCAAGAAAAAGCTGTTGAACCCGCTGTCATCCATTTTGTGCCCGTCAAGCGGGGGGAAGGCAGCCTGCCGGTCGGCATCAGTCAGCACCGGGATTGGCGTACGGCTGGTCGGGGTCGGCGAATCAGCGTTCCCGTTTCCCATCGTGGAATGACCCATCGCGCCATGATCCATGCCTTCCATGGACCCGTGATCCATGCCTTTCATGCTTCCATGGTCCATCTTGCTGTGGTCCATCGAGGCGGGTTTCGCTTTGGGCTGGCCATGGCCCATTTTGCTGTGATCAACGGGTGCAGGTTGCGTGGGTTGCTTGCTCGCGCCCATCTGGCTGTGGTCCATGCCCGGCATCGCAGCCTGTGATGAGGCGTGGTCCATCTGCATGGCACCGTGGCCCATTGCCGAGTGGTCCATTCCGGAATGATCCATTTCAGCGGCGAAGCTGGGCGAAACGCCCAGCACACCTAAAGAAACGGCGAATGCCAGCAGCGATGGTCGTGCAACGCTATTGGCCATTTTTCCCTGCCTTAGCTTTGTCGCTGCCATGCGATTCCATCATTTTGCTGTGATCCATTCCTTCCATGGAACCATGATCCATGCCCTCCATAGAGCCATGATCCATGCCTTTCATGGAGCCGTGATCCATGCCTTCATGGTTCATGCCCTGGGCTTGCTTGCTCTTCGAGCCGTTCGATTGCGCCGCGTTGGACGACTTTTGAGAGTGCTGATCATGGTTGTCACTGGACCAGGAAGACGGGGCGTACACCGCGAGCAGGCCAACCATCGCGGCAGAGAGGAAAAAGGCGCTTCGTTTCATTGGTTTGCTCATCTCGTATCTCCAGTTCATTCGTCCACGCGGACTTCTCGGAACATGCCCATCTCCATGTGGTACATGAGGTGACAGTGATAGGCCCAGCGCCCGAGTGCATCTGCGGTTACGCGATAGCTTCGTTTCGAGCCAGGCGGCATATCGATCGTGTGTTTTCGCACCATGAAATTGCCGTCCTCATCCTCCAGGTCACTCCACATGCCGTGCAGATGGATGGGGTGAGTCATCATGGTGTCGTTGACCAAGGTAATACGCAGGCGCTCGCCGTACTTGAGCCGCAGCGGCTCTGCGTCAGAAAACTTGATCCCATCGAAGGACCAAGCGAACTTTTCCATATGCCCGGTAAGGTGCAGTTCGATTGTCCGGCCAGGTTCCCGGCCGTCAGGGTCGATGAAGGTGCTACGCAAATCCGAATACGTGAGAACCCGACGCCCGTTATCGCGAAGCCCGATCCCCGGATCGCTCAGCTTTGGCGTAGGGGTCATGGTCTGCATATCGACCAGAGGGTTGTTTGTTTCGGAGGCGGGATGGTTCTGCATGGCACCGCTGGCGGCCATATTGCTTTGGTCCATACCGGTCATGTTGCCGTGGTCCATGCCAGCCATCTTGCTATGGTCCATACCGGCCATGCTGCCGTGGTCCATGCCAGCCATCTTGCTATGGTCCATACCGGCCATGCTGCCGTGGTCCATGCCAGCCATCTTGCTATGGTCCATACCGGCCATGCTGCCGTGGTCCATGCCAGCCATCTTGCTGTGGTCCATACCGGCCATGCTGCCGTGATCCATGCCACCCATGCTGCCGTGGTCCATCCCCATATCACTCATGGAGATGAGAGGCCTTGGATCTACAGCCGGCACCGGTGCCTGCAGGCCCTCACGGACAGCCAAGGTACCCCTTGAATAGCCGGTGCGATCCATGGATTGAGCAAAGATGGTGTAAGCCTGCTCGTTTTCAGGCTCGACAATGACATCGTAGGTTTCAGCAACGGCAATCCGGAATTCATCGATCGACACTGGCTTAACGTACTGACCGTCGGCTGCGACAACCGTCATTTTCAAGCCGGGGATCCGCACGTCGAAATAGGTCATCGCCGAGCCATTGATAAAGCGAAGCCGGATTTTCTCCCCTGGCTTGAAGATTCCCGTCCAGTTCCCATTTGGCGCCTGGCCGTTCATGAGGTAGGTGTAGGTGTGCCCGCTCACGTCAGCGAGATCGGTTGGGCTCATCTTCATCTCGGCCCACATCTTTCGATCGGCCACAGCAGCAGACCAACCTTTCTCGCTCACGTCGTCGACGAAGTCGCCAACGGTGCGCTTGTGGAAGTTGTAATAGTCCGACTGTTTTTTGAGCTTGGACATAACCCGCGCCGGGTCTTCGTCGGTCCAATCACTCAGCATGACGACATAGTCACGATCGTAGGTGAAAGGCTCTGGATCCTTGGCATCAATCACCAGCGCACCGTAAACACCGACCTGCTCCTGGAAGCCCGAATGGCTGTGGTACCAGTAGGTGCCGTTCTGGTGGACCTTGAACTTGTACTCGTACATGCCGTCGGGAGCGATGCCATGGAAGCTTAGACCCGGCACGCCGTCCATATTCGCCGGCAGGATGATGCCGTGCCAGTGGATGGACGTGTCCTGCTTCAAGCGGTTGCGAACCCGTAGCGTGACCGTGTCGCCTTCGCGCCAACGGAGTATTGGTCCTGGCAGCGAACCGTTGATGGCCATCGCCGTTCGAGCTGCCCCGGTAATGTTCACCGGGAGCTCCCCGATGTACAGGTCAAAATCGGTGCCGGTCAGTACGTTAGGCTGGCCAGGGCTGGTTACGGCCCAGACCGGCGCGCGCCACATGCCCAGCCCACCCAGTAGTCCGGTAGCAGCCAGGCCTTTGACGAATGAACGTCTCGTGGTTTTGCTTTGCATGCCGTTGCGTCCAATCAGGTAGATCGCTGATATCCAGACTGCGGGATCCGCAGCCATCTGGTTTCAATTGAGCTCCCCCAAGCCTCGTAGACTTTCGCCAAAGCACAAGGATTGCGGGAGGCAATACCCCGAAAGCTGACATAGTTCAGATTCCGGGGTGATTACATTTCTGTAAGCTAAGCTCAGCAGCTCTCGTGGCCGGGGTGCTTTTGGCTTTGGGCGGTAACAGGAGCCTCTGCTTTTTTCTCCTGAGCAACCTGGTAAGCCTGCATGGAAGATGCACGTGCAGCTTCCATCCTGGCGAAGGTGCGATCCGCGCCGCCTTCAGCCAGGGCGAGGCTCGCCATGCCGAAGGTGACTACCATCACAATCGCTTTGATCATGTTCATTTGCGTTTCCTCTAAGGGTCAGTTTCGCCTGATTGGCGCCGTTCACAGTGCTCAAGCTAGCTACCCGGCACTGTCAGCAAGCTGAGCCCGACATTACTTTTCCGTCAGCTTCTGGTTGGGTGCCTTTTTTGCTGCACACTGAAGGGCATCCAAGGGGGCGCAGCAGATGAAATTACTCGTAGCCGAAGATGAGCCAAAAATCGGGGCCTACCTGCAGCAAGGGCTGACGGAGGCAGGCTTTACCGTCGATCGTGTGGTCACAGGGACCGACGCGCTGCAATACGCTTTGAGCGAGGCGTATGACCTGCTGATTCTTGATGTAATGATGCCGGGGCTAGACGGCTGGGAGGTGCTGCGGATGGTACGTGCGGCAGGGAAAGAGGTCCCAGTCTTGTTTTTGACGGCCCGTGATGGCGTGGACGATCGCGTGAAAGGGTTAGAACTCGGGGCTGACGATTACCTGGTCAAACCCTTTGCATTCTCGGAACTGCTAGCGCGTGTGCGCACTTTGCTGCGAAGAGGCAGCAGTGGCTATGCTCAGACCACTATGAAGATGGCTGACCTGGAGGTAGACCTGCTTAAGCGCCGGGCCACCCGAAATGGCAAGCGGATCGACCTCACAGCCAAGGAGTTCTCCTTACTGGAACTACTCATGCGCCGACGCGGCGAGGTACTGCCGAAGTCCCTGATCGCATCGCAGGTGTGGGATATGAACTTCGACAGCGACACTAACGTGATCGAGGTTGCTGTTCGTAGGTTGCGGGCCAAGATTGATGACGATTTCGCCCCCAAGCTCATACATACAGTTCGTGGCATGGGCTATCTGATGGATGTTCCCGAGTAATGCGCGCCCAATCGTCGCTCGTTAAACGCCTTACCCTCATGTTCATGTTCGCGGTCATCGCCGTATTGGTCGTTGCCGGCGTGAGCTTCTACATGCTCAGTCAGCACCATTTCCAGATGCTGGATGAGCAAGCCCTGGCCGAGAAACTCGAATCCACCCGGCACATCCTTTCACTTTCAGCAGCACGTGATGAACTTGAGGATCAGGAGCCTCAACTGCGTGCTTTGTTGGGGGCTCATCAGGACCTTTCTGCGGAGATTCTTGATGCTGACGGTACTGTCCTGTTCTCGGACTCCAAGGCATCCCGCATCCCTGAGCGCTTTAAGCAGGCCTCTTCTGGCGCCGTTTGGGACTGGCAAATCGACTCGCGGAACTTCCGGGGGATTACCTCTCAACTGGCTATAGCGCAGGCGCAGGCGCCGGTAACAGTCATGTTGATGCTGGATGTCACCAGCCATGCCCACTTTTTCAAGACGCTGCAATGGTGGTTCGGCATTGGCTTGGTCATCAGCGCTCTGGTTAGTGCAGGATTGGGGTGGATCGTGGCCAAGAGCGGTCTTCGGCCGGTTGGGCAGATCACCAAGGTGGCGACATCCATGTCTGCCCGGTCCCTTCGCGAGCGAATTCCATTGGAGCCCGTGCCGCTTGAATTGCAGGAGCTGATCCTCTCCTTCAACGGAATGCTTGCACGCCTGGAAGACGCGTTCGTCCGGCTATCAAACTTCTCAGCCGACATCGCACATGAGCTGCGGACTCCGGTAAGTAATCTTCTGACGCATACCGAAGTCGTTCTGACCAAAAAACGCGACCTCGATGCCTACGAAGACAACCTCTACTCCAATCTTGAAGACCTCAAGCGCATGTCGCGCATGATCGATGACATGCTGTTCCTGGCAAAAGCTGATAACGGCTTGATCATCCCCGAGCAGGTTGATATCGATCTGGTCGGGCTAGTGTCCAGACTGATTGAGTACTACCAGCTTGCAGCCGAAGACCGAAGCATTCGGCTTGCCCTTCAAGGCGAAGGTACGATCCGTGGTGACCGGCTAATGATTGACCGGGCGGTTTCCAACATTCTATCCAACGCTTTGCGCTATACCCCCGAAGGCCACGATATCGCCGTCCGGATTGTCGAGGCGGCTGATCAAGTGAACCTGTCCGTCCAGAACAATGGGGCCACGATTGATCCGGAACATATCAACAAAATCTTCGACCGGTTCTATCGCGCTGACCCTGCAAGGCGGGAAGGAAGCCCAAGCAACGCCGGCTTGGGTCTGGCCATAACGCGTTCGATCATCGAGGCTCATGGTGGGCGAATTTGGTGTACCTCCGCTGACGGCGTGACGAGTTTTCACATCGCTCTGCCGCACGCCAAACAATCCACTTCCAAGCCTCAAACGGCTTAATGCTCATTTCATGCGTGTAACCTATACTCGGCCATCATGAACCGGCTCCTACGACTGTTCACCATCCTGCTTCTAATCGCATCGCTTCCTCTCAACGGCATGGCGGGAGTCGACTCAGCCATTGAACCATGCCCCATGCAAACCATGGGGATGGAGATGATGGCGGGGATGGATCACGATTGTTGCCAGGATACTGATCCAGGATCAGCTGCCGACCACTCCAAAGCCTGCAAAGTGGGCCAGGAGTGTAGAACCGCGAGCACAGTTCAGGTCGAAATAATTAACCCCACGCTCACCTATTCTGCGCCTAGGCCAGTAGATACCTATGCGGTGAGCCTCGTAAACAGGGCGCCTCCTGACCCTTGGCGGCCACCCCGCGCCTGATTACCTCTTAAATTCACCCCATCGTCCTGTTTTGCAGCCGGATGATGGCATGCGCTTGCGCGCTGATTTTTTGAGGAATCATTTCCATGACTCCCCCACGTTACCGATTAGGGATGGCATGTCTGGCCGCTCTGATCAGCCTGTTGTCGACGTTACCGGCTCAGGCTACACCGTTGTCTCTGGAGGAAGCGCTTCAACTTGCCGAACGCAATGCCCCCATCCTCCAGGCCAGGCAAGAGCAAATGACGGCCGCTCGACACGCTGTGATCCCAGCAGGCGAGCTGCCTGATCCACGTCTCAACCTAGGAGTGCAGAACCTTCCTGTTGACGGCAGTGATCGTTGGAGCATGAACCGCGATTTCATGACGATGCAGGTTGTCGGCCTCTCCCAGGAAGTACCAAACCGGGACAAGCGGGAGGCACGAGTTGAGACGGCACGAGCGAGCGTTGAGCGAGCCGATGCAGAGGCGGTGTTCGAGCGCTTAAAAGTGCGTGCTGCCACAGCCCAAGCTTGGGTCGCGGCGTACACCGTTCAACGGAAACTGCAGCAGTTTGAGGACTTCTACAAAGAAAACCGTCTGTTGGCCGCAGCAATCCGCGCACGCCTGGCCGGCGGTACCGGCGCGACGGCCGACGCACTTGCTCCTGACCAGGAAGCTGCGCAACTCGATGAGCAAAAAGATGTTCTGCTCACACAGGCCGCTCAGGCACGGGCTGCACTCAAGCGATGGATTGGAGAGGATGCTGATCCGCAAGCTCAAGCATTTCCGCGCTGGCCAGTGAGCGCGCCGGACTATCTACACGCTATACATGCACATCCAGAATTGGCGACCTACAACGCCCTTACGCGGGAAGCACAAGCTCAAGTGCACCAAGCCTTGGCAGAAAAGAAGTCGGACTGGGGGTGGCAGGTGGATTACCAGCGGCGCGGGCCTGAATTCAGCAATATGGTGAGCCTGCAGGTAAGTTTCCAACTGCCCTTGTTCGCTGGCTCACGGCAGGACCCGATGATCGCGGCACGTCGCGCACAAGTCCGGCAACTGGAGGACGAACAGGAAGCGGCATTGCGTGAGCATAAAGCGCAGCTGGAGACAGATCTTGCGGATTACCAGCGATTGCAGCGAGCAGTGCAGCGCAGCCGTGAAACATTGTTACCGCTAGCGGAGGATCGAGTCCGCCTCGCCCTTGCTGACTATCGAGCCGGTAAATCACCCTTAAGTGAGGTTCTCACCGCTCGACGTCAGCGGGTTGAAACACGACTGCAAGACATCGATCTGCAAGGACAGTTGGCCGCGACAGCTGCACGGCTGCACTTCGCGTATGGAGAGGTGCGCGCATGAGAAATTCAACTATCAGCCTTGTGGTATTGGCCGCGTTGGCTATCGGCGGTGGCGTTGGCTATCAGCTAGCAAAGCGTGGGCAGGTGTCCACTGCCTCCCCTGAAACGCTACAGAAGGTGCTGTATTGGTATGACCCGATGTACCCCCAGCAGCACTTTCCAGCACCGGGCAAGTCGCCCTTCATGGACATGCCACTGGTGCCGAAGTACCAGGAAAGCACCGCTGCTGAGGTGAGCCCCGCAGTTCAAGTTTCACAGGGGCTCCAACAAAACCTGGGGGTCCGTCTGGCTACCGTAGCGAAAGGGCAGCTTGCTCGAACCCTCCAGGTGAGCGGCGTGCTTACCTTCGATGAGCGGGATTTTAGCGTTCTGCAGGCTCGTACCGGTGGCTACGTCGAACGCACCTATGGCCGCGCTACAGGCGACGTGGTTGCCAAGGGCGCCCCATTGGCAGATGTGTTGACGCCTGAATGGGCGGGCTTGCAGGAAGAGTACCTGGCGCTTCAGCGATCTGGGGACAATGAATTGCGCGCTGCAGCTCGGCAACGACTACTGCTGGCGGGTATGCCTGCCGATCTTATCAACCGGATTGACCGTACGGGAAGGGTCCAGAATTCGGTAACGCTCTTGGCCCCAACAGCAGGCGTCCTTCAGGCTCTGGAATTGCGGCCAGGCATGACAATGACACCGGGTGCAACGTTGGCGAAGATCAATGGTATCGCGAACGTCTGGCTTGAGGCCGCAGTACCTGAAGCGCAAGCCCAAGGCCTACAGGAAGGACAGGCAGTGCAGGCGAATCTGGCAGCGTTCCCAGGCGAACCTGTTCCCGGCAAGCTGACCGCATTGCTGGCTGATGCGGATCTGCAAAGCCGCACCTTGCGGCTTCGTATAGAACTGCCCAACCCCGGCGGCCGGTTGCGCCCAGGCATGACCGCGCAGGTTTCCCTCCATCCGTCCGGGCAACAGGATGACAGCCTACTGGTGCCAGCCGAGGCGATCATTCGGACGGGGAAACGCGATCTCGTAATGGTGTCAGAAGACGGAGGTCGATTCCGGCCGGTGGAAGTAGTGCTCGGCCAGGAAAGTGCTGGCCAGGTGGTCGTGCTGCGAGGCCTTCAGGCGGGCCAGCGCGTTGTGGCGTCCGGGCAGTTTCTGCTGGACTCCGAAGCGAGCTTGAAAGGTATCGAGGCCGTTACTGCTGGCGATGCTCCACTTGCGCAACCTGTACAGCCGGCTCTACATCAGGCCAATGGGCGCATCGTTCAAATAGAAGGTAATCAGCTGACCATCGCTCATGGACCGTTCGTGACGCTGGGCATGCCTGGTATGACGATGACTTTCCCTGTGGCAGATCCCCGCTTGATTGCCGGACTCAAGGTTGGCGAACGCATCCGGTTTGGAGTGCGCGAGCGCGATGAAGGCATGGTCATCGAGCAAATAACCCAGCAGGAGAACCAGCCATGATCGCGAACCTGATTCGTTGGTCGGTTGGCAACCGCGTCCTGGTCCTGCTGGCAACACTGTTTGCCGTAGCTTGGGGCGTTTTCTCTCTGCGCAGTTTGCCGATCGACGCGTTGCCTGACCTGTCAGATGTGCAGGTGATTATCCGCACCTCCTACCCAGGGCAGGCACCGCAGATCGTGGAAAATCAGGTGACATATCCCCTGACCACCACAATGCTTTCCGTACCCGGAGCCAAGACAGTGCGGGGCTTTTCAGCATTTGGAGACAGCTTCGTATATGTGTTGTTTGAGGACGGCACAGATCTCTATTGGGCGCGGTCCAGGGTGCTCGAATACCTAAGCCAGGTTCAGTCTCGATTACCGGCGTCCGCTAAGCCAGTGCTCGGACCCGATGCCACTGGTGTAGGCTGGATCTACCAGTATGCGCTGGTGGACCGCAGTGGTACCCATGACCTGGCACAGCTGCGCAGCCTTCAGGACTGGTTCCTGCGCTTCGAGTTGAAAACTCTTCCGGACGTTGCCGAAGTGGCGACGATAGGCGGGATGGTCAAGCAGTACCAGGTAGTGCTCGATCCGCTGCGCATGGCCAGCTTGGGAATCACTCAAGTTGAGGTTTCGGACGCCATCGCCAAGGCCAATCAGGAAACCGGTGGCGGCGTGCTCGAACAAGGCGAAGCTGAGTTCATGGTAAGGGCTTCCGGCTATCTGAAGTCACTCGATGATTTCCGAGCCATTCCCCTGCGCCTGGCTGCGAAGGGTATACCCGTAACACTGGGCGATGTAGCCACTGTACAGCTGGGCCCTGAGGCACGTCGCGGCATCGGCGAGCTTGATGGACAGGGCGAAGCGGTGGGCGGCGTAGTAATTCTGCGCAGTGGCAAGAATGCGAAAGATGCCATCGCTCACGTCAAATCCAAGCTTGAATCGCTGGAAAAAAGCCTGCCTGCCGGGGTCGAGCTGGTCACTACCTACGACCGTAGCCAGTTGATCGATCGTGCTGTGGAAAATCTGAGCCAGAAGCTGATTGAAGAGTTCATCGTGGTCGCACTGGTGTGCGCTGCATTTCTTTGGCATCTGCGCTCATCGTTGGTCGCCATCGTCTCGCTTCCGGTTGGTGTCCTCATTGCCCTGATCGTCATGCGCCACCAGGGCATCAACGCCAACATCATGTCGCTTGGGGGCATAGCCATTGCAATCGGTGCGATGGTGGACGCCGCTGTGGTGATGATTGAGAACGCGCACAAACGGGTTGAGGCTTGGCATACGTGGCACCCTGGAAAGTCGTTGCGTGGCGAAGATCATTGGAAAGTGATGACTGAGGCAGCAGTCGAGGTCGGGCCTGCGCTGTTCTTCAGCCTCATGATCATTACGCTGTCCTTCATACCGGTATTCACCTTGCAGGCTCAGGAGGGAAGGCTGTTTGCGCCCCTCGCATTCACCAAGACTTATGCAATGGCAGCAGCAGCGGGCCTTTCGGTTACCCTGGTACCCGTGCTGATGGGGTACTGGATTCGGGGTCGTTTACCGGCAGAAGAGCGCAACCCACTCAATCGAACCCTGATACGGCTCTATCGCCCAGCATTGGAGATCGTTCTACGCCGGCCAAAGCTCACGTTGGCGGGTGCACTGTTGATTTTGCTCAGCAGTGTCTGGCCCCTGAGCCAGCTCGGCGGCGAATTCTTGCCGCCACTGGATGAAGGCGATTTGCTGTACATGCCGACTGCCCTGCCAGGTCTTTCGGCGCAGAAAGCCTCTGAGCTTTTGCAACGTACGGACCGGCTGATCCGAACGGTACCGGAGGTCGCCAGTGTCTTCGGTAAAGCGGGCCGGGCTGAATCAGCGACCGACCCGGCCCCGCTGGAGATGTTCGAGACGACTGTCCGACTTAAACCGAAGGATCAGTGGCGAGCAGGGATGACCACTGAGAAGCTGATCGAAGAGCTGGACCGTACCGTGCAGGTACCTGGGCTAACCAATATCTGGATCCCACCGATTCGAAACCGTATCGACATGCTCGCAACCGGTATCAAAAGCCCGATCGGCGTAAAGGTTGCCGGCAGCAATTTGAATGAGATCGACCGGGTGACTCTGGCTATCGAGAAGGTGGCCAAAACGGTTCCAGGGGTGACTTCCGCCCTCGCCGAGCGATTAACCGGTGGACGCTACATCGATCTGGATATCGACCGCCAATTCGCAGCGCGTTACGGCCTGAACATTGCTGATGTCCAAGCGATTGTTGCCGGCGCCGTTGGGGGCGAAAACATCGGCGAAACCGTAGAAGGCCTGGCGCGATATCCCATCAGTGTTCGGTACCCACGGGAGTGGCGTGACTCTGTTGATGCCCTGCGGCAGCTACCGATTTACACCAGCCAAGGGGGGCGAATCACACTGGGAACCGTGGCACGGGTGCGTATTGCGGACGGTCCACCCATGCTCAAGAGTGAAAACGCGCGCCCCTCGGGCTGGGTGTATATCGACGTGCGGAGACGGGACCTGTCCTCCGTCGTTGCCGACCTGCGCCGGCTAGTCGATCAGCAGGTGAAGCTCGATCCTGGCATAAGCTTGAGCTATTCCGGGCAGTTCGAATACCTGGAGCGCGCCAATGCGCGCTTAGCATGGGTAGTACCGGCGACGCTGGCCATTATTTTCGTCCTTCTCTACCTCACGTTTGGCCGCCTCGGTGAAGCGCTGCTGATCATGGCTACCTTGCCATTTGCGCTAACCGGCGGCGTATGGCTGCTGTACATGATGGGCTACAACCTGTCGGTGGCCACGGGTGTCGGTTTTATCGCCTTGGCTGGGGTCGCAGCAGAGTTTGGAGTCATCATGCTGATCTACCTCAACAATGCCTGGACTGAACGAAACGGCAACGGTACGCAGGGGCAACCTGCGCTTCTGGATGCTATCCGCGAAGGGGCCGTGCAGCGCATCCGCCCCAAAGCCATGACCGTAGCAGTGATCGTCGCAGGCTTGATGCCAATCCTCTGGAGTAGCGGTACCGGCAGCGAAGTCATGAGCCGGATCGCTGTACCCATGGTCGGCGGCATGCTCACCGCGCCTTTGCTCTCACTATTTGTAATCCCTGCGGCTTACTGGCTCGTCAGGCGCCGCGGACTCGCTGTACACGATAACCCCCAAACAGGAGTAACCCGATGAAGAAGCTACTGATCAGCGCTGGCCTGGTGTTCGCCGTTGCGGCGGCGGTGCAGGCCCAAGACATGTATGGCACGGATATGAAGAATATGCCCATGGAAGGCAACGAGACCCAAGGCAGCCAGGCGGCTCCGACTGCATCGGCTGAGGGAACCATCAAAGCTTTGGAACCAGGTAAAGTTACCTTGGCGCATGGACCAGTATCAGCCCTGAAATGGCCGGCAATGACCATGGGCTTCAGCGCTACCGAGCAGCAACTCAAGGGACTCAAGGTAGGCGACAAGGTCAGCTTCGATTTCCGAATGAATGGGGGCACAGCGACGATCGTAGGCATTCGCAAGCAGTGACGGATTGACTTCTAACCCTGCCTATTAGAGCTGATAGGCAGGGTCATTTAGCCAAACTTTGGAAAAAGTGCTGCCGCAATTCCTGACCGCGCCGCCTTCAGCTCTGTGCCTCGGGACGCTAGTTGGTCTTTGCGCTCTGTAGCCGGGATGCATTCAGATCAGAGTAGTAGCTGACGTTTGAGCAGAGATCTTCGTGCATCACGATCTATATGGGTCGAAAGCGGACAGGGCATCGCAAAGTCATCCAACTGCCTGAGTTATCCGAACGCCAACAAGGATTCCACCGAGCTTGTCGACAAGAAAACCCGCGACAACTCAGAGTGTTATCCGAGCAAACAGACTTTGGATACCCTATTCCCGCTAGAAACACTGCCGCTGAAACCCTCCTGGCATGTAGCTCCTTCGTCCTACGCTTCAGCCTCTATGACCCCCACCCAACCTTTCGCGCAGGTGCGGAACGAACCTAGGCGTAACGCGGGTATAAGCTTCGTAGGCAGCGCCAAACTGCTTGTGCATTTCCCGCTCTTCGGAAACCGCCAAACGCCCGTACATCACCAGCAACACCGGGAACATTGCCAGCGTCAGCAGCGTCGGCCACTGAAGGAGAAAGCCCAGAAGAATCAGCACAAATGCCACGTACTGCGGATGTCTGATCCAGCCATAGGGCCCGACCGTTGCAAGTGAACGGCGGCGTTGCGCGTGATATAGCACGTTCCAGGCGGCAGAAAGCAAATAGAAGCCGAAACCCAGGAATAGGTAACTGGCAATGTGCAAAACACTGAAGTGTGGGTTGCCCTGGTCACCGAGCAACGTCGACCACAGATGGCCGGATTCGTGGGAAAGCAGATCGAGGTTGGGGAACCTGGCCTGCAACCAGCCTGACAACAGATAGATCGTCAGGGGGAAGCCATACATTTCCACAAACAGGGCAACGATGAAGGCCGAGAATGCACCGAAGCTCCTCCAGTCTCTCGCCGTTGCCGGCTTGAAGAAACTGAAGGCAAACATGATGAAGATCGCGGAGTTGATGAAAACCAGCGACCAGAGGCCATACGCGCTTTCACCATGATTCATGATGGATCTCCCGGCTTATGGATATCAGCCTTATCGGAGGGGGCCGGTTTGCTCTGGCCCTGGTGATGGTGTCCCCCATGTCCTCGATGCATGAAGACATGCATCAGCGGACAGGCGAGCAACAACAGATAAGGCAGGGCTCCAACGACATGGGCAAGGTGCTCGGTGAGCAGGAAGTAGACGGCGATCCCACCGATTACCACCAGGCCGATTGCATAGCGTGAACGCCAGAAACTGTGTGGTGAGCCGTTTTCATCGAAGTGAGGGTTCATAGCGACTCCTGGGAAAGGAGATGGGTTACTTCGATGCAGCAGATGGCATGCGGTCCATCATCATCTGCATCATCGACTCCATCATGTCCATGCGCTTTTCCATCATCTGGTGGCGGGCGGCCATATCCCCGCCCATGCCGCCATGCATGCCCCCCATTTCAGGCATGCCACCCTCCATGGACTTCATCATGGCCATGCCATTTTTCATCAGCGCCATATGCTCGGCCATCAACGCCTGACGGGCTTCCGGCGTTTTGGCTGCAGCCATCTTTTCGTGCATGGCTTGCATGGCCTTCATTTGCTGGTCCATCGCCGCCATTTGCCCTTTGTCCATTGGCTGAGAAGGCGTCTTCTCGGTAGCCGCCGCGCTTGGCGCATCGGCCGGGTGATGTGTCGAGTGTTCATCGGTGTTTTGCGCCATGGCGCCCACGGACGCTGCGGCCAAACAAAGTCCGATCAGTAAATTTCGAACGTTGTTCATCATCATCTCCTTAGCACTGTTTTAAAGCCGGATGCCTTGGTCTGGGCGCTAGGCCTCACCTGGCACGACAAGCAAATTACTGCGCCGGCGTGAATGCTCATTTTTCGCGTCGTGCTCGGGTTGTACACCGACGGGCTATTATTGGGCACTCGGCGGCTCGAAGCTGATCCCGTTTGGCCCGGCGCCAACCTTATGGGTAGCAACGACCTTTCGGCTGCTCGTATCGATGACAGATACGGTGCCCGCTTCAATATTGCTGACAAACACATAAGCGCCGTCGCTGCTGATGGCCACACCATGGGCACCCTTGCCGGTGGTCACGGTGCCCAGGCTGCTACGCGTCTGGAGATCTACGATGGAGACTCGGTCGTCCGGATTCTGGCCACTGCCCTGATTCGCGACATAGACCTGGCGACCGTCAACGGTGGCCATCATCTGGATTGGCGTGCGGCCGACATCAACCTTGCTGATCACCTTGCGTCTGGCCGTGTCGATGATGCCAAGCTGATTTGTCGCACTGAGCGAGACGAATGCCAGGCGACCGTCAGGGGCAAAGCCGACCTGGACAGGGCCTTTGCCCACGGGAATCTGCGCGGTTTCTTTGAGTGTGACGACATCGATAAGCGATACGCTGTCGCTCTTCATGTTCGCGATATAGAGTGTCCGGCCATCAGGGCTCAAGCGCAGCCCATGGGGATAACGCCCAGTTGGAATACCGGGCAACTCGATTCGCTGCTCAAGGTCAAATACTCGCACCTGGTTGGCAGCGGAATCGGTCACAAAAGCTCGCAGCCCGGTGACGTCGGTGACCACATGAGCCGGGTGATCGCCTGCCGGGAAGCTGAACGGTGGCCTGTCCAGCGCGCTGGTACTGAACACCAGCAACTGCCCACCGGGCTTTTCACCGCTCGAATGCCCCGCATGTCCAGCCACTCCAACAACCAGAAGCAAGCTGCCGTCGGGCGAAACCTGTAGGTTGTGGGGTGCGATCGGCAAGGCGACCGTGCTCACATCACCTGTCGCAAGATTTACCTGGCTAATGGAAGCGGACCGTTCATTGGCCGTGTAGACGTTACCCGTAGGGTTTGCCATGACCAGCCCCAGAGGGATGAGCAGGGATATCCCCAAGGCCATAGAACTAAACCGCTTGGCAGTCATCATTGTGAATGAGCTCCAACGAGGGGCCGGGGTATGTGAGCCAGGCTGGCCTATACATTTACTCAAGATAAACACCAATCGCGAAGCATTTTCTTGATCAGCGTCAACGTCCACAGCTTGACTCGGCACTGGGTGATCGAAGGCCGTCCATTTCTTGGGGAGTATTGCTGGCTATCCCGACCCGGAGTCAGTCGACATCAGGCTGTATATGAAGAAACCGCGCCATGAAACATGGCACGGCGGCTTGCCATCTGAGCGGTAACGAGACTTAGCGACTGACTTTGGTTGGGTAACCAAGCGCCTGGACCAGTGCACCGACGCGTTCCGCCTCGATGTTGCTTTGGACACTCACTGTACCGGCAGCACGATCAACGATCACCTTCGCGTCGCCATCGGCAGCCTGGATGGCCTTGGTGATCTTGTTGACACAACTGCCACATCCCATACCGGAAACTTCCAAAACGAACATAGCGGGCCTCTCATGCTGGTACGGCTTTTCTCGCCGCATTTACAGCTTCAACCTTGACACGATGACAAGGTCAAGGCCCGGTCAAAGGATTTATCTTCGCCCTGAAATCTTGTCCAACTCCTCTGGCGGCGGCCCCTGCTGCATCACAATTGTCCCTTACGATCTTGGCAGAAGATGGCGGACGTCGCAGTTGCCCGATGTCCTCCATCAGGACCAGATTGGCGCCGAACTCGCGGACATACCCGCTAAGGCCAAAGCCCTAGACAGTCAGTCATATGGATCAGGCGTTGAAACGCTGATGGCGGAACTTCCTCTCATAGGTTGCGGTGTGCCCATTTCAGTCTGTGACTACGCGCTTCAGCCGCAGTGCGTTGAATACCACGGAAGCCGAACTTACGCTCATGGCCAATGCCGCAATCATCGGTGACAATAGATGGCCGGTAAGCGGGTAGAACAAACCTGCCGCCAGCGGTATGCCCATAGCGTTGTAGAAGAATGCGAAGCCCAAGTTTTGACGCATGTTCTTCACCGTGGCCACGGATAGTGTTCTGGCCCGCAGGATGCCCATCAGGTCGCCCTTGACCAGCGTCAACTGGGAGCTGTTCATGGCAACATCGGTGCCAGTTCCCATGGCGATCCCGACATCAGCCCGGGCCAGCGCAGGGGCATCGTTGATCCCATCTCCTGCCATGGCAACCCGGCGCTTATCGCCCTGCAGGAGCGCCACCAGTTGCTCCTTGTCCTCGGGTTTCACTTCTCCGTGGACTTCCTCGATGCCGAGTTGTTTCGCGACCGCACGTGCCGTAGTCAGGCCGTCGCCGGTGGCCATGATGACCTTCACATCTTCTGCCTGTAGCCGGGTTACCGCCTCCTTGGAGGTGGGTTTGACCGGATCGGACACCGCTAGCAGGCCAGCGAGCACGCCATCGACGGCCAAGTACATGATACTCATGCCTTCCAGACGCAGCTGCTCGGCGCGGTCTCGCAACGGACTGGTGTCGAGGCCAGCCTCTTCCATCAAGGTCGTGTTGCCAAGCTGCAGCCGTTTGCCGTTCACCTGGCCACGTACACCGATCCCAGAGCCCGACTCAAACGCCTCTGGCTTGGACAAGCTGTGTCCATGCGCTCGCGCATGATCGACAATCGCATGTGCCAGCGGATGCTCGCTGCCTTGGTCCAGGCTGGCGGCAAGGCGCAAGACTTCGGGTGGCATGAACTGCCCGGTACCGACCACGCTATGAAACACTGGCCGGCCCTCGGTGAGGGTCCCGGTCTTGTCGACGATCAGCGTGTCGATCTTGCAGAGGTTCTCGATAGCACTGGCGTCTCGGAAGAGCACGCCACTGCTGGCAGCCTTCCCGGTAGCGACCATGATCGACATGGGAGTGGCTAGGCCGAGCGCGCAGGGGCAGGCAATGATCAGGACCGCGACCGCATTGATCAGGCCGAAGACCCAGCCAGGCTCCGGTCCGAAAAGCCCCCAGCCGAAGAGCGTGACCAGCGCGACCAGAATCACCCCCATGACGAAATAGCCGGCCACGGTGTCCGCCATCCGCTGCATCGGGGCTTTCGAGCGCTGAGCCCGCGCGACCATCTGCACGATTTGCGAGAGCACTGTCTCGGCGCCGACCTTCTGCGCCGCCATCACAAGGCTGCCGTGGGTATTCAGCGTGGCACCGATGAGTGCATCCCCAGCTTTCTTCATCACTGGCACGGGCTCGCCTGTCAGCATGGATTCATCGATAGCACTTTCGCCTTCCAGGACCACCCCGTCGACCGGCACCTTCTCGCCAGGGCGAACGCGCAGGTGGTCGCCCGTATGCACGTGGGTGAGCGGAATATCTTCCTCCTGACCATCGGCCCCGATGCGACGGGCCGTCTTGGGGGCAAGACCCAGGAGCGACTTGATGGCGGCGGAGGTTTGTGAGCGCGCCTTGAGCTCGAGCATTTGGCCGAGCAACGTTAATGAGATGATGACTGCAGCCGCTTCGAAGTAGACACCGATGCGGCCATCCTGCATGAAAGTCGTCGG
This sequence comes from Pseudomonas sp. NBRC 111124, assembly GCF_001320245.1. Taxonomy (GTDB): domain Bacteria; phylum Pseudomonadota; class Gammaproteobacteria; order Pseudomonadales; family Pseudomonadaceae; genus Aquipseudomonas. The sequence goes on from NZ_BCBA01000007.1 coordinate 145,498, forward strand.
GAAAACCTGCGGGAACACTGTGGCCGCAACGCTGTATAGGTACGCCGCAGCCGTTCCCAAACCTATCAGGGTCCACATATTCGGGCTGCGATTACGAATCGATGCGACCCCACGCACGAAAAACGGCCAGCCAGCCCATAGTGTCACGGGAGTGGCCAGAATCAACTCCACCCAATTCTGTGTGGCACCATGCAGCAATTGGAGTTGGTGGGCAGTCATGGCCAACACGGTCACGATGACCGTCAGGGGCAAGGTCCACCAGAAGCGGCGGGAGAAGTCCTTGAGTTCCGGGTTCTCGTCTTCCTCAAGCTCCGGTATTACCGGCTCTAGGGCCATGCCACAGATTGGGCAACTGCCCGGCCCACGCTGGCGGATTTGGGGATGCATCGGGCAAGTGTATTCGGCGTCCGCCGCGTTGCTTGGCTGCGGGGCAGCCGAGTGGAGATGGCCCGCGTGTTCTTGGTCCTGGGGAGGGCTAAGATAATGCACAGGCGCTGCGCGGAATTTCGTCAGGCACTTTTCACTGCAGAAGCGGTATGTCCTTCCCTCGTATAGCTCGAAGTAGCGACTATCCGGTGGCACCGTCATACCGCATACCAAATCGCGCTGACTACCATCCGGTTGCTCATACGGGTGCGAGTGGTCATGGTCATGGTCATGCTGGCACGATTCGGTGTGCATGAAGTAGTTCCCTTTGTTGTCCGGTTTGGACGAGTTTTCACCCTTCTGGTGAGAATACCCGCCATGGTTGTGCCCGAAGAGTTGCGTCAGCGGACAGAGCAACAAAATTAAATAACTGTAGTGCCTGTGACAGGTGGCCATAGTGCACGAGCCACATAAAACAGGCCAAATATGGCCAGCATGATCAGTGCAATACCGCCTTTAGTCCGCCAAAAAGGTATTGCCAGATCTGTACCACGGCGATGGGCTCCATCATGATCAACTCCCAAGCTGGGTGGGAAATATCGGCCGCTGCCGTATTGTCCAGCCTAGACAACATCTCCTTGAACAGCTGTGACGCCAATCAATGCTCCTGTAAGCGTGTCGATTATTGTTGTGGTGTAGCGTCATGGCATAGATCATTTCTGGAGGTTGCTGATCCTGCTGCTGCACCAGTGGTTGCCCTTCGACAATGCGCTGGCTGCCTTGTACCCCGGCGAGGGAGTGCCCAAGCCGCTGGAGGAGTACGACGCCGGCTCCCGGTGGGGAACGCCGTCCATGCTTTCCTGCCTGGACGGCCTATACTTGCTCGACCCCTTCTACCAGGCCTGTCAGGAAGGCCTGCCCAGTGGGCTGTAACGCCTGGAGGAGATCGCTTCTGACCAGTTCCGTCAAAGCGAGTACTTCCTCAGTTACTTCCACGCCAACGCATTGGAAGACGAGGAGCAGTTCGTTCTCCAGTTGCCGGCCAAGGTAGCCTTATGCGATCTAACAGCTCAAGCCCCAGACCTGATACATGCGGTGCGGTACAGCGCTGATCGGGTCACTCTTCGCTGTTCCCCTTCCAGCTTTGCCTTTGCCACAGCAGACGTCGGAGATGAAACTGCTCGGCGGACTCACAAACCTGCTCCAGTGCTCTCGCACAAGGCTTTGATCTGGCCATCTTTGCTTGAATGGCTGACCCGTGGCAGGGCGTTGGCCGTGTTTTCTTCGTGCGTGTTGAGCCCAAGGCGAGCGCGATCCACCATCCACAGGCCGCTACTGCCGCGCGCCAATTCTATGCCGGCACTACTCGTCAAAAAATAGGTGAGTGCTTACCCGGCAGGCAATGGGCTACTATCGAGCCCTATATCTATCCGAAAGGGTTAGCTCCGTTGCCAGGGAATTGCATGCAGGCCATCGATATTGAAAACGCGATCGTTCTTCCTTGGGGGCTTGGCTCAAGATCGCCCCATGACCTGTTTTCTGTGTGCGCAGAAATCATTAACTGCCCTGGTGACATCGTTTTAGACGCTAGCAACCTCTCGTATATCGATCCGTTAGGGATGGCCACGCTGCGAGCGTTGTTTGAAAACCAGTTGGTCCAGAAGCGAGTTTCGATGCAGTTTTTGAGCAGAGACCTGACCTCCTACCTGGCCAGGATGGATTTTTTCAAGGACATTGATGTAGAGGGTGTAGATCTATCGGGGGTAGGACGTCGAAACGACCGAAGCACCTCGTTGGTGGAAATCACCAAAATCAGCGAACACCATCAAGCAGAGGCTGCAGCCTCTCGCCTCGCTAGAGCTATTACGGGAAGGTTGACTCAATCGGACCCGGATGCCCCAGTCGACGAGCACACGGGACGGAATGAGTTTGACTCCTACCGGGGCCCTCTGGAGTATTCGCTCAAGGAGCTATTGGAAAACTCGCTTACTCACGCCCGCAGAGAGGGACGTGGTGACGCCGCCGTTTGGCTGACCTGTCAGTTTTATCCAAAATTGAACCTTGTACGCATGGCCATCGTCGATAATGGGTGTGGGTTTCTCGCGACACTGAGGAATCACCCTGAGCTTCATGACCGCACGCATTTGCACGCGATCGAGGCGGCACTCAAACCGCGAGTGAGCTGCAACCGGGGTGCGATGGCCCAGATCCTGGGTAGCGAGAACCAAGGTATCGGGTTAACAACTACCGCAAAAATTGCAGACGCGGCGGGCGGTGGTTTGATCATCGTGAGCGGCAATGGCATACATGACACAAAGCGTCGGCAGTCTCAGGAGCTGCATGATGCGCTGTGGAATGGTGTATCGATCGCGTTTAGCTGTACCCGTGAGCTGCTGCCCACCATTTCGATCAGTGACTTGCTGCCGAAGGACGATGCAGGACAGGTTGACGACGATCTCGACCTAGATCTGAATTTCCGCTAGCTCTGGCTTTTTGATAGCTCGAGGGCTAGAGTCGATCATGCAAGGAGCGGTAAATGGGAGATTCAGCGTCAACTGAAACTCTCGGGCTGCAAAAAAGGATTATGCAATACAAGGGGTTACGACATGCAAACTCAAATTCGATTAAGTAGGGATAGTTCTATCCGAACGTACGGAATGCGAGCTTCAGCGATCCCCTACCGTACCGAAATCGAACGCTCGCTCAGCAGTGGTGAGAGCGTTGTCATAGATTTCGCTGGGAACGATGTCACTCAGTCCTTCGTCGACGAGTTGATCGGGGCGCTGATTCTGAAGGAGGGTCGCCAGGTGGTATCGCGCCTTGCCTTTGAAAACTGCACCAACGATGTCAAAGGAATCATTAAATTTGTGGTCCATGATCGAGTTCGACAGCTGCAAAAAATGCCCGCGTGACGGATCCGCATTGAATTTAAGGCCCTCAATATTGAGGGCCTTTTCATTGGTGCCAGGCAAAAGATAGCCGTCTTGAGTGGCCCCCATAGCTCGCCCTGAAAAGCGAATGTCAGGGGACACACCGCAGAAAAGCGTTCTGTAGCGGAGGAATACGTGGAAAACGGAGCTTAGGTTTCCTCATTGAGATGTGTAGAAATCCATCGCGACTCACCTATGCAAAGGCTGCGAAAAGCCTGAATCTACTGGGGTATCGTGGCGTGAGATATGTGCAAAAAAATGTGCACAGCATCTGCGGATTGGAGAGCTGGCTTGGCTCCTTAAGTAAAACCATCAAGCTGCAACGGACCTGCAACTCCTGCGGCTTGAAGCAAAGCGGGTAATACCACCCCTGAGCCCTACGAGGTGGTGTTCCGGTTTTTGACCAAACGAGAGCACGCCAGGCGCGCAAATGAGCTGCACGACCAGCTGAATGAAGTGCTCGGGGTGGCCAGAAATCTCAACGATGGGCTGTACTTCGGTGGAGCAGACGTCACGGTGCTACAAGACTTTACCATGCTCGATGCGGAAGACTTCGTGCGGTACAACCTTCACGACTGGCTCAGTGTTGGGGATACCGATGAAGATGAAGAAGGTGCCGATGATGCTGACTGAGCTGCTATCGGCCTCCCCTTTAGGATCTGGGTTTGACCTTAGCTGACCGGCTGCTCTACAAACCAATTGATTTTCTCCGGAGCCGGTGTCACTGTCGCTCCAAGAATAGCCCCCACGCCTCGGGCAGGTCCCAGACCTGTACTGCGCATCAGGGGGTTAGTTGTTTCTAGGGCCCGCCCAGGTCGATCAGGCATGCTTTGGGCTGGCCTCAAACCAGTGGGTGACCACCAAAAGGGTCAGTTAGGCCTACTGCTGCCTATCCTCGCTCGTTACCATCCAGAAACCCTCTATTGATACGGTTTCAGCAAAGATGGATGTCTATAAGCTCCGCATCGAAGACACAGAAAGCAAGATCATCGACAAGGAAGGTTTCGAGGCCGAGACCTTCCGCAGAGATCCGTGGTACCAGCCTGGAAGTGCGGGCAAGCTAGCTCAGTTTGCTGTATGCCCGGCATGCGACAACCCTGTCCAGCTGGTTGGGCTGTATGAGCTACCGCCTAACGTGAAGAACCCATTCGGGAAACATGCTACTAAGAGCATTCGCGGCATCGCTCCATTTGATAGTGAGGCCCGTAACGATTGCCCGTACTTCAAGCCTCGCCAGCATAAGAAAACAGAACGAAAAACCAGGTTTGACGGCGTCCCGCGGAAGATTCTCAAGCTATTGATCGAACAGTTCGATCGCGTGGTTTACATCCTGGAGAAAGAGACCCAACTGGTCCTTTCCGAGAACGCGTTGAGAGGCATGCTGCAGCGTTACAAGGGAGAGCGTGGCTACCTCTATACCGGCGCGACGCTTCGCAATGTGCCATGGATCTTTGCTTACATGTCGGACGCCACCCGCCTGTTTGGCCAGAAGGTCAGTGGAAATGCTGAGCTGGTGAAAGCTATTGCCGCTGAGGTGCCGGGGGCGGAAATCAGCAGCACTGGTCGGCTGGAATCGAAGAAGGTGCCTGGTTCGAAGGCGGCATATTTTGATCTCAAAATGAGTTTCATCCGCCATCGAATCGTCAAAGACAGTGAAGCGTCTGGCTTGGTTGAAAGCATGGAGTTTGTAGTGTCACAGCCTCGCGGAGGTGAGCTTGAGCACATTCACAAGGAAGTCATCAAATTCGATTCGGCTTGGTTCGAATCTCTTATCCGGATGCCGGTTGATCATCCTTATCGCAGAATGGATAGAGTGAAGATGGCCCGGGAGGAACTGGGCGATCTGCTGGAGCTGACTCAGGCCTGAGGAGGCCTGCTGTAAACCACTTTTTTTCACTGTAAACCACAGTGGTTTACAGTGAAAAAAGTGGTTTACAACGTAGCTATGACACGCGCCCTGGCCACTCCCCAGGCCAGCGCGCTCCTCATTGGTTCGTTCAGCCGGACGTCGAACACCTGTGCTGCTCGGGGCCTTGCCACGCCGCGGTGTCCTATAATTCATCTTCAGCTGAGTGGAGCAAAATGTTGTGAAGCGCACATTCATTGGAATGGTCGAGGCTGGTGAGCCACTGATGAGGCAAGCGCTTGAAGCTATCCGACAGGCCCACGAAGCGGAGGCTGCTGGATTGCCAGACCTTGAGGTACAGCGTCTTCACCTATTGGCAGATTCGCTCTATCAGGCGGTCATTGATTTTCAGCTCCTCAAAGCAGGTAAACCACCGTCGACTATCCAGTGAGGACCTGCCGCTACATGACGAAAAAGATACCAGCTCTTCTCCCCGACCACCCCATGTATACCGACGCAGTGGATGCGATGAAGCAATACCACGAGGCGCAGGCTTCTGGCTCATCTGCCGAAGAGGTTGAGCGCCTGCGTCAAATCGCAGAATCACAATTTCGGGCTGTCAGCGAGTATCAGCTCAACGCTCTGGGATATCAGTCTCGTCGTCCGCACTGAAGGGATAACCGATCCGGAGGTAGCTTCAGAATCCATCAAGCCAAGCGGAAGACTCACGACGCGGTCCGATTGATCAGCGAGACGGTCGGGAGGGTTTGCACACAGCCCCAAAAAAAAAGCAGCTCCCGAGAGCTGCTTTTTTCTTACTCCCCCTTTTTGTGCTTGTGGGGTTTCAGGTCCGGATGGTCCTTCTGCTTTTCAGGGGTGACTCGCTGCCTTTTGTCCGGAGTGCCATCTTCATTGGTGCGCTTTGGGCCTGGCTTGATGCTCATGCAAAACTTCCTTTTCCGCTTGGGTTGTTGAATGCAGCTATGTAATTAGTCCAGCTTCTCTCAGCTGTCAAAGCAGGCTGGTGCAGAACCGCCTGGCCGATGATCCGGTCCACATCGAACATTCAGAGGCCAGAATAAGAGCCTCCGACAAAGGGCTTACAAGGGGCAGTGAAATCCAGCGCTGAGCGATACGAAGACGTCTGGACGTTCATCATGCCGAGCACGGTGTGGAACAGGTTGTCGTGGCTCAGCGGTGACGTGGTTTGAGCTTTCAAACAACCCACGTTGACCTTTTCGCTCTTCGCGAGCGAGTCAGACATCCAAAGTACCAACGGCACCTTTGTTTGCTCGTCAGGAGCCATCGCGTAAGGCAGCCCGTGTAGATAGAGCCCACCCTCCCCCAGCGATTCGCCGTGGTCCGAAACGTACATCAGCGCAGTGTCGAACTTGGTGTTGGCCGCCAGGATATCGATGAGATTTGCAGTCACATAATCGGTGTAGAGGATTGAGTTGTCGTAGGCATTGACCACCTCCTCCTGCTTACATTTGTCGAGCTCGTTGGTCTCGCACACCGGTGCGAATTTCTTGAATTGCGAGGGGTAGCGCTTGTAGTAGGCCGGGCCGTGACTGCCTTTGTAGTGGAGCACCAGGACAGCATCGCCTTCCTGGCGCTTGATGAAGTCTTGCATCTCCGTGAGCAGCACCCCGTCCTTACACTCCTCGCTGGTGCACAGTTGGGAATCCGCGTGAGAGGCAGCCTTGTGGTTGGGAACCCTGTCGCAGACCCCTTTGCACCCCGAGTTGTTGTCAGTCCACATGACACTGATGCCAGCGCGTTGAAGCACGTCGAGCAGCCCTTCTCGGCTCTTGGCCAAGCCATCTTTGTACTGGGCCTTACCCACGTCCAGGAACATGCATGGCAGCGAGACCGCGGTAGCGGTACCGCAGGAGCTCACGTTCGTGAAGCTAATGACATTTCGCTTTTCTAGTTCCGGATTCGTTTCACGGGAGTAGCCGTTGAGGGAGAAGTTGGCGGAGCGAGCGGTCTCTCCTACTGCCAGTACCAGCAGCCTGGGTTTACGAGCCGCACCCTGTCGATTAACTACCGCATCAGTACCAATGGCCGTCAGCGTTTTAGGTGAGGCCAGCTGACGCTTCAGGTACCCATGGCCAGCCGCAAACAAGTTGGTAGGTACCAGAATCAGCCGGATCTCCCGATTGTTGCGCAGCAAGGAGGCATACGACTGGTACTGACTCAACGCGATGCCAGATAAGGTCAACAGAGCGAGCGACAGAGCAATGAACCTGCTGACCAAAGCTTTGGCCCAAGGCTTGCGCCGGAGGGGAACCCGGGCAATCAGGTAGACGGGCAACACCCCAACCATTGCGACCCAAAGACCGAGCTTCCAATTCAGCAGCTCGGTTGCCTCAGCGACGTCGGTCTCCACAACGTTGGTGAACATTGTGTAATCGATCACGATGCCGTAGGCATTCATGAAGTAACTCGCAAAAGACGCGCTGATCAGTACCAGGCACAGTATGGGTTTGGCCAGCCGCCCCCATGACAGCAAGCTCAGAACGGTAAACACCCATGCGAATACTATGACTGGGAGGCTAGCCGCTAGCTGCCAGTTCACTTCATCGGTTTTGAATACCAGCTTCCAGAGCACGTTCCAGAGCTCAGCGTTCGCGAATAGCAGTAACCAAAAAGTCACCAGGCCGATTAGCAAATTAGTACTGATGCCTTTCTGCCGCGCATTGCGAATAGCAAAGATCCATTTGCTTAACAGGGTGTGAACAATGGATTTGGAAGGTGTCATTATCAAACTCTGGAAGCTGCTTATCCATGGCGGTAGCTATGGAGTTAGCGGGAGCTACAAGGCAAACCGTCGACAGATGCTGAGCGATTGCGCAATGTGCGGAGCGTCAGAGGCCTTAGGCCCCTAGGCGTTGGGGACGCTTAGTATGTGTGAGGCATAGGGATAAAAAGAGAAATGAATCTCGCTGAGCGCATTATTTCCGGGACCTGATAACGACACGATGACCTCGGGATTACAATGCTGACAGAAATCCAATTACTGCTGTTTTGATTGTCATTGATCACGCTATGATCAAAATTAGGGGGATACTACCCACCAAAAGCAATGCTCCGCTCAGCTAGATAAATTTAATTTCACAAACAAAACGGTTTCGTTTTGTCGTAGGCTAATTTTGAACTTTCAATTCAACTTACAAGTCTTTCTCGCGAGCAGAATATTATTTTCAACTTTTGCTCGTTAATATGTCACCCATCAATGAGGGGCGAATACCATGAGCTTTTTCAAAAACATCCTGGGCGGGCACCATGGCCGTGGAAACCACGGTGGAGGCAAGCACCACAGCGGGGGACATGGGGCCGAGCAATATGATCGCCATGGCCGGCAGCAGGGCTGCGACGGCGGTAATCAGGTGTATGACGGCGGGCGCCCTCCCACTCCTGCCCCCATCAAAGATCTGCAGGGCTGCAGGCAGTGCCGGACGGCCAACGATCCGTCAGCACGCTTTTGTCTAAACTGCGGAACACCGCTATCGAGTGGTTGCACCGCCTGCGGCTCGCTGCTGAGTGCAGGAGCAAGATTTTGCAGTCACTGTGGCCAAGCGACGCTCTAAGGCTAGGTAGACAGGAAGGCCAACGAGACCACAACCCTGCGCAAGGAGAAATACGTGGGTTCAAATCATGACCATGGCAGCGCTGCAGTACGCGAGGGGCATCAGAAGAAGCTAATCATGGCGCTCGGCTTGACTGGCAGCTTCATGATTGCAGAAGTGATCGGTGCGTGGATTACCGGCAGCCTGGCGCTGCTGTCGGACGCATCTCACATGTTCACAGATACTGCCGCCTTGGCGATCTCACTGATTGCACTTCAGATAGCCAAGCGGCCGGCGGATCAGAAAAGAACCTTCGGCTATGCGCGCCTGGAAATTCTGGCTTCGACGTTCAACGCCGTGCTGCTCTTCCTGGTGGCGATGTACATCTTGTATGAGGCCTACCAGCGCTTCTTCATGCCGGCGGAGATCGCTACCGGAGCGATGATGTGGATCGCAATCGCCGGCCTGATCATCAACCTAATTTCGATGCGCCTTCTGGCATCTGCGAGCAACGAAAGCCTCAACGTCAAAGGAGCCTACCTCGAAGTTTGGAGCGACATGCTCGGCTCGCTTGGCGTAATCATCGCGGCACTTATCATCCGCTTCACCGGCTGGACCTGGGTCGACACGATTGTCGCTGTGGCGATCGGCCTTTGGGTTCTGCCGCGGACGTGGCAGTTGCTTCGCGAAAGCCTGGGGATCCTCATGGAGGGTGTCCCGAGGGGGCTCGACGTTACGGCAATCGAGGCCACCATCCTCGGAGTAGATGGCGTGACGGACGTTCATGACTTGCACGTGTGGGCTGTCAGCAGTGGCAGTAACGTGATGACGTCGCACGTAGTGGTTCGGGATTCTGCAGATGGGGATGCTGTGTTGGCGGCCGTCGTGGATGCTGTCAGCGATGCATTCGAAATCCATCACTGCACCATCCAGATCGAGCGGGCAGCTTTCCACGAGAGCGTTCCCTCACCCTCGCACTGACCGATCGGTAAACACCATGCAAACACATCACCCTCCTGGCTGAGGGTGATGTTGCAAAAAAAATGCGGTGAGGGATGCCGTAAACGGCAGGAGCGCTTCAAGGGGGTTGGTGAATGGCTTCGCCTGCCCTCGTCAACAACCTCCAGAAGGCTCAGCGATGGCCTGGATCATCACGAAGTACCTACTCACTGCCGGTATAGTGATTCTCGTGTCAGAGCTGGCGAAACGCAGCGACAAGCTGGGCGGCTTGGTCGCCGCCCTACCCTTGGTCACGGTCGTGACGTTGGTCTGGCTCTATTTAGAGAACCAGAGCATGGAGAAGATCTCCAACCATGCTTGGTACACGTTCTGGTACGTGCTTCCGACCCTACCGATGTTTATTGCTTTTCCATTGCTGCTACCTAAGCTCGGCTTTTGGCCGACACTGATCAGCAGCATCCTCATCACAATGGCCAGCTTCGGAGGCTTCGCCATACTGCTGCGCCGGTTCGGCATTGAGCTTCTATGATCCGGTGGCCGCAGGGATCATCTTGATGAGTCTTAACGGCTATTAACACACTCGCCCTTCACCAGGTAGCGAACCATGTGCAGTTCGCCTTTCGAGTCTTCGTAGGTCATCATGCTTCTTACATTACCGCAGTACCGCACACTGGGTGATACATACACCAACTTACCAACGTCCAGGTCCATGCCATAGGCGTAGTCTTCTAGTTGAGGCATGGGCTTTTTTACGCGTTGAGCATAATCCGCTGTAGCCTCTCTAGCAGTACGCTCGATGCGTTTATTGATCTCCATACCGCTTTGGGCATTGGCTGTTAGTGATGTAAAGAGCAAAAACACGGCGATCGCTGATACAGTAGTGTTCATAAGAAGTCCCTTAATAAAAAAGCGCCCGTAGGGGGGCGCTAAAATTCACCTACCAAAGGAGCGTATGGTTTACAGGTGAATGCACTGGCGCGAACAACTGCTCGGTGCTCTTGCCAAGCTGCTTTGAAATGAGACAATTTCCAAAGCAGCGATGCCTCTTCCGCTGCCCTTAAACTAGCAAAGGAGGCTAACACCAAGATGATCGGGCAATTACAATTTGGACATGTAATAGATTGTAAGATAATTATTCGAGAGAATATCGAGCCGCCACGTGAACTAATTTGCAGAAAGGCGCTGCGGTTTGCGGCCGTGCATGGGGTCTGCCTGCGTGGCGCCCTCGATCCAAGGCCAGTACCAGTCCTTGCAAGCTAACGACCGAAATGCTGCCTGTCCTGGCCGATTCCACCTGCCAGGCGAATCTGTCATACACCGCCGCAGGCCCCAGAATCCGCTATGCTTAGGGGTGGAGCCTGCATGACTGTCAGAAATCTTGCGGCTACATTACAAATTTGTAGGATTTCGCCGCGGCCAGCTTCTTCGCGTTAAGATTCAAGCGTCCTCAGGTGACCCGGCGTATGGACAGAGGTAGCGACTACCACATGCCATACCCTCAGCCAAACTTTCGAACAGCCTGCAACCATAATCTTGGCGGATTAGGCCAACTCCTTCCTCACACCTTGAGATAAGTTATGCGCGTTCTAGTTGTGGAAGACGAAATTAAAACTGCCGAATATCTTCAGCAGGGCCTATCCGAAAGCGGGTATGTCGTAGATATCGTGCACAACGGTGTAGATGCTCTGCACTTGTTCAACACTAATGTCTATTCGTTGGTCCTCCTGGACGTGAACCTCCCGGGTATCGACGGCTGGGACCTGCTGGAAACCATCCGTAAGACCAGCCGGGTCCGCATCATCATGCTGACCGCCCGCGGACGCATCAATGACAAGCTCAAGGGCTTGGACGGCGGCGCGGATGACTACCTTGTGAAGCCATTCGAATTCCCTGAGCTGCTTGCTCGCATCCGTTCGCTGCAACGCCGTGGTGATGAGTTAGTCGAGAAGAGCTCGCTGAAAATTGCCGATCTGGAACTCGACTCCGTCCGCCATCGCGTCTTCCGCGGTGGCACACGCATCGATCTCACCACCAAGGAATTTGCGCTTCTGCACCTGCTCATGAGCCGAACGGGCGAAGCGCTGACTCGCTCTCAGATCATCTCGTTGGTCTGGGATATGAATTTCGATTGCGACACCAATGTCATCGATGTAGCCATCCGGCGCTTGCGCTCGAAGATCGATGACCCGTTTGAAACCAAGCTCATTCACACGCTTCGTGGCGTTGGGTACGTTTTTGAGGAACGCGCATGAGGCCATTCAGCCTGGCTGCAAAGCTGGGGTTAAAAGTTGGGTTGATGAGCGCAGCGTTGCTGCTTCTGTTCGCCACCTTTGGCTATCTGATGGTAGGCAAGGCTCTGGAAAGAAATGCCAGAGCAGACCTGGAAGTAAAGATGGCGGGGATGGCTCACAACCTGTCCACCATCCCGGACATCTCCGGCGTCAACGCGGATGCGCATCAGCTTGTCGATTTGGTCATGGGCCACAACAACCTGTATGTGAGCATATTCGATACCTCACAGAATCAGACTCCCCTGCTCTCGATTGGCTCGAAACAGGTCAATCTGGAGGTGCACAAGTTTCAGCCGGCGGCCCAGCCCAAAGAGCACGAATGGCGTGATACGCAGGACCGTCCTCTGCTGAGTGCTTCTCGAATCATGCGTTTGGGCGATGGAACAGAGGTCAGCGTCTATATGACCATGGACCAGTCATCCAGTGAGGCGCTGCTCGATGCGTTGCTGACCTGGGCCTTGATGATGTCCCCCGTCATCCTCGCACTGATCTTGGCCATTGGCTGGTGGACTGTGCGCAGAGGCCTGCTACCACTGACCAAGTTCCTCAAGATCGCCTCGAAAATCTCAACCGAGAGCCTCGACCATCGCCTTCCAACTGATGGGATGCCGGCAGAACTCAAAATGCTCGCCGACGGCATCAACATCATGCTGGCTCGCCTGGATGATGGGGTTCAGCAGCTCTCGCAGTTTTCTGACGACCTTGCTCACGAACTTCGAGCACCGCTTTCCAACCTGATGGGCAAGGCCCAGGTTGCCTTGACCAGAGAACGATCGCTTTCCGAGTACCGGGAGGTTCTGGAGTCGTGCACAGAAGAGCTGGACCGCATGAGCCGCATGGTTTCCGACATGCTGTTCTTGGCCCAGGTCAGTCATCCAGCATCAATGGTGGAGTTCGAATCCGTCTCCTTGGTCGACGAGGTTCAGCGAGTGTGCGAGCTCTTCAGCATTTCAGCAGAAGAAGGCGAGATTCAGCTGCAGATCTCCGGCAGTGATGACGTGGTGCGCGGGAATCGCCTGATGGTTCAACGTGCCGTCTCGAATCTGGTCTCGAACGCGATCCGTTACTGCCCTCGCGGCCGCACGGTCTACGTTAAGGTGCAGCATAGTGCGAGCGGTACGACGTTGAGTGTCGGCAACCCCGGCCGTGGTATTGCCAAGGAACACCACGCGCACTTGTTTGAGCGGTTCTACCGTGTGGACAAGAGCCGAGCACGGAGCGAAGGCGGTACCGGTCTTGGCTTGGCCATTGTGCAGTCGATCATGAGTCTGCACCAGGGATCGGCGAGCGTGGAGGTGACCGAAGAAAACTTCACCTGGTTCCACCTTCACTTTCCGGAAGCCCAGCAAATGCAGCCGGCAATGACCGCCGCTTAAATTGCGCAGACACGATTAGGCCCGTCAATCGACGGGCCTTTTGTTTGCCTCAATGCATCAGTGCCGAAGGACCACAGGGTCCATGGGCGACCGCAGAATCACCGACTTAATAATCTTCTGTTCGTCAGGATTGGCGTTTTTCCACAGGTGTGAGAAGTACTGAGCATTCACTTTCTCTTGAGCACTTACGCTGCCGGCGGCATCGATCAGGCGCATGGTCGAGTAGACACAGATCAGCGCCAGAATGAAGAACGCCGTGGCGACCACCATCACATAACGCTTGGCCAGCACCGGTGCCCGCTTGAGCTCCTGGATAGAGGCGTCCGCCGCCTTTGTCGCTGCTGTAAGCTCCGAGATCAGTGGCTGGATGGCGGTGTCGACTCCGCGGCATGCAGCTGAATACGCTGATGCAGCGGCGCGCAAGGCAACCTCCTCCGCGTTCGACCAAGCCTTCTCCGCCTTTCGCACCTCCTCCTGAATCTGCCGGCCGACAGCGTCCACCTGCTCCACCAGTTCGTTCGACCTCTCCAGAACAGCGCTGGAGGTGCGCGTCTGCGAGGTCAGCTCATCGAGCTGGACAGTGAGTTTTTCAGTGCAGCGGCGAAAGTCACCGATAGCAACTGCCCAGGGCTCTATGTCATTCATGGCTATCTCCTAGGGCGGCCAACAACGCCGCGCTGAATTAACGCGCTAGATATCAAAATTGTAATTTAAGAGAAAATTCGAAGTCGCCCTCGACAGTGCCGAGATAGACATGATCCTTCCAGATTTGAAGATTTAACGCATCCTATCTGCAGCCAAAATTACGGAATTGTAATTATTGACTCACCTTGTCGTTAGCTTCGCGTTCCTAAACTACAAACCAACAAAGGCCGCTAATCAGGTTGGCCTAGTATGAACCGAGGTTCACAATGAAATTTGTCAAATCTATCGCTATTGGCAGCCTGCTGCTGGGTCTCATGGGTACCGCTTACGCTGAAGGCGGCTTCGAGCGAACGAAACAGTTCAACGAGAACTTCCGAACCGAACAGGCTCGCCTATGGAGCGATGACTCTTCGGACCAGAACAAACAACAAGTCGCTCAAGAGCAAAAGAAAGAAAGCAAGGATGGTAAGGAACAAGCCGACAATTAATCGGCGGTTAAATAGGACTTCAAATGACGAAAGAAATCGACAAAAAAGCCAGGGTAAAACCTGGCTTTTTTGTGCTTGGAATTTAGCCTTCGTTCTTGCGAGGCGTTTCCGCATTGCTTTCTCCGGCCAGACCCTCGGCACCTTGTGCGGGGCGTTTCCAATGGCACAGCAGGAGCTGGCTGGCGTTCGCTTCGGTGATCGATGTGCAAGCTAGATCAGCGGGCAGACCATCCTTGCTGTCTCGCAAGCGCCTGGACAGATAGAACGAGCCATCCCGCGGCCACTTGGCAGGATCCTTGATGTTCTCGGACTTCCCGCTGCTGTAAAACTCCGACGAGTATGAGCGGCGGCCAGGATAGATCAGGGGAGCGGAATGAGCAGACTGCACATTGAGCCAGGCTTGAACCACATCCCGCTGATTCTGAGGGCGCTCCTCTAGTACCCCGGCGTAGATGATGCCCGCACCGATGATTGGCAACACCAATGCGCTCGCAGCGGCAGCCCAGGTGGTCTTCGGGCCAACTTCGCTGACCCGTGCAGACAGCAGCAATGCCCACGCTGGCAGCGCGGGTAGCAGGTAGGTCCACAGAATGTTGCCTGCAAATGTGAAGAAGACCGGTGTCGCCAAGGCCCACAGCCAGAGGTAGGCTTTGAAGCGCTGCATCGATCCACGCTTGCGGATCAACAGTGGTAGAAACAAGGCCCATGGCAGTAGCGACAATCCGAGCTGGATCCAGATGCTGCCGTACGGCTTGGCATGAGCACTACCATAGAGGTCCCCTGCCCAGTTACTGACGACGTAGCGGCTCCAGTGCTCACCAACGAAGAAGTACTCCATGAAGCCGGGCGTTTTCATCTCGGCCGCGACATACCATGGCACGGATATACCGAACATGAGTACAAGGCCGCTAATCCAGGGAAGCCTCAGTACCCGTCCCCATTCCTTGTAGATAACGAACCAGGCGAATGCCGGCGCCCCCATAAGCACCAGGGTCAGCGGCCCTTTGGCAAGCAAGCCCAGCCCGAGACCTGCGAACATCAGGTAGGCATCCGCCTTGCTGGCGCACTTCATCCAACGCCAGAAACCGTAGCTGGCCAGCAGAATCGAGAACGACAAAACAGGGTCAGTCAGCACAACACCGCTGGAGACCAGGCCAAGTGTGGTGCTGGAAAAAATAATGGCAGCCCAGATGCCGGCGTTACGAGAAATCTGCTGCGTGCCGAGTTTGATGATGATGAAACAGCTTGCCAGGTGGAGTAGCCACGCTGGGAAGCGCGCAGCGAACTCGTTAACGCCGAAGACCGTCATGCTCGCGGCCTGGGTCCAGAAGGACAACGGAGGCTTGCCCCAGAACGGTACCCCGTAGTCGAACATGGGCGTGATCCAGTCATTCAACTCGACCATCTTGCGAGCCATTTCAGCGTAACGGGCCTCAGATGTGTCCATCAGCGGGTAGATGCCCAGCCCCACCAAACGCAATAGCAAAATCGAACCCAGGACCCACCACAGCGTCCTCTCGTTCTTCAGGTTCAGCATTTCTTACCCTCGATCGAAGCCATCGAAGGGTGGAGTGACACGGGATCTGCCTTGTTGCTGTGCTTCAGGAAATAGAGAGGCCGGCGCTTCACTTCCGCGAGTGTCACGCCCAGGTACTCCCCCACCATGGCGACACCGACGCACATGAATGAAGCCATTCCGACGATCAGGTGATGGATGTCGAAACTGCCTGCCACAAGCGACGCAAGCATGTAGCAGATGCTGGAGACGAAAAGACCGAAACTGATGAGGCTGAAAATGCGCAGTGGTTTGCGAGAGAAGCTGACGATGCTCTCGATGGCCAGATTGAACAGGCCAGCTGCATTCCATTTGGTGCTCCCGGCATGGCGAACAGTGCGATTGTAGGGGAGTTCGATGGTACGAAAGCCTACCCAGCCGATCATGCCTTTGAGAATCCTGGAGCGTTCATCCAGGGCCCGCAGGGCTGCCAGCGGCGCAGGCCCAATCAATCGGAAATCGCTGACATCGGCCGGCATGTCCACCTTCTCCACCAGGCGCTGCATGACCCAGTAGTAAGCCCGGGCACTCATGCGCTTGAACCACGAATCACCGATTCTCAGGTTGCGCTGCATGTTCACCACGTCGTAGCCGCGTTGCCAGTAGTCCACCATGGCCGCGATGAGCTCTGGTGGATCCTGCAGGTCGACATCAATGAAGATCAGCGCACTGCCACGGGCATGGTCTATCCCGGCGCTCAGTGCAGCCTCTTTGCCGAAGTTGCGACTCAGGGACAGGCAACGTACAGATGACCCATCCTGATAGTGGCGAAGAATGTCGGCCGTCCGGTCATTACTGCCGTCGTCGACATAGAGGATTTCGCAGGAGACGGGTAAGCGCTTCACCACGCGGGTGATTCGCTGGTGGAACTCGGGGATGGTTTCCTCTTCCTGGAAGCAAGGGACCACGATGGTTAACAAGGGATCAGGGCGCTCGGGAAAGCGATGTAATGTCTGCATGATTGAATGTCCAAAAACGATGTGCAATGAATCCAAGTGCAGTGAGGCTTAAGGTCACTACGACTTGGGAGATGAGCGGTGACAGATTCGACTTGATGAGGAACCACATACCCACGCCATTGCCGAAGTTTGTGGTTAACGCGACCAGTGCAAACCTGACAGGCTGAAACTTACGAGAGCCATCTGCCACAAAACAGAGCGCCCTATTTCCAATGAAGCTCGCGATTGCGCCAACCATGCCGCCACAGATACTGGCCAGTAACGGAGTAACGAATTCTGTCGTAACCAGCAATAGGAACACCGCATAATGGACTCCCGTTGCTATGAAGCCGATCCCCAGATAACGAATCAGTAAGGTAGTAAGAGGTGGGGTTTGATTTTCCATGCCCAAAGCCTATGGAGGCAAAGGTGAAAAAATAGTGAACTAAATGTAAATGCGTAATTAGCCGAATCTATATATGGTAAGTAACAAGTCGGCGCACTAGGCTAGCACGCTACAATATCAGAGGGATTGCCTGAAAATTACGCTTTCGAAATAAAAGCCTTCCGATAACGCATGCATGACCCGTGGATTACAATGTTGACAAGATAAGGAAACACCGGGTGGCATTGAGATAGATTCCCCGAATTAAGGGGGACCTAATGGTTACACAAAATGAAACATATACAAGCAGCGTTGTTCCTTACAGCCCTGACATATTGGATGATTTGCCAATTGATGATCAGCTGGCCGTAGAGTTTTTCGCAACAGCACGTTGTGCCAGTTTCAAACAGGCTGCCCGAGGGCTCAATGTGCCAGTGGTAGGCCTGCGGAAACGCTTGGAGAAACTGGAAGAGCACATTGGTGCTCCCGTGTTTGTCTACAAACACAACAAGCTTGCCCTGACCCGCACAGGCGAGAGGGTCAGCCATTACCTGTGCCAGCTCTTCGGCCCAGACGGCCTTGGCAAGTCCGGTGAAAAGGAAGTCCCCAGGCTTACCATCGCGATCACAGAGCCAGTGCTGAACGACATCGTAAACCGCGATCTAGTCGCCTACGTGCGTGATCATGCCGAAATGCAGCTGGAAATCCATTCAGAATGCACAACGCAGATGCTTTCTGAGTGTGAAGTCGATGTGGGTATCGCTTTGGTGAGCCCAGATGATAAAGGCGCGCTTGATCGCCATCCTACGTATAGGTTTGAAAGGCTTGGCCGGATTGGGCACGCCCTGTTCATTTCCAGCCGCTATTCAAGAAGCGTCACCCTTCCAGTGGAGAGCTTGGATTTGCACAACTTCATGCTCGTTGTCCCTTGGGATGAAGAGATCTTGGCGGGCTCACGAAAGTGGGCATCGATAATGGCTGAGCATCAGGGCGGTACCACTCGGGTCAAGAGCTACAACCTATCACGAGGCCTTGTCGTTGGCGGTGCGTGTATTGGAGTGCTGCCCGACTACAGCCGAAAACTGGAGAGAAATATCCTACCCGTGCCGGGTTTCCTGGACGACCTGGAGGAGAAAGATGTCTATCTTGTTATCAAAACGAAGCTTGTCCGCAATCCGCAGGTTTTGGAAATTCGAAGATTGATCAAGAAGAGCTTCTTTGATAAGAAGGACTGGCTTGTTCGGTAACAGTTTTGTTAGGTTTCAAACTCCTCCGTTAACACTACAGAAACACAACTGTCATATTCGCTTGCAACCTAGTCAGAGTGCTTAGAACAAAGGCATCTTGTTACAGCGGGTGACAACCGTGGCCTGCTCCCATCTGCAAGATAAATTTAGGCCGGCGCAGGGCGAAATATAACGTCGGTAGCTAAGCACTTAACATACGAGAGGCAAGCAATGATCCGTTCTTCGAACATGCGGGAAAAGCTGTTGGCTGCCGCAATAATAGGCACATTTTCCTCGCAAGCATTCTCCGGAACAGTAACCACTGACGGAGCTGACATCGTTCTGAAGACCAAGGGCGGTCTTGAAGTATCGACTTCTGACAAGGAATTCAGTTTCAAACTGGGCGGCCGAGTTCAGGCCGACTACGGCCGTTTCGATGGTGTCTTCACCAAGAATGGCGATACCGCTGACGCAGGCTACTTCCGTCGCGCCTACCTTGAGCTCGGTGGCGTGCTGTACCGCGACTGGAAGTATCAGCTCAACTACGACCTTTCCCGCAACACGGGCAACGACTCCGACGGCTACTTCGACGAAGCCAGCCTGACCTACACGGGTTTCAAGCCGGTGCAACTGCGCTTTGGCCGTTTCTACACCGACTTCGGTCTTGAGAAAGCCACCAGTTCGAAGTGGACCACCGCCATGGAGCGGAACCTCTCGTACGACCTGGCGGACTGGATCAACGACAACGCCGGCATGGGTGTTCAAGCCACCAGCACCATCGCTGACATGGCTTATGTTTCCGGTAGCGTTTTCAGCGAAACCAATAACAACTCGGATGGCGACAGCACCAAGCGCTACAACGTACGTGGCGTGTTCGCACCGCTGCACAGTGATGGCAACGTCCTGCACGTCGGTGCTCAGTACGCTTACCGCGACCTCAAAAACAGTGCGGTCGATACCCGGATTCGTTCGCGTCTGGGCGTCCGCGGTGTAGATACCAATGGCGGCGGCGATGCCGGCACCAACGGCAACCGCATGCTGTTTGGCGGTGCTGCTGCACAAGATGGCCTGTGGAAGGACGACTCGGTCTGGGGTCTCGAAGGTGCCTGGGCCACCGGCCCGTTCTCGGTTCAAGCGGAATACCTTCGCCGCAAGCTGAAAGCTGACCAGGCCAACAACGACATGAAGGCCTCCGGTTACTACGCCCAGATGGCTTACACCCTGACCGGCGAGCCGCGTATCTACAAGCTCGATGGTGCCAAGTTCGACACTATCAAACCAGAGAACAAGGAACTGGGGGCCTGGGAAGTCTTCTACCGCTTTGACGATATCAAGGTCGAAGACGGCAACCTGGTCACCGCGGCGGACCAATCGAACGAGCGCAAGGCCAAGAGCCACACGGTGGGTGTGAACTGGTACGTCAACGAGGCGGTGAAAGTCAGTGCCAACTACATCAACGTGCGCACCGACAACAACGAGAACACCGTGGGCGACGACAGCGGCAATGCCATCGTGACCCGCCTGCAATACGTCTTCTGATCCCTCTCATCAGTCTGACGTGAGAAAGCCGGAAGCGCTCAACGTGCTTCCGGCTTTCCTGTTTCTGGAGGTGATCAAGCATGGAGCGCCCTCCTCCTACCTGCTTTCGCTTACCGATGACCGCTCTTGCCAAAGCTCGGCGAATCTGATGTGATTGCCGCGTCGGGCTTTGCATGGTGGCCGTGCAAGCAAATCAAACCTGACTCCTATTCATGATTGAACCTGATTCGACGTCCAGCTTCGCGTCTAACGGCCCTACAAGCGCAGCTACCCCAACGTCGCTCATTAGGGGATAGTCATGTCTGCAAAAAAGCTGCTTCAACCTCTCGCTGCTCAGCTGCACGCCTCGTTCTCGGCTTCTGGCCGCCCGTACTCTCATCTGCACCTCCACCAGCTGTTCCACGCGGCCATCGGCTCCGTTGCACCGCAAGTTGCCATCCAAGACAAGCTGCCAATTCAGGTCTGTCGTGACAACGAGACACGGCAGTACAACCTCTACGCGGCGGTCGAGCGGGCGAAAACGTGCTTAGGATTGACCGATCTTCAAGCAGTCGGTGTGGCTGAAGAAGTCATTGAGGTGCTACGAACTGCGGGAATCGGCGTGAACCAGGTTCGCCTGCTCCTTGACCCCTCCTTCAGCTCGAAGACTCGCAAAAAGGCCTTCAAGGCTCTCTGCAAGAACCTGGATCTGAACGAGCTAGGCGATCGCTTCGTCCCCAAGACTGCCACGTTGGCCATCGCTGCTGGTATTGCGCCGCCTCCCAAAATGTCGTGGAAGGATCGCTTCGCCCTGGCTGCAAATTCCCCCATGCGGGGGCCAAGCGAGCTCATCAGCATGGTCAACCGGGATGAGTGTTATCTGTGGGTATTCCCACCGACTGACCATCATGCGACGGCTCCAGCGACGCATGACCGTTTCTTTGGTGAAAAGACCCACCCGAGCGCAGAAATGGGCATGGGGTTCAGCATCATCGATTCCGGCTGGACCCGCCCCAAGTACCCGCTATCCAGGCAGTCACAAGAGACCTTCATCCAGTATTCGCTTTCTGCGCCGATGTGGTCCTGGCGCGCACAAAGTGACACCTGGCGCCTGGGAAACATCCTGCGTTCAAGAATCCTTGACGGGGCTCCTTGGCATAACGAGCCTCTGAGTGACGTGCTTCCGAGCGGCCTTAAATCCCTGCCCCGGATCTATGGGTGCGAAACCTGCCGAACGCTGTTCATTGAGAATCACAGCGACTACCCGGATGTACCCACTCAGTGCCAATGCGGTGAGGCGAGCAGCACGGGTGACCAAAACGAGTCATCTGCTCTCAATAGCTGATTTTCCTTACGGTGGCGGGCTGAGCCCCCCGTTAGGGATTGGCTATGGGAGCGGGATTCGCTCACCCCAAACCTGAAGGCGCCGCCACCTAACCGAGCGATATGAGCTGAATGCTCGCGGAGTAGATATGCAAAAGAGTAAAAACAAACAGGACACCCTGGCGGCGATCAATGCGCTTGTCGAGATTGCGTATGATCAGGGATTTGCGGACGGACACGGAGTCGGCAATCAAGTCGGTTTCGTAGCCGGTGTCATGAGCCTCAAAGCTGCATTGGCCTGCGGCTTACGGCATGGCTCACCTGAGTGCGGAAAGGCCCTTGAAAGCCTCAAGCGCATCGGGATCGACGAGTGAGAGAAAAGTACGGGTCGTGCGCTGATCGCGCACGACCCGTACTTCTACTTCAGGTCATTTCCCTGCTTAGCTTCATGATTGAAGCTCAGGGATCAGGTGCTTCTGCGGTAGGCCAACAGGCGCAAGGCGTTGAAGACGACCAACAGTGTGGAGCCCTCATGGATCGCAACAGCGGCACCAATGCTCAAGCCCATGATGGTGGACGGAACCAGGATGGCCACAATCCCCAAGCTGACGAACAGATTCTGGTGGATGATCGATCGCGTGTGACGGCTCAGCCCCACCGCAAATGGGAGTTGCCTGATGTCGTCAGCCATAAGCGCGATATCAGCCGTTTCCAGGGCAACATCAGATCCAGCAGCCCCCATTGCGATACCAACGCTCGAACTGGCCATGGCAGGGGCATCATTGACGCCGTCACCCACCATGGCCACCTTGGCGCTAAGGCGCAGGTTTTTGATGGCCTTGACCTTGTCTTCCGGCATCAGGTCTCCCCACGCTTCATCTAAGCCAACTTGTTTGGCTACAGCCTCTGCAACGCGGTTGTGGTCTCCAGAAATCATGACCATGCGTTCGATGCCCATCTCTCTAAGCTTCTGGAGTGCCTCTTTGGCCCCCTCCCGGGGTGTGTCCAATAGCCCGATAGCGCCCAGATCCTTGTCAGCACGCCGTACCACCATGGTGGTACGGCCTGACTGACGTAGACGCTCCGCAGCCTCCAGGGCTGCCTTGCTGAGTGCGGGAATACCATTGGTACCGAACATCTCGACCTTGCCAATCCAGACGAACTGCCCATCAAGCTCAGCACGCACGCCGCGGCCAATCATGTTGCTCATGTTCTTGGCTTGGAATCGGCGCCGTGTGCCAATCATCTCTTCACCGTCACGCACAATTGCCGCAGCCAGCGGATGGTCGCTCATCGACTCCACAGCGATGGCGACGTTTAGCAGATCCTCGATCTGCGTGCCGCCTATGGGTATTACATCGGTGATACGTGGGCGCCCTTCGGTCAGGGTACCGGTCTTGTCGAATGCCATGGCATTCAATGATCCAAGCTCTTCAAGTGGCGCACCGCCCTTGATCAGCACGCCACCTCGGGCTGCCCTGGCGATGCCAGAGAGAATGGCGCTTGGTGTAGCGATCGCGAGCGCGCAGGGGCTGGCTGCAACCAGTACGGCCATCGCCCGGTAGAACGAGTCACGGAACGGCTCGTCAAGGAAAATGCCGGCAAATAGCAGCCCGACTACCAGCAGTAAAACCAACGGGACGAATATGCGTTGGAAGCGGTCCGTGAATCGCTGGGTCGGTGACTTCCTGACTTCGGCTTCACTGACCATCTTGATGACCCGCGCCAAGGTACTCTCCGTAGAGCGCCGGGTTACCTCAACCTCGATGAGCGTTTCGCCATTGATGGTACCGGCGAAGACTTTCGAGGCTGCATCCACTGCATCTGGCTTGCTGCGTGCGAGTTCGGCATCAGGAACAGGTTGCTTGTCCACGGGGACGCTCTCACCGGTTACTGGCGCCTGGTTGATACTTGAGGAGCCTACGACTACAAAACCATCGGCCGGCAGGCGGTCATTGGGGCGCACGATGACAACGTCACCGGGAACCAGCAGCTCCACGGGCATCTCCACCGTGCCATTTGCTCTGCGTACGATCGCGGTGGCTGGTGCGAGCTTGGACAGTGCCTCAATCGCTTTCTTGGCCCGCCCCATCGCGTAGCTTTCAAGGGAATGCCCCAGACTGAACAGGAACAGCAGCAGAGCCCCCTCCGCCCAGGCGCCGATGCTCGCGGCACCGACTGCGGCGAGAAGCATCAGCGAGTCGATCTCGAAGCGTTTCTGACGGATGTTGGTAACCGCTTCCTTAGTGGTGAACCATCCACCGAACACGTAGGCCGACACGTACAGAATCAGAGGCAGACGATCAATCAGGCCAAGTTTTCCTGCGAGAGCTCCGGCACCCAGGAGAGCACCACAGATCAGCGCGAAAATCAGCTCTGTGTTCATTCCAAAAATGCCGCCATGCTCATGGCTATGACCTTCATGCCCGGCTTGGTCATCAGGGCGTTCAAGCAAACTCTTCATAACTCGTCCCTTCTGGGGTCAAGGCTTCCAATTGCCCTCTGCAGTTGGGGAGCCGTCTCTGTTGGTTGGCTAAGATCTATTGCACGGTTTGCCCGAGCCCAGGCGTTAACATTTCGAAGCTATGGGGTATCGGGCGTAATAAAAAATGCCAGGCACTGCCTGGCATTTATGAATTCTCTAATTGTTCTGTTCAAATCGTTTACTACTTGTTGTTGATGCATTGCGAATACATCGAGTAACGAACAGTCTTGAGCGTGCCCTGGGAGTCCTCGAAGGTCATCAACCGTGGATAGACCTGGCAGGTACGGGGGTCCTGCGACTGACGTACGAATTTCGCAACGTCTATCTTCATGCCATATTTGTAATCCTGAATCTCTGGCATTGGCTTGCCATTTTTCTCCGCGTACTTGGCCACTGCGGTCTGGTGTTCCTTGGTGTATTGAAGCTGCTTGCTCTCGGAGAAAGTGTTGGCCTGCGAAGCCACCGAGAAAACAACAAGTGCAGCAGCGATAATTAGCTTTTTCATAAAACCCTCTCAATTTCAAAACTTCTCGGGCGTAACCTTAGCAATGCATAGGCATCACCGGCATGACGAGAAACTTACAATTTTGAAAGGTAAGTGCATCTACTTCACTTTAAACAAAAAAGCCCACAACACGTGTTGTGGGCTTCTCTTTAGCGGAGGCTGTTAGCTAACCACTTCGGCCTCGTCGCCGTCTTCATCCTTGCGGTGTGCCCAGTGATACAGGGCAGGCAGTACCAGCAAGGTCAGTGCGGTGGAGGACAGGATCCCGCCAATCACCACCGTCGCCAATGGCCGCTGAACTTCGGCACCGGTGCCGGTGGCCAAAGCCATCGGGATGAAGCCCAGGGACGCTACCAAGGCTGTCATCAGAACAGGTCGCAGACGGGTCAATGCACCTTCATCGACTGCCTGTCTGAGCGTTCGTCCCTCCTCCCTTAGCCCGCGGATGAAGGCAATCATCACCAGGCCGTTCAGTACTGCAACGCCGGACAGTGCAATGAAGCCGACACCTGCCGAGATCGACAGTGGGATGTCCCGCAGCCACAACGCCACAACACCACCGGTGAGTGCGAATGGAATACCGGTGAAGACCAGCATGCCGTCCTTCAGGTTGTTGAACATCAGGAACAACAAGGTCATGACCAGCAGCAAGGCGACTGGAACAACGATCTGCAGGCGTTTGGCAGCCGACTGCAGCTGCTCGAACTGGCCCCCCCAAGTCGTCCAGTAGCCCGCAGGGATTTGCACCTTCTTGTCCAGCGATGCGGTCGCCTCCTCAACGAAGGACCCCAGATCGCGGCCTCGAACGTTGGCGCTGACGATAACCAGACGTTTGCCGTTCTCGCGGCTGATTTGGTTCGGGCCCAGTTGCAGGTCCAGATTGGCGACCTGGGACAGCGGGATGAAGCCGATCTGATTGGCACCCTGTGCCGCATTGGCAGGTACCGGGATCAGCAAGCTGGACATACCCGCTACGTCGGTGCGAACGGTCTCTGGTAGGCGTACTACCATGTCGAACCGACGGTCGCCCTCATACAGCGTGCCGGCCTGACGGCCACCCACGGCGATAGCGATCGAGTTCTGAACATCCGCGATGTTCAGGCCGTAGCGTGCTGCTTTTTCGCGGTCAATGTTGATGGTCAGCACCGGCAGGCCGGATGTCTGCTCAACTTTCACTTCCGATGAGCCCGGGACCGCTTTGAGCGCTGCCGCGATCTTGTTGGCGGTGTTGTTGAGCACGTCCATGTCATCGCCGAAGACTTTCACAGCGACGTCACTACGCACGCCCGAAATCAGCTCGTTGAAACGCAGTTGGATTGGCTGCGACAACTCGTAGTTGCTTCCTGGAACACCCGCTGCGGCCTTCTGCACTTCAGCAATCAGCTCATCACGAGGCTTCTTCGGGTTAGGCCACTGATCCTGAGGCTTGAGCATGATGTAGGCGTCAGAGGCGTTCGGCGGCATCGGGTCAGATGCAATTTCTGCGGTACCCGAGCGTGCGAACATCCGCTCAACTTCAGGCACCTGCGCAATCACCGCTTTCTCCAGACGCTGCTGCATCTCGACAGATTGAGTGAGGCTCGTTCCAGGCACACGCATGGCCTGCATCGCAAAGTCACCCTCACTGAGGCTTGGGATGAACTCGCTACCCATACGACTTGCCAGCAAACCACTGAGCACGACCAAGGCTACTGCGGCCGAGAAAGCGATGTTCCGATGTCCCAGCACCCATTGCAGAACCGGTTCATAGCGCAGTCGAGCTGTGCGCATGACCACGCCTTCCTCTTCCTTCACCTTGCCAGTGACGAACATGGCAATAGCTGCAGGAACAAAGGTAACGGACAGGACCATTGCACCCAGCAGCGCCATCACAACGGTGAAGGCCATCGGGTGGAACATTTTGCCTTCGACGCCGGTGAGGGCGAAGATCGGCAGGTACACCACCATGATGATCAGCTGACCGAAGATCAGCGGCCGGCGAGCTTCTCGCGCCGCGGCAAAGACCTCGTGGAAGCGTTCGGTTTTGGTGAGCATGCGGCCATGCTTATGTTGCGCATGAGCCAGTCGACGGATCGCGTTTTCTACAATAACCACGGCACCGTCGACGATGATGCCGAAGTCGAGTGCCCCCAAACTCATTAAGTTGGCACTGACCTTGTTGTTGAACATGCCTGTGAAGGTGAACAGCATGGACAGCGGAATCACCATCGCGGTGATCAGAGCCGCACGGATGTTGCCGAGGAACAGGAACAGAATGGCGATAACCAGGATCGCGCCTTCCACCAGGTTCTTCTTCACCGTCGCGATGGCTTTTTCAACCAGGTTGGTACGGTCGTAAACAGTCACAGCCACCACGCCCTTTGGCAGGGTGCGGTTGATGTCCGCCAATTTGGCGGCGACAGCTTGAGATACGGTGCGGCTGTTTTCACCAATCAGCATGAACACGGTACCGAGCACGACTTCGCGGCCGTTCTCAGTAGCAGCACCTGTACGGAGCTCTTTACCGATGCTGACGTCAGCAACGCTGCTGATGCGAATCGGTGCACCATCCACACTGGTGATCACGATGTTGGCGATGTCTTCGATATTGCCTACCTGACCCGGTGCACGGATGAGCAACTGTTCACCATTACGCTCGATGTAGCCGGCACCGACGTTGGCGTTGTTACTTTCCAACGCTGCGACCAGGTCATTGAGTGTCAGCTTGTAGGTAGCCAGGCGCTTTGGATCCGGCGCAACCAGGAACTGCTTGGCATAACCGCCGATGGTATTGATCTCGGCCACACCCGGGACGTTACGCAGCTGAGGCTTGATGATCCAGTCCTGGATCACGCGCAGGTCGGTCGGGGTGTACGGCGTACCGTCCTCTTTGACCGCGCCATCTTCGGCTTCAACAGTCCACAGGAAGATCTCGCCGAGGCCGGTAGATACCGGACCCATGACGGCCTCTACACCTTCTGGCAGCTGTTCCTTCGCAACCTGCAGCCGCTCGTTGATCAACTGGCGGGCAAAGAAGATGTCAGTGCCATCCTTGAAGATCACGGTGACCTGAGACAGGCCAGAGCGAGACAGGGAACGGGTCTGCTGAAGGCCCGGGAGACCGGCCATGGCCGTTTCAACTGGAAACGTGATCCGTTGTTCGGTTTCCAAGGGCGAGTAACCAGGCGCTGCAGTGTTGATCTGCACCTGGACGTTGGTGATATCGGGTACCGCATCGATGGGCAGCTTTTGATAGCTGTAGATACCGATACCCGCCATGATCAGAACGGCGATCATTACTACGATGCGCTGCTCGATGGCGAATCTGATGATACGTTCAAACATGAGAAATCATCCTGTCAGTTCGCATCAGTGACCGTGTTCGGCAGAAGCTTTGCCGAGCTCGGACTTGAGTGTGAAGCTGCCACTGGTTGCTACCTGGGCGCCGGCTTCAATACCGTCGATGATTTCCACGTACCCATTGTCGCGGCGACCCAGTTTTACCGGGCGGGTGTCAAAGCCATCTGGGGTGCGTACGAATACCGAAGGTTTGTCTTCAACGGTCTGCACAGCGTGCTCAGGGACCGCTACGGCAACTCGATCGGTCTGGAAGGTGACCGCAATGTTTACGAACAGGCCTGGACGCCAGGCGCCGTTGGGGTTGGTCAAGGTGACGCGGACAGTAGCTGCACGGTTTTGCTCGCCCAGCAGGCTGCCGACATAACCCACCTTCCCTTCGACCTCGACGTTCATGTCAGGCGAAGAGACTTTCACTGCACGGCCAGTCGTGACCTTGCCCAGATCTGTCGGCGGAACTGCGAAGGTCGCCCAGACCTGATTCAGGTCGGAAAGGATGAAGGCGTTGGTCGCCTCGCTGACGACTTCGCCGACGGTCAGGTGTTTCTCCACTACCACGGCGTCGAAGGGAGCGCGGAGCTCGTAACGATTACCGCCAACGGAGTTAACCGAGGCACCGATTGCGCCGACCTTCTGCTTGGCGTTGGCCAAGGAGATCTCCGCTTCTTGCAGCGCTTGGCGTGCTTGGAGGTAGTCTTGCTCTGCAGAGATCTTGTCCTGCCACAGTTGCTTCTCACGTTCGAAGGTCACACGCGCCAGTTCGACGCGACGCTGTGCGGCCTGTTGTTCGCTGCGCAGGTCAGAGATCTGCTGGCTGGCGATTACCGCGAGGACTTGCCCTTTCTTGACCGTCTCGCCCAGGTTGGCCTGGACAGCCTCAACAACGCCAGGAACACGAGGAACCACGTGGGCAGTACGATCTTCGTCGAAGCGAATTTCGCCAGGGAAGCTCACGACGGTACCGAGGTCACGAGGCGCTGCAGCTTCCAGGGCAACACCAGCGGCCTTGATCTGTTCAGCGCTGAGCGTCAGCTTGCCCTCTTCTTCACCGCCCTCTTCGCTGTGGCCTTCTTCACCATGGCCCTCATCACCTTCCTCTTTGGCGGCAGATGCGGCTTTCTTTTCGTCGCCATGGCCATCGTTAGCGCCATGCTCGGCAGTACTGGCGGCCTGCTGTCCGGAACTGTTGTTCCAGGCAAGGCTGCCAAATCCGAGGGCTGCCACAGCGGCTACCGCGAGGGCGATCTTGCGTTTGTTATCCATTGCTACTCCTGCTGATCGTAGGCACCGGCTTGTTCAAGGCTGTGTGCCGAAGAAAATGTTTGGCCCGTTCAGCGAGTGCCGGCGGTTGAGCCGACTTCGCCATAAACCCTTTCCACCTGCGCACGCGCATTGGTCGCCGCTGCCAACGATTCGAGGTATTGGCCACGAGCGACGATC
Source organism: Pseudomonas sp. NBRC 111124 (assembly GCF_001320245.1). Lineage (GTDB taxonomy): Bacteria > Pseudomonadota > Gammaproteobacteria > Pseudomonadales > Pseudomonadaceae > Aquipseudomonas. Next base: position 174,683 of record NZ_BCBA01000007.1, read on the forward strand.
AAGGTGCGCTGGGCATCCAGCACTTCGATGAAACCGAATTTGCCCATCTCGAAGCCGCGGGTTGCGGTCTCTACGGCTTGTTGGGCTGAAGGCAGAATGGTCTTGTCGTAGGACTCGACCTCCTGCATGGCGGTGGACCATTGGTTCAACGCGGTTTGGGTTTCGGTGCGCAGGCGCAGCTCAACAGCATTGCGCTGGTCCCGGGCCTGATCTGCACGACGAGAAGCGGAAAGAATGTTGCCCTGGTTACGATCGAACAGCGGCAAAGGCATAGACAGGCCCACAGTGTTGACCCGCTCGCGCACAGAGCGGTCGTACTGGCTACCTACACTGACAGTAAGGTTCGGGATACGCTGAGCTTTCTCTGAGCCGAGCGAGGCATCGCTCTTGTCTATCTGCACCACGGCCTGACGCATTTCTGCTGTTTGGTCGAGCTTAGCCAGCAGATCTTCAGTGCGAGGTGGCAAGCCCGGGGAGAGGGTTGGCGATTCGAGTCGATCAAACACGGTGACTGAGCTCCCGGTAATTTGAGCGAGCTGTTGGTAAGCGGTCGCTTTTTCCGTTTCTGCACGTCGAACTTGCAGCTGGGCTTCGGCCAGTTGCACTTGAGCGCGGGTCGCCTCCACTGGGGACGACTTACCTGCGCGAACACGGCCATCGACGATGCGAAGACCGCGCTCAGTCAGTTCGAGAGATTGCTTGGCCAGGTCGAGACCTGTCTGGGCCCGCAACGCGGCGTAAAAGGCTTGGACGACATCTGCACGCAGGCCGTTAACGCGACGGTCTAACTCAAGCTGTGCGGCGGTCTGCCCGTATGTGGCGACGTCAACACGAGCCCCCCGCTTACCGCCCAGCTCAAGGGTCTGGCTGAGAGAGACAGTCGTCTGGCTGGTGTTACGACGGGTGTCTTCCACGTCATACGAGATTGTGGGGTTGGGGATAAGCCCGGCCTGCTTGCGAGCACCATCAGCGATCCCAATTTCTTGCCTGGCCGCGGCCAGGTCTGGGTTGGCATCCATGGCCGTCGAAAGCGCCTGGGGCAAGCTGATGCTTTGGGCAAGGGCTGCAGGCGCCATCAACCCAGAGATGACTGCACAGAGTGCAGCGATCTTCCAGGGCGAGACGGGGGTCTTGGGTAAGACATTGCGGTTATACCGGGGCACTTTGATGGTCCTCGTGCACAAACTTCGATAAAGCTTGGCGAGAACGCCGAAACAGCTGCCAAGCCCCACTTGATTAGGTGATGGCACTCTAATGAGCGGTAGCTATCAGAGGGGTGGCTAGAAAATTACAATTCCGTAAGAATGTCCTGTAATGCCCGAAAATACTGGGAAACCAAACCCGACACGATGATTTCGTTACAAGCAACGGAGATGGCAAACACGCGGTGCGAAGGCCCGAACAACAGGTAGATGACGAAATTGTAATTTTCCTATCACCCCCCCGTTATCTTCGGCCTGCAAATATGAGCTCGCGCTACGCTAGGCGCGCCGCCTGGTCAGAACAATTAACGACACCCGCGCCGGTAAACATAATAAAAACTGCCGTGAATCAAAGGAGCATCGGATGAAAATCAAAGTACCACTGTATTTGGCGGCAGTTTCTGCGCTGTCTGGAAGCTATGCTATTTCGGCACAAGCTGAAGACAAGCCAGAAGGCTTCATTGAAGGCAGCAGCCTTACAGTGTTGAACCGTAACTTCTACTTCAACCGTGATAACCGCGACAGCACCGCCCCCACTTACAACAGTGGCAAGGGCAATACGAACGGCTACTCCGAAGCCTGGGCGCACGCGATCATCAGCAAATTCAACTCCGGGTTTACCCAAGGTACCGTTGGCTTTGGCGTTGATGCCTTTGCCATGATCGGCCTCAAGCTCGACACCGGTGATGGGCGCAACGGCGGCCGTAGCTCCTTCGACGTGCTGCCCGTTGATAACAAGGGTGAAGCTCGCGACGAATACACCAAGGTCGGCGGCGCAGCCAAAGTCCGCTTGTTCGATACCATCGTGAAAGTGGGTGATGTCTTCCCATCGACCCCGGTCGTCGCATCGGGTGACTCTCGCCTGCTGCCAGAGAGTTTCCGCGGTGTGACCGTTGAGAACACCAGCATCCAGGGCCTTACCCTCCAGGGTGGTCGTCTGCATGCGATGAGCCAGCCGGTCTCAAGCAACCTGAACGACAACTTCGTGACGTTCTACGGCGGCCCGGTCAACTCGCCATGGATCGGTTACGGTGGCGGTGACTACTCGATCAACGACAACTGGACTGTGAGCGTCTACGCCAGCCAGCTGAAAGACGTCTGGAATCAGTACTACGCCGGCACAAGCGTGGTTTACCCGCTGAGCGACGATCTGGCGCTGATCGGTGGCTTCAACTACTACAAAGCCGTAGATGAAGGTAAGAAGCGCCTGGGTGAATTCGACAACAACATCTGGAGTGCCAAGGTCGGTGTGCGTTACGGTGCCCACACCCTGGCCCTGTCGCATCAGCGCAACAACGGCGACGACGATTTCGACTACCTGCGTCAGTCGGACTCGATTTTCGTCGACAACTCCATCCAGTACAGCGACTTCAACTCGCCGAAAGAGCGTTCCTGGATGCTGCGCTATGACCTGAACTTCACCAGCTACGGCATTCCAGGCCTGACGTTCATGACGCGCTACGCCAGAGGCTCGGGTGCGGATTACTCGAACGCTAACCAGTTCTACATGCGCACCGACGACAACGGCAACCCGCTCGACAATCAGAAGCGTTGGGAGCGTGACGTCGAAGTCAAATACGTTGTCCAAACCGGTCCGGCAAAAGATCTGTCCTTCCGGTTGCGCCAGGCAACCACGCGTGCCACTGCTTTCGAATCGGATCTGGATGAAACTCGTGTAATCATCGAGTACCCGCTTTCGATTCTGTAATTCGCTAACTGGGCCAGTTATCCATTGGCGGGTCCTGTTAGTAAAACGAGCATTACGCATTCACCTTGAGTGGCTTAAGTGCTCCTTTGGTAAAAGGTGGATATTTGGCGCCCATTGGGCGCCTTTTTTTTGCCTAAAATTCAAGTAGGCGTTCGATTGTACGCATCGCATGCCGGTGAAGTTCATGACTACACCAATGACCAGTCTCTTCAATGTGAGCGACCTCGCCGTCATCTGAGCGGAACGAAGCCAGCACAAAGAAGAAAATAACCCAATACTTCATAAGGTCAAATCACCTGCTGGAGAGAGGGCCCGCAACTGTCAAACCCAAACCGCGACAAGATATACCGCCAGACTATCAACTGTATTACCTAGAAATTACAAATCCGTCATTTGAGCCCCGGCACGCTCATTTTGATTTACCATCCCTTTCAATAATGCCGGCGCGCGTGCGCGGTTAATTGCTCAGTGATATCGAGACAAAATCCCATGCGAATTCTGGTAATTGAGGATGAAGTAAAAACTGCGGAGTATGTGCGTCAAGGTCTGACGGAATGTGGCTATGTCGTAGATTGCGTCCACACCGGGTCAGATGGATTATTCTTGGCTAAGCAGCACGAATATGAGCTGATTATCCTGGATATAAATCTGCCAGAGATGGACGGTTGGCAGGTCCTTGAGTTGTTGCGTCGTAAAAACTGCCCTTCCCGTATCATGATGCTGACGGCGAGAAGCCGGCTGGCGGATAAGGTCCGGGGGCTGGAGAACGGAGCAGATGACTACCTGATCAAGCCATTTGAGTTCCCTGAGCTGCTGGCCCGGGTTCGCGCCTTGATGCGCAGGTCAGATCACCCTGCATCCGTAGAGGTCATTCGCGTCGCTGACCTGGAGCTTGATCAGAGCCGGCACAGGGCATTCAGGGACGGTCAGCGCATTGACCTGACCACGAAAGAATTCGCGTTACTGCATTACCTGATGCGTAATACCGGTGTGGTGCTGAGCCGCACCCAAATTATTTCGCAGGTTTGGGATATGAATTTTGACTGCGACACAAACGTTGTAGAGGTGTCGATTCGAAGACTCAGAGCCAAGATAGATGACCCTTTCGAGACCAAACTGATACATACGCTTCGGGGCGTAGGGTATGTGCTTGAAAAACGATAGTTGCCAAGCTCTCTAGTACCGAAAATCCGCTACATGCTCCCGTCGCTTGCGAACTTGAGGTTTCTGTTTACGATCCGCGGCGCTGATTCCTCACTCAACAAATGAGGTAGGCTGTACATGAGGTATAGCATTGATTATCAGCAGGTTTCGCAAGGACAATCCGATGCCAGCATTGATGCCTGTCCAGCTGACATTGTCTTCAACAGCGACCATGGCCTAGCTCTTATCCCGTGCGTTGGCGATGTTATCAACCTCCCCTCTACGGCGGTCAAAGAAGGGGTTTGCGGCATCGTTAGATCAAGGATTTTCAATTATCTCAGAGGTCCTGAAGAGCTGTACTGTCACGTCAATATTCTCGTTGAGGAGGCGGACATCAATTTCGAAAGTCTCATCTCGGAATACATGCGCAATCAGTCACGTGCTCGCTCGCCTTCTTCATAAAGTCGAAGGCGGGCCAGTCCATTAATGGTTGTGTATGGGTGAGGGTTCAGCAGAGCGAGCGCCTACTGAGCACCAGAGATGAATAGTCACAGCCTAGTGGTTTAACGCGGTACTGCTGGTGTACGCAGGGCCGGACTCATTGTTTTTTGAATGGCGCATTGCAGCACATAGAAATATAAAACCCCGGAAGCAAATACGATTGCGGACAGATAAGCAAACTCAGAGTCTAAAACCCCGGAAACCATATACAATTTAATCGTGATAGAACCCATAATAATTCCGGTACAGTACATGACGCCTGTGAACTGATTGCCCAAAAAACTCAGTATGCCGCTGAAGGCATTGTTCGCACTCAACAGCATTGCTTTCAGTATCGTCCAGCCGAGAACTGGCAGAAAAGCCTTGATCATGAAGGCGAATAACATCGACGATGCAAACAGTTTTATCGGGGTTTCTGCCCACGGCTTGATGGTGCCGTCTACTTCAACGCCGGTATACAAGATGATATTCAGAATAATCGCCATAAGGGTGCATATGCCGAGGCGTATCATTTCCCGCTTAAGCGGGGCCATCATTATCACTGCGTGAATCTTGTTTCCAAAGTATCGTTTTAGTCCTTGGATCGACATTTTTCTTCCTATGCTCTCGGGTATGACGCTGTTGTAGCGTTGTATGACGGTCATGCTTTTACCCGAAGAGAGGTGACGCTTCAACGGTCCTGAATTGCGCAGGGGATCTCATGTCCTTCCCCTGGCTGGGTAGCTTGCTGAGAAATTCTCATCTACCTGCGTGGCAACGATGCGGCCACCCCGCCGCCGTCAGAGCTCTGGAGGACTGGCTGCTGTCAGCAACTCATCGAGTGACGGAACCTTAGCGTTTGCACTGAGGACGAGTGTTCTGGATCGGAGTATGGATACATCAAAGAAAGATTCGCACTCGACTCTTCCGTTTACTTCTCTCCAGTGGGTGACTTCTGGTATCAACTCATTAGGCACCGGGTATAGTGCCATAGGGTTATGGAATACCTCCACTTCAGCAGACCACGGCTCGTAGCCATATTGCGGCCAGAGCTGACCGTAGTCGCTGGACGCTACATCCAACAGAAATGGGATACCTCGTGATGCTCCCGGAGAACGGTCGAAAAACTCACCAAACCGCAAGTATCGGTACCCGTCTAGATGAGCTCCACCTGAGATCGGCACTCGGCTGAGCTTTGGCACTGTGCAGGCATTGGTGAAAATGACCGCTGAAAGATGGGCATTTTCCATTAGCGTAAATAGGCCGTTGGGGCGCCCTGATAGCAGAGATGTCTCTTCCTCCACAGTTATCAGGTGCGTACCACGATGCGCAGATGAGTGAACTGCAAAGCCATAGAGATAGCTGATGAGCGACTCCCTGCTCCACAGCATTGAACTGGGCGCATGGAAATCGGCTAAGGCCAGAATGAGCGGCTTACCCTCCACGTGCGGTAGGGATTCGTAACGCTTGTCCAATTTGTTTTGGATGGTCCTCGCAAACCTTTCTGCAGCCGCTCCTAAGAAACGCTCATGTCGGTCAGCGGGTGGGGGGACCGGCGAGGCGCCAAAATGCTCATACCGCTCTTCCGGGTTGGCTGTCACTGCTTCAACCCAGGCCTCATCTCCCAGCCTATTCTCGATGTGAAAATCGGGTGATTCTTTAGGCTGGGTGACCAAGAGTCCCTGTTCACGAAAAATCGCTAATAGGTGGGCTTCCCAGAGGCGGGTGTGAAAATTCTCAGTCTGGCAATCGGGAACCCAATTTCTGTCTGGGGATGGCAGTGCGAGATACAGTTGATTCAGCGCCCACGCCCCAATACGGCGGCTTGGATCAAATAGTGATTTGAACACCACGCTTGGTGTGCGCTTACCCATTCTGCTTAGAGGAGCACGTCGTCGTTCACCTGAAGGGAGTGGAAGCGGATGGGCTTGGGTATAGAGAAAATGGCTGATTGAGGCGCGGGCTTCGGACTCGCCAGTGGTGCACTCACCATGGCTGAGGAGCACCCACACGCTATCGACACGACGCCGCAAGGTGACAATTCCGAAGCTGCCGGAATTGATATTTCGGGTTAGAGCGGCACAAGAAATTCCGTCCTCACTAAGCCATGCCCCTACTGGCGGGCTGTCCCCAAACCCCAACCCTCGTGGAAGCGACAAAGCGATTAGATCGAACATCGGCGCAGCAATTTCTTTCATTCGCTGATCTCGGCAGCCGTCAAAATGCATTCCATCAATGCCTCGGAGCGTGCCCGCCGGCGATGGCATCGGTGGAGGTACCTATTGAAGAAGGGGGCCTTGTTCCACCAGGACATCTCGGTTGGTGAAGATGGTCTCAATGGTTGCAGCCTCGGCAGCCACATGAGTCTTTCGCGTGATCTCTTCAAGGGCCAGTTCGAGCCGGTAGTCTTGGAAATACTCGTACAGCTTTTCAGAGCTCTCGGATATCTCCTCCCCACCATTCTTCGCGAACAAGATGTGGATGATCGCTGCGAGTGGGAGAGAGATGTCGAGATCCTTCTCTTCTGCATCTGAATCCGAGTTCAAACCGTCGAAATACCTCTCCAGATGACTCTGGAGCTCCTCAAGCCAGAACTGAGATAGGTTGCTTGGAAGGGAGCTTTCAGGCCCGGTCAGAAGGACTTCATCTCTGAATAGAGCCAGCAGATTGGGGTTTGCCATGGAGGACCTCACGATTAGATTTGAGAGCAACTGGTCAGCATAGTCCACCTCAAGATGACCACCTCCTTGACGCCCATCCTGGTGCTCCTGAGCATCAGACGAGTGAATCGCCCCGAAACCTGTAGATACAAAATGACCGCTTCTCGCCGTTAGCTGCCTTTCTTGAAGGACAGCTTTGGGTCGATAGCGGCCTTCGTGGAGGTTGGTGTCTACGGGGTCGGTTTAGTCAATCTGAATCTCCGGTTTCACCTCCGTGAGGCCGGCCATCGTCATGCATCAGATCTTGATTGACACGCGTGCCGCTTTGGATAGCCTTGCAATTGAGGGCTGCAACTGCGCATTTGTCGGGCCTGGGTACCAGCATGAGCCCCCCGCAATTTTGGCAGCAGAGGAAGCTGGTTCCTCTGAAGTAGTGACGGCGGGCATTGCCAGTCGGATTCTGAACCCAAGGTCGCCAGACTAGGAGCTAAAGGATCGCTGCGACTACTCCTCATCCCTTACCGAAAAGTCACGCGTCGGTCGTAAACGGCCCTTTCCAGGCCAATCAACTTTTGTGATTGGTGAGTAGGGATTTCTCGGCTTTTCTGTGAAAAGCACCCCTTCATTTCACAAAAAAAATGGCGAAGATTCCAATTTCACGGGGTCTGGCCTATCACCTATTTTGTGAACCTACAATAGTCACCGTTCACATACAACCAACGATGATCACGCGGCGGTGCGTAAAGGTGGCGAGCACGCCAGTCGGTCACCCAGTAGCGGTCAGCGCGATAACGCGGTTCCACAACGTAGCCACGGTGCCATTGTTGATGAGGCGTGGGCATGCCCGCTTCAGGTCGGAAGTTAGGGTTGTGGTAGGCCGGGTACCGACCATTGTCATGGCGGTCGTGCCGATCGGGTTGGCCGTGTGGCGGGTTGCCCTGACGGGATGGGCCACCGTCATAGTGGTCCGGGCCCGGTTGAGCGAAGCTGGCCAAGGGTGTGCTGAGCACAAGCGCGGCGCAGAGTACGGTTAGGGCTTTCTTCATGTGCTGATCCTCTGCCTGTATACGCCCGGCAGCTAAATGCGGCTGCCTGGTGCGGTTGACTGATCAGACCACAAAGTTTTCCACTTAATGTCAGGGCGGAGGTAAAGGTCGGGTAAAGGTCGGATGGTTACAAACCAAGGGCTTTCAAACGGCGGTACAAGGTTCGCTCACTCAGGCCCAGGTGACGGGCCAGCTCACTGCGTGATCCTTGGAATTGCTCCAGCGCGTGCGCGAGATCACCCAGATCGTTTCGGCCTCGGCTAATACCCGGTGCCTGCTGTGGCCCTACATCTTCCGGCAGGTGTTCAGGTCGGATCAGCCCGTCATCGGCAAACAGCCGAGCCCTTTCTAAAATGTTGCGCAACTCACGGATGTTCCCCGGGAACCCATGCAGCTTGAGTTGTTTCAGCGCGTCCTCAGTCAGGCTCGGTGTGGGCTTGCCAGCCATACGTTGCAGCAGGCTCTCAGCCAGCAGCGGCAAATCTTCCACACGCTCGCGCAACGCCGGCAGGCGGATCGGGAAGCCGCTGATGCGGTAATACAGATCTTCCCGGAACGTCCCTTCACCCACCATTTTCTTCAGCGGTTTATGGGTCGCCGACACCAGGCGGAAATCCGAGTGCACGGTGCGCAGGCTGCCAACCGGGCGGAAGCTTCCGGACTCAATGAGGCGCAGCAGTTTGACCTGCATCGCCAACGGCACCTCGCCAATTTCGTCGAGGAACAACGTGCCGCCGTGAGCAGCCTCGGCCAAGCCGATCTTGCGTTGGTTGGCGCCGGTGAATGCGCCTTTCTCGTAGCCGAACAGCTCGCTTTCCAACAACGACTCGGTCAGGCCGGTACAGTCGACGACGACCAGCGGGCCATTGGCCCGTGGGCTGCCCATATGAATGGCGCGGGCGAACAGCTCCTTGCCGGTGCCCGACTCGCCCTGGAGCAGCACAGGAATCTGCGCGGGTGCCGCCCGCTGCAGGCTGGCCAATGCGGTCTTGAAGGCAGGCGCCCGCCCGACCAGCCCTTGTTCTTGAGGTTGCGCGGACGCGAGGGTGATGCTGGTGAGGCGTTCGACGAAGGCGACCACCCTGCCCTGTTCATCGAGGATTGGCCGCAGCTCCACATCCACGTGTTCGGGACCACGCGGCGTGTGATGAATGTGCAGCACACGCTCGGGCACTTTGCTGTCCCATGCCTTGCGCATCGGGCAGTGCTCGCCGGCCTGGTCACATGGCACGGCATAGTGATGCGACACCCGGTGGCACTTCTCGCCCAGCGGTGCCTGCTCGTCCCGACCGAACTGCCGGCGATAAGCCGCGTTAGCCGCGAGGATGTTGTACTCGGTGTCCAGCACGATGGTAGGCAGGGCATCGTGCTCAAGGTAGGAAACCAGAGCTAGGATGAGTGGATGATATTCAGGCATGACGGCACCGGTTGGATAACCTGGCGCAGGGTAACAAGGACTGCCAAACACTGCCATTGGCTGACAGTCGACTGCCATCGGTACTGCCACCTGCTCTGACAGCCATGACCAGTGGCCCGTATTCATTGATCTCGATCTGGAAAAGTGCCTGGCATGCATCTTGATAAACCTCCTCCCACTGCCTACGCCTGTACAAGGCGCGGCAGATAATCTGGAGAACGTGATGATCATCGGCAACAACCTGCACGTGGACGCCTTCTACGATGATGCGACCTCGACCATCAGCTACCTGGTCATGGACCGTGAAACCCGTCAGTGCGCACTGATCGACAGCGTACTGGACTACGACCCCAAATCTGGGCGCACCTGCACCGCCTCGGCGGATTGCCTGATCGAGCGCGTGACGGAACTGAACGCCAACGTGCAGTGGGTGCTGGAAACCCACGTGCACGCCGACCACCTCTCGGCCGCCGCCTACCTCAAGGGCAAGCTCGGTGGCCACACGGCCATTGGTGCGCACATTACCCAGGTGCAGAAAGTCTTCGGCACGCTGTTCAATGCAGAGCCTGGCTTCGCCCGCGATGGCAGCCAGTTCGACGTGCTGTTTGAAGACGAGGAAGGCTTCCGGATCGGTAACCTGCATGCCCGAGCACTGCATACCCCGGGGCATACCCCGGCGTGCATCAGTTATATGGTCGTGGACGCTGGCGAGACGGCGGTGTTCGTCGGCGATACCTTGTTCATGCCTGACTATGGCACCGCTCGCTGCGACTTCCCCGGCGCCGATGCCCGTACGCTGTACCGCTCGATCCGCCGGCTACTCGCCTTCCCCGACAAGACCCAGCTGTTCATGTGCCACGACTACCTGCCAGGCGGGCGCGAGATGCAGTTCGTCACCACGGTGGCCGAGCAGCGCGCCAGCAATATTCATATCCACCAGGGTGTCGATGAAGACAGCTTCGTAGCCATGCGCGAAGCTCGCGACAAGACCCTCGACATGCCTGTGCTGATCCTGCCTTCGGTGCAGGTCAACATGCGCAGTGGCCAGTTCCCGGAGCCAGAAGAAAACGGCGTGAGCTACCTGAAAATCCCGCTGAACAAGCTTTGACTGCCCTGCCCCTTTACCAGAAATTCCAGGATTGACTGCCATGCCTGCCAATGCCGACCACCACAAGGTGGTCATCGTCGGTGCCGGTGCCGCCGGTATCGCCACTGCCTCCAGCCTGATCGCCCGCGACCCGTCGCTGGACATCGCCCTGATCGACCCTGCCGACGTGCACTACTACCAGCCAGGCTGGACCATGGTCGGCGCCGGCGTTTTCAAAGCGCCGAGCACCGCCCGCACCATGGCCTCGGCCATCCCGCGGGGCGTTCGCTGGATCAAGGCTTCTGTCCAAGGCTTCGACCCGTCAGCCCAGCTGGTCATGCTGGAAGGTGGCCGCGCCATCAGTTATGAACAGCTGGTGGTCTGCCCTGGCCTCAAACTCGACTGGGAGGCCATCGACGGGCTCAGCGAAACGCTCGGTCGCAACGGTGTCACTTCCAACTATCGCTACGACCTGGCGCCCTATACCTGGGAGCTCGTGCAAAAGCTCAAGCAAGGGCGTGCCCTGTTCACCCAGCCACCGATGCCAATCAAGTGTGCAGGCGCGCCGCAGAAGGCGCTGTACCTGTCCTGCGACCATTGGCTGCGCAGTGGTCGGCTGGGGGATGTAAAAGCCAGTTTCTTCAATGCTGGTGCCGTGCTCTTCGGCGTACCCGACTATGTTCCGGCCTTGATGGCTTACATCGACAAGTACGGCGTGGACCTCAACTACAGCCATCGCCTGGTGGCCGTGGATGGGCCCAATCGGCGTGCGACCTTTGTTCGCACGCTACTCGACGGCAGCAGTGAAACCCGCATTGAAGCTTTCGACCTATTGCATGTGGTGCCGCCACAGGTCGCGCCGGACTTCATCCGCCAGAGCACCTTGGCCGACGCGGCCGGCTGGGTCGATGTCGATCCGCATACCTTGCGCCATCGCCAATTCGGCAACGTTCATGCGCTGGGCGATGTGGCCAACACCAGCAACGCCAAGACCGCCGCAGCTGCGCGCAAGCAGGCGCCAGTGGTTGCCAACAACGTACTGGTAGCGCTGGGCCGCCTTCCTACTCTGGCCCAGTACGACGGCTATGGCTCCTGCCCGCTGACCGTCGAGCGCGGCAAGATCGTCCTGGCCGAGTTCACCTATGGCGGCAAGGTCGCACCGAGTTTCCCGCGCTGGCTGCTCGATGGGCGCCAGCCGACACGCCTGGCCTGGCTGCTCAAGGCACGGATACTGCCGCCCTTGTATTGGCAGGGGATGCTCAAAGGCCGTGAGTGGATGGCGCGCCCGCAACCGTTGGACGCCGAGGCCGCACAGTGATCGAGCATCAGCTGCTGGGCGCAGGCCTGGGCGCAATCATCGGTGCGGTGCTGGCGCTGACCGGCGCGGGTGGTGGCATCCTGGCAGTTCCACTGTTGGTGTTCGGGCTTGGCCTGTCGATGGTCGAAGCGGCGCCCATCGGTTTGCTTGCCGTGGGGCTTGCTGCGGCAGTGGGGGCGGTACTCGGCTTGCGCGAAGGGCTGGTGCGTTATCGCGCGGCCCTGTTCATCGCCTTGATCGGCATCGCCGCGGCGCCGTTCGGCCTGATGCTGGCGCACCGGTTGCCCAATGCACCCTTGGCGCTGGTGTTCGCAGGCGTGCTGATCTACGCCTGCCTGCGCATCTGGCGCAAGGCGGCCAAAGAGCTGCGCGGCGAAGGGAGCGACGCCCATCGTTACATCGAGCCCTGCGTGCTGAACCCGCTGCAGGGGCGCTTGCGCTGGACGCTACCTTGCGCACGCGCCCTGGCATTTACCGGGGCGATGTCCGGCTTGCTTTCTGGCCTGCTGGGTGTGGGCGGCGGCTTTGTGATCATCCCGGCCTTGAACCGCTACACCAACCTGCGCATGAAGAGCATCGTTTCGACATCGCTGGCCGTCATTGCACTGGTTTCCACGGGCAGTGTGGTCAGCGCCAGCCTGGCCGGGGTGATGCACTGGCAGATCGGTGCGCCGTTCGCCATCGGTGCGGTGATCGGCCTGCTCCTGGCCAGGCCATTGGCCACCCGCATTGCCGGCCCGCGCCTTCAGCAGCTGTTTGCCGTGGCCGGTTGGCTGGCGGCCCTGTTGCTGGCCAGCAAAGCGCTATTCGGCTAGCAGCTGATCCTGTTCCGCCGCGCACAGCGCCAGCAGGTAGTCCCACACCACCCGCAGGCGCACCGACTTGTGCAACTCACGGCGGGTACAGATCCAGTAGCTGCGCTGGATGGTCTCGCTGGGCAGCACACGCACCAGTGTCGGGTCGTGTCGAGCCATGTAGTTGGGTAGCACGGCGATGCCCAGCCCTGCGCGGGCGGCGGTTTGCTGGGCGATCACGCTAGTGCTGCGGAAAGAAACATTCGGTGCGCGGCAGAAACTGTTGAGAAACAGCAGTTCCTGGCTGAACAGCAGATCATCGACGTAGCCTATCCAGTTGTGCCGGGCCAGGTCCTCGCGGTTGCGCAGGGGTGGCGCCCGGTCCAGATAGTCTTGGCTGGCGTACAGCGCCAGGCGGTAGTCGGTGAGCTTGCGGGTGATCAGCAGGTCGGCGTTAGGCCGCTCCAGGTGAATGCTGATCTCGGCCTCGCGGTTGAGGATGCTGACGAAGCGCGGTACCGCCACCAGCTCCACCTCCAGCCCTGGATAGCGGGCAAACAGCTCGCTCATGCGTGGGGTGAAGAACATGATGCCGATGCCTTCGGTAACCCCCAAGCGAATCTTGCCCAGCGGGGTAATGGCCTGAGTGATCTCTTCCTGCGCCAGCAGGGCCACGTTCTCCATGGCTTCGGCGTGCTTGAGCAAGGCTTGCCCCGACGGGGTCAGTTCATAGCCCTGGGCATGCTGCACGAACAGTGGCGTGCCCAGGCTCTTTTCGATGCTGTCGATATGGCGGGCGACGGTGCTGTGGGTGGTATTGAGGCGCTTGGCCGCGCTGAGCAGGCGGCCACTGCGCTGCAACTCGAGGAAAAACCGCAGATCGTTCCAGTCGAACATGCTGATCCTTAGGGCTGTGCTAAAACGCACAACGGCTGCGTAAAATCTCGTGTTTCCTTGTCGAAATTACTCACTAAGATGGATCGGGACAAGAATAATAATCAGGCGCGAGGTTGCACATGCCGTCAGCCGATTCTGTATTCGACTACGTGGTCGTGGGTGCCGGTCCCGCCGGCTGCCTGCTGGCCAATCGTTTGTCCGCCGACCCTTCCAGCCGCGTCCTGCTGCTCGAAGCCGGTGGCCGCGATAACTACCCGTGGATTCACATCCCCGTCGGTTACCTTTACTGCATCGGCAACCCCCGCACCGACTGGTGCTTCAAGACCGAAGCACAGCCCGGCCTGGGCGGTCGTGCACTGGGTTATCCACGGGGCAAGGTGCTCGGCGGCTGTTCTTCGATCAACGGTATGATCTACATGCGCGGCCAGGCTGCCGATTACGACCATTGGGCCGAGCAAGGCAACCCGGGCTGGGCCTGGAACGATGTGCTGCCGTTGTTCAAGGCCAGCGAGAACCACTTTGCCGGAGCCAGCGAACACCATGGCGCCGAGGGGGAATGGCGAGTCGAGCGCCAGCGCTACAGCTGGCCGATCCTCGATGCCTTCCGCGACGCCGCCGAGCAAAGCGGCATTGGCAAGGTCGATGACTTCAACACTGGCGACAACCAAGGCTGTGGATACTTTCAGGTCAATCAGCGCAGCGGTGTGCGCTGGAACGCCTCCAAAGCCTTTCTGCGGCCGATCCAGGACCGCCCCAACCTCACTGTGCTGACTGGCGTTCAGGTAGACCAGGTGCTGTTGAACAACACCCGTGCCCGCGCGGTTAAAGCCTTTTGGCAAGGCGCCTGGCATGAGTTTGCTGCGCGCCGCGAGATCATCCTTTGCGCTGGCGCCGTAGGGTCGCCCGGTATCCTCCAGCGCTCCGGCATTGGCCCGCGCAAGCTGCTCGAAAGCCTGGGTATCGGTGTGCGCCACGACATGCCCGGCGTCGGCGGCAACCTGCAGGATCACCTGCAATTGCGGCTGATTTACCAGATCCGCAACACCCGCACGCTCAACCAGATGGCCAACAGCCTGTTGGGCAAGCTGGGCATGGGTCTGCGGTATCTCTACGACCGCAGTGGCCCACTGGCCATGGCGCCGAGCCAGTTGGGTGCCTTCGTGCATTCTAGCCCTGAGCAGGCCACACCCAATCTGCAGTATCACGTGCAGCCGCTTTCACTGGAGCGCTTCGGCGAGCCGCTGCACCCGTTCCCGGCCTTCACCGCGTCGGTGTGCAACCTGCGTCCAGCCAGCCGCGGGCGCATCGATATCCGCAGTGCAGACATGAACAGCACGCCGCAGATTGATCCCAACTACTTAAGCGACCCCCAGGACCTACGCGTGGCCGCCGACGCCATCCGCCTGACCCGACGCATCGTCCAGGCGCCTGCCCTCGCCGCTTTCGACCCCAAGGAGTATTTACCAGGCCCGTCCCTGCAAACCGAGGAAGAACTGTTCGAGGCGGCCGGCAAGATCGGCACCACCATCTTCCACCCGGTCGGTACCTGCCGCATGGGCAACGGCGACCTCGACGTTGTGGATAACCAGCTGCGCGTGCACGGCATCCCCGGCCTGCGTGTGGCCGACGCCTCGATCATGCCGCAGATCACCTCCGGCAATACCTGTTCCCCCACCCTGATGATCGCCGAGAAGGCGGCGCAACTGATCCTCAAAGGAGCCGCCACCCAGACCTACCTGAACGAAGACGCAGTACCGACCCCCTGACCCGGGAGCGTGCAACACCGGCAGCTGGCGGTCACAAGCTGCCGACAGTGGAACAACAAGAATAATCACTGTGGCCTGCGGGCCGAGGACAGCAACGATGTCGGATTACATCCAAGAGCAGGGTGCGACGGCCAGCAGCGCCAGCCGTCGTGAAGAACGCAAAATCATTTTCGCGTCATCCCTCGGGACGGTGTTCGAGTGGTATGACTTTTTTCTTTATGGGGCGCTGGCCGCGGTCATCAGCAAGCAGTTTTTTGCTGGGGTGAACGACACTACCGCCTTCATCTTCGCCCTCATGGCCTTTGCTGCCGGCTTCCTGGTGCGGCCGTTCGGTGCGTTGGTATTCGGCCGCCTGGGCGACATGATCGGGCGCAAGTACACCTTCCTGGTGACCATCGTACTGATGGGCCTGTCGACCTTCGCTGTTGGCCTGCTGCCCACCTACGCCAGCATCGGCATCGCGGCACCGATCATCCTGGTGATCCTGCGCATGCTCCAGGGGCTGGCGCTGGGCGGCGAATACGGCGGTGCCGCCACCTACGTGGCCGAGCACGCGCCACCCGGCAAGCGTGGTTTCCACACTGGGTTCATCCAATCCACCGCTACCCTGGGCCTGCTGTTGTCGTTGCTGGTGGTACTGGGTAGCCGCTACATCAGTGGTGACCAGTTCGAAACCTGGGGCTGGCGCCTGCCGTTCCTGCTGTCGATCTTCTTGCTGGCGATCTCTACCTGGATCCGCATGAGCATGCACGAGTCGCCGGCCTTCGTGAAAATGAAGGCCCAAGGCAAGGTCAGCAAGTCACCGATCCGCGAATCGTTCACCTCCTGGCCCAATCTGAAAGTGGTGCTGACCGCGCTGTTCAGCATCAATGCCGGGCAAGCCGTGACCTTCTACACCGCGCAGTTCTACGTGCTGTTTTTCCTCACCCAGATGCTCAAGATGGACCCGGCCCAGGCCAATACCCTGCTGATCATCAGCGTGGTGATCGGCGCGCCGTTCTTCGTGTTCTTCGGCTGGCTGTCCGACCGCATCGGGCGCAAGCCGATCCTGATGCTCGGCCTGCTACTGGCCACCGTGTTGTACTTCCCGATGTTCAAGGCGCTGAGCCACTATGCCAACCCGCAGATCGACGCGGCCAGCCGCCAGGCGCCGATCGTGGTCACCGCCGACCCGCAAGGCTGCACCTTCCAGTTCGACCCGGTGGGCAAGGCGCGCTTCGACAGCCCGTGCGACAAGGTCAAGACCTTCCTGGTCAAGCAGGGCTTGCCTTACAGTTCGGTGAGCGTGGCCGGCAGTGATGTGGTCGTGAACATTGGCGACAAGACCATCAACGGCTTCGACGAAACAGCCATGCGCTCGGCGATCGAGCAGGCGGGTTACCCGGCCAAGGCCGACCCGGGGCAGGTCAACCAGGTGATGGTGGTGGTGCTGATCGTGGCGATGATCCTGATCGCGACCATGACCTACGGACCGCTGGCGGCGGTGATGGTCGAGCTGTTCCCTACCCGCATCCGCTACACCTCGATGTCGCTGCCCTATCACATCGGCAACGGCTGGTTCGGCGGCTTCCTGCCAACCGTGTCGTTCGCGCTGGTGGTGTATACCGGGGATATCTTCTACGGCTTGTGGTACCCGGTGCTGGTGACAGGCATCAGCTTGGTGGTGGGGATCCTCTGTTTGAAAGAAACCAAGGACGTGGATATCGACAAGGTCTGACGCTATCACCACGCCATAAAAAAACCGGCTGTAAAAGCCGGTTTTCTTATGCCCCGAAAAAACTTATGCACGTTTTTCAGAAAAATGTCATACCCAGAAATAAATAGCTAATTCATGTACTTAGCGTCGTATCCGGGGATCTTATCGAAAAACTGTACACAAGTTATCCACAGATGGTCAGGCCATCTGCTCTTGTGGTTTTTCATCCACCGGCGGCAGCGAACCCATAGCCCGCTGGGTGGCTTCGTTCCACGCAGCAGCACGGTCATTAAGCTCGGCGATGGCCCGCGGTCCGGTGCCCTCGGCGTACATCGGCTTGCCGATCACTACCTCGATGGTGCCCGAGCGCTTGCCCCAGCCCGTCTTGGGCCAGAACTTGCCAGCATTGTGGGCAATCGGCAGCACGGGCAGCCCGGCATTCACGGCTAGCGCGGTACCGCCGCGGGAGAATTTACCCACAGTACCGAACGGCACCCGGGTACCTTCCGGGAAGATCAGCACCCAGGTTTTCTGCTTGAGCAGTTCGTCACCCTTGCTGGCCACCTGGCGCAGGGCCTCCTTGGGGTTGTCGCGGTTGATCGCGATCGGCCGCAGCATGGCCATGGCCCAACCAAAGAACGGCACATACAGCAGCTCGCGCTTGAGCACCTGGCTCAGCGGCGAGAAGTACTGGGAAAGGAAGAAGGTTTCCCAGGTGCTCTGGTGGTTGGACAGGATCACGCAGGGCTCATCCGGCACGTTCTCGGCGCCGGTGACCTTGTAGTTGATGCCAAGGATGGTGCGCACAAGGAACAGTGCGCAACGGCACCAGTACACGTTGATGAACGTGTAGCGCTTGGGGAACGACAAGAACGGCGCGACGAAGAAGCTCAGCGAGCACCACAGCAGCGAACTGGTGCCCAGCAGCAGGTAAAAAAGAAAGATTCTGATCGCCTGCAGGATCGACATAGTGGCAAATACCGTTGCGGGGCACGCCCGCCTAGGAAAAATGCGCCCAGAGGGCGCACTGTTGTTAAATAATTTCTCTGGCGATGGCAGCCAGATCGTCGAAAATCAGTGTAGTTTCCGCGACGCCTTTTTCCAGGGTCCGCTCGCCCTTGCCGGTTTTCACCAGCACGGGTTGTGCACCGACGGCCAGGGCGGCCTCCAGGTCACCTTTGCTGTCGCCGACGAACCAGACGCCTTCAAGGCCCACCTGGTAATGCTCGGCGATCGCCCGCAGCATGCCAGGCTTGGGCTTGCGGCAATCGCAGCCCTCATCTGGCCCGTGCGGGCAATACACGATATGGCCCACCTCGCCGCCCTGCTCGGCCACCAGCGCGCGCAGGCGCGCGTGCATGGCCTCTAGGGTTGCCAGCGAGTAATAGCCACGGGCGATGCCGGACTGGTTGGTGGCCACGGCCACCGTCCAGCCCGCCTTGCTCAACTGCGCGATGGCTTCGACCGAGCCAGGGATCGGGATCCACTCTTCCAGCGTCTTGATGTAGGCGTCGGAGTCCTGGTTGATCACCCCGTCACGATCGAGAATCAGCAGTTTCAAGGTTTACCCCAGCAGCGAAATGTCAGCCACGCCCAGGAACAGGCCGCGCAGGCGGCTGAGCAGGGCATAACGGTTGGCACGTACCTTGGCGTCTTCGGCATTGACCATCACCGCCTCGAAGAAGGCGTCGACCGGGTCACGCAGGGCCGCCAGGCGGGCCAGCGATTCACTGTACTGACGCGCCGCTGCCATCGGTTGCACGGCCTGGTCGGCCTGCTGGATGGCCGAGTACAGGGAGAACTCGTTGGCATTGTCGAAGTACTTTGGCTCGACCTGGTCGGCGATAGCGCCCTCGGCCTTGCTCAGCAGGTTCGACACGCGCTTGTTCACTGCAGCCAGGGCTTCGGCTTCCGGCAGCTTGCGGAAGGCCTGCACGGCCTGCACGCGCTGGTCGAAGTCCAGGGCCGAAGCCGGCTTCAGGGCACGGACCGACAGGTACGTGGCAACGTCGATGCCTTCGTCTTCATAGCGAGCACGCAGGCGGTCGAAGATGAACTCCAGCACCTGCTCGGCCAGGCCAGCTGCCTTGACCTTGGCACCGAACTGCTTGACCGCAAACCCGACTGCGGCGCTCAGGTCCAGGTCCAGCTGCTTCTCGATCAGGATACGCAGCACGCCCAGGGCAGCACGGCGCAGGGCATACGGGTCCTTGCTGCCGGTGGGCAGCATGCCGATGCCGAAGATGCCGACCAGGGTGTCGAGCTTGTCGGCGATGGCCACGGCAGCACCAGTGAGAGTCTGCGGCAGCTCGGCGCCAGCACCGCGCGGCATGTACTGCTCGTTCAGGGCCAGGGCGACGTCTTGCGGCTCACCGTCATTGAGCGCGTAGTAGTAACCGGCAACCCCCTGCATTTCAGGGAATTCGCCGACCATCTCGGTGGCCAGGTCGCACTTCGACAGCAGGCCGGCACGGCTGGCGCGCTGGGCATCGCCGCCGATCAGCGGGGCGATGAACGCAGCCAGTTTTGAAACCCGCTCGGCCTTGTCGTAGACAGTGCCCAGCTGCGCCTGGAACACCACGTTCTTCAGGCGCTCGTTGAAGGTTTCAAGCGGCTGCTTCTTGTCTTGCTTGAAGAAGAACTCGGCGTCGGTCAGGCGCGGGCGCACGACCTTCTCGTTACCCTGCACGATCTGCTTGGGGTCACGGCTCTCGACGTTGGCCACGGTGATGAAGCGCGGCAGCAGCTTGCCTTCGCTGTCCAGCAGGCAGAAATACTTCTGGTTGTCCTGCATGGTGGTGATCAGCGCTTCTTGCGGCACTTCGAGGAAACGCTCTTCGAACGAGCACACCAGCGGCACTGGCCACTCGACCAGGGCGGTCACTTCGTCCAGCAGCGCGGGCGGCACGATAGCGGTGCCTTCCTGCTGCATGGCGAGCTCCGCAGTACGCTTGCTGATCAGCTCGCGACGCTCGGCGAAGTCGGCCAGCACGTAGGCTTTGCGCAGGTCTTCGACGTAGTTGGCCGGGGTGGTGATGACCACGTTCTCCGGGTGGTGGAAGCGGTGGCCACGGGATTCACGGCTGGCCTTCTGCGACAGGAGGGTGCAGTCGACCACCTGGTCGCCGAGCAGCATCACCAGCCACTGGGTCGGGCGCACGAACTCTTCACGGCTTGCAGCCCAGCGCATGCGCTTGGGAATTGGCAGGTCGTTGAGCGAATCCTCGACGATAGTCGGCAGCAGGCTGGCGGTGGCCTTGCCCGGGATGTGCTGGGAGAAGCGCAGCTTGGCGCCGCTCTGGTCGATTTCGGCCAGCTCTACGCCGCACTTCTTGGCAAAGCCCAAGGCAGCCTGGGTCGGCTCGCCGTCTTTGAAGGCCGCCTGCATGGGCGGGCCGTCGATGTTGATGCTGCGGTCAGGCTGCTGCACGTCCAATTGGCGGATAAGCACGGCCAGGCGGCGTGGCGCTGCGTACACCTGCTTGCCGGTGTAGTTCAGGCCAGCGGCCTGCAGGCCTTTCTCGATGCCGGCCAGGAAGGCGTCGCCGAGGCTGGCCAGGGCTTTGGGTGGCAGCTCTTCGGTGCCCAGTTCTACCAGGAAATCTTGAGCACTCATTGTGCAGCCTCCAGCTTCGCCAACACTTCGTCACGCAGTTCAGGGGTGGCCATCGGGAAGCCCAGGCGTGCGCGGGCTTGCAGATAGCTTTGCGCCACGTCCCGGGCCAGGGTACGCACGCGCAGGATGTAACGCTGGCGCTCGGTCACCGAGATGGCGCGGCGGGCGTCCAGCAGGTTGAAGGTGTGCGAGGCCTTCAGGACCATTTCATAGGTCGGCAGCGGCAGCTCCAGCTTGATCAGGCGGTTGGCTTCGCTTTCATAGAAGTCGAACAGTTCGAACAGCTTCTCGACGTTGGCGTGTTCGAAGTTGTAGGTCGACTGCTCCACCTCGTTCTGGTGGAACACGTCGCCGTAGGTGACCTTGCCGAACGGGCCGTCGGCCCATACCAGGTCGTAGACCGAGTCGACGCCCTGGATGTACATGGCCAGGCGCTCGAGGCCGTAGGTGATTTCACCGGTGACCGGATAGCACTCGATGCCACCTACCTGCTGGAAGTAGGTGAACTGGGTGACTTCCATGCCGTTCAGCCAGATTTCCCAGCCCAGGCCCCAGGCGCCCAGGGTCGGCGATTCCCAGTTATCTTCGACGAAGCGAATGTCGTGGACCAGCGGGTCGATGCCGATGGCTTTCAGCGAGCCGAGGTACAGCTCCTGGAAGTTGGCCGGGTTCGGCTTCAGAACCACCTGGAACTGGTAGTAGTGCTGCAGGCGGTTGGGGTTTTCGCCATACCGCCCGTCGGCAGGGCGACGGCTAGGCTGCACATAGGCGGCGTTCCAGGTTTCTGGACCCACGGCGCGCAGGAATGTAGCGGTGTGGAACGTGCCGGCGCCTACTTCCATATCGTAGGGCTGAAGCACCACACAACCTTGAGCTGCCCAGTAGTTTTGCAGGGCGAGGATCAGGTCTTGGAAGGTACGCACGGCTGGCGTAGGCTGGCTCACGAAATTCACCTGTATCTGGGGATGCGGATGTAAAGAGCGGGAGTATAACCTGATTCGCCTCGCCCTCTACTCATTGGAGCCTTATGCCACGCTGCTTTTGGTGTACCGACGATCCGTTGTACCAGGCCTACCACGACCAGGAATGGGGAACGCCACAGCGTGACCCGGCGTTGCTGTTCGAGATGCTTTTGCTCGAAGGGTTCCAGGCGGGGCTTTCGTGGATCACCGTTTTGCGCAAACGCGAGCGGTATCGCGAGGTGATGCACGGCTTCGACCCGGTGAAACTGGCCGGCATGAGTGATGAGCGCATCGAGGAGTTGATGCAGGACGCCGGCATCATCCGCAACCGCCTCAAGCTCAAGGCCGCCCGGCGCAACGCGCAGGCCTGGCTGGCTGTGGATAACCCCGCCGAGTGGTTGTGGTCGTTCGTTGGTGGCGAGCCGAAGATCAACCACTTCCAGGCCCGCGGTGACGTGCCGGCGGTCACCGACGAAGCCAAGGCGATGAGCAAAGCGCTGCAAAAAGCTGGCTTCACCTTTGTTGGCCCGACCATCTGCTACGCCTTCATGCAGGCCACCGGCATGGTCATGGACCATACCACCGATTGCGATCGCTACGCCGCCTTGTTGCGCTGAGGGGTTACAATGCGCGCCTTGCTGAAATAAGGAATTGCCTGTGGAAAAGTTCAAGGGCGCCCTGATGGTCGGGGTGCTGCGTCTGTTTGCCAAGCTGCCCTGGGGCGCTGTGCAGCGCGTCGGCGCCGGTATCGGCTGGCTGATGTGGAAAATCCCCAACGGCTCGCGCAACGTCGTGCGTATCAATCTGGCCAAGTGCTTCCCGGAGATGGACCCGGTCGAACGCGAGCAACTGGTCGGCCGTGCGCTGCGGGATATCGGTAAATCTTTCGTCGAAAGTGCCTGTGCCTGGATCTGGCCGCCGCAGCGTTCGCTTGAGCTGGTCAAGGAAGTGCACGGCCTGGAAGTGCTGGAGCAGGCGCTCGCCTCGGGCAAGGGTGTGGTTGGCATCACCAGCCACCTGGGCAACTGGGAAGTGCTCAACCACTTCTACTGTAACCAGTGCAAACCGATCATTTTCTACCGCCCGCCGAAGCTCAAGGCGGTGGATGACCTGTTGCGTGAGCAGCGCGTGCAGATGGGTAACCGCGTGGCGCCTTCAACCAAGGAAGGCATCCTCAGCGTGATCAAGGAAGTGCGTCGCGGTGGCCAGGTGGGTATTCCTGCCGACCCGGAGCCGGCGGAATCGGCGGGCGTGTTCGTGCCGTTCCTGGGCACCCAGGCGCTGACCAGCAAGTTCGTACCGAACATGCTGGCCGGTGGCAAGGCGGTGGGGGTGTTCCTGCATGCACTGCGGCTGCCGGACGGCTCGGGCTTCAAGGTGTTCCTGGAAGCGGCGCCGGAAGAGATGTACAGCACCGACGTGAATGTGTCGGCGGCGGCCATGAGCAAAGTGGTCGAGCGTTATGTGCGCGAATATCCGAGCCAGTACATGTGGAGCATGAAGCGCTTCAAGAAGCGCCCGGCTGGCGAGCCGCGCTGGTACTGAGTTATCCACTGCCAGATATAGCAGGGCTTCTGTGGGAGCGGGCATGCCCGCGAAGCAGGCACCGCGGTGCATGGCACCGGCTTCGCCGGTGTTCGCGGGCACGCCCGCTCCCACAGGGGATCGCGTCAGCTTGAGGTTTTGTTGAGCTTCTTCAGGAACACGGCCATTTCCTTCTCGGCCTGCTTGTCACCATGGGCCTGGGCCGCAACGACCCCGTCCTCCCAGGCCTTGCGTGCTGACGGCAGGTCACCGACCAGCTGATAAGCCTTCCCCAGCAGCTTCCAGGCTGCCGAATACTTCGGATCCTGCTCCACACAGCGCGCCAGGTGCACCGCAGCTTCCGCGCCATTGCCCTCATCCAGCCAGGCCTTGCCCAAGCCAAACCTCAGCAGCGGGTTATCCACACCCTTGGCCAGCATCTTCTCAAGCGATTCGCGCATGCCCTCTTCTCCTAGAAGAAACTCAAGCCAACGTGGAACAGCTTCTCCACATCGCGAATGTGTTTTTTATCCACAACGAACAGGATCACATGGTCGCCCGATGCGATCACCATGTCGTCGTGGGCGATCAGCACCTCTTCGTCGCGGATGATTGCGCCGATGGTGGTACCCGGTGGCAAGGCAATGTTCTCCACAGCCTTGCCGACCACCTTGCTCGACTTCGAATCGCCGTGCGCCACTGCCTCAATGGCTTCGGCCGCGCCCCGGCGCAGCGAGTGCACACTGACGATATCGCCGCGGCGCACGTGCGCCAGCAAGGTGCCGATGGTGGCCAGCTGCGGGCTGATGGCGATGTCGATGTCGCCGCCCTGCACCAGATCGACATAAGCCGGGTTGTTGATGATCGTCATGACCTTGCCCGCGCCAAGGCGCTTGGCCAGCAGCGACGACATGATGTTGGCCTCGTCGTCGTTGGTCAGGGCCAGGAAAATGTCGGCATCGGCGATGTTCTCTTCGAGCATCAGGTCCTTGTCCGAGGCACTGCCCTGCAGCACCACGGTGCTTTCCAGGGTGTCGGAGAGGTGCCGGCAGCGTGCCGCGCTCATCTCGATGATCTTCACCTGGTAGCGGCTCTCGATGGCTTCGGCCAGGCGCTCGCCGATCTGCCCGCCACCGGCGATAACGATCCGTTTGTTGGTCTCGTCGATGCGGCGCAGCTCACCCATCACGGCGCGGATGTCTTTCTTCGCGGCGATGAAGAACACTTCGTCATCGGCTTCGATCACCGTGTCGCCCCGCGGGGTGATCGGCCGGTCGCGGCGGAAGATGGCTGCCACGCGGGTATCGACGTTGGGCATGTGCGCGCGGATCTGGCGCAGCTGCTGGCCCACCAGGGGGCCGCCGTAATACGCCTTCACCGCCACCAGTTGGGCCTTGCCTTCGGCAAAGTCGATGACCTGCAGTGAGCCCGGGTGTTCGATCAGGCGCTTGATGTAGTTGGTCACCACCTGCTCGGGGCTGATCAGCACGTCGACCGGAATGTGGTCGTTGTCGAACAGCTCTTCGCGGGTCAGGTAGGCCGACTCGCGCACCCGGGCGATCTTGGTCGGGGTGTGGAACAGCGTGTAGGCCACCTGGCAGGCAACCATGTTGGTCTCGTCGCTGTTGGTCACCGCCACCAGCATGTCGGCGTCGTCGGCGCCAGCTTGGCGCAGCACCGTCGGCAGCGAGCCACGGCCCTGCACGGTGCGGATGTCCAGGCGGTCGCCGAGGTCGCGCAGGCGATCGCCATCGGTGTCGACCACGGTGATGTCGTTGGCTTCGCTGGCCAGGTGCTCTGCCAGCGTACCGCCCACCTGCCCTGCGCCGAGGATGATGATCTTCATCCGCTACTCCCTACCCTGTGTACTTACCGCGAGGCGGCGATCTTGATCAGCTTGGCATAGTAGAACCCGTCATGGCCGCCCTCCTGCGCCAGCAGCTGGCGGCCGTGGGGCTGGCGCAGGCCGGCTTCGGTGGCCAGGTCCAGCTCACGGGCACCCGGGGTGCGGGCGAGGAAGGCGTCGATCACTTCGGTGTTCTCGGTCGGCAGGCTGGAGCAGGTGGCGTACAGCAGCATGCCGCCCACTTCCAGGGTCGGCCACAGGGCATCGAGCAGTTCACCTTGCAGCGCGGCCAGGGCCGGAATGTCGTCGGCCTGGCGGGTCAGCTTGATGTCCGGGTGGCGGCGGATCACGCCGGTGGCCGAGCACGGCGCATCGAGCAGGATGCGCTGGAACGGCTTGCCGTCCCACCAGCTCGCGGTGTCGCGGGCGTCGCAGGCGATCAGCTCGGCGTCCAGTTGCAGGCGGTCGAGGTTCTCGCGCACGCGAGTCAGGCGCTTGGCTTCGAGGTCGATGGCCGTCATGTGGGCCAGGGCCGGTTCGGTTTCGAGCAGGTGGCAAGTCTTGCCGCCTGGGGCGCAGCAGGCGTCGAGCACGCGCTGGCCGGGGGCCAGCTCGAGCAGGTCGGCCGACAGCTGCGCTGCCTCGTCCTGCACGCTCACCCAGCCTTCGGCGAAGCCTGGCAGGCCGCGTACGTCGCAGGCTTCGGTCAGCACGATGCCGTCACGGCTGTACTGACAGGCGCTGGCGCCGACACCCGCTTCGGCCAGCAGCGCCAGGTAGACGTCGCGGCTGTGGTGGCGGCGGTTGACCCGCAGGATCATTGGCGGATGGGCGTTGTTGGCGGCGCAGATGGCCTCCCACTGATCTGGCCAGAACGCTTTGAGCGACTTCTGCAGCCAGCGTGGGTGAGCGGTGCGCACCACCGGGTCGCGCTCCATGCCGGCAAGCAGTTCTTCGCCCTCACGCTGGGCACGGCGCAGCACGGCATTGAGCAGGCCCTTGGCCCACGGCTTCTTCAGCTTGTCGGCGCAGCCGACGGTCTCGCCGATGGCGGCGTGGGCCGGAATGCGGGTGTAGAACAGCTGGTACAGGCCGACCAGCAGCAGCGCGTGCACATCGGCGTCTGCGGCCTTGAACGGCTTTTGCAGCAGCTGCGCGGCCAGCAGGTCCAGGCGTGGCTGCCAGCGGGCGGTGCCGAAAGCCAGGTCCTGGGTCAGGCCACGGTCGCGTTCTTCGACCTTGTCCAGTTGTCCCGGCAGCGAGCTGTTCAGCGAGGCCTTGCCGCTGAGTACAGCGGTAAGGGCACGGGCGGCGGCGAGGCGTGGGTTCATTGGCCCAGCACCTTGCTGGCGGCGAATTTCTCGCGGCGGCTGTTGTATAGGTCGCTGAAGTTCAGCGCTTTGCCACCGGGCAGTTGCAGGCGGGTCAGGCTCAGCGCCTGGTCACCGCAGGCGACCACGAGACCGTCCTTGCTGGCCGAGAGGATCTCGCCTGGGGCACCTTTGCCTGTGGACAAGTTTGCGGCCAGCACCTTGACGCTTTCGCCATCCAGGGTGCTGTGGCACACCGGCCACGGGTTGAAGGCACGGATCAGGCGTTCAAGCTCGACGGCCGGGCGGCTCCAGTCGATGCGCGCTTCGTCCTTGTTCAGCTTGTGGGCGTAGGTGGCCAGGGCATCATCCTGAACTTCACCGTGCAGTGAACCGTCTGCCAGGCCGGCAATGGCCTGGACTACAGCCGGTGGGCCCATTTCTGCGAGGCGGTCGTGAAGGCTGCCGCCGGTGTCGTCAGCGCTGATCGGAGTAACCACCTTGAGCAGCATCGGGCCGGTATCCAGGCCGGCTTCCATGCGCATCACGGTCACGCCGCTCTCGGCATCGCCGGCTTCAACGGCGCGCTGGATCGGCGCTGCACCGCGCCAGCGTGGCAGCAGCGAGGCGTGGCTGTTGATGCAACCCAGACGCGGGATGTCGAGCACGACTTGCGGCAGGATCAGCCCATAGGCGACCACCACCATCAGGTCCGGCTTCAGCGCGGCCAGCTCTGCCTGTGCTTCGGCATTGCGCAGGGTCGGCGGCTGGAACACCGGGATGTCATGGGCCACGGCCAGTTGCTTGACCGGGCTCGGCATGAGCTTCTGGCCACGGCCGGCAGGGCGGTCGGGCTGGGTGTAGACGGCCACGATCTCGTACGGGCTGTCGAGCAGGGCCTTGAGGTGTTCGGCGGCAAACTCTGGAGTGCCTGCAAAGACGATGCGCATGGAGTTCTCGCTTCCAAAAAGAAAAAGGCTTGCCGGAGCAAGCCTTCTGGGAGATGAGGATCAGGCTTGCTGGCGGTGCTGCTTTTCCAGCTTTTTCTTGATCCGGTCGCGCTTGAGCTGCGACAGGTAGTCGACGAACAGCTTGCCGTTGAGGTGATCGAACTCGTGCTGCACGCACACTGCCAGCAGGCCTTCGCATTCCAGCTCGTAAGGCTTGCCGTCGCGGTCCTGGGCTTTGACCCGCACACGCAGAGGGCGATCGACGTTCTCGTAGAAGCCGGGTACCGACAGGCAGCCTTCCTGGTACTGGCCCATGTCGTGGGTCAGCTCTTCGACAGTCGGGTTGATGAAGACGCGCGGCTCGCTGCGGTCTTCGCTGAGGTCCATGACCACCACCTGCAGGTGCACGTTGACCTGAGTGGCGGCCAGGCCGATGCCGGGGGCTTCGTACATGGTTTCAAACATGTCGTCGATCAGCTGACGCAGGGCGTCGTCGAACACCGTTACCGGTTTGGCAATGGTGCGCAGGCGCGGGTCCGGGAATTCGAGAATGTTCAAGATGGCCATAGGGTCAGGCAGTCACTGTGCGGTCGGTTGAAAACTGAGCACACATAATAAAGGGAAACGGGGATTTCAGCACCTGTGAAAGCTCGTCTAGGGTCTCTATAGGCCTGATAGCCGCCAAATCATGGACAGCTTTTCAAAGTGTTACCCACAAACTTATCCACAAGTTGTGCCACGTAGATGGCCCATTTTTCGATCAAGGATGATCCCTATGCCGATTAACCATTCGTCGCCCTGTCCGCCAGCCGAACTGGAGGCGCGATTACGTCTGCACCGCCTCCCAGAGACGGGATTACGACGCTTTCGCACCCTGCTCGAAGCCTTTGGCAGTGCTTCTTCGGCACTCAGCGCTCCCGGCCCCGCCTGGCGCGCGTTGGGTATACCACAAGCCACCATCGATGCGCGGCGCAGTGGCGAAGTACGTGATGGTGCATTGGCTGCAATGGCCTGGTTAGAGGGCCCGGGCCAGCATTTGCTGATGTGGGACAGCCCTGACTACCCAGCGCTGCTGGGGGAAATCGACGATGCACCACCGCTGCTTTTCGTGGCTGGCAATACAGCACTGCTTGACCGACCTCAGCTGGCCATTGTGGGCAGCAGACGTGCCACACCTCCGGCACTCGACACCGCCAGGGCATTTTCCCGCTACCTGGCGCAAGCCGGTTTCACCATCACCAGCGGGCTTGCCCTGGGCATTGATGGTGCCGCTCATCGGGCAGCCCTGGAGGTCGGCGGGGGCACCATTGCTGTGCTGGGAACAGGCTTGCAAAAACTTTATCCACAACGCCACCGCGACCTTGCGCGGATGATGGTCGACAGGGGCGGGGCACTGGTGTCCGAGTACCCGCTCGATGCTGGGCCGTTGCCGGGCAACTTCCCGCGGCGCAATCGCATCATCAGCGGCTTGTCGCTTGGCGTGCTGGTGGTCGAAGCCAGCCTTGCCAGCGGTTCGTTGATCACCGCCCGCCTGGCGGCAGAGCAAGGCCGCGAGGTGTACGCGATTCCTGGGTCTATTCACCACCCGGCGGCCAAGGGGTGCCATCAGCTGATCCGCGATGGCGCACTGTTGGTGGAGAGCGTGGAACAGATACTGGAAAGCCTGCGCGGTTGGCAAAACTTGCCGCCCGCTGGTGCGGAAAAACCGGCGCATCCGCTGCTTGCCCTGTTGCATGCCGCGCCACAGACTAGCGAAAACCTGGCCCACTTCAGTGACCGGCCGCTGGCCGAGGTGCTGGCGCAGCTGACGGAACTGGAGCTTGAAGGTCGGGTCAGCAATGTCGCCGGGCGTTGGTTTGCCCGCGCCGGCTAAGTACACTGCGCGCAAGCAAGGTTAAAGGCGGAGAAACGCAAATGGTGAGCAGTTTTCGTGTGCAACAAGCCGCACGTGAGATCCGGGCGGGCGCAGTCATCGCCTACCCGACGGAGGCGGTCTGGGGCCTGGGCTGCGACCCATGGAACGAGGACGCGGTGTATCGCCTGCTGGCGCTGAAGTCACGGCCTGTGGATAAAGGGCTGATTCTGATAGCCGACAACATCCGCCAGTTCGACTTCCTGTTCGAGGATTTTCCTGAAGACTGGATCGACCGCATGGGCAGCACCTGGCCAGGGCCGAACACCTGGCTGGTGCCGCATCAGGACCTGTTGCCCGAGTGGGTGACCGGGCAGCATGACACTGTGGCGCTGCGGGTCAGTGACCATCCGCTGGTGCGTGAACTGTGCGCGCTGGTGGGGCCGCTGATTTCCACCTCGTGCAACCCGGGCGGGCGCCCGGCGGCGAAGACCCGTTTGCGGGTGGAGCAGTACTTCCATGGCCAGCTGGACCTGGTGCTCGGTGGGGCGCTGGGGGGGCGGAAGAATCCGAGTGTGATTCGGAACCTCGCTACTGGCGAGGTCGTTCGGCCGGGCTGACTCATACAATGGGCCTGGCGCAATACCCTGTGGGAGCGGGCGCGCCCGCGAACAACGGCGGAGCCGGTGCCATCTATCGCGGTGGCTGCTTCGCGGGCACGCCCGCTCCCACAGGGGGATGATCTACTGGTTTGAGAGCAGTGTTCGGCTCAAGGCAGCAGGACAGTAGAGCCGACAGTCCTGCGCGCCGACAGCTCTGCCTGCGCCTTCGCTGCCTCGCTCAACGGATACCGCTGCTGGATATCCACAACCAGTTTGCCACCGGCAATCATCGCAAACAGATCATCCGCCATGGCCTGAGTATTCTCGGCATTGTTGGCATAGGTCGCCAATGTCGGCCGGGTCACATACAGCGACCCCTTGGCCGACAGGATCCCCAGATTCACCCCGCTCACCGCGCCCGAAGCATTGCCGAAGCTCACCATCAGCCCGCGCGGGCGCAGGCAGTCCAGCGAGGTCAGCCAAGTGTCGGCGCCAACGCCGTCATACACCACCGGGCACTTCTTGCCATCGGTCAGCTCCAGCACCCGCTTGGCCACGTCCTCGCGGCTGTAGTCGATGGTTTCCCACGCCCCCAGCGCCTTCGCTCGCTCGGCCTTTTCGGCGGAACTGACGGTACCGATCAGCTTGGCGCCCAAGGCCTTGGCCCACTGGCATGCCAGCGAACCGACGCCACCGGCTGCGGCATGGAACAGGATGACGTCACCCGCTTTCACCTCATAGGTCTGTTTCAGCAGGTACTGCACGGTCAGCCCCTTGAGCATCACCGCTGCCGCCTGCTCGAAGCTGATGTTGTCGGGCAGCTTGACCAGGTTGGCCTCTGGCAGCGTATGCACCTCACTGTAGGCGCCAAGGGGGCCGCCGGCATGGGCCACGCGGTCACCGACCTGGAGCCGGGTCACGCCTTCGCCCACCGCCTCGACCACGCCCGCTGCCTCGGTACCCAGGCCAGAAGGCAGGGACGGCGGTGCATAAAGCCCGCTGCGGAAGTAAGTGTCGATGAAGTTCAGGCCGATCGCATGGTTGCGCACGCGCACCTGCTGCGGCCCGGGTGGGGCGGGTTCGAATTCCACAAGCTGCAGCACTTCCGGGCCGCCATGCTGGCTGAACTGGATACGCTTGGCCATCTCGCACTCCTGTTGTCGGGATCGGGAAAAGGCCTTCTATCGGACGCCTTTGCTTGATCGCCGTCAACTGCGGCGCGCACACCGGCGGTGGTATGCTACGCGGCGAATTCTTCCCTGCCCGTTCCTGGTGACCCGATGACTAGCCGCACCGAGGCCGTGAAAGCCTACCTGCTCGACCTGCAAGACCGCATCTGCTCTGCCCTCGAAGCTGAAGACGGCGGCGCCCGCTTCGTCGAGGACGCCTGGGTGCGCGAAGCCGGTGGCGGGGGCCGCACGCGGGTGATCGGCGACGGCAAGCTGATCGAGAAAGGCGGGGTCAACTTTTCCCATGTGTTCGGTGCCGGCCTGCCGCCTTCGGCCAGCGCCCACCGCCCTGAACTGGCAGGCCGTGGCTTCGAGGCCCTGGGTGTGTCGCTGGTGATCCACCCGCACAATCCACATGTGCCGACGTCCCACGCCAATGTGCGTTTCTTCATCGCTGAGAAGGAAGGCGAAGAGGCGGTCTGGTGGTTCGGTGGTGGCTTCGACCTGACCCCCTATTACGGCAATGAAGAAGATTGTATCCACTGGCACCGCGTGGCCGAACAGGCCTGCGCACCGTTCGGCGCCGACGTGTACCCGCGCTACAAAGCCTGGTGCGACCGCTACTTCCACCTCAAGCACCGCGGCGAGCCGCGTGGCATCGGCGGGCTGTTCTTCGACGAACTTAACGAGTGGGACTTCGACACCTGTTTCGCCTTCCTGCGCGCCATCGGTGATGCTTACGTCGAGGCCTACCTGCCGATCGTCCAGCGTCGCAAGCACACCCCGTACACCCCGCAGCAGCGCGAGTTCCAGGAATATCGCCGCGGCCGCTACGTGGAGTTCAACCTGGTCTATGACCGTGGCACCCTGTTCGGCCTGCAGTCCGGTGGCCGTACCGAGTCGATCCTCATGTCGCTGCCGCCGCAAGTGCGCTGGGGCTACGATTGGAAGGCCGTGCCCGGTAGCGAGGAAGCACGCCTGACCGAATACTTCCTGCAGGACCGCGACTGGCTTGGCCAGTAAGCCTGTGGATAAACAAGGAGTCGCCATGGACCAGTACGTCGTTTTCGGTAACCCCATCGGCCACAGCAAGTCGCCGCTGATCCACCGCCTGTTCGCCGAACAGACCGGCCAGGACTTGGAATACACCACCTTGCTGGCGCCTGTGGATGAATTCAGCGATTGCGCGCGCGGTTTCTTCAAGCAAGGCAGCGGCGGCAACGTCACCGTGCCGTTCAAGGAAGAAGCTTATCGCCTGTGTGACAGCCTGACCTCGCGTGCCCAGCGCGCCGGTGCGGTGAACACGCTGAGCAAGCTGGCTGACGGCACACTGCAGGGCGACAACACCGACGGCGCCGGGCTGGTACGTGACCTGACGGTGAACGCCGGGGTCGAGCTGACCGGCAAGCGCATTCTCATCCTCGGCGCTGGTGGCGCCGTGCGCGGCGTGCTGGAGCCGATCTTGGCGCACCAGCCGCAGTCGCTGGTGATTGCCAACCGTACCGTGGAGAAGGCCGAGCAGCTGGCGCGGGAGTTCGACGAACTGGGGCCGGTGGTGGCCAGCGGGTTTGCCTGGCTGCAGGAGCCGGTGGACGTGATCATCAACGCCACCTCGGCAAGCTTGGCTGGTGAGCTGCCTCCGATTGCCGACAGCCTGGTCGAGGCGGGGCGCACGGTGTGCTACGACATGATGTATGGCAAGGAGCCGACGCCGTTTTGCGTGTGGGCCGAGAGGCTGGGAGCGGCAAAGGTGCTGGATGGCTTGGGGATGCTGGCTGAGCAGGCGGCTGAGGCCTTCTTCATCTGGCGTGGGGTGCGGCCGGATACGGCGCCTGTGTTGGCTGAGCTTCGCCGACAGCTGGCCCGGGGCTGATTACTCCCAGCATTGCACTTTCCCTGTGGGAGCGGGCGAGCCCGCGAAGAAGCCACCGCGGTGGATGGCACCTGCTTTGCCGGTGTTCGCAGGTGAACCCGCTCCCACAAGGGGGGATGAGCTGTAATCACAGCTTGGCTTTGACGGCCTCCAGTGCATCGCCATCAGCCTTGGTAGTCACCCCCGCCAACCACCCTTCCAGCCGCTCGGGATGCTGTTTTACCCAAGCCTTGGCCGCTTCATCGAAGCTGATCTTCTTATCCACAACCTCGGCCATGATGGTGTTTTCCATGTCCAGGGTGAAACTCAGGTTACCCAGCAGCTTGGCCGCATTCGGGCAGGCTTGTGGATAACCCTTGCGGGTCAGCGTGTACACCTCGCCCTTGCTGCCGAACCACTTCTCGCCGCCCGTCAGGTAGTGCATCTTCAGCTTCACGTTCATCGGGTGCGGCGTCCAGCCGAGGAAGGTGATGAACTGCTGCTTCTTCACTGCCCTGTCCACCTGCGCGAGCATCGCCTGCTCGCTGGACTCCACCAGCTTCCACTGGCCCAGGCCGAATTCGTTCTTGTCGATGATTTCCTTGAGCGACAGGTTTGCTGGGGCGCCGGAGCCGATGCCGTAGAGCTTCTTATCGAACTGGTCGGCATGCTTCTGCAGGTCGGCGAAGTCTTTCACGCCGGCGTTCCACACGTAATCCGGTACCGCCAGGGTGAACTCGGTGCCTTCGAGGTTGCGCGACAGCTTTTGCACAACGCCATTGGCGATGAACTTGTCATGGAAACCCTGCTGCGCCGGCATCCAGTTGCCGAGGAAGGCATCGATCCGGCCGTCCTTGAGGCCGCCGTAAATGATCGGCACCGCCAGGCTGTCAATCTTCACCTGGTAGCCCAGGCTTTCCAGCAGCAGCCGTGCGACCGCGTTGGTCGAGGCAATGTCGCTCCAGCCGGGGTCGGCCATTTTCACGGTGCTGCATTGTGTGTCGCCGTCGGCGGCGTGGGCCGTGGCGGTGGCTAGAGCCAGGGCGAGTACAAAGGGGGAGAACGTGTGCATGGCGGCCTCTTTTCTCAATCCAGGGGTGCGGGCTGTGGATAACGTGCCTTGCGCTCGAGGTCGTCGAGATTGATGTGGTTGCGCATGTACTGTTGGCTGGCGTCCACCAGCGGTTGGTGGTCCCAGCTTTTCAGCTTGCCGATGGCCAGCGCCTCGGCCACCAGGCGGCGGCGGCGTTGGCTGGCCAGCACTTGCTGGCGCAGGCTGGGCATATCCCAGCGTTGGCGTGCTTCATCGACAAATGCCTGCAGCAGCGTCTGGTGGTCCGGGCTGCCGGTGAGGTTCTCCCGCTCGTGCGGGTCGTGGCTCAGGTCATAGAGTAGGCAGGGGTCGTCTTCGCTGTACACGAATTTGTACGGCCCACGGCGGATCATCATCAGCGGGCCGACGGTGCCTTCGGCCATGTATTCGCCGATGACTTCGTCATGGCCGCCCTGCCCTTGCAGGTGGCCGAGCAGCGAGCGGCCGTCCAGGTGCAAGTTGTTATCCACAGCGCCACCGGCCAGTTCGACCAAGGTCGGCAGCAGGTCGCAGGTCGACACCGAGGCGCTGACCCGGCCTGCTTCAAAGCGCTTGGGCGCGTGGATCAGCAGCGGCACCCGCGCCGACATCTCGAACCAGTGCATCTTGTACCAGAGGCCGCGCTCGCCAAGCATGTCGCCGTGGTCACCGGAGAACACGATCAGGGTGTCGTCGGCCAAGTGGCATTCTTCCAGTGTCTGCAGCAGCTGGCCGATGTTGTCATCGATGTAGCTGCAGGCGCCAAAGTAGGCACGGCGGGCGTCGCGGATCTTGTCCACAGGCAGCGGTTTGTTCCACAGGTCATAGACCTTGAGCAGGCGCTGCGAGTGGGGGTCGAGTTCTGCCTGGTTGAACTCGGCGTGGGGCATGGGGATATCCACAGCCTCGTAGCGATCCCAGTAGCGTTTGGGGATGGTGTACGGGTCGTGCGGGTGGGTCATGGACACGGTCAGGCAGAACGGTCGGCCGTCGTTTTCGCGCACGTGATCGTAGAGATACTGGCGCGCCTTGAACACTACCTCTTCGTCGAAATCCAGCTGGTTGGTACGCACGCACGGGCCGGCTTGCAGCACCGAGGCCATGTTGTGGTACCAGCTCGGGCGCACGTCCGGCTCGTCCCAGTTCACCGCCCAGCCGTAATCGGCCGGATAGATGTCGCTGGTGAGGCGCTCTTCATAGCCGTGCAATTGGTCCGGGCCACAGAAGTGCATCTTGCCCGACAACGCGGTGCGGTAGCCCAGGCGGCGCAGGTAGTGTGCATAAGTCGGCACGTCGGCGGGAAAATCGGCCGCGTTGTCGTAGGCACCGATGCGACTCGGCAGCTGACCGCTGACCAGGGTGAAGCGAGACGGTGCGCACAGCGGGCTGTTGCAGTAGGCCGAGTTGAACACCACGGCCTGCTCGGCGAGGCGGCTCAGGTGTGGCATCTGGATCGGCGTAGGGCCGTAGATAGGCAGCAAGGGCGCGGCCATCTGGTCGGCCATGATGAACAGGATATTCGGGCGCGTCATGGTGGCTTCCATCGTTGAGGATTATGCGAACCGCTTGCCTACCAAGATGCGACTGTGGATAACATGGGTAAAGCCCATGACGGGCAATGTCTGGGATTAGCTTTGCTTATGTTTGATTACCTTGCCGGGTTGTCGCTGGATGCCTTGCGCGTGTTCGAGGCCGCTGCCCGCTTGCGTGGCTTTACCGCAGCCGCGCTGGAACTGGGCACAACGCAACCGGCAGTAAGCCAACAGGTGAAGCGCCTGGAGGCGCAGCTCGGCACACGCTTGTTCGACCGCATCTACCGCGGCATCGAGCTGACCGAGGCCGGCCAGCTGCTGTTCGAGCAGGTACATCAAGGGTTGCAGGCCATGGATGATGGCCTTGCCCTGGCCAGTGGGCGCGGCCAGCGTGAAGTGCTGCAGGTGGCCACCGACTTTGCGTTTGCGGCGTTCTGGCTGATGCCACGGCTACAGCGCTTTCACGAGGCTTATCCACAGGTGGACGTGAGCCTGGTGACCGGCGAGCGCAGCCAGGGGATGCTGCGCCCGGATATCGATGTGGCGGTGCTGTTTGGTGATGGGCGCTTCCATCAGGGCGAGAGCCGCTGGTTGTTCGACGAGGAGGTTTTCCCGGTCTGCAGCCCACGGCTGACCCATGGCAAACCCTTGTCAGCCGTGGCTTTGCAACGATTGCCATTGCTCCATTTGCGCGGTGAGCAGGCCAGCCGATGGTTTGATTGGGCGGGCGTGTTTCGCGGGTACGGCGTGGCCAGCCCGCCGCCGCCCGGGCAGTTGCGGTTCGATAACTACACCCTGCTGATTCAAGCGGCGATTGCCGGGCAAGGGGTGGCGATTGGCTGGGGGCACCTAGTGGATGGGTTGGTGGAACAAGGGCTGCTGTGCCGGCCGTTGCAGGGCAGTTTGCGCTCGACGCGGGGGTATTACGCGGTGTTGCCGCCGCGCAAGCGACGCGGGGCGCTGATCGAACGGTTCGTGGATTGGCTGGAGCAGGAGCGCCGTCAGTAGCGGCGAGTTCGGCGTATAGTCATACGCATCGTTCGTCTTCAGGAGTTATCGTGCAGAGGATCAAGGGTTACCACGCTCACGTTTACTACGACGCCTCGACCATCGAGCAGGCTCGTGAACTGTGCGAGGAGGCGGCGCGGCTGTTTCCTGTGACCATGGGGCGCATGCACCAGAAACCGGTCGGGCCGCACCCGGACTGGAGCTGCCAGCTGGCCTTCGAGCCGGAGTTCGTGGGGGTGGTGTTGCCTTGGTTGGCGCTGTATCGGAAGGGGTTAGTGGTGTTTCTTCATCCGCTGACCGGGGATGAGCTGGCGGATCACCGGGATCATGCGATCTGGATGGGGGCTGTGAGGCCTTTGGATCTATCGATTTTCGGTGGATAGCCTGTGCTGGCCTCTTCGCGGGGCGAGCCCGCTCCTACAGGGGTATCACAGGGCCTGAGGCTGGCGCTGTACCTGTAGGAGCGGGCTTGCCCCGCGAAGCAGGCGGCGCGGTTTAGCGACGGGCGCCGCGCACACCTTCAGCCAGTGCCGAGCAAAGGCTCAGCACGTCGTTCACTGCCTGAGCTGGCTCTTTGGCCTGGGCAATCTTGTCGACCAGCGCTGACCCCACCACCACACCATCAGCCAGGCGCGCGATCGCGGCAGCCTGCTCCGGCGTACGAATACCGAAACCAACGCTGATCGGCAAATCGGTGTGCCGACGCAGGCGGGCAATTGCCTCGGTCACGTGCTCGGTAGTCGCCGAGCCGGCACCAGTCACGCCCGCCACCGACACGTAATAGACGAACCCGGAGCTGCGCTCCAGCACCCGCGGCAGGCGCGCGTCGTCGGTGGTTGGGGTGGTCAGGCGAATGAAGTCGATGCCCGCAGCCTGGGCCGGGGTGGCCAGCTCGGCGTCATGCTCTGGCGGCAGGTCGACAATGATCAGGCCATCGACGCCGGCGGCCTTGGCTTGGGTGACAAACTTATCCACACCGAAGCGGTGGATCGGGTTGTAGTAACCCATCAGCACGATTGGCGTGGTGTGGTTATCCACACGGAATTCGCGAACCATCTGCAGGGTCTTCGCCAGTGTCTGGCCGGCTTCCAGGGCGCGCAGGGTGGCGAGCTGGATGGCCACGCCGTCGGCCATCGGGTCGGTGAACGGCATGCCCAGTTCGATCACGTCGGCGCCAGCTGCCGGCAGGCCCTTGAGGATCTGCAGCGAAGCGTCGTAGCCCGGGTCGCCGGCAGTGACGAAGGTGACCAGCGCGGCGCGGCCTTCGGCCTTCAGTTCGGCGAAGCGTTGTTCAAGACGGCTCATGCCTGTTTCTCCTGGGCTGCCATGTGGTTCATCACGGTTTGCATGTCTTTGTCGCCGCGGCCGGACAGGCAGATCACCATCAGGTGGTCCTTGGGCAGGTTCGGTGCGCGCTTGATCGCTTCGGCCAGCGCGTGGGAGCTTTCCAGGGCCGGAATGATGCCTTCCAGGCGGCAGCTGGCGTGGAACGCATCCAGTGCTTCGTCGTCAGTGATGCTGACGTACTCGACGCGTTTCACTTCGTGCAGGTAGGCGTGCTCGGGGCCGATGCCCGGGTAGTCGAGGCCGGCAGAAATCGAGTGGGCGTCGGTGATCTGGCCGTCTTCGTCCTGCAGCAGGTAGGTGCGGTTACCGTGAAGCACGCCCGGTACGCCGCCGTTCAGGCTGGCGGCATGCTTGTCGGTGTGCACGCCGTGGCCGCCGGCTTCGACGCCGATGATCTGTACGCTCGGTTCTTCGAGGAACTCATGGAACAGGCCCATGGCGTTGGAGCCACCGCCCACGCAGGCGATCAGGCTGTCCGGCAGGCGGCCTTCCTTCTCTTGCAGCTGGGCGCGGGTTTCTTTGCCGATGATCGACTGGAAGTCACGGACCATCGCCGGGTACGGGTGCGGGCCGGCCACGGTGCCGATCAGGTAGAAGGTATCGTCGACGTTGGTGACCCAGTCGCGCAGGGCTTCGTTCATGGCATCTTTCAAGGTGCCGGTGCCCGCGGTGACCGGGACGATCTCAGCGCCCAGCAGTTTCATGCGGAACACGTTGGCCTGTTGGCGCTCGATGTCGGTGGCACCCATGTAGATCACGCAAGGCAGGCCGAAGCGCGCAGCGACAGTGGCGGTGGCCACGCCGTGCATGCCAGCACCGGTTTCGGCGATCAGGCGCTTCTTGCCCATGCGCTTGGCCAGCAGCACCTGGCCGATGCAGTTGTTCACCTTGTGCGCGCCGGTGTGGTTGAGCTCTTCACGCTTGAAGAAGATCTTCGCGCCGCCGCAGTGCTCGGTCAGGCGCTCGGCGAAGTACAGCGGGTTCGGGCGGCCGATGTAGTCGCGCTGGAAGTAGGCGAGTTCTTCGAGGAACTTGGGGTCGGCCTTGGCCGCTTCGTATTCGCGGGCCAGGTCCAGCACCAGCGGCATCAGGGTTTCGGCCACGTAGCGGCCGCCGAACGAGCCGAACAGGCCGTTGGCGTCGGGGCCGGGACGGTATTGGGACTGGGTCATGGAGCGCTCCAAGGCGTGATGAATGAGTGATGGGCTTTACTCTAACCACGGCAAGCCCAGCTGAAAACCGATAAGATTGCGCAAACTTGTCAGAAAAACTCACAGGTAAAATGGCCCACGACCTCCCTCCCCTCAACGCCCTGCGTGCCTTCGAGGCCACTGCCCGGCTCAACAGCGTCAGCCAGGCGGCCGAAGCGCTGCACGTCACCCATGGCGCCGTCAGCCGGCAGATCAAGGTGCTTGAAGAGCACCTGGGCGTGGCCCTGTTCGTCAAGGACGGGCGCGGCATCAAACTCACAGATGCAGGGATGCGCCTGCGTGACGCCAGTGGTGAGGCGTTCGACCGCCTGCGCAGTGTGTGCGCCGAGTTGAGCCGTGATGTGAGCGAGGCGCCATTCGTGCTGGGCTGTTCCGGCAGCCTGCTGGCGCGCTGGTTCATCCCTCGGTTGGGGCGGCTGAAGGCCGACCTGCCCGAGTTACGCCTGCACCTGTCAGCGGGTGAAGGCGACCTCGACCCGCGTCGCCCCGGGCTGGATGCCCTGCTGGTATACGCCGAACCGCCATGGCCCGCGGACATGCAGGTCCACGTGCTGGCTCAGGAGCGCATCGGCCCGGTGCTAAGCCCACACTTCGCCGGCTTCGACCGCTTGCAGGCCGCACCTGCCAAGGCCCTGCTGGACGAAGCCGTGCTGCACACCACCTCGCGCCCGCAGGCTTGGCCAACCTGGGCGACTGAACAAGGGCTGGAGGCTGGCGCGTTGAAGTACGGCCAGGCGTTCGAGCATTTGTATTACTTGCTGGAGGCCGCAGTTGCCGGCCTGGGTGTCGCGATCGCGCCACAACCTCTGGTTGCCGATGATCTGCGAGCGGGGCGCCTGAGCGCGCCATGGGGTTTTTCGCCGACCCCTGCCGCGCTGGCGCTGTGGGTACCTCGGCGCGCCGCAGACGGGCGCGCCGAGCAGTTGGCGCAGTGGTTACGCGCCGAGCTGACCAGGCAGAGTGCTTAGTTGCGCTTGCACAGCAGGTACGCCGCCAGCAGGCCGAGTGCCCCTATGGCAACGCCGGCAGTGGTATACGGGTGCTCCTGGGCGTAGTCGCGGGTGGCGATGCCGGTCTGGCGGGTGCGAGCCTTCACTTCTTCATAGGCATCGCTGACAAGGCTGCGCGAATGGCGCAGTGCGCTTTCGGCGTTGCTGCGCATTGCCTTCACCGACTTCTGGGTTTCCTCGGACGCATCGTGCTTCAGGTTCTCCAGGCTTTTCAGGAGGCTTTCGATCTCCGCTTCCATGCTTTCCAGGGACGATTTACGCAGCGAATTGCGGGGCATGTTGACTCTCCTTTGCAGTATGGACTGTAAGGATTGCGACTCCGGAGCTGCGAGAAAGTGCGATCGAACTTTACTGAACGGTGGCGGCTCGCAGGTAAACCAGGCCTGCGCTGCTAGGCTCAATCTCACTGTCACCCAAGGAGAGCGTTCATGACCGATCATCACACGTACAAGAAGATCGAGCTGGTGGGTTCGTCCCCCACCAGCATCGAAGAGGCGATCAACAATGCCCTGGCCGAAGCTGGCAAGAGCATCAAACACCTGGAGTGGTTCGAAGTGATCGATACCCGTGGCCACATCCGCGACAACAAGGCCGCGCATTTCCAGGTCACGCTGAAGGTTGGCTTCCGCATCGCCAACAGCTGAAACATTCGTGGGCTGGAATGGCCCGGCGTGATGGCGTTATAACACCGGAGGGTGCCTTGGCGGCGCCCTCGTGGTCTTTCTCATCTGTACAAGGAATGCGATCGATGAAGAAACTGATGCTGGCGGTGGGTTTGATGATGCTGGCCGGTGGGGCAATGGCCGCCGGTAAACCCTGTGAAGAGCTCAAGGCCGAGATCGCCTCGAAGCTCGATGCCAAGGGTGTGAAGGGTTACAAGCTGGAAATCGTCAAGAAGGGCGAGCCGGCTGGCAAGGTAATCGGCAGCTGTGAAGGCGGTAGCAAGGAGATTGTCTACCGCCGCGGCTAATGCGATGGTTTTCTTCGCGGGCTTGCCCGCGAAGATACTTACTCGGCCTTGAGGGCCTGTGCCATCAGCTCATAGGATCGAATGCGATCCGCATGCTCATACAGGTCACAGGTAAAGATCAGCTCATCCGCCCCAGTCTGCTCCAGCAGCACTTCCACCTTGGCCCTCACCTTCTGCGGGCTGCCGATCATCGCCAGGCCGAGGAAACTCCCCACCGCATCGCGCTCATGGGGCAGCCACAGCCCATCCATGCTCGGCACAGGCGGCTTCTGCATCAGGCTCTGGCCTCGAATCAACGCCAGAATGCGCTGGTACACCGAGGTTGCGAGGTATTCGGCTTCTTCGTCCGTTTCTGCCACCACCATCGGAATCCCCAGCATCACATAGGGCTTGTCCAGTGTGGTCGAAGGCTTGAAGTGGTCGCGATAGATGCGGATCGCCTCATGCATGTAGCGCGGGGCGAAGTGCGAGGCAAAGGCGTACGGCATGCCGCGCATGCCGGCCAGCTGGGCGCTGAACAAGCTCGAACCGAGCAGCCACAGGGGGACGTCGGTGTCGTGACCGGGCACGGCGATCACCTTTTGATCATCGGTGCGTGGGCCGAGGTAGCGCGACAGCTCCTCGACATCATCCGGGAAATCGTCGGCGCTGCCAGCGCGGTCGCGACGCAGGGCGTAGGCGGTCATCTGGTCGGAGCCTGGCGCACGGCCAAGGCCCAGGTCGATGCGGCCAGGATACAGGCTGGCCAAGGTACCGAACTGTTCGGCGATCACCAGTGGCGCATGGTTGGGCAACATGATGCCGCCAGAACCGACGCGGATGGTCGAAGTGCCACCCGCCAGGTAGCCGATCAGTACAGAAGTGGCCGAACTGGCGATGCCGTCCATATTGTGGTGCTCGGCCACCCAGAAGCGGTTGTAGCCAAACCGTTCGACATGCCGAGCCAGGTCCAGCGAGTTGTGCAGCGATTGCGCCGGGCCTTTGTCGGCGCGCACGGGCACCAGGTCGAGGGTAGAAATCTTCAGGTCACGCAGCTGCGTCATCGGAGCCTCCGCAAGAGTGGTTGGCCCGGAGGCCCTTTTGACTCTGTATGGGCAGATTTGAAGGATTCAATGCTTACTGAGCGATTGCTCTGAACTTGCCGTAGGACGCTGACCTCGTAACTGTAGTTAAGTAACCCTACGACCAGGAGGCATCATGAAAAAGACGGCATCGGCGATCTGGCAAGGTGGCCTGAAGGATGGCAAAGGCCTGCTTTCGACCGAGAGCGGCGCTCTCAAGCAGAACCCCTACGGTTTCAATACCCGTTTCGAAGGTTCGCCCGGGACCAACCCGGAAGAACTGATCGGCGCGGCCCATGCCGGATGTTTCTCTATGGCGTTGTCGATGATGCTCGGTGAAGCTGGGCTCACTGCCGATCGCATCGATACCATTGCCGAGGTCACGCTGGACAAGCAGCCCGACGGTTTTGCGATCACCGCCGTGCACCTCATCCTCAAGGCCAAGGTGCCGGGGGCCAGTGAAGCGCAGTTCCTCGAAATCGCCAACAAGGCCAAGGCCGGTTGCCCGGTGTCGAAGGTGCTTAACGCGAAGATCAGCCTGGACGCCGCGTTGGTGGGCTAAGGCGGCGCAACGGCGGCGGTTTGCTGTAGTCTAAACAGCGTCGGCAGCTCAGCTGCCTTGCCAGGAGCCGTTCCATGATTCGCGTAGCAATCGCCGTGCTGGCTTCGCTTGTGGCCACTTCTGCATTGGCGGCGGTAAAACCGTGCGAAGAACTCAAGGCCGAGATTGAAGCCAAGATCCAGGCCCAGGGTGTGATGTCCTACACGCTGGAAATCGTGCCCAACAGTGAGGTCAAGGATCAGAACATGATCGTCGGCACCTGTGATGGCGGGACGAAGAAGATCATCTACCAGAAGAACGACCGGTAAATGACTGGGGCCGCAAATGCGGCCCCAGTGCTTCAGGGTATGCAGAACACGTCGCTTGGCTCGTTCAACAGCACCTTGCGGCTGGCGTCGTAGAGCAGCACCTGCGGCTCCATCACCGGTGCCCGCGCCTCCAGGCGATAGCGCTCGCCGGCCTTGAATTCGTCGAAGCGTACGGTCAGGTAGCAGGTCCGCTCCTTGGGGCTGGTGAGCATGCCGCCGGCATAGATTTCATAGTCGAACCGCACCACCAGCTCATGCTTGCCAGGGGTTACCTGGAAGTAGCGGCCATCGTCCAGGCGCTGGCCGTCGAGGCGATCGGCCATCAGAATGCGGCCAGGGGTCACGGTATAGAGGTCGACCCAGGCCTTGGCAGGGTCGACGGGCGGCAAGGGGCTGGCGCAAGCCCCCAGTGCACTGAGGGCGATCAGCATCATGGGCTGGCGCATGGCAAAACTCCCACTCGCGATACACGAGTTACAAGCATAGCGCCGTTTGTGCCGTTCAGGTGCGTTGGCAACCCGCTGGCAGGCCCTGCCCGACCAGTTTCTGCTGGTGGTCGTACAGCTTGATCCAGGGGCGGAAGCCGATGCTGCCGGCATGCAGCTGGTAGCGCTGACCGGCGCTGAAGTCCTTGAAGGTCAGCTTGACCTGGCAATCGCGCCACAGTGGCTCGTCGACCGGGCCGATATTGCTCGGCGTGACCGGGAACTGATAGCGCACGGTCAGCTCGTGGCTGCCGGGCTGCACTTCGAAGTAGCGGCTGTCGGCCCAGTCGCGCTCGTCCACCTGTGTCGCATCCAGCGACGTATCGCCGTAGGGGCTGAGGTCGACCCAGGCCAGGTTCGGGTCCGGGTCAGGCAGGGTCGAACAGGCAGATACCAGCAGCAATGAGCCGGTGACCAACAGTGCACGCATGGCGAAACTCCCCCTTGGCGAGATAGTCTTGGAGCGCATTGGCCCTGAGCGAGATGGATAGCCCCAGATGGATCTCTTTGTTCTTTTCAAGCGCTCAGGCCCTGGGCCACTCGACCGCCTTTTCAGGGCTTTGGTTCCGCTGCTGGGCGCCTTTCTGCTGAACGGTTGCAGTACCTTGGGCTATTACGGTCAGTTGGCCGAGGGGCAATGGCAGCTGTTACGGGCCCGTCAGCCTGTGGACACGGTGATCGCCGACCCCGCCAGCAGCCCGATGTTGCGGGCGCGTCTCGCCCACGCCGAAGATGCGCGGGTATTTGCCAGCGAACAGCTGAAACTCCCTGATAACCGCAGCTACAGGCTCTATGCCGACCTGCATCGCCCCTATGTGGTGTGGAACGTGTTCGCAACACCCGAACTGTCGCTGCAGCCCGTGACGCATTGCTTCCCCATCGCCGGCTGCGTCGCCTACCGTGGCTACTACCGCCAGGGTGCAGCGCGGGGTGCGGCGGCGTTGATGCGCGAGCAAGGCCTGGATGTATATGTGAGCGGGGTCGAAGCCTACTCGACGTTGGGCTGGTTCGATGACCCGATCCTGTCGTCGATGGTCGGCTGGGGGGATGAGCGGCTGGCCACGCTGATCTTCCATGAGCTGGCCCATCAGCGCTTTTATGTGCAGGATGACACCGAGTTCAACGAGTCATTCGCCACCTTCGTCGAGCAGGAAGGCACGCGGCAATGGCGCGCAGCGCGCGGGCTAGCGGCGATCGGGACGGATCAGTTGCAGCAGAGTGA
Organism: Pseudomonas sp. NBRC 111124; assembly: GCF_001320245.1. GTDB lineage: Bacteria > Pseudomonadota > Gammaproteobacteria > Pseudomonadales > Pseudomonadaceae > Aquipseudomonas. Next base: position 219,368 of record NZ_BCBA01000007.1, read on the forward strand.
CCAGTTCATCCGCTTGGTGCTGGCCAGCCGCGAGCGGTTGCAGGCGATTTATGCAGGGCCCTTGGACGATGCGCACAAGCGGGTGGCCAAGCAGGCGGAGTTCGAGCGCTTGCGCAGTGAATACAAGCAGGTGCGGGACAGCCAGTGGAAGGGCGACAAGCGCTATGACGCCTGGATCTATTCGCCGTTGAGCAATGCCAAGTTGTTGCCGTTCGGGCTTTATGACCAGTGGGTGCCGGCGTTTTCGGCTTTGTTCCGCGAGGTGAATGGGGACTGGTCGCAGTTTTACCTGCGGGTTGAGCAGCTTGGGCGGTTGCCGGCTGCGGACAGGAAGGCGGCGTTGCAGCGGTTGATATGAGCCTGTGAGATCTTGGGGCTGCTTAGCAGCCCCATGGCCCTCAACCGCGGATAAAGGCCTGATGCATATCGGCCACGGTAGCGAAGTGAAAATTTGGCGCCTCGGCTACCAGCTCTTCCTTGCTTCCAAACCCATACCCTACCGCCACCGCCTGCAAGCCATTGCTGCGCGCCCCGATCAGGTCATGCTTGCGGTCGCCGATCATCAGCGTCTGCGCTGGATCCAGCCCTTCCTGATCCAGCAAATGGCGGATCAGCTCGACCTTGTTGGTCCGCGTGCCATCCAGCTCGCTGCCGTAGATCACCTTGAAGTGGTGGTCGAAAGCAAAGTGCCGGGCAATTTCCCGGGCGAATTCCCAGGGTTTGGACGTGGCGATATACAGCGTCCGGCCCTGCCCGTTCAGGGCTTCCAGCAGCTCTGGCACGCCTTCGAACACCAGGTTTTCGTACAAACCCGTGACACGGAAACGCTCCCGGTAGAAATTCACCGCTTCCCATGCCTTGGCTTCATCGAAGCTGTAGAACTGCATGAAGGCCTGCAGCAGTGGCGGGCCAATGAAGTGTTCGAGGCGGGTCAGGTCGGGCTCGTCGATGCCCAGCTTGGCCAGGGCGTACTGGATCGAGCGGGTGATGCCCTGACGCGGGTCGGTCAAGGTACCGTCGAGGTCGAAGAGGATGTTCTGCTGATGCATGTTCGTCTCGGTAGTCGGGTTCATTCCGGTTGGTCGTAGCCTTCGGCCAAGTGCTGGTCCTTGAGCTTGACGTAGTTGCCGGCGCTGTAAGGGAAGAAGGCGTGCTCCTGTTCGTTGAGCAACCTGACCTGTTTCACCGGGCTGCCCATGTACAGGTAGCCACTGACCAGGCGTTTGCCTGGCGGCACCAGGCTGCCGGCACCGATGATCACTTCGTCTTCGACAATGGCGCCATCCATGATGGTGCTGCCCATGCCGACCAGAATGCGGTTGCCCAGGGTGCAGCCATGCAGCATCACCTTGTGGCCGATGGTCACCTCGTCACCGATGATCAGCGGATAACCGTCGGGGTTGAAGGGCCCGGCATGGGTGATGTGCAGCACGCTGCCGTCCTGCACGCTGGTGCGCGCGCCAATGCGGATGCGGTGCATGTCGCCGCGGATCACCGTCAGCGGCCAGACAGAGCTGTCCTCGCCGATTTCCACATCGCCCAGGACCACCGCCGATCGGTCGACGAAAGCCCGGAGTCCCACTTTCGGAGTGTGTTGCTGGAAACTGCGGATGGCCATGATAGCGTCTCTCATCTGTGCCGATAGGCAGGCTGCCTGCTGCGGTCGGCGACGATTGTAATTAAGATGGGGCAGTGTTTCTCCTGCCAAGGTATCCGAACCGTGAGTGCGAACAACCCACTTCTGCAGTCCTACGATCTGCCGCCCTTCTCGCAAATCCGTGCCGAACACGTGTTGCCGGCGATCGAAGCGATCCTGGCCGACAACCGTAAAGCCATTGCCGAGATCCTCGAACAGCAGGGCAATAACCCTACCTGGGCCGGCCTGGTGCTGGCTATGGACGAACTGAACGACCGCCTGGGCGCCGCCTGGAGCCCGGTCAGCCACCTCAATGCGGTGTGCAACAGCCAGGAACTGCGCGAGGCTTACGAGTCCTGCCTGCCTGCGCTGAGTGCCTACTCTACCGAACTGGGCCAGAACCGTGCGCTGTTCGACGCCTACCAGGCACTGGCCAACAGCCCGGAAGCCGCCGGCTTCGACGTGGCGCAAAAGACTATCCTCGAGCACGCCCTGCGTGACTTCCGCTTGTCCGGCATCGACCTGCCGGCCGACCAGCAGCAGCGTTATGCCGAAGTGCAGAGCAAGCTCAGCGAGCTGGGTAGCCGTTTCTCCAACCAGCTGCTCGACGCCACCCAGGCCTGGTCCAAACACGTCACCGACGAAACCGCGCTGGCCGGCCTGACCGATTCGGCCAAGGCGCAGATGGCCGCTGCCGCGCAGGCCAAGGGCCTCGAAGGCTGGCTGATCACCCTGGAATTCCCCAGCTACTACGCGGTGATGACCTACGACAGCGACCGCGCCCTGCGTGAAGAGCTGTACGCCGCTTACTGCACCCGTGCCTCGGACCAGGGCCCGAATGCCGGCCAGTTCGACAACGGCCCGGTGATGCAGCAGATCCTCGACCTGCGCCAGGAACTGGCCGGGCTGCTGGGCTACAAGAATTACGCCGAGCTGAGCCTGGCGACCAAGATGGCCGAGTCCAGCGACCAGGTGCTGAACTTCCTGCGTGACCTGGCCAAGCGCTCCAAGCCGTTTGCCGCCCAGGACCTGGAGCAGCTCAAGGCCTACGCTGCCGAGCAGGGCTGCCCGGAGCTGGCCAGCTGGGATGCCGGTTACTTCGGCGAGAAGCTGCGTGAGCAGCGTTACAGCGTGTCGCAGGAAACCCTGCGCGCCTACTTCCCGATCGACAAGGTGCTCAGCGGCCTGTTCAGCATCGTTCAGCGCCTGTACGGCATCGAGATCGCCGAACTCAAGGGCTTCGACAGCTGGCACCCGGACGTGCGCCTGTTCGAGATCAAGGAAAACGGCCAGCACGTCGGTCGCTTCTTCTTCGACCTGTACGCCCGCGCCAACAAGCGTGGCGGTGCCTGGATGGACGGCGCCCGTGACCGACGTCGTACGGCTGGCGGCGATCTGCAGAGCCCGGTAGCAAATCTGGTGTGCAACTTCACCCCGGCTGCACCCGGCAAGCCTGCGCTGCTGACCCACGATGAAGTCACCACCCTGTTCCACGAGTTCGGCCACGGTCTGCACCACATGCTGACCCGCATCGAGCATGCCGGTGTTTCCGGCATCAACGGTGTGGCTTGGGACGCGGTCGAGCTGCCGAGCCAGTTCATGGAAAACTGGTGCTGGGAGCCGGAAGGCCTGGCGCTGATCTCCGGCCACTACGAAACCGGCGCGGCCCTGCCCCAGGACCTGCTGGACAAGATGCTGGCGGCGAAAAACTTCCAGTCCGGCATGATGATGGTGCGCCAGCTGGAGTTCTCGCTGTTCGACTTCGAGCTGCACGCCAGCCACGGCGATGGCCGCAGCGTACTGCAGGTGCTCGAAGGCGTGCGTGACGAGGTGTCGGTGATGCGCCCGCCAGCGTACAACCGTTTCCCTAACAGCTTCGCGCACATATTCGCTGGCGGTTACGCGGCGGGCTACTACAGCTACAAGTGGGCTGAGGTGCTGTCGGCCGACGCCTTCTCGCGTTTCGAGGAAGAAGGCGTGCTGAATGCCGAGACCGGCCGCGCGTTCCGCGAAGCGATCCTGGCCCGCGGCGGTTCGCGCGAACCCATGGAGCTGTTCGTGGACTTCCGTGGGCGTGAACCTTCCATCGATGCATTGCTGCGCCACAGTGGCCTTACCGAGGCTGCGGCGGCATGAGCGAGGTAGCTGTGAACAAGACCAAGAAGCGCTTCATCGCCGGGGCGGTATGCCCGGCGTGCAGTGAGCCCGACAAGCTGATGATGTGGAGCGAAGACGACGTGCCACACCGTGAGTGTGTGGCGTGCGGCTTCACCGACACCCTCAACGAGCAGGGCCTGTCGGTGCCCAAGGAGCTTGGCACAAGGGTCAACCAGCTGGCGCCGAAGGCGGCACCAGCCAAGGTCCAGACCGTGCAGTTCTTCCCTAATCCGAAGCTGAAAAAGCCGGCCGAGTGAAGCCGTGGGTACCGCCCGGGCCTTGTGCTCGGGCGGGCTGCCTGGGTAGTAGATAATCAGGCCACTCGCCGTCCGGCTGCCATGCATGCTCGCTTGCTCTTACATGTGAGCAAGGTGAAGTATCGTGGACAATCCTCTCCTGCAAGCCAGCCATATTCCTGTCGATTATCCATCGATTACCCTCGAAAACATGGCCTCTGCCTTTGATCATGTGCTGCGTGAACATGAGCTGGGTATTGAGCGCATCATCGAAAAGCAACATGCCCTGCCTACCTGGGACGATCTGGTGCTGGCAATCGATGGCCTCGATGCGCAGCTGCTGGCAGTGCTTTATGCTGTTCTGCCACTCGTGGGCAAGGGTGCGCAATGGGCGCAGTCGTTCGGCAATTACTACGGCAAAACCGTGGCGCGTTTCGACCAGAAATTCACCAACAGCAGGCTACTGGCGCTGTATGAGCGCCTGGCGAGTACGGCCAATGGCGTGAATCTGGACGCCTCCAAGCGCGCCACTCTCCGTTGGCACCTTGCAAAGTTTGCAGCTAGCGGCGCGCTGCTGAGCGAAAAGGACAAAGCTCATCTTTTGGCTCTGCAAGCGCAGATCGTTACTTTGCGCGGGCAATTCTTAGGCAATCTCACGCGGCCAGGCCTGCTGATCGACAATGAAGCTGAACTGCTCGGTCTGCGACAGAAGCTGCGCGACCAGTTGGCGGCGCGTGCCCGCCAGGAAGGGAAGCAGGGGTGGTTGATCGACTGCGAAAGCGCGGTGACTGAGTCGGTACTTCGGCACTCGAAACACCGGCCGTTGCGTGAAAAGGTCTGCCGTGCCTATCACTTGCGTGGCGTGAGCGCTGATGCGCAGATGGACAACGGAAACCTGTTGCAGCAGCTGGCAGAACTTTTGGATGAGAAAGCTCATTTACTCGGTCATGCCAATCATCTTGAACTGAGCCTGCAATCCAAGAGTGCAGGCTCAGCCAGTCAGGTTCGCGAGTTTCTGCATGCGCTGGCGCTGGCTGTTCGTCCTGCAATGGCGAAATGGCGAGCGCAGCTTGAGCAGTTGGCGGTCGAGCAAGGCCTGCCAAGCGTTGAGCCGTGGGATGTCGACGCTCTCCAGGAAGCCACCGGCCAAGCGCATGACGATGAGACGTTCCGCGAGCATTTCCCGTTGAGCGTTGTGGTGACAGCACTGAAAAACCTGGCGCAGCAACTTTTTGCCCTTGAGTTGCGACCGACCCACCTACCGACTTGGGACGAGAGCGTTCAGACCTTTGAAGTCTGGCAAGATCATGCACTCATCGGTTGCCTGTACCTGGATGCAGCAGGGCATACCGGCAAGCAACCTGATGCGGTGTACACCAATTATGTACGCAACCGGCGGGTCGATGCCGAAGGGATCTACCAGGCCGCTGTCGTGGTGGTCACCACTGACATTCCAATGCCCTTGGCAGGCGCCGAACCGCTCCTGGACCATTTGTCGCTGCGCAAGCTGTATCACGAGTTCGGCCACGCCCTCCATCATTTGCTCGTGCGTACCGGCACTCACGTCATGTCAAACGTCACCGAGCTGGGTACGGATGGCGTGGAATTGTTCGGCAAGTTGTTTGAGCGCTGGATATGGGATGCGAGTTATCTGGCTAGCATTGCGGCCCCGCGTCAGGATGGCCTAGACCTGAGCCGAGCCGAGGCCGAACGTTATCTGGGTGCGCTTCGCCAGGCCAATCTTGGTGAGACAGGCCGCCTCCTGAGCCTGGCGTTGTTTGATCTGGACGTACATAGCACGCCCCTGGACGGAAGGAGTATCAGGCAACGCCTGGCGGATGCACGCGAGCGTTGCGGTTATTGGCCGCTGGCAGACTTCGAACGGCCCGCGCACGCGTTCGATTACCTTGCCACGGGTTACGACGCAGGTTTTTATGCCTACCTGTGGTCCGATGTTCATGCCTTCGACCTGTTCAGCCGTTTCGAAGCTAATGGCCTGCTGGACCGCGCTACCGGCAAGGCATTGCAGGAGGCGCTATTCGAGCCTGGGGCGTCGCGCCCGCTGAAGGAAGGTCTCGAGGTTTTCCTTCAGCGTTCGCCGAACCAGGATGCCTATCTGCGCTGGAACGGTTTGGCCTGACCGGAGGTGCTGGTCATACGGGAACGATGCCGGTACTGTATATGAATACAGTATTTGGAGTGGGCGATGATACCTCCAGCAGCGTTAAAGGGGCGTGGCACTGCTCACAATCCGCACAACCGCTTCGCGCCGAGCCATTCGGTAGCTGAGGATGACGGTTGGTACCAGGAGGTGCCCCAGACCCAAGGTACCGAGGTACGGATCGAAACGGCAAAATCGGTCATCAGCCGCAATACCTCCCCCGACCTGCCTTTCGACCGCTCCATCAATCCCTACCGAGGTTGCGAGCATGGTTGCATCTACTGCTATGCCCGCCCCTCGCATGCCTATTGGGACCTTTCCCCTGGCCTGGATTTCGAGACCAAGCTGATCGCCAAGACCAACGCCGCCGAAGTGCTTGCACAGCAGTTGAGCAAGCCTGGCTACGTCTGCGCGCCGATCAACCTGGGCGCGAACACCGACCCTTATCAGCCGATCGAGCGGGATCAGCAACTGACCAGGCGGATACTGGAAGTGCTGTTGCGGTTTCGCCACCCGGTGACCATCGTCACCAAGGGCTCGCTGGTATTGCGCGACCTCGACCTGTTGGCCGAAATGGCCAGGCAGCGTCTGGCACGGGTGATGATCAGCCTCACTACCCTGGACGACGATCTCAAGCGGGTGCTTGAACCGCGCGCGGCTTCACCAAAGGCGAGGCTGCGGGCCATTCGCGTCTTGCGCGAAGCCGGTGTGCCGGTGGGCGTGCTGTGTTCGCCGATGATTCCGATGATCAACGACAGCGAGCTGGAACACTTGTTGGAGGCTGCCAAGGACGCTGGCGCTCAGAGCGCGGCCTACATGATGCTGCGCCTGCCATTGGAGGTGGCGCCTTTGTTCGAACAGTGGCTGCAGGACCATTACCCGCAGCGGGCCGCTCATGTGCTCAGCCTGATTCGCCAGAGCCGTGGCGGCGAGCTGTACGACAGCCGCTTCGGCGCCCGGATGCGCGGTGAGGGGGTGTTTGCCGAGCTGCTGGCGCAGCGTTTTGCCAAGGCGATGAAGCGGCTGAACTTCGAAGGCCGGGAAGCGCAGGCGCTGGATTGTTCAGCCTTTTGTCCGCCAGGCGGGCAGATGGCGTTGTTCTGATGGCGAGGGCCATCCCCAGCCCAGCTAATCCGAGATGGTAATGGTGCTAATAGCTCTTGGCAGTTGATGCTTTTTTGCTATTATTCAGAACCCGCCTTTTCGATCTGGAACACCCGTTCTAGAGCCTCCGAATTAAGTTTCAGTTAAGTTTTCCCCGCTAGCGTAGGAATCCAGCCAACGAAGACTGTGATCTATCGCCCGTGCGCGTCATCTAAATCTGCGCATAGCCAGAATCTTTCACCGGTAAAATGGATTTACCTACACACCGTCAAGAGGATGAATCATGCCCGTAAAGGACCCATCCAAGGTCGTTCCGCCAGCTCCAGCGGAGAGCGCCGATGCCGCCCTGAAGCACATCGTCGACGGCTTCCTGCGCTTTCACCATGACGTCTTCCCTGAGCAGCAGGAGCTGTTCAAGAAGCTCGCCACTGCGCAAACCCCGCGCGCCATGTTCATCACCTGTGCCGACTCGCGTATCGTCCCCGAGCTGATCACCCAGAGCTCGCCGGGCGATCTGTTCGTGACCCGTAACGTCGGTAACGTCGTTCCGCCGTATGGCCAGATGAACGGCGGCGTCTCCAGCGCGATCGAGTACGCGGTCCTGGCGCTGAAGGTGCACCACATCATTGTGTGCGGCCACTCCGACTGCGGTGCCATGCGTGCCGTGCTGAACCCGCAATCGCTGACCAAGATGCCGACCGTTTCCGCCTGGTTGCGTCACGCCGAAGTGGCCCGCACCGTGGTCGAGAACAATTGCTCCTGCGGCAGCGAGCACGAAACCATGCAGGTGCTGACCAAGGAAAACGTCATCGCCCAGCTGCATCACCTGCGCACCCACCCATCGGTGGCTTCGCGCCTGGCAGCGGGTGAGCTGTTCATCCATGGCTGGGTCTACGACATCGAGACCAGCAAGATCGAAGCCTACGACGCAGCCAGTGACAGCTTCCTGCCACTGACCGCAGGCGAGCCCGTGCCCTGCGCCACTCCGAGAGGCCGCTACTAAGCGACCCGTCCACAGCTGAACCTTGAATAGCCGGCTGCACCCATCGCGGGTGTGGCGCGGCCTTCGGCTGCCTTGAAAATGCCCTGACTGCCCTGCCGGCGATTCCGCTGGCGGCCTGCGCCTGCGCGCTCGTCAGGGTCCAAACGTGCCCACGGCCAGGGGAATGGCCGTGTGACAGAGAAAGGAGAACGATGGTGAACATGACACAGTTGAAAGCGGCCCTGCCGCGTGAGTTGCTGGCGTCGGTGGTGGTCTTCCTGGTTGCCCTGCCATTGTGCATGGGCATTGCGATCGCCTCGGGCATGCCGCCGGCCAAGGGCCTGATCACGGGCATCATCGGTGGCATCGTCGTCGGCTTCCTGGCGGGTTCGCCGTTGCAGGTCAGCGGCCCGGCGGCCGGCCTGGCGGTGCTGGTGTTCGAGCTGGTGCGCCAGCATGGCATGGCGATGCTTGGGCCAATCCTGCTGCTGGCGGGGATTCTGCAATTGCTGGCTGGGCGCTTGCGCCTGGGATGCTGGTTCCGTGTCACCGCGCCAGCGGTGGTATACGGCATGCTTGCCGGTATCGGTGTGCTGATCGTGCTGTCACAGGTGCATGTGATGTTCGACACGGCGCCGCAGCCGTCGGGCCTGCAAAACCTGCTGGAATTCCCGTCCACCGTGGCTGCGGCGCTGCCCCAGGAAAACGCTGGCTCCGGTTGGATGGCCGGCGCACTGGGCCTGGGCACCATCGCCATCATGTGGGGCTGGGAGCGCTTGCGGCCACAGCGGCTTCGCTTTGTGCCGGGTGCCTTGCTCGGTGTGGCGGCGATGACTGCCATCGCCATGTGGCTGGCGTTGCCGGTGAACCGGGTGCAGGTGCCAGCGGACTTGTCCGAAGCGATCGACTGGATCCGCCCGGACGATCTGCTGAAGCTGGCCGACCCGACCCTGCTGGTGGCAGCCTTCGCGCTGGCCTTCATTGCCAGTGCCGAGACGCTGCTGTCGGCGGCCGCTGTAGACCGCATGCACAGTGGTCAGCGCTCGGACTTCGACCGCGAGCTGTCGGCTCAGGGCATCGGCAACATGCTCTGTGGCGTGCTCGGCGCGTTGCCGATGACTGGAGTGATCGTGCGCAGTTCGGCCAACGTCCAGGCCGGCGCGCAAACCAGGGCCTCGGCGATCCTGCATGGCCTGTGGTTGCTGGCGTTCGTGGTGGTGTTGAGCAGCGTGCTGCAGCAGATACCAGTGGCGAGCCTGGCGGGCGTGCTGGTGTTCACCGGTGTGAAGCTGGTGGACTTCAAGGCGTTCCGCGGGCTGGGCCGTTATGGGCGGATGCCGATGTTCACCTACGCGGCCACCGCGCTGGCAATCATCTTCACCGACCTACTGACCGGCGTGCTGCTGGGCTTTGCCTTGACCCTGCTGAAGCTGGCGTTCAAGGCAGCGCGGCTGAAGATCAACCTGGTGAGCCTGGAGAAAGAGGGCCACATGGAGCTGCGGCTCAGCGGTGCGGCGACTTTCCTGAAAGTGCCGGCGCTGACCCAGGTGCTCGATACCGTGCCGGCGGGGACCACCTTGCATGTGCCGCTGAGCAACCTGAGCTACATCGACCATTCGTGCCTGGAACTGCTCGAGGACTGGAGCCGGAGCAATGCGGCCAATGGATCGAGGTTGGTGATCGAGCAGCGGCGGTTGAAACGGCGGATCGAGGGGCGGATGCGCACAACAGCGGGAGTGGGTACCTGAACGCAAGAGTTTGGTGCCTGAGCCGCCCTCTTCGCGGGTGACGCCGCTTCCACAGGCTGTGCATTACCTGTGGGAGCGGGTTCACCCGCGAAGAGGGCGGTGCAGGTTTGATCAGGCCGGCTGGCCCAGCTCCACACCCAGTTGGCGCGACAGGCACGGCCAGCGCTTCCACGCTTCGCCGGTTTCCGGGCTGCACAGGGTTTCGCGATAAGCCTCGACCGACTCTGCGGCAAAGCTATCGTCATCCAGCATCTTGTCCACCGAGTGATGCACCACTTCATCCAGCTGGTTGGCGAAGGTTTCACCAATCAGCTGGTGGGCGATCAGGTTGGCGACCGTGGTGTCGACCGGAATCAGCGGTTGCTGGAAGTGGCGGATGTAGAGATCGTTCACTTCCTCTACCAGCCGGTGCGCCAGGTAAGCCTCATCCAGCAGGCAGTCCAGGCCGACATGCCCTTGCATCACGCGCGGGGGATGCAGGAAAAAGGCCTCGGCAATTTTCAGAACAGGCTTGATCTGGGATTCGATCCCCGCTTCGCGGGCGACGTCGTGGGCGGCTTCCAGCAGCTCCGGAACTTGATTGATGTAAGCGCTGACGAAGCGCGCCAAAGTACCCTGGGCGTCCTGCTCAGGCAGTTGGATCGAGGGGTGCAGGTGTGGCAGTTGCAGCTCGAGACGCTCTTTCAGTTGGCCGGTGCGGCCTTCGTGATCGTGGGCTTGGCTAATCTGCTCGCGTACAGCAGCGATGTTCATGACAACTCCAGGGACAAGACGTTTCAAACGGAAGACACTAAATTAGCTCGGTATACAGAATACCTAAGACGCATTTGTTATAAACCCCGCAAACGTGTGCGCAGTTCGGAATATCGCAAGGCCAGCATATTGCCATAACCCATCAAGACCGGGCGTTTGCCGGCTTTTTCTGATTTCGTGAAGTTCATTTCACCGGTGCCGTTGCGTGCCGTTGGTCGCTGTCTATACTCCCGTCGAACGTGATTCGTTGATGAGGCCCGACTGCTTTTTTGCAGGGGCTCGGTCGTCGAAGCCAGGCAGTCTTGACCGCCGTTCCCTCTTGCCGCAGGCCACGCCTCCGGGACTACAAGAACGAGAAGGGGAACCCGCAATGATGCGACATCCACATGTCTGGATGGGCCTCCTGTTGTGGTCGGTTTTTGGTCGGGCCAACGCCGCCTGGACCGTGAACATGCACCCGGGGGCGACGGAAGTCTCCAACGCCGTGTTCGACCTGCACATGACGATCTTCTGGATCTGCGTGATCATCGGCATCGTGGTATTCGGTGCGATGTTCTGGTCCATGGTCATCCACCGGCGTTCCACCGGCCAGCAGCCCGCGCATTTCCACGAGCACACGTGGGTGGAAATCCTCTGGACCATCGTTCCCTTTCTGATTCTGGTGGCCATGGCCATTCCGGCCACCAAGACCCTGATCGATATCTACGACGCCAGCGAATCGGACATCGACATTCAGGTCACCGGCTACCAGTGGAAGTGGCACTACAAATACCTGGGTCAGGACGTGGAGTTTTTCAGCAACCTGGCCACTCCCGCCGAGCAGATCCACAACCAGGCGCCCAAGGATGAACATTACCTGCTTGAAGTCGACCAGCCGCTGGTGCTACCGGTGGGCGCGAAGGTGCGCTTCCTGGTGACTGCCGCCGACGTCATCCACTCCTGGTGGGTGCCGGCCTTCGCGGTGAAGCGCGACGCCATCCCCGGCTTCGTCAACGAAGCCTGGACCCGCATCGAGAAGCCTGGCATCTACCGCGGCCAGTGCACTGAGCTGTGCGGCAAGGACCACGGTTTCATGCCGGTGGTGGTCGAGGTCAAGTCCAAGCCCGACTACGACGCCTGGCTTGCCGAGCGCAAGGCCGAGGCCGCCAAGCTCAAGGAGCTGACCAGCAAGGAGTGGACGCTCGAAGAACTGGTCGAGCGTGGCGACAAGGTCTACCACACTACCTGCGTGGCCTGTCACCAGGCCGAAGGTCAGGGCCTGCCACCAATGTTCCCGGCCCTCAAGGGGTCGAAAGTGGCCACCGGGCCGAAGGAAGAGCACCTGAGCGTGGTGTTCCATGGCCGCCCGGGCACGGCGATGGCCGCGTTCGGCAAGCAGCTCTCCGAGGTCGACATCGCTGCCGTGGTCACCTACGAGCGCAATGCCTGGGGCAACAACAAGGGCGACATGGTCACGCCGAAGGACGTGCTGGCGCTCAAGCAGGCAGAAGCCAAGTGAACCGGGTTTTGCGCGGCAATCAGCGGATTGCAGGAGACAGGACATGAGTGCAGTGATCGACGACCACGCCCACGGCGATGACCATGCCCACGGCCCGGCCAAGGGCCTGATGCGCTGGGTACTGACCACCAACCACAAGGACATCGGCACGATGTACCTGTGGTTCGCCTTCATGATGTTCCTGCTCGGCGGTTCGTTCGCCATGGTCATCCGCGCTGAGCTGTTCCAGCCCGGGCTGCAGATCGTCGAGCCGGCGTTCTTCAACCAGATGACCACCATGCACGGCCTGATCATGGTGTTCGGCGCGGTGATGCCGGCCTTCGTCGGTCTGGCCAACTGGATGATCCCGCTGATGATCGGCGCGCCGGACATGGCCCTGCCGCGGATGAACAACTTCAGCTTCTGGCTGTTGCCGGCGGCCTTCCTGCTGCTGGTTTCAACCCTGTTCAGCCCGGGCGGCGGGCCGAACTTCGGCTGGACCTTCTACGCGCCTCTGTCGACCACCTACGCGCCGGCCAGCGTCACCTTTTTCATCTTTGCCATCCACCTGATGGGCATCAGCTCGATCATGGGCGCGATCAACGTGATCGCCACCATCCTCAACCTGCGCGCCCCGGGCATGACCCTGATGAAGATGCCACTGTTCGTCTGGACCTGGCTGATTACCGCGTTCCTGCTGATTGCGGTAATGCCGGTACTGGCCGGGGTGGTGACCATGATGCTCATGGACATCCATTTCGGCACCAGCTTCTTCAGCGCCGCCGGTGGCGGTGACCCGGTGCTGTTCCAGCATGTGTTCTGGTTCTTCGGCCACCCCGAGGTGTACATCATGATCCTGCCGGCGTTCGGCGCGGTCAGTTCGATCATCCCGGCATTCTCGCGCAAGCCGCTGTTTGGCTATACCTCGATGGTGTATGCCACTGGCGCGATTGCCTTCCTGTCGTTCATCGTCTGGGCCCACCATATGTTCGTGGTCGGTATCCCGGTGGTTGGCGAGCTGTTCTTCATGTACGCCACCATGCTCATCGCCGTGCCCACCGGGGTGAAGGTGTTCAACTGGGTCAGCACCATGTGGGAGGGCTCGCTCAGCTTCGAGACGCCGATGCTGTTCGCCATCGCCTTCGTCATCCTGTTCACCATCGGTGGTTTCTCCGGGCTGATGCTGGCCATCGCCCCGGCGGACTTCCAGTATCACGACACCTACTTCGTGGTGGCGCACTTCCACTATGTGCTGGTGCCTGGGGCGATCTTCGGCATTTTTGCCTCGGCTTACTACTGGCTGCCGAAATGGACCGGCCACATGTATGACGAAACCCTCGGCAAGCTGCACTTCTGGCTGTCGTTCGTGGGCATGAACATGGCCTTCTTCCCCATGCACTTCGTCGGCCTGGCCGGCATGCCGCGGCGTATTCCCGACTACAACCTGCAGTTCGCCGACTTCAACATGGTGTCGTCGATCGGCGCCTTCCTGTTCGGCACCACGCAGCTGTTCTTCCTGTTCATTGTCATCAAGTGCATCCGTGGCGGCGCACCCGCCCCGGCCAAGCCTTGGGATGGCGCCGAGGGCCTGGAATGGTCGATCCCCTCGCCTGCGCCCTACCACACCTTCCAGACGCCACCAGAAGTGAAGTAGGAGCGCCGCCATGAAAGGCTCGTCGCTCAAGCGCCTGGTTACCCGCCTGCTGTTGCTGACGGTGGTGATGTTTGGCTTCGGCTTTGCCCTGGTGCCGATGTATGACGTGATGTGCAAGGCCTTCGGCATCAACGGCAAGACCGGCGGGCAGTACGAGGGCAGCCAGGTCAGCGACACCTCGCGTTCGGTGCGGGTGCAGTTCATGTCGACCAACGCCGCCGACATGGTCTGGGACTTCTACTCCAAAGGCGACGAGCTCGAGGTCAACCCGGGGGCGGTGAACCAGATGATTTTCGTCGCGCACAACCCGACCAACCGGCCGATGAGTGCGCAAGCGATACCCAGTATCACCCCGGCCGAGGCCGCGGCGTATTTCCACAAGACCGAGTGCTTCTGCTTTACCCAGCAGGTGCTGCAGCCCGGCGAACGCATCGAGATGCCGGTGCGCTTCATCGTCGACCGCGACCTGCCGGCCAGCGTGAAGCACCTGACACTGGCCTACACCTTGTTCGACATCACTGCGCGTCATCCGCCGGTCGCCCATGCCGCGGTACAGGACGTCCAGGGCGCCCGTTGAGGGAAGGAGAACAGCAATGGCAAGTCATGATCACTATTACGTTCCGGCGCAGAGCAAGTGGCCGATCATCGCCACCATCGGCATGTTCATCACGGTGTTCGGCCTGGGCACCTGGTTCAACGACATCAAGGCTGGCCACCCGTCGTCGCACGGGCCGCTGATCTTTTTCGTCGGCGCGCTGTTCCTGGCCTACATGCTGTTCGGCTGGTTCGGTGCGGTGGTCCGCGAGAGCCGCGCCGGGCTGTACAGCCCGCAGCTGGACCGCTCGTTCCGCTGGGGCATGAGCTGGTTCATCTTCTCGGAAGTGATGTTCTTCATGGCCTTCTTCGGCGCGCTGTTCTACGTGCGCGTGCTGGCCGGGCCGTGGCTGGGCGGTGACGGGGCCAAGGGTGTTGCGCACATGTTGTGGCCGACGTTCGAATTCACTTGGCCGCTGCTGCACACGCCTGACCCAAAACTGTTCCCGCCGCCCAAGGAGGTGATCGACCCGTGGCACCTGCCGCTGATCAACACCATCCTCCTGGTCAGCTCCAGCGTGACCATCACCCTCGCGCACCATGCCCTGCGCCGTGACCATCGTGGCCCGCTGAAATTCTGGATGGCGCTGACCATTCTCCTGGGCTTGAGCTTCATCACGCTGCAGGCCTACGAGTACCACGAGGCTTATACCAAGCTGGGGCTGACCCTGGGCTCGGGCATCTACGGCGCGACGTTCTTCATGCTCACCGGCTTCCACGGGGCCCACGTGACCTTGGGCACGATCATCCTGATCGTGATGTTCGTGCGCATCCTGCGCGGGCACTTCAACCCCGACAAGCACTTCGGTTTCGAAGCGGCGAGCTGGTACTGGCACTTCGTCGATGTGGTGTGGGTGGGGCTGTTCATCTTTGTGTATGTGCTGTGATCAGAACGGTGCGTGAGACACCAGCTGACCACTGATGAAGCCCCAGGCCACCAGGCCGATGGTCAAGGTGGCGAGGGCCACCCGCACGGTCAGGGCTTTGAGCAGGCGGGTGGAGTTTTCATCGTCCTTGACCAGAAACACCAGGCCACTGAACAGGCTGGCAACCGTGGCCAACAGCATCAGGACAATCGCGGCCTTGAGCATGGCGCTTCTCCAGGGGAATGCGGTGATGTGGATAAGTATAGCGATTGGCCCGGCGAGGCTGCGATGAGGCCGTTTCGCCCGGGCTGGATACCGACCCTGGTAGTGCTTGCGCTGCTGCCGGGGCTGATTGCGCTTGGCTGCTGGCAGCTTGGCCGGGCTGATGAGAAGCGCGCGCTGCTGGACACTTATGCCGAACGCGAGGTCGCCCCTGCATTGGCCACCAGCCAGCTGCAACAGTCGCAGGACCCGGCCTACCGTCGCGTGCGCCTTTACGGCCGCTTCGACGCCGAACACAGCGTGCTGCTGGACAACAGCCTGCGCGACGGCCAAGCCGGCGTCGAACTGCTGCAACCCTTCCATGACCAAGCCAGTGGCCTGTGGCTGCTGGTCAACCGCGGTTGGCTGCCGTGGCCGGACCGCCGTGTGCCGGTGCAATTCAACACCCCCGATCAGGCATTGGCACTGGATGCCACGGTGTATGTGGCGCCTGGCAAAACCTTCCAGTTGCACCCCGACCCTGTAGGCGGGCAGTGGCCGCACCTGCTCACTGCCATCGACGCTGCGCAACTTTGGCAGCAACTCGACCGCGAAGGCTTTGCCCATGAGCTGCGCCTGGAATCCGGCCCAGCCAGTTACCGGCTGGGTTGGCCGATCGTTGCCCTGGGCCCGGAAAAGCACTTGGGCTACGCCGCGCAATGGTTCGCCCTGGCCACCGCCCTGGTGCTGCTCTACCTCTACTTTGGCTGGCACCGCAAGAAGGAGAATACCGATGGCCGCCGCCACTCCACTGGACCTGCCTGAACGTAGCAAACCCAGAGCCCGCGGGCGTTTGCAGCTGATCCTGATTCTGCTGGTGGTGCTCGGGCCGATGGTCCTGGCCACCTGCATGTACAAGCTGCAGTTCTGGGTGCCCGACGGTCGCAACTACCACGGCGCGATGATCGGCAATGGCGAGAGCCGCGCTGATATCGGCATCGCTGGCGAGGACGAGCGCTGGCAGTTGCTGGTCAGCGCCCCGCAAGCCTGTGCCGAGGACTGCCAACGGCTGGTCTATCTGGTGCGCCAGATCCAGGTTGGCCTGGGCCGCGACGCCAGCCGCGCCAGCCATGCCCTGGCAGCGGCTCAGCCGCTGAGCGCCGAGTTCCAGGCACTGCTCGGCCGTGAATACCCGCAATTGCAACGCTATCCGCTGGACACCCAGCGCTATTTGCAGAAGGTTGGCGAACCCGGCCCGCAACTGTGGATCGTCGACCCGCACGGCAATCTGGTGCTGCGCTACGACAGCAAGGTCAATGGCAAACACGTGCTCGACGACCTGCGCCACCTGCTCAAGCTGTCCAACATCGGCTAGGAGCCTGCCATGGCCAGACCCGGATTCCGCCTCGCTGTGTTCGCTACCCTGCTGGCACTGCTGGTCGTCCTGCTCGGTGCCTACACCCGACTGACACACGCCGGGCTCGGCTGCCCGGACTGGCCGGGCTGCTATGGCTTCATCAGCGTACCCAAGAGCGAAGCGCAGCGGGCCCATGCCGAACTGCACTTTCCTGACCACCCGGTAGAAGAGGCCAAGGGCTGGGCCGAGATGGTTCACCGCTACTTCGCCGGTACCCTTGCCGTGGTGATCGCCCTGCTCGCCTTGCAGGGGCTGCGTCGGCATGCCCGTGAGGGTCAGCCCTATCGCCTGCCACTGTTATTGCTGGGCGTGGTGCTGGCACAGGCGGCGTTTGGCATGTGGACCGTCACCCTCAAGCTGTGGCCGCAAGTGGTTACAGCGCACCTGCTGGGTGGTTTCACCACCCTTAGCCTGCTGTTCCTGCTGTCGCTGCGTCTATCCCGGGCCTTTGCGCCGTTGCCGAAATTGCCACTGAGCCTTCGGCGGGTAGCCGCGCTGGCCTTGTTGGTGGTGATCGGCCAGATCGCACTGGGTGGCTGGGTCAGCTCCAACTATGCGGCGGTCGCCTGCATTGACCTGCCCACCTGCCATGGCCAGTGGTGGCCGGCGGCAGACTTCAGCAACGGCTTCCACCTCACCCAGCACGTCGGCCCCAACTACCTGGGTGGCCAGCTTGACAGCGATGCGCGCACGGCCATCCACATCAGCCATCGACTGGGTGCGCTGCTGGTGACCTGTGTACTGCTGATGCTCAGCTGGAAGCTGCACCGCTGTGGCCTCACTGGCTTGTCGCGGGTGGTGTTGCTGGCGCTGGCAGTGCAGATCGGCCTGGGGATCAGCAATGTGCTGTTCCACCTGCCGCTGGCCGTCGCGGTGGCACATAACGCAGGTGGCGCGCTGCTGCTGCTGAGTATGGTGCTGGTGAACTACCGCATCCGTGTGGTTGACAAGGTCCGTGTCGGGGTTGGCCAGGGTTGGCGCCTGCGGCCTGTGGCCGGGGTCAGCATCACCCATCAGATGAGGAACGATTCGTGGCGACGCTTCTGAGCGCAAGGCGTGCCGGCTGGCGCGATTACCTGGAGCTGACCAAGCCTAAGGTGGTGGTGCTGATGCTGATCACTTCGCTGGTGGGCATGTTCCTGGCGACCCGCGCGGGGGTCAGCTGGAGCGTGCTGCTATTCGGCAACCTGGGCATTGCCTTGTGTGCGGGCGGCGCGGCGGTGGTCAATCACGTGGTGGACCGGCGCATTGACGCGCTGATGGCGCGCACCCACAAACGCCCGTTGGCTCAGGGCCGCGTCGAGCCGTTGCCGGCGTTGCTGTTCGCCCTGGCCCTGGCGCTGCTCGGTATGATCGTGCTGCTAGTGTTCACCAATACCCTCACCGCCTGGCTGACCCTGGCCTCCCTGCTCGGCTATGCGGTGCTCTATACCGGCTTTCTCAAGCGCGCCACGCCGCAGAACATCGTCATCGGCGGCCTGGCCGGGGCCGCGCCGCCGCTGCTGGGCTGGGTCGCGGTGAGCGGCCATGTCAGCGCGGAGCCCCTGCTGCTGGTGCTGATCATCTTTGCCTGGACGCCACCGCACTTCTGGGCGCTGGCCATCCACCGCAAGGAAGAGTACGCCAAGGCCGATATCCCGATGTTGCCAGTCACCCATGGCGAGCGTTACACCAAGCTGCATATCCTGCTCTACAGCCTGATATTGCTGGCAGTAAGCCTGCTGCCGTTTGCCATCCACATGAGCGGCCTGTTGTACCTGGCCTGCGCCTTGGCGCTGGGCTTGCGCTTCCTGCACTGGGCCTGGGTGTTGTACCGTGGCAGCCGGCCGCACGCGGCGATCGGCACCTTCAAGTACTCTATCGGCTACCTGTTCGCGCTGTTCATCGCGTTGCTCGTTGACCACTACCTGTTGCTGAATCTATGACCCGAACCCAGAAAACCGTCTTCATCCTCGTTGCCCTGGTCGCGCTGATCATGGGCCTTACCGTCAACAAGGTGCTGAGTGAGCGTGGCCAGCCGAACCCGACCGAGCTGATCGACGCCGGGATCATCCTGCTGCCGCAGAGCCGCACGGTGGCCGACGTGACCATGACCAACCAGGATGGCCAGCCGGTGCAGCTGGACGACCTGAAGGGCAAGTGGTCGCTGCTGTTCTTTGGCTACACCTACTGCCCGGACATCTGCCCGACCACCCTGGCCCAGTTGCGCCAGGTGAAGAGCGAGCTGCCCAAGGAGGCCGTGGACCGGCTGCAGGTGGTATTGGTGAGCGTGGACCCGAACCGCGATACGCCGAACCAGCTGAAGCAGTACCTGGGCTATTTCGACAAGGATTTCGTCGGGGTGGCAGGCTCGATCGAAGATACCCAGAAGCTCGCCAATGCCTTGAGCATTCCGTTCATCCCGGCGGATACCAGCAAGCCGGGGTATACCGTGGATCACAGCGGCAACCTGGCAATCGTCGGGCCGGATGGGCGTCAGCGCGGGTTCATTCGTGCGCCGTTCAACAACCAGAAGCTGGTGGCGCAGTTGCCGGTGCTTGTGAAGCGGGATTGAGCAGGGCCCAAAAGCTTCGCGGGCACGCCCGCTCCCACAGAGATATCAGAAAGCCTGAAGCTAGTGATAAACCTGTGGGAGCGGGCGTGCCCGCGAACAATCCAGCGAGGTAGTTCGGTTTAGAACGCCGGAACCACAGCGCCCTTGTACTTCTCGTTGATGAACTGCTTCACCTCAGGCGAGTGCAGTGCAGCAGCCAGCTTCTTCATCGCGTCCGCGTCCTTGTTGTCCGGGCGGGCAACCAGGATGTTCACGTAAGGCGAGTCGCTGCCTTCGATGGCCAGGGCGTCTTTTTCCGGGTTCAGCTTGGCTTCCAGCGCGTAGTTGGTGTTGATCAGGGCGATATCGACCTGGGTCAGCACGCGCGGGATGGTGGCCGCTTCCAGCTCACGGAATTTCACGCTTTTCGGGTTTTCGGCAACGTCCTTCACGGTCGACAGGATGTTGGTGTTGTCCTTGAGCTTGATCACGCCGGCCTTGTCCAGCAGCAGCAGGGCGCGGCCGCCGTTGGTGGCGTCGTTGGGGATAACCACGGTGGCGCCGGAGGACAGCTCGTCGAGCTTCTTGATCTTGGCCGAATACACGCCCAGCGGCTCGATGTGCACGCCGGCGACGCTGACCAGGTTGGTGCCCTTGGCCTTGTTGAACTCATCCAGGTACGGCTGATGCTGGAAGAAGTTGGCGTCCAGGCGCTTTTCGGCCACTTGCACGTTCGGCTGGATGTAATCGGTGAATTCCTTGACCTTCAGCTCTACGCCCTCTTTCGCCAGTTGAGGTTTGACGAAGTTGAGGATCTCGGCGTGCGGCACCGGGGTGGCGGCGACGGTGAGGGTTTCGGCAGCATTGGCCGAGAAGGCCGCGACAGCGGCGACAACAGCAAGCAGCTTCTTCATGAATCACTCCTTGTGAGGGCCGCGACGGCCCCCTAACGGGTCGGCCGGGCCGACCCCATTGGGGTTACTTACGGGAAAAATGCACGACCAGTTTGTCGCCCACGCTCTGCAGGACTTGAACCAGTACCAGCAACAGCACCACGGTCACCACCATCACGTCGGTCTGGAAACGCTGGTAGCCGAAGCGGATGGCCAGGTCGCCCAGGCCGCCAGCGCCGACCACACCGGCCATGGCGGTGTACGACACCAGGGTGATGGCGGTAACGGTAATCGCCGCAAAGATGCCTGGGCGCGCTTCCGGCAGCAGTGCGCTGGTGATGATCTGGCGCGTGGTGGCGCCCATCGACTGGGTAGCCTCGATGATGCCGCGGTCCACCTCACGCAGGGCAGTTTCCACCAGGCGCGCGAAGAACGGCGTGGCACCGACCACCAGTGGCGGGATAGCGCCGGCGACACCCAGCGAGGTGCCGGTGATCAGCACGGTGAACGGGATCATCACGATCAGCAGGATGATGAACGGCAGCGAGCGCAGGATGTTGACCACCAGCGATAGCAGCGCATACACGCCCTTCTGTTCGAACATCTGCTTCGGCCCGCAGAGGAACAGCAGCACGCCCACTGGCAGGCCGAGCAGCACGGTGAAGAACAGCGAGCCGAACAGCATGATCATGGTATCGACGGTGGCCAGCCAGATCTCGGTCCAGTCGACGTTGGCGAAGAAATTCAGGGCGTCCATCAACGCAGTACCTCCATATGTACGTCAGCTGCCTTGAAGCGGGCGAACGCCGCTTCCATGTCACCGCCGATCAGGGCGAGGGTGAGCTGGCCATAGGGGACATCCTTGATGCGGTCGATACGCCCGGCGAGGATGCTGTAATCCACACCGGTTTCGCGGGCCACGGTGCCCAGCAGCGGCGCGTAGGTGGCGTCGCCCTGGAAGGTCAGGCGCACGATGCGGCCTGGCACGTGGGCGAAGTCGTCGCGCTGCTCGCCTTCGTCGACCTGCTCGTCTTCCTGGACGAAACGCTTGGTGGTCGGGTGCTGCGGGTGCAGGAACACGTCCGCCACCGAGCCTTGCTCGACGATATGGCCGGCATCCATCACCGCCACACGGTCGCAAACGCGGCGGATCACGTCCATTTCGTGGGTGATCAGCACGATGGTCAGCTTCAGTTCACGGTTGATCTCGGCCAGCAGCTGCAGCACCGACGCGGTGGTCTGCGGGTCGAGGGCGCTGGTGGCTTCGTCGCAGAGCAGGATCTTCGGGTTGGTCGACAGGGCGCGAGCGATGCCGACACGCTGCTTCTGGCCGCCAGAAAGCTGCGCTGGGTACTTCTTCGCATGGTCTTGCAGGCCGACACGGGCCAGCAACTCGGTGACACGCTTGTCGATCTCGCTGCGCGACAGCTCGCCGGCCAGGGTCAGTGGCAGGGCGACGTTGTCGGCGACGGTCTTGGACGCCAGCAGGTTGAAGTGCTGGAAGATCATACCGACTTGCTGGCGGAAGCTGCGCAGCTGGCTGGCGTTGAACGCGGTGACGTCTTCGCCATCGACGATGATCGTGCCGCCGGAAGGCTCTTCGAGGCGGTTGATCAGGCGCAGCATGGTGCTCTTGCCGGCGCCGGAATGGCCGATCAGGCCGAACACCTGGCCGTCTTCGATGGTCAGGCTGGTCGGATTCAGTGCGGGGATTTCCCTACCGGCGACGCGGTAGGTCTTGTGTACCTGTTGGAACTCGATCACGTAGCGAACCTTGTGGGGCGCATGGAATTTGGGTCAGCGGTTAGCTGGGGTCGCGCATTTTAGCCTTTTCCCATAGCTGTTCTTAGCATTTATTTCGTAATGCACCAATCCTTCGGGCATATCGCGACAACCGGTAATTCTGATTGAACGCTCGACAAAGCCCTTCGGTCACTACTTGCACAAGCCCGACAGGGGCACGCCTGAAGACTGATAAGGAGAGCCGTGATGCCCAGCAAGAAACCGGATTCGCCGAAACAGAGCCAGCTCGCCGGTACCGACACGCCCGATCGGGCCAATACCAATCGCAAGTTGCAGGCCTTGGAACAGAATCGCAGTGATGCGACCGGCCAGGCGCTGCGTACCAACCAGGGCGTGCGCATCGCCGATAACCAGAACACGCTCAAGGCCGGGCCGCGTGGCCCCTCGCTGCTTGAAGACTTCATCATGCGCGAGAAGATCACCCACTTCGACCACGAGCGCATCCCGGAGCGTATCGTGCACGCCCGGGGCACGGGTGCCCATGGTTATTTCCAGAGCTATGGCAACCACGCCGAGCTGACCAAGGCGGGCTTCCTGCAGGACCCTGAAAAAATCACCCCAGTATTCGTGCGCTTCTCGACCGTGCAAGGCCCACGCGGGTCCGGCGATACCGTGCGCGACGTACGCGGGTTTGCGGTGAAGTTCTATACGGATGAAGGCAATTTCGACCTGGTGGGTAACAACATGCCGGTCTTTTTCATCCAGGATGCCATCAAGTTTCCGGACTTCGTCCATGCGGTAAAACCTGAGCCGCACAATGAAATCCCCACGGGCGGTTCGGCTCACGATACCTTCTGGGACTTCGTCTCGCTGGTGCCCGAATCGGCACACATGGTCATCTGGGCCATGTCCGACCGCGCCATCCCCCGCAGCCTGCGGATGATGGAAGGCTTTGGCGTGCATACCTTCCGCCTGATCAATGCCGAAGGCGTGGCGAATTTCGTCAAGTTCCACTGGAAGCCGCGCCAGGGCGTGCACTCTCTTTTGTGGGACGAGGCCCAGAAACTCGCAGGCAAAGACACCGACTTCCAGCGC
The DNA here is from genome assembly GCF_001320245.1 of Pseudomonas sp. NBRC 111124. Classification (GTDB taxonomy): domain Bacteria; phylum Pseudomonadota; class Gammaproteobacteria; order Pseudomonadales; family Pseudomonadaceae; genus Aquipseudomonas. Next base: position 242,618 of record NZ_BCBA01000007.1, read on the forward strand.
CGGGACCTGTGGGAAGCCATTGAGACGGGCGATTATCCGGAATGGGAATTGGGCGTGCAGATCGTGCCGGAGGCGGATGAACACAAGTTCGACTTCGACCTGCTCGACCCGACCAAGATCATTCCCGAAGAGCTGGTGCCGGTTACGCCGCTGGGCAAGATGGTGCTCAACCGCAATCCGGACAACTTCTTCGCCGAGGTTGAGCAGGTTGCTTTCTGTCCTGGCCATATCGTGCCGGGGATCGACTTCACCAATGACCCGTTGCTGCAGGGCCGGCTGTTTTCCTACACCGATACGCAGATCAGCCGTCTTGGCGGACCGAATTTCCACCAGATCCCAATCAACCAGCCCGTTGCGCCGAACCACAACAACCAGCGTGATGCGCTGCATCAGCATGTGGTGCACAAGGGGCGTGCTTCCTATGAGCCCAATTCGATCGACGGCGGCTGGCCGAAAGAGACGCCTCCAGCGGCTCAGGATGGGGGCTTCGAGAGTTATCAGGAACGCATCGACGCGCACAAGATCCGCCAGCGCAGCGAGTCGTTCGGTGATCACTTCTCCCAGGCGCGGCTGTTCTTCCAGAGCATGAGCCCGACCGAGCAACAGCACATCATCAAGGCCTACAGCTTCGAGCTGGGCAAGGTGGAGCGTGAGCACATTCGCGCGCGCCAAGTGAATGAGATCCTGGCCAACATCGACCTCAAGCTGGCTGCCGCGGTCGCTGCCAACCTCGGCTTACCGGCACCCAAAGCCGGTACGGTACAAGTCAAGGGTAGCCAACTGGCGAAGTCGCCGGCCTTGAGCCAGATGAACCATCCAAGTGTAGTCGGTATCAAGGGACGCAAGATCGCGGTGCTGGTAGCCGATGGCGTGGATGGCACGAGCGTCGACAAGCTGGTCAAGGCGCTGGAAGCCAAGAGTGCCAGGCCAATGCTCCTGGGGCCGACTTCGGCGCCGGTGAAGGCGGCGGATGGCAAAGCATTGGCGGTCGATGCGTCGATGGAGGGCATGCCGTCGATCATGTTCGACGGCGTTGTCGTACCCAAGGGGGTGGACAAGGCCTTGGCTTCAAGCGGGCTGGCGAAGCACTTCCTGTTGGAAGGCTACAAGCATCTGAAGGCGATGGTGTTGACCCAGGACCTGTTGAGCAGTCTGGGGCTCAAGGAAGACAAGGGGTTGCTGCTGGGGGATGACCAGAAGACAGTGGATGCCTTTGTCAAAGCAGTCGAGGGGCACCGGGTGTGGGAACGGGAGGCTGCCGCAGAGGCGGTGCCTGCCTGAAGGCCCTTCGCGGGCGGTTCGATGCTTCGAATCGCCCGCGAAGTGTTCAGCGCTGATGCGGAACCAGTACCACCTGCGCCGGCATCGAGCGCTGAATCTCATGCTTTTGCTTCAACTTGAACCCGCTGTCGAGCTTGTGCACGCGTTTCTCCAGCAGGCTCTTCAGCCAAGGCGCATCTTGGGTGCGCGGCACCTGGAACACTACTTCGCACTGGTAATTGACCACGTCCTTGGCAATCTCGTCGAGCTGGCGGCGCATCGCCTGAATGTCGGTGGTTTTCAGCGCAATCACCGTGCTCGGCGCCGTCGGGTCGATGACCCGCGCCTGCGGCTTGGCTTCGGCAGCCTTCAAGGCCGCTTCTGCCTTCTCCAGCTCGGCCTTGCGCGCCAGGGTCACTGCATCGCCACCGGTTACTGCCGGAGCCTGCGGCATCAACGCACGGGCCCTGGCCAGCGCGGTGGCGGCAGCGTTGACGTCGCCCTTCTGCAGCACGACCTGGCTGCGTTTCAGATAGGCCTCGGCCAACTGACGCTGGTTCTGCTCCAGACGAGCGTCATCAGGTGACTGCGCCTGCAAGGTGGCCAGCTGGTCCTCGGCGGTGGCCAGCTCATTGCTGGCGATACTCTGTTGCAGCTGCTGCCAGGCATCGGCTTGGGCAGGTGCATCGGCCTGCTCTACCGGTGCGCTAGAACACGCGGCCAGGAACAGGGAAAACGCGGCAACAAGCAGATAACGGGATGCGAACGGCTTCATTCCTGCGACTCTCTATTTGCGCAAAAAGCGAGCAAGTCTACACCCAGGTGCGCACGCTCGAAAATAAGTCTTACAGACCCTTTACCCGTGAAAAGGTTGCAGGGCGCACCTGCGTGCCCCCTGTGTTCAGCGTTTTGGCAGGGCCAGGCTCATCAAGAATAGCACCGCCGCGCAGACCACGATCGATGGCCCGGCCGGTGTGTCCTTGAACCAGGACATGGCCAGGCCACCGCACACCGAGGTTATGCCGATCAGCGTAGCGGCCAGTGCCATTTGCTCTGGCGAGCGGGCGTGACGCTGCGCGGCGGCGGCGGGAATGATGAGCAACGAGGTGATCAACAGCACGCCGACGATCTTCATGGCCACGGCGATCACCACGGCGATCAGTAGCATCAGCGCCAGGCGCAAGCCGGCCACCGGCAGGCCTTCGACCATGGCCAGTTCCTCATGCACGGTGATCGCCAGCAACGGCCGCCACAACGCGGCAAGCAGTAGCAGCACCAGCGCGCTGCCACCCAGGATCCAGGCCAAGTCGGTGGTGCTGATGGCCAGCAAGTCGCCGAACAGGTAAGCCATCAGGTCGATGCGTACGTCATGCATGAAGCTCAGCACCACCAAGCCCAGCGACAGGGTGCTGGGGGCGAGGATGCCGAGCAGGGTGTCGGAGGCCAGCGGTTGGCGTTGCTGCAAGGTTACCAGCAGGATCGCCAGCAGCAGGCAGCCCACGGTCACCGCCAGGGCCGGGCTGACATCCAGCACGAAGCCCATGGCCACGCCCAGCAGCGCGGCGTGGGACAGGGTGTCGCCGAAGTAGGCCATGCGCCGCCACACCACGAACGAGCCGAGCGGCCCCGCGACCACTGCCAGGGATAAACCCGCAAGCAAGGCGTAAAGAAGAAAATCAGCCATGCTTGCAGTGCTCTCCGTGAACATGGGCGCCAGGTGCGACGACCGAGCCGTGCAGGTCGTGGCTGTGGTCGTGGTGGTGGTGATAAACAGCCAGGCTCGGGGCGTTCTGGCCGAACAACTCGACAAAGGCCGGGTCGTTGCTGACTTGCTCCGGGTGGCCTGAGCAGCACACGTGGCGGTTCAGGCAGACCACCTGGTCGGTAGCGCTCATCACCAGATGCAGGTCGTGGGAAACCATCAGCACGCCGCAGCCGTGGCGGTCGCGCAGACGGGTGATCAGGTTGTACAGCTCGGTCTGGCCGACCACGTCGACACCCTGCACGGGCTCGTCGAGCACCAGCAGTTGCGGCTCGCGCAGCAGCGCCCGAGCCAGCAGCACGCGCTGCATCTCACCGCCGGAAATTGTCTGGATCGGGCTGTCGATGACTTGCTCGGCACCCACTTCCTGTAGTGCCGACAGGGCAGTCGCGCGGTCTACGCCGGGCACCAGACGCAAGAAGCGCAGCACCGACAGCGGCAGCGTGGCGTCTACCTGGATTTTTTGTGGCATGTAGCCGATGCGCAGCTTCGGCTTGCGCCAGACCTTGCCGCGATGCGGCTTGAGCAGACCGAGCACGGCGCGCACGAGGGTGGTCTTGCCGGCACCGTTGGGGCCGATCAGGGTCACGATCTGGCCGGGCGCCACCGCGAGGTCGATGCTGTCGAGCACTGCTTCACCACCAAAGCTGACGCCGACCTGCTCGAGGCGGATCAGGGCGTCGCTCATGCTGCGCTCCGGCAATTGGCGCACAGGCCGACAATTTCCACGGTCTGGGTTTCGACGCTGAAGCCCACGCCCTTGGCGCTGCTGATGATGGCGTCGCTGATGCTGTCCTGCTCCAGCTCGATAGCCACATGGCATACACGGCAGATCAGGAACTGGCCCTGGTGCGCATGCTCCGGGTGGCTGCAGCCGATGAAGGCGTTGAGCGAGGCAATGCGGTGCACCAGGCCGTTTTCCAGCAGGAAATCAAGGGCGCGGTACACGGTCGGCGGGGCGGCGCGGCGGCCATCCTGTTCGCTGAGCACGGCAAGGATGTCGTAGGCGCCCAGCGGCTTGTGGCTCTGCCACACGAGCTCCAGCACACGCCGGCGCAGTGCGGTCAGGCGCAGGCCCTGGCGCGTGCACAGGGCATCGGCTTCGGACAAGGCGCTGTGCACGCAATGGGAATGATCGTGGGGACGGTGAGCCAGCGGCGTGATGGACATGGGCAGCGACGGTTCTGGATGGAGACGTTATTATGTTACCTGTTTCTGACGAGTCGAGTATTCATCGTGTCCCGATTCCTGGTGCTTTTTGTCGCTTTCATCGCCTGCTCGGCACAGGCTGACGTGCGTGTGCTGACCAGTATCAAACCCCTGCAGCAGATTGCTGCCGCTGTGCAGGATGGCGTGGGCAACCCCGACGTGCTGTTGCCGCCGGGCGCTTCGCCGCACCACTACGCCCTGCGCCCCTCCGACGTGCGCAAGGTCGGCGACGCCGACCTGCTGTACTGGATCGGCCCGGACATGGAGAGCTTCCTGCCACGGGTGCTGGGTAGCCGCAGCAAGCCAACGGTGGCCGTGCAGTCACTTTCGGGCATGAAGCTGCGCCACTTTGGCGAGGACAGCCATTCCCATGAGGAAGCTGGCCAGGACGACCACGACCACGATCACCGCCCAGGCAGCCTGGATGCGCACCTGTGGCTGTCGTCGGTCAACGCCCGGGTCATTGCAGCGAAGATGGCGGCTGACCTGGCAGTGGCCGACCCGGCCAATACCGCGCGCTACCAGAGCAACCTGAAGGCCTTCACTGATCGCCTGGATGCGCTGGATGGGCGGATCAAGGCGCGGGTAGCCGGGATCGCCGGCAAGCCTTATTTCGTGTTCCATGAGGCGTTCGACTACTTCGAGTCGGCCTATGGCCTGCAGCACACCGGCGTGTTCAGTGTGGCGTCCGAGGTGCAGCCGGGCGCGCAGCATGTGGCCGCGATGCGCAAACGCCTGCAAGAAGTGGGCAAGACCTGTGTGTTCAGCGAGCCGCCACTGCGGCCGCGTCTGGCCGAGACGTTGACGGCCGGGCTGCCGGTGCGTCTGGCCGAACTGGATGCCCTGGGCGGCTCCGACCCGGTGGATGCCAAGGGTTATGAGCGCCTGCTCGAGAAGCTCGGTGGTGACCTCGCGGGCTGCCTGGAACAACTCTAAGGCGAGGCACGGTCCTTGTAGG
>NZ_BCBA01000008.1 GCF_001320245.1 Pseudomonas sp. NBRC 111124
AAGCGGCCGCAGCTCGACTCAGAGGGCGAACGGCAAGTGCAAAGCCACCTGCTGGCGCTGCGCCAGTCGCACTTCGAACTCGCTCGGGTCGTGAATCATCACATCCATCCCGGCAAACGATTCCGCCGCAATCAGGCGCGACAGCCAGAAGCGTACGCAACCTACCCGCAGCATTTCCGGCCACAGCTCGGCTTCGGCAGCGGTAAATGGCCGCAGCGTCGCATAGGCTTCCAGCAGCGCCTGGGCGCGCGGCACATCGATCGCACCGTGTTCATCCAGGCACCAGTCGTTCACGGTAATGGCGATGTCATACAGCATCGGCCCGGAACAGGCGTTGTAGAAGTCGATCACACCGGTCAGGTGGGTGCCTTCGAACATCACGTTGTCGCGGAACAGGTCGGCATGCAGGTTGGCCCGCGGCAAGGCCAGGATCTGCGCCTTGTGCGTGGTGATCTCGTCCAGCGCCGGCTGCAGCAATGCCGCCTGCTCGGCGCTCAGGCGCGGCAGCAGTTCGGCACCCGAAGCCAGCATCCAGTCCAGGCCGCGGTCGGTGCGGCGCTCGATGATGTGCTCGCGGGTGGCCAGGTGAATGTGCGCCAGCAGCTCGCCAACCTGTGCGCAGTGCTGGGCGTTCGGCGCCTTGATGTGCTTGCCTGAGAGCCGCGGCTGCAGCAGTGCCGGCTTGCCGCACAGCTCACGCAGAGCGTTGCCGTCGCGGTCGCGCAGGGCGTAAGGCACCGGCATGTCGGCGCCGTGCAGCACGTCGAGCAGCTCGATGAAGAACGGCATGTCCTCGACCGGGCCGCGCTCGACCAGCGTCAGGACGAACTCCCCCTGTTCGAGGCTGACGAAGAAGTTGCTGTTCTCGGTACCGGCGGCAATGCCCTGGAAGTCGAGCAGACGGCCCAGCTCGTACGGCGCCAGAAAGGTTTCCAGCTCAGGCCGGGTCACGGGGGTGAAGACTGACATGATGAAAAAAAGCCCATACGGGCACTTCCGCCGGGAAGTGCCGGGTTGATGTGAACGGTGCGCGCGTCAGATTACCACTCGAAGATCTTCCAGGACGGGATCAGCATGTCCGGTTGGTCGGAACGAATGAAATTGGCATCAGTGCCATCGGCGCGAACCAGAAAATACGGCTTGCCGTTTTTCGGCGTGATCTTGATTGCATACAGGAAGCCGTTCTGCCGGTATTCCTGAATGGTTTTATCGCCTTCCGTGCGAATGGTGACATCGGGATCGGCCGATGGCGCGTCGTCCGCCGCCAGGGTGATGACCGGCATGGTTGCCAGCAGGCCCAGCAGTAACAAGCGATTGAGTGTACGCATGATAACCTAGTCCCTTTGTCGTCATTGATCCGGCTATTCTAGCTCCGGACCCGCCGAAAAGGTTGATTCTGCTCATGAGCCAAGCGCCCCTCGTCCTGGTGGACGGTTCCTCCTACCTCTACCGCGCCTTTCACGCGCTACCGCCGCTGACCACGTCCAAGGGCATGCCGACGGGCGCGGTCAAGGGTGTGCTGAACATGCTCAAGAGCCTGCGCAAGCAATACCCAGGCAGCTTGTTCGCGGTGGTGTTCGACGCCAAGGGCGGAACCTTCCGCGACGCCATGTTCGCCGAGTACAAGGCCAACCGCCCGAGCATGCCTGACGACCTGCGCGTGCAGGTCGAGCCGCTGCACGCCAGCGTCAAGGCGCTGGGGTACCCGTTGCTGTGCGTCGAAGGCGTTGAGGCTGATGACGTGATCGGCACGCTGGCGCGCAGCAGCGCCACCCAGGGCCGCCCGGTGATCATCTCGACCGGCGACAAGGACATGGCGCAGCTGGTGGACGGCCACGTGACCTTGGTCAATACCATGACCGGCAGTGTGCTAGACGTCGCTGGCGTGCACGAAAAGTTCGGCGTTGGCCCGGAACACATCATCGATTTCCTCGCCTTGATGGGTGACAAGGTCGACAACATCCCTGGCGTGCCGGGCGTGGGCGAGAAGACGGCGGTCGGCCTGTTGACCGGCATCGGCGGCGGCCTCAGCGACCTGTACGCCAACCTCGACAAGGTCCCGACCCTGGCCATCCGCGGCGCCAAGACCTTGCCCGCGAAGCTGGAGGAGCATCGCGACGCGGCGTTCCTGTCCTATGAGCTGGCCACCATCAAGTGCGATGTGCCGCTGGATGTCGAAGTTGAGGCGCTGGTCTGCGGCGAGCCTGACCGCGAGGCGCTGCTGGCGCTATACACCGAGATGGAGTTCAAGAGCTGGATAGCCGATGTGCAGCGCGATGCGGTCAAGACCGGCGATACCGTCGCTGCGATTGAAGCGCCGACCGCCAAGGTCGAGCCAAAATACGAAACCATCCTCGACCAGGCCCGTTTCGACGTCTGGCTGGACAAGCTGCGCCAGGCGCCGCTGTTCGCTTTCGACACCGAGACCACCAGCCTGGACGCCCAGCAGGCGCAGCTGGTTGGCCTGTCGTTCGCCGTCGAGCCACATGAAGCCGCCTACGTGCCCTTGGCCCACGACTACGAAGGCGCCCCGGTCCAGCTTGACCGCGCGGCTGTGCTGCTGGCGCTGAAACCGCTCCTGGAAGACCCGGCCAAGGCCAAGATCGGGCAGAACGCCAAGTACGACATCAACATCCTCGCCAACAATTCGCCAGCCATCGAGATGCGTGGCGTCGCTTACGACACCATGCTCGAGTCGTACGTGTTCAATTCAACTGCCACCCGTCACGACATGGACAGCTTGGCGTTGAAGTACCTCGACCACGCCACCATCGCGTTCGAGGACATCGCTGGCAAGGGCGCCAAGCAGCTGACTTTCAACCAGATCAACCTGGACAAAGCCGGCCCTTACGCCGCCGAGGATGCCGACATCACGCTGCGCCTGCACCAAGCGCTGCAGGCGCGCCTGGCGCAGACGCCGAGCGTGCAGCCGGTGTTGATGGATATCGAGATGCCGCTGGTGCCGGTGCTGGCCAAGATCGAGCGCCAGGGCGCGCTGGTCGATGCTGCGTTGCTGCACGTGCAAAGCGGCGAGCTGGGCGTGAAGATGGCCGAGCTGGAGCAGCGCGCCTACGCGCTGGCGGGTGAGGAATTCAACCTTGGCTCGCCCAAGCAGCTGGGCGCAATCCTGTATGACAAGCTGGGCATGCCGGTACTGAGCAAGACCGCCAAGGGCCAGCCCTCCACCGCCGAAGCGGTGCTCGACGAGCTGGCCGAGCAAGGCTACCCGCTGCCCGAGGTGCTGATGCAGTACCGCAGCCTCAGCAAGCTCAAAAGCACTTACACCGACAAGCTGCCGGGGCAGATCAACCCACGCACCGGGCGTATCCACACCTCCTACCAGCAGGCCGTGGCCGCCACCGGGCGCCTGTCGTCCAGCGACCCGAACCTGCAGAACATCCCGATCCGCACCGCCGAGGGCCGGCGCATTCGCCAGGCCTTCGTGGCCAGCCCCGGCTACAAGCTGCTGGCGGCGGACTATTCGCAGATCGAACTGCGCATCATGGCCCACCTGGCCAAGGACGAAGGCCTGCTGCACGCCTTCCGCAACGATCTGGATGTGCACCGTGCCACTGCTGCTGAAGTCTTCAACGTGGCGCTGGAAGACGTCACCACCGATCAACGCCGTAGCGCCAAGGCCATCAACTTCGGCCTGATCTACGGCATGAGTGCGTTCGGCCTGGCCAAGCAGATTGGCGTCGACCGCAAACAGTCGCAGGATTACATCGACCGCTACTTCGCCCGCTACCCGGGCGTGCTGGCCTACATGGAGCGCACTCGCGCTCAGGCCGCCGAGCAAGGCTTCGTCGAAACCCTGTTTGGCCGGCGCCTGTACCTGCCCGACATCAACGCCAAGAACCCGGCCCTGCGCAAGGGTGCCGAGCGCACGGCGATCAACGCGCCGATGCAGGGCACTGCCGCCGACATCATCAAGCGCGCCATGGTCAACGTCGACAACTGGCTGAGCGCGAGCGGCCTTGACGCACGGGTGATCCTGCAAGTGCACGACGAACTGGTGCTGGAAGTACGTGAGGACCTGGTCGACCAGGTGAAAGATGAAATTCGCACGCACATGAGCAACGCTGCGCAACTGGATGTTCCGCTGGTCGTCGAAGCAGGTGTTGGTTCGAATTGGGACGAAGCTCACTGATTGAGCCGGGAAAGGTGTGTAGGATCTGCGGCGTGGTGACGCGGATCCTGGCATGGCTCGGTGCCATTAGTTCAAGGGTTTCATGAAACTATCGCAAATAGTTTTGAGGGCTCCGGAACTAAACCAGTGAAGCGGAACTCAGAGTAACTGAATGGCTGGTGAAGCCTTTCGATGCTCCTATGTTGTGTTAAGTGTTGGCAGATACCTGGACCCCGCCCTAGCGGTCCAGACTTGGACCCCGAACTTCCCCCTCCCCATACGAAGTCCGGGGTTTTTTTTGCCCGCAATTCGAGTCTCGGTTCGAGTCTCGGTCCCTGCAGGCAGCCCACAGGGACCGGATACCGGTCACGCTACCGGCTTGTCTTCCAGCGCCATCCAGTCCGCCAGCACCCGATAGGCCTCTTCCAGGCCCTGGCGCTTGGGCGCCGAGAACAGCTGGATGGTTGCCGCGTCACCCCACCCCTTGCGAATCTCTGACTGCACCTTGAGCAAGGTGTTCTTGCCCGCACCGTGGGTCAGCTTGTCGGCCTTGGTCAGCAGGATATGCATCGGCATGCGGCTGGCCTTGGCCCAGTCGAGCATCATCTTGTCGAAATCGGTCATTGGGTGACGCACATCCATCATCAAGATGATGCCTTTCAGGCAGTCACGGCTGCCCAGATAGGCCTCCAGGTGCTTCTGCCAGTGCTGCTTCAGCGGAATCGGGACTTTTGCATATCCGTAGCCCGGCAGGTCGACCAAACGCCGTTCATCGTCCAGACTGAAGAAATTCAACAGCTGCGTGCGCCCCGGGGTTTTCGAGGTGCGCGCCAGGCTGGCATGAGTCAGGGTATTGAGGGCGCTGGATTTGCCGGCGTTGGAACGGCCGGCAAAAGCCACCTCGTAACCCTGGTCGTCCGGGCATTGTTCGACCTTGGCAGCGCTGAGGGCGAATTTGGCTCTCTGGCAGAGGCCGAGGATGGGGTTATTGACTTGCATGGGATTTCCGATGTGGGTGTTGCCAAAGCCGAGGCCGGCAAGCAGTGTCGTTTCCGTTTGGTTGGCGGAAGTATATAATGCCCCAGTTTTTGTGTGCCCATTCTCCCAGCGAAGGGGAACGGGCATGGGGTGTCGAACAATAGCTCGCGCATCAGAACGCAGCGCGTCCCCCAACCCTGTCAGGTCGTTTCGCATGGCGAAATGGCTGCTAGCTGTCGGTATGTTCCTGCCGTTTTTCAGCGCACAGGCTACACAGGATCCCGAGGCGTTGTACAACCGCACGTGTGCGGCCTGTCACGCCGGGCAGTTGCCACAGGCACCCAAGAAGGGTGACCCGGCAGCTTGGGAGCCAAGGCTGGCGCAAGGCATGGAGCAGCTGGTGGTGCATGTTACCCAGGGTTTCAAGGCTATGCCGCCGCGTGGATTGTGCATGGACTGCAGTGCCGAGGACTACCGTTTGGTCATCCTTTGGATGAGCGGCAGTCCCGATACATAACATTTCACCCTTAGCCGTGTTGGATTAGCTGATGAACAAACTAGTCGTGAGTCTGCTGTTGACCCTGGGTGTCGCAGGTGCGGCCACTGCTGCAGAACCCATCAAAGGCGATGCCGCCGCCGGCCAGGCCAAGACGGCCGTCTGTGGTGCCTGCCACAACCCGGACGGCAATAGCCTGGCGCCGAACTTCCCGAAACTGGCCGGCCAGGGCCAGCGCTACCTTGAAAAGCAGCTGCACGAAATCAAGGACGGCAAACGTGTCGTTCTGGAAATGACCGGCATGCTGGCAGCGTTCAATGACCAGGATCTGGCCGACATCGCTGCTTACTTCTCCAGCCAGAAAGGCAGCGTGGGTGCTGCTGATCCGAAGCTGGTCGAGCGAGGCCGTGCCTTGTTCAATGGCGGCGACATTGCCAAAGGCTTGCCCGCGTGTACCGGTTGTCACTCCCCCAATGGCGCCGGTATTGCGCTTGCTGGCTTCCCGCATCTGGGCGGCCAGCATTCACAATATGTGACAAAGCAGCTCACAGACTTCCGCGAGGGCGAACGCACCAACGATGGCGACGCAATGACCATGCGTACCATCGCCGGCAAGCTGAGCAATCACGATATCCAAGCGCTGGCCAGCTACATCCAGGGCCTGCATTAACATTCGGTTAATGCGGCAACGCTAAAGATGAAAGGGCGGCGCGGGCCGCCCTTTTTTCTGTCCGCAGCCGTTACACTACAGAACTCGGGCCCTTCGCCACCGGTCTCAGCACCAGGTCGCGTCGAGGCGACCAATGAATGCTCAGGAGTAAAGCATGCGTAAACTGATTCTCAGCGCCGCGCTGGTCGCTGCCAGCGCTTTCGGTATGACTGCCGTCCAGGCCGCCGAGCCTGCCACTGCCGGCAAGGAATACATCGAGCTGAGCAACCCTGTTCAAGTATCCGAGCCAGGCAAGATCGAAGTGGTCGAGCTGTTCTGGTACGGCTGCCCACACTGCTACCACTTCGAGCCGACCATCAACCCATGGGTCGACAAGCTGCCCAAGGACGTTCACTTCAAGCGCGTACCGGCCATGTTCGGCGGCCCATGGGACGCCCATGGCCAGATGTTCCTGACCCTCGAAGCCATGGGCGTCGAGCAAAAGGTTCACGCTGCAGTCTTCGACGCCATCCAGAACCAGCACAAGCGCCTGACCGACCCGAAAGACATGGCTGACTTCCTCGCCACCCAGGGCGTCGACAAGGACAAATTCCTCGCCACCTTCAACTCGTTCGCCATCAAGGGCCAGGTCAACCAGGCCAAGGAACTGGCGAAGAAGTACGAAATCACCGGCGTACCGAGCATGGTGGTCAACGGCAAGTACCGCTTCGACCTGGGCACCGCTGGCGGCCCGGACGGCGTGCTGAACGTTGCCGACCAACTGATCGCCAAGGAGCGCGCCGCTAAGTAAGCGGCGTATCCATGCGCCGCTTCCGAACCGCGCGTGACATTGGCCTGCATCAGCCGCAGGTCAACGAGCATCACCTGCAGGCCCCTGGCCTGCCCGAAGATGGTCGTCTGCGGCTGCTCAGCTTCAACATCCAGGTCGGCATCAGTACCGAGCGTTACCGGCATTACCTGACCCGTAGCTGGCAGCACCTGCTGCCGCACACCGGGCGGGCCGGCAACCTGCAGAAAATCGGCCAGCTGCTCAATGATTTCGACCTGGTGGCCCTGCAGGAGGCCGATGGCGGCAGCCTGCGCTCCGGCTACGTCAACCAGGTGGAGCACCTGGCACAGCTGGGCTCTTTCCCTTACTGGTACCAGCAGCTCAATCGCAACCTAGGGCGCTTTGCCCAGCACAGCAATGGCGTGCTCAGCCGCCTCAAGCCACAGCTTCTCGAAGACCATCCCCTGCCCGGCCCGGCCGGCCGTGGTGCGATCCTGGTACGCTTCGGCGAGGGTGAGGATGCGCTGATCGTGGTGATGATGCACCTGGCGCTGGGTGCCAAGACGCGCGCCCTTCAACTGGCCTACATCCGTGAGCTGATTGGCGGTTACCGCCATCAGGTGCTCATGGGAGACATGAACACCCACGCCACCGACCTGCTCGAGCACTCGCCCCTGCGCGATCTGGGTCTGATCGCCCCCCAGGTCGAAGCTACCTTCCCCAGCTGGCGCCCGCAGCGCTGCCTGGATCACATCCTGCTCAGCTCGAGCCTGACCTTGGAGCGGGTCGAGGTGCTGGCACAGCCAATTTCCGACCACCTTCCCGTTGCGGTAGAGATCCGATTGCCTGATGCACTGACTGTGGATACGCTGCCGGTCTTGAGCTAGATCAGCTAAAGCGCGGCAAGCCCTCAAGTGTTCGCGGGGTGCGCCGACAGCGTGTCATTACACAGCCCACAGATGCATTACCCGTCGCGGATCCAGGCATGACCGAAGAAGCCGAGCGCTGGAAAGAAAAATACCTTAAAAGCATCGAACAGCAGGAAAAACTCGAGCGTCGCTGGGATGCGCGCCTCGACCTGCTTCGCCGTGGCCTGGTGCGCAGCACATTGGCGGCCGAAGGCAGTGACAAGGTGGTCGACCAGTGCATGAAGGAAATGCGCGAGGTCATCCGCAGCGACAACATGGACGCTGGCCTTGCCGGGCTGATCCCGCGCCTGGAAAAGGCGGTGCTGGATTCTGAACAGCGCCGGGAAACCCGCATGAATCAGGTCAGTGATGCCCTGAACGCGCTGGTTACCCAGCTTCAGGGTTTGCCATTGCCCGGCGACGTTGCCCGACCACTGAAAAAACTGGCAAAGAAGCTCGATGGTGGTGTCGCCCAATCACGTGAACTGCCACCGCTGCTGGGGGAGCTCAGTGGCCTGCAGGGCCGTGCCCTTTCTTCCCTGAGCAAGGCGGATGACGAGGCCAGGCCGGGTTTCCTGCAGCGCCTGTTCGGTCACCGCGATAACGAGCCACAGGCAGACGACGGTCACGCTGCGCAACCTCAGCCTGAAATCGCCCCGCTGGCAGCCCGGCCTCAACCGGGCGGGCCCGTGCTGGTCGATTTGCCGCCGCGTGATGCGGACGAGCTGCAACCGCTATCAGTGGCAGCGTCTACTCCGGAGCCCGAGGCGTCGGCTGATACGGCCGAGCCAGAGGCGCTTGCAGAACTTCATGGGATTGAGCACTCGGTAGTGCCCGAGCCCGAGCCCGAGCCCGAGCACCAGGCAGACGTGCCTCCCGAGGCGCCGGAGTCCCCTGAACAGCCGACGGCTGAAGTGCCGGCGACACTTGAAGAAGCGTTTGGTGAGGACGGCCCCTACTCCCTGCCTGATGCCGTAGAGCCGCCGTACAGTCAGGTTGCTGCACACATTGAGCACACGCTGATCGGTCTGCTGGACGACCTCAGCCTGCCGGAGCGCCACAAAGCCCAGGCCTTGGAAATGCGCGAGCGAGTGGCGCGGGGGCTGAACTGGTATGAACTGATCCCGGTCCTCGATGACCTGGCTGTGCTCATGCTGGCGATCACCGACAGCGGGCAGCACGAATTCGAAACCTACCTGCAGCAGCTCAACGAACGGCTCGAAAGTTTCCAGAGCCACCTGCACGAAGCCAGCGCCGGCCATGCCGACAACAGCTCTGCCGCGCGCGAACTGGACAGCCAGCTGCGCGAACAAGTCGATGGTCTGCAAAGCAGCGTGCAGGGCGCAGTGGATGTGGACAGCCTCAAGCATATCCTCGAAAACCGCCTGGAAGGGCTGCTTGGCATCATGGACGAGCACCAGCACGAGCGTGATCGCCGCGAGCAGGAGCTTGCCGGGCGCCTGCAGGGCCTGGCCGAGCGGGTTGCCAGCATGGAGCAGGAGGCCCTTGGCTATCGCGAGCACCTGGAAGAACAGCGGCAAAAGGCGCTGATCGATCCGTTGACCGGGTTGCCCAACCGCGCGGCCTGGACTGAGCAGGTCGACCGCGAGATGCTCGACTGGCAGGAAAACGGCGGCCACCTGGCCATGGCGATTTTCGACTTGGACCACTTCAAGCGCATCAACGACAGCTACGGCCACCTGGCCGGCGACAAGGTGCTGAAGATCGTCGCCGACCAGCTACGCAAACGCCTGCGCGCACGTGATTTCATTGCCCGGTTCGGCGGCGAAGAGTTCGTGCTGTTGCTGCCGCAGACGTCTCCGGCCGCCGCTGCCCAGGTTGCGGAAGCGCTGCGTGCGGCGGTCGAAGCCTGCCCGTTCCATTTCAAAGGCGAGCGCGTGGTCATCACCACCTCCATCGGTCTGAGTGCCTTTCGTTCTGGTGAACGTGGCGACCAAGTGCTCAAGCGCGCCGATGCCGCGCTGTACCGGGCAAAGGATCAAGGCCGTAATCGCGTGGAACAAAGCTGAACAGGTGCCCTGCAGGCGTATACGTTATGCTATTGCGTTACTGCCTGATTACCTTGGCCCCCTAAATGAAAGCGCTAATCTCCGCCTTGCTGTTGTTGGTGCTGGCCGGTTGCTCGACCGGCCTGCGCATCGACCGCAGCCACCCTTCCGCCAATCAGGACAACCGCATCCAGTTCGTCGTCCTGCACTACACCAACGCCTCGCTGGAGCGTTCGCTGGCATTGCTGACCCATGGCGAAGTCAGCGCCCATTACTTGATCGGCGACGGCCCGGGCACGGTCTATCAGCTGGTCGACGAAAACCGCCGCGCCTGGCATGCCGGTGACAGCCAGTGGCAGGGGCGCACCTGGCTCAACTCCAGCTCCATTGGCATCGAAATCGTCAACCCGGGGTTCAACGAAACCGCCAATGGCCGTGTCTGGTACCCCTATAGCGAGGCGCAGATCCAGTCGTTGATCGCCTTGCTCAAGGACATCGTCAAGCGTAACAACATCGAGCCGCGGCACATCATCGGCCACAGTGACATTGCCCCGTCGCGCAAGCTTGACCCTGGCCCGCTATTCCCCTGGAAGCGGCTGGCGGATGCAGGCCTCGGCGTCTGGCCCGAGGCCAACGCCGTGGCCCGACAGCAGGCTTACTTCAACGTCAACCCACCTACCATCGGCTGGTATCAGCAGGAACTGGCGCGCTTTGGCTATGCCATCGAGCAGACCGGGCAGCTGGATGTAGCCACGCGGCAGGTCATTGCCGCCTTCCAGATGCACTTCCGCCCGCAGCGTTTCGACGGCATGCCGGACGCACAGACCGCGGCCATGCTTTCGGTGCTCAACCGCATGCGCTAAAGCGAATTGCGTCCGAGCGCCAAACGGCAGAGCCGATTCTCATTCCAGTTGCTATACCTTGTTAATCAACTGGATGCTGCCCATGTCTGCCCTGATTTCTGCATTGCGCCAATTTTTTTACCGCCCCTGGATGCTGGCCTCCCTGGCAGCATTGGCCAGCGCCGCAGTGTTGCTGACCGCCAGCATCGGTATTGCGTTGCAGCAGATGAAGGAAACCGAGAGCGCGCAGATGAACGCCCAAGGCGAGCGCTTTCTCGACCGCCTGGAGCAGGTATTTGGCCAACTGCGCGAAGGGGTCGACGAACTGCAGGCCCAATCGCTACGCGGCTGCAGCCCGGCGATGATTTCAGTGTTGCAGCAGGTTGGCCTGGGTTCGCGCTTCATTTATGAAGCGGCTTATGTAGATGCCAATGTCGCCTGTTCCAACCGGGGCGGAGCAAGGGCCTTCGTGCCGACACGAGCGCCGGACATCCAGGGGCCGACGTACAGTTACTGGCTCAATACCACCACCGAACCCAACGAAAACCTCGCCGCCTTGATGCTCGCACGGGGAAATTTCCTGGTCTCCACTTCACGTGGGCACCTGACCGATGTGGTCGACCTGCCTCCGGGTGGGAGCTTGCTGGTGGTGCTGGATAATGGCACTCGGGCAATTCCGGTGCTGGGCCCGCCCCAGGCTTGGCCGCCGACCAGTGGCTGGCCGCCTCCCAACCAGAAGTCACTGTTCGAGCTGCGCGATCGGCTGGTCTATCGCATGCCGACCAAGTCGCCGGACTACCAGCTGGTACTGATCGCGCCGCGAGCCAGCCTGCCCTTGCGCATGAACGGCATGCTCTGGCTGTTGTTCCCGGGCAGTGTATTGGCTGCCTGCTGCATCGGCTGGCTGGTGCTGCAGCTCATCCTGCAGCGGCGGTCGATGAGTTCCGAGCTGCAGAACGCCCTGCGCCGAGGCGAGCTGCAGGTGCTGTACCAGCCAATCATAGAGCTCGACAGTCGCCGCTGTGTCGGTGCAGAGGCCTTGGTGCGCTGGCGCCGCCCGGACGGTTCGCTGACCAGCCCGGATCTGTTCATCCCACTGGCAGAAAACACCGGGCAAATACGGCAGATCACCGATTTTGTACTGCAACGCGTGCTGGAACAGCTGGGCCAGCTGCTGCGCTCGCATCGCAACCTTTATATCTCGGTAAACCTGGCGGCCTGCGATGTGATGGTGCCGCGCATTGGCCGGGTGGCGGCGCGGCTGCTGGCATTGCACCGAGTCGCAGCCAGCCAGATTGCCTTCGAAGTCACTGAACGCGGGCTGATCGACGTGGTGGTGGCGCGGGATAACCTGCAAGCACTGCGTGCGGTCGGGCACCAGGTGCTGATCGACGACTTCGGTACCGGCTATTGCAGCCTGGCCTACCTGCAGACCTTGCCGGTGGACTGCCTGAAGATCGACAAGGCGTTCATCGATGCCCTAGGGCACGATGCCGCCAGCAGCGGGGTGGCGCCGCATATCATTCGCATGGCCCACGATCTGCATCTGCGGGTGATTGCCGAGGGTATCGAGTGCGAGGCGCAGGCGGTGCTGCTCAACAGCGAAGGGGTCAACTATGGTCAGGGCTGGTTGTTCGCTCATCCGCTGAATGCCCGGCAGTTTGCCGAGCTGGTGACCCGCGGCCGCCAGCCTCGGCGGGCGCGGATCGATGACGAGCCTTGAGTGTGGGGCAGGTCAGACTGGCAGCGCCATATAGAACTGTGTGCCCTGCCCTGGCCGGGAAAACACGCCCATGCGCCCGCCATGCAACTGCACGATCTCCTTGCACAGTGCCAGCCCCAGCCCGGCGCCACCTTTCTTGCGCCCCACTTGCACGAACGGTTCGAAGATGCGCCCCTGCTGGCCATAGGCGATGCCTTCACCGTTGTCCTCGACACTGATGATCACCCGCTCTGCGTGCCGCCGTGCATGCAGGCGGATACGCCCACCGCTGGCGGTATGGCGAATGGCATTGTGCAGCAGGTTGTCCAGCACCCGGTCGAGTTGTGTTACGTCGGCCTGGATGCGTGGCAGCGGTGGCTCCAGTGCCTGGATCAATTCGATCTGCTTGTTGGCGGCCTGTTCACTGAAGCGTGCCTGAGCCCTGTCAAGCAGCGTGTCGATGACGCACGGGGCGAGTTCGAGCTTCTGCAAGCCGCTCTGGTAGCGCGAGAAGTTGAGCAGGTCGTTGATCAGTTGGGTCAGGCGCTGCATTTCCTCGCTGATGGTTTCCAGCAGGTCACTTTCGCGAGCCTCGGGCGGGAACTTCAACCGCTCGCGCAACAGGCCGAACGCCATGTGCATGCCCGTCACCGGTGTGCGCAGTTCGTGGGAGGCACGTAGCACGAACTCGCTGCGTACGCGCTCGAAGGCGCGTTGTTCGGTGACGTCATGCAGCACCATGACCGCACCCAGAATCGGCCCTTGCGGGTGGCTGACCGGTGTCAGGCTGTAGGTGAGTAAGCGCGATTCTTCATCGACCTCGATGCTCAGGTCGTCCGGCGGACGATCCAGGTTGCCACCACGCAGCACCTGTCGCAGCTGCTGCTCAAGTTCCGGACGCTGCAGGGCCTCGGCCAGGGCACAACCGAGGCGGCTGTGGTTCCAGCCCAGCTGCCGCTGGGCGACCGGGTTGAGGTGTTCAAGGTGCCCTTGGCGGTCGATGATCAGCAGGCCATCGTCGATGCTGTCGAGTACGGCCTGCAGGCGCTGCTGGCCAGCCAGTAATTCATCGACATTGGTTGCCTGGTGCTTGCGCAGGGCATCGGCCATCATCCCGAAACGGCGGGTCAGCTGGTTGAGCTCGATGGCCTGGGTGACTGGCAAGGTGATTTCAAAATCCCCTTGGCCGAGCTGGTCGGCGGCCTTGGCCAGGGCTTCGATCGGCTGGCCGAAGCGGCGGGCGATGTTATGCGCGGTGATGAAACCGAGCACCAGCACCAGCAGCCCCATCAAGCCCAGCACGCCGCTGACCAGCAACGCGCGATCACGGGTGTGTTCTCCGCTGCGGGTGATGTACTCGAGGGCCTGCTTGTGTGAATCGATCAGGTCGGTGCGTACCTGGTTGAATGCCGCGCCCAATGGTTGATCGACGCCCATGCTGCGGGCCGGGGCCGGGCTGTCGCGGTAGGCCTGCAGAAACGCCTGGTAATTGCTGCCGGCCTTGCTGAAACCGGTGCGTTCGCCGCCTTGCGCCAGGCCTTGGTCGAGCAGCGCCTGGAAGTTGTCCTGCAGGGTTCTCAGGTTTTCCGGGGTGGTGTCGTCATCGAGCATCAGCATCAGTTGCTCGCCCAGGTTTTGCCGCAATTGCAGGCCCACCTCCAGCGCATGGGTGGTTTCGCGCACCGACTGCTGCTGTACCGTGGCCATCTGCAGCACGCTTACCAACCCCAGCAGCAGGCCCAGCAGAGCCACGGTCACCAGGGCCGAGATACTGAGGAAGAGCCGCGTACGCAGCTTCATCGGCAGCCTCATAGGTTGTACTGCTTGCGCTTGCGATAGAGCGTGGAAGCGTCGATGCCGAGGGTCTTGGCGGCCTGATCGAGGGTATCGCTGGCCGCAAGCACCGCGCCAATGTGCGCGCGCTCCAGTTCATCCAGGCTCAATGCCGCGCCGACCCGGGGCGCATTGCTTGTGGGCTGTTCGCCCATGCCGAGGTGGCTTATTTCTACACGTTCTTTGGGGCAGATAATGCTGGCGCGTTCGATCACGTTGCGCAGTTCACGGATGTTGCCCGGCCAGCGGTAGTTGAGCAGCGCACTGCGCGCTTCATCGCTGAAGCCACGGGCCGGGCGGGAGTATTCCTTGACGAAGCGGGCCAGGAAGCGGTCGGCCAAGGTGAGGATGTCCTCGCTGCGCTCGCGCAGCGGCGGCAGGTGCAAGGTGATGACGTTGAGGCGGTACAGCAGGTCCTCGCGGAAGCGGTTTTCGCGCACCATGTCGTCCAGGTTGAGGTTGGTCGCCGCAAGAATGCGCACGTCGGCGCGGCGTGTAACCGGGTCGCCTACCCGCCCGTACTCTTTGTCCTGAATGAACCGCAGCAGTTTGGGCTGCAAGGTCAGGGGAAAGTCGCCGATCTCATCGAGGAACAGCGTGCCGCCGTCCGCCTGGTTGACGCGGCCCAGCGTGCTTTCGCTGGCGCCGGTAAAGGCACCGCGGGTGTGGCCGAACAGCTCGCTCTCCATCAGTTCGGCATTCAGCGATGGGCAGTTGATGGTCACGCAAGACTTGCGCGCCCGCTTGCTCCAGCCGTGAATAGCGCGGGCCAGTTCGCCCTTGCCGGTACCCGACTCGCCGAGGATGAGGATATTGGCATCGGTGGTGGCCACCTGTCGGGCGGTTTCCAGCACGGCCATCATCGCCGGGCTGTGCGAGTCGAGGCCGTCCTTGGGCTTGCGCACTTCGCCTTCGAGCGCCTCCAGGCGCGCCGAGAGCTGGCGGACTTCCAGCTGTTTGGCGGTGGCCAGGCGCAGCTGGTCGGGGCTGCAGGGTTTGACGAGGTAATCGGCGGCGCCGGCCTGGATGGCATCGACGGCGGTATCGATCGCCGAATGCGCGGTGACGATCACTACCCGCATCCACGGTGCCTGAATACGCATTTGCGCCAGTACGTCGAGGCCATTGTCCTCGCCCAGGCGCAGGTCGAGGAAGCACAGGTCGAAGACCTGGCGTTGCAGCAAGGCGTCAGCCTGCGCGGCGCTGTTGGCCGTCGCCACGTTGTAGCCTTCATCTTCAAGGCAGTAGCGGAAGGTGCGCAGGATCGCGGACTCGTCATCGACCAGCAGAATGCGGCCTTTGTTGTCCTGGGCTGATTCCATTTCCTGCGCTCCTTCGGGTAGATCTTAATTAGTGTGGGGAAAATCGGGCAAGTTGCACGGTCAATTGTGAAGGATTCGGTCCTTTGCATGCTAGCTATTGGCCAAATAGTCCCGTGATGCCTGATATCTCGATGATTTTCTTAGAGCACCACGCTGGCACATTGGTTGCGATGATTTTTTGATTTTGCCAACTAAAGGAGGTCCACCCGTGTCCCCTACCACCCGAATGGCCGTGTTGGCGGCCACCCTGCTCTCCATTTGCACACCTGCGTTTGCCGACCCTGTGCAGGACGCCCGCCTCGAAGGTTCATTGCAAACGGCATTGGCGTTAAACCGCATGCTCAACCCATTCAGTATCAAGGTCGCAGTCGATGGCCAGCGAGCACGCCTGTCCGGTGAAGTCGAGAACGACGTCGAGCGTCAGTTGGCCGAGCATGTGGCCTTGGCCACAAAAGGCATCGAGCAGGTCGACAACCAGCTGCGCGTCAACGCCGAACTGGTCGAGCGTCCGCTGGAGTTACGTGCTTACGCCCAGCGGCTGGAAGATGCGACCTTGGCGGCTGTGATCCGGGCTCGGCTGTTGTGGAGCCGGACCACGGAAAAAGCGCCTGTCGACGTGCAGAGCAGCGACGGCGTGGTGACCCTGCGCGGCAAGGTCGACAGTGCCGAGGCCAAAGAGATGGCGGGCGTGCTGGCGCGAACCACCGACGGCGTACATCTGGTCAACAACCTGGTCAGCATGGACACCGTAGCCATGGCCAAGGCTAGAGAAAACCCGGTAGGCGTTCCGACCGGGCCGCAGCCCAGCGACAGCTGGGTAGTCGACAAGATCCAGACCAGCTTCCGCTTCAGCCGCAATCTGGACGGCCTGAATATCAAGGTGGCCAGCGAGCAAGGCATGGTTCGGCTAACGGGTGGGTGGTCAGCAGTGAGCAGAAGACCATCGCCGTGGATATCGCCCGGCAGATCATCGGGGTGCGGGGTATCGACGCCGACTTGCTGAAAGTGGCGACCAAGGTCGAGGGTTGAATCGTGCAATTCGCACGGCGTCAGGGAGGGCATCGTGCAGGATACGTCCTTCCCGATGTATTGATGTAAGTTTAACCGATTGATTTATAAGGATTTTATTTGATTCGATGGGCTGGCATGCAGGCTGCAATTACTTGTTCAGGTTTGAACAGAAAAATTACAGTAGGAGAAGCTGGCATGAACCGCCCATCCGTCAAACGCTCGCTGAATGTCGCACTCCCCGTGCGCCAGTTCCTGTTCCTCGGGATGGCATTGCTGCTGACCTTGGCCGCCGGCCTCTTCTATTACAGCTGGCAGACCGCGCGCCTGGCCGATCAGGTGGCAGCCCAAACCGCGCTGCTGACTCAGATTCAGGCAAGTCGCGCCAACACCTTGGTAAAAGCCGCCGAACCTGTCGGGCAGCGGCCTGTCGCCAATAACTCGCCGTCCACCGTGGATAACATCGTGCCAGAGCA
Source organism: Pseudomonas sp. NBRC 111124 (assembly GCF_001320245.1). Lineage (GTDB taxonomy): Bacteria > Pseudomonadota > Gammaproteobacteria > Pseudomonadales > Pseudomonadaceae > Aquipseudomonas. Next base: position 17,143 of record NZ_BCBA01000008.1, read on the forward strand.
GCGCTGGGTGTTTTAAGCCGCTGGCCGGACCTATTTCAAAAAAGAAAGGAGAAGCATCATGCTGAGTTGGGCTATCACTTTCCTCATCATCGCCATTGTCGCCGCAGTGCTTGGCTTCGGTGGTATCGCTGGCGCCGCTACGGGTATCGCGAAGATCCTGTTCATTGTCTTCCTGGTCCTGTTCGTCGCTTCCTTCTTCTTTGGACGTGGTCGAGGTTGAAGATGAGCAGGAAGCTTTGTACAGCCCTGGCTGCCGCCGCCGCGATGTTGGGCGGCAGTGCAGCGGCGCTGGCGGCCAATGACGGCCAGGTCCGAGTCGAGCAGTTGCTCGGCTCGGACCCTGAATACCGGGAGACTTGGCAAGACACGATCAAAGGCGAGGAGCGCCTGCCTGATTGGGTGATCAACCTCAGTGGCAGCGGTCAGGAGCAGATGTCTGCCGTGACTGAAGACGGCGACAAATATTTGGTCGGCCCGTTGTGCGAGACGCCGCAGAACTGCACCTACAAGCGCCTGATCGTGGCTTTCAGCTGGGACAAGGACGATGCCTACGGGATGCTCGTGGAAGTGCCCGAAGGCTTGCCGAGTGACAAGTCGCCGACTCGCCATGCGCAATACCGTTGGCTGGGCAAGCCGGACGACGGCATGAAGGCAATGTTGCAGGAGCAACTCAAGCGCGATCCGAATTGGTACTGACCAACGGTCGCGCTCTGTCATGCAACGGAAGCGGAACCTTTTTATCGTTCTCGCTTCTATGATGCGCCGCCCCGAGGAGGGGCAGCACATGACCAGGGGGCCGGGCTGTTCTGATTGTTGCAGGATCGGAGTGGCCTAGGGGTACAGGGAGTACCTCCAGTATTGGGCCGGGTCAGGAAAAGGCAGAATCGGAAGCATCAGGTCGTGGGTGTCTGGCAATACCGGCACCGGGCCTGGCTTCCGAGGCGCCATAACCATCTTTTGCTGATTCCTTTCAGGTTCTGACCTTCAAGACACATTTTGTCTTGACCGTACATCAATTTTTTTTCATCCCATCCGGGTGCCGCGTAGGTGCCATTTCGGCCATTCGGATTGTCGAACAAGCCGTTTTCACCCCGTTCGATATACCGACAAAACTGCCTAATTATGGCGGTTTGGCCTTGTTCGGAATTCCGAACGTTATAAATCAAAGACTTACGTGCGACGTATTTGCATCATAATGCCTATGCTGAATCGGTATGGGGTATGCGTTTCCGGCATTAGATTTCAGCCTTCCCCATCGCAATAGTTGCCGCCTTTTTCGCTGGCCCGAGCGCCCTGTCGCTCGCTCGCGGTGTCCTTACACGAGGTCCCCGGACGGAAGCCAAAAGCTCCCCGTGACGTTGCCAACGGCTTTGTTACGCGCTTTTCCGGTCGGTACCCGTGACCACTAGAACAAAGGGTAAAGACATGAAGAAGGCAAAACTGAGCCTCGCCTGGCAGATCGTTATCGGTCTGGTCCTAGGCGTTGCAGTCGGCGCGCTGCTGAACCACTTCAGCGCGGAAAAAGCTTGGTGGATCAGCAACGTCCTCCAGCCCGCCGGTGACATCTTCATTCGCCTGATCAAGATGATCGTCGTCCCGATCGTGATTTCGTCGCTGATCGTGGGTATCGCCGGGGTTGGCGATGCGAAGAAACTGGGCAGCATCGGCCTCAAGACCATCCTCTACTTCGAGGTGGTGACCACCATCGCCATCGTTGTCGGCCTGGTGTTGGCCAACCTGTTCCACCCGGGCGCCGGCATCGACATGAGCACCCTGGGGACGGTCGACATCTCCAAGTACCAGGCCACCGCGGCCGAAGTGCAGCATGAGCATGCGTTCATCGAGACCCTGCTGAACCTGATCCCGTCGAACATTTTCGCAGCGCTGATGCGTGGTGAAATGCTGCCGATCATCTTCTTCTCGGTGCTGTTCGGCCTCGGCCTGTCGAGCCTGCAGGCCGACCTGCGCGAACCGCTGGTGCGTACCTTCCAGGCCGTGTCGGAGACCATGTTCAAGGTCACCCACATGATCATGAACTACGCCCCGATCGGTGTATTCGCCCTGATCGCCGTGACGGTTGCCAACTTCGGCTTCACCTCGTTGCTGCCGCTGGCCAAGCTGGTGCTGCTGGTGTACTTCGCCATCGCTTTCTTCGCTTTCATGGTGCTGGGCCTGGTTGCACGCCTGTTCGGCTTCTCGGTGATCAAGATCATGCGCATCATGAAAGATGAGCTGATCCTGGCCTACTCCACCTCCAGCTCCGAGACCGTGTTGCCGCGCGTGATCGAGAAGATGGAAAAGTACGGTGCGCCGAAGTCGATCTGCTCGTTTGTGGTACCGACCGGCTACTCGTTCAATCTCGACGGTTCGACCCTGTACCAGAGCATCGCGGCCATCTTCATCGCCCAGCTTTACGGCATCGACCTGTCCTGGAGCCAGCAGCTGCTGCTGGTGTTGACCCTGATGGTCACCTCCAAGGGCATTGCCGGTGTACCAGGCGTATCCTTCGTGGTGCTGCTGGCTACCCTGGGCAGCGTGGGCATTCCACTGGAAGGCCTGGCCTTCATCGCCGGCGTCGACCGCATCATGGACATGGCACGTACCGCCTTGAACGTGATCGGTAACGCCCTGGCAGCCTTGGTGATCGCCCGTTGGGAAGGCATGTACGACGCCGCCAAGGGTGAGCAGTACTACGCCTCGCTGATGGCGGGCAAGGAGCAGGCAGCGGTCATTGGCGAAGCCGCCAAGCGCTGAGCCTGACCTGCTGAACCTTAAAGCCCCGACTTGTCGGGGCTTTTTGTTGTCTGTGGGTTTATTGCGGCCCCTGTGGGAGCGGTCGCCAGTGACGGGTCCCGATACGCTATCATTCGGGCATTTTTCAGGGGGAACACACGGATGCTCAACGGCCTTTGGCTCGGCTTTTTCCTGGTGGCGGCCGTCTCCGCCCTGGCCCAATGGCTGGTCGGTGGCAACCCCGGCATCTTCGCCGCGATGGTCGAGAGTATCTTCGCCATGGCCAAGCTGTCGGTAGAGGTCATGATCCTGCTGTTCGGCACCCTCACCCTGTGGCTGGGTTTTCTCAAGATCGCCGAAAAAGCCGGCATCGTCGAATGGCTGGCCAAGGTGCTAGGGCCGCTGTTTGCCCGCCTGATGCCGGAAGTGCCGCCCGGCCACCCGGCCTTGGGTTTGATCACCATGAACTTCGCCGCTAATGGCCTGGGCCTGGACAACGCCGCCACGCCTATCGGCCTCAAGGCCATGCGTGCGCTGCAGGAGCTCAACCCCAGCAGTACCACGGCCAGTAACGCGCAGATCCTGTTCCTGGTGCTCAACGCCTCGTCGCTGACGCTGCTGCCGGTGACCATCTTCATGTACCGCGCCCAGCAAGGCGCCACCGACCCCACGCTGGTGTTCCTGCCGATCCTGCTGGCGACCAGCGCCTCGACCCTGGTCGGCCTGCTGTCGGTGGCGGTGATGCAGCGCCTGCGCCTGTGGGACCCGGTAGTGCTCGCCTATCTGATCCCTGGTGCGCTGCTGCTGGGCGGCTTCATGGCCTTTCTGGGCACCCTGTCGGCCGCTGCGCTGGCCAGCCTCTCGTCGATCCTTGGCAACCTGACGTTGTTCGGGGTGATCATCCTGTTTCTGGTGATCGGCGCGCTGAAGCGGGTTCAGGTGTATGAGGCCTTCGTCGAAGGCGCCAAGGAAGGCTTCGACGTGGCCAAGAGCCTGCTGCCGTATCTGGTGGCGATGCTGGTCGCGGTCGGTGTGCTGCGCGCCTCAGGGGCGCTGGAATTGGCGCTGGACGGCATTCGCCATGCGGTCAACTGGATGGGCCTGGACACCCGCTTCGTCGAGGGCCTGCCCACCGCGTTGGTCAAGCCGTTCTCGGGCAGCGCGGCGCGGGCCATGCTGATCGAGACCATGCAGACCCATGGTGTCGACAGCTTCCCGGCCTTGGTGGCGGCAACCATCCAGGGCAGCACCGAAACCACCTTCTACGTGCTGGCGGTGTATTTCGGCGCCGTGGGCATCCAACGGGTGCGCCACGCTGTCGGCTGTGCGCTGCTGGCCGAGTTTTCCGGTGTGGTCGCAGCCATTTGCGTCTGCTACTGGTTCTTCGCTTGAGCCTGAGCCTGAACAAGGGTGCTTTGCGCCACGGTCCAGTTCACCACCTGCCCGGCCAGCTGATCGCTGGCCGCGCCAAAGCCGGCGACCACGGCTGACACCTGGGTGTCAGCCAGCGGCTGGCGCACTTCGAAGCGCTTGCTGCTGAGGATGCGCTGGCTGCGGCCTTGCACCAGGCGTGCGTCGTAGCGAATCACCACTTCCACCCTGCCCCCCGGCTGATACTCACTCTGAAACGCCTGCAGCTCGCCGCTCAGCTCGTAGTCGGCCTGCAGGTTGCTGTCGTCAGCGCTCAGCCGCTGCACCCGGCCATCGCGCTGGAAACCATCGAGCAGGCGGTTGCGCACCAGCAACGGCACCGGGTCGCTCCAACGGGCGCCCTTGTAGCTGCTGATCACATCGCCTTGGGGTATCACCGCGATGCGTGGCCCAGCCAGCACTTCGCTGGCCAGCGGCTTGTTCAGGCGCAGTGACCAGTCCACCGGGGTGGCGCTGTGGCTGGCCTGGTTGACCGGCAGGCGATAGATGTCCACAGGCTCGCTCTGCGGCAGGATCGAGCAGGCGCTGGCCAGGCTCAGAGTGGCCGCCAGCGCCAGCAGGCGCAGCGATGGGGTCATGGCTGGAACTCCTTGTTGTTATCACGGCCCAGCAGGTAGCCGCTCGGGTCGGCCTCCAGGCGCCGGGAAATACCCTTGAGCGAGTTGAGCGTTTCGCGCAGCTCGCGGATGGCCGGGGTCAGCTGGTTCAGCCCCTGGGCGCCGTCATCGATGGACTCGCGGTTATCCTGCAGCAGGCTGTTGAGAGTCGCGGCGCTTTCGGCGAGCGACTGCATGGCCTGCTCCGCGCTGCCGATGGCCTGCTTGCCCTGGCTGCCGAGCAGGCCATTGGCGTTGCGCATCAGCGCCTCGGTTTCTGCCAGGGTGGCGTTGGCCTGCTTACCGACCAGGGCCAGCTGGGCGATCGCCTCGCTGATGCCGCCGTTCTGGTTGGCGAAGGCGCCGGTGGTCTTGTCGAGATTGGCCAGGGTGTTGCTCAGGTGCTCGATGTTGTTGTCCGAGAACATCTGCGTGGCGTTGTGCAGCAGCATATTGATATTGGTCACCAGGTCGCTGCTGTCGTTGAGCAGGCGGGAGATGGGCGAGGGTGAGGCGACTATCACCGGCAGCTTGCCATCCTTGCCCCTGAGCTCCGGGCTTTGCGGCGTGCCGCCGCTGAGCTGGATGAACGAGTTGCCGGTGACCCCGGCCAGGGTCAGCTTGGCCTGGGTGTCTTCCTTGACCGGTGTGTCGCCGCTCAGGCGCACCCGGGCCAGTACCCGGCGTGGATCTTTCGGGTCCAGGCGCAGGCTGGTGACATCGCCGACCTTGATGCCGTTGTACTGTACCGGGCTGCCACGGGACAGCCCCGAGACCGCTTCGTTGAAGATCACTTCGTAATCCTTGAAGGCGTCGTCGACGCTGGACTTGGTCAGCCACAGGCCGAACAGCATGGCGCCAGCTACCACCAAAACGGTGACCAGACCAATCAGGACGTGATGAGCTCGGGTTTCCATGGTTCAGCGCTCCTGCCCGGCGCTGGCGGCGGCGTGTTCGGCCGCCCGTCCGCGTGGGCCGTGAAAGTATTCGTGGATCCAGGGATCGTTGGTCTGTTCGACCTCGGCCAGGGGGCCGGCGACCAGCACCTTCTTCTGTGACAACACGGCGATGCGATCGGTGATGGTGTAAAGGGTGTCCAGATCGTGGGTGATGAGGAACACGCTTAGGCCCAGGGCATCGCGCAGGGTCATGATCAACTGGTCGAAAGCGGCCGCCCCAATGGGGTCGAGGCCAGCGGTGGGCTCGTCGAGGAACAAGATGTCCGGGTCCAGCGCCAGGGCGCGAGCCAGGGCCGCACGCTTGATCATGCCGCCGGAGAGCGACGAGGGGTATTTGTCGGCGGCGGAAATCGGCAGGCCGGCCAGGGCCAGCTTGACCCCGGCCAGGTGCTCGGCATCGGCGCGCGAAAGGCCGGCATGCTCGATCAACGGCAGCGCGACATTTTCGGTGACGGTCAGCGACGAGAACAGTGCACCTTTCTGAAACAGTACTCCGAAGCGGCGCTCAACCAGCGAACGTTGCTCCTCGCGCAAACCGGCCAGGTCTTCGCCGAATACCTTGACCTGCCCTTCGTTGGGGCGCCGCAGGCCAATGATGCTGCGCAGCAGCACCGACTTGCCACTGCCCGACCCTCCGACCACGGCGAGGATTTCGCCGCGGTACAGGTCCAGGTCGAGGTCCTTGTGCACCACCTGGCTACCGAAGCGATTGCAGATGCCCCGCGCCTCGATCACCGCTTCCCGACCCGTCACCAGCCCATCTCCATGCAGAACAGTGCCGCCACCGCATCCAGCACGATGACTACGAAAATCGATTGCACCACGCTGGACGTGGTGTGGGCACCGACCGATTCGGCGCTGCCGCTGACCTTGAAGCCTTCGAGGCAGCCGATGGCGGCGATCAGGAAGGCAAAGATCGGCGCCTTGGCCAGGCCGACCAGGAAGTGCTGCACACCGATGTCCGATTGCAGCAGCGACAAAAACATGGCCGGCGAGATGCCCAATGACAGCGCGCAGACCACCGCACCCCCAACGATGCCGCAGATCATCGCGACGAAGGTCAGCAACGGCAGTGAGATCAGCAGCGCCAGTACCCGCGGCACCACCAGCAGTTCAATCGGGTTGAGGCCCAGGGTGCGGATGGCGTCGATCTCTTCATTGGCCTTCATCGAGCCGATTTGTGCAGTGAAGGCGCTGGCGGTGCGCCCGGCCATGAGGATGGCGGTCAGCAGCACGGCGAATTCGCGCAGGAACGAGAAGGCCACCAGGTCGACGGTGAACACGGTTGCACCGAAGTCAGCCAGCACCGTGGCGCCGAGGAAAGCCACCACGGCGCCGACCAGAAAGGTCAGCAAGGCGACGATCGGTGCTGCGTCCAGCCCGGTCTGCTCGATGTGCGCGATGACCGGGGTGACACGCCAGCGGTGTGGCTGCAGCAGGCGGCGCAGCAGCGTTTCGATGATCAGGCCGAGGAAGCCGAGCAGCTGCATGCTGTCCTGCCACAGCGTGCCGACCGCGCAACCGATACGCTCCAGCAGCACCAGCACCACGTTGCGCTCGGGCTCCTTGATCGGGATACAGTAGTCCTGCACTGAGCAGTAGACATTCTTGAGCAGGGCACGGCTGGCTTCGGGCAGACCCTCGGTGCAGTGCGAGAGGCGCTCGGAGCCAAGCAACTCGGCCAGCAGCGAGGCACCGGCGGTGTCCAGGCGGCCCAACTGGCTGAGGTCGGCAATGGTGTCAGCGCCATATTGCGTGCGCAGGCGCTCGCTGTCGCGCTTGAGGCTGGCGTAGTGGGCCAGGGTCCAGTCACCGGCAATGCGCAGGCAGGCCGGCTGGCAGCTGGTGTCCAGGGTGGCGCTGGGGGTGGTCATAGGCTCCATGCATCCGGCTGGGCTAGAGGCTGATCATAGCGCAGCGGGCATGCAGCGGTTTGTTGAATATGTGCTGTCCTGCGCCGGTGTCACGGCGCAGGCGCGTCGTCCACCACCTTGAAGCGCAGCACGCCGATCACCTGGCCATCCTCGGTCAGCACGCGGACCTGCCACTTGCCCACCGGGTTGGGCGGGAAATTCTGCTTGTGGGTCCAGGCACGGTAGCCTTCCTTGCGCCCGCCATGGATATCCAGGGCAATGCGGTCGACCTCCTGGCCGTCCTTCTGCCACACATGGTAGATGCGCTCGTCCAGGCCCCGCGGCGCGTTGATCGCGGTGTAGGCGTACAGGCCATTGCTACGGATGCGGCTGGCGGCAATTTCTTCCAGCGACTCGCCGGGCTGGCGATTGAGCACTTCGGTGCTGACCGCCACGTCCGTCATCCACAGCGTTGCCGGTGGCACCCACGAACGCAGTAACCAGCCACTCCCCCCTACCGCCAGGGTAACCACTACCAATGCCACGCCGCGGCGCCAGGTATTGACCGGGAAGCTGCTGATCAAGCTTGGGAACGACAGTGCCATGGCGGCTATCAACGCCAGTTTGAAGCTCTGTGCGGTGGTCAGGTGGAGGATGATCGGCAGCGCGGTGAGCAGCGCCGCGAACAGCGTCAGGGTATGCAGCGCGAGAAACAGCCAGCGCCGCGGCGCCAGCCACTTATAGTACAGCGGATCGATGATCGAGATGAGCCCGGCGGCGCCAAGCAGGCCGGTGAACACCAGCTGGCCGCTGTTCCAGGTGGTGGTGATGAAGAAGAACGGCAGGACGAAGAACAGGCTTTCCTGGTGGATCATCTGCGTCGCGTAGCGCAGCAGTGGCTGCGGGATCTCGCGGTTGAAAGTGCGCGCGAACAGGCCTGTCAGGGTGTTTTCCAGCATCAGCCAGACCCAGCTGACCAGCATGAGGATGGCAATCCAGCTGGCGAGGCTGGCCTGGCGGTCGACCAGGATGAAACTGCCGATACCGGAGAGGAAACCACCGAGTGCGATGACGCCGGGGTAGCGTTTGAGCAACTCGATGACACGCTGGACGAAGTGGGGTATTGGGGGCATGGGCCTTACAACAAGAATATGAAGTGGCTGTGCCGGCCCTTTCGCGGGTAAACCCGCTCCCACAGGTACTGCACAAGGTTCAGACCCTGTGGGAGCGGGTTTACCCGCGAAAGGGCCGGTACTGGCAAAAGGATACCGCCGATTCACTGCTGCCGTGTAGCACCACTCGGTCGCTCCGGCTTGTGTCGCCGCCAGCGCAACAGCCCAAGCGCGAGTGTCATCCCCAACAGTAAGGCAACCAGGCCATAAAGCTCGTCATAGCCCAGGAACGGCTTCTCGATCCGCAGATAGCCCTGATCCTTGAGCAATTCCTTCAAGGCCGTGTTGGCCTCTGCCAGCGTCACCTGGCGTAACTTGCGTGCAGGGTCGGCAAAGCGGCCGTTGTTGTAGTCGTTCAGCGCCCCCCAGTAGTAGTCGGCCAGTGCACTGTTGCCCTGGGTGCTCCAGCTTTCCTTGGCCACGGCGGCATCCTTGATGCGGGCGAAGGTATCCGGGTCGAGGCCTTCCTTGCGCAGGTGGTCGAACAATTGCTGCATGACCTTCACGGCCTTGTCGATAGCGTCGCGCTCAAGGTCGGCATTGAGGCTGAGCATGCCGCTGTCGCCAAAGCTTTCGCGTTGTACGGACGGCCCGTAAGACAGACCGTTACGCAGGCGCAGTTGGTCATACACGGCCCATTCCAGGTACCGCGACAGCAGCTCGAGGGTCTGCTGATGGTCATTGTCCAGAACCGGTTCGATGAACAGCCAGTGCAGCTTGACGCTGTCGCCCAGCAGGCCGTGGGTCAGGTCGCGGCGCTGTTCGGCCTGTTGGGTGATACTTTCGAGGTTGCGCCGCTCTTCCGGCTCGGTGGCAGGCAGCTCGCCAAAGGTGCGTTCCAGATAGGCCGGTAGCAGGCGATCCAGGCCGCCAACCACGATCAGGCTCATGTTGTTGGCGGCGTACCAGTGCTCACGCAGGGCCTGCACCTGCTCGAGGGTCATGTCGTCGACGTTGGAACGCTCGGGGCATTTCAGGCCCAGTTCGGTGGCCAGCTGGTCGCTGGCCGGATGGCCAATGTCCTGGCGGTCGAGCCAGCGCTGCAGGTGGCCATAGTGGCCGCCATCTTCGCGTTCGATGATGCGCTTGGCCGTGGCCAACGCCTTGGCGTCGATGCGGGTGTCGCGGATGATCGTCAGCAGCAGGTCGAGCACCTTGCGCTGATTGCGCGCCGGCGCCTCGATGACGAAGGTGGTGTCGGCGCTGCTGGTGAAGGCGTTCCATTCGCCGCCCAGGCTTTGCAAGCGCTCTTCCAGGCCGCCTTCGCCGGTCTCGTCGATGCCGGTGAACAGCAGGTGTTCGAGCAGGTGTGGCAACTCCTTCTGCTCGCAGCCGAAGTCATCCAGGCCAACCCCCACCACCAGGCGGATCGCCACGTGGTCGCGCTCGTAACCGGATTTCAGGATCACCTGCAGGCCATTTGGCAACAGGTAACCTTCGACCCGCGAGCGATCGAGGGCAATTGAGGGCAGGCTGCAGATCAGCAGGCAAACGAACATCAGGCAACGCATGAGCGAGCGGCGGTCTCCAAGTGTGCGAGATCAGGACAGGTGGGCGTCTTCCTGGACGCTGTCGAGCAACAGCCCGCCAGTGTCCGAGCCACCCAGTACCACATAGGCACTGCTGCAGAACAAAGAGTTCAACCGCTTCATGTCGGCGATCAGTTCCAAGTGTAGCGAACTCGTCTCGATACTTTGCACCACCTTACGCTGCAAACGGCTGACGTGAGCATGCGCCAGGCGCCTTTCCTGGGCGCGGAAGCGGCGTTTTTCGCGCAGCAGCAGGCGCGCGCTTTCCGGGTCGGCGCTGAGAAATACCGAAAGGCCCAGGCGCAGGTTGGCCTGCAACTGCTCCTGCAGCCCGGTGAGTTCTTCCAGGCCGACCTGGGAAAACTCTCGGCGCTGACTGGTCTTTTGCTGCTGCACCTTGCGCAGCATGCGTTCGATCAGGTCGCAGGCCAGCTTCAGGTTGATCGCCAGCTCGATGACTTCAGCCCAGCGCCGGTTGTCCTGATCGCTGAGGTCTTCCCGGGGCATCTGCGCCAGGTACAGTTTGATCGCGCTGTACAGCGCTTCACCATCTTCACTCAAGGCCCGCACCTGCTGGGGCATGGCGGTGTGGGTACCGCGCAGGGCGCCGAGCATGGCTTCCAGCAGGCTGTCGACGATGTCACCCAGGCGCAGGGTTTCCCGCGCGGCATTAGCCAGGGCCAAGCTGGGCGTGGCCAGCGCCGAGACATCGAGATGGCGGGGCCGTATCTGGCCGTTGGTGGTCTCGTGCTCGGGCAGCAGCACGTTGCACAGGCGTCCCATGGGTTTGACCGTCGGCAGCATGATCAGGCAGCGCAGGGTGTTGTAGAGCAGGTGGAAACCGATCACCAGTTCTTGCGGACTGAAGCTCAAGCTGTCCATCCACTCCACCAGAGGATGCAGCACAGGGATGATCAGCACCAGGCCGATCAGCTTGTACATCAGGCTGCCCAGGGCCACACGGCGGCCTGCGGCGTTCTGCATGCTGGTGCTGATGAAGGCCAGCAGGCCGCTGCCGATGTTGGCGCCGACCACCAGACCGATAGCCACCGGCAAACTGATCACTTCGGCGCCGGCCAGGGTGGCGGTGAGCAGAACGGCAGCCAGGCTGGAATAGGAAATCATGGCGAACAAGGCGCCGACCAAGGCATCGAGCATGATGTCGCCGGTGAGCGAGGCGAACAGTACCTTCACCCCTTGAGCGTGGGTGATCGGCGTCGCCGCCTGCACGATCAGCTGCAGCGCCAGGATGATCAGCCCAAGGCCGATCGCCACGCGTCCCAGTTGGCCCGCGCGAGTCTGTTTGCGCGAGAGGAAGAAAATAACGCCAAGAAACACCAGTAACGGCGAAAGCCAGGACAGATCAAGGGTCAGCACGCGGGCCATCAGCGCGGTACCGACATCGGCGCCTAGCATGATCGCCAGCGCCGGGGTCATGGCCATCAGGCCCTGGCCGACGAAGGAGGTGACCAACATGGCGGTGGCGTTGCTGCTCTGGACTACTGCAGTGACGACGATGCCGGCAATGAACGCCAGTGGCCGGCGATCCATGTTCTGGCTGAGCACGCGGCGCAGGTTGGAGCCGAACACCCTGAGGATGCCGGTACGGACGATATGTGTGCCCCATACCAGCAAGGCCACGGCAGAGAGCAGGTTGAGCAGGGTCAACATGGTCGAACCCCCTTTTCATTATCGGGCTCCAGTGGCGGAGCCAAAATGGGTGAAGCCGTAAGCCTGGCCCGGGGGTGGGTGTCTTGATCCAGTGCTTACTCAAGCTTTAGTTGTTTTGCGGACCTCGCGCCAGCTTGGCACGGTCTGCGAGCATTTGAAATATTTGCGTGATGAAAGCCTGTGCATGAAAAAAGGCCCCGGAGGGCCTTTCAAATACTGCACATCCTGATCTTATTGACCCCGAATATCCTTGCGCAGTTTCACCGGCTCATGTTCCTTGCCCTTTTTGCGCGCCATGGCAGTGCGCATGCGAATGTTGATCGCCTCCACAGCGAGCGAGAAGGCCATGGCGAAGTAGACATAGCCCTTCGGTACGTGAACGTCGAAAGATTCGGCGATCAGCACGGTACCCACAACGATCAGGAAGGAAAGCGCGAGCATCTTCAGCGACGGGTGTTTGTCGATGAAGTCGCTGATGGCGCCGGCGCAGGCCATCATTACCAGCACCGCGACGACGATCGCGGCGATCATCACGGGCACGTGCGAGACCATACCGACGGCGGTGATCACCGAGTCCAGGGAGAACACGATGTCGATGATGGCGATCTGGATGATGGTGTACAAGAACTTGCCACCCGCGCCCTTGGGCTCGTCGGCGCTCTCTTCCTCACCTTCGAGGCCGTGGTAGATCTCTTGCGAGCTTTTCCACAGGAGGAACAGGCCGCCGCAGAACAGGATCAGGTCACGCCCGGAAATGCCTTGGCCGAACACCACGAACAAGTCGGCGGTCAGGCGCATGACCCAGGTGATCGACAGCAGCAGCATGATGCGGGTGACCATGGCCAGGGCCAGGCCGAAGATCCGGGTGCGCGGCTGCATGTGCTTGGGCATGCGGCTGACCAGGATCGAGATCATGATGATGTTGTCGATCCCGAGGACGATCTCGAGTGCCGTCAGGGTGAAAAAGGCAACCCAGATTTCCGGGCTGGTCAGCCATTCCATGTGTATTCCTTAAAACGATAGAGGCGATGCGTGTTAATTAAAGACTACTGAACAGTGGGAAAATGCCCATCAGCAGCGCGGCGAACATTATGCATAGGCATACCAGTACTGCCCACTTGAGGGTGAAACGCTGGTGATCGCCGAATTCGATGCCGGCCAGGGCTACCAGCAGGTAGGTCGAAGGCACCAGCGGGCTGAGCAGGTGAACCGGCTGCCCGACGATCGAGGCACGGGCCATTTCCACCGGGCTGATGCCGTAATGGCTGGCTGCTTCCGACAGCACCGGCAGCACGCCGTAGTAGAAAGCGTCGTTGGACATGAAGAAGGTGAACGGCATGCTCACGATCGCAGTGATCACGGCCAGGTAGGGGCCCAATGCATCCGGGATGACCGCCAACAGGCTCTTGGACATGGCCTCGACCATGCCGGTACCGGACAGGATGCCGGTGAAGATGCCGGCGGCGAAGATCAGCCCGGTCACGGCCAGCACGCTGCCGGCGTGGGCCGCGATGCGGTCCTTCTGCTGCTGCAGGCATGGGTAGTTGACGATCATGGCGATACTGAAGGCGATCATGAACAGCACCGGCAGTGGCAGCACGCCAGCGATCAGCGCGACCATCAGCGCCGCGGTCAGGGCACCGTTGAAGTAGATCAGCTTGGGGCGGCGCGCTTCAGGGAACTGCGATACGCTGATTTCGCTGTGGTCGATGTCATCAGTCGGCAGGTGCAGTTCACCCAGGCGGGCACGTTCGCGCTTGCCGTACATGTAGGCAATGGCGAGGATCGCCAGCACACCGAAGACCATGGCCGGGATCATCGGCACGAAGATGTCCGATGGGTCCACGTGCAGGGCGCTGGCGGCGCGGGCGGTCGGGCCGCCCCATGGGGTCATGTTCATCACCCCGCCGGCGAGGATGATCAGGCCGGCCATGATCCGCGGGCTCATGCCCAGGCGGCTGTAAAGCGGCAGCATGGCGGCGCAGCAGATCATGTAGGTGGTGGCGCCGTCACCGTCGAGCGAAACCACCAGGGCCAGGACTGCGGTGCCGACCGAGACTTTCAGCGGGTCACCCTTGACCAGCTTGAGGATCTTGCGCACGGCGGGGTCGAACAGGCCGGAGTCGATCATCAGGGCGAAGTAAAGGATGGCGAACATCAGCATCACGCCGGTGGGCGCAAGCTTGCTGATGCCTTCGAGCATCATTGGGCCGATCTTGGCGGAAAAACCGCCGAACAGGGCGAACAGAATCGGTACCAGGATCAGCGCGATCAAGGCCGACAGGCGCTTGGTCATGATCAGGTACATGAAGGTGATGACCATGGCAAAGCCGAGGAAGGTCAGCATGGCAATACTCCAGGCGAGGCGCGGCGAAAGGAATGGCTATTCGGGCGGATCAGCGCGTGTGGCGCTGCACGGGGAGCATGCGGAGGGAGACTGCAGAAAGGCGGGCGCAGAAGGACATCAGAATCACCATTGTTGTTGTTGATGGGCCGGGCGCGGAGATTTCCGGGTGCCCTGGCTGACCGGTCTTGTGCCGGTAGTGGGGGCTATCCTAGGGGGGTAAGCTTTCAGCCAGCTTTCGCCGAAAAAACGGCGACGGGAGGTAGGTGATGCAGGATGTATCCGAGGGTGGCTGCCATTGCGGCACCTTGCGCTATCGGCTGCAGGGTGAGCTGACGGATGTCGCCCATTGCCATTGTTCGATCTGCCGGCGGGTCAGCGGCGGGTTGGTGGTGACCTGGGTCACCCTGCCCCGCTCGGCATTCCGCTGGTTGGCGGGGCGGCCGCAGTGCTATGTGGCGCCGGCCAGTTGCAAGCGGTATTTCTGTGGGGAATGTGGCGCGCATGTGGCGCTGGTGACCGACCACAGCCCGGGAAGCATTGATGTGACGGTGGCGACGCTGGACCACCCGGAGCGGGTGCCGGCCAAGCGGCATATCTGGGTTGGCAGCCGCTTGCCCTGGTTGCATCTGGATGAGGCCTTGCCTGAGGAGCCTGAAGAGAAACTGTAGGAGCGGCCTTGTGTCGCGAAAGGCTGCAAAGCAGCCCCTCGATTTCAGCTTCGCTGCAAATATTGCTGGGGCCGCTTTGCGGCCCTGTCGCGACACAAGGCCGCTCCTACAGGCGATCAGCTCGTAGACGCTACGGCAACTGCAGGCCGCCAGCTGCCTTGTGCAATGTTCGCAAATGCTCGCCAATCTGCTTCACATTGGCCTCGACCGCCGCGATTTCCTTCGCCCGCGACGGTTCCAGGAGCGCCCTCACCTCTTTGTCCAGGTCGGTACTCAGACGCAACAGCTTTGCCTGTCGCTCGGCACTGACCTGCTCCAGGTGCGTGCGCTCGTCCGGCTGTGGCAATCCATACCCCTTGGCATCCAGCAACTCGGCCGGGCGGCTGAGGAAGCCGCTGTTGGCGAGCATCTGCTTCAGGGTCTCGTCGGCTTTGTTGATGCTGCCGTCCTTGAGCGCTGCAGCGTTCAGGTAACGCTGTTTCACTTCGTCTTGAGCCAGCAGCAACTGCCGGCGCAGGCTGGCCTGCTCGAGCAGCAGCAAGGCCGCGCTGGTGCGCAGGTCGGCCTTGTCGAACCAGGGGCGCCTTTGCTCGGCATCCTGGGCCAGCCAGTCCTCGACCTCGGTCTGCTTGATCGGCAATTGCTTGCGCAACACATCGAACATGGCCTGGTAGCGGTCACGGTAGGAGTCGAAGCGGTAACCCAGGCGCAGGGCTTCGCGTGGGTCATCGAGCACGCTGGTATCGGCCAGCCCCCTGCCCTTCAGCACAGCCAGCAAACCATTGGGCATGATGCTGTCGAGGTCGTTCAGGCGCGGGTTGGCCGTGCCGCTGCGCAGCAGCTTCAACGATTCCACCGCGCAGTTGTTGGACAGGAACCAGTAATTGCCGTCATAGCTCCAGTGCATCTCGGCGGCCTGGCGCACCAGGTTTTCGATTTCATTGCGGTTGAGCTTGAGCGGTACCGAGGCCAGGCTGCGCAGTTCGGTCTTGGTGTATTCGTCGATCACCTGGCCTAGCGGCAACACGAACAGCCGTGACGGGTAGGCGCCGACCAGGCCGTCCCAGCTGGACAGCTGCACGTCGTTGACGAAGGCCCGGTAAGACAGCACCAGGCTCTGGTCGAGGTCCAGGCGGCAGTCCGGCCCACGTGGGCGACCGGGTTTGCAGATCACCAGGCGCAGCATGCTGTGGCCCCAGCGGCTGACCAGGTTCTGGTTGGCTTCAGCCAGCAGGAAGTCGACCTGGTAGACCCGCTCGGGGTCGATTTCGGCCAGCGGCTGGCGGGCGAAGTCACTGCCGGCATTGATGAACGGCAGGCCCTTGGCGCAGCTGTTCTGCTGCGGCGCCCAGCCGAAGTGATCATGCAGGTACTGGTTGAGCGCCGGTCTGCGGCAACCGTAGCTCGGGTCAAGGAGGAAATACTCCATGTTGACCGCGATGAATTCCTTGGGGCTGCTCAGTTCGTAGCTGTCGGGGCTGCGCATGAACTGGGCGTTGTGCTGTTCACGCTCACCACGCCGGCCGACGTATTGCGGCCAACCGGCCAGGTCGAGCAGGCGCGGGTCGTCGCTGAGGGTAAAGCGGCGTTCGGCCTGACTGCGACACTCTTCAAGCTGGCCGATCTTGCCCAGCGTGTTTTGCTGGCGCGCGCAGCGGGCGATCAGCGAGCGCTCGGCACTGGGCCACAGGCGGGCGCGATCATAAATGTGGGTAAGTTCGTGCAGGACGGTGGCCAGCAGCTCTTCGCGCACGGTGCCATGGGGGCGGTTGGTGCGCTCGGTGGCGGCACTGCCGTCAGTGAGGCTGGGCAGCAGGCGGCGGTTGAGTTCGAGGGTCGATACCAGCGAAGCCTGGCCGTAGGCATCGGCCGGCATGTTGTCGCTCCAGCTGACCGTGACGCGCCGGTCCAGCCGTTGCTTGAACAGTGGCGGCAGCTTGGCCATGGCCTCATCGAGCAGGGTCTGGCTGGCTTGAATCTGTTGCGGGTCGAGGCCAGCCGCCTGCAGCTCCAGCTGCAGGTCGGCCAGGGCGGGTGTGCCCAGCAGCGTCAGGGCGCAGCCGAGCAGCCAGGCACGCACGCGGCTCACAGCGCGAGGATGGCTTCGGCCAGTACCTGGTCGCTGGCATCGCGCGCTTCAGGTACGCGCTCGCGCAGGGTGGTAAATGCCGCTTCGAGCTGCGCGCCACGGATATCGCCGTTACTGGCGACAAAGCTGGCGGCGTCGTCATGAGCTTCGCGCACGACCTTGGAGTCGCGGATCGAAGTGGTGGTGTCAGAGGTGAAATCGATCGAGCGGCCAAAGGCGCGCACGATGATGTTGCTGGTGGCCACCAGGGTCTGTGCATGGGCCAGGTCGGCCAGTAGCAACATGCCGAGGGTAGCGGCAATCAGCGGTTTACGCATGGAGCATCTCCGAAAAATACAGGGAGTCAGGTGTAGTTATTGGACGAGAATTGCTTCTGCCAGTTCAAGGTCGCCGACAGAGTGCCGGGCACAGTTGTGGCGCAGCGAGTCGAGAGCGGCTTCCAGGCGTGCACCGCGGATCAGACCATCGCTGGCAACGAATGCCGCAGCATCGTCGCGGGCCTGCCTGACCAGTTTTCGGTCGAAGGGGGCAGCGGTGACCTGGCTGGTGACGTAGCCGGTGATGACCAGGCCCTGGGTAGTCGTGTCCATGGCGTGGGCGCTGGCCATGGCAGTGGCGCTTAACAGCAATGGCAACAGATAACGCATGAGCTTTCTTGACGGCTGGGAGAATGAACGGCGAAGGCTATCCCAGGTGCGAGAGCCGAAGCCATCGCACCTGCTTTGCAGGGCCTTGATCAGATCGCGAGGATGGCCTGAGCCAACTGCGCGTCACTGGCTTGCAGCTGCGGCATGGTCGAGCGGATGTGCATGAAGGCACTTTCCAGTCGCGCACCACGAATGGTGCCTTGGGTGCCGACGAAGCTGGCGGCGTCATCACGGGCGGCCTGCACGATCTTGTCATCGCGGAACGACGAGGTCAGGTCGGAGGTGGCATCGGTGGAGGCGGCGAAGGCGCGTACCACGGCATCGGTAGTGACAACGAAACTGCTGGCATTGGCGGTGCTGGCCAGGCCGAGCAGCAGGGCGGCGCCAATCAGGTATTTACGGGACATGTTCTTGTGCTCCTGGATAGGGTTCTGCTTTATCGGACGCTTGCACAGCTCGTCGCGGTACGTGTTTGACAACGGGTTCTACCAGACTGCTGAGCGAAGCGTATCACGCGGGGGTGTTTCTGGATGTTAATGAGTGTCTCGGTAGCAAACTGTTATGGTCGATTATCGTAGGTTTAATAACTGTACTTGTTTGCCGTGAAACAGCTCTGGGCCGCATATTGCAGGCAATAAAAAACCCGCTGCAGTCGTCTGCAACGGGTTGGGGAATTCGCGGTGCCGGCCGCAGCCGGCGAACCGGAGCTTAGCGCCAGAACGGCTTGCTCAGCTCTTCGTAACGCTGCGACTCGCTGATACCGGCGTCGGCCAGCAGGCGGGCGTCCAGGCGAGCCAGTTGACGACGGCTGGCCATGCGACGCTGCCACAGCAGCAGAGTAGAGATAGCGCGCAGTGGCAGGGAAGCCTGGGACTGCTGGGCGTTGCTTTCAAAAACCAGACCGGAACTGAGGGTACGTTCCATGATGCTTCATCCTTCCGCTTATGGCGGGATTAGGTAGTGATTTAACTGATGCCAATGATCCTCCTCTGTTGTCCATAACAGTAGATACAGTTCACTGGTAATGCGATAGGCCAGTTAACTGTTTAACCCTACTGTTGCACTCGAAATAGGCGTAACTGTACCGGTCTGCACTGGAGTGGTGCATTTATGATTGGCTTAGGGAATCTGGAAAGCGTGAGCACGCGAATTTACCAGTACAGTAGTACAGTTTATTCGGTTGCATGTGAGGAGGTGTTGCGGTGGGCGGGTTTGACTGTACTGGCCCTGTCGCCAGCGTGGCGGCGACAGGGCCCGAACAGTTGAGGCGGTTTGATCAGCTGGCGAGCATGCGCCCGGTTTCTTCCAGGTTCTCGTGCCAGCTCAGTGCTTCACGCAGGATGTGCGGAGTATGGCCGCCACGCTGGCAGGCGCGATCGAAGTAATCGTTCAGCGCTGCGCGGTAGTCCGGGTGTACACAGTTGTCGATGATCGCCCGAGCGCGCTCACGCGGTGCCAGGCCACGCAGGTCGGCCAGGCCTTGCTCGGTGACCAGGATGTCGACGTCGTGTTCGGTGTGGTCAACGTGGCTGACCATCGGCACCACGCTGGAAATGGCACCGCCCTTGGCGATCGACTTGGTGACGAACACCGCCAGGTGAGCGTTGCGGGCGAAGTCACCCGAGCCGCCGATGCCGTTCATCATCCGGGTGCCACAGACGTGCGTCGAGTTGACGTTGCCGTAGATGTCGAACTCCAGTGCCGTGTTGATGCCGATGATGCCCAGGCGGCGGACCACTTCAGGGTGGTTGGAGATCTCCTGCGGGCGCAGGACCAGCTTGTCCTTGTAGCGCTCCAGGTTGCCGAACACGTCAGCATTGCGGCGGGTCGACAGGGTGATCGAGCTGCCCGAAGCAAAGCTCAGCTTGCCGGCGTCGATCAGGTCGAAGGTCGAGTCCTGCAGGACTTCAGAGTACATGGTCAGGTCTTCGAACGGCGACTCGATCAGGCCGCACATCACCGCGTTGGCGATGCTGCCGATGCCTGCCTGCAGCGGGCCGAGCTTGTTGGTCATGCGGCCAGCTTCCACTTCCTGCTTGAGGAAGTTGATCAGGTGGTCGGCGATGCCCTGGGTTTCGTTATCCGGTGGCAGTACGGTGGAGGGCGAATCTGCTTGATCACTGATGACGATGCCGACGATCTTGGCCGGGTCGATCGGGATCGCGGTGCTGCCGATGCGGTCGTCGACCTTGACCAGCGGGATCGGTGTGCGGGTCGGGCGATAGGTCGGGATGTAGATGTCGTGCAGGCCTTCGAGGTTGGCGTTGTGCGACAGGTTGATCTCGACGATCACTTGCTTGGCGAAGATCGCGAAGCTGGCCGAGTTGCCCACCGACGTGGTCGGCACGATGTGGCCCTGTTCGGTGATGGCCACGGCTTCGATGACCGCGATATCCGGCAGCTTGAGCTGCTGGTTGCGCAGCTGCTCGACGGTTTCCGACAGGTGCTGATCGATGAACATCACCTGGCCGTCATTGATAGCCTTGCGCAGGGTGCTGTCGACCTGGAACGGCATGCGACGGGCCAGCACGCCGGCTTCGGTCAGTTGCTTGTCGAGGTCGTTGCCCAGGCTGGCGCCGGTCATCAGGCTGATTTTCAGTGGCGACTGCTTGGCGCGCTCGGCCAGGGCATGCGGCACGGCCTTGGCTTCGCCGGCGCGGGTGAACCCGCTCATGCCGACGGTCATGCCGTCCTCGATCAGGCCAGCGGCATCAGCCGCACTCATTACCTTGCTGTGCAGGGAGGACAAGCGGATACGATCACGGTACATGGATTGTTATCTCGGGCTACTGAAACTACTGCAGCGCAGTCTAGAGATTTCGCCCAGTGCCGTCCCACGACCATGGTCGTATGAGAAGCATTGAAGTAGAGCCGTTGATCTGGATCATTGAAAGCGAAGGCCCCGGGAGAAATCTCGCCGGGGCCTTCTATATAACGCGCGGTTTTCAGCGAAAAGCTTTACTCGACCGCTTTGACCATATCCTCGATGACCTTCTTCGCGTCACCGAACACCATCATGGTCTTGTCCAAGTAAAACAGTTCGTTGTCCAGGCCGGCATAGCCGCTGGCCATGGAGCGCTTGTTGACGATGATGGTCTTGGCCTTGAACGCCTCGAGGATCGGCATGCCGGCGATCGGCGACTTGGGATCGTTCTTCGCCGCCGGGTTGACCACGTCGTTGGCGCCCAGCACCAGTACCACGTCGGCTTGGCCGAACTCGGCGTTGATGTCTTCCATCTCGAACACCTGATCGTACGGCACTTCGGCTTCGGCCAGCAGTACGTTCATGTGCCCGGGCATGCGCCCTGCCACCGGGTGGATCGCGTACTTCACGGTCACTCCGTTGTGGGTCAGCTTTTCGGTCAGTTCCTTCAGGGCGTGCTGGGCACGGGCCACCGCCAGGCCGTAGCCCGGGACGATGATCACGCTGTCAGCATTGCTCAGCAGGAAGGTAGCGTCATCAGCCGAACCGGATTTCACCGGGCGCTGTTCTTTCGAACCTTGCGCCGCGCCAGCATCGGTATCGCCGCCAAAGCCGCCGAGGATGACGTTGAAGAACGAACGGTTCATCGCCTTGCACATGATGTACGAGAGGATCGCACCGGACGAGCCGACCAGGGAGCCGGCAATGATCAGCATCGAGTTGTTCAGCGAGAAGCCGATACCGGCCGCTGCCCAACCCGAGTAGCTGTTGAGCATCGACACCACCACCGGCATGTCCGCACCCCCGATCGGAATAATGATCAGTACGCCCATGATGAAGGCCAGGATCAGCATCAGGGTAAAGGCACTGTAGTGGCCGGTGAAGGTAAACAGCAGGCCCAGGGCGATGGTGGTCAGGCCGAGAATCAGGTTCAGCTTGTGCTGACCGGCAAACTGTACTGGTGCGCCCTGGAACAGGCGGAACTTGTACTTGCCAGACAGCTTGCCGAAGGCAATCACTGAACCGGAGAAGGTAATGGCACCGATGGCTGCGCCGAGGAACAGCTCCAGGCGGTTGCCGGTGGGGATCGGGTCGCTGATGGCGGCAACGATGCCCATCGACTGTGGCTCCAGCACGGCGGCGATGGCAATGAACACCGCGGCCAGGCCGATCATGCTGTGCATGAAGGCGACCAGTTCCGGCATCTTGGTCATCTCGACGCGCTTGGCCATGATCGAACCGGCGGTGCCGCCGACCAGCAGGCCGACGATCACGTAACCGATGCCGGCGGTAGCACCGCCGTTGCCAACAGAGAGGGCGCCAAGCTTATAGATGAGGCCAACCGTCGTGAGGATCGCGAGCCCCATGCCGATCATGCCGAACAGGTTGCCACGCCGCGAGGTGGTCGGGTGCGACAGGCCCTTGAGCGCCTGGATGAAGCAAACCGAGGCGACGAGGTAGAGGAGCGTTACCAGATTCATGCTCATGCTTACTTCTGCGCCTCGTTCTTGGTTTTCTTCTTGAACATCTCGAGCATGCGGCGGGTGACCAGGAAGCCACCAAACACGTTGACCGCAGCCAGGGCTACCGCCAGGGTGCCCATCAGCTTGCCGGCCGGGGTCACGGTCAGGGCTGCGGCCAGCATGGCACCGACGATGACGATCGCCGAGATGGCGTTGGTAACCGCCATCAGCGGGGTGTGCAGCGCCGGGGTGACGTTCCAGACCACGTGGTAGCCCACATAGATGGCCAGCACGAAGATGATCAGGTTGTAGATGCCATGGGAAATCAGCATGTCTTCCATTGTCGTGCTCCTTAGCCGTTCTTGCGGACGACCTGGCCGTCGCGGCACATCAGGCAGGCCGCGACGATGTCGTCTTCGAGGTTGATGACCAGTGCGCCGTCCTTGTCGAACAGCAGCTTCATGAAGTCCAGCAGGTTGCGTGCATACAGCGCCGAGGCATCGGCTCCCACTTGCGCCGGCAGGTTGGTCGGGCCGACGATGATCACGCCGTTCTCCTGCACCACCTGATCGGCGACGGTCAGCGGGCAGTTGCCGCCTTGGGCTGCCGCCAGGTCGATGACCACCGAGCCCGGCTTCATCTGCGCCACGGTTTCGGCGCTGAGCAGGGTCGGGGCCTTGCGGCCGGGGATCAACGCGGTGGTGATGACGATGTCCGCCTGCTTGGCGCGTTCGTGCACCGCCTGGGCCTGGCGCTGCATCCAGCTGGCCGGCATTGGCCGGGCATAGCCGCCGACGCCCTCGGCGCATTCACGCTCTTCGTCGGTCTCGTAGGGCACGTCGATGAACTTGGCGCCCAGCGACTCGATCTGCTCCTTCACAGCCGGACGGACGTCGGACGCCTCGATCACCGCGCCCAGGCGCTTGGCCGTGGCAATGGCCTGCAGGCCGGCAACGCCCGCCCCCAGGATCAGCACACGCGCGGCCTTAACGGTACCGGCGGCAGTCATCAGCATGGGCATGAAGCGTGGGTAGTGGTGGGCGGCCAGCAAAACGGCCTTGTAGCCGGCAATGTTGGCCTGCGACGACAGCACATCCAGGCTTTGAGCCCGTGAGGTGCGCGGCGCGGCTTCCAGGGCGAAAGCGGTAATCCCGCGTTCGGCCATCTTGCCGATCAATTCGCTGTTGAAGGGGTTGAGCATCCCCACCAAGAGGCTGCCACTGTTGATCAGGGCCAGCTCCTGGTCGTTGGGGGCGACCACCTTGAGGACCAATTGGGCGCCGTAGGCATCGGCTGCGCTCCCTAGGGAAGCGCCCACAGCCTCATAGGCACTGTCCGGAATGCTGGCGCTGAGCCCTGCCCCCCGTTGGACGGTGACCTGATGGCCCTGGCCAATCAGTTTCTTGATGGTTTCCGGGGTCGCAGCGACCCTTGTCTCACCGGTCTGCGTCTCGAGAGGAACACCAATGTGCACGACTATTTCTCCTGCGGTGACCTTTTGTCTTTGTAAAAGCCAGCACACTGCGGATGGTGCACTGGGGCGGCTGTTGAGCGCCGGACCCGCCAAATCCAGGGCGGGCGGAGCATTTTGCAGACGAACCCCAGGGCCTTCAACCGGTTCTGGAGCGAAACGAAGTTAAAACTACAAGTCACCCTGTGACCGTATGTCGCAAGTAATGGGCTACAGCCCGTCAAACATGCGCCATTGGCAGATTAGGGGAAAATTTGAATTTTTTTGCGATGATTTCGCGGATGGGTTCGTGAATGTCGTAAAACCCTCTGAAGCCCGCGTGTTTAGCGGCTCCGATAGGGTTTTTCGATTCACCTGAACAGTTTTCTTGTATGCGACAAAAACGTATATCTGTAGGTGTTTAAAA
Organism: Pseudomonas sp. NBRC 111124; assembly: GCF_001320245.1. Classification (GTDB taxonomy): domain Bacteria; phylum Pseudomonadota; class Gammaproteobacteria; order Pseudomonadales; family Pseudomonadaceae; genus Aquipseudomonas. The sequence continues at coordinate 41,101 of NZ_BCBA01000008.1, forward strand.
TAATTGACTACAAGGATAGGTCAGGCGCGCTCGTCTCTGTGCGAGGCGGTATAAAGCTGCGCCTGGCTCAGCAGCCAGTCACGAAAGGCCCGGAGTGACGCGGACTCCACCTTGCGGTCGGGAATCATCAGATAGTAGGCCTTGTCGCTGGACAGCGCGTATCTGTTAGCGACTACCAGCCTGCCCGCCTCCAGTTCGCGTTGGATCAGGAATGGCGGAATCAGCGCGATACCCATTTCATGCATGGCCGCCTGGGCCAGCATGGAGAATAGTTCATAGCGCGGGCCTGCCATGTCGCCCGCAATGTTCAGCCCCAGGCCGTTGAACCACTGGCGCCAGGCGTAGGGCCGGGTGGTCTGCTGCAGCAATGGCAGGTTGGCGATGCGCTGAGCGTCGAGCGTGCCCTGCCCGTCCAGCAAGGCCGGGCTGCACACCGGCATGGGGTTCTCACCCATCAGGCGATGGGACTGGGTGCCGGACCAGTCGGCATCTCCGAAGTAGATGGCGGCGTCGAACGGGGTGTCGGCGAATAGGAATGGGCGGGTACGGTTGGTCAGGTTGACCGTGACCTCGGGGTGACGTTGCTGGAAGTCTTTGAGCCGTGGCAACAGCCATTGGGTGCCGAAGGTGGGCACCACAGCAAGCTCGATCACGTTGGCACCCTGCTGACGCATCACCGACAAGGTGTCGCGCTCCACTGCGTCCAGTTGTGCAGCAACCTGCCGGCTATAGGAAAGCCCGGCCTCGGTCAGCTTCACGCCACGTCGTGAGCGCCTGAACAGTTCGACATTGAGGAAGGTTTCCAGGCCACCGATCTGGCGACAGACGGCACCCTGAGTCAGGGCGAGTTCCTGGGCGGCCTTGGTAAAGCTTTCGTGGCGCGCGGCCGCTTCGAAGCAGACCAGTGCGGTGGTGCTGGGGATCTTGCGGCGCATGTACGTCAACCTCACTCATGGAGCCACGAATATGGCGATTTCGAGTATTTCGAAGTGACAAAATATCACTGATGCGTGCGCAATCCTCGTTTGTCGTGGTGCCTGATCAGGCCTAGGATCAATGGCACAAGAAACCGCTCCCCTATTTCGAGGATTTCGCTCATGGCCGGTAAAGCAAGCTTCAACTGGATCGACCCGCTGCTGCTGGATCAGCAGCTCACTGAAGAAGAGCGCATGGTGCGTGACAGCGCTTATCAGTTCGCCCAGGACAAGCTGGCTCCGCGCGTGCTGGAAGCCTTCCGTCACGAACAGACCGACCCGGCCATCTTTCGCGAGATGGGTGAAGTCGGCCTGCTCGGCGCGACCATCCCCGAGCAATACGGTGGCAGCGGCCTGAACTATGTGTGCTATGGCCTGATTGCCCGTGAAGTAGAGCGAATCGACTCCGGCTACCGTTCGATGATGAGCGTGCAGTCGTCGCTGGTGATGGTGCCGATCAATGAGTTCGGTACCGAGGCGCAGAAGCAGAAGTACCTGCCCAAGCTGGCCTCCGGCGAGTGGATTGGCTGCTTCGGCCTCACCGAGCCTAACCATGGCTCCGACCCGGGCGCGATGATCACCCGTGCCCGGAAGGTCGATGGCGGCTATCGCCTGAGTGGCAGCAAGATGTGGATCACCAACAGCCCGATCGCCGATGTATTCGTGGTCTGGGCCAAGGATGATGCCGGCGATATCCGCGGCTTTGTCCTGGAAAAAGGCTGGCAAGGCCTCAGCGCTCCAGCAATCCACGGCAAGGTTGGCCTGCGGGCGTCGATCACCGGTGAAATTGTCATGGACAACGTGTTCGTGCCTGAAGAAAACATCTTCCCGGATGTGCGCGGTCTCAAAGGTCCGTTCACCTGCCTGAACTCGGCGCGTTATGGCATTTCCTGGGGTGCGCTGGGTGCGGCCGAAGCCTGCTGGCACACCGCTCGCCAATACACCCTGGACCGCCAGCAGTTCGGTCGCCCGCTGGCTGCCAACCAGCTGATCCAGAAGAAGCTGGCCGACATGCAGACCGAAATCACCCTGGCCCTGCAAGGCTGCCTGCGCCTTGGGCGTATGAAGGACGAAGGCACTGCGGCGGTGGAAATCACCTCGATCATGAAGCGCAACTCCTGCGGCAAGGCTCTGGACATTGCTCGCATGGCCCGCGACATGCTGGGTGGCAACGGCATCTCCGACGAGTTCGGCGTGGCTCGCCACCTGGTCAACCTCGAGGTGGTCAATACCTATGAGGGTACCCATGACGTGCACGCGCTGATCCTCGGGCGTGCGCAGACCGGCATCCAGGCTTTCTACTGATAAGGAGCCAGTCCATGGGCGCGCTATCTCATCTGCGGGTGCTGGACCTTTCCCGGGTGCTGGCGGGGCCTTGGTCTGGCCAGATCCTGGCGGACCTGGGTGCTGACGTGATCAAGGTCGAGCGCCCGGGCAGTGGCGACGACACCCGCTCCTGGGGGCCGCCTTTCCTCAAGGATGCTGAGGGCGAGAACACCAGCGAGGCGGCTTATTACCTGTCGGCAAACCGCAACAAGCGCTCGGTGACCATCGACTTCACCCAAGAGGAAGGTCAGCGTCTGGTGCGCGAGCTGGCGGCCAGGTCGGATATCGTCATCGAGAACTTCAAGGTCGGCGGGCTGGCAGCTTATGGGCTGGATTACCCGAGCCTGAAGGCGATAAACCCCAAGCTCATCTATTGCTCGATCACGGGCTTCGGCCAGACCGGGCCGTATGCCAAGCGTGCAGGGTATGACTTCATGATCCAGGGGCTGGGTGGATTGATGAGCCTGACCGGTCGCCCGGATGGGGAGGAAGGTGGCGGGCCGGTGAAGGTCGGTGTTGCGCTGACCGATATCCTCACCGGGCTGTATTCGACGGTGGCGATTCTGGCTGCTCTCGCTCATCGCGATCAGCATGGCGTTGGCCAGCACATCGACATGGCGCTGCTCGATGTGCAGGTGGCTTGCCTGGCCAACCAGGCGATGAACTACCTGACCACGGGCAACCCACCGCGGCGGCTGGGCAATGCTCACCCTAATATCGTGCCTTACCAGGATTTCCCTACGGCGGATGGCGATTTCATCCTTACCGTGGGTAACGATGGCCAGTTCCGCAAGTTTGCCGAGGTGGCTGGGCAGCCGCATTGGGCGGATGACCCGCGTTTTGCTACTAATAAGCAGCGAGTGGCGAACCGGGCGGAGCTGATTCCACTGATTCGCCAGGCGACGGTATTCAAGACCACCGCCGAATGGGTGAGCCAGCTGGAGGCTGCAGGCGTGCCATGCGGGCCAATCAACGATCTGGCGCAGATGTTCCAGGACCCGCAGGTTGTAGCGCGTGGGCTGGCGGTAACCATGCCCCATGCGCTGGGCGGGCGTGTGCCGCAGGTGGCCAGCCCGATTCGGCTGTCCGAAACGCCCGTGGAGTATCGGCGTGCGCCACCGCTGTTGGGCGAGCATACCGAAGCGGTGCTGGGCGATGTGCTCGGCCTGGATGCAGGTGCTATAGGGCGTTTACGCAGCGCCGGTGTGCTCTGACTCTATATAGAGCTGATGAAAAGTGGGGAGGCCGTCAGGCCTCCCCGCTTTGTTTTTCAGCGATATTAAAGTTTCTTGAAATTAGAGGTTGACGGGATTTCGAATCCCCTTATAATGCGCCCCACTTCCGGCGACATCGAAACGTAAAACTCCTTAAGATTCAACGAGTTGAGCGATTTAGGCAGCGTTGGAAGTGCTTCGATCGAATGATCGG
>NZ_BCBA01000009.1 GCF_001320245.1 Pseudomonas sp. NBRC 111124
GGCTTTAGCCGCGAAGAGGCCGGCACAGCCACCGAAAATCTAGGTCCCACTCTTGAGCCGGCTGAATGCCCGGGTCAGCTCGCGGTTGAAGGCTTTGCCATTGTCATTCTTGCCATACAACCGCGCCCGCACTTCAGCCGGCGGGTAGGTCCCCGGCGCATTGCGGATGCGCGCATCCACCAGCCCATCCGCCGCCGTGATCGCGTTGGCGTAATGGATGGTGTCGGTGATCGGCGCGATCACATCTGGCCGCATCAGATAATCCACCAGCTTCCACGCCGCATCCCGGTGCGGCGCGTCCTTGGGCACCACCAGCGCATCCAGCCAAATCAACGTGCCCTCCTTCGGAATGCTGTAGTCCAGCGCAAACGCCTTGCCCGCCTGCTGCGCCTGACCCTCGGCGATGGCCACGTTGCCGTTCCACGACATCGCCACGCAAGTCTCACCATTGGCCAGGTCGTTGATGTTGCGGTCATTGTCGAAATAGCGAATGTACGGCCGGATTTTGCGCAACTGCACTTCTGCAGCCTTCAGGTCCTCAAGGCGCTGCTGATTGATGTCCAGGCCCATGTAGCGCATCACCGCAGCGAACACCTCGTTGGGATCGTTGAGCAGGCTCACCCCGCAGTCGGCGAATTTCGCCACCACCTGCGGGTCGAACAGCATCGCCCAGCTGTCCAGCGGCGCATCGCCCATGCGCGCCGTCACAGCCTGCTGCTGGAAACCCACCCCGGTGGTGCCCCAGGCATAAGTCCCGGCATAACGGTTACCCGGGTCGAACAAGGCCATGTGCTGGCGGAACTCCTCACCCACCCCAGCCAGGTGTGGCAGCTGGGCTTTGTCCAGCGGTTGCAGGGCACCGCTGGCAATGGCACGGCTCAGGTGCTGGCCGGCTGTGAGCACCACATCGTAGCCACTGCCACCGGTCAACAGCTTTGTCTCGGCGGTTTCCAGCGAGTCAAAGTGGTCGGCGACCACGCGGATGCCGGTTTCCTTCTCGAACTGAGTCAAGGTATCGGGTGCAAGGTACTCGCCCCAAATGTAAAGGTTGACGGTCGGCTGTTGTGCGTCGGCAGCCTGGGCCGCCGAGGCGGCGCAGCCCAGGGCAAGCGCAAAGGTGAGTGCGCTCAGCTTCATCAGCGGCGGCCCCCGGCATACTGCGGCATGGTGATACAGGCGACATTACCGCCACCGAGCAGGATCTCGCGGGAGTTTTCGATGCCGATGATGCGGTGCTCAGGGAACAGCTCCGCCAGGGTCGCCTGGGCAATGGCGTCGTTGCGGTCACCGAACAGCGGCACGACGATGGCCGAGTTGCCGGCGTAATAGTTGATGTACGAAGCACAGATCTGGGTACCGGCCTCGCGCAGGTGAGTGCCTTCGACCTGGTCCAGCCCCGCAGCCTCTTCGGCCGTCCATTGCAGTACGTCAGGTTGGGGCAGCTTGTGCACCTTGAGTTCACGCCCACGGGCATCACGGGTGCTGCGCAGGATGTCGTAGACCTCCTGGTAGATTTCCCACTGCGGATCGTCACGGTTGTCGGTCCATTGCAGGACCACTTCGCCGGGGCGCACGAAGCAAGCCAAATCGTCGACGTGGCCATCGGTTTCGTCGAACTTGCAGCCACGCGGCAGCCAGATCACCTGCTCGGCACCCAGGTAGTCTTCCAGGCGCCGGGTCACCTCGGCCTTGCCCAGATGAGCATTGCGGTTGCGGTTGAGCAGGCATTGCTCAGTGGTCAGCAAGCTGCCCTGGCCGTCACTCTGAATACCGCCAAGCTCGGCGATCAGCGGCGCGCGGTAGCGGTCCAGGCCTTCGATCTCGAGGATCTTCTGGGCGATCTGGTCGTCCTTGTCCCACGGGTAATAGAGGCCGCCATCGAGGCCGCCATAGGCGTTGAACTCGAAGTCGACGCCGCGCACTTCGCCACTCTTATCGTTGACCACGAAGCAGGCACCGCTGTCACGGAACCAAGTGTCATTGCAGGTCATTTCCACCACGCGCACCTGCGCGGGCAACAGGCGCCGGGCGTTGGCGTACTGGGCAGCCGAGGCGCAGACCGTGACCGGCTCACTGGAGGCGATCGCCGTGACGATCTCGACCCAGACTTTCTGCGCAGGCTTGGCGCCATTGCGCCAGACATCCGGGCGCTCTGGCCAGCCGAGCCAGCAACCGGCCTTGCGCTCGAATTCGCCGGGCAGGCGGAAACCATCGGCCTTGGGGGTGGTGGTGAGCGAACGTGCCATGGGTCAACCTCGTGTCGGTGAGTGATGGTTGCACGCTACGTCGCCTCGCCTGCGGGATCCAACGATGAAAACTCAGCGATAGCTGAATTCAATTCAGCTATCGCCCAGCTGTTCGATGAACCATTCAATAAAGTCGGCCACCGGCGCGCGCTCCAAGCGCAGCCGCTCACACACCAGCGCGTACTGCCCCTGGGCCGTGACGCTGGCACTGAACGGGCGCACCAGCCGGCCACTCTGCAGGTCGGCCTGGCAGGTCAGGTTGTCGCCCATGGCCACGCCCTGCCCCAGCAATGCGGCCTCTAGCGCCAGCGCGGCATGGGGGAAGTACAGCTGGCGGGTGGGCAAGGCGTCCTCGGCGTGGGTGGCCAGCCAAGTGGTCCAGGTGCGGCCATCCTGGTCATCGTGCAACAGGCAGTGGCGCACCAAGTCACGCGGGCGCTTGAGGCCGCCCTGGTTGAACAGGCCGGGGCTGCACACGGGGAAAAACTGCAACAGCGGCAGCGGCCGAACGAAGTGGGTGCTGGCGTCCAGGGCGCTGGTGCCGTAGGTGATGGCCAGGTCGACGTCCAGCGCCGGGGCGCCGGCATCGATTGGCTGGTCGTGCAGGTGCAGGGTGATGTGCGGATAACGGCTGCTGAAATCGGCCAGGCGCGTGACCAGCCACTTCTGCGCCAGCTCCGCCGTCACCGCCACCCGCAGCACCGCCTGCGAGGCCGGGTCGCGCAGCTCGTCGCAGGCTTTGCCGATCAACTCGAAGGCCTGTTGCAGGTGATGCAGCAGGCGTTCGGCTTCGGCACTGGGGCGTACCTGGCGGCCCGCGCGCTCGAACAGGGCGACACCGAGCTGCTCCTCAAGCTGGCGAATCTGGTGGCTGACCGCGCTGTCGGTGACGCACAACTCAGCAGCGGCGCGGCCGAAGTGGCCATGGCGGGCAGCGCATTCGAAGGTGCGCAGGGCGGTGAGAGACGGCAGGCGGCGCATCGGTTTTTCCTGTCAGAGCGGCCTGCCGATCATATACAACCCATTCAGAAAGACGAACGGCCTGGCGTCATGAAAAATCCCTGCTAAATTTTCATGAAAATAACCACAATAAATTTCACGAGGCCCAGGCATGTTCAAGCAATCCGCCCAACACGTCGCCAGCTACTACGCCCAGACCTACCCCGCCAGCATCCCCCTGCGCCCTACTTTGCAAGGCCCGCACGACACCGATGTGCTGATTATCGGCGCCGGCTTCAGTGGCCTTCACACTGCCCTGCGCCTGACCCTGGCCGGCAAGCGCGTGACCCTGCTGGAAGCCAGCCGGGTCGCCTGGGCCGCCTCCGGGCGCAACGGCGGCCAGGCACTGCTGGGCTGGTCGTGCGACATGCCGCCATTGGAAAAGGCCTTGGGTGTGGAACGCACCCGCCGCCTGTGGGACAGCATGTCCTGGGCCGCCGACGAGATGCGCGAGCTGCCCCTGCGCCATGGCTTCGACATCGACTACCGGCTCGGCAGCCTATGGACGGCGGTGCTGCCTCGGAGGATAAAGATGCTCGAAGAAGCCCTGCACGATGCCGAACATAAATGGGGCTACGACGCCCTGCGCCTGATCGGCCGCGACGAGTTGCCGCAATGGATCGACAGCCCGCGTTACCAGGCCGCGCTGTACGACGCCAGGGGCGCGCACCTCAACCCGCTGAAACTGGCCCAGGGCCTGGCCGCCACCATCGAAGCCCATGGCGGGCGCATCTTCGAACAGAGCCAGGTGCTGGATTATCAGCCGAGTGCCAACGGCTACGTGGCCCGCACCGAGCAGGGCGAGATACGCTGCGAGGTGCTGGTTCTGGCCTGCAACGCCTACATCGACCGCCTCGACCGCGGCCTGTCGCGCCGGCTGCTGCCGGTCGGCTCGTACCAGGTAGCCACCGCGCCGCTGGAAGCCGAGTTCGCCCGCTCCCTGCTGCCGCGCAACAGCTGCGTGATCGACAACCAGTTCGTGCCCGACTACTTCCGCCTCACCCCCGACCACCGCCTGCTGTTTGGCGGCGGCTGCACCTACCTGGGCGGTATCCCCAAGGACGTCGCCAGCGCCACCCGCCCCTACCTGGAGCGGGTGTTCCCGCAACTGGCCGGGGTCGCCATCGACTATGCTTGGGGCGGCCACATCGACTGCAGCATCCAGCGCACTCCGGACGTCGGCCGCGCGGGCCAGCGTTACTGGTTGCAAGGCTTCTCCGGCCATGGCGTGCTGCCGACCCTGGCCGCGGCGCGTGCGGTGAGCGATGCCATCCTCGGCAACGACGACCTGCTGGCCTTGTACCAAGGCATCGACAACGGCCGCTTCCCCGGCGGTGACCTGCTGGCCGCACCGCTGGAAGCGGCGGCCAAGGCCTGGTACAGGATGCGCGACCATGTCTGAAGACGCCCAAGGCCTGGCCCTGCTGATCCGCGACCTGCGCAAGCACCGCGGGCTCACCCTCGATGACTTGGCGGGCAAGGTCAAACGCTCGCTGGGCTTTCTGTCCCAGGTCGAGCGCGGCCTGTCGCAGCCGACCGTGGCCGACCTCACGGCCATCAGCGAAGCCTTGCAGGTGCCGACCACCTACTTTTACCAGGCCAGCCAGCTACCCGCCCTGGATTGGGTCACCCGCCCCGGCGAGCGGCGCACGATCTACTACGCAGGGGGCATCAGCGATGTGCTGGTCTCGCCCACGCTCAACGGCCGTTTCGCCATGCTCGAGAGCCACCTCGCACCCGGCGCCAGCAGCGGCGAGGGGCATCTGGACGACAGTTCCGAGCAAGGCGGTTTCGTCCTTGAAGGTGAACTGACCCTCTGGCTCGCCGACGACGAGCACGCCGTGACCCTCGCCCCCAACGACAGCTTCCAGTTGCCGCCCAACCGCCACTTTCGCTACGCCAACCTGACCGACCAGACGACCCGCGTCCTCTGGGTATTCCGATGAGAGCACAGCATGACCACAACAACAGGCTTTCCCGATCTGCTCAGCGAAGTCCGCGCATTCCGTGCCCAATACCCCGACGTCAGCCATGTCGACCTGCTGAGCCTGGATATCCCCGGGCACTTCTATGGCAAGCGCTACCCCATCGACATGCTGGAAAAAGTCGCCGCCGGGAGCCCGCTTAAACTGCCGCAGAACTGCGTGCTGCTGGGCGTGCAAGGTGGGCTGTTCCCGATTGGCGATTACTGCTTCAACGATGGCGACCCGGATGCCATCCGCCGCCTGATCCCCGGCACGCTCAAGCCGGTGACCTGGGAACGCGAGCCGCTGGGGCAGATGCTGATCAGCTCGGACGGCACTGGCGCGCCGATCGAGTTCGAACCCCGCGAGGTTCTTGCCCGTGTGCTGCAGCGCCTCCAACGACGCGGCATTCGCCCGGTGGTGGCATTCGAGCTGGAGTTCTACCTGTTCGACCGGTCGCTCAAGCAGGGCCTACCGCAATTTCCCCGCGACCCGCTCAGCGATGACCCGGACGACCAACCCAACATGCACATCGAACGGCTGTCGCGCTTTAGCGAAGTGCTGCACGACATGGTCAAGACGGCCAATGCCCAAGGGATCGATGCCAACGTCATCACCGCCGAACTGGGCCCCGGCCAGTTCGAGATCAACTTCGGCCACTGCGATGACGGCCTGCAGGCCGCCGACTGGGCCGCCCTGTTCTGCCGCAGCACCCGGGGGGTGGCGCTCAAGCACGGCCACCGCGCCTCGTTCATGAGCAAACCCTACCTGCAAGCACCGGGCAGTGGCATGCACGTGCATGTGAGCTTGTACGACCAGGCTGGCAACAACCTGCTGGCAGCCGATCAGCAACGCCCGCTGCGCCATGCCGTGGCCGGCTGCCTGGCACTGTTGCCGCACTGCATGCCGATCTTCGCCGCCAACCACAATGCGTTCCGCCGCTATGGCGCCATGGTCAACGCCGCCAGCCGCGCCAGCTGGGGCTTCGAGGACCGCGATGCGTGCATCCGCATTCCCGAGTCGGATGCGCGCAACCTGCGTATCGAGCACCGGCTGGCGGGGGCAGATGCCAACCCGTACCTGGTGCTGGCGGCGATCCTGTGTGGCATGGAGCATGGGCTGGATGCCGGGCAGGAACCGATTGCACCGCTGAATGACGATCGCAGCAGCGGTATCGACTTTCCCAAGGACATGCTCGGCGCGGTCGCGGCGATGCGCAACCACCCGGCGGTGAACGAGGGGTTGGGAGAGGAATTCGTGATGGTGTATTGCGAGAACAAGCGCCAGGACCATCTGGCATTCATGCAGGAAGTCAGTGCGCGGGAATACCGCTGGTTCATGTGACATCGGTGCTGGATTCTTCGCGGCGTCGAACCGCCGCGAAGAGGCCGGTACTGCCAATACATTTTTCAATGCAGTGTGAAATCCCTCCTATTCTCAATAGCTCACTTCGGTTCCTGCACTGAGGACACACGACATGAGCTACGTAACCACGAAGGATGGCGTTCAGATCTTCTACAAGGACTGGGGCCCGCGCGATGCGCCGGTCATCCACTTCCACCACGGCTGGCCGCTCAGCGCTGACGACTGGGACGCGCAGATGCTGTTCTTCCTCGCCAAGGGCTTTCGCGTGGTCGCCCACGACCGCCGCGGTCACGGGCGCTCCAGCCAGGTGTGGGACGGCCACGACATGGACCACTACGCCGACGATGTGGCAGCCGTAGTCGCGCACCTCGGCACCCAGGGCGCGGTGCATGTGGGCCACTCCACCGGTGGCGGCGAAGTGGTGCGCTACATGGCGCGGCACCCTGGGGACCCGGTGGCCAAGGCGGTGCTGATCGCCGCCGTGCCACCGCTGATGGTACAGACGCCTGGCAACCCCGGCGGCCTGCCCAAGTCGGTGTTCGACAACTTCCAGGCCCAGGTCGCCAACAACCGCGCGCAGTTCTACCGTGATGTGCCGAGCGGGCCGTTCTACGGCTATAACCGCCCAGGGGTGCAAGCGTCGGAAGGCATCATCGGCAACTGGTGGCGCCAGGGCATGATCGGTAGCGCCAAGGCGCATTACGACGGCATCGTGGCGTTCTCGCAGACCGATTTCACCGAGGACCTGAAGGGCATCAAACAGCCGGTGCTGGTGATGCATGGCGATGATGACCAGATCGTGCCCTATGAAAATTCCGGGCCGCTGTCGGCCAAGTTGCTGCCCAATGGCACCCTGAAGACTTACAAAGGCTACCCGCACGGCATGCCGACTACCCATGCCGATGTGATCAATGCGGATCTGCTGGCGTTCATCCAGAACTGATGGGGTTTGCTGTACCGGCCTCTTCGCGGGCAAGCCCGCTCCCACAGAGGCCGGTACTGGCAACCGTTTGCGCCCAGGACTACCATGTCCCCCTCCTAGCGCGGCCTTTTGCCGCATGCCCTGCCTCCTGCCTGCCAGACACCCATGCCTTTCGAACTTACCGTAGACCCGCTCACCCTGCTGATCCTCGCCCTGGTCGCCTTCGTCGCCGGTTTCATCGATGCCATCGCCGGCGGCGGTGGCTTGCTGACCACCCCGGCGCTGCTCACCGCCGGCATGCCACCGCACCTGGTGCTCGGCACCAACAAGCTCAGTTCGACATTCGGCTCGGCCACTGCCGGCTTCACCTACTACAAGCGCAAGCTGTTCCACCCGGCACAATGGCGCCCGGCCCTGCTCGCGACGCTGGTCGGCGCCTCGATCGGTGCGGTAGTGGCCCACTACATGCCGGCCGAGTGGCTGAACAAGATGCTGCCGGTAATCGTCTTCGCCTGTGGCATCTACCTGCTGTTCGGCGGCACGCCCAAGGCACCGCTGGATGCCGATGCGCCGATCAAGAAAAAATGGCAATTTCCCCAAGGCTTTACCCTGGGCTTCTACGACGGTGTGGCTGGCCCCGGCACCGGTGCGTTCTGGACCGTGAGCACACTGCTGCTCTACCCCATCGACCTGGTCCGCGCCAGCGGCGTGGCGCGCAGCATGAACTTCGTCAGCAACATCGCGGCGCTGACGGTGTTCATTATTTCCGGGCAGGTGGATTACATCGTCGGCCTGTGCATGGGCCTGTCGGTGATGGTCGGCGCCTTCTTCGGCGCACGCACGGCGATCAGTGGCGGCAGCAAGTTCATCCGCCCCGTCTTCATCACCGTGGTGCTGGCGTTGACCGTTCGTTTAGCGTGGCAGCACTGGTTCGGGCAAGCCTAACCGCCGCGCCACATAAAGGTCGATCAGATAGCGGGCGATGGAGCGCCCGGCCGGCAGTGGGGGCAGGTCATGGACGCTGAACCACTTGGCATCCTCGATCTCGTCCGGCTGCATGACGATCTCGCCCCCGGCATATTCGGCATGGAAGCCCAGCATCATCGAGTGCGGGAATGGCCAGCACTGGCTGCCGACGTACTGGATGTTCTGCACGTCCACCGCCACCTCTTCGCGCACCTCGCGCACCAGGCAGTCCTCGGCGGACTCGCCCGGCTCGGCAAAACCGGCCAGGGTGCTGTACACACCGGTGACGAAGCGTGGCGAACGGGCCAGCAGAATCTCGTCGCCACGGGTCACCAGCACGATCATGCTTGGCGAAATGCGCGGGTAGCTGCGCAGGTCGCAGGGCTGGCAATACATCGCCCGCTCCCAGCGGATCTGCGTCATCGCCTGGCCGCAGCTGCCGCAGAAGCGGTGCTCGCGGGCCCAGGTGCCGATCTGCGCGGCATAGCCGAGCACCTTGTAGGTGTCGAAGTCACCTTCCAGCATGAACGCACGCAGGCCACGCCAGCTGCAGCCCGGCACCTCGGTCGCGCTGCGCAGCTCGAGCAGGAACACTGGCTCGCCGTCGAAGTGGCCGATGCCGTGTTCGCAGAGCACGTCGAGGTCCTGGCGCTTGAGCCAGTCGCGGGGGAACAGCGCGCCGTTGGCGTCCACCAGGAACCCTTCCGGGCTGCGGGCCACGGCCAGCCCCCCGGTGAGCTGTGGGTCGAGTACTGCGGTAGTCCAGCGAGCTGACATGTGGGGGGTTCCTTTACTGCGCGTCCCCCGGCCCGGTCAGTCGGCGAACGTCGGTTTCTGTTTGCTCATGTGCGCCGCCACGGCCACGCGCAGGTCTTCGGACTGCAGCATCGCGGCGTTCCAGGTGGCAATGTAATCCAGGCCATCGTCGATGCGATGGTCACGCATGTAGCTGAGCATCTCCTTGGTGCCAGCCACGGCGATTGGCGATTTTGCGGCAATCTCGCGGGCAATGGCAAAGACCGCGTCGAGCAGCGCGGCCTGATCATCATAGACCTGGTTGACCAGGCCGATGCGCAGCGCCTCGTCAGCTTCCACATTGCGCCCGGTGAAGGCCAGCTCACGCATGATGCCGTCGCCGATGATACGTGGCAAACGTTGCAAGGTGCCGACATCGGCAGCCATGCCCATATCGATTTCCTTGATCGAGAACTGCGCATCCCGGCTGCAGTAGCGCATGTCACAGGCGGAGATCAGGTCGATGGCACCGCCGATGCAGTAACCCTGCACCGCCGCCAGCACCGGTTTGCGGCAGTTGTCCACGGCATTGAACGACGCCTGCAGGCGCTGAATGGTCTTGCGCAGGAAGCGGGCATTGCGGCCGATATCCTTGCCCATCTGCCCGGCCAGCGACGCCAGCATCATCAGGTCGATGCCGGCGGAAAAATGCTTGCCAGCACCGCTGATCACCACCGCGCGGACGGCCTCGGTGTCGTCGATCCACTGGAAGATATCGACGATTTCCGCCCAGAAAGCCGCGTTCATCGCGTTGATCTTTTCCGGGCGATTGATCTGTACATGGGCGATGTTGTCGGTCAGTTCGACCTTGAACGCGGTGTATTCGGTCACGGGCGGCACTCCTGTGGGGATAGGCTTCACGGCGTGGATGGTAACCCAGGCGAGTGACCGTGCTTGTGCCAAAAACGGGACTGCATGCCTTGTCGAAATGGCCGCGTGCCGTTCGACCATAGGTGAATCATCAAACCCGGCAGGCCTTTCAGGAGAGCCACCATGCGCAAACTCATCGTAGCCGCCTTCGTCAGCCTCGACGGCGTCATGCAGGCCCCCGGAGGGCCACAGGAAGACACCAGCGGCGGTTTCACCTTTGGCGGTTGGCTCGTGCCCCATGCCGAAGAAGTGTTCGGCCAGGCCATGCAGGCGCTGTTCAGCCAGCCGTTCGAATTGCTGCTGGGAAGGCGCACCTACGATATCTTTGCCGGCTATTGGCCCAAGGTGAAGGACGATACCGAGGATTTCGCCATCGCCAACCTGTTCAATAGCGTGGCCAAGCACGTCGCCACCCATAAGCCCGACAGCCTCGAATGGCATAACAGCCATGCACTGGGCGCGGATGTTGTTGCGGCGGTGCGTGCCCTCAAGCAGCAGGACGGCGCCGATCTGCTGACCCAGGGCAGTGCCAACTTGGTGCAACAACTGTTGGCTGCCGGCTTGGTCGATGAGCTGCAGTTGCTGATTCACCCGGTGTTGCTGGGCCATGGCAAACGCCTGTTCGGCAACGATGCCGCACCTGGGGCGTTCAGCCTGCAGCATTCACAGGAGACGCCCAATGGCGTGATCATTGCTCGCTATGTGCGCGTTGGCGAAGTACAGACCGGCTCATTCGACGTGCTAGAGCAAAGCGATTAAGGCTGGCGAGTACACCAGCACGCCGAGTAACCTCTTCAATCTGGCTGGCTGGAGAAGGCGTAGGGCTCAAGGTCTGTCAGCTGTGCAAGAAAGATCAGATGCTCGACGGCGCTAACCTTCTTGAGGTGCTCCAGGCGGTCAGAGCCACCTAACATGAGAGCGGGGAAAAAACCGTACATTTCATCATGTTTGAGTCTTCCGAGTTTCGCCACGGCAGGCGCGAAGAGGTCATTGAAGTCATTTGAATCCACTTTTCTAGATATTATGAAGCCTCGAAGCTCATTTTCAAGCTGCACTTTTGTTAATTCAGTTTTATAGAAAACATACTGAGAGCTTACACTTGTAATTTTTAACGAAAAACCAGACCGTTCGCCCCAGAAGTAAAGATCCCCAAAAGCACTTCGCGCAATCAAATGATAAGCATCATGCGCACTCAACCTGCTATTTTGAATCCAGCAAGAAACGACGGCATCATACTCTTGCGGATTGACAAGCCAGAAAATGCCTTCGCCATAACCTGCCCACCCGTGTTCAGACCAATACGCCAAAAGCGTGGAGGGAAGCTTGTTTCTGTAACGTTCTATTGTAGATAGGGGGACTTCTCGCCGTTCTATTGGCGGCCCAAAGTTTTCTATAAATCTAGCAAAAAATTCATCCATTACGAGTCCTTGAATCAGCACTTATTTAATTTTACATGCATTCTTATTGAGCCTCTAAGGCTTGGCGGCACTGCTTCGGCTGCCCTCCTCAGACTGGGTATCTTTTTCTTCCATTGTGGACCGATTATCGAGTTTACTTGACGATCTCCGAAGTCGGATATGACATCTTTGCCACCCGCCACGAGGTCCGGATTGTGCAGCGCAGCTGTGACCATCATGTGATTTCTCGTCTTTTCGATGGCTGCCGCTTGCGCTTCAAATGGGCCCATTGTTTTTCTTAGCTCACTCTCGAATTCATCTTGAATGGAGTCCTGATAATCTTTCCTTGCTTTCGCTGCAATACCTTTGTTTCGTTGCCTGGGATTTTGTATGTACTGCAAAAATCTTTCAACGGTCATCCCGTTGAGCCCATCCTCTTGTCCACCCAACTGCCGCTTGAATTCACCCACTTTGTATTCCGGCACTTTGTCAGCCTTGAAGCATTCGACATTATGCAATGCCATTCTGCCGGGCTGTCGCACAGGCGGATCCTGCTTCGGCTGATTCCTTTGATCCGGGTGCGGATCACCCAGCCCCACGTTGCGCCGCTCCGGCACCTGCAAGTCCGGCCGTTTCTTCAACCCCTCTTCATGCTTGAGCATCCATTGCCCCAGCCGTGCACCTTTGCTGCTGGCCGCCATCTCCTGCGCCAGCACCCGAGCATCGCCGCGCCCGCGGGTGAGGTACGTGACGATCGCGCCCAGCAGCAAGACCACGACCTCTACATGACCTAGAGCGATATGATGGGCAGCTCTGAAAATGGCGTTCGGATCGTCCGCTCCGAACGGGTTGATACCTTCGTCCCTTGTTCCCTCCCAAGCGATACGTATGCCGTCGAGGTAATACTCACCAATGCGAGGCAGGCCCTCGAGAAAAAACTCGGCAATTGAGGCAAGCCCCAGCACGCCAAGTATCCAGCCGCTGACCTTGAGGCCCATCGCTGCGCCAGCGCCGGCCAAAGGAATAGCTCCCGCGCCAGCGCCAAACGCGCCAACCCCGGCGCCAAGCGCGCCACCGGTGAGAGTACTGCCGACGACGATCATCGCCATTTCCCTGACCACCTTGAGCAGTTCGTCAAGGATGCTGGCGATTTCCAGCTCGGCAAAGCGCTGGCGCAGCATGCTGCCGGCTTGCCACTCGGCGTGGTTGAAGGCCGCCTGGACAGCCCTCACCCGACGCAGGTTGAGGGCCAGTGAGGCGACCGGTTCGTTCAGGTAGGTACGGAAATGGGCGCCTCCCTGATAGCCCATCTGATCGGTGATACGTGATTCGATCTGGAGCCACGAGGGCACCAGGTAATCCAGATACATGAGGTGTCTCCCTGACAGCGTGTGCAGGGGGAAATCCCATCATGGATTTGCTTGGGAAAATTCTGAGTCAGTTGTAGGAAAGTTCTCTTTCACTTTCGCTCTGAGCTGACAAAAGCACTCGATGCTTACGCCATGCATCCTCAATACAACTTTTACGCCCCGCCCGCATCGAACCAGAGGTAAGCTCCACACTCGCTGACAGGAGATTTGCCATGGCGATGCGCACGGCCCTGATGCTTTCCTGCATGACCCTGGCCCTGATGGGCTGCGTCGGTTCCAACGACGATCACCACACCCCGCCATCCACTGAACAGGTCGACCTGCAGCGCTACCAGGGCACCTGGTACGAGCTTGCACGCCTGCCGATGTTCTTCCAGCGCAACTGCGTGCAGTCCGAGGCCCATTACGGCCTGCGCGAGGATGGCCGCATCGACGTGACCAACCGCTGCAAGGAAAAGGACGGCACATTGAACGAAGCCCGCGGTATTGCCGAAGCCCAGGTGCCCGGCAAGACCGACAAGCTCTGGGTACGCTTCGACAACTGGTTCAGCCGCCTGGCGCCGGGGCTGACCAAGGGCGAATACTGGGTGCTGTACCACGACAAGGACTACCGCGTAGCGCTGGTCGGCCACCCCAACCGCGAATACCTGTGGCTGCTGTCTCGTACGCCAGCAATCACCGACCAGACCCGTGACCAGCTGATAGCAACTGCCCAGAAGCAGGGCTATGACACCAGCAAGCTGATCTGGCGTCAGGACGCCCCTGCCGTGCCCTGAGCATCGACGCCTTGCTGCATTCCGTCTAAGGTGTAGCTCCCCCACGCACGGAGCGAAACATTGGACCTGCAGTTCCTGGGCACCTCCTCGGGGGTGCCCACCAAAGCCCGCAACGTCAGCGCCACCGCCGTCATCGAAGCCAGCGGCAAGCACTGGTACCTGGTCGATTGTGGCGAAGGCACCCAGCACCAGCTGCTGCACAGTTCGCTCTCGGTACGCGACCTGCGCGGCATCTTCATCACCCATGTGCATGGCGACCATTGCTTCGGCCTGCCGGGGTTGCTGGCCAGTGCCGGGATGGCCGGGCGCATCGAACCACTGGACTTGGTCCTGCCGGCCGCGCTGCATGACTGGGTGCGCCTGAGCCTGGCGGCCAGCGAAACCTACCTGCCGTTCGAACTACGGCTGCTGCCGGTCGAGCGCCTGGAACAGTGGCGCAGCGATCACATCCAGGTCAGTACCGTGCAGCTCTCGCACCGGGTGCCGAGCGTTGGCTTCGTGTTCACCGAGTTGAACCCCGAACCCCGCCTGGACATTCAGCGGCTGGAGGCAGAAGGCATTGCGCGTGGGCCGCTGTGGGGTGACTTGGCCAAGGGGCTGGTGGTCGAGCATGACGGGCAGCGGCTTGACCCGCGTGACTACCTGAAAGCGTCGCGACCAGCACGGCGGGTGATTGTCTGTGGCGATAACGACAACCCGGCACTGCTCGCCGAGGCCGCCAGGGACGTGGATGTGCTGGTGCACGAGGCGACCTATACCCAGGCCATCGTCGAGCGCAGTGGCAATACGTTCGGCCACAGCACGGCGGCGGCGGTGGCGCAGTTCGCTGAAGCGGCGGGGGTGCGCAATCTGGTGTTGACGCATTTCAGTGCGCGGTATCAGGGGGATCCGAGACGCAGTCCGTGCATTGATGATGTGCGTGATGAGGCATTGGCCCATTACCGCGGGCATTTGACCTTGGCGCGGGATCTACAGCGCTACCATATCGGGCGTGATGGATGCCTGGCCCCGGTTACCTGATTGAAGCCCCTTCATCTTCTTCGAAATTCAACAAATCCAGCCAATGAAAGCGTTATTTTTTCCGTAATGAAAATGTAATATTCGCTTTCGCATACCTATAACAATGCTGGAGCTTCGCATGTTCGCTTTCTTCCGCCCTGCCGCGCATCGGGCGCAACTGCCCGACGAGCGCATAGACAGCACCTACCGCCGGCTACGCTGGCAGATCTTCGCCGGGATCTTCTTCGGCTACGCTGGCTACTACCTGCTGCGCAAGAACTTCTCCTTGGCCATGCCCTATCTTATTGAAGAACAGGGCTATACCCGAGGCCAATTGGGCCTGGCCATCTCGGCCATCGCGATTGCCTACGGCCTGTCCAAGTTCCTGATGGGCCTGGTCTCGGACCGCTCCAACCCGCGCTTCTTCCTGCCATTCGGCCTGCTGATCTCGGCGGCGGTGATGTTCGTGTTCGGATTCGCGCATTGGGCCACCTCCAGCGTGACCATCATGTTCGTGCTGCTGTTCATCAACGGCTGGGCCCAAGGTATGGGCTGGCCGCCGAGCGGAAGGACCATGGTGCACTGGTGGTCGCAGAAAGAGCGCGGTGGCGTGGTGTCGGTGTGGAACGTGGCGCACAACGTCGGTGGCGGCCTGATTGGCCCGCTGTTCCTGCTTGGCCTGGGCTGGACCAACGACTGGCACGCGGCATTTTATGTACCTGCGGCGGTGGCCGTGCTGGTGGCGGTGTTCGCCTTTGCGGCCATGCGCGACACCCCGCAATCGGTCGGCCTGCCACCGGTCGAGCAGTACAGGAACGACTACCCGGAAGGCTACGACGAAAGCCATGAGCAGGAGTTTTCCGCCAAGCAGATCTTCGTGCAGTACGTACTGCGCAACAAGATGCTGTGGTACATCGCCCTGGCCAACGTGTTCGTCTACCTGCTGCGCTATGGCGTACTGGACTGGGCACCCACCTACCTGAAAGAAGCCAAGCACTTCAGCGTCGACACCACTTCGTGGGCGTACTTCTTCTATGAATGGGCAGGCATCCCCGGCACCCTGCTGTGCGGCTGGATGTCGGACAAAATCTTCCGCGGCAACCGCGGCCTGACCGGCATCGTGTTCATGGCACTGGTGACCGTGGCGACCCTGGTGTACTGGCTCAACCCGCCGGGCAACCCGACCATCGACATGGTCGCATTGTTCTCCATCGGCTTCCTGATCTATGGGCCGGTCATGCTGGTGGGCCTGCAGGCACTGGAGCTGGCACCGAAGAAAGCGGCAGGCACCGCAGCCGGCTTCACCGGGCTGTTCGGTTACCTGGGTGGCTCGGTCGCTGCGAGTGCGGCGATGGGCTACACCGTCGACCACTTCGGCTGGGACGGTGGTTTTGTGATGCTGGTGGCCGCGTGTCTGCTGGCGATCGCTTTCCTGCTGCCGACCTTGCGTCACACCAAGGTGGCCAGCAGCAGCCGCGAGGCCTTGGCCTGACCTGAGCGACTGGCCCACACAGGGCCGCGCAACCTTCAACGGCTGCGCGAGCCCTGTGTGGAGCCGGCTTGGCGGCGATGAGGCCGGTACAGGCCTATGCCGCCAACCGCCCGCTGGCAATCGCCTCCGAAGCTGCCAGCATGGCCCGCAGCAACACGGCACAACCCGCCGCCAGGTCTTGCGGCGTGGCGTTCTCGATCTCGTTGTGGCTGATGCCATTCTCGCAAGGCACGAAGATCATCCCCGCCGGCCCCAGCTCGGCGAGGAAGATCGCGTCATGCCCTGCCCCGCTCACGATGTCCATGTGCGGCAGGCCCAGTGCCTCAGCCGACTGGCGTACGGCATCGACGCAACCGCGGTCGAAGTACAAAGCCGGGAAGTCCGCCGTGGGCACCAACTCATGGCTCAGGCCATGCTTGGCACAGGTCGCCTCGATCACCGTGCGTACGTCGGCGATCATCGCATCCAACTGCTCGCCTTCCAGGTGGCGGAAGTCCAGCGTCATGCGTACCTCGCCCGGGATCACGTTGCGCGAACCGGGGTAGGCTTGCAGGCAACCGACCGTGCCGCAGGCGTGTGGCTGATGCGCGTGGGCGGTGCGGTTGACCGCTTCGACCACGGCTGCGGCGCCCACCAGGGCGTCTTTGCGCAGGTGCATCGGCGTCGGCCCGGCGTGGGCTTCGACGCCACGCAGGGTCAGGTCGAACCACTTCTGCCCCAAGGCGCCGAGGACTACGCCGATGGTCTTGGCCTGGTCCTCGAGGATCGGCCCCTGTTCGATATGTGCTTCGAAGTAAGCGCCGACCGGATGGCCGAGCACCGCGCGCTGGCCGGCATAGCCGATGGCGTGCAGCGCCTCGCCGACCGACACGCCCTGGGCGTCACGCTTGGCCAGGGTCTCTTCCAGGGTGAATTTGCCGGCAAACACACCGGAACCCATCATGCAGGGGGCGAAGCGCGAGCCTTCTTCGTTGGTCCACACCACCACTTCCAGCGGTGCCTCGGTCTCGATGCCCAGGTCATTGAGGGTGCGCAGCACCTCCAGCCCGGCCATCACGCCGAAACAGCCATCGAACTTGCCGCCGGTGGGCTGGGTGTCGATATGGCTGCCGGTCATCACCGGTGGCAGCTTGGGGTTACGCCCCGGGCGGCGGGCGAAGATGTTGCCCACCGCATCGATGCTGACGGTGCAGCCGGCGGCCTCGGTCCATTGGACGAACAAGTCGCGCGCCTGGCGATCCAGGTCGGTCAGTGCCAGCCGGCACACGCCGCCCTTGGGCGTGGCGCCGAGGCGGGCAAGGTCCATCAGCGATTGCCACAGGCGTGTGCTGTCGACGTGGCGCTCGGTGGATTTCAAAACATGCTGGGATTGGCTCATGGTGTTTCTCCTCAGGCATTTTTATTGGTTTGTATTGGCGCGATCGCCGGCCCGCGCACCGCCAGGCCACCCAAGGCGTAGTACAGCGCCCCGCCCAGCAGCGACCCGGTGAACCAGCCATAGTCGTAGAACCAGCTGAAGCTGCTGTTGCCGATGGCCAGCACGGTCAGTGCCACCGGCAAGGCGAAGGCGGCAAAACCGGCCAGGTTCCACGCCGGGTACACGTCATCGCGGTACAGGCCGGCCAGGTCCAGTTGCTGGCGGCGGATCAGGAAGTAGTCCACCACCATGATCCCGGCGATCGGCCCAAGCAGGCTGGAATAACCCAGCAGCCAGTTGGAATAGACACTCTCCAGGCTCAGGTCGGAAACGATCCAGCCAAGCTTTTTCAGCAGCTCGTGCCCCATCAGTGCCAGGCCAATGAAGCCGGTCAGCCACACCGCGCGGCTGCGCCCGATCAGGCGCGGGGCGATGTTCTGGAAGTCGTTGGTCGGCGAGACGATGTTGGCGGCCGTGTTGGTCGACAACGTGGCGATCACGATCAGCGCCATGGCCAGTGCGACCCAGCCGGGGCTGTGGATC
This sequence comes from Pseudomonas sp. NBRC 111124, assembly GCF_001320245.1. GTDB lineage: Bacteria > Pseudomonadota > Gammaproteobacteria > Pseudomonadales > Pseudomonadaceae > Aquipseudomonas. Next base: position 18,122 of record NZ_BCBA01000009.1, read on the forward strand.
TTGCCGATCAGGCTGACCGGGTCGGACACCGTCTCGCCCACCAGCGAGGCGGACGCTGCCGTCATGATCACGCCCAGCGAGGCGAACAGGAACATGGTCAACGGCAGGCCGAAGATCTGCCCGAGAATCTGGTCCTTCTGGCTCTTGGCGTAGCGGCTGAAATCGGGAATGTTCAGCGACAAGGTGGCCCAGAAGCCGACCATGGCGGTGAGCCCGGCACAGAAGTAACCGACCACGCTGGCTCCTTCCGGGCGCTTGGGCGGCTGTGCCAGCAACTCGGTCATCGACATATGCGGTAATGCCCAGAACAGCAGGCCGAAGCCGACCGCCACCAGCAACGGGGCCGACAAGGTCTCCAGCCACTTGATCGACTCGGCACCGCGCAGCACCACCCACAGGTTGAGCGTCCAGAACACCATGAAACCGATCACCTCGCCGGTCCCGCCCAGCGACTTCCAGCCGTCGAAGATCGAGCCGAGGAACAGGTGGATGGCCAGGCCGCCGAACATCGTCTGGATACCGAACCAGCCACAGGCCACCACCGCGCGGATCAGGCACGGCACATTCGAGCCGAGAATGCCGAACGAGGCGCGCAGCAGCACCGGAAACGGGATGCCGTACTTGGTGCCGGGGAAGGCGTTGAGGGTCAGCGGGATCAGCACGATGAGGTTGGCCAGCAGGATCGCCAGCAACGCCTCGCCCACGCTCAGGCCGAAGTAGGCCGTGAGCACGCCGCCGAGGGTGTAGGTGGGCACGCAGATGGACATCCCCACCCACAGCGCGGTGATGTGCCATTTGTTCCAGGTGCGCTGGTGCACCTTGGTCGGTGCGATGTCGTGGTTGTAGCGCGGGCTGTCGAGAACATCACTGCCTGCGGACAGCTCGAACAGGCCAGCCTGCTCGATCACTTCCGATCTGCTCTGTTGCATGGGGCCTTCTCCAGATTTTTTTCTAGTTGTTTGCTCATCGGGCTAACGCGATGGCCGGAGTACACACACCACCAGTACTGCTCCTCCGGTCCGGCCTGGCGGTTGTGGCCGTACTCAAAATGCGTGCCGGGTTGGCTTGCGCCTACCCGGCCGGCCGCCGCCGACCGGAGGTAATCAACTGATCTGCAAAGCATTCTCGTACGGCAGGCGCGGGCACGGTTATCCCCTCGCCTGCCGCTTGCGCCACCTTGGGCCGGCCTTGGCCCCCGCAACAGGTTTCAAACTGGTGCAGCCTGGTTTTTCATCGGCGCGGCCTGCGCCTCGAAGCCAGGAATCAAGCAGCTGATTTTGCATGGAAAATCTTGACCAATTTGGCATCTTGTCAAGTGCGTCAAAATGGTGAAAGGCCTCACCATTTTGGTGACACAAGAAATTAATTGTTAAATATCAGCAAGTTAGTGGAAGCATAAGCATATAAATTATTTTCTTGAACAATCCAGAAACTGCATCTAAATTCCAATCTTGTCAGGCCTGACAGGATTAACACGCCGCTTTCAGCCACTGACACATAACAATTTCAAGAACCGGCACAGACCGGTCAGCCTGCGAGGAAGACGGCATGTCCCTGTTGATCCGTGGCGCCACCGTGGTAACCCATGAAGAGCATTATCCCGCCGATGTTTTGTGTATCGATGGCCAGATCCGCGCCATCGACAAAGACCTCGAGGCCCCCACCGACTGCGAGATCCTCGATGGCAGCGGCCAGTACCTGATGCCCGGCGGCATCGACCCGCATACCCACATGCAGCTGCCCTTCATGGGCACCGTCGCCAGCGAGGACTTCTTCAGCGGCACCGCCGCAGGGCTGGCCGGTGGCACCACCTCGATCATCGACTTCGTCATCCCCAACCCGCAGCAGTCATTGCTGGAGGCCTTCCACACCTGGCGTGGCTGGGCGCAGAAGAGCGCATCCGACTATGGCTTCCATGTCGCCATCACCTGGTGGAGCGAGCAGGTCGCCGAAGAAATGGGCGAGCTGGTCAACACACATGGGGTGAACAGCTTCAAGCACTTCATGGCTTACAAGAACGCCATCATGGCGGCCGACGACACCCTGGTGGCCAGCTTCGAGCGCTGCCTGCAACTGGGCGCAGTGCCTACGGTGCATGCCGAGAACGGCGAGCTGGTCTACCACCTGCAGAAGAAACTGCTGGCCCAGGGCCTGACCGGGCCAGAAGCGCACCCGCTATCGCGCCCTTCGCAAGTCGAAGGCGAAGCCGCCAGCCGCGCCATCCGCATTGCCGAGACCATCGGTACGCCGTTGTACGTGGTCCATATCTCCAGCCGTGAAGCGCTGGACGAAATCACCTACGCCCGGGCCAAAGGCCAGCCGGTGTACGGCGAAGTGCTGCCGGGGCACCTGCTGATCGACGACAGCGTCTATCGCAACCCGGACTGGGCGACCGCCGCCGGTTACGTGATGAGCCCGCCGTTCCGCCCGCGCGAGCACCAGGAAGCGCTGTGGCGCGGCCTGCAATCGGGCAACCTGCACACCACCGCCACCGACCACTGCTGCTTCTGCGCCGAGCAGAAAGCCATGGGCCGCAACGACTTCAGCCGCATCCCCAACGGCACCGCCGGCATCGAGGACCGCATGGCGGTGCTGTGGGATGCCGGGGTCAACAGCGGGCGCCTGTCGATGCACGAGTTCGTCGCGCTGACCTCGACCAACACCGCGAAGATCTTCAACCTGTTCCCGCGCAAGGGCGCCATCCGCGTCGGCGCCGACGCCGACTTGGTGCTGTGGGACCCGCAGGGCACGCGCACCATTTCCGCCCAGACCCACCACCAGCGGGTCGACTTCAACATTTTCGAAGGCCGCACGGTACGCGGCATCCCCAGCCACACCATCAGCCAGGGCAAGGTGCTCTGGGCCGATGGCGACCTGCGCGCCGAACCTGGCGCCGGTCGTTACGTGGAGCGCCCCGCCTACCCCTCGGTGTACGAGGTACTGGGCCGACGCGCCGAGCAACAGCGCCCGACACCCGTTCAGCGCTGAGCTGCCCCGCATTGCCGTACCGGCCCTCAGAGGCCGGGCGGCGCCGTATTGCCGTTGACTGCCACAACCAAAAAAGAAAAGAGAGGCTACAACCGTGATCGATGCCCTGAACCACTTGCCGCGCCCGCGTGCCGGCAGCGACCGACTGGCCGAGCGCTTCACCGACCTGGCCCCGCCCCTCACCGCCCGCCAGGCCGCCGTCGAAAGTGCCCGCTGCCTGTATTGCTACGACGCCCCGTGCGTCAACGCCTGCCCAAGCGAAATCGACATTCCGTCGTTCATCCACCGCATCAGCGACGAGAACCTGCAAGGCGCCGCCGAGCGCATCCTGTCGGCCAATATCCTGGGCGGCAGCTGCGCCCGCGTGTGCCCCACCGAAATCCTCTGCCAGCAAGCCTGCGTGCGTAACAACGCCCAGGAATGCGCCCCCGTGCTGATCGGCCAGTTGCAGCGCTACGCCCTGGACAATGCCCATTTCAGCGAACACCCCTTCAAGCGCTCACCCGCCACCGGCAAGCGCATCGCCGTGGTCGGTGCCGGCCCTGCGGGGCTGTCGTGTGCCCATCGGCTGGCGATGCACGGCCATGACGTGGTGATGTTCGAAGCCAGCGAAAAAGCCGGTGGTCTCAACGAGTACGGCATCGCCCGCTACAAACTGGTGGACGATTATGCCCAGCGCGAAGTGGAATTCCTGCTCGGTATCGGTGGCATCGAGATCCGTCACGGCCAGCGCCTGGGCGCCAACCTCGCCCTCGGCGAGTTGCGCGACCAGTTCGACGCCGTGTTCCTCGGCCTGGGCCTTAACGCCGTGCGCCAGCTCGGGCTGGCCGACGAAGAAGCCCCCGGCCTGCTCGCTGCCACTGCATACATCCGCGAGCTGCGCCAAGCCGAAGACCTTGCGCAACTGCCCTTGGCCGACCGCTGCATAGTGATCGGCGCCGGCAACACCGCCATCGACATGGCTGTGCAAATGAGCCGCCTGGGCGCCCGCGACGTCAACCTGGTATACCGCCGCGGCCACGCCGACATGGGCGCCACCGGTCACGAACAGGACATCGCCAAGGCCAATCAGGTACGCCTGCACACCTGGGCCCGCCCCGACGCCGTGCTGCTCGATGCACACGGCCGCGTGCGCGGCATGCGCTTCATGCGTACGGAACTGGCCGACGGCCGCCTGCGTGATACCGGTGAAACCTACGAACTGGCCGCCGACGCCATCTTCAAGGCCATCGGCCAACGCTTCGACGACGCTTGCCTCAACGACCCGGTCGCTGCGCAACTGGCGCGTGACGGCGAGCGTATCCGTGTCGATGACAACCTGCGCACCAGCCTGCCGGGCGTGTACGCCGGCGGCGATTGCACCGCCCTGGGCCAGGACCTCACCGTCCAGGCCGTGCAACACGGCAAGCTGGCCGCCGAAGCCATCCATGCCCAACTCATGCTCAACGTGGAGGCAGCGTAAATGGCCGACCTGTCCATCGAATTCGCCGGCATCAAGGCGCCCAACCCCTTCTGGCTGGCTTCTGCGCCGCCGACTGACAAGGCCTACAACGTGGTCCGCGCCTTCGAAGCGGGCTGGGGCGGCGTGGTCTGGAAGACCCTGGGTGAAGACCCGGCGGCGGTCAACGTGTCTTCACGTTATTCCGCGCACTACGGCGCCAACCGTTTGGTGCAAGGTATCAACAACATCGAGCTGATCACCGACCGTTCACTGGAGATCAACCTGCGGGAAATCACCCAAGTGAAGAAGGACTGGCCCGACCGCGCGCTGGTCGTGTCGCTGATGGTGCCGTGCGTGGAGGAGTCGTGGAAATTCATCCTGCCGCTGGTGGAGGCCACCGGCGCCGATGGCATCGAGCTGAACTTCGGCTGCCCCCACGGCATGCCTGAGCGCGGCATGGGCGCGGCCGTCGGCCAAGTGCCGGAGTATGTGGAAATGGTCACCCGCTGGTGCAAGCTGCACTGCTCGCTGCCGGTGATCGTCAAGCTCACGCCGAACATCACCGACATTCGCCAGTCGGCCCGGGCGGCCCACCGCGGCGGTGCGGATGCGGTGTCGCTGATCAATACCATCAACTCGATCACCCGTGTCGACCTGGACCGCATGGTCGCCCACCCCATTGTCGGCGACCAGAGTACACACGGCGGTTACTGCGGCTCGGCGGTCAAGCCGATCGCCTTGAACATGGTCGCCGAGATCGCCCGCGACCCAGAGACCCGCGGGCTGCCGATCTGCGGCATCGGCGGGATCGGCAACTGGCGCGATGCAGCCGAGTTCATCGCCCTGGGCAGCGGTGCAGTGCAGGTATGCACGGCGGCGATGCTGCATGGCTTCCGCATCGTCGAAGATATGAAAGATGGCTTGGCGCGCTGGATGGACCAGCACGGCCACCGCAACCTGGAGGCGTTCCGCGGGCAAGCCGTGGCGCACACCACTGACTGGAAGTACCTGGACATCAACTACAAGTCCGTGGCGCATATCGACCAGGACGCATGCATTGGTTGCGGACGTTGCCATATTGCCTGTGAGGATACGTCGCACCAGGCGATTACCAGCACACTGAAGGCTGACGGGACCCATGCCTATAGCGTGATCGAGGACGAATGCGTGGGCTGCAACCTGTGCCAGATCACCTGCCCGGTGGAGAACTGCATCGAAATGGTCGCGCAGGATACCGGCAAGCCTTACCTGAACTGGACGCAGGATCCGCGCAATCCCTACCGTGAGGCCAGCTGAAGACTGCAGATTGCTGGGGCTGCTGCGCAGCCCCATCCACTCATGGCTCCAGCCCGATCCCGCGCAAGATCACGCAGGTCACCGTCTGCACCGCACGCTCGAACGCCCTGTCGGACAGTGGCTCGCCGGCGTTCAGCAACGCCACCTGATAACCAAAGTCGGCATAGTGCTGTGTCGACGCCCAGATCATGTACAGCAGCGCCGAAGGCTCTACCGGCAGGATACGCCCGTCCGCCACCCAACGGCGGATCTTGTCCTCCTTGAGCTTTGCCCAGGGCACCAGGCTCTCCGCCAGGTTCACCCCCAGCACCGGCGCTCCGTGCAGCATCTCCTCGGCCCAGATTTTCGAGCCCAGCGGCCGTGAACGCGAATGGCCCATCTTGGCGCGGATGTAGCTGGTCAGCACCACCCGCGGGTCATCGAAGCTCTCGAAGCACAGCGCGTCCTGCTTCCACACATCCAGCAGGTCTTGCAGCACGGCACGGAACAGTTCGTCCTTGGTGCTGAAGTAATAGTGCAGGTTGGAGCGCGGCAGCTCGGCCTGCTCGGCGATGTCACCCATCGAAGTGGCGCCATAGCCCTTTTCGGCAAACACCTTTTCGGCAGCGACGAGGATCTTCTCGATATTGCGACGGCGGATTTCGATTTTGTGGTTGGCCATCAGGCTTGGGCCGTCCACACCGCCAGTTCGTACCCGTCCGGGTCGATGAAGTGGAAACGACGGCCACCCGGGAAGGCGAAGGTCGAGCGGCTGATTTTCGCCCCGGCCGCCTCGACCCGCTGTCGCGCGCCGTCCAGGTCGTCGGCATACAGAATCACCAGTGGCCCCCCCGGCCGCACCGCTTCGCCAGTGGTGAAGCCGCCGGTCAAGCGACCATCGCTGAACTCGGTATAGCTGGGCCCGTAGTCGGTGAAGCGCCAGCCGAACACACTACCGTAGAAAGCCTTGCTCCGTGCGATGTCGCTGACGTTGAACTCGATGTTGTCGATCTGCCGATCGTGGCCACGAACGCTCATGCGTGCTCCTTGCCGAATGGGGATTGACCTAGTCTACTCCGGTACTTTCATCCAACTGAATCAGGCCGCCTGAAATAACCGGGCGATGACGGGCTGCTGACGATGGCGGGCCTGCCAGATGTCATAGTCGGCCTGGATGGCGAGCCACATCCGAGCTGTACTGATACCTGCCATTTCCAGGCGCAGCGCCAAGTCTGGCGACATGGCCGCACGGCCATGCAGTACCCGCGAAAGCGCTTCTCGAGAAAAACCCAGATGCGTTGCGAACGCCTTTACCGTCAGGCTGAGCGCTGGTAATACATCCTCACGCAAGGTTTCGCCGGGATGTGGCGGATTGTGCAAAGGCATGAACAGCCCTCCTGTTCAGTGATAATCAAGGTAATCGACCAATTCGACATCCGAGCCCACGAAACGAAAGATCAGCCTCCAGTTACCGGAAACACTCACTGACCAGAAGCCCGACAGCCCACCCTTGAGCGAATGCAATTGCCAACCTGGCAGGTTCAAATCCTGCGCGATGATGGCGCGCTCCAGAAATTGCAGCTGTCGCTTGAGACGTTTTGCATGAGTGGCCTGAATACCCCGGGTGTTACCCGTTTCGTAAAAGAATCGCAGTCCCTTGTGTCGAAAACTGATGATCATGGGTAGCTCGCCGCGTCCATTTGGGAGACCGACAGAGTGTGACCCCATGCGTCACACGATTCAAAGTATCATGTGTGACGCAATGCGTCACACAGAAATTTCACCGCTAACTACAACGTGCCCGTTCACGCACCGGGCATTGCGCCCGATGCAGGTTCACCGCCGTATTGATGATGCCGATATGGCTGAACGCCTGAGGGAAATTGCCGAGCATGCGCTTGCCCGCCGGGTCGTACTGCTCGGCCAGCAGGCCGACGTCATTGCACAACGCGGTAAGCTTTTCATACAGCGCCTGGGCCTCAGCCTCGCGCCCTAGCATTACGTACACATCGGCCAGCCAGAACGAGCACACCAGGAACGTGCCCTCCCCCGGCGTCAGGCCGTCGCTGCAGCTGTCGCTGTCGTAGCGCAGCAGCAAGCCGTTCTTGAGCAGCCGTTGCTCGATTTGCGCCAGGGTGCGCTGAAAACGCGGATCGTCGGCCGGCAGGAAGCCGGTCAGGGCGATTTGCAACAGGCTGGCATCCATCTCGGCCGAGCCATAGGCCTGGACGAAGTGCTGGCCGCCGGCATCAAGCCCGCGCGCGCAGACTTCGCGATGAATCTCGTCGGCCACCTGCCGATAGTGGCGGCTTTGCTCGCGGCCTTCCTCGGTGGTGTCGGCAAGCCCCGCCGCGCGGTCGAAGGCGACCCAAGCCATGACCTTGGAGTGGACGAAATGCTGACGCCCACCACGCACCTCCCACAACCCTTCGTCAGGGTCGCGCCAGATGCGCTCGACATAGGGCAGGATCAGCCGGGCGATCGCCGCACTGCGCGGGTGGCGCGGCAGGCCGCCTCTGATTGCCTGGGCCATGGCGTCGGCCAGTTCGCCGTAGATGTCCAGTTGCACCTGCTCGGAAGCCGCATTGCCGACCCGTACCGGCTGCGAGTGCTCGTAGCCGGCCAGCCACGGCAAGGTGTATTCCTGCAGGTCACGCTCGCCGGCCAGGCCATACATGATCTGCATCTGTTCAGGATTGCCAGCTACCGAGCGCAGCAGCCATGCACGCCAGGCCTGGGCTTCATCGAAGTAGCCAAGGTTCATGAAGGCCAGCAAGGTCATGGTGGCGTCGCGCAGCCAGCAGAAGCGGTAGTCCCAGTTGCGCTCGTGGCCGATACGTTCGGGCAACGAGGTGGTGACTGCTGCGACGATGCCGCCAGTGGGCGCGTAGGTCATGGCCTTGAGGGTGAGCAGCGAGCGGCGCACCAGGCCGGTGTAGGGGCCGACCTCCGGGCAACGGTCGGCGAACGCCTGCCAATGCTCGAGGGTGTGTTGCAGCGCCTGGTCGATGTCGCAGTCGGGCTGCACCGGCAAGTGCGAGGGCTGGTGACGCAGGCTAAAGACCTGGCGCTCACCGGCACCCACGCGAAAACGGGCGACGGTGTGGTGGTCGAGGCCGTGAGAGACCACGCTGCTGCGCAGGATCACACGGTCGGGGCCGGCCACCGCGCTGAGCGTCAGCGGGTCGATTTTTTCTACCCAGGGCACGCTGCGCCCGTAGTCGAAGCGCAGCACCAGGTCCATTTCGAAGTGGGTCTCGCCAGACAGGCCTTCGACGATGCGCACCACCGAGTTGACCTCGTCCAGCGGCATGAAGTCGAGCACCCGGGCGCGGCCACTGGCGGTGACCCAGGTGGTTTCCAGCACCAGGGTGTCGCCCAGGTACTGGCGGCTGGTGTGCTCGATGGGGTCGCTGGGTGCCAGGCGCCAGCGGCCGTTCTCTTCGTTGCCCAACAGCGCGGCGAATACGGCCGGGGCGTCGAAGCGCGGCAGGCACAGCCAGTCGAGTGAGCCGTCGCGGCTGACCAAGGCGGCGCTGCGGCAGTTGCCAAGCAGGGCGTAGTCTTCGATATGGGCGGGCATTGCACCTCCTTTATGCGGTTACCCCAGCTTGTGCCACTCGCGCTTGTCGCGCGTCAGCAATTCATTGCCGGCTTCGGGGCCATCCTCGCCCGCCGGGTACTCATGCACCTCGCCCGCCTGGGCCCAGGCATCAAGAAACGGCTGCACCGCGCGCCAGCCGTTCTCGATGTTGTCGGCCCGCTGGAACAGCGTCTGGTCGCCAGTCAGGCAGTCGTAGATCAGCGTTTCGTAGCCGGTGGCCGGGGTCATCTTGAAGAAGTCCTTGTAGGCAAAGCCCAGCTCGACGTTCTCCATCACCAGTTCCGGCCCCGGCCGCTTGGCCTGCAAGTCGAACCACATGCCTTCGTTGGGCTGGATCTGGATCTTCAGGTAGTTGGGCTTGGGCCGCTCCAGCTCCGACTCGCGAAACTGCGCGTAGGGCGCGGGCTTGAAGCAGATGGCGATCTCGGTGTCGCGCACGCTCATGCGCTTGCCAGTGCGCAGGTAGAACGGCACCCCGGCCCAGCGCCAGTTGTCGATCATCACCTTGAGTGCCACGTAGGTTTCGGTCTGGCTGTCGGGTGCGACGTTGTTTTCCTGGCGATACCCCGGCAGCGGCTTGCGGCCCTGCTTGCCCGCGCTGTACTGACCCCGCACGGAGTTCTTCAGGGCCATCTTCGCCGACCAGGGGCGGATGGCGCCGATCACCTTGGCCTTCTCGCCCCGCACGGCATCGGCGGCAAACGCTGCCGGTGGCTCCATCGCCACCATCGCCAGCAACTGGAACAGGTGGTTGGGGACCATGTCGCGCAACGCGCCGGTGTTGTCATAGAACGCGCCACGGGTTTCCACACCGACCGTTTCGGCCGCGGTGATCTGTACATGGTCGATGTAGTGGTTGTTCCAGAACGACTCGAACAGGCCATTGGAGAAGCGGCTGACCAGAATGTTCTGTACCGTTTCCTTACCCAGATAATGGTCGATGCGGTAGATCTGCCGCTCGCTCATCACTTTCAGCAGGCAGGCATTGAGCGCCTCGGCACTGGCCAGGTCGGTGCCGAAGGGCTTTTCCACCACCACCCGCCGGAAGCCACCGGCAGACTCGTCGAGCAGGCCGGCCTCGCCCAGGCGCTGGGCCACTTCAGGGAAGAAGCGCGGTGAGGTGGCCAGGTAGAAGATGGCGTTGCCGTGGCTCGTCTTGTCGATACGCTTGGCCAGCGCCGCGTAAGTCGCCGGGTCGAGGAAGTCGCCGGTCTGGTAGTCCAGGCGCTTGGCCAGCCGCGCCCAGAGTTTCTCGTCCAGGCACTTGGCAGCGCCCTCGCTGCCTTTGTCGCGCTCCAGCATGAAGGCATGCAGGCGCTCGGCAAATTCATCAGCCGTGGCCGCGTTATGGTCAACGCCGACAATACGCAGGTTGCGGTCCAGCAGGCCGTCGCGGCTGAGGTTGTAAAGCGCCGGCATCAACAGGCGCTTGACCAGGTCACCATTGGCGCCAAACAGGAACAGCGTGCAGGGCGGAGCAGCAGGTATGGTCTGTTTGGTCATCAGTCTTTTTTCTCGACGTGGCCACCGAAGCCCAGGCGCATGGCCGAGAGGATCTTGTCGCCGTAGGTGCCCTGCTGTTGACGCGAGCGGAAGCGGGCGAACAGTGCACTGGACAGCACCGGCACTGGCACCGCCTGTTCGACGGCAGCGTCGATGGTCCAGCGGCCTTCGCCGCTGTCGGACACCGAGCCACTGAACTGCGCCAGCTGCGGGTCGGCCACCAACGCATCGGCAGTGAGGTCGAGCAGCCAGGAAGTGACCACGCTGCCACGGCGCCACACTTCGGCGATCTCGGCGACGTTGAGGTCGAAGCGTTGCTCCTCCGGCAGCTCATTACCACCCTTGCTGCGCAGCAGGTCGAAGCCTTCGGCATAGGCCTGCATCAGGCCATATTCAATGCCGTTGTGCACCATCTTCACGTAATGCCCGGCGCCAGGTGGGCCGGCGTGAATATAGCCATGTTCGGCGCGTTGATGCTCGCCGCTGCGGCCGTGGGTGCGCGGTATGTCGCCCACACCCGGTGCCAGTGCCTTGAACAAAGGCTCCAGGCGCTCGAACACGTCCTTCTCGCCACCAATCATCATGCAGTAGCCACGGTCCAGCCCCCATACGCCACCGGAGGTGCCGACATCCAGGTAATGCAGGCCACGTTTGGCCAGCTCCTTGGCGCGGCGCATGTCGTCCTTATAGAAGGTGTTGCCGCCATCGATGATCGCATCACCCGGCTCCAGCAACTCGGCCAGTTGGGCAATGGTTTGCTCGGTAGGCTCGCCAGCGGGCAGCATCACCCAGACGGCGCGGGGCGCCTTGAGCTTCTGCACCAGCGCGCCGAGGTCGTGGGCGCCCAGGGCGCCCTCGCGATGCAGGGTTTCGACGGCATCACGGTTGCGGTCATGCACCACGGTTTGGTGGCCGGCGCGCATCAGGCGCCTTGCGATATTGCCGCCCATGCGGCCCAGCCCGACGATTCCCAGTTGCATGAGCTGACGCTCCCCTGTTCAAAATGGATGACATACACAGTTCGACATTTCAGATTAGTCCAGCACTGCGCCCGAGGGTTCAGCGACGAACGGCATGACAACGTTAAACAAAAAAGTTCCCTTAGGCGGCGAAAGAATTCAGAATGCGCGCCGCGTGAAGCGTCTACGCTTTAACTGTCACCAGCCAAAACCGCGAGGTGTGCTCATGGGTACCTTGATGCCTGCTACTGCAACCCAGACCCTCTATGTCTCCGTGCGCCGCGACGAGCTGCGCAAACTGAAGGACGAACGTGACCAGCTGCGCCAGCAGGTCGCTCAGTTGCACATGTTGCTGGAACAAGCGCGTAGCGACGGCAAAATCGTCACACTCTGATTCATCCCCTCCCGCTCGGTGGGAGCTTCGCGCTCCCACACTGCTGAACCCTCGCCCCAGAATGGTGCATCAAAAGCTGCTCAGCCAGCCGATGGCGCACGCATCAATCCGCCCTGCCCCACCCTCGGACACCCCCATTCATTTCCGGTCACACACGCCAACGTTTGCGTCTATCTCGCGTCATAACGAAAGTGACCAGTGGGTCACCTTTTTAGCTCCCTCTCTCCTACACTCAGGTTTCGGCCCGCCATTTGCTCAGAGGAAGAGCGACGTAAAAAAGTCGAACTTTTGGAAATGGTGGCGGGTCAGCAACTAAGTAGGCCAAACGCAAAAGGACCTCCTTCGCACGGCCCGCCTACCCCACCCAGTCCAAACGCCTTCGGCCGGAATGCTGATCGCGTTGTGCCTTCGCGCACGACTCAGGGGCATGGATAGCGTTACGCAATTGCCGAATCAGAGAGAACAAGCACGAGATATTGCAATGGGTGCCAGCACCCAGCCAACACTTAGGGACGGAGAGAAGTATGATCAGTGCCGCTGTCGAGCCTCACGTAGATTCATTCAACCGCGACAACCGCGAGCCGCTCACCCCGGATTTCGCCAAGACAGGCAAGGCACCCGGCGCCCAGCGCCAGCACAACCCGAACAAGCGCAAGATCCTTTTCGTCACTTCGGAAATCGCCGACCTGGTCAAGACCGGCGGCCTCGGTGACGTGTCTGCAGCGCTGCCCCGGGCCCTGGCGCACCTGCACGATGTACGGGTGCTGATCCCCGGCTACCCCCAGGTGATGGAAAGCGACAACCCGATCCATATCGTCGGCGAACTCGGCGGCCACGCCGCCCTGCCACCCTGCAAGATTGGCCGCATGGACATGCCGGACGGCCTGGTCATCTATGTGCTGATCTGCCCCGAGTTGTACCAACGCGACGGCACCCCGTACGGTGCCAACAACGGTCGCGACTGGCCTGACAACCATATCCGTTTCGCCCGCCTGGGCCTGGCCGCAGCAGAAATCGCCGCTGGCGAAGGCATGATCCACTGGAAGCCCGAAGTGGTGCACGCGCATGACTGGCCCGCCGGCCTGGCGCCAGCCTACATGCACTGGCGGGGGCTGAACACGCCGACCCTGTTCACCATTCACAACCTGGCCTATCAGGGCGTCTACAGCCGCGGCTGCAGCCCGGAGCTGGCGATCCCCGAGCATGCCATGCAACAGGAAGGCATGGAGTTCTACGGCAAGCTGTCCTTCCTCAAGGCCGGCCTGGCCTACTCCAGCCACATCACCACGGTCAGCGCCACCTATGCCCAGGAAATCACCACCCCGGAATTCGGCTGCGGGCTTGATGGCTTCCTGGCCAGCAAGGCCCAGCAAGGCCTGCTCGGCGGCATCCCCAATGGCATCGACGAAAGCTGGGACTCGGCCACCGACAAGCACCTGGAGCATAACTTCAGCATCAATGACTGGGACGGCAAGGCACGCAACAGCGACGCCGTGCGCAAGCTGTTCGGCCTGGAAGCCTCTGAGGGGCCGTTGTTCGCGGTGGTATCACGGCTGGTCTACCAGAAAGGCCTGGACCTGACCTTGGGCGTTGCCGACTACATCGTCGAACAAGGTGGTCAGATCGCGATCATCGGCCGCGGTGAGCCGGAAGAGGAACAGGCCATGCGCGAGCTGGCCCTGCGTCACCCTGGCCGCATTGGCGTGCGTATCGGTTTCAACGAAACCGACGCCCGGCGCATGTTCGCCGGCAGCGACTTCCTGCTGATGCCTTCGCGCTACGAGCCGTGCGGCCTGAGCCAGATGTATGCACAGCGCTTTGGTTCGCTACCGGTGGCGCGCAATACCGGCGGCCTGGCCGACACCATCGAGGACGGCGTTACCGGCTTCCTGTTCAATGAATCGACCATCGACAGCTACCGCGAAGCGCTGAGCCGTGCCTTCTATACCTACGGCAAGAAGGACCTGCTCAACGCCATGCGCTGCCTGTCGATGACCCAGCCGTTCAACTGGTGCCAGGCAGTGGAACCCTATGCGCGGCTCTATGAAGACTTGGTCAAGCAGTCACACCTGAGCCACTATTGAGCGGGGTTTGAAGATGCACAGGCATGGCGCACACCTTTTGGACGCCACGTCGGCGCGCTTCGCCCTCTGGGCGCCGGATGCGCGCAGCGTGAGCTTGGAACTGGAACAGCAGCCCGCCATCGAGCTGCTGCCCGAGGACGACGGCTGGTTCACGGGCCTTGCGCCGTGCCAGGCCGGCGACCGCTATCACTACCGCATCGACGGCAAGCTGCAGGTGGCCGACCCGGCGTCGCGCTATCAGCCCGAAGGTGTGCACGGGCCAAGCCAGGTGGTGGATGTAGCCCGCTACGACTGGCAACACCCGTGGCAAGGCAGGCCTTGGCACGAAGCCGTGATCCAGGAGCTGCACGTCGGCGTGCTCGAAGGCTACCAAGGCGTCGCCCGGCAGTTGCCGCGGCTGGCCGAACTGGGCATCACTGCCATCGAGCTGATGCCGCTCGGCCAATTCCCCGGCGAACGCAACTGGGGCTATGACGGTGTGCTGCCCTATGCACCGCAGCATACCTACGGTAGCCCCGAACAGCTGTGCGCACTGGTGGACAGCGCCCATGGCCAGGGGCTGATGGTGATGGTCGATGTGGTCTACAACCACTTTGGCCCGGACGGCAATTACCTGCACCAGTACGCCAGCCCGTTTTTTCGCGAAGACCGCCAGACACCCTGGGGGGCGGCCATCGACTTTCGCCGCCGCGAGGTACGCGAATATTTCATCCAGAACGCCCTGATGTGGCTGTGCGACTACCGCTGCGATGGCCTGCGCCTGGATGCGGTGCACGCCATCGACCAGCCTGACTTTCTGGTTGAATTGGCGCAGCGAGTACGCACTGCCGTGGAACCCGGCCGGCATGTGTGGTTGGTGCTGGAAAACGAGCACAACCAGGCCTCGCTGCTCGAACAAGGCTTCGATGCGCAATGGAACGATGATGGCCACAACGCCTTGCACGTACTGCTGACCGGAGAAACGGAAGGCTATTACGCCGACTACCAGGAACGGCCCATCGAAAAACTGGCCCGCTGCCTGTCCGAAGGCTTCGTGTTCCAAGGCCAGGCCAATCGCCACGGTGTACCACGCGGCGAACCCAGCGGGCACCTCGAACCCTCTTCGTTCGTGTTGTTCCTGCAAAACCATGACCAGATTGGCAACCGCGCATTGGGCGAACGCCTGACGCGCCTGTGCCCGGCGCCGGCCTTGCGTGCGGCCACCGGCCTGTTGCTGCTGGCGCCCATGATCCCGTTGCTGTTCATGGGCGATGACGATGGCAGTTGTCGGCCGTTCCTGTTCTTTACCGATTTCCACGACGAACTGGCCGATGCCGTGCGCGAGGGCCGGCGCGGCGAGTTCGCCCACTTCAAGGCATTTGCCGACCCCGAGCAGCGCGCTCACATCCCCGACCCCAATGCCGAACAGACCTTCGAGGCCTCGCGGCCGCAGAACAACGAGGTGATCGCTGGCTGGCGCGGGCTCTATCAGCGCTTGCTCGCCTTGCGCCAGCGCCACGTCATCCCGCACCTGCCCGGCAGCCGCGCACTGGGCGCCGAGGTGCTGGGCGACCGAGCCCTGACCGCGCGCTGGCGCCTGGGGGATGGCAGCATACTGCGCATTGACCTGAACCTGGCCGCCACACCTCAGGGCGTCGAACTGCCCGCCGCACAATGGCGCCTGTTCGACAGCAGCGACACCTCCCACCCAAATACTGCGCTGTCCGCCCACAGCTGCGTGGTCAGCCTGCTTCCACCCGGCCAGGAGCGCCCATGAGCGAAACCGCCTTGCACCGACTGGCCGCCCGCGTAGGGCTGGCCCGCGACTGGATCGACGCCAACAACCGGCCGCAACAGGTCAGCGACGAGGTACTGCGCAAGGTTCTCGACGGCCTGGGTCACCCCGCCCGCGACGAGCCTGCCATCCAGGCCAGCCTGCGCGCCGTGGAGGCCGCCGATGACGGCGAACACCTGCCCCCGCTGATTACCGCCGAGCTTGACCAACCGCTGCCCTTGGGGCGCTACTTCCCGCCAGGCAGCGCCGTACGTTGCACCTTGGAAAGCAACCGCCTGCAGGACCTGACCCTCGATGCCCAGGGCAACCTCCCCGGCGGCCTGCCGGTCGGTTATCACCTGCTGCAGATCAACGACCGCAGCTTCACCGTCGCCGTCGCACCGCCACGTTGCTGGGGCTTGGCTGACGCCGTCGCCGAACCACCGCCGCGCTGCTGGGGCCTGGCCGTGCAGCTTTACAGCCTGCGCCGCCCCGGTGATGGCGGCTATGGCGACTGCCTGGCGCTGGAGCAGCTGGCACGCAGCGCCGCCGAACGCGGCGCTGACGCCTTGGCGATCAGCCCGATCCATGCCCTGTCGGCCATCGACCAGCAACACTACAGCCCCTACTCGCCGTCCAGCCGTCTGCTGCTGAACACCCTGTACGCCAGCCCCGCCGCCCTGCTGGGTGAGCGCGCCGTGCGCATGGCGATCGAGGCCTGCGGCCTGGAACAGGTAGTCGAAGAGCTGGAACAACGCCCGCTGGTGGACTGGCCTCGCGCCGCCGACGCCCGCCTGCGGCTGCTCGAAGCGCTTTATCTGGATTTCAGCCAGGCCGACCACCCACTGCGCAAGGACTTCGACAGCTTCCGTGAAGCCCGTGGCCAGGCCTTGGAGCACCACTGCCGTTTCGAAGTGCTGCAGGCGCATGCCGTCGAGCATGGCCTGGGCGCCGACTGGCGCAACTGGCCCAGTGCCTGGCACGATCCGTACCACCCGGAAGTCGAAGCCTTTGCCAACGCTTATCCGGCAAAGATCGAATTCCACGCGTTCTGCCAATGGCTGACCGAACGCAGCCTGCAACGCGCCCAGCACGCGGCACGCAGCAATGGCATGGCAATCGGCCTGATTGCCGACCTGGCCGTCGGAGCCGACGGTGCGGGTAGCCAGGCCTGGAGCCGCCAGGACGAGCTGCTGGCCAACTTAAATGTGGGCGCTCCGCCCGATATTCTCAACCGCTCGGGCCAGGACTGGGGCATTTGCGCCTTCTCTCCCGAAGGCCTCAAGCGCAACGGCTACCGCGCCTTCATCGAGATGCTGCGGGCCAACCTGACCCATGCCGGCGGCCTGCGCATCGACCATGTGATGGGCCTGCGCCGGTTGTGGCTGATCCCCCGTGGCTGCAAGCCCGACGAAGGCGCCTACCTCAGTTTCCCGGTAGAAGACCTGCTGCGCCTGCTGGCCCTGGAGTCGGTGCGCCACCAGGCGATCATCCTCGGCGAAGACCTCGGCACCGTGCCCGAAGGCCTGCGCGAACAGCTGGCGGCCAAGGCTGTGCTGGGCATGCGCGTGCTGCCGTTCGAGCAGACCCAGCCCGGCCTCTTCAAGCCGATCCTCGATTGGCCGGACGACGCCTTGGCCACCACCGGCACCCACGACCTGGCACCGCTGGCCGGCTGGCTGCAAAGCCGCGACATCGACTGGAGCCACCGCCTGGAGCTGATCGATGCCGCCACCGAACTGCACTGGCGCCACGAACGGCAGAAGGAGCGCGAAGGCTTGCGTCGCATCCTTGAGGCCAACTACGGCCCGCAGGCGAACAACGACGCGCTGATCGACGCTGCCATCCGCTATGTCGGCCACACCCGAGCCCCGCTGGTGCTGATCCCCCTGGAAGACCTGCTCGGCAGCGACGAGCAGCCCAACCTGCCCGGCACCACCAGCGGCCACCCCAACTGGCGCCGGCGCTTCGCCGCACCGGTGCGTGAATTACTCGACGACGAAGACGCCTCACGGCGCCTTGAACTGCTGGCCCAGGCCCGCGAACAAGCTTGGGAGCGTGACCGATGAAGCCGTTGACCGCGACACTGCGCCTGCAATTTCACAGCGACTTCAGCCTTGATGACGCGGTGCCACTGGTACCGTACTTCGCCCAACTGGGCATCAGCCACCTCTACGCCTCGCCGATCCTCAAGGCCCGCGCCGGCTCGCGCCACGGCTATGACGTGGTCGACCCGACCTGCGTCAACCCCGAGCTCGGTGGCGAGGCAGCATTGCTACGGCTGGTGGCTGCGCTGCGCCAGCATGGCATGGGGCTGATCCTCGACACGGTGTCCAACCACATGGCCGTGGGCGGCGCCGACAACCCTTGGTGGCAGAGCCTGCTGGCCTGGGGCCGGCGCAGCCCCTACGCAGAGTTCTTCGACATTCAATGGCACTCCAGCGACCCGCTGCTGGCCGGCCAGCTGCTGTTGCCATTCCTCGGCAGCGACTATGGCGCGGCGCTGAAGAACGGCGAAATCCCGCTGCAATTCGACGCGCAATCGGGCGAGCTGCAGATCGCCCACTATCAGCATCGCTTCCCGATCTGCCCGCTGGACTATGGCTGGATCCTCGCGCAAAGCCCTGAGCCTGCGCTAAAGGCCCTGGCAGAGCATTTCACTGCCTTGCGCGAAGCCCCCGAGCCACTGGCGAATGCCCTGCCCCTGCACGCCGAACTGGCGCGCCTGGTGCGTGAAGGCGCGGACCTGGAGTCGGCCCTGATCGCCTTCGACAGCCGCAGCGAAAGCGGTTTCAAGCGCCTGCACCTGCTGCTCGAACGCCAGACCTACCGCCTCGCCAGCTGGCGCACTGCCGCCGATGACATCAACTGGCGGCGCTTCTTCGACATCAACGAGCTGGGCGGCTTGCGCGTGGAGCGTGGCGTAGTGTTTGAAGCCACCCACGCCAAGCTGTTCGAACTGATCGAGCGCGGCCTGGTGGACGGCCTGCGCATCGACCATATCGACGGCCTGGCCGACCCGCGCGGCTATTGCCGCAAGCTGCGTCGCCGGGTCGACAGCCTGCTCGCCAAGCGCCCGGTGCAGGCTGCGCTTGAGCACTTCCCGATTTACGTGGAAAAGATCCTCGGCGCCGACGAGCACCTGCACCGCGACTGGCTTACCGACGGCACCACCGGCTACGAGTTCATGAACCAGGTCTCGCTGCTGCAGCATGACCCGGCCGGTGAAGTACCGCTGACCGAATTGTGGGCGACGGTCAGCGAGCGTCCCGCGTTCCCCGAGGAGGTGCGCCTGGCGCGCCACCTGGTGCTCAATGCCAGCCTCGCCGGCGATTGCGAATCGGTGGCCCAGGCCCTGTTGCAGGTCGCCCGCGACGACCTGATGACCCGCGATCTGACCTTGGGCGCGATCCGCCGGGCATTGCAGGCGCTGGTCGCGCATTACCCGGTGTATCGCACCTACTTCAACGCCTGCGGGCGCCCGGCCGAGGATGAACGCTTCTTCCAACAGGCCCTGGCCAATGCCCGCCAGGACCTTGGCGAAGCCGACTGGCCGTTGCTTGACCAGCTTGAGCAATGGCTCGGTGGCCAGCCTTGGCGCCAGATGCCTCCCGGCCGGCCGCGCAAGCACCTGCGCCATGCCTGCGTGCGCTTCCAGCAGCTCACCGCCCCCAGTGCCGCCAAGGCCGTCGAGGACACCGCCTTCTACCGCTCGGCACGGCTGCTGTCACGCAACGATGTCGGCTTCGAGGCCGAGCGCTTCAGTGCTGCCGCCGAGCATTTCCACAACGAGGCTCAGCGCCGCCTGCGCGACTTCCCCGACAACCTGTTGGCCACCGCCACTCACGACCACAAGCGGGGCGAAGACAGCCGTGCTCGCCTGGCCGTGCTGAGTGAGCGGGGACCTTGGTTTGCCAGCCGCGTGGAGCACTGGCACGAGCTGGCCACGCCGCTGCGCGAGCAACTGGACGACGGCGTGGCCCCCAGCCCCGGCGACGAGCTGCTGCTGTTGCAAACGCTGCTGGGCAGCTGGCCACTCACCCTCGACCTGCACGACGACAACGCGCTACGCCAGTACGCCGAACGTATCCGCCAATGGCAGCAGAAGGCCCTGCGCGAAGCCAAGTTGCGCAGCAGCTGGAGCGCGCCGAACGAGGCCTATGAAGCGGCCTGCGCCGCCTATGTCGACGGCTTGCTGCTGGATCGGGAAAACCAGCAGCTGCGCCAGTCGCTGGCCGATGCGGCCCACCTGATCGCCTGCCCCGGCGCGCTCAACGGTCTGGTCCAGAGCCTGCTACGCATGACTGTGCCTGGCGTGCCCGACTTGTACCAGGGCAATGAATACTGGGATTTCAGCCTGGTCGACCCGGATAACCGCCGTGCGGTGGACTACGCTTGCAGACGCCGCACCCTCGACGATGCCAGCGCCCTCGGCGAGCTGCTGGCCCACTGGCGCGACGGCCGCATCAAGCAGGCTCTGATCGCTCGAGTGCTGGACTGTCGCCAGGCGCACCCCGAATTGTTCCGTCGAGGGGCCTACCTGCCGCTGAACGTGCAGGGCCGGCATGCCGACCAGGTGATTGCCTTCGCCCGCCTGGGCGAAGGCCAACGCGCCATCGTCGTCGCCCCGCGCCTGGCCAGCGGCCTGCTTGGCGGCGCCACAACACCGTTGATCCCGGCACAGAACTGGGACGACACCCGGGTAATCCTGCCGTTTGCCTTGTCGCCTGCCACTTGGACTGGACTTTTCGGCGGCACTGCTGTCAGCCCTACAAGGGAGCTGATGTTGAGCGCGGTCTTGGCGGAATTCCCAGTCAACCTGTTGATTGAACATGCATAGCATTCAGGAGCGTCGTGATGAGTGTCGAAGAAAAACGAGTACGCGAATTTGCTTACCAGATCTGGGAATCGGAGGGTAAGCCGGAGGGTCAGGAGGAACGCCACTGGGACATGGCACGCAAGCTGGCTGAGGCCGAGGCCCTGGCACCCAAGGCCGAGCCGCGCAAACGGACCCCGGCCAAGCCGAAATTAGCGGCTGAGCCGAAAGCAGCAGCGTTGCCTGGAACCAGCAAACCGGTGGCTGCGAAGAAGCCTCGCGCAGTGAAAAAGCCAACTGCTGGCTAAGTCTGCCGCAGCCTCTTCGCGGGTTAACCGCGAGGAGGCCGGTACAGATCTGCGCAACACCCCCTTTCAAAACGGCCAATCGAGGATTGCCATGAGCCCGCGCACCCCAAAGAAAACCCGCTCCGTAGCACCATCGCGCATTCGTGAAGGCCAACCCTTTCCTCTGGGCGCCACGTGGGATGGCCTGGGCGTCAACTTCGCCCTGTTTTCCGCCAACGCCACCAAGGTCGAGCTGTGCCTGTTCGACTCCACCGGCGAACAAGAGATCGAACGCATCGAGCTGCCTGAATACACCGACGAGATCTACCACGGCTACCTGCCCGACGCCCATCCTGGGCTGATTTACGGCTACCGTGTCTATGGCCCCTACGAGCCGGAAAACGGCCACCGCTTCAACCCCAATAAATTGCTCATCGATCCTTATGCGAAACAATTGGTGGGCGAGCTGAAATGGTCGGAGGCGCTGTTCGGCTATACCATTGGGCACCCTGATGGCGACCTGTCATTCGACGAGCGCGACAGCGCGCCCTTCGTGCCCAAGTGCAAGGTCATCGACCCGGCGTTCACGTGGGGGCGCGACCAGCGTGTGCAGGTGCCATGGGAACGCACGATCATCTATGAAGCCCACACCCGCGGCATCAGCATGCGCCACCCGGCGGTGCCGGAGGAGCTGCGCGGCACCTTCGCCGGCCTTGCCAACGATGAGTTGCTCAAGCACATCAAGGACCTGGGTGTATCGAGCATCGAGCTGCTGCCGATCCACGCCTTCGTCAACGACCAGCACCTGCTGGACAAAGGCCTGAACAATTATTGGGGCTACAACAGCATTGCCTTCTTCGCCCCCCATCCCAAGTACCTGGCTAGTGGCAAGATCGCCGAGTTCAAGGAGATGGTCGCGCACCTGCACGATGCTGGGCTCGAAGTGATCCTGGACGTGGTCTACAACCACACCGCCGAGGGCAACGAACGCGGCCCGACCCTGTCGATGCGCGGCATCGACAACGCCTCGTACTACCGCCTGATGCCGGACGACAAGCGCTACTACATCAACGATTCCGGCACTGGCAACACCCTCGACCTCAGCCACCCGTGCGTACTGCAGCTGGTCACCGACTCGCTACGCTACTGGGCGGGCGAGATGCACGTCGACGGCTTCCGCTTCGACCTCGCGACCATCCTTGGCCGCTACCACGAAGGTTACAGCGAGCGTCACGGCTTCCTCGTGGCTTGCCGCCAGGACCCGATGCTGAGCCAGGTCAAACTGATCGCCGAACCTTGGGACTGCGGCCCCGGCGGTTACCAGGTGGGCAACTTCGCCCCGGGCTGGGCCGAGTGGAACGACCGATTCCGCGATACCGCGCGGGCCTTCTGGAAGGGTGACGAAGGCCAACTGGCCGAATTTGCTGCACGCATGACCGCGTCCGGGGACATGTTCAACAACCGCGGCCGGCGGCCTTACTCCTCGGTCAATTTCATCACGGCCCACGATGGCTTCACGTTGCGCGACCTGGTGTCATACAACGGCAAGCACAACGAGGACAACGACGAAAACAACCAGGACGGCACCGACAACAACCTGTCATGGAACTGTGGCGCCGAGGGCCCGACCGAAGACCCTGAAATCAACGCGCTGCGCATGCGCCAGATGCGCAACTTCTTCGCCACACTGCTGTTTGCCCAGGGTACGCCGATGATCGTGGCCGGCGACGAGTTCAGCCGCACGCAGCACGGCAACAACAACGCCTATTGCCAGGACAGCGAGATCGGCTGGGTCAACTGGGACCTGGACGATGAGGGCAAGGCGCTGCTGGCGTTCGTCAAGCGCCTGACCCGCCTGCGCCTGGCCTACCCGGTGCTGCGCCGCTCGCGCTTCCTGGTCGGCGACTACAACGAGGCGATCGGGGTCAAGGACGTCACCTGGTTGGCGCCGGATGGCAGCGAGATGAGCGTCGAGCAATGGGAAGACCCCCACGGGCGCTGCCTCGGTATGCTCATCGATGGGCGTGCGCAGGAGAGTGGCATCGCGCGGCCCGGCGCTGAGGCGACCATGCTGTTGATCGTCAATGCGCACCATGACGTGGTGCCATTCAAGCTGCCGAGCGTGCCGGAAGGCGAGTACTGGAGCTGCCTGATCGATACCGACCGGCCGGAGATGCGCAAGCCTCAACACCTGCAGTTCGATAGCAGCTTCGAGGTCAAGGGGCGGTCGTTGTTGTTGATGGTGTTGCAGCGTGAGGAAGAGTAAGACCGCAGCATTTCAAGGCAAATGAATGACGAAACCCCGGCAGCGCGCTGCACCGTTGCCCGGGTATCGCCGTTAAATACCTACACGATTGAAGTCGATATCCTGGCAACTAAAATTGTTTCGCTGCCTGAGATCGCCTTTTACGTTGACCCCCTATTAAAACCGTATTGTGACGCCCTCCTATATTCTCAACCTTACCCTGATAAGCGGTTACTTTTACCTGATCAAAGCCTCGCCGCTTAAACGCATCAGCAAATGTTCGCCCCAAACTTTTTGAACCTCCAATGGTCAGTCTTTCGGCCGCCTCGTTATCGACAGACCTTGACTCAGGCACGTCCGCGCCTTCGCATGCCAATATTTTGATATTTTTAAAATTTTTTGGCAAACCCATACGCTCCAGGTTAAACACCAGCGCAGTCGCGTAAATACTGTCTGCCCCTTCTCCGGAACCGCTGACAAGCTGCTCAGCCCCCGCATAACCATGGCCGACAATGTACAATTTATCATCCGGCGCCATCTTATCTAATACTGAACTAGCCAGCTCAACTTTTGTATCTTCAAATACTTGCCTCACCTGATTCTCCATGAACAATGCCCCCGCCAGCCGGGGAGTTTTCATCGCGGCAACCATCCCCAAAGCGCCCGCCGCAATCAGGCCAAAATTTATAAGAAGGTACCCCACCGACGGCCGGCCGAAGAAAGCATGGCCGATGACTAGAGCCAGCATATAAATGGACATTATGATGGCATACATCGCATAGGGATGAGTTATCGCTGCGCGTAATCGCCCGCTATTGAGATATACCTGCCTGTCGGACTCGAACCCTTCTCGTACTTGCTCATCAGGCACCAGAATGGTTGCAAACGGTTTCTTAGCAACGAGCCGCTGGTGATTTGTAGAAAAAATTTCCTGAGGCAACTCATCCGCTGCAGAAAAGGCATAAATATACCGTTCTTGAGGGCGCCTCCCGTCCGAATCGTGCAACGTCAGTGGATTATTTCTAACCATGCGATACAGATTCAGCCCATCCACCGTCCCTGCCGGGTCCACACTCAACCACCGCCCCGCCCAAGGCTGGTAATAGCGATAACCGTAGTAATACAGCCCTGTCGCATCGCGTTCTTTCCCGGAGTAACGAATGGTCTTATAATCGGCTTCGATCTGGCTGCGCGCCGTCCATACGGACGTGCCGCCGAACGGGTAGTATTCCTCTTGGCTAATCACTGCTCCTTGCCCATCCAGCTCCAGCCCGCTGCTGCCGATCAGGTTGTGATAGCTGTAGCTAACCTGATCATTGTCCAGTCCTGCTGGCAAGCCACTGGCCCAGTGCAGCACCCGCACATCTGCACCGCCCCCTGCCGCAACCTTGATGACATGCAGGCGGGCAGTTTCATAAGTGCTACGCAATTCCAGGCCGTCCAGGTAAAGCACTCGCTGAGCTTGAGTGACGCCCGCTGCTTGCTGTTCGCTCACCTTGAGCAGGCGCAACCCGTCACTGCCATAGCGGTACCACTCGCGATCATCCACGCCCGCTTCTCGCTCGACCGGTTTCACCTGCGCCAACTCACCCCGCGCACTCCAGCGCATGTCCTGCCCGGCCAGCAACTCGAGTTGATGACCACCAGCATCGAACAACGCATCCACCTGCTCAGGCAACAATCCCTCACGCGCCAGCACCGCGCGGTTGCTGCGGTTGGAGACCGTCATTCGGGTGGTGTAAGCGTTGCTGCTGGCCGGAGCGCTGTGTTGGATCTGGGTGAGGTTGCCTGCGCGGTCGTAGCTGTAACGGCGGGCGTAGTTTGTTAGGGCGCTCTCGTCGGTCGGCAAAGGAACCAGTACGTCAGGCAACTGGGGCCCCTGAGCTCCACGTCCGACCATCTCCCGCCCCGTTGCCTGCACCAGCTGGTACAGGCTGTTGTAGGCGAAGGTATTTGCTGCCGTTACCTTCTGATTGCGCCAGAAGCGGGGGGCACCGGCGTCATTGCGTACGCTCTGCACATTCCCCACCGGGTCATAACGGTAGCGCAGGTCCTGCAGCGTCGTGGCAGCGGAGGTCTGCTTGCCTGGGCGCTGCACACGAATACCAGTCAGCCTTTGCGTCATTGGATCGAGGCCGTAGTCCGTGACCACTCCATTACCATGGACCTCCTGCTGCTTGTGCCCGGTCGGCGCATAGCGCAGGGAGGCAACAATCACCTGCTCGTCACGGTTTTGCACGGTCAACCAACTGCCCTGCAACTGCCCGGCAACGTCATAAGCTTGGCGCTGCTGGTGGCCTCGTGCATCCGTCTGGGTCAACTGGATACCCGTGGCATCACGTGTACGCAGGATCATGTAGGTTTCAAGTTCCAGCCGAGCTTGCCATGCTTGCTCGTCGTCACCCACCCAGTCTGCCTCGTCTTCGCCTGCAAGCACGCGGCGAGACTGGGCCAGCGCTGCGCCGCTCAGCGCGAGGTTTCGCAGTTCGATGAGGCCTGCGGTGTCGTAGTGGCGCATGCACTGACCGGCAAGGTTACGGTTCTTTTCCCCCAGGCTCAGGCCTGCCCAGCGATAGCGCTCTGCGACACGCGGCAGCGCTTCACCAGCGCCCTGCTCGGTCACGGCCAGCAGCCGGCCGGGTAGCGAAGGCGCTTCATGGATGCAGACTTGGCTGACGCCGGTGGCACTGACCGCCAGCAGCGGATGCCCGGCCATGTCAGGCAGGGCCACGCTCGAGCCGGCATCGACACTTTCGGTGTGCACAGGTCGCCCAGCCAAGTCGCTGTGCCAGCGGAAGTTTGGAGTAGCCGTTTCGGCAAAACGGGGGTCAAGGCTTTGCGCAAGGTTGCCGCGGGCGTCGTGACGATGCCGGGTGATACGAAGCTCAACAGATTCTGCTGCCTGTGCCCGATAACACGCCAGCTCACCCACCGGTAAACCGCGAGAACACAGCACCACCAGGCTGGGAGTGCCCGCATGTAACGCAGAGGAATTGAAGGTCGTCATGGCTGAATTCCCTTTCGCTGGTGTGGATGCTTTGATCTACCCGGTAAGCATCAATACAAGCTCTACGACACATCAGCCATACGCCTCCCTTGTGGCAAGCGTAGACACACAAGCCGGCCAGCGCGAGCCAGACTGAACCTCACTTGCCAGTACCTGTCCCTTGTAGGAGCAACAGCCCTAGCAGCAGCCATTGAGGAGCCACCGTGAACCTCGAAGCCGGTAGCCCAGGTTTCGCCAGCACTAACCAGGCCCCCGCCGTGCATCGGCTGCGGGTGCTGACGGTGAACACCCACAAGGGCTTCACCGCCTTCAACCGGCGCTTCATCCTGCCTGAGCTGCGCGAGGCGGTGCGCAGCACCCAGGCCGACGTCGTGTTCCTCCAGGAGGTACTCGGCAGCCACGACCGCCATGCCGCGCGATATTCTGGCTGGCCGCAGACCTCGCAGTACGAATTCCTCGCCGACAGCATGTGGAGCGACTTCGCCTATGGCCGCAACGCGGTCTACCCCGACGGCCATCACGGTAATGCGCTGCTGTCCAAGTACCCTATCATCGAACACCGCAACCTCGACGTGTCGATCACCGGCCCCGAGCGTCGCGGCCTGTTGCACTGCGTCCTCGACGTTCCTGGCCAGCACAATGTGCATGCCATCTGTGTGCACCTGTCATTGCTGGAAAGCCATCGCCAGAAGCAGCTCAAGCTGCTGCGCCAGTTGCTCGAATCATTGCCTGCCGAGGCGCCGGTAATCATCGCTGGCGATTTCAACGACTGGAAGTCCCATGGCAACCGCACCCTCGGCCTGCAGCGTGACCTGCACGAGGCTTTCGAACGCCATCATGGCCACCTCGCCCGCACCTATCCGGCCCGCCTGCCACTGCTGCGCCTGGACCGAATCTACCTGCGCAATGCCGAAAGCCATGCGCCGCAGATTCTGGGGCACAAACCTTGGACGCACCTTTCCGATCATCTGCCACTGGCCGTGGAGGTCAGGTTGTAACAATGATTCGGCATAGCCAGCGACACAGAAATAGCGATCCCCGCTATGCGCGACAATTTAATCAGCCGAATCAGATAGTTAATGAATTCCACGGAGCGTGAACAGACCTTTCACGTTTTCTTGACGCACGCGCCGCTCTCTCCTTAGCTGAACACTATCACTGGATGTAAATAATCGCGCCGGGCCTCTAGCTCGCGCTTTTGCACGCGCCCGCGGAAGCTGGCGTGCTGGTTTGGGTCGCCTTCTGTTTTTGTCGTACAGCGCGTGACACGCAGGCCAGGTCCTTGGGCTGTACAACAAAAAACAGAGGAGATCCGCCATGAAAAGAACCTCGAATCCCTTGCGCTTCGACCGTATTTTCTACGCGGTTTCCACGTCGATGCTTCTGGCAACCCCGGTGGAAACTTTCGCGTTCGAACTGCAGGACGATCCGATCTCCCCCAGCTACCTGCAACAACCGACGATGCCGACCTTGTCGCTCGACCCGGTCAGCGCCAGCGGCCTGAACATGGGTACGCTGAACGCCTTCAGCGAGAAGATGAGCGAGCGGCATAGCCTGCCGGCCCCCGACCTGATGGGCGGCCAGTGGGCACAGTTTTTCCCTGGTGCCACACCGCAGCCTGGCGCGCGGACGCCAGAGCAGCTGGAAGCCCCCAGCCAGCAACTGATGATCGGCCCGGACCTGTTCGTACGTGAAACCGCCGATGGCAACGTCCACCGTGCGGGGATATTCGTGGGCCACAACAATCTGCAAAGCAGCTTCAATGGAGTACGGCCGTTGCTGGGCGACAAGCAGCGCAACGCAGTCAACCTCAGTGGCGAAAGCCTGGGGGTATTCTGGAGCATGACCCATGAGCGAGGCTGGCACCTGGATGCCGTGGCCATGGGCTCACGCATCGAGGTGATGGGCCGCGGCGACAGTGGCCAACGCCTGAATGACAGCGGCCATGCGATGACTTTTTCGGTAGAGGGCGGTTACCCGATCGGCCTGGGTGGCGGCTGGGTGATCGAGCCCCAGGCGCAATTGATCAACCAGCAATTCTTCCCAGGTAACCAGGTGCAGGCGGAGACCTTGCAGGCCTTCGATAGCCAGCCCAGCTGGAGCGGCCGGGTCGGCGCCAAACTGTCCGGGCGCTATGAGGTGAAAGGCATGCCGATCGAGCCCTATGTGCGGACCGACGTCTGGTATGACTTCAACGACACCAGCGATGTGAAGCTGGACCAGGTCGACAAGATCTCCAGCTCGCGCTATTCGACCACGGTGGAACTGGGCTTGGGGTTGGTGGCACGGGTGACACCCAAGGTGGCGCTGTTCGTCAGTGCCGATTACAGCAGTGATGTGGATGGCAACGACCTCAACGGACTGATAGGCAGCCTTGGGGTGCGGATGCGGTGGTAGGCAGGTCTGGCCTCTTCGCGGGTGAACCCGCTCCCACAGCTACTGCACAGCCCTTGAGGTGGGTGCAGTACCCGCGAAGAGGCCAGCACAGGCATCAGGCTGGCTTCATCACCAATACCCCAAGCGGCGGCAGGTTCAGCGCCAGTGACAACGGCTGCCCATGGCTGGCTACATTGTCACTCTCTACCGCTCCCAGGTTGCCGACGTTCGAGCCCGCATACAGCTCGGCATCGCTGTTGAGCAACTCTTGCCAGCGTTCCCCGAACGGTACGCCAATCCGGTACCCCTCGCGCGGCACCGGGGTGAAATTGGCGACCACCAGCAGCGGCTCGCCGTGGCTGCTCCAGCGCAACCAGGCATACACACTGTTGCGCGCATCATCGCCGACCAGCCATTGGAAGCCCTGAGGCTGACAGTCCTGTTCATGCAGCGCTGGCAGGTCCCGGTACAGGCGATTGAGGTCGCCGACCAGGCGCTGCACGCCTTGGTGCTCGGGATACTGCAGCAGGTACCAGTCCAGCTGGTGGTCGTGATTCCACTCACGCCACTGGCCGAATTCGCAGCCCATGAACAACAGTTTCTTGCCCGGGTGGGTCCACATGAAGGTCAGGTAGGCGCGCAGGTTGGCGAACTTCTGCCAGCGGTCACCGGGCATCTTGTCGATCAGCGAGTGCTTGCCGTGCACCACCTCGTCGTGGGAGATCGGCAGGATGAAGTGCTCGGAATAGGCATAGATCAGGCCGAAGCTCATCTCGTTGTGGTGATAGGTGCGATGCACCGGATCGTTCTGGATGTAATGCAAGGTGTCGTGCATCCAGCCCATGTTCCACTTGTAGGCAAAGCCCAGGCCGCCCTGCTCTGTCGGCTGGCTCACGCCCGGCCAGGCGGTGGACTCTTCGGCGATGATCAGCGCACCCGGTGCCTCATGGGCGGCGACACCGTTGAGGTGGCGGATGAAGTCGATGGCCTCGAGATTTTCGCGCCCGCCATGGCGGTTGGGTACCCATTCACCGGCCTTGCGCGAGTAGTCGCGGTACAGCATCGAGGCCACCGCATCGACGCGCAAGCCGTCGATGTGGAAGTGCTTGAGCCAGTGCAAGGCCGACGCCATCATGAAACCACGCACCTCGTTGCGCCCGAGGTTGTAGATCAGCGTGTTCCAGTCCTGGTGATAGCCTTCGAGCGGGTTGTCGTACTCGTACAGCGCAGTGCCGTCGAACCGGGCCAGGCCGTGTTCATCGGTGGGGAAATGCGCCGGCACCCAGTCGAGGATCACCCCGATGCCACCCTGGTGGCAGGCATCGATGAATGCCGCGAAGTCTTCAGGGCTGCCGTAGCGCGCGGTCGGCGCGAACATCGACAGCGGCTGATAGCCCCACGAGCCACCGAACGGGTGCTCCATGATCGGCAGCAGCTCGATATGGGTGAAGCCCAACTGCTGCACGTAAGGCACCAGGCGTTCGGCCAGTTCACGCCAGTTGTAGTAACGCGACACTTCACCCAGCTCGTCGAGCTCGCATTGCCAGGAGCCGGGGTGCAGTTCGTAGATCGACAGCGGCGCACTGTAGGCATGGCGCTGGGCGCGATGTTCCATCCACTCATGGTCGCGCCACTCGTGGCTCAGCTCTGCGGTCACCTTCGATGCGGTGCTCGGCGGCAGCTCGGTGGCGCGGGCCAGCGGGTCGGCCTTCAGCGGCAGGATGCCGTCCTTGCCGAGCACCTCGAATTTGTAAGTCTCGCCCACACCCAGGCGCGGCACGAACAACTCCCACACCCCGGCGCTGTGGCGCAGGCGCATGGGATGACGGCGGCCGTCCCAATTGTTGAAGTCACCCACCACCGACACCCGGCGCGCATTCGGCGCCCACACCGAGAAGCACACGCCGTCGATGCCATCGACCTGGATCGGTTGCGCACCGAAACGCCCGGACAAGTCGCGGTGGTTGCCTTCGGCGAACAGGTAGAGGTCCATGTCGCCCAGTTGCGGGCCGAAGCTGTAGGGGTCTTCGGTCACCTGCTCGCCACCGGCCCAGCCGATCTGCAGCCGGTACGGCTGTGCTTGATCGAGGTGCGCGGTGAACAGGCCGGGCAGGCTACCCTGCACCATCTCGGCAAGGATGCGCCCATCATGGCGCGCCAGCACCCGTACATTCAGTGCAGTCGGCAGGAAGGCACGGACGAACACGCCGCCCTGCCCGTCGTCGTGGGGGCCCAGCACTGCAAATGGATCGGCGTGCTCGGCGCGGGCCAGGGCATCCAGGTCCCGTTGCCGAAGGCCGCCGTTTTCACGCGTGGTTGCATTCATCTATGACTCTCCCCAGGTACTGATCAGTCCATGCAGGCCATGCAAAGGCACGGCCAGCCAACTTGGACGGTTTTCGGCTTCGTATGTGATTTCGTAGGCGGCTTTTTCCAGGCAGAACAATTCCAGTGCGGCGCGCTCGCCCTCGGCCTGTTGCCAGGCGTGGGGCATGGCGGCGGTGGCCAGGCCATAAGCTTCGACGAAGGCATGCCGCGACTGGTGCAGGTACTGCCGGGCAACACGTTGCCGGGCTTGCCGCGCGGGGCCGGAAAGGTCCACCGCAGACGCGCTGCGCAAGATCATCGCAGCAGCATAGTCGAAGGATCGCAACACGCCGCTGACATCCTTGTACGGGCTGTGTTTGGCCCGGCGCTCGTCCAGCGGGCGGGCCGGTTCGCCCTCGAAGTCGATCAGGTAGGCATCGCCCTGCACTACCAGCACTTGCCCCAGATGCAGGTCACCGTGCACGCGCATCAACAGGCCGCCCTGAGCCTGTTCGGCGAGCCTGGCGATGTGCTGGGCGAGGCCGTCACGCTGCTGTTGCAGGTCGTCGACCTGGGCCTGGCTATCGCTGTCGAGGTGTTCACGGTGCTGAGCCAGCAGGTCGAGGGCGTGGTTCAGTTCGGCACTGATCTGCGTAATCCAGCGCTCGCTGTCTGCGCTGTCGCTGGGGCGTGGCTGGAAGGCTTCATCATCGGTCGGGGCCGCCAGCAGCAGGTGCATCTCGCCCAGGCGCTGACCGAGCAATGTGGCAAAGCCGCTCAGTTCGGCCAGCGCGTCGGTGTGTGCCTCGGCGTCGACGCTGTTCGGCTCCATCTCGTCGCGAATGGCTCGCTCCAGGGTGTTCTGGGTCCAGGCCCAGGCATCGCCCTGATTGTTCAGGTAACCCTGGGCGATCATCAACAGGTGCGGTGCGCCCTGCTCGTCGACGCGGCTGACCCACGCCAGCAACGGCGAGATATTGGCGAAGCCAGCGGCGGTGAGGTAGGCGCTCATTTCCAGTTCCGGGTGAATGCCCGGGTTGACCCGACGGATCAGCTTGAGCACCACGCGGTCGCCGATCACCACCGAGCTGTTGGACTGCTCGGCGCTGAGGTAGCGCACTTCACTTTCCTCGTTCAACCCCAGGCCGGCCAGCTGAGCTGTGGATTCGAAGCGCAGTTCGCCCTCGCCGTTGCCGCAAGGCAAACGCATGCCGTCCTGGCAGGCGCGCAGCACCGCACGGATGAACGGCTCCAGGACGAAGGCATCGGTGATCAGGCCAACCTGACGGCCACGGCGTACCCGCGACAGCGCCAGCTGCTGCGGCAGCGCCGTGTTGATCTGCTCTTCCGGCAACAGGCCGAACGGCAGCTGGTACTGGTTGGCCACGCCGTCACTGAGCACTTCGATCTCGCTGAGCAGCACCGGCGTGGTGGCGGTGCCGAAGCGCACGCCGTAGCGCAGGCGCACCTGGTCGATCGGGCCTTCCTTGCCGGCGAACCAGCGGCGCTTGGGCAGGTATTGCGGCAGGATGGTCTGGTGAAGGGTGTCGCTGGAGGGGGCCTCGAGCAGTTCTTCCATGCGTTTGCGCAGCACTAACGTGGTCAATTCCGGCAACCCCTCGGTAGCTTGGATGTGCCAACTGGGCATGCGGTCGTGGGCAGCCAGCAGGAACCAGTAAAAGGCATAGGGCGGCAAGGTCAGCAGGAACGGCAGCTGGCCGATCGGCGGGAAGGCGCTGCCACCGAGCATCTCAACCGGCACTTTGCCTGCGTATTGCGACAGTTCGAGCTCGGCAGCCTGGGCGGCGCGGGAAACGTTGGCGACGCAGAGAATCACCTCCGTGTTGCCGTCGGCGTCCGTGTACTCGCGGATATACGCCAGGATCCGCCGGTTGCTCGGCGTCAGCGTGCGCAGGCTGCCGCGGCCGAAAGCCTTCTGCTGCTTGCGCACTGCCAGCAGCCGGCGGTTCCAGTTCAGCAACGAGTGCGGGTCGTGGGCCTGGGCTTCGACGTTGACGGTCTGGTAGCCGTACAGCGGGTCCATGATCGGCGGCAGCACCAGGCGTTGCGGGTCGGCCCTGGAGAACCCGCCGTTGCGGTCCGGCGACCACTGCATCGGCGTGCGCACGCCATCACGGTCGCCGAGGTAGATGTTGTCGCCCATGCCCAGTTCGTCGCCGTAATACAAGGTCGGCGTGCCGGGCATCGACAGCAGCAGGCTGGTGAGCAGTTCGATGCGCCGGCGGTCACGCTGCAACAGCGGCGCCAAACGCCGACGGATGCCGAGGTTGATGCGCGCACGACGGTCTTCGGCGTAGTAGTTCCACAGGTAGTCGCGCTCGCGGTCGGTGACCATCTCCAGCGTCAGCTCATCGTGGTTGCGCAGGAAGATTGCCCACTGGCAGTTGGCCGGGATTTCCGGGGTCTGGCGCAGAATGTCGGTGATCGGGAAGCGGTCTTCCATGGCCAGGGCCATGTACATGCGCGGCATCAGCGGGAAGTGGAAGGCCATGTGGCATTCGTCGCCCTCACCCTCGCCGAAGTACGGGCGAGTGTCCTCGGGCCACTGGTTGGCCTCGGCCAGCAGCATACGGTCGGGGTAGTTGGCGTCGATCTCGGCGCGGATCGCCTTGAGTACCGTGTGGGTTTCCGGCAGGTTCTCGTTGTTGGTGCCGTCGCGCTCGATCAGGTAGGGGATGGCGTCCAGCCGCAAGCCATCGACGCCCAGGTCGAGCCAGAACCGCATCACCCCGATCACCGCCTTGAGCACCTGCGGGTTATCGAAGTTGAGGTCCGGCTGGTGGGAATAGAAACGGTGCCAGAAGTACTGGCCGGCGACCGGGTCCCAGGTCCAATTCGACTTCTCGGTGTCGAGGAAGATGATCCGCGTACCGTCATACTTCTGGTCATCGTCCGACCACACGTAGAAGTCCCGCGCCTTGCTGCCGCGCTTGGCATGGCGGGCGCGCTGAAACCACGGGTGCTGGTCACTGGTGTGGTTGATGACCAGTTCGGTGATCACCCGCAGGCCGCGCTTGTGCGCCTCGGCGATGAAGCGCCGGGCGTCGGCCATGCTGCCGTAATCCGGATGCACAGCTTTGTATTCGGCGATGTCGTAACCGTCGTCGCGCCGTGGCGAGGGGTAGAACGGCAGCAGCCAGAGGGTGTTGACGCCAAGCTCGGCAATGTAGTCGAGCTTGCTGATCAGGCCAGCGAAATCGCCGATGCCGTCGTTGTTCGAATCGAAGAACGATTTGATATGCAGCTGGTAGATCACGGCGTCCTTGTACCACAGTGGGTCATCGATGAACGCTGCCGGGCGGGACCGCTTGGCCATGTGCGACTCCTTGCCCTATCGGGCCTTGCTGATGCGCCAGATGCCGAATGGCAGGTTCCACGGCTCGATGCGCATCCACTGGGTCTTGCCGTACCAGGACCAGCGATGGCCGCTCATCAAGTCTTCACCGTGGGTTTCGGCATTGTCATCCAGGCCCAGTTCCCACAGAGGCAGTTCAAAATGCGCTTCCTGGGCGTTGTGCGGATCGAGACTCACGGCAATCAGGATGTAGTTGTCGCGCTCAGGCGTGCGTTTGGCGAAGTACAGGATGTTGTCGTTCCAGCAGTTGAAGAACGCTACGCCAAGGTGGGTCTGCAGCGCTGGGTTCTGGCGACGGATGCGATTGAGCTGGGCAATCTCGGCGATGATGTTGCCCGGCTGGGTGAAGTCCCTGGGGCGGATTTCGTATTTCTCCGAGTCCAGGTACTCCTCCTTGCCCGGCAGCGCCGCGCTCTCGCACAGCTCGAAGCCGCTATACATGCCCCACAGCCCAGAGCCCATGGTCGCCAGCGCCGCCCGGATAAGAAAACCGGCACGGCCGTTGTACTGCAAGAAATACGGGTTGATGTCCGGCGTGTTAACGAAGAAATTCGGCCGGTAGCATTGGCTCCACGGCGGCTGGTTGAGCTGCTCGAAATACTCGCGCAACTCTTGCTTGGTGTTGCGCCAGGTGAAGTAGGTATAGCTTTGGGCGTACCCGACCTTGCCCAGGCGCGCCATCATCGCTGGCTTGGTGAAGGCTTCGGCGAGGAAAATCACGTCGGGGTATTGAGCACGTACATTGGCGATCAGCCATTGCCAGAAGGGCAACGGCTTGGTGTGCGGGTTATCGACACGAAAGGTCTTCACCCCCTCCTCGACCCAGCCGATGATCACGTCACGCAGGGCCAGCCACAGGCTGGGTACCGCGTCGGGCGCATAGAAATCGACGTTGACGATGTCCTGATATTTCTTCGGCGGGTTTTCCGCGTAACGAATGGTGCCGTCCGGCCGCCAGCTGAACCAGCCAGGGTGCTCGGTGAGCCAGGGGTGGTCCTGGGAACACTGGATGGCGAAATCCAGGGCGATCTCCAGGCCGTGCTGGGCGGCGGCAGACACCAAGCGACGAAAATCATCGCGGCTGCCCAGCTGCGGGTGGATCGCGTCATGGCCACCTTCCGGACTGCCGATCGCGTAGGGGCTGCCCGGGTCGCCGGGCTGGGCTTGCAAGGCATTGTTACGGCCTTTGCGGTGCTTGCTGCCGATGGGGTGGATCGGCGGAAAATACAGCACGTCAAAGCCCATGTCGCGGATCATCGGCAGGCGCTGGTGCACGTCGTTGAAAGTGCCGTGGCGCTCAGGGCTGTCGGTGATCGAACGCGGGAACAGTTCGTACCAACTGGCGAACTGCGCAGCCGGCCGGTCGACATCCAGCGGGAATTCTATGCTGCGGGTCAGGTAACTACGGTGCTCGGCCTCGGCCATCAGCCGCGACGCTTCGGCGCCCAACAATAGCGCCACCTGGTCATCGACTTGCAGTTCACCCAGTTGCTGTTGCAAGCGCTGCAGTTCGTCGCGAAGCACGCCTTCACTGAGTTCCATGCCTTTGCCAAGCATCAGCCGGCCTTCTTCGAGCTCCAGCGTGACGTCGACGCCAGCTTGGTACTTCTTCTCCAGATCATGGCAATAGGTGGCGAACGGATCGATCCACGCCTCGATGCTGAACACGTGCGGGCCGATCTCCGTGGGCGTGAACTCGGCCAACCACAAATCGTTGCCCGGCGACTGCATGGGCACGCAATGCACCCGGCGGCTCTGTACCTCACGCCAGTTCAGCACCACCGCCATGCGGTCATGGCCGTCGGTGTAGACCTTGCTGCTGACCGCCACCGGCTGACCACTGATGGCCTTGGTCGCGAAGGCGCCGGCATCGAGCACCGGCTGGGTATCTTCGATGACGATACGTGGCGCCAGTAGCGCCTGGGACAGGCTAATGGCCTGTTCCGGGTGATCATTGGCCGTGGGCGCACTTTCAAAGGGCTCGTTACGTGACATCGACCTTGCTCCCTCAGGCTGGTGGCGGTAAGGGTTCAGAGCCGGGCACAGGCACAGGGGTTCAAAAAATTGAGCGAACGGTAGCTGCCAGCGGTCAGAGCCTGCAGCACCTCTTCAATTCACCCATGCGAGGTCAGGCCATGAACATCCCGATTCCACCGGAAACTCCAGATCCGAACATAGACGACCCGAGCCTGCCGCCGCCCGTGCCGCAGGACGACCCGGACGAGTTGCCGATCAAGCCGACCATGCCGCCGACGGTGGGGGATCCGCCGAGTGATGATCCTCCGGTGAAGGCTTAAGGGTAGACCACCGCACCTGATATTTTTGCCAGTTGGCAAGGCAGGCCCAGTGCGCAACGCTAGGCCTGCCTTGCCAATTGGAGAAGCATCATGCGTATCAGCCTCGACGACATTATAGAAATCATCAAAAAGATGAGCCCCAACCTGCAGATCAAAGCAGAGACTCGACTCAGTGACATCGAAATTGACATGAGCCAGTTCAGCGACTGTTGTGATGAGTACTTAAACCAAACCCTTGATGAACTGGAAGCGTCGATTCAACCTAAGAGCGCTCAGTACTCAAACGATCAGTACTTAAAAGCATTCTTCACCGAGCTTGAACAGCTCGATGGCAATGACCTACAAGATGTTACGGATGTCCATGGCATTGCGGAAAAGCTAGCCCCCCCGCTTTACGACTGATATTTTTCCCAGTAGCGTGGTTTGCCGGCAACGTAGAAGATGAAGCGCTCTATTTACCCCAAGGAGCCCCTATCGTGCATATCGCGACCCGTTGGCTGCGCATGGAATTCGAGCGGCAAGTGATCGACTACTTGCAGGATGCCGGGGTGGTCGAT
Source organism: Pseudomonas sp. NBRC 111124 (assembly GCF_001320245.1). Lineage (GTDB taxonomy): Bacteria > Pseudomonadota > Gammaproteobacteria > Pseudomonadales > Pseudomonadaceae > Aquipseudomonas. The sequence goes on from NZ_BCBA01000009.1 coordinate 55,391, forward strand.
CCTTGGCTGGGGACCGGGCTGGCGCATCAGGACAGGGAAAAATTCGAATTCGCGCTGATGGGACTGGAGGCACGTTACGGTGTGCACTTGCGCCGTGATTACCGGACCGTTGCCGAGCTTGCCGCCGGGCTTTGCAAGGCTATGGAACTGAGCTGACACTTCCGGCCTCTTCGCGGGTAAACCCGCTCCCACAGATACCGCGCCGTAATCAAGTTAGGCGCGATACCTGTGGGAGCGGTCGTGCCCGCGAAAGGGCCGGTAGCGCAAATACATCAGCCGCCAACAACCAAAGTCAGTCAGCACGAAGGTGATTTCGGCAACTGTCATTTTTACCAGTTTCTCAAAATCTCCGCACACGCTATACAGAGCGTACAAACCATTCACCGGAGGTCAAGATGAGCACTATTGAGGAACGCGTTAAAACAATCGTTAAAGAGCAATTGGGCGCGGAAGAACCGATTAAAGACGAAGCCTCTTTCATCGATGACCTCGGCGCAGACTCGCTCGACACTGTAGAACTGGTCATGGCACTGGAAGAAGAATTCGAATTGGAAATATCCGACGACGAGGCGGAAAAGCTCACCACGGTTAAAGAAGCAATCGATTACATCAATGCCACCCTCAGCAAATAGAACGTTTCACGACGCCGTCGGAGATTGCATCATGGACAAATATCGCAAGCTGGTAGTCAGGACTCTGCAGAAGCTCATTGCCATCAAACATACCGAAGACATTAAAGCCTATGGCGATAGCGAACTACTTCCAAACTGCAAGGTTCACGATGATCTATTGATAAGAGAAGTACTTAACGAACACATGATGCAGCGATACCTCAAGGCTTTGAGAGTCGCTACCCACAAGCCCATCAGTTTCAGCGACAGGATGACAGTAGGCGATCTGGTCAAGACCCTTAATACACCATGAGCGATTCCGTGGATGGAAACAGGCCGGAACACCGACCTGTTTCTGTCTTCATCGCTGCCCGGCCAGGCTCTCGATACTGATCTCTCTCATCCGAAACTTCTGCACCTTCCCTGTCACCGTCATCGGGAACTCTTCAACAAAGCGGAAATGCCGCGGCACCTTGAAATGCGCAATGCGCGCCTTGCACCAGCCCTGCAGCTCCTCGATCGTGGCGCTATGCCCCGGGTGCAGCTTGATCCAGGCCACGATCTCTTCGCCATAACGGCTGCACGGAATACCGACCACCTGCGCATCGGCCACCGCCGGGTGGGTGTAGAAGAACTCTTCCAGCTCCCGCGGATAAATGTTCTCGCCACCACGAATGATCATGTCCTTGTTGCGCCCGACGATACGCACATACCCCTGCTCGTCCATCACCGCCAGGTCGCCCGAGTGCATCCAGCCGGCCGGGTCGATGGCCTCCGCCGTGGCCTGGGGGTTGTCCCAATAACCGAGCATCACGCTGTAGCCTCGGGTGCACAGTTCGCCGATCTCACCCCGGGCGACAATGCAGCCATCGGCGTCCACCAGCTTGTTTTCCAGTTGCGGCTGGGTGCGGCCAACGGTGGTCACGCGCAGTTCCAGTTCGTCGTCCGGGCCGGTTTGCAGCGATACCGGGCTGGTTTCGGTCATGCCGTAGGCAATCTGCACCTCGGCCATGTGCATCTGGTCGATCACCCGGCGCATCACTTCGATCGGGCAGGTGGCGCCGGCCATGATGCCGCTGCGCAGGGTCGACAGGTCCAGCTGCATGCGCGACGGATGGTCGAGCATGGCGATGAACATGGTCGGCACGCCATAGAGGATGCTGGCGCGTTCTTCAGCTACGGCGCGCAAGGTGAGTTCGGCGTCAAAAGCGTCGTTGGGGTAGATCATGGTGCTGCCGTGGGTGATGCAGCCGAGGTTGGCCATGACCATGCCGAAGCAATGGTAAAGCGGCACCGGGATCACCATACGGTCACGGTCGGTCAGGCCGAGGCTTTCGCCGACCATGAAGCCGTTGTTGAGGATGTTGTAGTGGCTGAGCGTGGCGCCCTTGGGCGCACCGGTTGTGCCGGAGGTGTACTGGATGTTTACCGGTTGGTCGAACTGCAGGCTGTGCTGACGCGCCGTATAGGCTTCGTTCGAGGTCTGCCCTGCCCGCTCGGCCAGTGCCGGCCATGGCAGGAAACCTCTGGACGGGGTGTCCCCCAGGCTGATTACCCCGCGCAGCTCCGGCAGGCGCTCACTGGCCAGCTCGCCAAGGGTGGTGGTCGCCAACTCCGGTACCAGTTCCTGAACCATGGCGTGGTAATCGGACGTCTTGAAGGCATCGGCACACACTAGCCAGCGGCAGCCAGACTGGCGTAGCACGTACTCGAGTTCACCCACACGATAGGCCGGGTTGATGTTGACCAGGATCGCACCGACTTTGGCGCTAGCCAGCTGCAAGATGCACCACTGGGCGCAATTGGGCGACCAGATGCCGACCCGGTCGCCGGTGTTCACGCCCAAGGCCATCAGAGCGCGGGCATGGGTGTCGACCTGTTCGGCCAGCTGCCGCCAGTTGTAGCGCAGGCCCTGGTGGCGCGCCACCAGCGCTTCGCCGTCGGCGCAGCGGGCCACCGTGGCGTCGAAGGCCTGGCCGATGGTCTGGGTCAGCAGCGGTTGGTCCTGGCGGCCGCGGGTGTAGCTTGGTTGACTCATGGGTGTCCCTTCTTGTGGTTGTTCTGGGCACGGCTGAAGCGAGCTGAGAATACTCTGGCGCAGATTTACGTTTACGTAAAGGTGATGACTCGATTGACAGTGATCGAAGCTAGGTTTACGTTAACGTAAAGGTGATGAACAACACCTGCCCCAGGCTTGACACCGAACCCTGTGGGAGCGGGCTTGCCCGCGAATGCGATCACTCAGGCAATGACGGTGGTCCTGCTGACGCATTCGCGGGCAAGCCCGCTCCCACAGGGTCCGGCGCCAGATTCTTGGGCTAGGGTGTTACCCATATTTCAAGAACAAGAAGGTGCCCCAGCATGCATTACCCCTCCCTGAACTTCGCCCTGGGCGAAACCATCGACATGCTCCGCGACCAGGTGCGCACCTTCGTTGCCGCTGAACTGGCCCCGCGCGCTGCGCAGATCGACCACGACAACCTGTTCCCCGCCGACATGTGGCGCAAGTTCGGTGACATGGGCCTGCTCGGCATCACCGTCTCCGAAGAATACGGCGGCGCCGGCCTGGGCTACCTCGCCCACGTGGTGTCGATGGAAGAGATCAGCCGTGGCTCGGCCTCGGTCGCCCTGTCCTACGGTGCCCACTCCAACCTCTGCGTCAACCAGATCAACCGCAACGGCAGCCACGAGCAGAAGCTCAAGTACCTGCCCAAGCTGATCAGCGGCGAGCACATCGGGGCCTTGGCCATGAGCGAGCCCAACGCCGGTTCAGACGTGGTGTCAATGAAACTGCGCGCAGAAAAGCGCGGCGACCGCTACGTGCTCAACGGCAGCAAGACCTGGATCACCAACGGCCCCGACGCCAACACCTACGTGATCTACGCCAAGACCGACCTGGACAAGGGCGCCCATGGCATCACCGCGTTCATCGTCGAGCGTGACTGGAAAGGTTTCAGCCGCAGCAACAAGTTCGACAAGCTGGGCATGCGCGGCTCCAACACCTGCGAGCTGTTCTTCGACGGCGTCGAAGTGCCGGAAGAAAACATCCTCGGCCAGCTCAACGGCGGCGTGCGCGTGCTGATGAGCGGCCTGGACTACGAGCGCGTGGTGCTCTCCGGCGGCCCGACCGGCATCATGCAAAGCTGCATGGACCTGGTGGTGCCATACATCCACGACCGCAAACAGTTCGGCCAGAGCATCGGCGAGTTCCAGCTGATCCAGGGCAAGATTGCCGACATGTACACCCAGCTCAACGCCAGCCGCGCCTACCTGTACGCCGTGGCCCAAGCCTGCGACCGCGGCGAGACCACCCGCAAGGACGCCGCCGGGGTGATCCTCTACACCGCTGAACGCGCAACGCAGATGGCCCTGGAAGCGATCCAGATTCTCGGCGGCAACGGCTACATCAACGAATTCCCGGCTGGCCGCCTGCTGCGCGACGCCAAGCTGTACGAGATCGGTGCCGGCACCAGCGAAATCCGCCGGATGCTGATCGGCCGCGAACTGTTCAACGAAACCCGCTGAGCACAGGGGACGGGCGCACATGGCTACCTTGCACACCCAGATCAACCCGCGTTCGGCAGAGTTCGCCGGCAACAGCGCGGCCATGCTCGAACAGGTCCAGGCCCTGCGCGGCCTGCTCGCCCAGGTGGCCCAGGGCGGCGGGCCCAAGGCCCAGGAGCGGCACACCTCGCGCGGCAAGCTGCTGCCCCGCGAGCGTATCGACCGCCTGCTCGACCCGGGCTCGCCATTCCTTGAGATCGGCCAACTGGCCGCCCATGAGGTATACGGCGAAGACGTGCCCGCTGCTGGCGTGATCGCCGGCATCGGCCGCGTCGAAGGCGTGGAATGCATGATCGTGGCCAACGACGCCACGGTCAAAGGCGGCTCCTACTACCCGCTGACGGTGAAGAAGCACTTGCGCGCGCAAACCATCGCCTTGCAGAACCGCCTGCCGTGCATCTATCTGGTGGACTCCGGTGGCGCCAACCTGCCGCGCCAGGACGAAGTGTTCCCCGACCGCGAACATTTCGGGCGGATCTTCTTCAACCAGGCCAACATGAGTGCCTTGGGCATCCCGCAGATCGCCGTGGTGATGGGCTCGTGCACCGCCGGCGGCGCCTACGTGCCGGCCATGGCCGATGAAGCAATCATGGTCCGCCAGCAGGCGACCATCTTCCTCGCCGGCCCGCCGCTGGTGAAGGCGGCAACCGGTGAAGTGGTCAGCGCCGAAGACCTCGGCGGCGCGGACGTGCACTGCCGCACCAGCGGCGTCGCCGACCACTACGCTGACAACGACGAACACGCCTTGGCCATCGCCCGGCGCAGCGTCGCCAACCTCAACTGGCACAAGCTCGGCAAGCTGCAGCGCCAGGCGCCGGTGGCACCGCTGTACAACGCCGACGAGCTGTATGGCGTGGTCCCAGCCGATGCCAAGCAGCCATTCGACGTGCGCGAAGTGATCGCACGGCTGGTCGACGGCTCGGTGTTCGACGAGTTCAAGGCCCTGTTCGGCACCACCCTGGTGTGCGGCTTCGCCCACCTGCACGGCTACCCGGTGGCGATCTTGGCAAACAACGGCATCCTCTTCGCCGAAGCTGCACAAAAAGGCGCGCACTTCATCGAACTGGCCTGCCAACGCGGCATCCCGCTGCTGTTCCTGCAGAACATCACCGGCTTCATGGTTGGCAAGAAGTACGAAGAAGGCGGCATCGCCAAGCACGGCGCCAAGCTCGTCACCGCCGTGGCCTGCGCCCAGGTGCCTAAGTTCACGGTAATCATCGGTGGCAGCTTCGGCGCCGGCAACTACGGCATGTGCGGCCGCGCTTACGACCCGCGCTTCCTGTGGATGTGGCCCAACGCGCGCATCGGTGTGATGGGCGCCGAACAGGCCGCCGGGGTGCTGGCACAGGTCAAGCGCGAGCAGAGCGAACGCAGCGGCCAGGCCTTCAGCGCCGAGGACGAGGCCAGGCTCAAGCAGCCGATTCTCGACCAGTACGAGCACCAGGGGCACCCCTACTATTCCAGCGCTCGCCTGTGGGACGACGGTGTCATCGACCCGGCGCAAACCCGCGATGTGCTCGGCCTTGCGTTGTCCGCCGCGCTGAACGCGCCAATCGAACAGAGCCGCTTCGGCATTTTCCGGATGTGACCCATGAGCGCTTTCAGCACCCTCGAAGTGACCCGTGACCCACGCGGCTTCGCCACCCTGTGGCTGAGCCGCGAGGACAAGAACAACGCCTTCAACGCGCTGATGATCCGCGAGCTGATCGTCGCCCTCGACCAGCTGGCCGAAGACGCCAGCCTGCGCTTCCTGTTGCTGCGCGGCCGTGGCCGGCACTTCAGCGCGGGCGCCGACCTGGCCTGGATGCAGCAATCGGCGCAGCTGGACTTCAACACCAACCTCGATGACGCCCGCGAACTCGGCGAGCTGATGTACGCCCTGCACCGCCTCAAGGCGCCGACCCTGGCCGTGGTGCAAGGCGCGGCCTTTGGCGGCGCGCTGGGCCTGATCAGCTGCTGCGACATGGCCATCGGCGCCGAAGATGCCCAGCTGTGCCTGTCGGAAGTGCGCATCGGCCTGGCCCCCGCAGTAATCAGCCCGTTCGTGGTCAAGGCCATCGGCGAACGCGCGGCACGCCGCTACGCTATGACTGCCGAGCGCTTCAGCGGCGTGCGGGCCCGCGAGCTGGGCTTGCTGGCCGAGGTGTATCCCGCCAGTGAGCTGGACGCTCAGGTCGAAGCCTGGGTGAGCAACCTGCTGCAGAACAGCCCGCAAGCGCTGCGCGCCACCAAGGACCTGCTGCGCGAAGTGGACGACGGTGAACTCAGCCCGGCCCTGCGCCGCTACTGCGAAAACACCATCGCCCGCATCCGCGTCAGCGCTGAGGGCCAGGAGGGCCTGCGCGCCTTCCTGGAAAAACGCCGCCCCGCCTGGCAAACCGAAGACAAGAAGGAACCGCGCCCATGAGCCGCCCCGCTTTGACCACCCTGCTGGTCGCCAACCGTGGCGAAATCGCCTGCCGGGTGATGCGCACCGCCAAGGCCATGGGCCTGACTACCGTTGCCGTGCACAGCGCCACCGACCGTGACGCCCGCCACAGCCGCGAAGCGGATATCCGCGTCGACCTGGGCGGCAGCAAGGCCGCCGACAGCTACCTGGTGGTCGACAAGATCCTCGCTGCGGCCAAGGCCAGCGGCGCCCAGGCCATTCACCCGGGCTACGGCTTCCTGTCCGAGAACGCCGGCTTTGCCCGCGCCATCGAACAGGCCGGGCTGATCTTCCTCGGCCCACCGGCCAGCGCCATCGATGCCATGGGCAGCAAGTCGGCGGCCAAGGCGCTGATGGAAGACGCCGGCGTGCCATTGGTGCCCGGCTACCACGGTGAAGCGCAAGACCTGGACACCTTCCGCGCCGCCGCCGAACGCATTGGCTACCCGGTGCTGCTCAAGGCCAGTGCCGGTGGTGGTGGCAAGGGCATGAAAGTGGTAGAGGACGAAAGCCAGCTGGCCGATGCCCTGGCCTCGGCCCAGCGTGAGGCGCAGTCGTCGTTCGGCGATGCGCGCATGCTGGTGGAAAAGTACGTGCTCAAGCCACGCCACGTCGAGATCCAGGTGTTCGCCGACCAACACGGCAGCTGCCTGTACCTCAACGAGCGTGACTGCTCGATTCAGCGTCGCCATCAGAAGGTGGTCGAGGAAGCACCCGCGCCGGGGCTGTCCGCTGAGCTTCGCAGGGCCATGGGTGAGGCTGCGGTACGCGCGGCCCAGGCCATTGGCTATGTCGGTGCCGGTACTGTCGAGTTTCTGCTCGACGCCCGTGGCGAGTTTTTCTTCATGGAGATGAACACCCGCCTGCAAGTCGAACACCCGGTCACCGAAGCCATCACCGGCCTCGACCTGGTGGCCTGGCAGATTCGCGTGGCCTGCGGCGAGCCGCTGCCGATCAGTCAGGAGCAGGTGCCGCTGATCGGCCATGCCATCGAGGTGCGGCTGTATGCCGAGGACCCGGCTAATGAATTCCTGCCGGCCACTGGCACGCTGACGCTGTACCGCGAGTCGGCACCGGGCGAAGGCCGTCGGGTGGACAGCGGGGTCAGCGAGGGTGATGTGGTCTCGCCGTTCTACGACCCTATGCTGGGCAAATTGATCGCCTGGGGCCAGGACCGCGAGCAGGCACGCCTGCGCTTGTTGGCGATGCTCGACGAGTTTGCCATTGGCGGGCTGAAGACCAACATCGCCTTCCTGCGGCGCATTCTCGCTCACCCGGCCTTCGCGGCGGCAGAGCTGGATACCGGGTTCATTCCACGCCATCAGGACGTGCTGCTGCCAACACCGCAAGCATTGCCTGCGGGTTTTTGGGAAGCAGCGGCAGAAGCCTGGCTACAGGGCCAGGCGCTGCAACAGCGGGAGGACGATGCGCGCTCGCCTTGGGCCGAGCGCAATGGCCTGCGGCTTGGGCTGCCGGCGCGCAGCAGCCTGCACCTGGTCAGTGGTGGCGAACGTCAGGCCGTTGCGCTGGAGCACACTGCCACCTCAACCTGGCAGCTTGATGGGGAACAGCTGGTTCATGACCAGGACGGTACCCGTCGCCGTTATCTGGCGGTGCGCCGTGCTGGCACGTTGTTCCTGCGCTGGGAGGGCGAGGTGCATGCCGTTGAAGCCTTCGACCCGATTGCCGAAGCCGAAGCCAGCCACAGTCATCAGGGTGGGTTGGGGGCGCCCATGAACGGCAGTATCGTGCGGGTGCTGGTGGAGCCTGGCCAAGCTGTGGAGGCTGGAACCGCGCTGGTGGTGCTGGAGGCGATGAAAATGGAGCACAGCATTCGCGCGCCCCATGGCGGGACGGTGAAGGCGTTGTTCTGCCAGGAAGGCGATATGGTCAGCGAAGGGACGGCGCTGGTCGAACTGGCCGAATAAGGCACACAGGGGCCGCTTTGCGGCCCCCTGTAATCTAGAAGACCCCGTGCACTCGCACGACCACCCCGAGAAACTCGCAACCCTCTTCACACACCAGCGCCGGATAACTGCTGTTCAGCGCCTTGAGGTACTGCTGCCCGCCCTCTTCGGCCAGCTCACGCAGAATCGCCGTCTTGCCCGGCTGCCGGGCAATCACCAGTCGTCCCGGTTCCACGTCCAACCCCGGATCCACCAGGATTCGCATGCCTTGCGGCACACTGCGGCCGCTGACCGCGCTCATCGCATCATTCTCGACGGTCAGCCAGAACGCCTTGCCCTGGGCCAGGTAGTCCGTCTGCTCGAATACGCCCGGCTCGGCAATCTCTGCTTTACCTAGCTCATCCCAGGCCAGTACCGGGTAGCGGAAGCACACAATGTATTGCATGAGGTCGAGATCGTCATCGTCGTCATCGACCTCGTAAAGGCCACGCTCCTCGCCAACCTGGCCCTGAATGCGCAGCTGCAGGCTGACGCTGTAGTGGGGCATGCCAATCTCGACGAACGTGCGGTTCATCGATTCGATTTTCGGCTGCCGCCGCTTGTTCACCCAATGCCCCACGCTGCCTTGAGACACGCCAACGCGCTCGGCCAGCTGCTCTTGAGTGAGCTTCAGCTCCTCCATCCGGTCACGGACGAGGGCAATCCATTTATCCATATTCATCGCTGGCACGATACGGACTGCCTTCAGGCGCTCAATAAACATTCAGTATTATTTATTGAAGTTCATAAAAATACTTCAGGTATTACTATCGACCTGAACCCTTTCCCTACTGGCTCTAGCAGGTATCAGGATGAAACCACCGAAAGACGACGTAACAGATTTAGACAGCGAAGCAGCCCGCCGCGCCCTCGATTATTACCTGAACCCCAACCCTACCCGTCCTAGCGCGCACAATCAGATCTGGACCCTGCATGAAGGCGTCACCCCCGAGCAGGCCCAGGACCACGCCATCGAATTGTTGCGCTGCGCCGCTGCCACGGCTCACGAAACCGCAACTCACCAGGAAGGCAGCACCCGCGAGCTGACGTTCGCGCTAATGCACATGATCGACATGGCCAGAGCCCTGCTGGAGCACAGGCGCGCCCTGCAGAACGGGCTGTAAGCAAAAAGAAGAAGGGAGAACGTGATGGCCGTATCGGCGAAAGGCCCCGATTGCCGGGACAAGGAAGCGCGGCGGTAAAACTTTTTTACCGGATAAATGAAAATTCATTTGACTGGCAAATGATAACGATTATTATTGCACTCAGCTGATCGCGAGATCTGCTGGATAACCCGGAGCTTAGGTCGCTCCAGATTATCTCCTCATCAGGCTAATCACGGTTTTTGACCCGGCTTTTTGCCGGGTCTTTTTTTTGGCTCTTCAGGCTAATGAAGATCGTTGATGGCGCGCATGATAGCAAAAGTGTTTCAGAGCGTGAACGCTCATTACAAATCTTTGCGGAATCAGCACTTGAGAATCAATCTCGTTTTAACTACGCTGTTTCTGCATCAAGGACGATGCCCCCACCCCTACCCCCGAGCAAGGAGCTGTCCATGAGCCGTCTGCTGCCCCTTGAGCATCCCACGCCTTCCCGCAAGCAGGCTGCCGACAATGAGCTGCTGTATGGGCTCAAGCGCCTGCCCCGCCGTGTGCAGCAAGTCTTCCTGCTCAACCGCCTCGATCAGTTGGACTTCACCAGCATCGCCAAACGCCTCGAACTCTCGCTGCTCAGCATCGAACGCAACATGAACCGGGCCCTGCAGGTGGCGCAGCCACGTGGGGATGTGCTGGCTAGTGTGGCCGGGCAATGGTATGTGCGGTTGCAGAGCCCTGACGTGACCTCGTGCGAGCGCATCGACTTTCGCCGTTGGCTGGATGCGGCGCCCGCGCACTTGCAGGCGTTTCACGATACCGAGCTGCGCTGGCGCAGCCTGCTCGCCCCAGCGCGGGAGCTGGGGCAGGATGGCTGGTATCGGCAAGGGCGTGCGGCGATTTCGGTCGGGGGGTGTTCGGTGGCGGTAGGTTTGGGCTTGGCTGCGCTACTGTTATTCGGGTATTGGGCCTGAGTCACAAACCCGCTGGCGCCGCTCCAGACCTTTCAGATAGATAAGCAAGTACAAGCCCGCGAGGCTACAGGCGATAAAGCCCAGCGCCAGACTCATCGGCAAGCTGTTCTTCATAGATGCCACCAGCATGCTGACGCCCCCACCGAACGCAAAAAGCATCGTATTGCTGAGCGAGGCCGCTGCACCTGCCCGCTCTGGGTGGCGGCCCAGCGCATGAGTTGTTGCAGCTGGCCGAACGATGGTTGTACCGATCGTACAGATCACCAATGGAAAAAGAATGCTGAAAACTCCAAGCTCATGCACGGCCACAACCAGGCATAGAGCAACCCCAGCCAGACCGATGAGCGCGAATCCCCAACCAACCTGCGCCTGCATCTCCATGCGGCAATTCAGCCAGCTGGCAACGAAGCCGCCGATCAGGTATGCCAGCCCATACCCGAGAAACACCATGGAGAAGGCAAACTCCGTCAGGCCCACTTGCTCGATGAGCAAAAGTGGGGAGACGACCACAAATGAAAAATGGCAAGCGAACGCCAAGCAAGAAAATAGCGAGCTGACGATAAAGGCACGGTCTTTGAGCAAAACCTGATAACTACTCAACACGCCGGCACTGCCGGATGATGTCGGTTTTTCTTGCAGCAATCTCAAGGCAAGTACCAGCACAATAATGGCCAGCACTACAAAGACCTGAAAGCTGCCTGCCCAACCGAGATACTGCTGGAGCACGCTGCCTGCAAGCGGCGATAAAGAAATAAACAAGCCACTTGCGCTGGTCATCAGGATACGCATCGCATTGCGCTGATGGCCGCTGAACTTATCCTGCACCAGCGCCTGGCTAAGCACGAAGCAGCCGCACCCCATCGCCTGGAGTAAACGAAAGACCATGAAGCTTGCATAACTTTTTGCGAGGATGCACCCCACCGCACCTGCAATGGAAACCACTATGCCAACAATCAGCAGTCGCTTTCGCCCCATCCGGTCAGAAAGCGGACCAATGATGGACTGCGAAATGGCCACCCCAATAGCGAACAGGCTAATCGAATATGCAATGTACTGTGCATCGACAGCAAAATCCCGGGCCAATAAAGGCACAGAAGGCAAAATCACATCGAGCGGGAATACGCCCAGAAGGCTGATGAGGAGAAGTAATAAAATATAACAGCGAGTGGACTGCGAAGCGTCTCGTCTATTCATCGAGTCAGCCATTTTTCTCAATCTATATAAATAGGATGTACTCAAACTCAACCACTTCATTGAGCACCGCGGCATTCCGGCGTTCGATAATTCGCCATTAAAGCAAGATGCACAAGATTTATCGTTGAAGGAAAAACCAATAATACTCGTAGGAAACTTCCTGCACCCTAGGCAGCGCGCGTGGTAGTTCACCCACACACCCCACCCCAAGCGGTGTACAGTACCCCCACAACAAATCCCAAGGAGCCCGCCCATGACCGTGAAGCTGTCCCCCCTGCAAATCGACTGCGATTTCGATTCCGGCAACATCCAGGTCCTGGATGCCAGCAACCCGGCCCAGGTGCGCCTGGCCATTCGCCCGGACACAAATAGCGGCCACTTCCAGTGGTTCCACTTCAAGGTCAGCGGCCTCACCCCGGGCCAGGTCCATCGCTTCAGCCTGGACAACGCCAGCGAGTCGTCCTACAAGAATGCCTGGAGCGGCTACAACGCCGTGGCCTCCTACGATCAGCAGCGCTGGTTCCGTGTGCCAAGCCAGTTCGATGGCAAAGCGCTGTCGTTCGAGCTCAAGGCCGAGCAGGATGAGGTCTGGTTCGCCTACTTCGAGCCCTACCCTCGCGCTCGCCACAACCAGCTTATCGAACGCGCCCAGCAGATCCCGGGCGTCGAGCTGCTGGCCCACGGGCGCAGCGTGGAAGGTCGGGATATCCCTCTGTTGCGTGCCGGCGATGGCGCGGCGGGCAAGCGCAAGCTGTGGCTGATTGCCCAGCAGCATCCGGGTGAGCACATGGCCGAGTGGTTCATGGAGGGGGTGATCGACCGGCTGCAAGCCAATGACCCAACCGTTCGGAAACTACTGGAAAAGGCCGACCTGTACCTGATCCCGAACATGAACCCGGACGGCGCCTTCCGCGGCCACCTGCGCACCAACTTCAAGGGCAAAGACCTGAACCGGGCCTGGCAGGATGCCAGTGTCGAGCTCAGCCCAGAGGTGTTCTTTGCTCAGGCGCAGATGAAGCAGTACGGGGTGGATGCGTTCATCGACGTACATGGGGATGAGGAAATTCCTCACGTATTCACGGCGGCCTGCGAGGGCAACCCGGGCTATACGCCGCGGCTGGCGAAGCTGGAGGAGCAGTTCCGCACGACCTTGTGCAGCGTGACCAAGGACTTCCAGACGGTGCATGGCTATACCCGGGACGAACCGGGGCAGGCGAATACCACGCTGGCGTGCAATGCGGTGGGGATGGCGTATGACTGCCTGTCGCTGACCCTGGAGATGCCGTTCAAGGACCATGACGATGCGCCGGAACCGGTGGCTCAGTGGTCGAGCACGCGGTCCAAGGGGTTGGCCGGGGCGGTGCTGGAGACTTTGCTGAAGATGGTCGACGATTTGCGCTGAGCAAGTCCGGCCTTTTCGCGGGCATGCCCGCTCCCACAGGACTATCACCAGCTTCCAAGCGTGCGCTGTAATTGTGGGAGCGGGCGTGCCCGCGAAGAGGCCCACACAAGCATCACAAGTCAGAACTGCACATCGAGAATCACATTGTCGAGATAACTCGCCGCCGGCGGCGTGGCTTGGTCGGTGTAGACCTTGGCGTTGTAGTTGAACACCTGGCTACCCGTCCCGGTTCCGTTTCCGGGGTTCACATCGGCATCACTACTCGCGCGCCGAGCCGTGGTCAGCGAGCCCCAGCGCACCGTGCCGGCGCTTTTGAAGATGTCATAGGCCAGGAAGTTGCCCGCCGTGGACTTCATCCGCCGCCGCCCGCCCGACACATTCTCCCCATCATTCAAACCCACCGTGTAGGCACTGCCTTTGGTGCACGACAGGTTAACGCTCTGGCTCACCGTGCCGAACCCGGCCACTACTGGCGCGCTGCCGAAGCTGATGTTGGGGGTGGTGATCTGGCAGTCGTTGCTGACGGTCAGGCTGACGTTCAGAGTCTGGGTGCCGGAGCCGATATCGCGGCCCAGGCAGAAGCTGCCGGCCCCGATCCCGGAGCAGTAATTCCAGCTCCAGGCGACGGTGAGGTTTTCCTGGTACAACCCTGCCGCGACGTTGCTGCCGACCACGGTGCGCAGATACAGCGGCACGGCCTTGGGCGTGGTGCCGCCAAGCAGACCGAGCAGGTCGAGGATGCCATTGCGGGCGAAGTCGAAGGCCACGCCGCGCGTGATCGGGTAGCTGGTGCTGTTGTCGGCATACAGGGTGTATCCGATGACGTCGCCAGTGGGGCCGACCAGGCCGGTGGTGCCCGTGGCCGAGGTGATGGTGGCGTAGAAGTGATCAGTGGCGCTGAGCAAGCTCAGCAGCGAGCCGGTGCACTGCAACCCCGAGTTGGTCGATGACGCCGTCTGCACGGCGGTGCGCACCAAGGTCGAGTTGACCGTGCCGAACGCCGCAGGCACCGTCACCACGGATGAACACAAGGCCCAGGCGGACCCGGCCGGCAGCAACAACAACACGCACCCTAGCCGCTTCATCGGCACACCAGTGGGCCGATCAGCGGGACGGTACCTTGCGTATCGGGCAAATCGAATTCCACCTGGCACTGCCCTCCTCCTTCTACCGTCACTTGCAGGCGGTTATGCGGCGACAGGTTCTCCAGGTACACCAGCCCGTCCCAGCCCACCACCGCCTGGCTGCCGCTCTCTTGGTGGCTGACCTTGCTACCGAGCTTGAGCGGTTGCTGATTGGCGTCGACCAATTCGATGCTCGCCGCCAGCACCCGCTTGAGCGGGAACTCCAGCAGGTAGCCACTGCCGCGGCGCACCGCCACCCGCTGCTCGACCTCAGCCGCCAGCACATCGGGCGGCAAGTCCATCGGGTCGATTTCATATTTGCCGCGGTAGTAACCGCTGCTGTAGGGCACCAGCAAATGACCGCTGCGGTCGGTGCGGCCGATTTCCTGGTTCTCGTAACGCACCGGCACATCGGCGTAGCCGCTGGTGCTGACCACCACGAAGGCATCATCGATGCGATTGGCGGCGTACACGCTGGAATCCATCCACACCAGCGAGCCACTGGCGTCGGCCCAACGGGTCATCTCGCCGCGGCTGCCATACACACCGGCCTGCAACTGCACCGACTGCAGGCGCCACGTGACGTCGGCCTGGCGATAGGCATCGCGGTCGCTGCCGCCGGCATAGCCGAGGTTGTAGCCGACACCGCCGCCCACTGGCACGGCGCGGCTGTAGTTGACCCGCTGCAGGGTTTCGCCATCCTTGCTGCGTTCAGTGCTCACCGCCAGGGTGCTGCCGAAGTCGAACGGAACCACGACCTGCGCCTGCACCGCCCAGCTGCTGTCGCCGACCTCACGGTTGGCCGACAGGTAAAGGCTGCTGTTGCCCCACAGCGGTTTGCTCCAGCTCAGGTTGATCAGCCGGGTGCGCGTGTCGTCGCCGGCGCGCACATCAAAATAGCCAGCGCCAAGGCTGCCATACTGGTCGAGATTGACGCTCAGGGTCACCTGCTCGCTGCGCTGGCTCAGTTGCATGTCGGGGATGTCGACCCGGGTCAGGTCCGAGTATTCACCATGCCGCTGCAGGCGCTGGTAGCTGAAACCCATGCGCTGGCTGTTGTACTGGTAGCCGAGAGCCACCTGATGGCCCTTTTCGCCTTCGAACTGGCTCTGTGCCAAGGCCGCATTGAGCACGCCGAACGTCCCCAGGCGCATGTTGCCGCCCAGGCCACCGAGCAGCAGCGATTCGGCGGTCTCGACATGGGTTTCCAAGGTGAAGTTGTCACTGATGCCATGGCGCAGGCTGGCCGAGGCAACGCCGGTGCCGTAGCCGAAATCTTCTACGGCATAGTCGCGACGCAAACTGCCGGCAGCCACCGAGAAGTCCGACAGGCCTTTTTGCAGCAGGCTGCTGGTGACGTAGAACGGCAAGGTGGTGGACACCTGCCGGCCAAGGGCATCGGTGGTCACCACCACGGCCTCGCCAGCGCCGTTGATGAACGGCACGTTGGTCAGGGTGTACGGGCCGGGCTGCAGTTCAGTGGTACTGGACTTGTAGCCATTGATGAACAGGTCCAGCGAGGTCGGCACTGCCGCTTCGCCGGCAAAGGCCGGCAAGGGATAGGTCACCAGGTCCGGGCGCGCGCCAAAGTCACGCGATAGCTGAATGCCCCCGGTCCGCACAGAACTGGTCCAAGGTAATGCTCCGGTAACGAAGTCGCCGGCCTCGTAAGTGAGTAGGCGTTGCTCGTCAGTGAACCGCCAGGTGGTGTCGTAACGCAGGAAGCCTTGGCGGTTGGCATCGCTCTGTGCGCCATTGAACGACTGGCGCCACTGGCCCGTGGTCGAGAACGTGCCCCAGCTGTCGAACAGGCGCAGCTCGTTCCAGGCCGCCAGGTAAGTGCCGCCATCATCGGTGTCGTTGAGGTACAGGTCGTAGTTGAACAAGGCACCGAAGCTGCTGCGCGCCTCGCTGGCCGGATACAGGCCGCGGTCGCCGACCTGTTGCTCCGGCAGCCAGGCGGGTGGCACTTGCAGCAGCAGGCGCTGGTTCTGGCTGTCGTAATCAGCGTGCAAGCCTGCCACCGCGTCCAGTGCCACTTCACCTTGCGGATCGCCCGGCAGCTTGACCTCCAGGCCGCGCAACACGTCGCTGTCGAGGAACAGGCGCCCGGCTCGCTGCTGCACCGGCACCAGTTCAGCCTTGGGCACCTGGTTCACCAGCAGGTCGAGGTACAGCGTGGCATCGGCGACGGCGGTGGTTTCGCTGGGCGGTGGTGGCAGGTCGTCGGCCAGCACCAGGCAGGGGCCGAACAAGGTCAGCCCCAGGCACCAGCGGCGCGAAGCCCGCGACAGCGATCTCACACACGGATTCCGACCATTGCCCGGTCCTCCATGGCCCTTGCCTTTCATTCAGCGGCGGGCTCATTGCCCTTGCCGGATCGCTTCGGCCGTTTCCTGACCGTTCACCCTCCCTTTGATGACGCTGCCTGCGTTCGGCGCCACCGGTGCCGGCCAGCGCATGCTGGCACCCGGCAACACATAGCCGAGCAAACCTTCGGCCAGGGGTTTGGCCTGGCTGCCGTGCTGCACCACCACATCGGTCAGGCGCGCATGCACCGGGCCGGTATTGCGCATTTCCACATAGGGTTTGCCCTGCACCGTCACCGGACGCCAGCTGAGTTGCGGTTTGCCGACGCCTTCGGTATTGCGCTTGCCTTGCGGGTCGGCCTTGCCCCACAGCCCTTCGCCATAGACGAACAGCGGCACCGAATAGCGCATCTGCAGGCGGATCGCCGCCGTGGTGCCTTGGCCGGCGGTATCGGTCGGCAATGGTGAGGGGATTTCATCGATGATGATGCGGTAGGCCTGCTCCTGGCCCACCGGCGAGCTGCCAGTGCGGGTCAGGCGGATCAGCTGCTTCTGCCCTGGAGGTATATAGGCCACTGGCGGGCTGCCGATGATTTCGCGCTGGGCCTGGAACTGCTCCTGGTAGTCGCCCTGGCGCCAGGCGAACACCCGCACCTGCAAACTGGCAGGCGCCGTGCCGCGGTTCTCCAGCCACAGCGCGCCGGCTTTCTGGTCAGCCTCCAATACCGGGTCGATCGGCCAGATCAGCACCGAGGTGGCGGCCCCCGCTGGCAGGCTCGCCAACAGCGTCAGCCCGATCAAACCCTGCGCCCACTTCGCGCATGCCCCCATGCAACTCTCCTTGATGTATTTTTCTGGGGTGCTGGTGCATTCACCAGGTCACCGATACTTGCACCACATCGGTGTAGGTCCCGGCCGGCAAGGTGCCGGGCAACTGGGTACGGCCATACACCGGAAGCTTGATGGCCGTGGCGTCGGCGTAGCTCACCGTCACGCTCTGGCCAATCCCCAGGGCCTGGCTGAAAGCCGCATCCTGGTACAACTGATAGGCAAGCACCTGGGTGCCGCCGCTGCGCTTGAGATTGCGCGTACCACTGGCGCTGTTCTGGCCACCGTCCAGGCTCATGCTCATGACCACCCCAGGGGTGCATTGAAAGGTCACCGTGGCGCCGCCCAGCGAGGTACTGAGAATGCCGGTGGACAGTGCCGACTGGGTGCCGTAATTGAGCGTGCCATAGCTGGTCACGCCCCCCACCACCAGGCAGCCAGCAACGATCTGCGCGCTCACCTGAAAGGTGCTGGTGGTCACCGCCTCAAGGGGCGCGGCCAGCAGCATGCCAATGCCGAACAGGCACCCACCGAGCCCGTTGCGCATGGCTCAGAACGACAACTCGACCGCTACCGAGTCGGTATATGTCCCGGCCGGCAAGCCTGCCTTGCCGCGTGCCTGGCCATAAAGGTTGACCGTCTGCGCCACGCCGGTGCTGGTCGGCAAGGTAATGGTGCCGTCAATCGCCAGCAGCGTGGTGGCACCGGCATCGGTATAGAAGTCATAGGGAACGAAGTTACCCGCACCGTCGGCCAACGCACGCGTGCCGCCGGTGGACTGGCCATCGTGAGCGCCGGCACGAACGCGGATTGCCGGCACGGTGCCGGCCGAGCAGAGAATGGTCATGGCGCCGCCCCCAGAGGCGAGCACCTGGGCGTTGGCTGTGGTGAACAGGGCGCCTGTGGTACCGAAGTTCAGCGTACCGAAATTCAGCCCGGTGGTACCGCCGGCACCATTGACCTGGCAGGCCGAGGTCAAGGTCAGGGTCGAGGAGATGGTCCCGGTCACCGTGGCGGCCTGGGCGTGAGCTACCATGGCCAGGCCGAGGCCGGCGAGCATGCAGCGGGTGAAAGTCGTTCGCATCGGAGTCTCCTTGCGTCGTTTACCAGTCCAGGGTCACTCTCAGGGTGTCGCGGTACAGCCCGGCCGGCAGTGCGCGCGGTTGCGCCACCACTACGCCATAAATGGGGATCGGAATCTGCTCGGTGCTGCTGATGGTGAAGGCACGGGCCTGGCCGATGCCGTAGCGGCTGTTGCCGCCGGGGTCGACCGCCAGTTGATAGGGGATCATTTCACGGCCGTTGGAGAGCCTGCGCACACCATCGTCACCGTTCAGGCCACCATTGATGCGCACGTTGAAAGCCCGCACCTCGGGCGTGCAGCTGATTTGCAGGCTGCCTTCACCGCCGGCTTCATCAACCCGCGTGCGCAAAGGGCTGTCCCAATTCGGACCGCGCTGGCCGAAGTCCATCAGGCCAGGGTTGCCCAGGGTGGCAGGCGGCTGGTCGCCGCTGTTGATCTCGCAGGCTGCACTGATCACCAGGCGTGCCTGGATGAAGCCGGTGGTAGTGCCATGCGCCACGCCACTGGGCAACAGCAGCGGGCCGAGGCTGAGCAGCAGGAGCGAAGTGCGGTTCATTACATGACGTCCTTGTGCATGGCGGCCTCGCTACCAGGTGACCGTGATTTTAAGCAGATCGGCGTACTGGCCCGCGCGCGGCACCCAGGCCAGCTTGTCGATACGGGCGTAGAGCGGCAGTTCGACGGAACCACTGTCCGGCACGCTTGCGGCATGGGCCTGACCGACGACTACCGGCTCGCGCCAGGCAGCATCGCGGTACAACCGATAGGGGATCGGCCTGGCCTTGGCATCGTCGCTACCCAGGAACCGCAGTTCGCCGACGCCGCCGTGCTGGCCGCCGTCGACCCGCACCTGGTAAGGCGTGCCGGGGTTGCATTCGAGGCGCGGTGGCCGTCGATTGATCAGCACGCCACTCAATAGCGCGCCGGGCCCATCCAGGCGTGCAGCGGCGCCCAGGTCGATCACACCCAGGGCCTGTGCGCCCGCATCGCGCTGTTGGTGGGTCAGCATGCAGCCACGTTCGACCAGCACCCGCACTTCCACGAGGAAGTCCGCCGCCCCGGCAATGCCGCTCAATAACAGGCCCAACAGCACGGCAAAAAAGCGTTCCGTCACTGGGTGATCCTTGTTGTCCTACGGTGTTTTTCTTGAGCGTAGCAGCAGGTGACAGAATCGTGATGGCGGGGTGCCATTCTTTGGTGTTAACGACAAAGCCCTGGCGAAGCGGGCAGAAATTTCCCTGCTAAGGCGAACCCTCGGGCATCCTATGCCTCCAATGGCAGAGGGCCGGTACCCAGCATGCATGGAAGAACATCACAGGAGCGTTTCCATTGACGACTGCAGACAACACGCTCGCCGCCGCCGTGGAGCGCTGCGCCCAGGAGCCGATCCAGGTACCTGGCAGTATTCAGCCGCACGGTTTTCTGCTGGTGGTGGATGAGCACGACCTGCGCATTCTCCAGGCCAGCGAGAACGTAGAGCAGTGGCTGGGCGTGCCAGCGCGAGCGTTGGTCGGCTGCGCCTTCGCCGACGTGGTCAGCGACAGCTTTGACCTGCGCCGCCAGCTCGAACGCCTGCCAGGTGACGAGGCTTTTCCATTTCATATCGGCGATGTGCACTTGCGTCACGGCGCGCCCTGCAGCGACGCCCTGCGGTTGCTGGCCCACCGACACGACCAGGTGCTGATCGCCGAGTTCGAGCCGTTTCGCCGGCCCGCGGACCTGGCCGACCAGGGCGACTACTACCCGCTGGTACGCGGTTTCGTCAGCAGCCTGCACAACGCCGACAGCCTCGAAGAGTTGCTGCAGCAGTGCGTGCTGCAGGTCAAGCGCATCACCGGCTTTGGCCGGGTCAAGGCCTACCGCTTCGACGCCGAAGGCAACGGCCAGGTGCTTGCCGAGCTGGCCGACGCCGGTTATCCCCGTTACCTCGGCCTGCGCTTTCCCGCTGCCGACATCCCGCGCCAGGCCCGCGAGCTGTACCGGGTCAACCGCATCCGCGTGATTGAGGACGCCAACTACCAGGCCTCGGCGTTGCTGCCGGCCATCAACCCACGCACCGGCAAACCCCTGGACATGAGTTTCGCTGCCCTGCGCAGTGTGTCACCGGTCCACCTGCAGTACATGCGCAACATGGGCACCCTGGCCTCGATGTCGCTGTCGATCGTGGTCGATGGCCAGCTCTGGGGCCTGATCTCCTGCCACCATGCCCAGCCACGTGCGGTCGAGTTCCGCACCCGCACCGCTTGCGAACTGCTGGCCAGCGTGCTGTCGCTGCAGATCGAGGCCCGCGAATCGCACGCCAGGACGCGCCAGTTGCTCGACCTGCGCCAGCACATCGTGCGCATGATTTCGTCGATGGCCGACCACGACAGCGTCAGCGATGGCCTGCGTGACCTGCCCGACGTGCTGCTGGCATTCGCCGGCGCCAGCGGCGTGGCGGTGATCTCTGCCGAGCGCTGCGACCTGTTCGGCCAGACCCCGCCGGCGGCGCAGGTCACTGCGCTGGTGCATTGGCTGGGCGAGCGCGGTGAAGAACCGATATTCCACAGCGACAACCTGCGCCGTGACATCGATGGGCTGCCTGAGCTTGCCGACCATGCCGGTGGCGTGCTGGCGGTCGCCATTTCGCAGATCCATTCACACTACCTGCTGTGGTTCCGCCCCGAGCAGGTGCACACGGTCGACTGGGCCGGGCGCCCCGACAAGCAGATCGGCGCCCAAGGTGCGCTCGACCCGCGGCACAGCTTTGATCGTTGGCAGGAACGGATCAGCGGCTACTGCGAACCCTGGGACCCGCTGGTCATCGAAGGCGTGCTGGAACTGCGCACGGCAGTGCTCGGCATCGTCCTGCGCAAGGCCGAGGAGCTGGCACAACTGGCCAACGAGCTGCGCCGCTCGAACAAAGAACTGGAAGCCTTTTCCTACAGCGTGTCTCACGATCTGCGCGCGCCACTGCGCCATATCGCCGGCTACACCGAGCTGCTCGGCGAGATCGAGGGTCAGGGCTTGAGCGAGCGCGGCAAGCGGTTTCTGCAGCACATCGAGGAAGCCGCGCACTTTGCCGGCAGCCTGGTCGACAACCTGCTCAATTTCTCGCAGATGGGCCGTTCGGCACTGCGCCTGTCAGATGTCGACCTCAATGTACTGGTCGACACCATCCGCCAGGATCTGGCCCCGGATTATGAAGGCCGCGAAATTGTCTGGGACATCGCACCGCTGCCCAAGGTCATTGCCGACCCTGCCTTCATCAACCTGGCTCTGCATAACCTGATTTCCAACGCCATCAAATACACCCGTGGCCGCGAACCTGCCCAGATCACGGTCGGCGCCCGGCAGCATATGGACGAGACCGAGATCTATATCCGCGACAATGGTGTAGGCTTCGACATGGCCTACGCCAACAAGCTGTTCGGGGTGTTCCAGCGCTTGCATCGCATGGAAGAGTTCGAAGGCACCGGGATCGGCCTGGCCAGCGTGCGGCGGATCATCGAACGCCATGACGGGCGAGTCTGGGCCGAAGGCCAGGTCGACCAAGGCGCGAGCTTCCACTTCACCCTGCCCCATCACCCGGCAACCACCTGAGGTATCCGTATCACCATGCTCAAGCCGATCCTGCTGGTCGAAGACAATCCCCGGGACCTGGAGCTGACGCTCCTGGCCCTGGAACGCAGCCAGTTGGCCAACGAGGTTATCGTCTTGCGTGACGGCGCCGACGCCCTCGACTACCTGTTGCGCCGCAACGCTTATGCCAGCCGTGACGACGGCAACCCGGCGGTCCTTCTACTGGACCTGAAGCTGCCCAAGGTCGATGGCCTGGAAGTGCTCAAGGCAGTGCGTGGCACGCCCGAACTGCGCAGCATACCCACAGTGATGCTGACCTCTTCGCGGGAAGAGCCCGACCTGCTGCGTGCCTATGAGCTGGGGGTCAATGCCTATGTGGTCAAACCGGTGGAGTTCAAGGAGTTCGTCGCGGCGATTTCCGACCTTGGCGTGTTCTGGGCAGTGCTCAACGAGCCGCCACCCGGCTCGCTACGCCTGAACCGCCGTGGCAGCCTCTGAGGTCAGTGCAAAGATGTTGCCAACGCCACTCAAATTGTTGATGGTCGAAGACAGCTCGATGGACGCCGAACTGACCCTGATGCGCCTGGAGCGCAGCGGGCTACAGCTGCAGTCGCAGCTGGTGTTCGACCATATCGGGGTCGAGCACGCCCTGCACGAGGCCAGCTTTGACCTGATCCTGTGCGACTGCGTGCTGCCCGGCTCTTCCGGCACCGAGGTGCTGGCCATCGCCCAACGCTTGGCGCCCGACACGCCGTTCATCTTCCTCTCGGGCATCTACGGCGAAGAGCACGCGGTGGAAATGATCCGCCTGGGCGCCACCGACTATGTCCTGAAGAAGAACCTTCCGCTGCTGCCCAAGGCCGTGCGCCGGGCCCTTACCGAAGTGCAGGAGCGCCAGCGCCGGCGCCGCGCCGAAGAGGCCCTGGCCGATGTCGAAGCGCGTGCGCGCATTGCCATCGATGCCGCCGGCATGGGCACCTGGGTGTTCAGCCCGCAAAACGGCTTGTTGATCTGGGATGACCGCTGCAAGGTCCTGTTCGGCTTGCCGGTCGAGACCGAGATGAACATGCAGGTGTTCTATGCCGGCATCTACCCCGACGACCAGGCCAAGGTGCGCGAGGCCGTCGAGAACGCCATGCAACCGGACAGTGACGGTCTGTACCGGGTCGAGTTCCGCATCTCCCAGCCCAATGGCCTGGAACCACGCTGGCTGCTCAGCAGCGGCCAGTGCCAGTTCGTCGACGGCCAGTGCACGCGGTTTTCTGGCGTGCTGCAGGACATCCATACCCAGCGCCAGGCTACCCAGGCGCTCAAGCAGCTCAACGAGATGCTCGGCGAACGGGTCGAGCGCCGCACCCGCGAGCGTGACCGCGCCTGGGAGCTGTCCCAGGACCTGCTCGCGGTGCTCAACAAGGACCTGACCCCGGTAGCCCTGAACCCGGCCTGGGAGGCCAGCCTGGGCTTTACCCGCGAGCGCCTGAGCCAGGCTTCGCTGCTGCACCTGCTGCCCGAGGCGGATCAGCAAGCGCTGCTCACCGAGCTGGCCGCCCTCGCGCACGGCCGCACCAGCGCGCGCTTTGTCGGCCGTATCCAGCACGCGGGTGGCCAGTTGCGCTGGCTGTCCTGGGTGGTGGTGCCGGAAGACACGCTGCTTTACGTGGTGGCGCGGGACATCACCAGCGAACGGGAAACGGCCCTGGGCCTGGCCGAAGCCAATACCCGCCTGCGGGAACAGATCACCGAGCGCGAACGCATTGAAGCGGCGCTGCAGCAGATGCAGCGGCTGGAAGCGGTCGGCCAGCTCACCGCCGGAGTCGCCCACGACTTCAACAACCTGCTCACGGTCATCCTCACCGGCGCCAGCTTCCTTGAACGCGACCTGGCCAAAGGCGACCTGGACAAGGCCCGTAGCCGTCTGACGCACATTCGCGAAGCCGGTGACCGCGGCGCCAAGCTGACTTCGCAGCTGCTTGCCTTCTCCCGTCGCCAGCGCTTGGAACCGGTGCCGCTGAACTTGAACCGCACGCTCACCGGCCTGGAAGAACTGTTGCGCCGCACCCTCGGCGGCAACATTTCCGTGCGCCTGGACCTGGATCACAGCCTATGGCAGGCCCTGACCGATCCGACCCAGACCGAGATGATCATCCTCAACCTGGCCATCAACGCCCGCGATGCCATGGCCGAAGGCGGCCAGCTGACCCTGTCGACCCGCAACACGCGGATCAACGCCCGCCCGCAGCGCCCGGAAGACCCGGAGCCTGGCGAGTACGTGATGCTGAGCATTCGCGATACCGGTTGCGGCATGAGCGAAGAGGTGCAGGCCAAGGTGTTCGAGCCGTTCTTCACCACCAAGGACATCGGCAAAGGCTCAGGCCTAGGCCTGGCGCAGGTGTTCGGCTTCGCCAAGCAGTCCGGCGGCGGTGTGCGCATCGATACCGAACTGGGGCATGGCACCCAGGTATCGGTGTACTTGCCAGCCGTGAAGGAGGAAGTCGCCGCCGACCCTGCCCCGCCAGTCGCCATCCAGTTGAATGATGACAGTGGCCGGGACCGTACCGTACTGCTGGTGGATGATGATCATCTGGTGCGCGACATGTTGGGTGATGTGCTGCGCCAGTATGGCTACCAGGTGCGCCAGGCGCACAACGGTGAGCAGGCGCTGGCCCTGCTGGACGACGGTATCGATCTGCTGCTGACTGACTTTGCCATGCCCGAATTCAATGGCGGGCAGTTGGCCCTGGCGGCACGCGACCGCTACCCGCGGTTACCGGTGGTATTCCTGACCGGGTATGCGGAGCTGGAAGGGCTGGAAGTGCCGGGGAGCCTAGTGATGCAGAAGCCGGTGCAGGCGGATGAGCTGGCCAGGGTATTGAATGAACTGCTGCGGGTGGCCGGTTAGTTTCGCTTTGCCTGTACCGGCCCTTTCGCGGGCACGCCCGCTCCCACAGGAACATCGCCGCCCTTGAAGACAGTGCAGTACCTGTGGGAGCGGGCGCGCCCGCGAAGAGGCCGGCGCAGGAAACAGAAACGACAAAACCCAGCGCCGACTGTCGTCTGCACCGAATCAAAAATAGGTATTTGAATAGAGAAAATGGCAGGGGCGGCTGGATTCGAACCAACGCATGGCAGGATCAAAACCTGCTGCCTTACCGCTTGGCGACGCCCCTGTATCGGATGCAGCTGATGCTGCCCTGACAATTCCAACTGATTGACAACTGGGTTGTTGTCTTGGAATGCGCGGCACTTTAACACATAGAATCGCCCTGTAAACCCCTTTCGTGAAAAAAAATGCTTTAAAACAGCAAGTTAGTGTTCACACGTGGAAGCTGCGGGCCGTCCGTGCAACCACCCGTCGCTTTTTTACCGCTTCGCTTCAACACAAATCGCATTCCTCCTTTCCAATCAGATAAGCAAACTGCATAGACAAGGAGGACCCCAATGCCCGTTTCTCACGATCTGTACCAAGACCTGCACTACCCGCGCGAAATCGTCCAGCAGCGCCGCCAGCAGGACAAGACCCTCGACCGCCTGCTCGACGAGTACGTGGACATCGACAACCAGGTGCTGGCCGCCGAATCGATCTCCGCGGGCAATTTCGAAGACGAAGACCTGCGCCACCTCAAGGAACGCCGGTTGACCGTGAAGTACATGATCGAGCGGCAGCTGGAGCGCAAGGTCTAGCGACCTATCGCCCCAGGCGATCGTTGCCCGGCATTTTATCTATTAGTCAAAATGGCCGCCCTCGGGCAAGCTGCACGCTGCCCTGCCTTTGCCCAAGGAGCTTAGCTTTTGACTGCCTGGATCCCCTCCCCGCTGCGCCAGCTTGGCCAGCGCTTGCGCGGCGCGTCAGCTAACCAGAGTGAATTGCTCAGCGAGTTCGAGGACAAGGCGCAGAGCCGTGGCTACCAACTCAGCGACGGTCAGCGCCGGGTCATCGACAGCATGGCTGCGCAGATTGCGCGTCTGCTGGAGGGGGGCCAGCCTCGCAGCCTCTATCTGCATGGTGCGGTCGGCCGCGGCAAGAGCTGGCTGCTCGATGGCTTTTACCAGGCGGTGCCCGTAACGGCCAAGCGACGCCTGCACTTCCATGACTTTTTCTCCCGCCTGCACCAGGGCATGCACCAGCATCGCCTGCTGGACGATGCGTTGGGCGCCACCCTGGACGAGCTGCTGGGCGACTGCCAGGTGCTGTGTTTCGATGAATTCCATGTGCATGACATTGGCGATGCCATGCTGCTGACTCGGCTTTTCAACGCCCTGTTCGCCCGCGGCATCTTCCTGTTGGTGACCTCCAACTATGCGCCTGAAGGGTTGCTGCCCAACCCGCTGTACCACGAGCGTTTCTTGCCAGTGATCCGCTTGATAAACAGCTCGATGGACGTGCTCGAAGTCGGCGGCGACACGGACTTTCGCAGCCTGCCGGCCAACCGCGAGCACCAGCGCTTTACCCAGGGGCACTATGTGTGGCCTGGGGATGCGACGCAGCGCCAGGCGCTGAACATCCCCGATGATCAACCGGTGGTGCTGGAGATCAATAAACGCCCGCTACGCGCCCTGGCCGTCGATGACCGACGCGTGGTGCTGGCCTTCGACGACTTGTGCGAGAAAGCCACGGCGGTGATCGACTACCTGGTGCTGGCTGGGCAGTACGACGAGTGGATCATCGATGGACTGGATGACCTGGCGGAATGCTCGCTGGCGGCGCAGCAGCGCTTTGTCAATCTGGTGGATGTGCTGTATGACCAGGATCGGCAGGTGACCGTGCTCGGTAGGCGACCACTGGAAGAAAGCCTCGGCGGGCCGCTGGCGGATCTGATGCGGACCCGCAGCCGCTTGGGGCAGTTGCAACAGATCGGGCCTGTTAACGGTATTGCCTGATGGGCCTCTTCGCGGCTATAGCCGCGAAGAGGCCGGTCAGGTCAACCCATCATCCAGCCCGTGGCAGATCCGCCAACACCGCCTCAATCTCCCCCAACACCGCTGGATCATCCAGAGTCGATGGCGGCACATACACCTGCCCATCGGCAATCTTGCGCAGCACCGCCCGCAGGATTTTCCCCGACCGCGTCTTGGGCAAACGCTTCACCAGCCGCACCCGGTTGAAGCACGCCAGCGCGCCGATCTCGTCACGCACACGGCCCACCAGTTCAACCAGCAACTGCGCTTCGGCTATACCTTCGCCATCCTTGAGCACCACCAGCGCCAGCGGCACCTGGCCCTTGATTTCGTCATGGACACCGATCACCGCACACTCGGCCACCGCCGGGTGACGGGCGACCAGGTCTTCCATCTCGCCCGTGGACAGGCGATGCCCGGAGACGTTTATCACGTCGTCAGTGCGGCCCATGATGTAGACGAAGCCCTCTTCATCGAGGTAACCGCCATCGCCGGTGTGGTAATAGCCCGGGTAGGTCTGCAGGTACGCCTGCAGGTAGCGCTCATGGTCACCCCACAAGGTCTGGCTACAGCCGGGCGGCAGCGGCAGGGCGATGACGATGGAACCCTGTTGATCGGGCCCCAGCAGATGCCCGTCGTCATCCAGTACCCGCACGTGGTAGCCCGGCACTGCGCGATTGCTCGAACCCGGCCGCGCCGCACTGCCTTCCAGCCCAACGCAAGGCGCGGTCACCGGCCAGCCGGTTTCGGTCTGCCACCAATGATCGTGCACCGGTTTGTCCGTGACCCGCTCCAGCCATTCATGGGTACTGGAGTCGAGCTTTTCTCCGGCCAGGAACAGCTGGCGCAGCGAGCTCAGGTCATGCTTGCGGATCAGTTCACCCTCCGGGTCTTCCTTGCGGATCGCCCGCATGGCGGTCGGTGCGCAGAACAGGGCGTTGACCTTGTACTGCTCGACCACCCGCCAGTACGCCGAGGCGTCCGGAGTGCGGATCGGCTTGCCCTCATAGAACACCGTGGTGCAGCCGCTCATCAGCGGCCCATAGACGATCAGCGAATGGCCCACCACCCAGCCGACATCGGAAATGCCCCACCACACATCGCCAGCCTGCATGCCATAGATATGGCGCATCGCATAGCAAAGCGCGACCGCATTGCCGCCATTTTCGCGAACGATACCCTTGGGTTTGCCCGTGGTGCCGGAGGTATACATGATGTACAGCGGATCACCAGCGTCCAGCGCCACGGGTGCTACCGGTTCGGCACCGGCCAGCGCCTGCTGCCAGTCCAGATCACGGCCCGGTTGCAGCTGCGCGCGGGCCTGTGGCCGTTGCAGCACCAGCACATTACGGGGTTGGTGGCAGGCCACCTGCAGGGCGCGGTCAACCAGCGGTTTATACTCGATCACCCGGTCGAACTCCAGGCCACAGGACGCGGTGAGCAAGAGCGTCGGCCGCGCATCGTCGATGCGCAGCGCCAGCTCGTTGGCGGCAAAGCCACCGAACACCACCGAATGCACCGCGCCGATTCGCGCGCAGGCAAGCATGGCCATGGCCGCCTGGGGCACCATCGGCATGTAGATGATCACCCCGTCGCCCTTGCCCACGCCCAACTGACGCAGCAGGCCGGCCAGGCGCGCCACTTCGTCGCGCAACTGGTTGTAGGTGAAGGCCTGCTGCGCAGCGGTCACCGGTGAGTCGTAGATCAGCGCCAGCTGCTCGCCGCGGCCCAGTTCAATCTGCCGGTCGAGGGCCAGGTAACAGCTGTTCAATTGGCCGTCGGCGAACCAGCGGTGGGTGCCGTCGGGGTTGTTCTGCAGGGTCAGCGAGGGCTTGCGGTACCAGGCCAGGGATTCGGCCTGTTCAGCCCAGAAGGCAGCAGGGTCGGCAATGGATTGGGCGTAGCTGTGCTGATAGGTCATGGTGGTGAAAACCCGGTACTTGTTGTTATTGAAGGGCGAACAACGAGTATGGCCCGCCACACCGGGGCCGCCATGGGACTAAAGTCACAACGGACCTGCAAATTTGCAGACAAGGCAAAAACGCCCCACAACGGTGCAAAGCCTCTAGAATAAGCCCCCTTCTCCACCACAGAGCAACCCATGGACATTGAGCAGGCCCGAACCTTTCTGGAGATTGTACGTTGCGGCAGCCTGGTTGCCGCCGCCGAGCGCCTGTTCGTGTCGCAGACCGCTATCACCGCCCGTGTGCAACGCCTGGAGCAGCAACTGGGCTGCCAGTTGTTCGTGCGCAGCCGCAACGGCGCCAGCCTGACCAGTGATGGCGAGGCCTTCGTCAGCTACGCCAACCAGCTGGTGCAGACCTGGGAGGCAGCGCGTCGTGACCTGCCGCTGCCCGAAGGCTGCCAGCAGATGCTGCATGTGGGCGCGGAAGTGAGCCTGGGCAATCCGATGCTGCTTGACTGGGTCACTGCCTTGCACCGCGAGCTGCCCAGCCATGCCATCCGCAGCGAGGTAAGCGATGGTGAGTCGTTGCTGCGCAAGGTGGAGATGGGCCTGCTCGACGCCGCACTGGTGTACCAGCCGACCTACGGCCCAGGGTTGCAGGTGGAGCAGTTGATGGAAGAAAAGCTGATCCGCGTGCGCAGGGTCGACCTACCCGAACCCTACATCTACATTGACTGGGGCGAGGCGTTCCGCCGCCAGCATGACGCCGCCCTGCCCGACTGCGCACGTCCGGCACTGAGCTTCAACCTCGGCCCACTGGCCTTGCAGTTCATCCTCGATCAGGGAGGCAGCGGCTACTTCCGTACCCGCGTGGTGCAGGCTTATCTGCAGAACGGCGTGTTCGAGCGGGTGCCGCAGGCGCCGGAATTCACTTACCCGACCTACCTGGTATACCCGCGCAAGCGCGACAGCGAGGCCCTGCAGCAGGCCTTCACCGTGCTGCGCCGGCTGGTGGCAGCCGGCGCCAGCGATTGGTCACAACGCTGGGACCCGGTTCTCTGAGGCACTGCCAGCGGCGCTTAGCAGCTGGCGCTTGAGGCCGGCGATCAGGTCAGTCTGGGTGACGACCCCCACCAGCTGGTCCCCGTCGAGCACCGGCAGGCAATGCAGGCCCTGCTCACACAGCAGCGGCAACAGGCGCTCCAGGGGATGCTGGATGCTGACGCTGATCACCCGCCGGCTCATCACCTGCTCCATGCGCACCGCCTTGCGGCCGAACAGGCCACGCCAGCTGAACGGGCCGCGCTGCATGGCCGGGCCGACCAGGTCGCTGAGGCTGACGATGCCCACCAGCTTGCCCTCCTGCAGGACCGGCAGGGCCTTCAGATGATGGCTGCTGAGCATCTTCCAGGCTTGCTCCAGCGTGGTATCCGGTGAAGCGAACTGCACGTCACGGGACATCACCGCCCCGGCAGTGATGCCGCCGAGGCTGCGCTGCAGGGCGTGCTGTTCGGTGGCCAGGATGATGCGCTCCAGCTCGTCGCGGGTGACGTCGACAAATTCGCCCAACTCCTCCAGCGCCTGATCCAGGTCGGCGCCGTTGATGCCGACGCGCTCGCTGGGCAGCGGGTCATGGGTGTGGTGCAGGTCCTTGCGCGGCACCGTGCCCTTCGGGTAACGCACACCGGTCAGGCGGTTGTAGATCACCGCCACGCTCACCAGAATCAGCACATTGAGCATCACCGGCTCCAGCAGGTGATCCCCCATGGCCGTCAGCCCTGGGTCGGCCAGCACCGCACTCACTGCCACGCCACCGCCCGGCGGGTGCAGACAGCGCAACACGCACATCACCAGAATCGAGAGGCCCAGGGCCGCAGCGGCCACCCACAGTTCGGCGCCCAAGCCCTGACGCATGGCCAGGCCGACCGCACCGGCCAAGGCATAGCTGCCGAGCACTGGCCACGGCTGCGCCAGAGGCCCGGAATGCACGGCAAACACCAGCACCGCCGAGGCAGCCAGCGGGCCGAGCAGGTGCAGGGCAATGCCCGGGCCATAGGCCAGGCTGGTCAGCCAACCGGCGAGCAACAGGCCAAGCAACGCGCCGATACCGGCACGCAACCATTCTTTGGGAGGGGTATTCAGGGGCGCTGGCAACAGCCGCTGAAGAAGACTTACGGAACGCATGGCAGACATTCAAGTAATCGTGATCTGTAGTTTTTCTGATTAAAAACGAGGGGATTGTGCCGGGTGGAGGAAGACAGGGCTAATTCAAAAAAATGCGGCTGTACTGCAATTTTTTTGCAGTGCCGATCTGGGCACTGGGGTCACGAAGCGGCCCTGGCACTACCGAGCCTTGCGCGGCAACTCAATGCTCACCCGCAGCCCGCCCAAGGGGCTTTCCAGCAACGCCAGGCGCCCGCCCCAGGCCTCGACGATATCGCGCACGATCCCGAGTCCCAACCCATGCCCATCGACCTGCTCATCCAGTCGCGAGCCGCGTTCCAGCACCTGCAGGCGCAGGTTTTCGGGAATGCCTGGGCCGTCATCATCGACCCACAACTGATACCCCTCGGCAGTCGCCGCGATCCCCAGCTGCACTTCGCTGTCGGCCCACTTGCAGGCGTTGTCCAACAGGTTGCCGAGCAGCTCCAGCACATCTTCGCGATCCCACGGCAGCAGCAGGCCCGGCGGTACATCGTACTCAAGCAGCAAGCCCTCGCCATGGATCATGCCCAAGGTTGCGAGCAAGCCTGGCAGCTCGGCATCACAATCGAACTGCGCCCCGGGCAAGGCATCGCCCGCCAGGCGTGCCCGGTTCAGCTCGCGGGCCAGGCGCTGCTGAATCTGTTCCAGCTGGTCACGCAACTGCGCCTGTACCTCTGGCAGGTCCTTCAAGCGTTCGCTAGAGGCCAAGCTGAGCAACACCGCCAGCGGCGTCTTCAGCGCATGGCCAAGGTTGCCCAAGGCATTGCGCGAACGGCGCAGGCTGTCTTCGGTGTGGCTGAGCAAGTGGTTGATCTGGTCCACCAGCGGCGTCAGCTCGCTGGGCACCTCGTCATCGAGCTGCGAGCGCTGGCCCTGCTGCAGCTGGACAATCTGCTGGCGCGCACGCTCCAGCGGGCGCAGCGAGCGGGTGACGGTGATGCGCTGCAGCACCAGTACGATCAGCAATGCCACCAGGCCCATGCCCAGGCCAATCTGCTGCAGCCGACGAAAACCCTCGCGCACCGGCGAATAGTCTTGCGCCACGCTGATCGAGATGTCCTGGCCCAGGCGCCGGTAATCGGCGCGCAATGCCAGCAGTTGCTGCCCTTCCGGGCCCAGTTCGTGGCTGTCGGACAGCCCTGGCGCGGCCGGTTTGGGCATGTCCAGGTCCCACAGCGAACGCGAGCGCCAGGTGCCCTGTTCGAAATCGATACGGAAGTAGTAACCCGAGAAGGGCCGCTGGTAGGCCGCGGAAATGCGCCGCTCATCCAGCTGCAGGCCGTTAGGCCCACGCACCAACGCCACCAGCAGGTTCTCGCTTTCCTTGCGCAGGCCGTTTTCCAGATAGCGCTGCAAGCCCGCCTCGAACAGCCACAGGGTCAGCTGCGCCAGCACCACGCCGACCACCACGAGCACCGCGACCAGGCCCAGGCTAAGGCGCGCCTGGATGGACTTCACCCGGTGCTCCCGGCATAGAGGTAACCTTGCCCACGGCGGGTCTCGATGACGCTGCGGCCAAGCTTGCGCCGCAGGTGGTTGACGTGCACTTCCAGCACGTTGGAATCGCGTTCGGTTTCGCCGTCGTACAGGTGCTCGGCCAGGTGGCTCTTGGACAGGATCTGCTGCGGGTGCAGCATGAAGTAGCGCAACAGGCGAAATTCTGCGGCAGTGAGCTGGATGTCGACGCCATCGCGGCTCACGCACTGGCGGCTTTCATCCAGGTGCAGACCCGCAGCTTCCAAGGTTGGCCGATTGGCCAGGCCACGTGCGCGGCGCAGCAGCGCCTGGATGCGCAGCTGCAGCTCCTCGGGGTGGAACGGCTTGCTGAGGTAGTCGTCGGCCCCGGCCTTCAGGCCTTCGATACGCTCTGCCCACGACCCGCGCGCCGTGAGGATCAGCACCGGCGTAGCCAGGCCGCCAGCACGCCACTGCGCCAGCACCTCTAGCCCCGGCAAGCCCGGCAGGCCGAGGTCGAGGATGATCAAGTCGTAGGGTTCACTCTGCCCCTGGTACACCGCATCGCGGCCATCGGCCAGCCAGTCCACGGCGTAACCCTGACGCTGCAGGCTGGTGGTCAGTTCGTCGGCCAGGGGCACGTTGTCTTCGACAAGCAGCAGGCGCATGTCAGTCGTCTTCCTCGTCTTTGAGCAGAGCACCGCTGCTGGCATCGAGCTTGATCTCACGCACCACGCCTTCCTGGGTCAGCAGTTCGACTTCGTATTCGTAGCGGCCGTCGTCTTCTTCCAGCTCGGCCTCCAACAGGCGCGCCCCGGGGTAACGCCCCAGGGCGGTTGCCAGCAACTGCTCGAGCGGCAGGATGACGCCCTTCTGGCGCAGTTTCAGGGCTTCATCCTGATCCAGGTCCCGAGCAACGGCCAAAGAGCACACGGCCAGCAACGACAGCGCCAGGTATCGCGCCGGCCGGGGTAAGTGGATCATCAGCTGTCCCGCTCGTCCTTCAGCACTTCACCGGTCTTGGCATCCAGGTCGACATCCCACTCGACGTTCTGCGTGTCGCGCAGTTCGACCTTGTAGATGTAGCGGCCGTATTCGTTTTCCAGTTCCGAATCTTTGACAGTGGCACCTGGGTGCTTGGCCACGGCGGCGGCCTTGAGTTCGTCCAGCGACTTGATGGTCTTGGCATTGACCAGTTTGACCACTTCGTCAGGCTGGACGTCCTTGGCGAAGGCGGCATTGGCACCCAGGGCAAGGGCAGCGGCGGTGAACAGGGCAGTCAAGGTTTTCATGGTGGCTCTCCTGAGCGACGTTCAAGTTGTCTACGGGGTTAAGACTAACCAGCGGTCCTTAATTCAACCTGAAAACAGCTGGCGTCATGATAGCGCAGCTGTCGCGGGATCAAGACCCTATAATGACCGCCTTGTTACCTGCGAGATCCGTCATGAGCGCCATTCACATCAAATTCCCTGCTCTCACTTTCAAAGCTGGCCAACGCGCGCTGCAGCGAATTCGCGAAGGTGGCCTGCAGGCAGCGGATGTGGGTGTAGTGCCAGGTGCGGCAGGCGGGCCCAAACCCCTGGGCATCCAGGGACTGGACTTGGCACTGTTCGGTGAATGGCTGCCTTCGGCACCGCGACAACGCGCACTGATCGGCGCCTCGATCGGCTCCTGGCGCTTCGCCAGTGCCTGCCTCGACGACCCGGTCGCCGGCATCCGCCGCCTGGGCGAGCTGTACACCGAGCAGGACTTTGCCAAGGGCGTTACCCCCGCCGAAATCAGCCGCAGCTGCCAGCGCATGCTCGACGATCTGCTGCAGGGCCGCGACGGCCAGATTCTCGCCAACCCGCACTATCGCCTGAACATTCTGGTGGTAAAAAGCCACGGCCAGCTCGCGCACGACCACCGCGGCCGCCTGGGCATGGGCCTGGGCTCGGTGATCGCCAGCAACCTGCTGGGGCGCTCGCGCCTGGCCCGGCACTTTGAACGGATCATCCTGCATGATGAGCGCAGCGCGCCGCCGCTCGATGCCCTCACCGACTTCCCTTCACGCTGCCTGCCGCTGGACCTGGCCAACCTGCGCCAGGCCCTGCTGGCCTCGGGCTCGATCCCGATGGTGATGGAAGGAGTGCGTGATATTCCCGGTGCAGGCGCCGGCACCTACCGCGACGGCGGCCTGCTCGACTACCACCTCGACCTGCCCTACCGCGGTGACGACCTGGTTCTGTACCCGCACTTTATCGACAAGGTGGTGCCCGGCTGGTTCGACAAGGCGCTGCCCTGGCGCAAGGGCGATGCCACGCGCCTGCAAAACGTGTTGCTGATGACCCCTTCGCCGCAGTATCTGGCCGCCCTACCCTTCGGCAAGTTGCCCGACCGCAACGACTTCAAGCGCTTCATGGGCGATGCCCCTAGCCGCAAGCGTTACTGGTACAAGGCGATCGCCGAAAGCCAGCGGCTGGGGGACGAGTTGCTGGAGCTGATCGCCACCGGGCGGTTGCACGAACGGCTGCAAGCCTTGTAGCGGCCTTGCTGGTAGACTGCGCGCATTATTGATTCACACAGAGTTATGACCGCGTGGAAATTTTCAAAGAGTTCACATTCGAATCGGCCCACCGCCTGCCCCACGTCCCGGAAGGCCACAAATGTGGCCGACTGCACGGCCATTCGTTCAAGGTCGGCCTGCACCTGACCGGCCCGCTCGACCCGCATACTGGCTGGATTCGTGACTTCGCCGAGGTCAAGGCGATCTTCAAGCCGATCTACGATCAGCTCGACCACAACTACCTGAACGATATTCCCGGCCTGGAGAACCCGACCAGCGAAGTGATCGCCAAGTGGATCTGGGAGCAGGTCAAGCCACTGATGCCGGAACTGTCAAAGGTGCGTATCCACGAGACCTGCACCAGCGGTTGCGAATACACCGGCGACTGAGACATTGCGCCACTCAGGGCGCGGCACATCCTGTGCGAACGATCTTCAAGGCCAGGCACCCGTGCTGCCCCTGCTCTTCGCTCAGGTATGGGAAGTCATCCTCGACCAGGCGTTTCACAATCTTGCCATGAAGGCTTACCAACCGCAGGTTGGCAATGAACGCCCCTACTTTGACCTTGGCCATATCCAACCCCTCCAGGCGCCAGAGCATGGAGGCGGCCGCCAGCGGATCATGGCCAGCCGGTTCGCTGGCTGAATAGAGCGCCAGATAGCCGTTGCGACTGACATCAAGCCGATGATTGCGCCGCTGCCAGTGGGGGTGATTCTGCTCGTCCTGCGCCGCGCGAATCTCGAAATCCCACTCGCCATCGGTTTCGTAGCCACCGAACCAGAACAACGTGCGAAATTTCCGCCGCGCAATCACATGTTCGGCCGCCCAATGGTTGGTGTAGTTATCTTCATCTGCATGCAGCCAGCCACCACTGGTAAAGGGCGAGTCCCCATTACCGGTATCACCCACGGCGCTGACATTTCCTGGGGCGTCATCGGGCTGCCAGTACAATTTGGCAACAAAGCTTTTGGCGGGTTGGAATTCATAGCTACTCATGGGTCTGGCTCTCCTGTCCGG
This sequence comes from Pseudomonas sp. NBRC 111124, assembly GCF_001320245.1. Taxonomy (GTDB): domain Bacteria; phylum Pseudomonadota; class Gammaproteobacteria; order Pseudomonadales; family Pseudomonadaceae; genus Aquipseudomonas. Next base: position 91,534 of record NZ_BCBA01000009.1, read on the forward strand.
TTGTCGGGCAAGTGAACCTTACGTAGCCTCAACTACGTCGAGCAGTTGGAATGCGCTCCAGGCCAAGGGCCTCGTTGAGGAAGGACGGAGCGATATAGCGCTGGTAATGCGCCTCGGACAGCAAGAAGAACTCGCGATCGATGGCATCGCGCAGTTGCGGCAGTTCCCAGTCGCGGAACTCTGGTAGCAACACCATGCCGTAGGCCTCCAGATCACGGATCATCCGCGCCCCACGAGCGATCAGCTGATAGGCCCAGCAATATTCCGACTGCTGCTCGACGAAGCGTATCGAGCGCTGCTGCAGCTGCTGACGCAGCAGGCTTTTGTCGAACACTTCCAGCTTGGCCATCATCACCTGTACCAGCAGTTGCTCAAGGCGCAGCCAGACAGCGCGCTTCTGCTCGTCGTCGTAGCCGTTCCAGTTGATCACTTCATGGTGGAAACGCTTGCAGCCACGGCACACCGTGTCTCCGTAGACAGTGGAGCAAAGGCCGACGCAAGGGGTTTTGATGGACTGGTTGGACATTGAAAACAACGGCTTGGCGGTGGAATACGGGGCCATGTTAGCCCTTTGTCTAACCAGGGTCACCCGTTAAAGTCATGATCGGCGCCTTACCTTCAGGCATTTTTTGCCGTAGAATCATCCCGCCTTTTCAAGGCAACAATGTCCGTTGGAAGCTGTTTTCAAAGCGTCACGAGCACAGTTCATCCGGTAGAACGGCGTTGGCCCGGGCCATGCTCCCCTCGCATGCCCGCGCCAGCCCTCATCAGCTCCCGTTCTGCAGGCGTAAAACTTTGAAAGCAGCTTCTGTAAGGATTCTCTGCGACCCTGGCTGGGCGGCCCACAAAGCCGTGGCAGCGCATGGGTGCATTGAATGCTGGATGAGCGTCCCGGACCCCCTTTAGGGACCACTGATGAGGGAAATAACTGTGCTTGAAGCCTACCGCAAACACATCGAAGAGCGTGCCGCCCTGGGTATCGTGCCCCAGCCGCTGAACGCCGAACAAACTGCAGGCCTGGTCGAGCTGCTGAAAAACCCGCCGGCCGGCGAAGAAGCCTTCCTCGTAGACCTGATCACCAACCGCGTTCCGCCAGGGGTCGACGAAGCTGCCTACGTCAAGGCCGCTTTCCTCTCCGCCGTCGCCAAGGGCGAAGCCCAGTCGCCACTGATCGACCGCAAGCACGCTGCTGAACTGCTGGGCACCATGCAGGGCGGCTACAACATCGAGACGCTGGTTGCGCTGCTCGACGACGCCGAACTGGGCGCCGTCGCGGCCGAACAGCTCAAGCACACCCTGCTGATGTTCGATGCCTTCCACGACGTGGCCGAAAAAGCCAAGGCCGGCAACGCTCACGCCAAGGCCGTGCTGGACTCCTGGGCCGCCGGCGAGTGGTTCACCTCGCGTCCGGCCATCGCCGACAAGTACACCCTGACCGTGTTCAAGGTGCCTGGCGAAACCAACACCGACGACCTGTCGCCTGCTCCGGACGCCTGGTCGCGCCCTGACATCCCGCTGCACGCCCTGGCCATGCTGAAAATGGCCCGTGACGGCATCGAGCCGTCGCAGCCAGGCTCGGTCGGCCCACTGGCACAGATCGAAGCGGTCAAGGCCAAGGGCTTCCCGGTGGCCTACGTCGGTGACGTGGTCGGTACCGGCTCCTCGCGCAAATCCGCCACCAACTCGGTGCTGTGGTTCTTCGGCGACGACATCCCGTACGTGCCGAACAAGCGCGCCGGTGGCTTCTGCTTCGGCACCAAGATCGCCCCGATCTTCTACAACACCATGGAAGACGCCGGCGCCCTGCCGATCGAATTCGACTGCACCAACCTGGCCATGGGCGACGTCATCGACGTGTACCCGTTCAAAGGTGAAGTGCGCCGTCACGGCAGCGACGAACTGGTTACCGAGTTCGCCCTGAAAACCGAAGTGCTGCTGGATGAAGTCCGCGCTGGCGGCCGTATCCCGCTGATCGTCGGCCGTGGTCTGACCGAAAAAGCCCGTGCCGAACTGGGCCTGGGTGCTTCCGACCTGTTCAAGAAGCCAGAGCAGCCTGCCGACACCGGCAAAGGCTTCACCCTGGCCCAGAAAATGGTCGGCCGTGCCTGCGGCCTGCCAGAAGGCCAGGGCGTACGCCCGGGTGCCTACTGCGAGCCGAAGATGACCACTGTCGGTTCCCAGGACACCACTGGCCCGATGACCCGCGACGAGCTGAAAGACCTGGCGTGCCTGGGCTTCTCCGCTGACCTGGTGATGCAGTCGTTCTGCCACACCGCGGCCTATCCGAAGCCGATCGACGTCAATACCCACCACACCCTGCCAGACTTCATCCGCACCCGTGGCGGCGTGTCGCTGCGCCCAGGCGATGGCATCATCCACAGCTGGCTGAACCGCATGCTGATGCCTGACACCGTGGGTACCGGTGGTGACTCGCACACCCGCTTCCCGATCGGCATCTCGTTCCCGGCCGGTTCCGGCCTGGTGGCCTTCGCCGCCGCCACCGGCGTCATGCCGCTGGACATGCCAGAATCGATCCTGGTGCGCTTCAAGGGCAAACTGCAACCTGGCATCACCCTGCGTGACCTGGTACATGCCATCCCTTACTACGCCATCCAGAAGGGCCTGCTGACCGTCGAGAAGAAAGGCAAGAAAAACGCCTTCTCCGGCCGCATCCTGGAAATCGAAGGCCTGGACGACCTGACCGTCGAGCAAGCCTTCGAGCTGTCCGACGCCTCGGCCGAGCGTTCCGCTGCCGGCTGCACCATCAAGCTGCCGGAAAAGGCCATCGCCGAGTACCTGCAGTCCAACATCACCCTGCTGCGCTGGATGATCGGCGAAGGCTACGGCGATGCCCGCACCCTGGAGCGTCGCGCCCAGGCCATGGAAGCCTGGCTGGCCAAGCCTGAGCTGCTGTCGGCCGACGCCGACGCCGAATACGCTGAAATCATCGAAATCGACCTGGCCGACGTCAAAGAGCCTGTGCTCTGCGCGCCAAACGACCCGGACGATGCCCGCCTGCTGTCCTCGGTACAGGGCGAGAAGATCGACGAAGTGTTCATCGGTTCGTGCATGACCAACATCGGTCACTTCCGCGCTGCCGGCAAGCTGCTGGACAAGGTCAAAGGCGGTATCCCGACCCGTCTGTGGCTGGCCCCGCCGACCAAGATGGACGCCCACCAGCTGACCGAAGAAGGCTACTACGGCATCTACGGCAAGGCCGGTGCGCGCATGGAAATGCCAGGCTGCTCGCTGTGCATGGGTAACCAGGCACGTGTGCAGACCGGTTCGACCGTGGTTTCCACTTCGACCCGTAACTTCCCGAACCGTCTGGGCGACGCCACCAACGTGTACCTGGCCTCGGCCGAGCTGGCTGCGGTCGCTTCGATCATCGGCAAGCTGCCGACCGTCGAAGAGTACATGCAGTACGCCAAGGACATCGACAGCATGGCTGCCGACGTCTACCGCTACCTGAGCTTCGACCAGATCGCCGAGTTCCGTGAAGCGGCTGCCAACGCCAAGATCCCGGTGGTTCAGGCGTAATCAGCAGTAAGCAGCAATAAAAAACCCGGCAGAAATGCCGGGTTTTTTTATGAGCCTGCGCCGACCTCAGATTACGAACAAATCCACAAACCGGTGCACCGCCATTGCCTCCAGCTGTTGCTGGTCTTTGCACAATACGAAAATTTCTTCACACCGCTGCCGCACAAAGCGCGTCGCCAGGTTGCCCCTGAACTTGGCCTCCAGCAACGGTATCCCCTCCTCCCGCCGCCGCCGATGCCCGATCGGATACTCCACCAGCACCTGCTCGGTACTGCTGCCATCCTTGAAAAACACCTGCACGGCATTGGCAATCGAACGCTTGTCCGCCTCCAGGTACTCGCGGCTGAAGCGCGGATCTTCAACCACCTCCATCTTCTCGCGCAGGCGGTCGATGCTCGGATGGTGGGCATGGAAAGCATCTTCATAATGCTCGGCCACCAGGTGCCCGAAGATCAGCGGCACCGCCACCATGTACTGCAGGCAGTGGTCACGGTCGGCGGCGTTGGCCAGCGGGCCGCTCTTGGAAATGATGCGGATCGCCGACTCCTGGGTGGTAATGACGATGCGGTCGATTTCATGCAGGCGGTTACGTACCAGCGGGTGCAGGCTTACCGCGGCCTCGCAGGCAGTCTGGGCGTGGAATTCGGCCGGGAAGCTGACCTTGAACAGCACATTTTCCATCACGTAACTGCCCAAGGGTTGCGGCAGGCGCAGCTCATACTGACCGGCTGGCTTCACCGCCAGGTCCCTGTTGGTGTGGCTGAACGAGACGTCATGGAACCCCCACTGTGCTGCCGTCAGCACGCCTGGCACACCCATTTCGCCCCGCAGCGCGATGTCGGCCAGACGCACGCCACGGCTGGAAGCATCGCCGGCTGCCCAGGATTTGCGAGAGCCGGCGTTGGGCGCATGTCGATAGGTACGCAGTGCCTGGCCATCGACGAAGGCATGGGACAAGGCTGAAAGCATCTGCTCGCGTTTGGCACCCATCAGCCGGGCACACACAGCGGTCGAGGCCACCTTGACCAGTATCACGTGATCGAGACCAACGCGATTGAAGGCGTTTTCCAGGGCCAGCACACCCTGGATCTCGTGGGCCATGATCATGGCTTCGAGCACGTCACGCATCAGCAGCGGCGCTTCGCCGCTGGCCACGCGCTTCTGTGACAGGTGATCGGCAACCGCCAGGATGCCACCCAGGTTGTCCGAGGGGTGCGCCCATTCAGCGGCCAGCCAAGTGTCGTTATAGTCCAGCCAACGCACGGTGCAGCCGATATCCCAGGCGGCCTTGACCGGGTCGAGGCGGTAGGCGGTACCGGGAACGCGGGCGCCATTGGGCACCACGGTGCCATCCACCAGCGGGCCGAGGAGTTTGGTGCATTCAGGAAAGCGCAGGGCCAGCAGGCCGCAGCCCAGGGTGTCCATCAGGCAGTTGCGTGCGGTGTCCAGGGCCTCGGGGGATTCGACCCGGTAGCCGAGCGCATAGTCGGCGAGGGTTTGCAGCACCCGGTCGTAGTCCGGGCGGTCGTTCAGGTCCACGTTAGCGCTCATAGCCAGCTCCCTTCAGAATTGCTGGGGCTGCCATGCAGCCCCAGCGAACTAAAGCCGAGCGTCGGTGGTGCGTTAGAAGCTATCGCCAGGCACGCGAACCCAGCCCTCCATCAGCACGCGAGCACTGCGGCTCATGATTGCCTTGGTCACCGTCCACTGGCCATCCACCTGGCGCGCCTCGGCCCCGACCCGCAAGGTGCCGGACGGATGGCCGAAGCGCACGGCACTGCGCTCGCCCCCGCCAGCGGCGAGGTTGACCAGCGTGCCAGGGATGGCTGCAGCGGTGCCGATGGCCACGGCTGCGGTGCCCATCATCGCGTGGTGCAGCTTGCCCATGGACAGCGCACGCACCAGCAGGTCGATGTCACCGGCCGCAACCGCCTTGCCACTGGACGCAGTGTAGGTGCTCGGCGGCGCAACGAAAGCCACCTTCGGCGTGTGCTGACGCCCGGCAGCCTGGTCGACATGCTCAATCAGCCCCATGCGCACGGCGCCGTAGGCACGGATGGTCTCGAAGCGCTGCAACGCCTGCGAGTCGCCGTTGATCGCGTCCTGCAATTCAGTGCCGGTGTAACCGATGTCGGCAGCATTGACGAACACGGTCGGGATACCGGCGTTGATCAGGGTCGCCTTGAAGGTGCCGATCCCCGGCACTTCCAGGTCGTCCACCAGATTGCCAGTGGGGAACATCGCCCCGCCGCCACCCTCCTCGTCGGCGGCCGGATCAAGGAACTCGAGCTGCACCTCCGCGGCCGGGAAGGTCACGCCGTCGAGTTCGAAATCACCGGTTTCCTGCACTTCACCTTCGGTGATGGGCACATGGGCAACGATGGTCTTGCCGATGTTGGCCTGCCAGATGCGCACGGTGGCGATGCCATTGCGCGGAATGCGCGTCGGCTCGACCAGGCCGTTGCTGACGGCGAACGAGCCGACTGCGGCAGAGAGGTTGCCGCAGTTGCCGCTCCAGTCGACGAAGGCCTTGTCGATGGCGACCTGACCAAACAGATAGTCGACATCGTGCCCAGGCTTGATGCTCTTCGACAGGATGACCGTTTTGCTGGTGCTCGAAGTGGCGCCGCCCATGCCGTCGATCTGCTTGGCGTAAGGGTCGGGGCTGCCGATTACCCGCAACAGCAAGGCATCGCGCGCCGCGCCTGGGACCTGGGCCGTTTCCGGCAGGTCCTGCAGGCGGAAGAACACGCCCTTGCTGGTGCCACCGCGGATGTAGGTGGCGGGAATTTTCACTTGGGGTACATGTGCCATGTTCAAGTCCTGTTCAAGCGGTCGCTTCGAGGAAGTCCTGGGCAAAGCGTTGCAGCACCCCACCCGCCTCATAGATCGACACTTCTTCGGCAGTGTCCAGGCGGCAGGTCACCGGCACTTCGACACGCTCGCCATTGCGCCGCGTGACTACCAGGGTCAGCGTCGCCCGCGGTTTGCGCTCACCAAGCACGTCATAGGTCTCGCTGCCGTCCAGGCCCAGGGTCTTGCGGTCGGTGCCCGGCTTGAATTCCAGCGGCAACACGCCCATGCCCACCAGGTTGGTGCGGTGAATACGCTCGAAGCCCTCGGCGACGATCGCTTCGACACCGGCCAGGCGTACGCCCTTGGCTGCCCAGTCGCGGGACGAACCCTGGCCATAGTCGCCACCGGCGACGATGATCAGCGGCTGCTTGCGCTCCATGTAGGTCTCGATGGCCTCCCACATGCGGGTCACCTTGCCTTCCGGCTCGATGCGCGCCAGCGAACCCTGCATCACGCTGCCGTCATCCTTGCGCACCATTTCGTTGAACAGCTTGGGGTTGGCGAAGGTGGCGCGCTGGGCGGTCAGGTGGTCGCCACGGTGGGTGGCGTAGGAGTTGAAATCCTCTTCCGGCAGGCCCATTTTCGCCAGGTATTCACCCGCAGCGCTGTCGAGCAGGATGGCGTTGGACGGCGACAGGTGGTCGGTGGTGATGTTGTCCGGCAGCACCGCCAACGGGCGCATGCCGCGCAGGGTGCGCTCGCCGGCCAGGGCGCCTTCCCAGTAAGGCGGGCGGCGGATATAGGTGCTCATCGGGCGCCAGTCGTACAGCGGCGCGACTTTCGGCCCGCGGTCTTCCTCGATGGCGAACATCGGGATATAGACCTTGCGGAACTGCTCCGGTTTGACCGCCGCACGCACCACCGCGTCGATTTCTTCGTCGCTCGGCCAGATGTCCTTCAGGCGGATTTCCTTGCCGTCGACCACGCCCAGCACGTCCTTTTCGATGTCGAAGCGGATGGTGCCGGCAATCGCATAGGCCACCACCAGTGGCGGCGAAGCCAGGAAGGCCTGCTTGGCGTAAGGGTGGATACGCCCGTCGAAGTTGCGGTTGCCCGAGAGCACGGCGGTGGCGTACAGGTCGCGGTCGATGATTTCCTGCTGGATCACCGGGTCCAGTGCACCGGACATGCCGTTGCAAGTGGTGCAGGCGAAGGCGACGATGCCGAAGCCCAGCTGCTCCAGTTCCTTTTCCAGGCCCGCCTCTTCCAGGTACAGCTGCACGGCCTTGGAGCCTGGCGCCAGCGACGACTTGACCCACGGTTTGCGGTTGAGGCCGAGCTTGTTGGCGTTGCGCGCCAGGAGGCCTGCGGCGATGACGTTGCGCGGGTTGCTGGTGTTGGTGCAGCTGGTGATGGCGGCGATGATCACCGCGCCGTCGGGCATCTGCCCCGGCACTTCTTCCCAGGCGCCGGCGATGCCCTTGGCCGCCAGGTCGCTGGTAGCAACGCGGGCGTGCGGGTTGGACGGGCCGGCCATGTTGCGCACTACGCTCGACAGGTCGAAGCTCAGGGTACGCTCGTATTCAGCCTTGGCCAGGCTGTCGGCCCACAGGCCGGCGACCTTGGCGTAGGTCTCGACCAACTGCACCTGCTGGTCGTCGCGGCCGGTCAGCTTGAGGTAGTCGATGGTCTGCTGGTCGATGGCGAACATCGCGGCAGTGGCGCCGTATTCCGGAGCCATGTTTGAGATGGTGGCGCGGTCGCCAAGCGTCAGGGCGCGGGCGCCTTCGCCATGGAACTCAAGGTAGGCGCCGACCACTTTCTGTTTGCGCAGGAATTCGGTGAGGGCCAGCACCAGGTCGGTAGCGGTGATGTTCGGCGCCAGCTTGCCGGTCAGTTCGACGCCGACAATTTCCGGCAGGCGCATCCATGAGGCACGGCCAAGCATGACGTTCTCGGCTTCCAGGCCGCCGACACCAATGGCGATCACGCCCAGGGCGTCGACATGCGGGGTGTGGCTGTCGGTGCCGACGCAGGTGTCCGGGTAGGCCACGCCGCGGTCGCTGTGGATGACCGGCGACATTTTCTCCAAGTTGATCTGGTGCATGATGCCGTTGCCGGGCTGGATCACGTCGACGTTCTTGAACGCCTTCTTGGTCCAGTTGATGAAATGGAAGCGGTCTTCGTTACGGCGGTCCTCGATGGCGCGGTTCTTCTCGAACGCCTGCGGGTCGAAACCACCACACTCCACGGCCAGGGAGTGGTCGACGATCAGTTGCACCGGCACTACAGGGTTGACCTGGGCCGGGTCGCCGCCTTTATCGGCGATGGCATCGCGCAGGCCGGCGAGGTCGACCAGGGCGGTCTGGCCGAGGATGTCATGGCACACCACGCGGGCCGGGAACCACGGGAAGTCGAGGTCGCGCTTGCGCTCGATCAGCTGGCCCAGTGAGGCGTCGAGGGTAGCCGGAGCACAGCGGCGCACGAGGTTTTCGGCCAGCACGCGGGAGGTGTATGGCAGGCTGTCGTAGGCACCGGGCTTGATGGCCTCGACGGCGGCGCGGGCATCGAAGTAGTCCAGGGGTGTGCCTGGCAGGTTCTTGCGGAATGCAGTGTTCATAGCGTTTTCAGGCTCAGTCACAGGAGTCGGAAGGTTTCACC
>NZ_BCBA01000010.1 GCF_001320245.1 Pseudomonas sp. NBRC 111124
GCTCCCACAAGGGAAACGGGCTGCCTCTCTATATCTATTCAGCTCAGCGCTGGTCGATCGGTACGAACTGGCGCTGTTCGACGCCGACATACTCGGCGCTCGGGCGGATGATGCGGTTGTTGGCGCGCTGTTCGAACACGTGCGCGGCCCAGCCGGTCAGGCGCGAGCAGACGAAGATCGGGGTGAACAGCTTGGTCGGGATGCCCATGAAGTGATACGCCGAGGCATGGTAGAAATCAGCGTTGGGGAACAGGCGCTTCTGTTCCCACATGGTCTTGTCGATGGCTTCGGATACCGGGTACAGGACCTTGTCACCCACCTCGTCGGCAAGCTGCTTCGACCAGCCCTTGATCACCTCGTTGCGCGGGTCGGACTCTTTGTAGATCGCATGGCCGAAGCCCATGATCTTGTCCTTGCGCTCAAGCATGCGCAGCAGTTCGGCGGTGGCCTCCTGCGGGCTCTGGAAGCGCTCGATCAGCTCCATCGCCGCTTCGTTGGCACCGCCGTGCAGCGGGCCGCGCAGCGAGCCGATGGCGGCGGTGACGCAGGAGTACAGGTCAGACAGGGTCGAGGCGCAAACCCGCGCGGTGAAGGTCGAGGCGTTGAACTCGTGCTCGGCGTAGAGGATCAGCGACACGTTCATCACCTTGACGTGCAGCTCGCTCGGCTTCTTGCCGTGCAGCAGGTGCAGGAAGTGGCCGCCGAGGGTGTCTTCGTCGCTGGTGCAGTCGATGCGCACGCCGTGGTGGGTGAAGCGGTACCAGTAGCACATCACCGCCGGGAACAGCGCCAGCAGGCGGTCGGTCTTCTCGCGCTCGGCGTCGAAGGTCAGCTCTGGCTCCAGGGTGCCCAGCACCGAGCAACCGGTGCGCATCACGTCCATCGGGTGAGCATCGCGCGGGATGCGCTCGAGTACTTCTTTGAGCGCCTGTGGCAGGTCACGCAGGCCCTTGAGCTTGCGTTTGTAGTCGGCCAGTTCCGCCTTGCTCGGCAGCTCGCCGTACAGCAGCAGGTAGGCGACTTCTTCGAATTCGGCACCGGCCGCCAGGTCACGGACGTCATAGCCACGGTAGGTCAGGCCGGCACCGGCCTGGCCCACGGTCGACAGTGCAGTCTGGCCGGCCACCTGGCCACGCAGGCCAGCGCCACTGAGTACTTTTGCTTCGGCCATGGTGTTTCTCCTTTCTTGAACTTGTTATAGGAAGCGATCTGGCTAATTCGGGCGCGGTTCGCTCACCCTTTTTTCTGGGCGAACAACGCATCGAGGCTCTGCTCGAAGGCGTGGTAACCAATGGCATCGTAGAGCTCCATGCGGGTCTGCATGGTGTCGATCACGTTCTTCTGGGTGCCGTCGCGGCGCAGCGCGGTATACACGTTTTCAGCCGCCTTGTTCATGGCGCGGAACGCCGACAGCGGGTACAGCACCAGCGACACGTCGACCGAGGCCAGCTCTTCGGTGGTGTACAACGGCGTGGCGCCGAACTCGGTGATGTTGGCCAGGATCGGCGCTTTCACCCGGTCGGCGAAGGTCTTGTACATCGACAGTTCGGTGATGGCTTCCGGGAAGATCATGTCGGCACCGGCCTCGATGCAGGCGGCAGCACGGTCCAGTGCAGCGTTCAAGCCTTCCACCGCCAGGGCGTCGGTACGCGCCATGATCACGAAGCTGTCATCGGTACGGGCATCCACCGCCGCCTTGATACGGTCGACCATCTCCTGCTGGGTGACGATTTCCTTGTTCGGGCGATGGCCGCAACGTTTGGCCCCGACCTGGTCCTCGATGTGAATGGCCGCAGCACCGAACTTGCACATCGAGCGCACGGTGCGGGCGACGTTGAAGGCCGAAGCGCCAAAACCGGTGTCGACATCCACCAGCAAGGGCACGTCGCAGACGTCGGTGATGCGGCGCACGTCGGTCAGCACGTCATCCAGGCCACTGATGCCCAGGTCAGGCAGGCCCAGGGAGCCAGCGGCCACGCCGCCACCGGACAGGTAGATGGCCTTGAAACCGGCACGCTTGGCCAGCAGCGCATGGTTGGCGTTGATCGCGCCGACCACTTGCAGGGGGTGTTCGGCGGCAACGGCGTCGCGGAAACGCTGACCGGGGGTGCTCTTCACAGTCATTTCTCACCTCGTGGGCTGTTGTTGTTGGCGTCCAGATAGTGACGCTCGATGTTGCGCTTGGACGCGCCGATGTGGCGGCGCATCAGGAGTTCGGCCAGTTCGCCGTCACGGTCGGCGATGGCGTCGAGAATGCGGTGGTGTTCGGCAAAGGCCTGGCGCGGCCGGTTGGGCGTGGCGGAAAACTGGATACGGTACATGCGCACCAGCTGGTACAGCTCACCGCAGAGCATCTTCACCAGGGTCTGGTTGCCGCTGCCCTGGATGATCCGGTAATGGAAGTCGTAGTCGCCTTCCTGCTGGTAATAGCCCAGCCCGGCCTGGAAGGCGGCATCGCGCTCGTGGGTGTCGAGCACCCGGCGCAGCTCGTCGATGTCGGCCTGGCTCATGCGCTCGGCCGCCAGGCGGCAGGCCATGCCCTCCAGCGATTCGCGGATTTCGTACAGCTCGATCAGCTCGGCGTGGTTGAGCGACACCACCCGCGCGCCGACATGGGGCACGCGCACCAGCAGGCGCTGGCCTTCCAGCCGATGGATGGCCTCGCGCAGAGGGCCGCGGCTGATGCCGTAGGTGCGCGCTAGCTCCGGCTCGGAGATCTTGCTGCCCGGGGCAATGTCGCCTTTGACGATCGCCGCCTGGATGCGCCGGAAGACATTCTCGGACAAGGTTTCCGTTTCGTCTGACTCGGCAGGGCTTGGAAGCGTGAGGTCCAGCATATTGTCGACACCTTACTAATCGCTTTGGCAGAAACTAGCGAATCAGAGGCTCGCAGTCAAAGACAAAATCAATATTGTCGACAATCGTCTAAGAACGAACTTACCCAATGATGGCGCTGTCAGATCGCAGCACGCTGGCGTCAAGACGTCGGCGTGATAGAATGCCGCGCCTCCAACGGAGTATGGATGGTGTGTTTGTCATCAATTCATGTTGTTGACAGATGAACGAGGAAGCTTGCGCAGCCGTTGCCAGTCACCTTTACCCCGAACCCTGCACAGCTCAGCACCATGCCAGGACTATGAGACTTACACCCGTATTACTGTTGTTATGCCTCACCCTGCTGCCGGCCCTTGGCCAGGCGGCGGGCAAGACCGTGTACGGTCTGAACGAATACGCCCGGCTCGGCGACCTTGACCTGGAAGTGGCCGCCAAGCTCGACACCGGGGCCAAGACAGCGTCGCTCAGTGCCCGCGACATCAAGCGCTTCAAGCGCAACGGCGAAAGCTGGGTGCGCTTCTACCTGGCCATCGACGCCGCCCATTCGCACCCCATCGAACGCCCCCTGGCGCGCGTGAGCAAGATCAAGCGCCGCGCCGGCGACTATGATGCGGAATCCGGCAAGGCCTACACCGCTCGCCCGGTCATCGAACTTGAAATCTGCATGGGCCAGGCCCGGCGCACCATCGAAGTCAACCTCACCGACCGCAGCGCCTTCCAGTTCCCGCTGCTGATCGGCTCCGAGGCGCTCAAGCACTTCGACGCGCTGGTCGACCCAAGCCTTAAATACGCGGCCGGCAAACCTGCCTGTGCCACCGACGCTCCCAAAGCAGAGTAATCCCGATGCGCTCTCTTACCCTCCATCTGAAAGTCCTGATCACCGTGCTGGTGTTGCTCGGCGTGGCGGTCACGGCCTATCAGGTCTTCGTGCTCGGCATCCCGGTGACCGAAGACGAAACCGACGACTTGTGGAACATCGACGCCAAGGTCGAGTTCGTCGCCAGCACCAAGGACCCGGTCAAGATCCAGATGTTCGTGCCGCCGCTGAACCGCGACTACGTCAGCCTGAACGAGAGCTTCATCTCCAACAACTACGGGGTCAGCGTCAACCGTGTCGATGGCAACCGCAAGGTGACCTGGTCGGCGCGCCGTGTCAGCGGCAACCAGACCCTCTACTACCGCCTGGTGCTGACCAAGCGTTACAGCAACGAGAAAACCACCGTCAAAGGCCCGACCTTCCGCGACAGCCTGGCCATCGACGGCCCGGAGAAGATCGCCGCCGAAGCCCTGATGGCACCTATCCGCCAGCACTCGGCCGACGTCGAGACCTTTGTCAGCGAGACCATCAAGCGGGTCAACAACCTCAACGACGACAACGTCAAGCTGCTGCTGGCCGGCGATACTTCGCCGATGAAGAAAGCCCAGGTCATCGACCTGCTGCTGTCGATCGCCCATGTGCCGATGGAAAAGGTCCACACCATCCGGCTCGTTGCCGATACGCCCCAGACCCCGGAGCTGTGGCTGCGCAGCTTCAATGGCAACGACTGGCTGTACTTCAACCCGGACACCGGCGAGCAAGGCCTGCCGGCCGACCGCCTGCTGTGGTGGACCGGTGACGACAACCTGATCACTGTCGATGGCGGCAAGAAGGCCAACGTCACCTTCAGCATGAACAACAGCGAGATGAACGCCATCCGCCTGGCCAAGCTGACTGACGAAAACACCGACGCCGACTTCCTCGAATACTCGCTGTACAGCCTGCCGCTGCAGACCCAGCAGACCTTCATGATCATGGTGATGATCCCGATCGGCGTGCTGGTGATCCTGATCCTGCGCAACCTGATCGGCATCCAGACCCTGGGCACCTTCACCCCGGTACTGATCGCCCTGGCCTTCCGCGAAACTCAGCTGGGCTTCGGCATCGTGCTGTTCACGGTGATCACCGCGCTGGGCCTGTCGCTACGCTCGTACCTGGAACACCTGAAGCTGCAGATGCTGCCGCGCCTGTCGGTGGTGCTGACCTTCGTCGTGGTACTGATTGCCGCCATCAGCCTGTTCAGCCACAAGCTGGGCCTGGAGCGTGGGCTGTCGGTGGCGCTGTTCCCGATGGTGATCCTGACCATGACCATCGAACGCCTGTCGATCACCTGGGAAGAACGCGGCGGTGGCCATGCCATGAAAGTGGCAATCGGCACCCTGTTCGCCGCCTCCCTGGCACACCTGCTGATGATGGTGCCGGAGCTGGTGTACTTCGTCTTCACCTTCCCGGCCGTGCTGCTGATCCTGGTGGGCTTCATGCTGGCGATGGGTCGCTACCGCGGCTACCGCCTGACCGAGCTCGTGCGCTTCAAGGCATTCCTGAAGAAGGCTGACGCCTGATGTTTGGCCTGATCAAGACGTGGAAAGCCCTGGAGGCCCGGGGCATCATGGGGATCAACCGGCGTAACGCGGACTATGTGCTGAAGTACAACAAGCGCAGCCTGTACCCGATCGTCGACGACAAGATCATCACCAAAGAGCGTGCCCTGGCCGCCGGCATCCATGTGCCGGAGATGTACGGCATCATCGAGACCGAGAAGCAGATCGAGAACCTCGACGAGATCATCGGCGGGCGCAACGACTTCGTCATCAAGCCGGCGCAGGGCGCCGGCGGTGACGGCATCCTGGTAATCGCCGACCGCTTCGAGGACCGTTACCGCACGGTGTCAGGCAAGATCATCAGCCACGAGGAAATCGAACACCAGGTGTCGAGCATCCTCACCGGCCTGTACTCGCTCGGCGGGCACCGCGACCGCGCGCTGATCGAGTACCGGGTGACCCCGGACCAGATCTTCAAGAGCATCAGCTACGAAGGCGTACCGGACATCCGCATCATCGTGCTGATGGGCTACCCGGTGATGGCCATGCTGCGCCTGCCGACCCGCCAGTCCGGCGGCAAGGCCAACCTGCACCAGGGGGCGATCGGCGTGGGTGTGGACCTGGCTACCGGCGTGACCCTGCGCGGCACTTGGCTGAACAACATCATCAGCAAGCACCCGGACACCACCAACGCGGTGGACGGCGTGCAGCTGCCGAACTGGGATGGCTTCATGAAGCTGGCGGCCGGTTGTTACGAGCTGTGCGGGCTGGGCTACATCGGCGTGGACATGGTGCTGGACCAGGACAAGGGGCCGCTGATTCTCGAACTCAACGCCCGCCCTGGCCTGAACATCCAGATTGCCAACGACACCGGGCTGACCCAGCGCACCCATGCCATCGAAGCGCACATCGAAGCGCTGGCCAAGGAAGGGATCACCGAAGACGCCGAGCAGCGTGTGCGGGTGACCCAGAACCTGTTCGGGCACGTGCATCCGCGCTGACGCCCCAAAGGCCCGCCCTGCGGGCCAAACAGGATGTTTAATGTCACCCCAAAGCTAGGCGCATGTCCTACACAGGTCTACAATCGCCCTCCTCGCTTTTACATCGCCGTCCACACTGATGCCGACCTGTACGCTCCACCCCCTGCCCTACCAGCCCGACCCCGCGACCTATTTCGCCCGCCTGCGCCAGGCCCCCGGCGCGATCCTGCTGGACAGCGCCCGCCCCGGCGCCGAACGCGGCCGCTTCGACCTGCTCAGCGCCTGGCCCGTGCAACACCTGCAGGCCCAGCCCGACGAGGACGGCCGCAGCTTCCTCAAACGCTTGCGTACCAGCCTGGCGCAACTGGGCGAAGCGCAGTTGCCCGCCGGCATCGAACTGCCCTTCGCCGGCGGCCTGATCGGCTACCTGAGCTACGACTTTGGCCGGCGCCTTGAACAGCTGCCCAGCCAGTCGAGCGACGACCTGACATTGCCCGATGCGCAGCTGGGGCTTTACGCCTGGGCAGTGGTGACCGACCACCAGCTTGGCACCAGCCAACTGGTGTTCCACCCGGGCCTGGCCCCTGAAGAGCGAGCGCGCCTGACGGCACTGTTCGAGGCTGTCGACACTTCGACCTGCGGCGATTTCCAGCTGCTCGCCCCCATGCAGGGCGACCTGCAACCGGAGCAGTACAAAGCCGCCTTCGACCAGGTGCAGAGTTACATCCAGGCCGGCGACTGCTACCAGATCAACCTCACCCAACGCTTTCGCGCGCCCTGCCAGGGCGACCCGTGGCACGCTTACCAGGCCTTGCGCAAAGCCTGCCCGACGCCATTCTCCGGCTACCAGCAGTTGGCAGACGGCAGTGCAGTGCTGAGCTTCTCCCCGGAACGCTTCATCCGCGTCAGCCGGGGCCAGGTGGAAACCCGCCCGATCAAGGGTACCCGCCCGCGCTCGGCCGACCCCGTCGAAGATGCACGTAATGCCGAAGCGCTGCGCCACAGCCCCAAGGACCGCTCGGAAAACCTGATGATCGTCGACCTGCTGCGCAACGACCTGGGGCGCACCTGCGAGATCGGCTCGGTGAAGGTGCCGGAGCTGTTCAGCCTGGAAAGCTACCCCAACGTCCATCATCTGGTCAGCAGCATCACCGGCCAGCTGGCCCGCGGCAAAGACGCTCTGGACCTGATCGGCGACAGCTTCCCCGGCGGCTCGATCACCGGTGCACCGAAGATCCGCGCCATGCAGATCATCGACGAGCTGGAGCCTGCCCGCCGCGCGCTGTACTGCGGCTCGCTGCTGTATGTGGACGTACGCGGCGAGATGGACAGTTCCATCGCCATCCGCAGCCTGCTGGTCAAGGATGGCCAGGTCAGTTGCTGGGGCGGTGGCGCAGTGGTGGCCGACTCGAGCTGGCAGGCCGAATACGAGGAATCGATTGCCAAGGTGCGGGTGCTGATGGAAACGCTGCAGAGCCTTTGAGGCTCATCGCCAGGCGTCTGCCCCGTCATTTTTTGTTACCATCACCCTATTACGAGCGCACAGCGCCACAGCCAAGATGGAAACCGCCTGATGAGCCAACCCTTCGACGTCGCCGCCCTGGCTGCGGCCTATGCCAACAAGTCCCCGCAGGACATCCTCAAGCTCGCCTTCGAGCACTTCGGCGATGACTTGTGGATCTCCTTCAGCGGCGCCGAGGATGTGGTGCTGGTCGACATGGCCTGGAAGCTGAACAAGCAGGTCAAGGTGTTCAGCCTCGACACCGGCCGCCTGCACCCGGAGACCTATCGCTTCATCGACCAGGTGCGCGAGCATTACAACCTGCCCATCGAAATCCTCAGCCCGGATCGCGCCAAGCTCGACCCGTTCGTCAAGGAAAAAGGCCTGTTCAGCTTCTACAAGGACGGCCACGGCGAATGCTGCGGCATCCGCAAGATCGAACCGCTGCGGCGCAAGCTGGCCACCGTCAGTGCCTGGGCCACCGGCCAGCGTCGCGACCAGAGCCCGGGCACCCGTAGCCAGGTGGCCGCATTGGAAATCGACGGCGCGTTCTCTACGCCCGAGCGCAGCCTGTACAAGTTCAACCCCTTGGCGCAGATGACCAGCGAGGAAGTCTGGGGTTACATCCGCATGCTTGAGCTGCCGTACAACAGCCTGCACGAACGCGGCTTCATCAGCATCGGGTGCGAGCCTTGCACCCGCCCGGTGCTGCCAAATCAGCACGAGCGCGAAGGTCGCTGGTGGTGGGAAGAGTCGACCCAGAAGGAATGTGGGCTGCACGCTGGCAACCTGATCAGCAAGGCCTGATTTTCAGGCAAAGAAAAACCGGCCCGAGGGCCGGTTTTTCATTTCTGCCGCACTCAGTGCACCGGCAGCTCGACGCCCTCGAACAGCTCTTCGAGCTCCTGCTTGTTGTGGCACTGGATGGCCTTGGCCATCACTTCACGGGTCAGGTGCGGTGCGAACTTCTCGATAAAGTCGCACATGAAACCACGCAGGAAGGTGCCACGTCGGAAGCCGATCTTGGTAATACTGGCCTCGAACAGCTCGCTGGCATCCAGGGCCACCAGGTCGCTGTCGAGCTTGGTGTCGACTGCCATCTTGGCCACGATGCCCACACCCAGCCCCAGGCGCACATACGTCTTGATCACGTCGGCGTCAGCGGCGGTGAACACCACTTTCGGCGTCAGGCCACGGTGGTTGAAGGCCTCGTCCAGTTTCGAACGGCCGGTGAAACCGAACACGTAGGTAACGATCGGGTATTCAGCGACTGCTTCAAGGGTCAGCTTTGGCAGCTTGGTCAGCGGGTGGCCTTGCGGTACCACCACGCAGCGGTTCCACTTGTAGCACGGCATCATGATGAGGTCGCCGAACAGTTCCAGTGCCTCGGTGGCGATGGCGAAATCGACGGTGCCGTCAGCGGCCATTTCCGCGATCTGCATGGGCGAACCCTGATGCATGTGCAGGGCCACTTCCGGGTACTGCTTGATGAAGTTGCTGATCACTGGCGGCAGCGCATAGCGGGCCTGGGTGTGCGTGGTGGCGATGGACAGCGTGCCCTTCTTCTCGTTGGAGAACTCCTGGGCAATCTGCTTGATGCTCTCGACCTTGCGCAGGATCTCGCCAGCGGTGTTGATGATCCGCTCACCGGCTGGGGTCACGCGGGTCAGGTGCTTGCCACTGCGGGCGAAGACTTCAACACCCAGTTCGTCCTCGAGCAGGCGGATCTGCTTGCTGATCCCCGGCTGCGAGGTGTACAGGCTCTGCGCCGTCGCGGAGACGTTGAGGTCATGGTGCGCCACTTCCCAGATGTAGCGCAGTTGTTGAAGCTTCATAGGTTTCCCTCGAATCGGCGGTAAGTCAGCGGCAGCAGGCAGCGACGAGATATAACTATATTAGTGGTTCTCGAAATAAAACTAGAACTATTTTGTTACACGCGCCTCCGAAACGGATTACCTTCAGCTTCACAATTTCCTACGTCCGAGGTGCTGCGAGAGCGGCACCATGTACACCGGCACGGGCGACAGTTGCAGCAAGCGCACCGCCGTCCGCCCGATCGGCACATCAACCCCTGCACCGGCCGTGTGGCTACCGAAGATCAGCAGATCGACGCTCAGCCGCTGCGCCTGGTCGAGGATGACCTGCGCCGGATCACCCTGACGGACCCGCACCGCCTTGATCAGCGCCAGGTCTGCATCCTCGCCCAATTCGTCACGAAAGTTTTCCAGGACCCGCTGTTCGATGTTGGCCATCACCGTATTGACGCCTTCGCTGTGCAATTCATCCAGCGTCTGCTCATCGAGGTAGCTTTGCAGCAGCGACTCGGCGAACTGCCCCATGGGTTCCACCGCGTGAATCACATAGAGCTCGGCGTTAAAGGCGCGGGCCAGGGTCAGGGCGTGCTGCATGACAAAAGGTGCGTACACACCGAGGTCGGTGGCGTACAGCATGGAGCGGATCATTCGACCTCCTCGACTGCCGTTGCGGCAGAGCAAGCTTCAGCTTAGCAGTGCACCAGACCCGCGCTTTGCCGTCCGGCGCACTGCTGCTGGGGCCTGCAGAGGGCTCAGCCGGCTCGGTTGGCACGGTCGATGAATGCCAGCGCCTGGTGCAGCATGTGCATCCGCGGCAAGCTGCAACCGGCCGCCTGCGCTCGGGCCAGTGGCTCGGCATAGATCGCCTGCAGCTCCAGCGGGCGCTGCTGAGCATGGTCGTGATACATGCTCGGCCAGTAATCGGGCATCTGCTCGGTCATGCGGAACAACTGCTCGGCATACCCGGCCGGCAGTTCGTGACCGCACGCGGCGGCGCCCTGCACCACTTCCGCCATCAAGGTCTGGATCAGCTCGCGGCTGTCGGCGTCGGCCATCAGCGCCGTGGTACTGGCCCCCAGCAACACCGAAAGGCCGTTGTAAGGCACGTTCCACACCAGCTTCTGCCAGCGCGCCTGGCCGAGATTGGCCATGGCCTGGGAGTCGATGCCCGCCGCGCGGAACAGCCCGGCACCCGCCTCGACGATTGCCGCACCGCCGTCTTCGGCCGGCCCGCTGTGATAGCCGAGGTTGACTGCACCCAGCGCCTGGTGACGAATCACCCCAGGGGCCTGGCGATTGACGCAGATGAAACACAGACCTCCGAGTAGATGCAGGTTGCCCGGCAAGGCCGCCCGTAGCTGCTCCTCGACGCCTAGGCCGTTTTGCAGCAACACCACCTTGGCGTCGCTGGCGGCGGCCTGAATGATCAGCGGTGCAAGCTCGGCATTGCTGGTCGCCTTGGCGCCCACCAGCAGCCAGTCGCAGGCTGGCATGTCAACAACGCTGGCGTAGGCCTGGACCGGCATCTGCAATACGCCATGCACGGCATGGTGAAGCTTCAGGCCCTGCTCACGCACGACGTCATATTCGCTGCGCAGCAGAAAATGCACATCGAAGCCGGCGCGCGCCAGCATCAGGCCATAGAAGCCGCCGATGGCACCGCTACCGATGATGCCAATGCGTGGGTTGCGAGAAGCCATGAATATCTCCTTGGTTGTTGAGCCGCTTTTTTACACCTTAAGCGCCACCTGGGCACACACAAGTGTGTCAACCCGCGCCAAATCCCATTGTCGCGCCCCCTGTAACGCGCTAAGGTTCGGCTCCCCGCTGCGAACATTATTGCTGCTGGGCCGCACGGGGATTGCTGGCGGCCGGCACCCGTGACCTGACGAGTAACACGATGGCTGATTTACCGATCGACGACCTTAACGTTGCCTCCAACGAGACCTTGATCACCCCTGATCAGCTCAAAAAGGAAATCCCCCTCAGCGCCAAGGCCCTGCAGACCGTGACTGCCGGACGCGAAGTGGTGCGCAATATCCTCGACGGCAAGGACCATCGCCTGTTCGTGGTGGTCGGCCCCTGCTCCATCCATGACATCAAGGCTGCCCACGAATACGCCGAGCGCCTCAAGGTGCTGGCCGAGGAAGTGTCCGATACGCTGTACCTGGTCATGCGTGTGTACTTTGAAAAGCCACGCACCACCGTTGGCTGGAAAGGCCTGATCAACGACCCGTACCTGGATGACTCGTTCAAGATCCAGGACGGCCTGCACATCGGCCGGCAGCTGCTGCTGGACCTGGCCGAAATGGGCCTGCCGACCGCTACCGAAGCGCTCGACCCGATCTCCCCTCAGTACCTGCAGGACCTGATCAGCTGGTCGGCCATCGGCGCCCGAACCACCGAATCGCAGACCCACCGCGAAATGGCTTCGGGCCTGTCCTCGGCAGTCGGCTTCAAGAACGGTACCGATGGCGGCCTGACCGTGGCCATCAACGCCCTGCAATCGGTGTCCAAGCCGCACCGTTTCCTTGGTATCAACCAGGAAGGCGGCGTGTCGATCGTCACCACCAAGGGCAACCCGTATGGCCACGTGGTGCTGCGTGGCGGCAATGGCAAGCCGAACTACGATTCGGTCAGCGTCGCCTTGTGCGAACAGGACCTGGCCAAGGCGAAGATCAAGGCCAACATCATGGTCGACTGCAGCCACGCCAACTCCAACAAGGACCCGGCCCTGCAGCCTCTTGTCATGGAGAACGTCGCCAACCAGATCCTCGAAGGCAACCAGTCGATCATCGGCCTGATGGTGGAAAGCCACCTGAACTGGGGCTGCCAGTCGATCCCGAAAAACCTCGAAGAACTGCAGTACGGCGTGTCGATCACCGATGCCTGCATCGACTGGTCGGCGACCGAGAAGACATTGCGCAGCATGCACGCCAAGCTCAAGGACGTGCTGCCACAGCGCAAGCGCGGCTGAGCTTCAGCGCCATGAAAAACGCCGGGCTTAGCCCGGCGTTTTCGTATCTGGCGTTAGCTGACCGTTCAGGCCTTGCTCGAATGGCGCTGCTGACGCTCCATGTAGCGTTCCACGTACGAGCAGGACGGGATCACCGTATAACCCATCTGGTCAGCGTACTCGAGGGCCTTTTCGGTCAGCGCTGCTGCGATGCCTCGGCCACGCAGCGCGTTGGGCACGAAGGTGCGATAGATATCCAGCGTTTGCTTGCCCAGGTCCATGTACGTCAGGTAGGCACGATGACCGTCCACGCTGGTTTCGAACTGATGACCGGCCTGGTCATGGTGGATGGTCAGCGCTTCACTCATCACTACTCCTCGCAGGCCTTTCTGGCAGACCCTTACCTTAACCGATGTGGTTTATCCGGCGGAGGAACCTCTACGCCACCTCTTGCCCCTTGGACCCTAGGCCGACTGCAATCGTTCGACCGGGCCGGGCACTCTCAAATAGTAGGCGCCGCGAGCGGGATTGCTCAAGGTGGCCAGCGTTAAAAAGTAGCAGGAAGCCACGCCTGGACCTGGCACGCCCTGCAACAGAAACCACGCCCCGCAACAGCAACCGGATGTTGTTGTGCTTAAGACGCTGGAAGACCGTTAAAGTCACCGTTAGTTCAACAAAAAAGTTCCTGCACTACAGTCGGTTGCGCCCGCTACACGGTTTTTTCACAACCCACCCACAAATCTTGTCGGCACCAGCTCAAGCAACATTTTTTTTGCAGTTCTTGCGCTCTGTCAGTTTACTTACTACAAGTAATGGGTACTATGTACGCCGGCCAGTTTCTCTTTTCCGAGAGATGGCTATTTAATAGAAAGTCCTTGAAGGGGAACACGATGAACAACGTTCTGAAATTCTCTGCTCTGGCTCTGGCCGCAGTTCTGGCTACCGGTTGCAGCAGCGTATCCAAAGAAACCGAAGCTCGTCTGACTGCGACTGAAGACGCAGCAGCTCGCGCTCAAGCCCGTGCTGACGAAGCCTACCGTAAGGCTGACGACGCTCTGGCAGCCGCTCAGAAGGCTCAGCAGACCGCTGACGAAGCCAACGAGCGCGCCCTGCGTATGCTGGACAAAGCCAGCCGCAAGTAATAGTCCTCACGGATTGTTATGGAGCCGACCCACTTGTGGGTCGGCTTTTTTATTGCCTGGACGAAAGCATTGCCCCGGAAACGCAGAGGCCCGCATCAGGCTGTTAACCTGAGCGGGCCCCGCAGGTGTTACAAAAGCGTTACTGCAGTTCGGGCGGGATGCTCGAAACCATGGGTGCGGCACCCTGGTTATTGGCAGGCACGGCAATTTCAACTGGCATGCCATCTTCTGCCGCAACCACATCACGCACCATGTCCCAGTTCATGCGCAGGTTGTTGGCCAGGTCTTCACGCTTGAGCAAGGCATTGATGACGGCCGTGTGCTTGTCGACCACCGACGGGTTGCCATGATCGTCCAGCGGCGTGTGCGCCTCGAGATAAACCTTGCCACCACTGATGCCGAACTTGTAAGGCTCGTTGATGATACGCACCGGCGTCCCTACCGGCACCATCTTCGACAGTTCCAGGACGTTGTTGTTGAGCATGCGGAAGCAACCATGGCTGGTACGCATGCCTATACCGAACTTCTTGTTCGAACCGTGGATCAGGTAGCCAGGCACACCCAAGGTGAACTTGAACGGCCCCAGCGGGTTGTCCGGGCCGGCTGGCACGACGGTTGGCAGGATGTCGCCGTCTGCGGCGTGCTCGGCACGGATAGAGGCAGGCGGCGTCCAGGTCGGGTTCGGCGTCTTCGCCGTGATCTTGGTCAAGGCAACCGGTGAACCCCAGCCCTCACGACCGATACCCAACGGGAAGGTATGCACCACGTTCTGCCCTTTCGGGAAGTAGTACAAACGGTATTCGGCCAGGTTGATGACGATGCCTTCACGCGGGCCCGGCGGCAGGATGTACCGCGTCGGCAGGACGATCTCGGTGCCGGCACCCGGCAGCCACGGATCGACGCCCGGGTTGGCGGCGATCATTTCCAGATAGCCGAGGTCGTTGGCAGTGCCGATGTCGGCAAAGGTGTCTTCGTACTTGGCCTTGATCGTCTGGACCTGGCCGACGACGTCTTCACCGGGCGGTGGCAGTGGCAGTTCCAGCGCAGCAGCGGGGCCCGCTACCAGCAGGGCGGCCAGGGACAGGCAACGGGTGACGGCGGGAAAGCGCGGCAACATCCGGTAAATCCTTCGAAAGGTGGTCAAGAAGCACGATTGTACACCCGCCTCGCTGCAAGCGGGAGGCATTGGCGTGTTACAGGCGTTTCAGATGATGAAAGGTGCGCGCAACCGCACGCCATCCGTTGGTCTCAGAGTTCGGGCCAGACCGGCCGCATGCCACGACGCTGGGCATCGAGAATTGCCCGGCACAAGTCGCACAGGCGACCGTCACGGTAGACGCTGCGGGACACGCCGGACCAACGCGGCTGCGCAGGCAGCAGGCCACCGCACAAGGTACGGTCGACCGGCACACCGAGTTCGAGTTGACGGGCCACGAGGTGGACGCGGATTTCCTGGCAAGCGAACAGGTCGAGCTGCTCATCGGGCTCGATCAGTTGATAGGCAAACAAGGACCAGGCAGGGCGCGGCATCGGGGGCTCTCGAAACGGGGGGCGCAACATTAGCCGAAAGCCGCCCCCGTTTAAAGCATCACAGCAAGGGTTTTATCGCCGGCCAGGCATTTTCCAGCAAACGTTGCTGGGCCCCTTGTGCCGGATGGATACCATCGGCCTGCATCATCTCCGGCACGCCACCAACGCCCTCGAGGAAAAACGGCACCAACGCCACCTGCTTTTCCGTTGCCAGCTGTTCATAGACGTTGGCGAAGGCGGTGGTATAACGCACGCCATAGTTCGGCGGCAGGCGCATGCCCAACAGCAATACCTTGGCCCCGGCCTTGCGGGCGCTTTCGATCATCGAGGCAAGATTTTGTTGCAATTGCTCGGGGGGCTGCCCGCGCAGTCCATCGTTGCCCCCAAGCTCCAGCACCACCAGGTTCGGCTTGTGCGCTGCAAGCAGCGCCGGCAGCCGCGCCTGGCCACCTGCACTGGTGTCACCGCTGATCGACGCGTTGACCACCTGATGGTCGAAACCTTCGTCCTTGAGCCGGGTCTGCAACAAAGAGACCCACCCTTGGCGGGTATCCAGGCCAAAACCGGCGCTGATACTATCGCCGACAACCAGCAACGTTCCCGCCGCCGCGCTCTGGGCCAGGCAATACAGGGCCAGACCGGCACTCAACCACCACACTCGCATCGGATTCTCCATGGGCCCCAGCATTCTCGTTGCGCAGAACCTTAGCAAAGTGGTCCCCAGCGCGGAAGGTGACCTGACCATTCTTCACGCCCTCTCCCTCGAGCTCGCCCAAGGCGACAGCCTGGCCATCGTCGGCGCCTCGGGCTCGGGCAAGTCGACCCTGCTCGGCCTGCTGGCCGGCCTCGACCGCCCCAGCGCCGGCCAGGTCATCCTCGCCGGGCACGACCTCGGCCCGCTGGACGAGGACCAGCGGGCCAGGGTGCGTGCCGAGCATGTCGGCTTCGTCTTCCAATCGTTCCAGTTGCTCGACAGCCTCAACGCCCTGGAGAACGTGATGCTGCCCCTGGAGCTGGACGGTCGGCGCGACGCCCGCGAGCACGCCCGGACCCTGCTGGAGCGAGTCGGCCTGGGCAAGCGCCTCACCCATACCCCGCGCCAGCTTTCCGGCGGCGAGCAACAGCGGGTCGCCATCGCCCGCGCCTTTGCCGCGCAACCTGCGGTACTGTTCGCCGACGAACCCACCGGCAACCTTGACAGCCACACGGGCGAGCGCATCTGCAACCTGCTGTTCGAGCTGAACAAGGAACGCGGCACCACCCTGGTGCTGGTCACCCATGACGAGCGCCTGGCCCGCCGCTGCCGGCGCCAGATCCGCCTGGACGCGGGCCGCCTGGTGGCGCCGGTGGAGGCCTGATGAAGCACATGCCGCTGTCCCGCCTGTGGGGCCTGGCCTTGCGTCAGCTGCTGCGCGACCTGCGTGCCAGCGAAGTGCGCGTGCTGTTCTTTGCCCTGCTGGTGGCGGTCGCCGCCAGTACTGCGATCGGTTATTTCGGCGCTCGCCTGAATGGGGCGATGCAGCTGCGTGCCAGTGAATTCCTCGGCGCCGACCTGGTGTTGCAAGGCAGCGCACCGGCCCGCGACGAGCAGCTCAGCGCCGGTCAGGCCCTGGGGCTGCGGCATGCCAAGGCCGTGGAATTCACCAGCGTGGTGGGCGGCGATGCCGGCATCCAGCTGTCGAGCATCAAGGCGGTCGATGCTGCCTACCCGTTGCGCGGCCAAGTGCGCAGTGCCGCCGCGCCTTATGCCAAAGAAGCCCCTGGAGGCGGCCCGGCGCCCGGGGAAGCCTGGGTCGAGCCACGCTTGCTTGCAGCCCTGGGCCTGAAAGTCGGCGACAGCATCGACGTCGGCATGAAAACCCTGCGCATGAGCCGTGTGCTGACCTACGAGCCGGACCGTGCCAACAACTTCTACAGCCTGACGCCCCGGGTGATGATGAACCTGGCTGACCTACAGGCTACCGGCGTCATCCAGCCTGGCAGCCGGGTTTCCTACCGCGACCTGTGGCGCGGCGATGCCGAGGCCCTCGTGCAGTATCGCCAAGCCGTGGAAAACAACCTTGCCGCCAGCCAGCGCCTGCTCGACACCCGCGATGGCAACCGGCAGATCGGCGGCGCCCTGGGCAAGGCCGAGCGCTACCTGAACATGGCCAGCCTGGTCGCAGTGCTGCTGGCCGGCGTGGCCGTGGCCCTGTCGGCCAGCCGCTACGCTGCACGCCGGCTGGATGCCAGCGCCTTGCTGCGCTGCCTGGGGCTGTCGCGACACCAGGCACTGGGCCTTTATTGCCTGCAACTGGCAATGCTTGGCCTGGTGGCTGCGCTGGCCGGCGCCCTGCTTGGCTGGCTGGCGCAACTTGGCCTGTTCAACCTGCTGCACGGTTTACTGCCAAGCGAAGTACCGCCGGGCGGCGTCACGCCGGCGCTGGCCGGCATCGCCACTGGCTTGGTGGCCCTGGCCGGTTTCGCCCTGCCACCGCTTGCCGCACTGGGCCAGGTGCCACCGCTGCGGGTGCTGCGCCGCGACTTGATGCCAGTACCGCCGAGCAGTTGGCTGGTATACGGCGCTGCCCTGCTCGCCCTGGGCCTGATCATGTGGCGCCTGAGCCTTGACCTGCTGCTGACCTTCGCCCTACTGGGCGGCGGCTTGATCGCCGCGCTGTTGCTGGGCGGGCTACTGTTGCTCGGCCTGCAAAGCCTGCGCAAGGCGCTCGCCGGTGCGCCGCTGACCTGGCGCCTGGGGCTTGGCCAGTTGCTGCGCCACCCCATGGCAGCTGCCGGGCAAGCCTTGGCCTTTGGCCTGATCTTGCTGGCCATGGCCCTGGTCGCGCTGCTGCGGGCAGAGTTGCTCGACACCTGGCAGGCACAACTGCCCAAGGATGCACCCAACCACTTTGCCCTGAATATCCTGCCCACTGAGCGCGAACCGTTCGCCCAGCGCCTGCACGAGGTGAATGCCAGCTCGGCACCGCTGTACCCGGTGACGCCCGGCCGGCTGACCCAGATCAACGATCAACCGGTGCAGCAGATCGTCAGCAAGGACTCCGCTGGCGAGCGAGCGGTACAACGCGACCTCAGCCTGACCTGGGCTGCCGACTTGCCTGAGGGCAATACGCTGAGTGCGGGCAACTGGTGGCAGGCGCTGCCGGCTGGCGACGAAATCCCCGGTGTGTCTGTCGAAGCGGAGCTGGCTGCCAGCCTCAAGTTGCAGTTGGGTGACCTGCTGACCTTCGACATCGGCGGCGAGCAACGCCAGGCGCGCGTCAGCAGCCTGCGCAGCGTGCATTGGGACAGCTTCCAGCCGAACTTCTACATGATCTTCCAGCCGGGCACCCTGCAGGGTTTGCCCACCACCTACCTGACCAGCTTCTACTTGGCGCCAGGCCATGACCTGGACGTGGTTGCACTGTCGCGGGCGTTCCCGGCGGTCACCATCCTGCAGGTCGACGCCTTGCTCGGCCAGCTGCGTAGCATCCTCGCCCAGGTTACGCTGGCGGTCGAGTATGTGTTGCTGTTCGTGCTGGCGGCGGGGCTTGCCGTGTTGTTCGCCGGGTTGCAGGCGACGCTGGACGAGCGGATTCGCCAAGGCGCCTTGCTACGCGCGCTGGGGGCAGCGCGGCCATTGCTGGTCAAGGCCCGGCGCATCGAGTTCGGCTTACTGGGGGCTGCCAGCGGGGCCTTGGCGGCGCTGGGGTGCGAGCTGATTACCTGGGTGCTGTATCGCTATGCGTTTGCCTTGCAGTGGAGCCCGCATCCGTGGTTGCTGGTGTTGCCAGTGGTCGGGGCGCTACTGGTGGGCGGGGCAGGTGTAGTGGGAACGCGGCGAGCGTTGAATGCCAGCCCGCTAGCGGTTCTACGGGAAAGCTGATAGCGCCTGTACCGGCCTTTTCGCGGGGCCGGTACGGGCGATTAAAATTCATTGCCCGTAGTGGATGCTTTTCACATACCAGGTCGCTTGACCGGTCGGCGTATTCACCACCACTTCATCGCCCTCTTCTTTCTTGAGCAGGGCCCGGGCCATCGGTGAGTCGATCGAGATATAGTCGTTGCGGCCATAGATCTCGTCATACCCGACAATGCGAAACTTCAGGGTCTCACCGTCGTCGTTCTCGATCTCGACCCAGGCGCCGAAGAACACCTTGCCTTCCTGCTGCGGCGAATAGGCGACCACCTTTACGTCTTCGAGGCGCTTGCGCAGATAGCGCACCCGGCGGTCGATCTCGCGCAGCAGCTTCTTGTTGTACTGGTAGTCGGCATTCTCACTGCGATCGCCCAGCGAAGCCGCCCAGGTCACTTTCTGGGTAATTTCCGGGCGATACACCCGCCACAGATGATCCAGTTCCTTTTTAAGGGCCTCGTGACCTTCCGTGGTGATGATGTTGGTGCTCAACGGCGCGCTCCTCAGCGTCGGGTAATCAGGCCCTGACGCGCGATGCGGGTAAGCTGGCCGATGACTTCGGCTGCGTCTTCACGGGCTGGCGCCTGAATCACCGCCAGGTCGAAGCGGTCGTTGCCGAACTGATCCAGGCGGCAGGCATCGTCGGCGAACTGGATGAGAAAGGCTCGAGCCTGGCCTTTGCGGCGCGACAAACCTTCAAGATGACGCAGGAGCGTGGGCTGATGCTGGCCACCGAGCAGGATGCGCGGTGTGCGAGAAGCCTGGCTGACAGGCAATGGGCTCAAACAGACACTGGTACGTGGACAACTCATGGAGTTTCTCTCCGCCTCGCGAATCCCGCTGGGCAGCGGTGGGAGGCGTCACCGAACCAGCGCTTTAGCGGTATTTCGGATAACCCGGAGAGGGGGCCAGTCCTGCGCCCCGCAAGTAGCTGTTTAAATCGGCGCAGGCGGTATGCTAGAGCGACAAGCCGCAAGCTGCAAGCCCCAAGCTGAAATGCGTTTGGCTTGTGCCTTGTCAGCGAGTGACCACGCGCTCCAATGCCGTGCGTTCGCGATTGAATGCCAGGAAGTACTTGTTGACGCTGTTGACGAAGTTGACCGGCGCCATGCCAACCTGCTCCATGGCGATGCGCTCGGTCTGGAAGAACCATTGGTTGCCATTGAGGCCACGCTTGCGAGCCTCGGCGCGCATGGCCTGAACCCGCTCCGGGCCAAGGTTGTAGGCCGCCAGCACGAACGCCATGCGCTCGCGCTCGTTGATTTGCGGGCTGGCGAAGAACTTGCGGCGGATCAGCGCCAGGTAGCGTGCACTGGCCTGGACATTGCCATCGACCGAACCGGTGTCGCTGACCCCCACCCGTTGCGCAGCCGACGGGGTGATCTGCATCAGCCCGTGTGCCCCGCCGCTACCGCGCGCTGAAGGGTTGAGGGTCGATTCCTTGAAGGCCAGCGCCGCCAGGTTCAGCCAGTCGATCTGCTGCGCCTCGCCGTGCTTCTGCAACACCGGGCGCAGGGCATTCAGGCGTTGACGGTCCTTGCGCGCCAAGGGGTTGTGCACGCGGTACTGGCGCCGGTAGATGCGCTCGAAGGCGGCATCCTGGTTTTCCGGTGCATGGTACCCCTGAAGAAAGCGGTCCACCGTGGCCAGCAACATCGTCGCATCGCGCCGAACATACCAACGCATGGCCTGCGCCTGCCCCAGCTGCACCCGGGTGTCCAGGCGCAGGTTCGGCATGACCCTGGCCCAGCGTTTGGCGATCGGGCGCTCCACCATGGTCAATGGATAGATGCCGGCCTGGACCATCTCCAGCACATCTTCCACCGCCAGGGTCGAATCAACCCATTCAATCTTGATCGGAGCCCGCTTGCGCAGCGCCAGTTGCTGGTTGATCTGCTGAATCACCGCCCCTGCCGCGCTGGCACTGGTCAATGCCACCGTGCGCCCGGACAGCTGCTCGGCGCGGGTGTAGCTGCGCTCGCCCTTGCGCCCCACCAGCAGCAGCGGCACCTGGTCAAGTACCGGTGCACTGCTGTTGACCCCGCCCGTCACCGCCGGGTCGAGCAACTCGCCCGGTGCGGCCAGGTCGCCCTCACCGCGCTGCAGGGCTCCCAGCAGTTGCTCCTTGGCCCGCGGGATGATCTTCAGGCGAATCTGCTGGCCATCGCCGGCGCGGGCATTGAGGTAATGCTCGAGCCCGCGCAGGCGGTAGTACTCGATCCCCACCGGCTCGCCCTTGATCTCGCCAGAGCTGTTGCGGCTCTGGTTGACCAGCACTCGCAGCACCTTGCTGCTGCGGATCTGCTGCAAGTCGCGGGGCGTATTAGCCGGTACGTGCTGCTGCGGCCCCGGCAGGCGTGCGTAGGCCGGGGCAACCGTGGTCAGCCCGAACATCAGCAGCAGGGTCAGCAGGTATCGCAGCATGCGAAATCGGGTCCGTGGTCGGTGGGCGGCAGCCATGGTGAGACGCGCGATCTTGATAAATGACGGCAAAAGACCACGGCAAGCGCCTGAAGTTCTTGGTTTTTTCCGAATATCACGCTTTTTGCTATGCTGGCCGCCCCGCGGCACGAGGTAGCACCATGCAACTGATCGATATCGGCGTCAACCTGACCAACAGCAGTTTCCACGACCAGCAGGCCGCCATCGTCGAGCGCGCCATCGAGGCCGGCGTGCTACAGATGGTCCTGACCGGCACCAGCCTGGAGGTCAGCGAACAGGCGCTGGAGCTGTGCCAGCAGCTCGATGGCGACGGCCAGCACCTGTTCGCCACGGCCGGCGTACACCCACACGATGCCAAGTCATGGGATGGCAGCAGCGAGCGGCAACTGCGCCAGCTGCTGGCTGAATCACGGGTGCGCGCCGTAGGGGAATGCGGGCTGGATTTCAACCGCGACTTCTCCCCTCGCCCACTGCAGGAAAAAGCCCTGGAAGCCCAGCTGGCACTGGCGGCCGAACTGCGCTTGCCAGTATTCCTGCACGAGCGCGATGCCAGCGAACGCCTGCTGGCCATCCTCAAGGATTACCGCGACCACCTGCCGGCCGCCGTAGTGCATTGCTTCACCGGTGAGCGCCAAGCCCTGTTCGCCTACCTGGACATGGACTTGCACATCGGCATCACCGGCTGGATCTGCGACGAGCGCCGCGGCACCCATCTGCATCCGCTGGTGGGCAACATCGCCGAAGGCCGGCTGATGCTGGAGAGCGACGCGCCGTACCTGCTGCCTCGCAGCCTGCGACCGAAGCCGAAAAACGGCCGTAACGAACCGGCATTCCTGACCGAGGTGTTGCGCGAAGTGGCACTGCATCGCAACGAGAGTATCGAGCACTGCGCCCAGCACACCTGTGCTACGGCCAAGGCCTTTTTCAAGCTTCCTTGACGCATGTCATGAGCGTTTCTCGAGTGTGCGGGCACAATGATGGCACCTTGCCAATAATGTTTCCGCTCAACTCAGAGAAGACCTACCCATGGGTGCCTGGATTAGCAATATTTCCCTGAAGTACAAATTCTGGGCCGTCAACGCGGTGGCCTTTGTCACGACTTTGCTGCTGGTGCTCTATGCGGTGCACCTGGAGCAACGCGCCCGCGTCGATGCCGCGCAGGCCCAGGCGCAAGCCCAGGCCGAACTGCTGGCCGCCTGGCCCGCCGGGCAGCCCCTGCCCCACCAGGCCAACCTGATCACCTGGCAGCCCGGCCAGACCCCGACCTACGCAGGTGAAAACCTCGAAGCCCTGGCCAACGGGCAAGGCTGGGTCCCCTTGTCGGCGGCCTGGATCCTCGGCGACAACCCCTTGCGCGGTGCCCAGGTACTGCGCCATGGCGACCAGCAACTGGCCGTGCTGGCGGCAGCGCCAAGCCTGCGTCAAGTGTTCCTCGATCGCTTCAGCAACTACGCATTCTGTGTACTGATCCTGATGCTGGCGATGCTCGGTGCCTCGCAACTGCTGATCCGCTTCCTGCTGAGCCAGCTCAATACCCTCAAGGATGTGATGCTGCACGTGGAGAAGACCGGCGACCTGTCGGCCCGCGTCCCGCTGGCCTGCGGCGACGAAGTCGGCCAGATGGCCGGTGCCTTCAACGCCATGCAGGCCACCTACCATCGGGTTGTCGGTACTGTCGCCCATACGGCAGCGCAACTGGACTCCGGTGCCGCGCGCCTGGCTGCAAGCATGAACGAGGTGCGCCATGGCATGCTCGGCCAGCAGAGCGAGACCGACCAGGCCGCCACGGCAATCAACGAGATGTCGGCCACCGTGCACCATATTGCCCAGCATGCCGGCGCTACCCGTGACTTGTCGCAAACCGCCGACACCCTCGCTGGCAGCGGCAAGGAGGTGGTCAGCCGGGTGCAGGACTCGATCTCTTCGCTGTCCAGCGGCGTACAGCAGACCGCCGAAATGATTCGCCAGCTCGCCGACGACAGCCAGAAGATCAACAGCGTGGTCGGGGTCATTCACAGCATTGCCGAGCAGACCAACCTGCTGGCACTCAACGCTGCCATCGAAGCCGCCCGCGCAGGTGACCTGGGCCGTGGTTTTGCCGTGGTCGCCGACGAGGTGCGCAACCTGGCCAAGCGCGTGCAGACGTCCACCGATGAAATCACGCACATGGTCGCCGACCTGCAAGCCGGCACGCGCGATGCCGTGGAGTTCATGCAGGAGAGCTCGTACAAAGCTGACGACTGTGTCCGGCAGGCTCAGGAGGCCGGCGCAGCACTGGCCGAGATTACGGGCGCGGTCGCGCAGATGCGCGAGAGCAATACGCAGATTGCCGTCGCCGCCGAGCAGCAGAGCCAGGTAGCTGAAGAAATGAACCGGGCGGTGGTGAGCATCCGCGATGTCACCGAGCAGACCGTCCAGCAGACCGTTGGCTCGGCCACCACCAGCGGCCAGCTGGCGACCCTGGCCGGCGAGCTGAGCAAGGCCATTGGCCAGCTCAAGCTATAGTTGCCATAGCCAGCCTCGATTGGCCCCGACCTCGGGGCCGCACTAAGCTTTGGGCATGCTTGCGACAAACAGCGCGAGGAGCCGCCCATGAGCAAACGACTGCCCAACCTGCACGCCTGGCAATGGCGTGGCTACCACCACAACCACCGGCACCCGACTAACCTGGTGCTGCACCTGATCGCCGTGCCGCTGTTCGTCCTCGGCACCCTGCTGGTGCTGTCAGGCCTGTTCGCCCTCGACCTGGCCCAGATCGCCGTCGGCGTCATCTCCCTGATCGCAGGCTTGGGCCTGCAGCGCCACGGGCATCGCCTGGAAGCCGAGCGGCCCGAACCGTTCGCCAACCGTAAGGACGCCGTGCAGCGGCTGCTGACCGAGCAGTTCGTCACCTTCCCCCGCTTTGTGCTCAGCGGTGCCTGGTGGAAGGCCTGGCGCGAACGGCACAAGCACCGGCGCTGAAGGTCAGGCGAACACTGTTACCGTCTGCCGGCTCAAGGCCAGCAGCTCGCCTTCAGCTGTCCACAGCGCAGCGGCTGCATGCCCGTAACCATCACGGGCATGCTCGGTCTCGACACGGTAACGGCACCAGTCCAGCGTCGACAGTTTCGCCGTCGGCTGGATGAATTCGATGGTCCAGGTCAGTGTACTGCCCGCCGCCGGTTGCTTGAGGAACGGCAGCAGGCTCGGTGGCCAGGCATCCACCAGCGCCAGCAAGTGCGCCTCGTTGACCTGCTCTTCGGCCACATCGCGCAAGCGCACCCACCCGCCCATATGGCGCGACGGGTTGCCGCTGAACGGCAAACCACCCACTGCCCAGCGCAGGGCGACATGGCGCATGAACTCCGGGGTGACACCTTTGATGTAAGGCAATTCCGGCGCCGATTGCTCGAGTGGCTTCATCTCGACCGCGGGTGCTGGCGCAACATCGACCACTGATGGCCGACCCGCTCCGAAATTACCCTGCACCAGCGTCACCACCTGGCCATCCTGAATGGCCCGGCCCAGCAACGTGCTGACCGCTTTGCCCTCGCGCAGCACCTCGACCTCGAAACGAATGGGTACATCGGCTGCCGCCGGGCTGACGAAGCTGATCGCCAGCGAGCGCACCGGGCGATCATCGGTGAGCTTCAGGCGCATGCTTTCATGAACCATGGCCGCCATCAGGCCACCGAACACGGCGCGCCCCTGGGCCCAGCTGGGCGGAACGCTGACCGCGTCGGGGTTTTCCCCCACAGCATCGAGCAATTGGTTGAAATTCATCGGCCGGCTCCTGCCTACAGCGAAAGGTCCGCCCATACTAGCCAGCAAACCTCGACCAATCAGCCCGCATATCGGTCATTTGCCGGGCTGACGCCGCTTGAGCGCTGCCTGGAGCGCGTCCAGCGTGATATCGGACTTGCGCTCAGCCTCGTGCAACTCCTGCTCCCAGTCGACCTTGCAAGGCGCCAGGTCGGGGTGGTCCTTGGCCTGCAGCAGCCACTGCAAACGGTCATGCCAATCACCCAGATCACCCTGGGCCTTTTTCAGCAGGCGCTGCAGCTTCTTACCGGCATGATCGAGCTGCGGATAGGCCTCGTCACCGTAACGCGCCCGCTTGATCAGCAGGCGCAAGCGATGGCGATCATGGGCTGGGTCCTGCAGCGCCTTGCGCAGCTTGTGCCACTGCTTGACCAGGCGCCTGTCGATGCGCCTGCCCAGCGACCGGGTCAGCCCCTCGCGATCCGCCGCACGCAGAAACAACGGGAACGCATCGACAATCGCCAGCACCCGGGTCAACTGCGGGCTGGCTGCAACGCTGGCAAAGGTTCTGCTCCGCCCTTCCAGGCGCCGCTGCCCGGCCTGGGCATGACCGCGCCCGTTGAGCTCAGCGGCCAGCACCTCACGATCACGCAACGGCGTGGTCAATGTGCCCAAGGATCGGGCAGCCTCCTCCAGCTGCTCAACCCCCGGCAGCCCGCGCAATGGCCTCAACAGGCTACGCAAGCGCCGCACTGTGGTGCGCAGGTCGTGCAGGGCCTCGCTGTCGGTATCGGCGGCCAGGCGCTCGCGACAGGCCAGCAGGCGCACCTGCAAGGCCAGTAGCTGGGCAACGACATGATCGAGCATGGCGGACATGTGACGCTCCTCTGTCAGCGCCCGGCGCGCGACTCACGAATGTAGAAGCGGGCCTTTTCGGCTTTGTGGGTGCAGCTTTCATACCCTTCGAACTGCTGCTGGGTCTTGGCACCGGTCAGCAGCGACAACGCTTTGGAATAACTCACGGCACCGGCAAAGCCTTCGGCCTTGGCCAGGTCAAGCTCCTTCCAGGCGGCATCGAGCTGAGTCGCGCAGCTTTCGCGATAGGCCGTCTTGCCCGCGCATCCCGCCAGCGCCAGGGCAATCAGTGGAAGGCAGATCCAGGCTTTCATCGGTGTTACCTCAACGGTTGAAATAGAGTGGCTGTTCGACGCCCGGGCGGATGAAAAGTGCCGCCCTGACATGCTTTGCCTAGAGTGTTTATTGAAGCACAGGCAACGCTCGGTGCATTGTAGGACCATGGTGGCAAAAGCCGAGGAAAGCTCATGGGCAAACGCGTGGCATTGGTGTTGGGATCGGGAGGCGCTCGTGGCTATGCCCATATCGGCGTGATCGAGGAAATCGAACGGCGCGGCTACGACATCGCCTGCATCGCCGGCTGCTCCATGGGTGCGGTGATTGGCGGTATCTACGCGGCCGGTAAACTCGACGAGTACCGCAACTGGATCGAAAGCCTGGACTACCTGGACGTGCTGCGCCTGGTCGATGTCAGCTTCCGCCTGGGCGCCATCCGCGGCGACAAGGTGTTCGGGCAGATCCGCAAGATCGTCGGCGACATGAATATCGAGCAGTTGCGCATCCCCTACACGGCGGTGGCGACCGACCTTACCAACCAGCAGGAAATCTGGTTCCAGGAAGGCTGCCTGCATCAGGCCATGCGTGCTTCGGCGGCGATTCCGAGCCTGTTCACGCCAGTGATGCAGGGCAACCGCATGCTGGTCGACGGTGGCATCCTCAACCCGCTGCCGATCGTACCCGTGGTGTCCAGCCACTGCGACCTCATCATCGCGGTCAACCTCAACGCCACCAACCAGAAGCAGTATCAACTGCCGGTGATCGACCGGCCGGCAGCCTTCAAGATGCGTTTCGATGCCCTGCTCAGCTCACTCGGCTCGCACCTGCCATTTCGGCGCAAGCCTGCCGAAGAGCTGATGCGCATCGAGCAGGAGATCGTCGCCGAAGGGCTGGCACCGCCTAATCCGTGGCTGGCCGACACGGCCGACCCCGAAGCCCAGCAACCCGCTGCAGCACCCGAGCGTGAAGGCGCGCCGAAGTCGGCAACGGGTTCGTTCATCATCGACAACGTCGGGCCGGCCTCACTGCTCGACCTGATCAACCAGAGCTTCGAGGTGATGCAGACCTCGCTGGCGCAGTACAAGATTGCCGGGTACCCGCCGGATGTGCTGATCAACGTGCCCAAGCGGGTGTGCCGGTTTTTCGAGTTCTACAAGGCACCGGAACTGATCGCACTGGGCCGGGAGATTGCGCGGGATACGCTGGACAACTATGAGGGGAAGAAACGCTAGGACCTAGGCCTTGTGTTGCCTGTACCCGCGAAGAGGCCGGTACAGGCAGCAGATAAGAAACAGGCCGCATCGAGCGGCCTGTTTCATCATGCATCCATCACTCAGTAGCGGGTGATGTCGGCAGTGCCTTCTAGCTGCTTGCGGTAGGCCGCGAAGTCCTGCTGGCCAGCACGCGAGGCGAGGTAGCGGCGGATCTGCTGCTTCTCGTCGTCGCTGGCGGCTGCACCTTCATTGACGCCCTTGAGCTGCAACACGACCAGGCTGCCGTCGGCCAGGACCACACTGCCGTAGACCGGCTTGTCCTTGGCTTGGGGCTTGGCCAGGCGGAACAGCGCCTGCAGCTCGGCCGGGTCGATACCGTCCTGACCGCGGGTGACGGCTTCGTGAGCCTTCCACGCCTGACCATCGTGAGCACCAGCAGCGGCAATGGAACCGTCACGCAGGCCGGCGATCAGCTTGTCCGCCTTGGTCTTGAGTTCGGCGGTCGCCTTCTCCTTGGCCAGGTGTTCGCTGATGTGCTTGGCCACGGCTTCCAGCGGCAGTTGCTCCGGCTTGCGGTGCTCCTTGACCCGCAGTACGACGGTGGTTTCCGGGTCGAGCTCGATGGCAGTGCTGTTGGCACCTTCATCCATCACCTCTTCGGAGAACGCAGCCTGGATCACGCCACGGTTGGCAGTGATGCCCTCGCCGCCTTCACGGCCGAACGGTGCGGAGGTCTGCACCTTGAGGTTCAGGTCCTGAGCTGGCTGGGCCAGGTCGGAGGCCTCGTAGGCAGCATCCTGCAGCTGCTTGCTGGCATCGACGTAGCGCTGCTCGACCAGTGGGGTTTTCAGATCCCGGGTCAGCTTGTCCTTCAGGCTGGCGAAGCTCGGCACTTCCGGCGCCTGCTTGCCCAGCAGCTTGATCAGGTGATAACCGAACTCGGTGCGCACCGGGGCCGATACCTGGCCGTCGTTGAGCTTGTACAGGGCGTCTTCGAAGGCCGGGTCATACACGCCCGGGCCGGCGAAGCCGAGGTCACCGCCATTGCTGGCCGAACCTGGGTCCTGGGAGAACTCCTTGGCCAGCTTGGCGAAGTCTTCACCCTTGGCCAGGCGCTGCTCGACCTCTTCAGCCTTGGCCTTGGCCTGGGCGTCGGTAACCTTGTCGTTGACCTCGATGAGGATATGCGCGGCATGGCGCTGCTCGGCGAGGTTGGCGATTTCCTTCTCGTACTGGGCCTTGAGCTCGTCGTCGGTGACCTTGACCTGATCAAAGAACGCCGACTTCTTCAGCTCGATGTAGTCGATGACCACCTGGTCCGGAGTCATGAACTCCTTGGCGTGCTGGTCGTAATGCGCCTTGACCTCGTCATCGCTGACCTTGACCGCGGCCGGGTCGGCCTTGAAGGTCAGGGTAGCGAAATCGCGCGTCTGGTTTTCCAGGCGGGCAAAGGCGTCAACCTGCTGGTCGGTGACGAAGCTGCTGCCGGCAATACCGGTACGCAGCTGACCGATCAGCATCTCTTCCGCGAGCATGTCACGGAACTGCATGCGGCCATAACCCAGCTGGCGGATAACCTGATCGAAACGATCGGCACTGAACTTGCCATCGACCTGAAATTCCGGCGTCTGCAAAATCACCTGGTCCAGCGCAGCTTCAGAGAAGGCGAACTTGGCATCTTTGGCACCCTGCAGCAGCAGCTTGCGATCGATCAGACCTTTGAGCGCGGCGTCGCGCAGGCGCTTATCATCCAGCACCGCTGGGTCAAAATCCTTGCCCAACTGTTGCATCAGCTGGCGGCGCTGCATGTCGGCGGCCTGGCTCAGCTCATTCAGGCTGATGGTGTCGCCGTTTACCTTAGCCGCGTCCTGGCTGTGAGTGGCGGCCTTGAAGATGGCTTCAAAACCGGTCAACGCC
The DNA here is from genome assembly GCF_001320245.1 of Pseudomonas sp. NBRC 111124. Lineage (GTDB taxonomy): Bacteria > Pseudomonadota > Gammaproteobacteria > Pseudomonadales > Pseudomonadaceae > Aquipseudomonas. The sequence goes on from NZ_BCBA01000010.1 coordinate 29,457, forward strand.
ATCAACACGACGATAAGGCCGATGATGGTCTTGGCAATCCAACCTTGTGAATTGTCCCTGATATTTTGCAGCATGCGTCCCCCAGAAACGGCTGTACCACTGCGTCGACAACCGCGGAGCGTGGGTAGAATCCTGATAAAAGAAAGGCGCATCCGAGGATGCGCCTTTTCTTAGCAAACGTGTCAGGCGGGAACGTTTGCGGCCCGCCGTCAGCGTGCTCGGACCTGGCCAGGCCGGGTCCGGCTGAAAGAGACGACTTAGTTGACGGCGTCTTTCAGGCCTTTGCCAGCCTTGAAACCTGGAACCTTGGCAGCAGCGATCTTGATCGCCTTGCCGGTTTGCGGGTTGCGGCCGGTGCGCTCTGCGCGCTCTTTGACCGAGAAGGTACCGAAGCCAACCAGAACGACGTCGTCGCCTTGTTTCAGGGCGCCAGTTACGGAGTCGATCACGGCGTCCAGAGCTTTGCCGGCGGCAGCCTTGGAAATGTCAGCCGATACAGCGATAGCGTCAATCAGTTCCGACTTGTTCACTCTAAGTCCCCTTATTTCTCTATTGAGTATGTTTCTAAGTATGTAATGAAAAGCTTATGAAACGTGCGCTGGGTGGCCTGTTGACAATAGCGTGCCGCTTTATAGCAAGGCCCCGAAAAAACTGTCAAGGAAAGCCCCCCAGCCAAAAACTACTAATGCGTGCTGATTCTTTCCTTAGCATCGCCGTCGCGTTTGTCATCTTTAGCGACAATCTCCGGAGCCACATCTGGCAAGGGCTCCGGGGCGTATTGCAGCGCAATTTGCAGGACTTCGTCAATCCATTTGACCGGTTTGATCTGCAGATCCTGTTTGATGTTCTCAGGAATTTCCTTCAGATCGCGAACATTCTCCTCGGGAATGATCACCGTCTTGATCCCGCCACGGTGTGCCGCCAGCAGTTTTTCCTTCAAACCGCCGATGGCCAATACCTGCCCACGCAGGGTGATTTCACCGGTCATGGCCACGTCGGCACGCACCGGAATCTGCGTCAGCGCCGACACCAGCGCGGTGCACATGCCGATACCAGCACTCGGGCCGTCTTTCGGCGTGGCGCCTTCGGGCATGTGGATATGCACGTCATGCTTCTCGTGGAAGTCGGCGGCAATCCCCAAGCTGCGGGCGCGGCTGCGGACCACGGTTTGCGCGGCAGTGATCGATTCGACCATGACATCACCCAGCGAGCCGGTCTTGATCAGCTGGCCCTTGCCGGGGATGACCACCGACTCGATGGTCAGCAGTTCGCCGCCCACCTGGGTCCAGGCCAGGCCGGTGACCTGGCCGATCTGATCCTGCTGCTCAGCCAGGCCGTAGCGGAACTTGCGCACGCCGAGCAGATGCTCGAGCTGCTCGCTGGTGACCTTGACCTTGACCTGTTTCTGCCCGGTATGTTCCTTGACCACCTTGCGGCAGACCTTGGCGATCTGGCGCTCCAAGCCACGCACACCGGCTTCGCGGGTGTAGTACCGGATGATGTCGCGAATCGCCGAAACGTCGATGTCCAGCTCTTCGGCTTTCAAACCGTTGGCCTTGACCTGCTTGGGCGTCAGGTACTTGACCGCGATGTTGATCTTCTCGTCCTCGGTATAGCCCGGCAGGCGGATGACTTCCATACGGTCGAGCAGCGCCGGCGGAATGTTCATCGAGTTCGAGGTGCACAGGAACATCACGTCCGAGAGGTCGTAATCGACTTCCAGGTAGTGGTCGTTGAAATTGTGGTTCTGCTCGGGGTCGAGCACTTCCAGCAGCGCCGAGGCCGGGTCGCCACGCATGTCGCTGCCCATCTTGTCGATCTCGTCGAGCAGGAACAGCGGGTTGCGTACACCCACCTTGGTCATCTTCTGGATCAGGCGGCCAGGCATCGAACCGATGTAGGTACGACGGTGACCACGAATCTCGGCCTCGTCACGCACGCCGCCCAGGGCCATGCGCACGAACTTGCGGTTGGTCGCGGCAGCAATCGACTCGGCCAGCGAGGTCTTGCCGACGCCAGGCGGGCCAACCAGGCACAGAACCGGGCCACGGATCTTCTTCACCCGCTTCTGCACGGCGAGGTACTCGAGAATCCGCTCTTTGACTTCTTCCAGGCCATAGTGGTCGGCGTCGAGGATCTCCTCGGCCTTGGCCAGGTCCAGGCGCACCTTGCTCTGGGCCTTCCACGGCACCTGCACGAGCCAGTCGAGGTAGGACCGCACCACGGTAGCCTCGGCGGACATCGGCGACATCTGCTTGAGCTTGTTCAGCTCGGCCTGAGCCTTGGCCAGGGCGTCTTTCGGCAGGCCAGCGCCTTCGATGCGCTTTTTCAGCTCCTCGACTTCGTTGTGGCCTTCGTCACCATCGCCGAGCTCCTTCTGAATGGCCTTCATCTGCTCATTCAGGTAGTACTCGCGCTGGCTGCGCTCCATCTGTTTCTTGACCCGACCGCGGATGCGCTTCTCGACCTGCAGCAGGTCGATTTCGGCATCCAGCAGCGCCAGCACGTGCTCGACCCGGGTCGACAGGTCGACGATCTCGAGGATTTCCTGCTTCTGCTCGATCTTCAGCGCCATGTGCGCGGCCATGGTATCGACCAGGCGACCGGGCTCTTCGATGCTGTTCAGCGACGACAGCACTTCGGCCGGGACTTTCTTGCCCAGCTGCACGTACTGCTCGAATTGCGACAGCAGCGTGCGCACGAAGACTTCCGACTCACGCTCGGCGGCGTCGGTTTCGTCGATCAGGGAAACTTCGGCACGAATGTGCCCTTCTACTTCGGTGAAACGCTCGACCGCACCGCGCTGCTCGCCCTCGACCAGCACCTTGACAGTGCCATCGGGCAGCTTCAGCAGTTGCAGTACGGTAGCGACGGTACCGACCCGATACAGGGCGTCTTCGCCCGGATCGTCATCGGCCGGGTTTTTCTGGGCCAGCAGCAGGATCTGCTTCTCGCCCGTCATCGCGGCCTCAAGGGCTTCGATAGACTTCTCACGCCCCACGAACAGTGGGATGACCATGTGCGGATAGACGACGACATCGCGCAATGGCAAAAGAGGCAAGTCGAGGGTGGTCTTCATGATTTCGCCTCTACAACGGCCTTATGGCCGGAAACCGGTGGAAATGATGCTTGGACCTAATGTGGGGGCACGGTTGGGAAATTACAAGCGCTTGCATAGGAAAAGCAGAAAGGGGCCCGTAGGGCCCCTTCCTTGCTTGCTGCCATCACCCGGCATTTGCCTCAATCAGGCGTCGGGCGCGGCCTTGGCTTGCGGCTCGCTGTTTTCGTAGATCATCAGCGGCTGCGAGGTGCCTTCGATGACGCTCTCGTCGATCACCACCTTGCTGACGTCCTTCTGCGAAGGAATCTCGTACATGGTGTCGAGCAGCACGCCTTCGAGGATCGAACGCAGGCCACGGGCGCCGGTCTTGCGCTCCAGGGCCTTGCGCGCGACGGCCTTGAGGGCGTCGGTGCGGAACTCGAGGTCCACGCTTTCCATCTCGAACAGCCTGGCATACTGCTTGGTCAGGGCGTTCTTCGGCTCAGTGAGGATCTGCATCAGTGCAGCCTCATCCAGCTCGTCGAGGGTCGCCAGCACCGGCAAACGGCCAACGAACTCGGGAATCAGGCCAAACTTGACCAGATCGTCCGGCTCGACTTCGCGCAGCGATTCGCCGACCTTCTTGCCCTCTTCCTTGCTGCGTACTTCGGCGCCAAAACCGATGCCACCCTTGGTGGAGCGGTTCTGAATGACCTTTTCCAGGCCGGAGAAGGCGCCACCGCAGATGAACAGGATGTTGCGGGTGTCGACCTGCAGGAATTCCTGTTGCGGGTGCTTGCGGCCGCCCTGCGGCGGAACGGAAGCAACGGTGCCTTCAATCAGCTTCAGCAATGCCTGCTGCACGCCTTCACCCGAAACGTCGCGGGTGATGGACGGGTTGTCCGACTTGCGCGAGATCTTGTCGATCTCGTCGATGTAGACAATGCCCATCTGGGCCTTTTCCACGTCGTAGTCGCACTTCTGCAGCAGCTTCTGAATGATGTTCTCGACGTCCTCACCCACATAACCGGCTTCGGTCAGGGTGGTGGCGTCAGCAATGGTGAACGGTACGTTCAACAGGCGTGCCAAAGTTTCGGCGAGCAGGGTCTTGCCCGAGCCAGTAGGCCCGATGAGCAGGATGTTGCTCTTGCCGAGTTCGACTTCGTCGCCCTTCTTGTCACGCTGGTTCAGGCGCTTGTAGTGGTTGTACACCGCTACGGCCAGGACCTTCTTGGCGCGCTCCTGACCAATGACGTACTGGTCCAGGATGCCGCTGATTTCTTTCGGCGAAGGCAATTTGTGCGCGCTGCTTTCGGCCTGGGCTTCCTGCACCTCCTCACGGATGATGTCGTTGCACAGGTCGACGCACTCGTCGCAGATAAATACCGAGGGCCCGGCAATCAGTTTGCGCACTTCGTGCTGGCTTTTGCCGCAGAAGGAGCAATAAAGCAATTTGCCGCTGTCCTCGCCGTTACGGGTGTCAGTCATTCGATCGATCCAATCCGGTAGGCTTGCAACACAAGATGAAGGCAATTGCGGGCTTTTTCAAGTCCGCAGGTAGGCGCTTTGCGCACCTACCTGCTCTGGAACCTGGGTTCAGGACACCAGTTGCCGCTTGTCGTACACCGAGTCGATCAGGCCGTACTCGGCCGCGCGCGAGGCGCTCATGAAGTTGTCACGTTCGGTGTCACGCTTGATGGTCTCGAGATCCTGGCCGGTGTGGTAGGCCAGCAGCTCGTTCAGGCGCGCCTTGATATTGAGAATTTCCTGGGCGTGGATCTCGATATCGGTCGCCTGGCCCTGGAAACCGCCCAGTGGCTGGTGAATCATCACGCGCGAGTTCGGCAGGCAGTGGCGCTTGCCCTTGGCACCAGCGGCCAACAGGAACGCGCCCATGCTGCAGGCCTGGCCGATGCAGATGGTCGAGACATCCGGCTTGATGAACTGCATGGTGTCGTAGATCGACATGCCTGCAGTCACCGAACCGCCTGGGGAGTTGATGTACAGATGGATATCCTTGTCCGGGTTTTCCGCCTCAAGGAACAGCAGCTGCGCCACTACCAGGTTGGCCATGTAATCCTCTACCGGGCCAACCAGGAAAATCACTCGCTCCTTCAACAGGCGCGAGTAGATGTCGTAGGCACGTTCGCCACGGGCGGACTGCTCGATAACCATCGGGACCAGGCCGCCTGCGGCCTGGATGTCAGAGCTCTGCTGAATATAAGAATTGCGGGACATGTCCTGCGCTCACTCCCAAATAGTCATGGCTTGATAACGCACAAGCCAGCTCGAAGGCTGGCTTGTGGGGGTTTCCTACGAGAGAAGCCTGTTACTCAGCGGCGGCAGGAGCCTGTGCTGGCTTAACGGCATCTTCGTACGAGACCGACTTGTCGGTCACAGTCGCTTTCTGCAGAACAGTATCTACAACTTGTTCTTCCAGCACAACCGAACGAACTTCGTTCAGCTGCTGGTCGTTCTTGTAGTACCAGGAGATGACCTGCTCAGGCTCTTGGTAAGCCGAAGCCATTTCTTCGATCATTTCGCGAACCTTGCCTTCGTCCGGCTTCAGTTCGAACTGCTTGACCACTTCGGCGACGATCAGGCCCAGCACCACACGGCGCTTGGCTTGCTCTTCGAACAGCTCGGCCGGCAGTTGCTCAGGCTTGATGTTGCCACCGAACTGCTGAACAGCCTGCACGCGCAGACGGTTGACTTCGTTCTCCAGCAGAGCCTTTGGCACTTCGATCGGGTTGGCGGCCAGCAGACCGTCCATGACCTGGTTCTTGACCTTGGTCTTGATCGCCTGGCGCAGTTCACGCTCCATGTTCTTGCGAACTTCGGTGCGGAAGCCTTCCAGGGTCGTCTCTTTGATGCCGAACTGGGCGAAGAATTCTTCGTTCAGCTCTGGCAGCACAGGCGCGGAAACGCTGTTGACGGTGATGGTGAACTCGGCGGCTTTGCCAGCCAGGTCCAGGTTCTGGTAGTCCTCTGGGAAGGTCACGTTGACAACGCGCTCTTCGCCAGCCTTGGCGCCAACCAGGCCGTCTTCGAAGCCAGGGATCATGCGGCCGGAGCCCAGTACCAGCTGGGTGCCCTTGGCGGAACCGCCAGCGAACACTTCACCGTCGACCTTGCCGACGAAGTCGATGTTGACCTGGTCGTCGTTCTGCGCAGCGCGCTCAACGGCTTCGAAGCGGGTGTTCTGCTTGCGCAGGACTTCCAGCATGTTGTCCAGGTCGGCGTCGGCCACTTCAGCGCTCAGGCGCTCGACGTTGATCGAGTCGAAACCGGCAACGGTGAACTCCGGGAACACTTCGAAGATGGCAACAAATTCCAGATCCTTGCCCTTCTCGAACGACTTCGGCTCAACGGCCGGAGCGCCAGCTGGGTTCAGCTTCTGCTCGACGATGGCTTCGTAGAAGGAAGCCTGGACCAGGTCACCGAAGGCCTCTTGACGGGCATCGGCTTCAAAACGCTGACGGATCACGCTCATCGGCACCTTGCCTGGGCGGAAGCCCGCGACCTTGGCGCGCTTGGCAGTCTGCTGCAGACGCTTGTTGACTTCGTTCTCGACGCGCTCGGCCGGAACGGCGATGGTCATGCGGCGCTCGAGAGCGGAAGTGTTTTCAACAGAAACTTGCATGGATATTCCTCGTTGCACAGACGTTAGCCGGCGATAGCCCGACTCCAGAATCAAGGGCGAACATTCTAGTGAGTCACGCACCAGAAGTCACCCCACCCGGGACGACGGGAAACCTCGCCGGCCGATTAACTTGCATGGCCCGCACCGTAAAGTGCCGAGCCTCTTTATATAGAGGGCCGCCTACCACCCAATGGGCCGCACGCAACCGAAAAACGTGCCTAACAACCGCCAGCTTGAAAGCAACCGCTTATTCAGGATCGATCTCGTTGAACTGGCAGTACTCCTCCCACTCCATCCCCAGTGCCTCGGCCACTTCGCGATGAGTCTCCAGGCGCATGGCCTGCAGCTGCTCAGGGCTTTCGGCGATCAGCTGCAACGCCAGCTCCCAGGGCTGAAGCCCCTGCTCATCGGCGGCATCTTCGAACGCCCACTCGATTTGCTGGGCCTGCTCACGCGCATCCAGCTCGCGAATTTCCTCGAGCAGTTGCGGGTTGGCTTCAGCGAAGCGCTGCAACGCCAGGGCCTGGCGGGCTTCTTTTGCAATCATTGGGTTGTTCCTTTGCCGGCCAATGGGGCCGGTGTTTCAACCGGCTGAAATCTAACAGCTTTTATTGGGGCGCCACCAGAGGATTGCAAGGGGGGATTGAGTTATGGCTGCGAAGCTCCTGGCTTGAGCCTTGCAGCGCTTGTGAGATC